>CAWHIP010000005.1:0-770000 GCA_963829515.1 uncultured Alphaproteobacteria bacterium
TCCGCGTCGAATTGACCCGGGATTTTCATTGAGAAGTGACCCGGGTGGATGTTGTGTCCCGCGTTGCGGGCGAGGGTCAAGCGGCGGATTTTTCCTTTCGTGTTTTGGGAGCTGCGGCGCTTGCCTTGAACCGGAAGCTGTCGTTGCCTGTCTCAAGGATGTGGCAATGATGGGTAAGCCGGTCGAGCAGTGCGGTGGTCATCTTGGCGTCGCCGAACACCCCGGCCCACTCGCTGAAGCTGAGATTGGTGGTGATGACGACGCTGGTGCGCTCGTAAAGTTTGCTGAGCAGGTGGAACAGGAGGGCGCCGCCTGACGGGCTGAACGGCAGATAGCCGAGCTCGTCGAGGATGATGAGGTCGAGACGCAGCAGGCGTTCGGCCAACTGGCCTGCCTTGTTCATGGCTTTTTCCTGCTCGAGCGCATTGACGAGGTCGACCGTGGCGAAGAAGCGGACCTTTTTGCGGTGATGTTCGGCGGCCTGGACGCCAAGGGCGGTGGCGATGTGAGATTTGCCGGTTCCGGGCCCGCCGATCAGCACGACATTGTCGGCGCCGCCCATAAACTCGCCGCGGTGCAGTTGCCGGACCAGAGCTTCATTCACCTCGCTGGCGGCGAAGTCGAAGCCGGCCAGATCCTTGTAGGCCGGGAACCGGGCCGACTTGATCTGATAGGCGATGGACCTGACCTCGCGCTCGGCCATTTCCGCCTTGAGCAACTGGGCGAGCATCGGCACGGCGGCCTCGAAGGCCGGGGCTCCTTGCTCGATCAGGTCGCTCACGGCCTGCGCCATGCCATACATCTTGAGGCCGCGCAGCATGACCACGACGGCGGCGCTGGCGGGATCATGACGCATGGGGCAGCCCCCTGTCGCGAAGGGCGTCATAGCGCTCGACATTGGCAAGCGGCTCCCGCTTCAGGCCCAGAGCCTGGGGCGCGTCGATCGGGGATGCCGGAGGCGCCTTGCCGTCGGTCAGGCGGTGCAGCAGATTGAGGACATGGGTCTTGGTGGCGACGCCAGCCTCGATCGCCAGTTCGACCGCGCAGAGCACGGCCTGCTCGTCATGGTGTAGAACCAGGGCCAGGATCTCGGCCATTTCCCTGTCCCCGCCGGGACGCTTGAGGAGCTGGCTCTGCAACTGCCTGAAGGCTTCCGGCAGTTCGGCAAAGGGGGCGCCATTGCGCAGGGCGCCGGGCTTGCGCTGGATCACCGCCAGATAGTGACGCCAGTCATAGACCGTCCGCCCCGGCTGATGATGGGATCGATCGATGATCCGCGGGTGTTCGCACAGGATTTGCCCTTCAGCGGCTGCCACGATCCGTTCCGGGTAGATGCGCAAACTGACGGGCCGATTGGCGAAGGAGGCCGGCACACTGTAGCGATTGCGTTCGAAGTTCACGAGGCATGTCGGCGATACGCGCTTGGTATGTTCCACGAAGCCATCGAAGGGGCGCCCCAGCGGCATCATGCGCCCGACTTCCTCGGCATGCACATCGGCAATGGCGCCGGGCAGGACGCCATGCTGGATCTGTCCCCATTGCTCGATGCAGCGCTCCTCGAGCCAGGCGTTCAGCGCCTCCAGATCGGGGAAGCTGGGCATCGGCTGCCATAGCCGGCGCCTTGCATCCTGCACGTTCTTCTCGACTTGCCCCTTCTCCCAGCCAGAGGCCGGATTGCAAAAATCCGTCTCGAACAGGTAATGGCTGGCCATCGCGGCGAACCGGGCATTGACCTGCCGGGCTTTGCCCGACCCGATGCGATCGACCGCGGTCTTCATATTATCAAATATCCCGCGCTGGGGAACGCCGCCCAGCACCCGGAATGCCTCGGCCAGCGCGTCGAACAGCATCTCGTGGGTCTGAAGCAAATAGGCCCGTACGATAAACGCCCGGCTGTGCGACAGTTTGGTATGGGCGACCTGCAGCTTGGTTCGCTCGCCGGCGACAATGGCCCAGTCCTCGCTCCAATCGAACTGAAACGCTTCGCCAGGCTGGAAGACCAGCGGCACGAATGTTCCTCGACCGCTGGTCTGCTGCTCGCGCTGTCGGTCGGCCTTCCAGCGACGAACAAAGGCGGCGACGCGGCCATAGGAGCCGTCATAGCCGAGCGCGACAAGGTCGGCGTGCAGGCGCTTCGCCGTCCGCTTCTGCTTGCGCGATTTGCCTGCTTCCTGCCGCAGCCAACCTGCCAGCTTCTCGGCGAATGGGTCCAGTTTGCTTGGCCGATCGGGAACCTTGAACTTTGGCTCCACCGCGTCCGCCCGCAGGTATTTGCGGATCGTGTTCCGGGACAATCCCGTCCGCCGCTCGATCTCCCGGATCGGGACGTCCTGCCGGAAATGCCAGCGCCGGATTACGCTCAATAACGCCATGTCGATCACTCCTGGATCCCCCGACCAATCAGCCAGGGGGAGGTCAAAACATGGGTCAGTTCTCAGTGAAAATTTCTGGCCTTCCCGGGTCACATCTCAGCGGAAATCAACAGACGCGGCGCAGATTGTCCGGATCGTGAGGCAAATCAGCGTGCGAGAGCGACATGCCAATTTATAGCACGACAGCGCCGACGCCGCACCAGAGATCGCGTGGAGCGAACCCGTTATCAAACAAAGGCAGGCCGATCCGGCGCGGGCGGCGCGACCGTTCGGCGCCAATCGATCCCTTCGACGAGCAGAGCGAGTTGCGCCGGCGTCAGATGCAAAGCGCCGTCGACGATTGGCGGCCAAACGAACTTGCCCTTCTCGAGACGCTTCGCGAAAAGACACAGCCCAGAGCCGTCCCAGGTCAAAATCTTCAAATAGTCGCCGCGCTTGCCTCTAAAGACGAAGACCGAGCCAGAAAAGGGATCGGCCTGCAAAACCTTCGCGACGTCCGCCGCGAGGCCGTCGAAGCCGCGGCGCATGTCCACTGGCCGACAAGCAAGATAGACGCGCGCGCCGGGCGCGATCTGGATCATCGGCGATCCTTCATCGCAGACAGAACCGCGCGAAGCGCCGCCTCATCGACTTCGGCGTCCACGCTGATCCGTGCGCCATCTGGCAAAGCTATCTCGATGACGCCGCGCCGCTTCGCCTCTTTGCGCCCGGACCCTCTCGGGCTGGGAGCCGCCGACGGCTCTATCGCGTCCGTAATCAACCCGTCGCTCGGCGCCGGCGGAGCCGAGCTGATCCCATCAATGACCGTGATAGGGATAAAACGCATCGGTTCGAGGTGCTTGGACTTGTCGCTGTTGCTCGGCGCTCGACGCCCATCGGGCCAGCCGTTCTGCGCCCGCCTGATCCATTTGAAAATAAGGTTGGCGTTCAACCCGTATCGACGCGCCACCGCGGCCACCGACGCATCAGGCGCAAGAGCCTCGGCGACAATTCGCTGTCGAGCCTCAAGGCTCCAGAACCGGCGTCCGAGCGAGTCGACCCTGCAAATACCCGCTCCAGAAACCTCGCCCTCGGACCTTCTCATCGTATCTGGTGTCCATTCGAAAGAAGGTGGACACCAGATACGATTCTCCAAATCCTCGGTAGGCGGCCATTACCCCACGCTTACGGTGATCCGCGCGATATGCTCGCTCGCCGATCCTTCGACGAAGTCCATTGCGATCGCTCGGTGGGAGTCGTAGTAGGCGCCCAGCAACTCGCGAACAAAGCCGGCCGACAGCGACGACACGACGCCGATCCGCAGCGAGCCCTCGGCGCCGCGCCCCGCGCTGGCCGCGGATTTTATGGCATAATCGATCTCAGCGAGCGCCGAACGAGATCTTTCGAGAAACCGGCGGCCGGCCTCGGTGAGCCGAACTCCGCCCGCGTCTCGCTCGAACAGGGATACGCCGAGCTCGTCCTTCAATTCTCGCACGCGGCGGCTCACGGCCGATTGCCGGACTCCCAGAATTTGCGCCGCGCGGCTGAAGCTCAAATGCTCAGCGACGACAAGGGCCTGAGAAATCGATGCGAGCTTAACCACGCGCCAGTGTCCAATCCATATGTATTCGCAACACATCACATGAATATTTGACACATGCACTTTGGCAAAAGAGCGGCGATGAACTCCCACTCAAGCTGTTCCAGCAAGCGCGAGTTCCAGGCGCTTTGGGATCGCACCGAGCACCAGACGGCGTACAGTGTGCTTTTCGATGGCGACTGCGTCATCCGCGTTCACGGCTCGAAAGCGGTTTCTATCCGGAAGCTGACCCGACCGATGCGGAGATGTCCTCCATCGATCGAAACAACAGAAACGGATCGTCTTTGGACGGGATAAAGCCACGTCTCATCCAAAAAGCGGCCGCCTCGGGATCCACTGCGCGGACGATCAGCGCACGTCCACCGATAAGCCTCGCGGCGGTCACGCAGCGAAGGAGCGCATGCTTCAGCAGACCACTGCCAACTCCTTTGCCAGCCCAATTCTGGTCAGTCGCCAGTTGGCCCAGGAGCAAGCAGGGAACGGGGTCTGGCGGTTGGCCCGTGCGGATTGTACGTGGCAGGATCGATGGCGTGATCGACGTCGGCGCGAGCCCGTAATAGCCGACGACTCGATAGTTCTCATGGACGACAAGCACCGCCGTGAACCCCTTCCGCTGGTTCGATAGCGCGCGGGTCCTCAGCCAGTTGTCGAGGGCGAGCTTGCCACAAGAGAATGCGGAAACATCATGTATCTCCATTATCGGCTCGGGCGCGGAAAGGGCCAAGGCGTCCGCGCTTACTTTCTCGAACCGGCTTCTTCCCAAGGCGCCGGCCGCTGAATGAGCTCCACAATCTCCGGCACGGGCACGGCCGGCCCGGAAAGCGCCGCCATGAACGCGTCGAATCCTCCGGGAGTCATGCGGATGGGGGTGTTTTCCATCAGCACTTCTTCGGCGGCCCGGACGGCGGCCTCACGGACGAAATCCGTCCTTGAACGCCCGCGAAGACTGGCCGCGCGGTCAATAATGGCGATATCGGCTTCGGGAAGCCGCATTGATAGCGGATGTTCCTTTTTGTCGGCCGCGCGGGACATTTAGAGCCTCCTTGAATTCCGAGGAAGATAGCACGCGTAGCGCATTTTACAATACATTCGCCAAGCTTGCTTTTCTTCTTGTCTTCTTGGGATTCCGGCTCGACCATTATCAATGCGCCGGAGCGCGGCTTTCCCAGCCGGGGGCAGCGTCACGCGCCGCGCCGCGCCGACGAAAAGCCCTCTGTGTCCACGATTGCCGCCTCAACCCGATTCTTGCCTCCCATTGCCGTGACGATCGAGCTAGCGATCATATTCGCCGCACGTCGCAACGGGTCAGCATCGAGATGCGCATATCTTTGAGTCGTTGCGGCCTGCGAATGGCCGAGCAGCTTGCCGACGATGGGCAGGCCCAATGACGCCCCAGCGCCTATGCTCGCGAACGAATGCCGGAGGTCGTACAGACAAACGCCCTCGAGCCCTGCGCAACGCCTCACCGCTACCCACGGCCGGTTGAGATCAGCTCGCGGCGTGTCGAGACTCTTGCCGGCAATCACAAAGCGACAGCCCATGAGCCTTGGCAAGCCGGCGAGAACGTCGAGCGCAGGCCCGCCAATAATGACGCATTTACGGCCAGTCTTGCTATCCGGCAAGAATAGAGCGCCGCGTTCGAAATCCACATGCGACCATTCGAGATCGAGAACTTCTCGCGGGCGCATGCCAGTCAAAATCAAAAGGCGGATCGCTGCGATCCCAAACGGATCCAAAATGTTGCGCCGGTTCTCTGGCTTTGCGCCATGTTTCGATTGCGGCTCCGCGTCCGGCCAAGGGAGGCCATCCGTTTCCGCAAGGCGCAACGTATCGCCGAGGCGCGCCAATTCGTCGCTCGACAAAAAACGCTCGCAACTCTTCTCCGGAAAGCGTTCGAGGCGAGCCGCGGGATTTCTTGTGAACTCCGCTTCGTCGCGCCGAGAGGCCCAACCCCAAACGGCGGAGATGACCGAGATCACGAGGTTCGCCTGACGCGGCGTCCGCCGCAAACTCGAATGCAAGCGCGCCACATCGGCGCGACTCACATCGACGATTCGCTTGGCGCCAATCGCCGGCAGGACATAAGTGTCGAGCAGCCGCCCGTATTCAACCGCCGTCTTGGGCTTTCGCTTCGCCGCAACATGATGTTCCATGAAATCCGCGGCGATCTCACGGAACGTGCGCACGGCGCGCGCCGCCTTGCGTTCGGCGATCGGGTTTGCGTTCGGCGATCGGGTCTCCGCCCAATTCGACCTCGCCGAGCAAGATCGTCGCCTGCGAACGGGCCTGTTCGGCGGTCATTGGGCCATAAAGCCCGATCTTCGCCTTCTGCGAGCGGCCGTGCCGCTTCCACTGCGCAACAAAGGTCTTGCGTCCGGATGGCAAAACGACCACCCCGAACCCGCGCAATGCGTCGTCCCAGAGAATGTCCATCGCCTTGCCGGTCGGACAAAGCAGCTTGTCGACGTTTGTTTTGTTGATCCTGCCCTTGGCCAAGGCCCCGTCCCTCAAGGTAAACAAGATTAGATTTTAGAAGCGTATTAGAAGCCGTTCAAATAAAATCAGGGCGTATTCTGGAGAACAGCAGCGAAGCTTGTTTGTCATAAGTGATTGATTTATAGGGATAACGGAAACTGCGTCGTAGAATGGCGAAGTATAAATTCACGCTTTGTAATCAGTCGGTCGCAGGTTCAACTCCTGCAACCGCACCAATAAAATCAATATATTAGCGTTATATCACTCTGGGACGGGGAGATTCGGCAACTACATAGCAACGACCGCGCGAGGTAATCGAAGGCAAATCCTTCCTCGCCAGGGCGCCAAGTTAAATGCGCCGGCTTCGAGGCCGGGCTTGCAAAAGCGTCTTGGTAACCAAGGCTACGGTGTCGAATGCGTCAGTCTCCCCTCTTCAGGCGCCAAGCGTTTCACCATTAATTTTTACTGTCTTGGTCTGAGCGGCGCGCGTCAAGTCGCGGCCGAACTTGCCGGCTGACAGGCGCAACCATGTAGCCCTGCCTCGAGATCGCCGATCGTCATCGACTCCTCGCAAGTCTTCAGTCTCCGCCGAATCGCGGTCGGTGAGCAAATTAGGCGCGTCGCGGCTATCTATCCTGATCCACCTTGGAGGGTTTCTCGATACGCCCCAACGAAGCGAGCCATTTCGCCGCGCAAGCGACGCCGAGGCGATGTGCCTCAATGGTCATGGCGTCGCCGACGGTGCGTCAGTCTTTAATACGAAGAATCTTCCGGCGGCTGGGATTGTAACATGGCCCGAGCCCTTTACCGCAAAACCTATTCGCGATCAAAGGACCGAGCCAACGGCGAAAAACCATCAGCGGCCGCGACTGGGCTTGCGCGCCCAGCCTCGATTGCCGGGATCAGATACCCCCAATTCCCTCTAGCCGAACGGATCAAAGAAAACGAAGGAGCTCCGGTTCGAACCGTCCGGCCAGCGGCGCTGACATAGCAGTCCTGTCGGCCCGCATGCTGAATGTGCTCAGTGAATGGTTGTCCGAAGAAAGGGCGAACAAAGCCCGCGGCTTCGGGATGCATGTTGCTAAGACGCCTTCCGTCGTCGCCACTAGTCCGCACGAGGCTGAATTCAGCTGGCCCGCAGATGACTGTCGGACGATTTGCGCCTCGGCTACCAAATCCGGCTGAGCCCGACCGCAAAGGCGCAGATGATAACCTGGATGAAAAAGTCGGAGCGAAATCGCGGAAGGGACGTAGCGACGGGTAGCATCCTGTTTGGCCAGGTCGACGACTTTCTAAATATCATATGGGTGACGGCGGCGAGCGGCCCCTCACCCGACAGCGTAGCAAGCCCTCAAGGATTCATCTGTGGTACCCGCGGTACGGCGTCGATGAACGCCGAGCTGTCGGCGCGGACAAGAGGTGCCGCTTCGCTTATCGGCATGTGGCATACCCATCATGGAAGCGTTCCTTACCCAGGCCAGATTGATCGCGCATCCATGAGCAATCTCATAGGCAGTCCGGATTTCGGCGGACAAAAGTTCCTCATGCCTATCATCGACGGCCATGCAGCATCGCCGGCAATCGCTGGGAGCCTTTTCAAACGCGATGACTGAAGCTGGCAGAAGACCCGCGCCACTTATTGGACTGGCGTTGTCGGGGGGCGGCGCCCGCGCAATGGCGTTTCACCTTGGCTGTCTGCGTGCTTTATACGATCGCGGGCTGTTGGAGCAAGTGTCGGTCTTATCGACAGTTTCGGGCGGTAGCGTGATCGGGGCCTGTTGGGCCTATTGGGACTGCGATTTTACGGAATTTGATGGGCGGGTGAGTACGCTGCTGCGTCAAGGCATCCAGGGCTCCATTCTATGGTCAACACTTCTCAGCCTTAAGACGTTCAAGATCGCCGCGACCTTGGTCGTAAACGCCATTCCTACCGCCCTGATTGGCACCGTCCGCATTGCACTGCGGTTCTCGCGTCTTGTGTTCAGAGTACCGAGCGCTTTCTTGGAGAACTGGCTCGCAGGGATTTCTCGCAATCTTCCCATCTGGGGCAGCCTGTCCACCGCATTCGCGCATGCGCTTCGCCGAAAGCTTTTTGGGGATTCCAAGTTGGGAAGCGTAAAGCGGCAAGGTTTGGAGGTCGTCATCAATGCTTGCGACCTTCGAACAGGAACCGCTTTTCGCTCTGGCTCCGTGAGTTCTGGCGGTTGGCGCTATGGCCGGGTAAAGGACAATGAAATCGCTGTTGCAAAGGCAGTAGCATCTTCTGCAGCGTTTCCGATTTTGCTTCCGCCGCTTATGGAACGCTTTGAATTTGAGCGGCAAAGGCGGGTACTCAAAGAACGCGTTGTGCTCACGGAGGGTGGTGTGTTCTACAATCTAGGTGTCACCGTGCTCGAGCCGGCGCGGGACGCGGCGGTTAACGTGAACACGTATTCGGTCAGCCATATCATCAGTGCGAACGCTGGCGCGGGGCAGGCAAGTGGCGACAGCAGCCCGTTCTGGTGGATTGGACGCGTGGCTCAATCGTTTGAGGCGATGCAGCGAAAGGTACAGGACGCGGCCTATGGAAGGCTGCACCAATATGTCGAAAGCGGCGTCCTGAAGGGATTTGGCATGATCTATCTTGGGCAGGTAGACGCACGGCTGCCCAACAGGCCCGACGACTTGGTGTCACGTGAAGCGGTCTACCTGTATCCAACTTATTTTGCGCCCATGTCTCGAACAAATTTGGATGTCCTTACGCGACGAGGCGAGCCGCTAACCCACGCGATCGTTGATAGGTACCTTCCTAATCTTTAGTGCGGGTGTCATGAGCGGGCGATTTTGTTCGGGGAGATAGTTTAGCCCCAAACGTCCGACGATGCTCACCTACGATCCTTGACCGCGCGATATGATCTGTGCGCCCTACCATTTCGTCGGTCGAGAAAAGCGGTATCGGCCTGGGACAAAAGTGGGTGTGTCACCCCCATGGCACCTATGTTGTGGCCATTTTCATAGAACATGCGTTTCGCGGCCTTGGCTCGAGACGACAAAGCCGAGCGAGCGCCTTAACCCAATATCGTTCCACTCGATCATCGGCCAATATGTCCGCTTTTGCCAATTCGAAGGTGGCACCGAGATGCCCGACGTCGGCGCGAAGCCGCGCCACCAAGAGGCGCTGAGCGTCCGGTTCCGGGATAGCCCGATCGGCAGTCTGGAGACGTAGTTGGGTCGATCGATGCCAACGTGGTGACGCCGGAGACCGGACGTTCTTGCGGGAGCTTCGGACAAAGGTTATCAGCGATAGTGGGTTAATTTTGATCCGAGCGCTTCCGGGCAGCGCTGTTCAGAACCGGTCATACTCCAGAAACCAAAGGCGAGGGAGGCGTGTAGTCCGCGCCTTCCCGACTTCAGTGGGCCCTGACTATTTCCCGTTCTTCTTCAGCGTATCGATCAGAAGCTTGGCAGCTGGGCCCGAGGAGGCCGGATTCTGGCCGGTGATCAGCTGGCCATCCGCGACCGTGTGAACGCCCCAGTTCTTGACCTTGGAAAAGGTGGCGCCGAGGTTCATCAGTTCGTCTTCGACAAGAAAGGGCACCACCTTCGTCAATCCCATCTCTTCTTCCTCGCCGTTGGTGAAGCCGGTCACGGTCTTGCCCGCGACGAGCAGCTTGCCGTCCGGCGTCTTGACATGACGCAGCGCGCCGGAAGAGTGGCAAACCAAGGCGAAGGTCTTGCCGGCGGCCAGGAAGGATTCCACCAGCTTGATCGAGTTCTCGTCTTCGGCGAGATCCCACATCGGCCCATGACCACCCGGGTAGAAGACGGTATCGTAGTCTTCCTGCTTGACGCTATCGAGGCGCACCGTCCTGTCGAGCTGGGCTTCGGCGTCGGCATCCTTCTCGAACCGACGGGTGATGTCGGTTTGGAAGTTCGGCTCGTTGCTCTTGGGGTCCAGCGGCGGGCGCCCGCCCTTGGGCGATGCGAGGGTGATCTGGGCGCCGGCATCCTTGACGACGTAGTAAGGCGCCGCCAGTTCCTCCAGCCAGAAGCCGGTCTTGCGGCCCGTGTCGCCGAGCTGGTCGTGGGACGTAAGAACCATCAGGACTTTCATGATCCGCTCCTTTCCGTAGTCGTTGAAGAGTGGCCCGAATGGCTGTGCTAGCCACCTGGAGGGCCGCGGTCGGAAGGCTCAGACGCTCGAGTTGATTGAGGACCGCCTTTTTCCGGCCTCGCCCGAGTTGTTGTCGTCACTATGAAGCGTGTTGTCTCGGCCAACGACATCGTAGCCCTGGATCCGATCCCAGAGCCCGGTCGACGAGAAGGGCTCTTCGCTCTGGGCTTCATTTCTAGGGTCCTCCCTAGCCGATATCAAGGCCGAGCGGCTCAAGTTGCAGCGGCGTATCTCCCGAGTGTTTCGTCAAGGGTCTTGACACTTTGGCCCGCTACTCTGGCGGCTCGGGTGGGATCTTCGGAAATGCGCCTTGGCAGCAACCGATCCTTTCAAGACATTCGGCACTGCGGTATGAAATAAAGATGTCTGCAACGCCCGGACTTTCGAGAGAATTGCGGGTTGGAAAGAGCGACAAGCCGTTCCAGTCTTTCGTGACGATGAAGCTGCCGGGCCTAAGTTTCGGGCTCCCGATTTGACGCTCGATCAAAGGCAGGATTATCGGCGCCAACGGAAATGTGCTTAACCTTGGGCCTCTCTTGAGAGGAGATCAAAACGATGGCGAGGTTGCTCTCAGTGAATGTGGGCCTGCCATGCGACATCGAGTGGAGAGGGAGAACTGTCCATACCGCCGTTTGGAAAACGCCGGTTCAGGGCCGACGGATGACCCGACGGCTCAACGTCGATGGAGACGGCCAAGGAGATCTGGCGGGGCATGGCGGCGAATACCGGGCAGTCTTTGTCTACCAGATCGAATCTTATCGTTATTGGCAAAACCAGCTCGGACGAAACGACTTTACCTATGGCCAGTTCGGAGAGAATTTTACAGTCGAGGGACTGGCGGATACTGAAGTGTGCATTGGCGATCATTACCGGATCGGCGATGCCCTGTTCGAGGTGACGCAGCCGCGCGTCACCTGCTATCGGGTCGGCATCCGCATGAACGAGCCTCAGATGGCGGCACTGCTGGTCTCACACGGCAGGCCCGGTTTCTATTTGCGGGTCCTGGGGGAAGGCGCAGTCGGCGCCGGTGACGAAATCATGAAGGTCAAGGCGGGTCCCGAGCGGATGACCGTCACCGAGATCAATGCGCTGTTATATTTGCCGGGTCACCCGGCGAGCGGGCTGGAACGAGCGTTACGTATCCCGGCATTGAGCGCCGGTTGGCGAACCTCGTTAGAGGCGCTGCTAGACCGGGAATGGAAAGGCAACGGAACAACGGGAAACCCTGGGCTTGGCCCGCCGACGGGCCCGCCGCCCGCGTGGCAAGGCTTCCGCTCGTTGCGGGTGTCCCGCAAGCTCCACGAAAGCAGTGATGTCATTTCGCTCCTCCTGGAGCCGGCCGACGGTGAGCCGCTGACGGCCGCCCTGGCGGGGCAGTTTGTCGTATTGCGGTTCAGGCCACGGCCCGACGGGAGCGCTCTCCTACGCAGCTATTCGCTGTCGGGCGCGCCAAGCGAGGATCGCTATCGCATCAGCGTCAAGCGCGAGCCGCATGGGGCCGCCGGGGCTTACATCGATACGCGGGTTCAGGTAGGCGATATTCTTGATGTAAGCGCCCCGCGCGGCAGTTTCACGTTGCGGCAGGGCGAGCGTCCCGTGGTCCTCCTCAGCGCCGGCATCGGCGTCACCCCAGTCCTCGCTATGCTGCACGCACTGGCCGCCGAACAAACTCGGAGAGAGATTTGGTGGATTCAGGGCGCCCACAACAGCAGCGAGCATCCATTTGCGGCGGAGGTGCGCGGCCTCCTCAAGACCTTGCCCGGAAGCCGCTGCCACATTCGCTACAGTGCGCCAAAGCCAACCGATCGGCCGACTGTCGATTTCGATAGAGCGGGCCGCGTGGGCGTGGACGTGTTCGAGGAAATGGGCGCCCCGCCCGATCCGGACTTCTACATCTGCGGTCCAGCCGCGTTTATGAGCGGTCTCCTCGACGGCCTTGCCGGCCGGGGGGTCGTCCGTGACCGCCTGCACACCGAGAGTTTCGGGTCGGGCCAGTCGATGACGCCGGGCATCGCCGCGGTCTACCGGCGGCCGCCGCATCCACCGGGGGAAGCCGCGGAGGTTGGGCCGCTTGTATCCTTTGCGCGCAGTAATCTCGCTGTCCACTGGGGTTCGGCATTCCACAGCCTGCTCGAACTAGCCGAGGCGTGCGATGTGCCGGTGCGCTGGTCGTGCCGCACCGGAGTTTGTCATACCTGCGAGACGGGGCTGATTTCCGGCTCCGTCATCTACCGGCCGGACCCAGTCGAGCTCCCGGCCGAGGGCAATCTGCTGATCTGCTGCAGCCAGCCCCAAGGTGACATTGCTCTCGATCTTTGATACGATTAATCTGGACCCTCGCGCCCGGCCGGTACATAAAACGATATAGACAATCGGTTATTATAGTGACGCCTCCGACTGCTGGAGAGGTTTGTCATGCCCGACTTCGACGCGATCATCATCGGCGCTGGCCAGGCCGGACCATCTTTGGCATTCCGCCTAGCTGGCGCCGGGATGAAGGTGGCTGTCGTTGAGCGCCATCTCGTCGGCGGCACTTGCATCAATTCCGGCTGCACCCCGACCAAGGCCTTGGTAGCGAGCGCCTACGCCGCTCGGATCGCGCGGCGCGCCGCCGAGTACGGTGTGGTGATCGGGGGTGATATCGGCATCGACATGCGGCGAGTTAAAGCGCGCACCGATGCGATTGTGGCGGCGTCACGAAACGGGCTTACCTCGGCCCTCGAAAACGCCGCCAACATCACGCTCTACCGCGGCCACGCTCGGTTCGCGTCGCCGCAAGCAGTGGAAATCGCCGGCGAGCGGCTGCGCGCTGGACGGATCTTCATCAATGTCGGTGGCCGGGCGCTGGTGCCGCCAATGACCGGCATAAACGAAGTCGCCCTACCTGACGAGTTCGTCGATGATGGACGTCGATTTTCTGCCGCGCCATCTCATCATTGTCGGCGGCAGTTATATCGGCATCGAGTTCGGCCAAATGTACCGCCGCTTTGGCAGCGAGGTAACGATCATCGAAATGGCGCCGCGGCTCGTTCGCCACGAAGACGAAGACGTGTCGACGGCGATCAAGGACATCATAGAGCTCGATGGCGTCGATGTCAGGCTGAATGCCGAATGCATCAGCCTCGCGAAACGCGGCGACGATATCCTCGCCAGGGTCGATTGCACCACCGGCGCGCCCGAAGTCGCTGGCTCGCATCTTTTGCTGGCAGTCGGTCGTCGGCCGAATACCGACGATCTCGATCTCGACAAAGCCGGGGTGCGCTGCGACGAGCGTGGCTACATCGTCGTCGACGACCGATTACAAACCACTGCGCCGGGCGTCTGGGCCCTCGGCGACTGCAACGGCAAGGGCGCCTTCACTCACACCGCCTACAACGATTTCGAGATCGTCGTCGCGAATTTGCTCGACCGAGATCCGCGCAAGGTCAGCCAGCGTATCACCGCATATGCCCTTTATATCGACCCGCCATTGGGTCGCGTCGGTATGACTTTGGCCCAAGCGCGCACCAGCGGGCGTCGAGTGCTAGCCGGCGAGCGGCCGATGACGCGCGTTGCCCGCGCCGTCGAGAAGGGCGAGACGCAAGGCTTTATGCGCGTCCTCGTCGATGGCGACAGCAAAGAGATCCTCGGCGCGTCATTGCTCGGTACAGGATGCGACGAGGCTGTCCACGCATTTCTCGATCTGATGTATGCCAAAGCCCCGTACACGGTCATGCAGCGCGCGATGCACATTCATCCGACGGTCAGCGAGCTGCTACCGACTATCTTAGGTGACCTCAAATCGGTAGGTTGAGCCGAGGCTGGTCCTCGACAAAACTGCGCAGGCGCTTCCCTTAGCTTCAGCCGATCTCGGCCGATAGCGGTTACAGCGCCGGGCAGGCTGAAGCGGCGGTGGCCAGGGTGCTGGCGCTGAGCGTGGAGATCGTCAAGCAGCGCCGCGATACGAAGGGCTTAGTCGTCCTGCCGCGGCGCTGGGTGGGCCAATTTCACGGTCGACGGGGCTGCCCGATGGCGAGGTGCGCATCAAGGATCGCGATCGCATCGGCAGTGCCGTCTTTGAAGTTGACGCAGCATCAGCGAGGGAGGATCGAGATGGAAGACCACGACATCAGAGTGGCTCTGGATCGCCATTGGGCCGCCTCTGACGGCAACGACTTTGAGGCCGAGCACCAGATTTACGGAGAGGATGCGGTTCTCGAGTACCCGCAATCGGGCGAGCGCATCCGCGGGCGGCGGAACATTCGGTTGTCTCGCACCGCGCAGCCGAACCGGAAGCGCTTCACAGTGCGGCGCATCATCGGCGCGGGCGACCTCTGGGTGACTGAATTTGTCCTAACCTATGACGGACGGCCGTCATACACCGTGAGCATCATGGAGTTCCTCGATGGGAAGGTGGCCCGCGAGATCCAGTATTTCGGCGATCCGTTCGAGCCGGGGCCTTCGCGCGCGCAATGGGTTGAGCGGATGTGCTGAAACCTGGCGGCCGACACAATGGCCATCCGCCGCTCGCTCGCCCGCGCGGAGCTGCCAATCGATACGGTCTCGCTCGCTCGTTACCTCATCGGCAAGATACTGGTGCGGAAGTTGCCCGAAGGCGTCGCCAGCGGTTGTATTGTCGAGACCGAGGCGTATGTCGTCGGCGACGCTGCGGGGCACGCCTACCGCGGGATGACCCGGCGCAATCATTCGCTGTTTCTCGAGCGTGGGCGCGCCTATATTTATCTCGCCTACGGCAGCTCCTACATGCTGAATGTCTCGAGCGAGACGCCGGGGATCGGAGCCGGCGTCCTGATCAGGGCGCTTGAGCCGCGCGAAGGCATCCCGATCATGCAGCTAAATCGCGGCGTCGAGCGCTTGCGCGACTTGGCGCGAGGACCAGGAAGGCTCACTGCGGCGTTGCGGCTTGATTGTTCGCTCAATGGCCTCGATCTTTGCCGAGAAGGCCCTCTATGGCTCGGACGCGGGGACCACGAACCCGGCGAGATCGGACAGAGCATTAGGATCGGTATTTCGCGGGATGCGAACCGCCTCCTGCGATTTTATCTTCGGGACAGTCCATTCGTCAGCGGTCCAAGATCGCTCAAGGAATAAGAGACCGCCGCAGTCGCTTTCCTCCTTTCTCGAGAGGGGGGCAGAACTCAAAGTCCCGTTTCCTCCTCAGATGATCCGGTCTCACTGCATGAACTCCCTGGTCGCATACGAATGCGCCGGACCTTCAGTGTCGCCCCAATTTCCGTTCATGGCGCAGGACGTGGGTTTGTGGCTCGATCCCAATGGCCCTGTCCGTCCATTTCGGCCTGAACGCCTTCAGGATGGACGTCCGCCTCGGAGGAGCAGCGATCCTCGACCGGACGGCACCAATGGTGACGGATTTCGGATGCCGTGAGGCGTACGAAAGCAGCTCGCGGGCGCGCGCTATACTGGCTTCCATGCGGAGCTGGCGAGCAAGCCCGTAATGGCGGATGCGGCGCAAGCCATGTGGCAGAACATGGAGCAGGAAGCGGCGGATGAACTCGTGCGGCGCGAGCGTCATCACGCGCTGCCGCTCCGGATCACCCCGGCGCGAGATGGCGCAGGAAGCGGCGTTGGTCAGCTAGATCGGCCTGAGCGCCGAAGAGGACAAGCTTGCCAGCGTCGTGCAACTCGATCAGCCCGGTGAGAAACAGGCGGCGGAAGAGCGCGCCCAGCACCCGCGCCGGCAGGAGGAAGGCCGGACGCGACGATACCCATCGCCGCCCGTCGAGCAAGATGCCGCCGCCTGGCGCGATCACGTGGACATGGGGATGGTGCATCATCGTCGAGCCCCAGGTGTGGAGCACGGCGGTGATGCCGATGCGCGCGCCTAGATGCTTACGGTCAGCTGCGAACGTCATCATCGTCTCCGACGCCGTCAAGAACAGCAGGTCGTAGACGACCGCCTTGTTCCGCCAGTCGATGTCGACGGTCTCAGCCGGCAGCGTGAAGACAACGTGGAAATAGCCGACCGGCAACAGCTCGGCCTCGTGCTCGGCGAGCCAGGCTCGCGCGGCCGCGCCTTGGTACTTGGGGCAATGGCGTTTGCGACAACTGTTATCGACGACCCGAAGGTATCGGATGCAAAGTAAGCAACGACATCGGGGATCCGTCAACCTCGCTGAACCGGCCGAAACTGCGTCAGAGAAGCTCTCTTCGTGGCGGCAAGCCCGGTGTCGCTGAAACTGAGCTTGCTTCTTCTGCATATGCGGAATTAGAATAACTCCGTCTTCACAGGAATAGCGTTTATCGAGCTATGCGAAGAACGCCCCTTCTTCGAAGAAGACAGTTATGAACGCCATCTCTGCGTGTGATACGTGCCAAACAGGGCGTCGATCAAGGGGCGAGGCTATGCCCACTGAGAAAAACCACTGTTCGGATAGAGGCGAGTCAAATTGTATTCCGGCAAGCGTCGACCCGCCAGTCGGTGATGCCAATAAACCGCAGGCACGCGTTCCTGCCGAGGCGGGCACTCCGAGCGGCCATAAATCTATAGGTAGGGGGCGCTTAATCATTGGAGCGGCGGCCGTATTGGGTCTGGCCATCCTTGCCCTGTTTGGCATTCCTTCGATCAAGATAATGCTCACTACCGTTTCGACCGATGATGCATATGTGAACGGTCACATAACGTTCGTGGCGGCCCGCGTGCCTGGTCAGGTGTCCAGGGTTTTGGTTGACGACAACAACCCCGTACACCAAGGAGATCTTCTCGTGGAACTCGACCCGGAGCCCTATGAGGTCATCGTCGCTGTTAAGAAAGCGGCTGTCGACACGGCGAAGGCGGACCTGGCGGCGGCTAAAGCCAATGTGCGTGGTGTTGAAGCAAAGGCAAGAGGCCAACGCTGGACTCTCCAGCACGCCATGGAGGACGTTGCAAACCAGATCGCACTCCTTCATTCGAAGGTTGCCGCCCTGGATAAGAGCAGGGCCACGCGGAAATTGGCGGAAGCAGAATTCGACCGAGCGAAGCAATTGGTCGCCAAAGCATTCACAAGCCGCGAGGAGTACGACCGGCGGGAAGCAACCTTATCAGTTACCCGCGCAGAGGTTATCCAAGCCCTGGACGATATACACCAAATCCGTGTCTCCCTGGGGCTGCCGCCGGAGCCCAAAAATGGGGGAGACCTAGGCCAGACGCCGCCCGACCTCGATCAGACTTTTTCTTCGGTGCGTCGGGCGCAGTCAGAATTAATCCAGAGTTCGGCTGAGCTTGGCGTTACCCATTCGTTCAACCGGACGCCGAAACAGATGCTTGAAGAGCTCTATAAGCTTGCTCCGCACGGCGACATTGATAAAATAATTGCTGGGCTGGTCCCTGTTGCGCCGGCCGTTAAGCAGGCCGAGGCAAAACTCAACTCTGCCGAACGCGATCTCGATCAGGCGGCATTAAACCTTCGCTATTGTAAGATCATCGCAGAAGTTGACGGCGGCGTCACGCGCCGCAATGTCAATCCCGGCAACAATGTGCTGGCCGGACAAGGTCTGATGGCGATCCACTCGCTCACCGAAATCTGGATCGACGCCAATTTCAAGGAAATACAACTGAGCGATCTGCGTATCGGCCAGCCGGTCGACGTGTACGCCGACATGGATGGCGGCCGGCGCGTCTTCTCAGGCCGGATCACAGGTTTTACGTTTGGCACCGGGTCGACATTAGCGCTGCTCCCGCCCCAGAATGCGGCGGGCACTTTCGTCAAAGTGGTGCAACGATTGCCGGTGCGCATCGAGCTTCAAAACTACGGCCCAAACAAGGATCCTCTGTTCATCGGCCTTTCGGTTGTCCCCTACGTTTATATCAATCGGCTTGCGACAGGGTCCGATGCAGCAAAGCTCCTACAAGCTTTCCCGCCTCAATCGTCAGCGACCACCCTGAGTGCGACCGCGGTGAGTGGCAACCAATGACAGAGGCGGCCCTTTTGCTTCCCAGACGCCATGCGGCAATGAACCCTTGGTTGGTGGCCGCCGCTGTGGTGATGCCGACCTTTATGGAGGTGCTCGACACCACTATCGCTGTAGTCGCGCTGCGCTATATCGCCGGCGGGCTGTCGGCGACGGTCAACGACGGCGAATGGGTTCTCACGAGTTACCTCGCCGCCAACGCCATTATCCTGCCAATCACCGGCTGGTTGAGCAACCGCTTCGGCCGCCGCAACTACTTCCTCGCATCGCTTGCTGTATTTACGGTAGCTTCGGCGCTGTGCGGGATGGCGACGAGCCTTAGCCAGCTGATTCTGTTCCGCGGAATCCAAGGCCTGGCAGGGGGTGGGCTGCAGCCGAGCAGCCAGGGAATTCTGCTCGATGCGTTCCCGCGAGAGAAGCAAGGGGTCGCAATGACCCTGTTTGCCTTGGCTGCCCTGATCGCGCCGGTCGTCGGTCCGACCCTCGGGGGATGGATTACGGACAATTATTCGTGGCGGTGGGTCTTTTACATCAACCTTCCGGTTGGCCTTTTGGCCTGCGCTGCCTGTTACGCCATCGTTCATGGCCCAGACTATCCTACCGCCCAGCGCGCGGAGCAGACAAGGCAGCCATCGCATTTTGATTCGATCGGTTTGTCGCTGCTTGTCATCACAATAGTCTGCTGGGAAGTGATGCTCAGCAAGGGCGAGGAGTGGAATTGGCTGGGCGACGCATTCGGGCGGATCCAGACGCTATTGGGGCTCTTTATTGTTGGACTGGCGGCGCTGATCTTTTGGGAGCTGCGCCACAAGAGCCCCGTCGTTAATTTCCGCCCACTAGGGGAGCGCAATTTCGGCGCATGCTGCATCATTATTTTCGGCGCCTATGCGGTGCTTTATAACAACAGCACCTTATTGCCGGGCCTGCTTCAATCCCTATTTTGGTACAACGCGCTGCAGTCGGGACTGGTCCTGTCGCCAGCGGGTCTTTTTGTCGTCCTTACGCTTCCGGTCGTGGGCCTCCTGCTTGGCCGGCGGACGGATGCGCGGTGGTTGATGCTGACCGGCCTGCTCCTCATAGCGGCCGGCAATTATTGGATGTCGCAGCTTAACCTCGATATTAGCCCTGGACAGGTCGTCTGGCCCCGCGTCGTCATAATCGTAGGCGTGTCCGTCTGTTTCGCCCCCGCAAATGTCGCCGCCTATCTCTACACGCCGATGGAGTTGCGCGGAGCCGCCGTCGGCTTGCTCAGTCTGCTCCGCAACGAAGGAGGCAGCCTGGGAACGTCCCTGAGCCGGGCACAGCAGGATCACCGCGAGCAATCCCACACCCTTCGGCTTGGCGAAAGTCTTGATCCCCTTAACCCGGCCGTGCAGTCCTTCTTCGATCAATCCCGGGCATTTTTGCTGCAGCAGACCGGCGATCCAGCCTTGTCGCGGGAATTAACTTGGCAAGCGTTCGAAGATCTACGCCAGCAGCAAGCACCGTCCCTAGCCTATTTCGACTGCTTTTGGATTTTTGCCGTGTTGATGCTTGCGCTGGCGCCAGTCATCTTATTGATGAAGCGCTCCGTGGCCGAGAACGGCGCGCGCATAGGAGGCGAATAAGATTTAGTGCGTTTGCAATCATAGCGCGAATTCGATTTGATGCCCGGCGTGCAAAGAAGAAGATTTGCGATTTTCTTCGCATAGTTCGGACTGAGACGGCGGAAGCGGACTGCGATCGCCATGTGGTGGTGTTTAATTTCTTCGGCGGAGTTACCCCTGCGTTCATAGGCGATGGCGGCTCATGGAAGCCCGCGTGGGGGCTGCGGGACGGCGCGAGTTCATCCAAGTGTTGCGGCTGATGAGGGATTTTCATTAGCACCAGATCGAAGCGGCGCCATTGCAACCACCAACGGCGCGGGCCGAGGCGCGGTAGAGTTCGTTTACAGACATGATTCGAGTTCCTTTTCGGCTCCATGCGTTATGCGGCGTCGCACGTTGGCCCCTAATCGGCGCGGGGGCCAAGACTTTGAGCTTATTCACATCGGACCGGCGCTCATGGCCTTGATCCGCGCCAATTCATGCAAGCGCGACCGAAAGCGCGGGTGATAATATTGCGCAACTGCGGCGGCAGGTCGCACATTCGCGACCTTGCCTTATCGTCATATTCATGAAGCCGAGTTTCCCTTTCCCGATCGGCCGAAATCTGCATATATGAAGACGCTCGCCCATTCCATGTGGCGTTTCTCGTTGACGACATCGTAACCGCGCGCGCGGTTACGACTGAGTACTCGGTTGCCAGAAAAACGGCAGCGGGGAGATGTGGATCGATTTCGACCTATTCGACCATCAGATCGTAGCGCGTTACAGGGCGCCGTCTCTGGGAGCGGCCGGCCTGCGTCGCGCCTGGAAGCCGCTGGCGTGCAATTCGTCATCAAGTTCGACATCCGCTTCAAGCGACAGGTCGGCGAGAAAGCGAATGTGTTCCTGCTTGATCCAGGCGGCAATGCCCTTGAATTCAGGCAATTGCCGATCCGTCGCGGCAGATTATAAAATATGCGTGCCGACCATTGAACTTGTGGGCGGCTTTGGCCGTTAGGGCGCAAGTGCGCGAGCCGCTTGCCGAAGGCCGGCGCCGCCCTAGGTTGTATTTTGCGAAGGATTAAAAGCGAGCGGCCGATCCATCATTGCTTGGACGACGCCAGAGCGCATCTTGACGGGAGGTCGGTATGAATTCGCTGTCAGCGTTTCGATCCCATCCGTCCATAAATCAGGATCGCATCGGGCGTCTTGCGGACCGTCTTTTCGAAACGCGCCGTCTATCTCTGGAGCTCGTAAGTCCCTTGAGCCCCGAGGACATGACGGCTCAAGCCATGGAAGACGCGAGCCCGACCAAATGGCATCTCGCGCATTCGACCTGGTTCTTCGAAAACTTCGTGTTGCAGAAACATCTCGCCGGCTATCAGCTGTTCGACGAGAGCTTTGGCTATTGTTTCAACTCGTATTACGAAAGCTTGGGCGCTCGCCAGCCCCGCCTTCAGCGGGAACTCCTCACACGACCGTCACTCGAGCGGATTCTCGCCTATCGCGAACATGTCGACGGAGCCTTGGCGAAGCTCCTCGAAAGAACCTCGGCGTTGGAGTCCGATGCGCTGTGGATTGTGGAGCTTGGCGTCAATCATGAGCAACAACATCAAGAATTGCTTCTGACCGACATTCTCGCGCTGTTCGCCGCCCATCCATCGCGGATTGCATATCGCGCCAGGCCACAAACTGTAGATCGCGCACGCGACCCAGATCCCATTCGTTGGATCGACTTTGCCGGGAGACGCTGCCTGATTGGTCATCAAGGTGATGGCTTCGCATTCGACAATGAGCGGCCGCGCCATGAAGCGCTTATTCATCCCTTCCTTTTTGCCGATCGGCTCGTAACCAACGCGGAATGGCTCGATTTCATCGCTGACGGCGGTTACCGCACGGCGTCCTTGTGGCTCGCCGACGGCTGGGCGGCGATCAATCAAAATGGTTGGCGCGCGCCGCTCTATTGGGAAAGCCGGGACGGCCAGTGGCGCGCCGTCACGCTTGATGGTTTGGAGCCGATCGAGCGCGCCGCCCCAGTCGTCCATGTGAGCTATTACGAGGCGGACGCTTTCGCGAGATGGGCCGGCGCTAGGCTACCCACTGAATTCGAGTGGGAAGTCGCCGCGCAAGGCCTGCCGACGACTGGCAACACGCTTTCAACATGGGCGCTACGCCCATTGCCTGCAGATCAGCCTTTCGAGGACGGCCCGCGTCAGATGTTCGGCGATCTGTGGGAATGGACTCAAAGTGCCTATTCTCCCTACCCAGGCTACAAGCCGCAACAAGGCGCCCTCGGTGAGTACAACGGCAAGTTCATGGTGAGCCAGCACGTCCTGCGCGGCGGCTCATTCGCGACGCCGGACAATCACATCCGCCCCAGCTACCGCAATTTTTTCTATCCATGCCAGCGCTGGCAGTTCATGGGTCTGCGCCTCGCTTCGGAGATCACGTCATGACAACGAGCAACGCCCCCGCCTGCCCAGGGGAAGGTCTTTCGCTTACCGAAAATGAGTTCGCCGCGGACGTAAGCTACGGTCTTTCAAAAATCCAGAAGAGTTTATCTCCCCGCTTTTTTTATGACGCGATTGGTAGCGCGCTGTTTGAACAAATTACGCAGTTGCCGGAATACTATTTAACGCGCGCCGAGATCGCAATTCTAAAAGTGCATGCTGCCGAGATCGCCGACGACGCGCCGCTCGACGCGGTGCTGGTGGAGTTTGGATCCGGCTCCAGCCGCAAGACGGAGATTTCTGCTCGATGCGCTGCCTCGATTGACCGCCTATGTGGCGGCGGACGTATCAGATAGCGCCTTGCACGAAGCCGAACGGCGCCTCGCGACGCGCTATCCGGCACTCGACATACGACCGATTGTCGCTGATTTTTCGCACCCGATCGATTGCCCCGTCGATCTCGCAGGGCGGCCTCGCATCGGATTTTTCCCTGGCTCCACGATCGGAAACCTCACTCCAGCGGACGCGCTCCGCTTGCTCGTCGCGATGCGAGGTTCGCTAGGCCGCCGCGGGCGCCTGATCATCGGCGTCGATCTCAAGAAGGATCCGCGCCGCCTCCTCTCCGCCTACAATGACGCAGCCGGCGTGACGGCCGCCTTCAATATTAATTTGCTTACGCGCATCAACCGCGAGCTTGCGGGCTCTTTCCACTTGCAGGCCTTCGAACATTGCGCAATTTATAACGCCTGCGAGGGACGCATTGAGATGCACATTATCAGCCTCAAGGATCAGACCGTGGCCGTTCTCGGACGACAAGTCCGATTCCGCACGGGCGAGACCATTCACACTGAAAATTCCTACAAATATACAGTTGAGCAGTTCCAAGATCTTACCCGCGCGGCGGGCTGGTTAAGCGGCCGGGTATGGTTGGACGAAGATCGGTTGTTCAGCGTGCACGAATTGTTCGCGTCATAATAAAGGGCTGCGCCGCCTCGACGCTGTCCCGGCGCCGAGATCAAGAGTTGAGTGAAGGTGAAGATGATCCAGCTGACCAATGTCGCCAAGTCCTATGACGGGGCAATTGCGCTCGACGCCGTCAGCCTGACGATCCCTCAGAGCGAAACGACGGCGGTGATCGGGCCGTCTGGGTCAGGGAAATCCACGCTTCTCGCTTTGATAATCGGCATCGAGCGGCCTGATCATGGCGAAATAGCGATCGACGGGCGGCCGCTTACGGCGAGTTCGGCGCATAGCCTGCGTCGCAGGCTGGGTTACGTCATTCAGGATGGCGGCCTGTTTCCGCACCTGACGGCGGAGCAAAATATTGCTCTCATGGCGAATGAGGCCGGCTGGCCGCCCCAACGGCGCAGGGAGCGGTTGAATGAACTCTGCGCGCTGACTCGTTTTTCCTCAAACAGCCTCAATCGCTATCCGGTGGAATTGTCGGGAGGACAACGCCAACGGGTCTCCCTCATGCGCGCATTGATGCTGGACCCCGACGTCCTCCTTATGGACGAACCTTTGGGCGCCCTCGATCCCATGATCCGCGCCGAGCTGCAGGATGATCTCAAGACCATATTCCGGAGTTTGGCGAAAACCGTCGTGTTGGTGACCCACGACCTCGTCGAGGCGGCGTTCTTCGGCGATACGATTATATTGATGCATCAAGGCCATCTCATCCAACAGGGGCGGTTTCGCGATCTGATCGACCGACCGGCCGATCCATTTGTGAGCCAATTTGTTCATACCCAATTGCGCCGCCTCGCCATGATAAGCGAAAAGGCGATGAGCTCCGAAAAGGCGCGCGCTTGAAGCGAGGCCGCAGAAACATCGCTTTGTTCGCCGCGCTGGCTATCGCCGCGCTGAGTTCGGTCAATGCCGCCAGGTTCAACCCGGATATCCGGGTTGGGTCCAAGAAATTCACCGAATCAGTTATTTTAGCTGAGATCGTTGTAGATCTCGGAACTATCGCGGGGGCGACGGTCGTTCATCGCCAGGAACTCGGCGGCAGTCGGCTTTTGTGGAGCGCATTGCTGGCCGGAGAAATCGACCTATACCCTGAATATACAGGAACTCTCATGCGAGAGATCCTGGCAAATGAGCACATTGCCGACGAAGCAGGGCTCGCCGCCGCGCTGGCGAAGCGGGGCCTTCGCGTCAGCCGTTCGCTTGGCTTCCGCGATACCTATGCGCTCGGGATGATGCGGCAGACAGCAGAGCGGTTGCGGATCACGAAAATCTCCGACCTTGCGCGAAACGGCTCGCTGCGCTTTGGAATGAGCGACGAATTCCTCAACCGCACCGATGGTTGGCCGGCGCTCCGCAGGGCCTATCGGTTGGACGTTCCCGATGTGCGAGGGCTTGATCACGACATTGCCTATAAAGCTCTCGCCAACGGTTCGATCGACGTCATCGACCTCTACACGACGGATGCTGAAATTGGCCATTACGGGATTCGCGTGATCGAGGACGATCGGCATCATTTCCCGGAAAACGATGCTGTCCTCCTCTACCGCATCGCTCTCGAGCAGAGCGCGCCGAAAGCTCTGTTTGCTGTGCTCGAGCTCCAGGGCCGGATCAGCGATTTGGCCATGATCGCAATGAATGGCGCGGTGAAATTCGATCAGCGAACGGAAGCCGATGTGGCGGCGCAATTCGTCGCAGCCGATTTTGGCGTCGCGAAGTCCTAACCGCGACGAAGGGTTGGCGGCTAGGCTTCTGCGACGCACTGGGGAACATCTCGAGCTCACCTCGCTCTCGCTCGCCGCCGCCATCCTTATCGCCTTGCCTCTCGGTGTATGTGCGGCCAGGCGTCCAAGTCTTGGTCGGATGATTTTGGCTTTAGCCAGCATCGTACAGACAATTCCGTCGCTCGCGCTTCTTGTTTTCATGATACCGATCCTTGGCATCGGGGCGCCGCCCGCCATCGCAGCCCTATTCCTCTACAGTCTATTGCCCATCGTTCGGAATACGGCTACGGGGCTTACGACTATACCGCTGTCGATCCACAACTCAGCGGTCGCCCTGGGCCTAACGCCGATGCGCCGCCTCAGGCTTGTGGAGATTCCGATGGCGTCGCCGACGATTCTTGCAGGCGTCAAGACGGCGGCGGTCATCAATGTTGGCACGGCGACGCTTGGAGCGTTGATTGGAGCGGGCGGCTACGGCCAGCCAATTCTCAGCGGCATTCGGCTCGATAATTTCGATCTTATTCTGGAAGGCGCCATACCGGCGGCGCTGTTGGCGCTTGTGGTTCAGGAGCTCTTCGAGCTTGCCGAGCGCTATCTTGTTCCGCGAGGGATCCGCCTTAAGCCAAGGCCTACTGTATGAGCTGGACCTTTTGGCGCGCGTTCCAAGAAATTCAGGCGAAGGCGCTACAGAAGGATGACGAGTTGACCGTATCGCCTTCTAATTGATTGATCGCTAGCTCGGCCAGTTTCGCCGCCAGTCCCCGCGGCGTGAACGGCCCAGAGGTGATGCGCGAACGCAACCACGCGGCGCGATTGCCCGACAGCGCCCGAGGTTAGTAGCCGCCGATCCGGGCCGGGGCCAGCGAGCCGGTCTCGCGACGGCGCGTCGTCCACTTCGAGACACAAGAGGGACTGATCCATAACGCAGCCGCGATCTCCCGGTTCGTCTCGCCCAAGGCCTTCCGCGCCAACGCCCGTTCCCGACGATCAACCGAATGCGGAGCCGTCATCCATGCTGGCCTACTTCCCGGTATGAACTCTGAATCACATCGGCCCTGATTTGGGAATCCCGATTCCGTCAAAACGCGGCCCGGCCTAGAGCGGAATTCTGGCTGATTGAATCGGCCTTGGGATTCCCGAATCGGCTTTGATGTGATTCAGGATGAGGGCTGGCGAAGGAGGCCGGCCTTCATGCCGAACTCTCTTTCTTTCGACCTTCGTTCCCGCGTCCTGGCCGCCATTGACGAAGGCTTTTCGTGCCGTCGGGCTGCGGCGCGGTTCGGGGTCAGCGCCTCGAGCGCGATCCGCTGGCAGGCATTGCGCCGATCAAGGGGCGACGCACATCCTAAGCCGCAAGGCGGCGATCGGCTGTCGCGGCGTACCGAGCAGCACGGCGATCTCATCCGGGCTCTTCTTGGCGAGGCGCCCGACATCACCCTGCCGGAGCTGAAGGCGCAGCTGGCAAAGTCTGGCGCGCAGTTGAGCGTCGCCGCGCTGTGGCGCTTCTGCAAGCGCCACAAGCTGACGCGCAAAAAAAGACCGCGCACGCGAGCGAGCAGGATCGGCCCGATGTCCTGAAGCGACGGGAGGATTGTTGGCGCGACCGGAACCGCAAAGGTCCGGAAAGAGGGCGCGCTTAAAGAGTCGCTCGCAGCATTCGCGCGCGGCCGCAGCGGCGGCATTGAAAATTTCGTCGGATTTCTCTCCGATCTGCCGTCCGGCGTGAGCGAGCAACGCAAGGCCGAGGCGCTGGCCGCCGACATGGCCGATCAACTGCGCGACGAGATCGCCGTCAATCCGCTTCTGAACGCAAAAGGTCAGGCGCTCGATCCGGCCGTACTTTTCACCGCCAGCCGGCCGGGCGTCACGCGCATTTCGGTCATCAATTTTTCCGGCCTGCACGCCGATGAAAGCCGGCAGGATTTCGTCAACCAGCTGCAGATGGCGCTTTTTACGTTCATCCGCAAATATCCGAGCGAAACGCCGCGCCTCTACGCGCTTGACGAAGCGCAGAACTTCGCGCCGTCACAAGGCATGACGGCAGCAAGGCGAGCGCCATGGCGCTGGCCGCGCAAGCGCAAAAATTCGGCCTCGGGATGATTTTTGCGACGCAGGCGCCAAAAGGCATCGAAACCAAGATCGTTTCCAACTGCACAAGCCACTTTTATGGGAGCATGAGTTCGCCCGCCCTGATCGAAGCCACAGAGGAGATGATGGCGGCGCGAGGGAAAGCGGCCGGTGATCTGGGGCGGCTTTCACAGGCATTTTCTATTACTCGACCGAAGGCATGAGCGCGCCGGTCAAGATCCGCGCACCGCTCTGTCTCAGCAACCATCCGCAAAATCCCGCCGCGCCAACGGACGTTCTCGCCCTCACAAAATAAACCGGCTCATATCCGCTTAATGCAGCAGCGCAATCCTCCTGGCAAAGAACTTCTCTTGCGTAGCGGTGTCTTGCAGGATGCGGGACGCCCAAAAGGCCCGTCTGGCCTAGTTGAAAAAGATCACCAAAACTATCAGGGGCCGGCAAGCCTACGGACCGACTGTCGGAAGCACCGCCTCTCACCTGCTCGCAGAATGCCTAGTGAACGATACGAAGATGCTGTTAAAAAACATCGATGTGAAGTCCACGAGATATGTTGATGATTTCCGCATCGCCGTGCCTTAGGGCAAGGCGGCACGTTCGATCCTTTGTCGACTGAGAACCGAAGATGATCGGGCCGGATCCAAGCGACGACTTTCACAAGGCTGACGCCCAATTTTAGAGGAAGGATATTACTCGGTCGGCGTCCAGAACTGCGACAATCGATTGAACGACCGCCTCGGGCGCGAACCAGGCCAAGGCGAATGCCAATTCTGGCCGGAAGGGGCGCAAGAGTTGCCCAGGCCATGTCCACCGCCTGGTCGCGCTCCGCGCCCTCGGCGAGCACGGAAAAATCCGGAAGGACGGCGAGCGTCAGGGCGCGGCCTCCCGCAAGGCCATCGGCGTATTGTGGATGATGAAGAGATGGCGAAACGACAATTTCTTGTCGATGCCGGAATTTGTCATCGCGGCGCGCAGCCGCGACAGAACGGCTTGCGCCGTGGGATGGGCAAGCGGCACAAAGACCTCGCGCGACCTCGTCTCCGCCAGCCGCACGTAGTCCTTCACGCCCGTGTAGCCGCCGAGAAAGCCGTGCTCGATCCGCAGCCGTTCGAAAATCCGCTTCGCCGTATGTCGCTGCTTAGGCGGCGCCGTCTTGTCGGCCTCGAGGATCGCGTCAATGACCGGAACCAGCGATCCGAGCTTCGGCTTTTCGAGCTCCTTGGTCCGCACCTAGCCAGGCGGCGCCGAATAGCGGCACATCTTGGCGATCGTCTCCCGGCTCAATCCGAAAAACCGCGCCGCCTCGCGCCGGCTCTTTCCCTCGACAAAAATAAACCGTCGAACCGCTGCGTAAGTCTCCATCGCAAACATCCCCGGCCGCCCTTCCGAATCAAAATCCGGAAAAGGTCACCCCCAAAAGTGGCCGGGTTTTACTCCGCCACGCAGCCGCAATATGCCGCCGCTCCGTGAGCGAAAACACGATCAACGCGGCGCTTCGCCGTCTCGGCTTCGAAAAGGAGGAAATGACCGGCCATAGTTTCCGCTCTGCGGCGTCTTCTTATGCTGAACGAAAGCGGGCCTGTGGAACGCCGACGCCATCGAGCGCCAACTCGCTCATGTCGATAACGATAGCGCCCGGCGCCCCTACGCCCGCGCGGACTTTTGGGATGAGCGCGTCCGCATGATGGCCTGGTGGACCGATCGCTGCGATGAACTGCGGCGCGGCGGAATTGCAGTTGCGATCCGAGCGTGAATGTAAAGGAAAGCGAGCACAGCCGCATGCTGCTCTTCGACGGGCGGTGCCAGCGCATAGCCTCGCTTGGTCGCGCTCACTTCTGCCAGCATC
This sequence comes from uncultured Alphaproteobacteria bacterium, assembly GCA_963829515.1. GTDB lineage: Bacteria > Pseudomonadota > Alphaproteobacteria > Rhizobiales > Beijerinckiaceae > Methylocapsa. The sequence continues at coordinate 29,127 of CAWHIP010000005.1, forward strand.
CGAAGCTCCACGTGAAGGCGCCCAACTTCGACTTCGAACCGCGCGCGATGCGATTTATCGGCGTGCGTCGCCCGGAAGGCGCGTACGACGAGCGTGCTCCTTGGCACGTCTCCGGACCAGGCTTCGCTGTCAACGGCGGAAGACGCTAAACAATGCCGTGTCCGACACTCCGTCGCCCCCCGCTGAAAACAACCAGGGCGAGTTCAAAGCATGGGTCAATTCTTAGCAAAAAATTCTCGCTCCCGTGTCAACTCCTAGCGGAAATCAATACTCTGTAGCGTGAAAGCGTCCGCGTCATAGGCCAAGGCCGCGATGCATGCGAGCTTCGTCCAACGCCCTGGTCAGCGCGTCAACTTTGCCTTCAAGCTTTGTTATCTCATGTCGGAGATCGCTGATCCGCCTTTCATAGCCCTCGATCAACGTTCGAATACGTGCGTCGATCATCGCCGCCATCGGGGGCTGTCGATTGATCATAGCTGTCAAGATCGTCCCGGCAACCCCAATCAGTGCTCCAAAACCACCGGCGCCTACTGTGCTCCAAAGGTTGCCCCCGCTATCAGTCATTTTCGGCACCTTCTGCTTGCACGACATGCTCGGCCTATCGACCCGCCCGTCGGCATGGCCACTTTGATAATAGAGATTTTTGAAGTTACCCATTAGGCCCCGATGTCAATCTTCGCCACGGTCGTGCGCAGATTGAAGCCAGAGAGTTGCACATTGATGCGATTATCCACGCGCTCATAACGATAATGACACAAAGCGCTGACTCCCTATGTGTTCGGCATTAAAAAGCTTGAGACCGCGTCCCTCGACGCCTGCGAGTTTAGCCAATATAGCGATAATAGGTATCGCGTGACGATGCGTGTGGAGGAAACGATCATAGCCTAAACACCAGGCGATTCGACACGTAGATTCCGTCATATATTCATCTGCGTCCGCTCGGCCGGCGCCGGTAATAATTAGCTAATGATCCGCGCAACGCTGATTGTAATTCGTGAACATTCACAAACCGCCCCAGCTGCAAGCGATAATCTTTCTCCAACGGACTCTATATGTTCAGCACAGAAGGAGGCCATTGATCACAAAGAGCGTCGCTGAGAGAGAGCCGAAGAGCGCCGCCCAACTCATGCTTTCAAAAGGCTGAAAAGGCTGCTCAATCGCCCCAATCCATGCCCCGACGACACCGGCCCAAATTGAAATAATCAATGCAGCGGAAGAAAATTCAGGACGCATCGTATACTCCTCAGACAATATTGACGGCGGGCCCGGCGAAACTATTTCCCGATTCGCCAACATTTGCCGGCTTCGCATCTATGGCGCACATGTCGGCGGGGAGCTCGAACGATAATGCCACCTTTCGCGGTCGTCACACGGACTTAACCCCAGACTTTGGAATGGTGGACCGAGGTTGTAATCTCAACCTCTTCAAGCTCAGGACCTTAAAGTCTCATCGCCCTGACAGATGGCGACAACTGAACCGCTTATGCGGTCACGGAGCGCGGCCGGGATCTTGCCTGCCGCAGGCTCTTGCGCCGACAACCATTACGCGACCGGCGCCATTGGCGTTCCCTCAGACCCCGAGATCGAGGTTACAGCTGTGACAGCGCTATCAGTGCTCGCTTTCAACGCATTTAGTTGGGACACCACGCCATCGAGCTGTGCCTGGTCGGCTGCCTGCTGGGTCGTAGCGGCTGCGGCGACAGCGGCACGCTCCGTATTGAAGGCGGAAATCAAAGCCTCATTGCTCGCCCGAACGGCTGCGAGGGCGGTTTGAACATCTGCGATCGTAGCCATTTCTTTCTCCTGGTTGGCAATGATCACAGCCTGAGTGGCTGCGATATTCCTAAGCGTTGAGAGGATGTTGGAAATCAGAGGGAGCGGACTGGTCATTGCCGATGCACCCAGGATGCAAAGGCCGAAGCGATCGGCATCGCCGGCGCGAGGATGAAGAAGCTCAAGGCAATCATCTGCTCCGCGTTCGCATAGGCGGATGGAACCGCTGGGACGACCCACCCGAATTGCGGGAAGGCCGACACCCAAAAGACCGCCGCCCAATGGAGCGCTGCAGGAAGTCCAAAAGCGAATACCATGAAGCGCGCACCCCACCATGTATTGGCGGACGTCTTGAGCTGATTCGCCTGCGCCTGAGCGGCGAGATAGGCCTGATAGGCCTGGAGGTCGAATTGGCCGGCCGTCGTGAAGGCGCTAAGGTCCGCGCTGCTCCTTTGACCGAGATAGCCAAAAAGCGGCGTGAGCACAGAGCCGCCGAGGGACGAGAGAAACGCGCCGATGGTGTTGAAGATCGCGGTCATAGGCTAAGCCTGTGGCTGCGTCTTGGCCGCTTGGTTCAACCCATAGACATGCGCGACCCAGGCGAGGATGGTTGCTCCCGCCGCGATCTTGTTCGCCGTGGCGGCGTCGAAGACATCGGCCCAAGGCAGCGTTTTGATCTCCGCGATCGTGCTTGCGTCGAGGCTTCCAAGGACCTGCTCCGCAGCTTTTACGCAGGCGGCAAGGCAGAGGAGGATCGGCGTTTTCCAGCCATCGATCCTGACGAGGAATTTCTGCCACACCGAAAGCGCCGGATCAGCCAGCTTCCCCGGCTTGCCGAGAACTCGCGCGGTCTCCGCGAGTTTCGGCCGCAGATAAACGATATAGACAACGGCGGTCGCCAAGATGAAGACGAGCGGCCAGCCTGCCGCAACCCAAAACGTGTGCATGACAAGCTCCTATTTATGCGCCACAGGCGCGAGCATCTTCGTGACGATCTTTTCGGCGAGCAGATCCATGTCCGCCGGCGCGATCGAGAGCATTTGGACCGACGGGACTTCAACGGCGGCGGGCGCTGGCGGCGGCATAGGATGGGCGCCTCGAACCCATAGACCCAGGTTTTCGACCCAAATCCATTCCGGCGCGCCCGTTGGCTTCGAGCCGAACTCGATCGGCGCGGAGGCAGCTATCGGCTTTTCTAGTTCCGCCGGCGAGGCGAACTTTGGCGACGATTTCGATGCAGCGACCGCAATCACGGCTTTGGCCTTTCTTGCTTCAATGAGGGAATAGAGGATTGCCAACCCAAGAATGCCGCCGATCGCCGCCAAGATCGGCGCCGGGATCTCCAACCTGGAATGCAGGAAGCCGATCAAGCCCGCGAGGACAACACCCATACCGACATTGGTTTGGTGCGTCGCCGCATTCTTCTTGGCCTTTGAGACTTCGGCCTGCTGTTGCGCTGGCGGCGTATGCGCCCCGCTCACCGCAACATATTCGTTGAATGCGATATGCGCCTGCTTAATACGGTTAGCGAGATTTGCAGCCGATTTGGAAGGCCGCTCGTAATCCCAACAGACCCGCGCGGTCAGCTTGTCGATATCGCCGCCAGCCCGAAGATCCTTGTCAAGATCGGGATAGTCCTTGGCGAGCTCAAAGATCGCGAATTTGATCTGCGCCGCCAGCATGCCGGAATGGAGCCCACGTTCGCCGCAGAAATCAGTAAGCGCTTCCAGGCGCGACAGGCGCCATTGTGCGACGCCCTGACTGCCATGATCTGCTTTCTCGGCGTAGCCCGAGCGGAGATCAACGCCCAACTCCTGGCTGAAATTCCCGATCACCGCGGCGGCGCCTGTTGAAGTCATAGCCATCGGCGACGAAAAGACTGACGGCGATTTGTTGACGGGTAGTCATGAGGGTCGCCCTTTATTGCGGCGCGCGCCGCAGAATGAAGGTCTGTCGGCAGTCGAACTCGTAATCGGCGCCGGCGCCATGGACGCCACACCTTGCCAATGGGATGCGCTTGATTCGGCATAAATCGGTCATGATCATCTGGCGCGCCGTGACACGATGCGTCGCCGTCCAATGCTCCCACGGCTTAGTAAGACCGACGATCGCGAAAGCGTCGTCGCCCTCAATTCGCCATCTCAATTCCCTAACGAACTCGCCGAATTCCGAGAAACGCCTATGTTGGTACGGCTCCTCCCAGTCTACGCGGCACCCACGCAACCGAAGGAAAGCGCTCCCTGCATCAAGCATAGATCGGATGTCGCCAACATGAGTTCCGTCCCACACGACATCCGGCCACCTGCTAATGGTGTTCCTTGCGAGCGTCTTAAACACGTCTGCGCGGAGCACCTCATCCATATCTACCGGGAACAGGAGACTAAGCACATTCGTGACCGCATAAAGGCCGCAGAACCCGTCTTCGTCGCCCTGCGTGAGGGGCTTGCGTTTCATTTCCAAAGTGAGAAGAAATTGGCCCACGCCGCGATGCGCAGCTTTTGCCGCACCAAATAAATTTCATGCTTCACCGCCGCGATAAATCTCGACATGTTGCTCTCCTATTGGAGTCCCGCGAAGGAGTTTGCAGCGGCTCCTGACAATTAGATGGCGCGGCCTGCGCCGCTTGAGAAACGGAGACGGTGGTTGCCGGTGAATGGGCCCCGATCCTCGATCGGCGCAATTACAGAACGGCTACTGAGCAAGGCGCGCTGTCGCGCGCCGAACGGAAGCCGCCCAAGCACGATGATGAACGCTTCGGGCCTGAAACGTTCGCCGCTAGCTGTCCCCTATCGGACTCAACGCTGTACCAGCCGGCCGGCATGTCTCCGCACGACCGCGCCTACCCAACTCACGCGAGCCCCGCCATCAACCACGGACAAATGGCTTTGATTATTCAGATAGCGGGAGCTTCAGCAGCCATTGCTTGGCTTCCCCGACGCAGGTCACCGCGAGTAGCACGGGGCGCGTGTCTGGCAGCGCCTCCATTCGCGCAATCAATCGCTAGACCATCACCGCGATCTAACATAAGCCGCGGCGACGGTCGGCTTGCAAGCTTCTTTCTCTTCAGTCACGGCATCTGCGCGATGATACCGCGATAGCCGGCCTCGAGCACCCGACTCCAAAGGTCGCTCCCGCTGTCGCTCGGGTGCAGGAAATCCGAGGCTACATCATAGTCGGCGTTGCCGTCACCCGTCGGCGAGCCTAAACCGCCGGTTCCAGTCACGATCGGAACTGGGACCGCTATCGACAGGGGTATCCAGAATGTGAGATTGTCGCCCGCCGCCTGAACCGCCGCGACGCCGGCCGCCGCGCCCCCCTCAACAACCGTGCTATAGTTGCTTTGTGGATGCGTACTCTTATTATTTTGAGCATACCCGGTCACGATAATTGGAACCGTTGGATAGACTGCTCGGATCGCCTGCACCAGCGTAATAGTTGCGGCCTGGACAAGCGCGCCCGCATTCGCCTGAGCGGCATCGTTGTAACTGGACTGGAGCACGATCAGGCCGAGGGGCCTGAAGGCGTTTAGAGCCGCAAGGTCCCCAAGCGCATGGCCGATGTAGGTCTGATAGGCGCCGGACGTCGTCATCCCCGTGCCGCTCAGCCCCATGATTACGGCATCCGGCAGCCCAACTCGCTTGGCGAAGCGGGTGAAATAAGCCATCGACATATCCGATCCGCCGAGATTGACGGACATCGAGTCTCCGATAACCGCGACCCCGAAATCGTCCTGGACGGATGGATAGTTGATGGTCCCTGTCGGATTGGTCGAGACGACCGCCATGCCTCCGACGATATACCACTCAACCGTCACATCATGGCGCGCGCGGCCTCCGACATTGGTGAAGTCGAGCGTGTAATAGACGTACCCACCGTTTGTTAAATCAAGGATAAACTCATTTGCGCTAACATAAGATCCATCAACAATAAAGCGAGCGGCCGTCCCATAATAAAATTGAAACTCTACTTGACTATCGTTCAGAACAAACTGCATGGACTGAAAATTAGCCTGGTTATATCCACCGGTGTTGCCCGTTTGAGGATAACTGCTAACGCTCGGCAAATATAAGCCGCCGCCATTTTTTTTCGGCACGCCGCCCGTAAATCGAATTGGACCGGTGTTGTTTGCAAGGTACGCTGTCGTCGTCAGGTTATAGCGGTTGTTGTAAGAGGCATTGTGAGACACCCCACCCCATGTCACGACTGGCGCGGTCTGCCTGCCAACGACCGCCCAGATGATGGAGCCATCCGTCAGAGACGAAGGAGTCGGGCCAGTCCCTGAAGTCGCCGGCACTCCCGCCGTGACGATCTGGAAGACCCAGCCGCCATTCGACACCTGATCGCCGACCGAGCCGACATAATAGATCCAACGCGCCGTGCCATCCGTGATGACGGTCGTGAGCGAGGTTCCCGTCGGGCCGCCCGACGACGCCGACATTCCCGCCGACGTGCAGATATAGGCGACACCGCCGTTGGATACGAGCTGACCGACCGTGTAGGCCGTGCTGGCGGCCCATGCACCGCTCAGGACCTTCCACGGCTTCGAGCCGATCAGGGGTGGGTTAATAGCCGGATTGCCAACCTTTGCGGCAGCGGCAAGGCGTCGGAGTTTTGCGCCGAAGGTTTCGGCCGTCGGCGGATGGGCTTTTGTTTCGACAGCGCAGACATCGACTGTAGCGGCGGCCAAATACAAAGCCACTAGAAGATAACCAAAAATGCGAGGCATCCTTACGAGCTCCTGTCTCAGGCTTCCCAGGCGGTGAATTGCTGGAACGCCGCGCCCCCGATCAGCGATATGGCGTTTCCCGGGACGCGATTGCCGGACTCATTCCATCCGTCTCCGCTGGGCCCGAAAGTGGCTGTCCCGACAGCACCGAAAGCCGCCGTCCCGTTAAGGGACGCGCCAAGATTTAAAGACGTGCTTTCATTGCGGAAGTTAAGATATTGCCTGGACGTGTTGGTCGCGAAGACCGGCGTCGACAGCGGCGTAAAGCTCGTAAGGTTCACCATCGAGCCGGTCCCGGAGCCCGACGTCGAGGCCGGTGTGATAGGGTTCGTCTGCGGCGCGCTATAGACGCCTGCCATACTGACAGTCAGGGAGCCAACGCCGAGTACAACATTGAGCTGAGCGCCGCTTAAGCTTGCGCCAGTGACGGGCTCTGCAGCCGGCGTCGGCGGATTCGCGGTGTAGGAGCCGGCCACGCTAATAGAAAGAACCGCCGTGATCGCGCCGCCAGAGACCGTCACTGAAGCCTGGAACTTGGTGCCAGTCCCCGTGGTGCCGGTGACGGTTTGCGTGCCACTCGTCCCGCCGGAGCCGCCAGCAGCGACGGTCGCGGAGACGACCTGCGTGGTCGCGACATTCAAAAGCGCCGGCGTGACGACGCCAGCTCCAGTTGGCAAGGCGAGCGTATCGCCGGGTGCATAATTGTGCGAGGCCGCGCCGCCAGCGGCCTGCACCGTCGCCGCGCTCACCGCGCCTCGAATATAGCCAGACCGATCAATTAGCGTGAGCGCCCCCCCAACGACAGTCACGCCATTAGTCGTTCCCGGAGTCGTCTGGTCGATATCAACCTTGCCAATGATATTGGCTCCTGGGGGAAGGGACGGAAGCGCCTTCACATTGACCCAAGCGCCGTTGGTCTTGTCGCCATACCAACGGTCATAGGTCGCGCCATTCCAGAGCGCCACAGCCTCCTGCACTATGCCGGTCGAAGACGCAGCGTCGCCAATGACCGAGCGGAGCCGATCATAGCTCGCGCCGTTAAAGATCATCGGCACTTCGGCGGCGAGGCCAGTGATCGGCATCCCGTCGCCGGCGACCGACCGCTTCCGATCAAGATTCCCCGACCCATTCACGAGCTGATCGACGCCGCCGGTCAAAACGCCGTAAACCGTTCCCAAAGCCTGGTTATCAGCGTTGTGGAACTGCGCAATATAGGCGCCGTTTCCGGACGACGGATCAGCGATCACGGCTCGTGCCGCGGTCCCAGCTAGGGTAGTGATCAAAGAGGCCTGATTTGCTGCGGTAGCCGCCCCTGTCGGAAGAGGAAGAGATGCCGCTGATACGGCCACCGCGGTCCCGCTTGCTACACCCTGGACTGACAAAACGGCGCTTGCCGGGGTCCCCGCTGAACCAATCTGATCTGACGCCAGCGCGACCGCAACACTGCTTGCGGTCGCTTGCGGGGCGTTCGGAAGCGTGTTGACAGTGGCACCCGATCCCGGGGTGACGTTAATAGTTGGTAATGCCATATGTTGTCCCCTAAGATTAGGCGGCGATTGCGGCTAAAAGCGAAGAATTCGTTCCCATGCTGAAATCTATTGTCCCCACGGAGGACGAGCCGTTAATTCGGCTAATCGGAGCAAAGGTGATCGTGGCGCTTGTGACAGGCGTCGACGCGTAGACCTCTGTCGGTGTCCAGATCTCCTGCTTGTGCTCCGCATCAATCATGATTCCAGTCGCTCCTTGATTAGGCGCTGTGCCGCCCCACCAAAGAAGGATCGGATTTGGTCCCGCCTCGACGAGAAACGGGCCCAGTCCAAGCGGCGCCCAACTTCCCTCTGAGAGAAACTGTGTATTTGTCGCCACCGCCATAGTGTATGCCCCTTGTCTCTAGGTTATCGGACCGAACACGATTGCGCCCCCCGTCGACGCGGCCGTCGACGCCCAGACTTGGCTCGTGGTCCAGAGCTGGTCAATCTCGTCAGTTCCTAATCTAAATCCGAGCGTTCCTAGCTCTGGTTGCGTATCAGAAATGACATAGCAAGCGGGGGAGGATCGTGCCTGAACCATCAGAGGCCCGGCGCCAAGAAGGCTCCAAAGCCCTTGCGTAAGCGGCAATACTGTCGTGGTCGCCATATCAGATCCTAAGCAAAGAAAAAGCCGCCGATCGGCAGCTTCAAAATGCGGTTTCTATTGCTCTCACTACGACGCCGGAGGCCCGCACATCACATATTGAATTGCAACCCGTACCTGGCCACCCGTAAAATTTGCGCCGTTCGCGGTAAGCTTGATCGTCGAGCTCACATACCAAGCCGTTGGTCCAATAACACCTGAGTTATTCGAACCCAAGGAAATCCCCAGGCCCGCACCGAATTGGCCGCTGGACGTCCCACCAGCTCCACCAGATGCTGCCGTCGCATCGACGTTAAAGGACGCTGCACCCGTGATCGTTGTCACAACATACACCGAGACCGCAAAGACAATCGCACGGCTCGGGATTTGCAGGGTCGAGACACTGGAGGCTCCAGAGCACGTAATCAGATCCTCAATAATCCCGAACTGAATGTTCGCGCCATGCGCGCTCGGCGCGCATGGAACGTCACTTAATTTCGCCGCGGCGAAACCACCCGGAGTCGACCCATCCTGAACGAGAACCCTATTGTTGGTAATGTCGACCAAAAGTTCGCCCGCTGCGCCGACATAACTAGAGAGAAAGCTCGCACCCTCACGTCGTCGCTTAACTTGAATACTCATGCTGACGCCAATCCCAAATCTATGGTTGTGGTGTAAGGATCCGATGCGAGGCCGAAATCGTCAAATGAATTGACTGAAAGGCTCGCGAGCCCGTAGTCGAGGTTTGCTCCAGAGAGCAAGGCGGTGGTAACCGGTCCAACAGCGCCCGCGCCCGTTGGGGTATAATCATAAACAGCGCATGTCGAAATATCCTGAAGCCCTAGTCTCCAAATATTAAAGCTCTGGAATTTAAAATAAATTGGGACGCCTACATAATTATTCGGCAAATTATACTTGAAAATGGCTCCATCTAGCCGCGCGAACGGAGCCCCCAACGAATGCCCCGTCGGAGTCGATCCATAGAGCCCCCGCTCAAGATAGGTCAAGTTGTAGGTGTTGGCCCCAGTCAGAGTAGCCGTCGCATACGCCAAAAGCTCTTTATCGACAATTGCAAGGGTGGCAGCGTTTCTTGCGTTGAGCTCTGTCGCCGACGCTAGCGTTCCTCCGCATTCTACAAGAGAAACTGCAAGCGTGTGACTAATATCTGGGTTGGCTCCGGATGGCGCGGCCAGGCTCGCCAATAATACGCCTTGGCGCGCTGGACCATTGACTGTCTCTCCAATAAAACTGTAGCTTGAGTCGTCTAATGAAACATAGATATTTGCGCCGCCCCATTTCGCGTCCGCTGTACCACCGGCTCCTCCTGACACCGCGATCCACACCTGTGGGCTCCCTCCCGTCAAGGACGCCGGCGGCTCAAAAATGATCGGAGCATTGATGGCGTCAGGGATCACCGCGCTATCATAGCCGTCACCGTTGCTGGTCTGGACAGTGTAGGTCGTCGCCGTTGCCGAACCAACCTGAAAATCCTCCGCGCTTACGCTCAACAGCCCGGCGTCGTCCTCTTCGATGGAAGTGATCCGAACAGGAAGCTGGAATAAACCGAGAGCCGCGTCCGTCAGGGTAACAATATCCATGGGCTCGAGCAGGCAATATTCAAAAGATAGCTTAAATTGATAGGTATTACGGATACTTAGGCCGCGCTGAAGGATCAACTGCGCGGCAATTTGCCCCACAGCTGGATCGCAAATCTCATGAGCCGTAATCGTGGAGCCTTTACGGAGGCCGTAAAGCTCAATCGAATCCTGCTCCCATGCCTCGATTGGCACTGAGCTGTATTGGACGCTCCTCTGCGAGATTTCAACGGTCAACCAGTTTTTGGCCGTGTATGGATCAGAGCGCGTAACCAACAGCGGGTCATCGCCGCCGTTATGGACAAAATCGTCATCCGCAAGATTGTAAATCGGCGATGTGTTTGGATTAAATGTGATGGATTCGCCAGTATGAAGCGGGCCAGTTACCGAACTGTCCCCGTAGGGAACAAATTTAAGTTCCCCACCCGACCACACTGCCGCCGAGTTGGTCAGCTGCAGCCACCGCGCCAAAACGCTGTTCGCCGTTTCTTGATTTACAAGAGCCGGCGAGAAAGCTAGTCCAGAAGCCCGGCAATATGTCTGGTACGACGCATCGCCTGATACGCCAAGCAGAGTGGTCGCATTGATACTAGCCGCCGGGAACCCTACGCCATATTGCGAATTGGTCAGGAAGTCCTGGACCAATAAAGCCGGATCCGCGTCAATGCCATTCACGACGGCTGAAACCGAAGGTGAGGAAAGTACGCCGCTGACCTCGAAATTAAGGGTCGGGAAATTTGCGCTGGACCCGAGATAGAACGCTGAGGAACATACGTAGGCGAGCCCGCCGTATGGCATCGCCTGGCTCGAAAACTCGCTCGTCAGAACGGACCAAGGCATTTGCGGCGTAGCGCCCGGGTACAGGGTCCATCCTAATAACGCCAACGTCTCCACCGCCGTCCCGGACCAAATTGTGCCCACACTCGCTATGGGACCCTCACAAAGGCCAAGAACAGCGGCGACATAATACGAGTAATCGGAGATTGTCTCATGCGCTCCTCCTTTGCCGCCGGATGACGCGCTATATTCAGGAACGCCAAAAAAACCGCCCTGCCAGATCATATTGAAGCCAACTTTGTTGGTTCCATAAACGATCGGAATTGGAACCCCGGCAGTGGATGACTGAATCTGTAAGCCGGAATATTCATAACTCCAAGCCTGCTTGGATTTATTCGCCATACGTAGAAAGCTCATGCAGATGTTCCCGGCCAGAGGCTAAAATAGCGCCGCGCCCGCTTGTGATCTGCAAGCGCTGGATTTGTTGCCAAAAGCTCTTCGAGCACACGTCGAGCAGGATGAAACGCATGAACGATCGTAAGTGGTTCAGCCTTTGTGATGAGCGCCCCGTGGCTAAAGCACCGGCCGTAGCGGAAAACCACAATGTCGCCGGCCAACGGATTTTGGACCTCAACAAATCGGCTTCTAATAAATCCGAGATAGCGCTCGTCGCTGCGGTGAAGATGCCAATCAGGCGGATACGGCCGTGGATCGATCGCGGCAAGCACTCCGCAATCGACAAAAGTGCGGATCAGAAGCATAGCGCAATCTACACCCGCCCCCTTTATATCGGCACAATTGTGATAGGGCGTTCCGATCCAAGTTCTCGCCTCAGCGACGACAAGAGCCCGTTGTTCCATATCAAGCATCCCTGTCAGATCGCATAAGTAGGCGGCGGGACGTACGGAAAGCCGCGAAAATTCGCCGAATTGTTAAATTTTGGGCCGCAAGTTGCTTGGCTATGATCGCAACCTTGGTAAACGGTAAACGTATCGCCGATCGCCGGAGCACTTTGAAGCGGAGTAGCAAGCGTCAAGGAATTTGAGTTCGCGGTCTTGACGTTGGCCGTAGCGCCGGTATTTACACCCGCGGAGAATGTGATCGTGCCTTGGGTATATGCTGATGATGCACCGGACCAGTTGATGGTTTGACTTGTTAAATCGGACTCGACCACGCCAGAAGACCCGAACGCACTCTTAATAAGGGAGCAACCGGAGTCAAAGAGAATATGTTGACAGGAGGGCGAATAGATATTTCGAGGCATATCCATGTCGAGCAAGACCAGATCTGAATTGACCGTGATCTGAGCCCCTGTTCGGCCAACGCGATCAATCGTTCCGACCCGCCCCTTGAACAAGATGGCGCTTCCGATTGGCGCGCTGTTCCATTCCGTAAGAAATGCGCGCTCCCGTTGTATTTCGGCACCGTCAAGCAAACCATTGCGTACCGCCTGAAGAAACGGTATGCCTCCCACTGTATCGCTCTCTCTCGCCGAAAGCGTGACCTGTTGCTGGTCAACATCAAGGCCCACGGAACATTTTAATTTTAGGCCGTCGACAAGCACCGAGTTTGCAAGATATGTGCTGCCGTTGAGGAGAATCGAGACATCGGCGTTTGTATACGTGAGAATTAGGCCAGTGCGCAACGTGAACGTAAAGCAATCGGCGACCAGCGCCTGGGCGTCCGAACCCAAACGGAGAGCGTTCAAAAAGTTGATGAGCCCCGCCGACGCGCTTCTCATGGCTTCACCGATCTGAATTTCAAGCTTTGAACGCTCCATAACCCCTGCATGAACTCCTCGAAATCATTTTGATCATCAAGAAATCGACATTGATATGCGAAGGAAAAATTGGCGGTGATGACATGGCCGCTTATGGGAGGCGTGGCAAAGGTCAGAACGTTGTTGGCTCCACTTGGCGCCGCAAGTGTATAGGCGTTGCTGCTAACTGGCGTTCCATTGTCATAGATGACAGGAGGTGGCGACGTTAAAACCCATCCAACCGGCTCAGTGAAGCCGCCGAACGTCCGCACCATCGTAAAGGCTGTCGTCGCGCCATCGCCGGTCGCAATGGTCTGCCCGACGACGTAACTGTCCGTTGGGTCTATGTAAAGAAAAGTGCCAAACTGGCCTTGGCATTGGAGGTAGAAGCCAAAGAGAGATTGAAGCGAATCGACCCCTAGGCCGGGAAAGTTGCCCAGAGCGTCCAGCCCATCGATCGTCACTTCGAACTCGTAGATGGGATAGGAATAAAACGGTGTTCGTGTCTCCCTCCCCGAGACATGAGAGGCAACTCGGGTCGAAAATGTTGGCCTTTTGTGGACCGACCAGCCTTGGCCTGGGGGCATCAAAAAGATGGGAGGACTCACAGTCATTCTCCCTTCACTGTACGCAGTGTGATCGACTGCGTTTCCCAGATCCGCGCCAAGAACTCTTCGAAACTCTCGACGTCATCTGCGAAGCGGCAAAGTACCGCGGTGCCGAGATCAAGCACCGCCGGAAATGGGAAAAAGAAGGGCTCTTTTTGTCCCAATTGTTGTTTCACAAAGGCAAGGAGTGTTTCCAGCTCGAAATATGGCACATCCATCCGCAAAAGATCGAAGGTGATGTCGATTTCAAATACCGGCGTCGACCTGCGCGCCCCACGGCTGTGTCGTCCTGACACATGTTCCGCCAGGATTGTTGCGAATTGCGGTCTATAATTTATGCTCCACCCTTGCCCGATCAGGTTGGGAAAGGTTGGATATACCCCAATCGGCGGCGGCGGATCGGGCTGCGGCGGCGATATGAAAGGTCCTTTGCCGCCTAGCCAATCTCCCGCCGCCCAATTGCCTGCGTCGCCCCAAATATCCGTCCTCGCCGGAAATGTGGGAAACGGACGAGCATCCCAGTTCCAGACCGACATGAAGGACGGTTCAATCATTTTCACGCCTCCGCCCGATGCCATATTATTACCGTCCGTAGTCCAATATTCGTAAATCGCCTGCAGAGCTAAACGTTGGATGATCTGATCGTCTTTTGGCGCATATTTGGCACCGTCCACCGGCACCCAAATCGACCAATAGGGCGTCCCGCTCTCCGTTGACTTCGCGTCGTAGAACATATTCGGTTGATTCGTCGCTCTATCGCAGCTCGGGAAACCGTATTCCGGGAAGGATATCGATTTAGATTGGGCGATCCACTTTGTCGTTGGGCCATGCGGCAACCAACCGGAACCATCGCCGCGGTCATAAACAGCCTGATGGGAGTTATTCCACCACCACCGAAGACACTTGTTGGCGAGCAGTTGCTGATTTGCCAAATAAGGCTGGCGATTCTGCACCAATCTATCGCCGTCACAGAGTGATACCTGAAGATTGCTTCCATTCGGATCCAAGCCAACACCGAAATTATTTGATGCGCCGTAGTACCAATTGAATTTTTCGCCACCTTCGATGTTCGCCTTCAGATAAGGCTTGCTGTAGATGGTTGGCGCGCCCGTTAGTCCGAGGCCATTCATAGCGATTGTAGAAGGCGGCCAAGTCGTAGGCTTTGGGTCCGCCCAATGGATCGCGTCGAGTCCTCCGGTCCCTGTTGTCCAATCGCTGATTGGCAGGTAATTGTCGAAACACACAAGGTCTATATTCGGGCTGCCATAAAGCTGATCAAGATGTGGAAATTGTCCAATGGCGCTTGTCCATGGAACGTTGTTTTGGACGGGCGCGTCAGGCTGTTGGATTCCCATCCAGTCGGACCAGTCAGCCGTATAACTGATCAGATTATGGAGCCCCTTGAGATCTTTGCTCAATCCGGCCAAATCGAAGACCGCGCGCACGTCGTTAGCTAGCGTCACCAATCCGTCGACAAAAGGGTAATCCCAAACCGCATCGCCGTTTGTATCCATGGTCCCGGCGGGCGTCCAAGCCGGCCCGCGGATAATTTCGAGGTCATGAAGCTCAGATCCAATCAGAAATAGGTCTACACCGCCGGCAATGACGCATATATTCGCGTAATGCAAAATCATCCGCCGATATGTATAATCTGTCTGCGAACCCAAATAGGACACAGTAAGACTTTCTGGAACTTGCGTAAAATCCGTCGTGGCCGCATTGCCCAGAAAATTGCTCACAGCAATCGTTGCGGCGGACGATATGTCAGGGGAATTGTAGCCGATCCTGCCCCGCCAAGGGTAATCGCCTGGAACGTCCATGAGAATGAATGGATAGAAGACGACGCGAAGTCCTCGCTCTTTTAAGTCCCTTATGCAGCGAACAATCGATTGATCGGAGGGTGTGCCTCCATAAGCATTGTGGACTCCATCCGGTTTGCTAAGCGGAATGATGCCAGGATACGGTGTTGGGGGCTGAATGACGTTGCCAAAAGCATCATACGCGAGCGGATTTGAACCAAATAGCGAAGAGACCGCCCAGGTGGCATAGCCAGGGCCGGCTTCGACTTCCGGCTGATACATCAGCCCATTATGAATTGTGCTGGGGTAGATCTGACAGGCAGTGATGTCCCGAGAGTTTCCGAACCATGCGCAAACCAGCGCAACGGTTGTGCAGCTAGGAAATGCGGTCTGCAACTGATTGATCGCTGTAGTATAGTCAGAGACCGAACCTCCTGGCGCGCCATGATAATTGTCGATCTGGGATGCAGTCGGGAGCCATGTGGTTTCAGACCCGCCCGGGACGCTTTCTGTTGTTCCCGTCCATTGTGTGATCAGATCATGCTTGAGAGTGTCATAAACCCATTCTCCTACTCCCGGGAGAAGATTGACGCCTGTCAGATATCCCGTCATTCATCAAGCCGAGCCAAGTTTTGACAATCCAAGATGGGAGCCAGTGCGGACACTTTCATTGATTGAGCGCAGAATAGTCTTGCCATGATCCTTGAAGAACTGCTTCACACCGGCGGCGTCAATGGCCTGAATATTGAAATTCGTAGCGTGGTGCACGTGTACCGCGCCGGCGATCCCGTTGCCTCCGTCCATCGCGCTGCGGAGCGCAGCCGCTGGACCAGCAGGCACAATCATCTCACCCTGGTGAACCTGAGCGATCATGTCGCTGGGGAGGCTCCAGGCGCCCACGGCAAATGACGCTAAGCCCCCCGCAACGCTGAGGACTGCCGCCTCGCCGGCCGCCGCAGGACCGGCCGCTGCAGGGCCCATGACCGGCGACAAAAATCCGAAAATGCCCGCGAAGGTCTCCGCCGCGGATGCGCTGATGCTTTGCAGAACGGACGAGATTGCCCCGGTTGTTGAGGCGGTCGAAGCAGCGGTTTCTAGCCCTGTCCGCGCTGCGCTTCCTGCGGCGACCGCCGCGGTCTTTGTCGCTTCGCCGGACGACGTCAACGTCATCTGCGCCGCAATGCCGGAGGCCCAGTCGGCTACCATTTTCACCCTAGCTTGGACAAAGGACTGTATGATCGAAAGAGTGACCCTTTGCGCCGCCTGCGCGAGCGTTTGGTGCCCCTGGATCATGGCCATGACTGAACTAGTGGCGCTCGATCCTATGCGCTCAAAGCTACGACGATAATCAGCGGCGATTTGGTCATTGACGCTTCGCTCGATCTCTTCTCTTTTTTGCGCCGATTGGCTTGCAAGATCCTCAATGTCACGCTGAGCCGCAGCAAAGTCCGTCGTTCCTTCCTGGATCGCACTTTTTTGCGCATCAAGTCGCCGGCGCTCAATATCTTCCCGCTGTCCGTCGAGCGCAAGCAAGCTTGCAAGCTCCTCTTGGCGTGAAATCTGTCCAATCTGCCCCTGCTCCTTGATGAGCGTGGACTGCTGCATCACGCCGTCCAAGGCGATCTCATATTGGGCTTGCTGGACGCGGCGGGCGCTTTCCAGCAGGGCGTCGCCGGCGGTTTCCTCGATTGTAATCTTCTCCTTCACATTTTGCGCATACGCCTCCGAAAGCGAAGAGAAGGAAGCGTTGATCTGCGTCGCCCCATTACGCAGAGCGCCCGTCGTCGTCTCCATAGCGCCCGTCGCCTGCTGCATTCCCTTTTGTAGGTCTGAAACATCTGCGACAAATCTAATAGTGACGTCATCGGTCATGTGCGATGGTCCTTAATTTAACTCTCATCCGTTCGATAGCGGAGTTTCGACAATTAAATGAGGCGAGTCGGGTGCTTGAATGTAGGCAGCCGCGACTCTGGGCGCTCGATATCGACGCAATGCCATAGCGAGCGTCACTACTATCCGCCTCCGTTCAACGGTTTGCATAGGCACGGAAATCTGAAAACGTACATACGCCGATCTCCACGAAGGCGAAATGCATGGCGTCATCCGCGATCGCGCGCTCGTACAAAGCCCTCCGGATATTGCGCAATAAGGGCGCCAATTCCACTCGGATCGCTATCACTTGGCGCAAGAGGCCGCTCAGGCTTCACCTCCAACCTGTACGCCCATTTCAAGATCTCGTGCACCGGAGGCGAGGCTCGCCAATAGGCAAAAAGGTCGAGCACATTGGACAGCGTCATTTCGTCGATCTCCGACGGCGTATATCCGCACGCGGTCATGAGCCTCCCGTAGATAAAACCAAAATCGATGCGGGCGGACGCTCTGCCCTCAGAGCGCCCGCTCAGGCTTCCCCCAGATCGGACTTTCCAAGCGTCGCCGAATCCTGTACAGACGTCTCTATGAAACCACCAAGACGAAGGACCGCCGCCATCGCGGCGGCGATTTCCGGGGCCGTGGCTTCAATCTCCCCAAGCGACTTCGCCGCCTCGGCGTGATCGCGTCGTAGACCAATCTCTATGATGGCGACCGCCGCCGCGACGCTACCCACCAACTCGCGCTCTCCCGCCATCAGAATTGGCTCAATTTCCTGCACCTGGCGAAGAGTCAGCGGCCGCACTGGCCATTCACAATCGCCGAGCCGGATTATCTCCCTCAGCGGCCGCACCTTAGGACGCCTCCGCGAACGACCATGTCATCACATTGCCTGATGCATCCGCAAAGCACGAAAAATCAAACTCGGGCATAACAAAATCCTCAAGCTTGGTTTGAAAACTCAATTTGGTCGATGTGCAATTGTTGAGCTGTAACGAAATAGCCTGACCTTGAAAGGAGGTATAAAAAACGGCTTGAAAGGTCGGCGTGGTTCCCAAAAGTTGATTAGCCACTGCAAATTTCTGCCCAGATCCGCCAAACGTGTAACTATAACTCGTCAGCACGGCCTTGCCGGCATCGGCCGAATTGAACGTGTAAACTCCAGACGCAACCGAATATTGCGCTGCAGATGGAGTAGACGCCACCTTCGTCAACGGCAGCCCCGTCGCCGCATAAAGAACTCCTTCGTCGTTAACGAAGGTTCCCGCGTTCGCCACCGTCAATGTGAATGGCGTCGCTGCAGCGACCGCCCCCGCCTCGGCGAATGAAGTGGCGATTTGGCCGGTAGATGGTGTGACGCCATAGAATAGGTTGGCGAATGCCAGACCGGAAATCCGCGCCAGCTTGGCCTTTCCTGTCGTCTTAATGGTGCCTCGCGCCGCAGCAAGCGGCCGCTGATACTGCCCGTACAACTCCTTGATTGTTGCTGTTTCCTCGATCGTAACCTCTTGAACCGAACCAAAATTCAGCGGCGTCGCATTGGCTATATCAGTGCGGGTTCCGAGTAACACGCCCGAGCCGAAACTATACATTGAGACCCTCCTTCATACGAGCTTATCCGTGACTCTATTCCAACGCATCAGGCAGTCTCACCCGATCTACACACTCAAAAATCACGACCGTCATCCTGAATCGACGCAGCGCTCGTTAAACAAACTTAAAGCCAAGCTTATTTGTCTAAGCTCGTTCACGGCCTGCCGTCCGCCTGCCTTAGGAACTCGCCCAGGAACACCGATAAATGAGTTGCAATCGAACCTCTACGTCGCCGTTCTCGGCATCGTCGAAATTAGCCGCTGCTTCAACTCTTCGGTCGCCTTTCGCACGAAATTCCAAATTTCGACATCGCGGGCAACGACGGACCCGTTAAAGGCGTCAAAATGCCATTGATCTATAAGCGCCGCCAGACGTTCGGCTTTTGTCTCATAATCATCCTGGGACATTGCCCGTCCTTTCTACGGTAGAATAATCTTGATCGGAGCTATCAGAACGGCGTCGCCATCAAGGTCGCCGGGATCCTTCAGTACTTTTCCATCAATTCGGCAATGGTAGGCTGCGCCGCCCAACGTGTTGCGCCCTGTGGCGATGTCAGCGCCCGACAATGCAAAGGCAGAGTCGAATGCGTCCATCACATCATTGACAAGGGCGCCTCCTACGCTCGTCGAATCCTTTGAATTGAGATAGATGAACACTTTAACTTCGATAATGCGCTTTGGCACGGCGCTCTCGGTCCAGGAATAGGTCTCCTGGCCGCCCTCGAAAAAAAAACATGCTGGCCTACTCACAACCGGCACGTCACTCCAAAGCTTGAGGCGGCGTACCGGGCCAAGTTTCCACGCATAGGCGCCGCTCACTACGCCAATAAGTGCCTGAATCGCAGCTTCCCTTGTTGTGGACGGCATCGGCCTCCCCGCGAGACTGTTGTTTGACAGCGGACGCCAGTTGCTGGCGAACTCGACACGTCACCTGGCTCAATTCTGTGTTAATGCCTCAATCACAGCCTGCTTCCATACCGCTGTTATCTCGTCTTGCATGTCCGCAAATGTGCTTGCGAGATATGAGCGAGCCGGGATAGTCGAGCCAGGATGACGCACGCGTTTTGCGAACATTTCGCCACCACCGGCCACAAAGGCCAGCGCCTTCGCCTTCACGGCAAGAATGTCATGGGCAGCCGTTTTACCGCCGAATTCCTGGATCGCCGCATAAGGCACTCCAGCACTGGATGCGGAGACGCATACATCCGTTCCACCATCATCAATGGACGTCGAAATGGAGTTGGCAAGCGCCCCGGTACGCGAACTTAGGACCTCACCAGACAGCTTCTGCCGAATTCGGCCTTCGAGAGCGCTGCAAAGCGTCTCAGCCTCGCGCATAAGCGCGTTTTGGACAGCGATCGGATCGAAGCCAATATCGCTCATGGCGTGACGACGCGACGATAGGGCTGCAAGGCGCTCGCGACGAAATCGGGGATATCCTTAACGATAAACGTCATGGTCTCCTGGCCGCCCAAGGACTTCGAACGCTGGCCAATGCGGGAGCGGTAGGCGTAACGCTCTCCCGCCCAGTCGATGCAGCAAGCTGCAAGATCGGCGGGAATATAACCATAGGTAATCTCCACATTTGTCCCGGCGTCTGACGAAGCAAATGTATAAACGCCATTCGCCACGACATATTGCCCGGGAGCTGGAGCAGCTGCGACCGGCGTCAACTCCACTCCGCCAACGTATTTCACGCCGCCATCGCTTCCCCAGTCTCCATACGGCGCGCTCACGATGGCATTGTACGGCGCCACATTGGGCACGGAAGCCATTTCGCAGTTGATCTGATAGCCGGCCGAGTAAGAGATCGAAACATTTTGAACGCCACGCAGAAAGCGCATTCGTCGCAGCGAAAGCCGCTGCATAACGCCAGGTGGCGCGACACCCGGGGGTTCAAGAACGTAGCCCGTTTGAGGCCCGGCGCCAGACACGATGGATGGAGATGGCGGAATGGGCACGCCATTAACGCTACATGCCGAGATTGCATTAACCGGCCATTGGCGAAGCGTGAGTATGATATCGTTGCCTCCATCAAGCATTTCTGTATATGAACCCGGCAGAATAGAGGGACGGTCCAGCACATTGAGGATCGCCCGACTGATTTGCGTGATCAGCTGCCCGAGAAGAAGGTCGTCCTCCGTACCCGCAATATCGAGCCACGCCTTTAGATCGGCCAAGCTCACGAGATCGGAAGGAGATGCCATGGCGTGAGTTTCCTTTCGTCGCGTGGGAGGACCCGTGAATTCGAAAGTAAGGAGGCGAACTCAAGCATGTTTTTAAACGGTTGAGTGGTCATTATTGATTGCCCGCCCGGACTTATCACATATTGTGAGAACTCCGGCGCAGTTTAGGAAATGAAGCAAATAGCTTGCTGCATATGAGACTTAAGACTCATCCAAGCGCGTGGCGCGCCAAGGCCCGTAATGTATTGTTGGTCACTGGCAAGGACACAGACACGCCCTTCGACCGAAGAAGAGCAAACAGTTCGCAGCGCTTAAGTTTCGAGACAGTGCCGATTTCGGGGTTGGATGACGCCATGGATCGCGCGGCGATCTTAGCCTCAGAATCAAGAAGTGGCTCATCTGGACTTAATGGCTTGGCGCAGACCGGTTCGGCACAATTTCTCTGCAACTTCTTTAGGGTCGCGTTCATGACTTGATCCACAGAGTCTTCAGGAGATTGTGGTGACAGGTCCGCCGCCGTCGGCAAGGCGCTCCAGGGGCTAAAGCCATGGGTTAAGAGATCCACCCAATCGGCGTCATCGACTTCGATTGAACGATCCGCGCCTATCCGCAATAAGCGGCCGCGATGCGAAACTGCATCGCAGCCGGCCGGGACACGTAACTTCATGGCCTTATCCTTATCCGATACAGCGCCACGCTTATTAAGTATTGACCACAATATAGCCACTTGAATTGCGATGCGATTATTTCACCAAAGCGCTCGATAGTGCGAATATCGTTACAATTATCGCGGCATCGCACTTCCCGCAAAAAAAATCAACCGTTGCCGATATTTGTGATCAACGCCATCGATGGTGGAAAGTAATTCTGCAGCACTTCATCTGCATAGACGCCATATTCATACCTTCGAGTACGTAACGGCCACTCAATTTGATAATAGTCCTGTCGCGTCCGGATTTGGAGCACATTGCCTACTCCAGCGAGTGGATACGGCAGCGTCTTGGTCGTCAGGAGAATGGAGCCCGCGGGCATGTTTGGATGCACTTTGATTTCGATCGCCCCTCCGCCCTGCATAGAAAAGCGGTTCAGATAGGTCCGAACCATGATGCCGCCTCCGACCATGTCCTGCGCAGTCTCGAACACGAAACGCTGCGCGGCGGTCTGAGAACCGGACAAGATTTTTCTTGAAATATTGAGAGCCTCTTGAGAGTTCACCCATAATGTGTCAGGGGAGAGACGATAATTATCCCACATATATTTAAGGACAGTATCGATCTCTATAATTCCTCCGGCGCTGTCCGACGTCAGCGGCGTTCCGCTGCCTGCGGGCCCAGACGCCATTGTGTATACGTAGGAGCCCGAGCCGCCTTTGATGGCTTGATAAATCAGGCCGTCGAACGCCAGCGCATTTGCGGAATTATCATTCGCGCCCAGTGACGCAGCTGTTTGCGTTCCGGTCGCGGCGGCGGCGATGACGACAGAGTTGATCGTCGTGATTGCTCCAAGCGTTTCCGCGCCCGCCGCGCCCCAGAACCAAGCATAACCCATTGCGCCGCGAACAGGGGCAACAGCCGCGGTGATCAATCCCACCGCACCAGTGGTCGCGACAGTGGCGTTCACGCTCTTCATTGCGACACCGCCACCAAATGTATCGGAGGACCCATCTGCGTTTGTGCGGGTGATCTGGCCTTGCACGCCTCCGGCGATAGACCCATTCATAAGCCCATCGAGCGTCAACGCCGCACAGATGACCGACCAAGTCTGGGCGGCAAGTGAGCCTCCCGTCGTTTGAGCGGCAAGAGTTGGAGTGGGCGTCGTTCCAAGCGATCCCGAAGCGCAACCGCCCAGGATCATCGCCTCTTCGCCAAGCATTAGGGCCTCAAGGCCGGTCTTGGCGGCCGCGGCGCGAACGTCATCGAACCCTTGTCCAGCATATTGAGCTTCGAAATCAACGCTTGTTTCGACGCCAATGCCCTTGTATGTCGCAATGTAATCTTGCGTGGCGACGGCAAGCGCGCCGCCACGATTGGCCGACGATACGCCAAAGCGCAATCCATTCGTATTTATGGCCGTAATCGCGCGCCAGGCAGCCTGGATGCCTCCCTTTCCTGAAACGCGCGGAATCGAATTTCTCAGGGGCGTCAACACCGGATAGAGGAATTTTGCGCCAAGTTCGAGATCGTAAAAAGTGAGCCCTGAGGTTGCACTCGGGCTTTCCGAGAAGGTGCTCTTTTCAAGCCCCATCAGCCCCTTAAATCGTGGATCTCCGAGCGGCCTTTGCTGGGCGGTCTTAAGCCGATCGAGCACATCCTGAACGTCGGTTTGCATAGTCATAGATTGCTCCTAGCAGGAGGGACATTTGAAGGACAGGATCAGAAGCATCGCGTCAGCCAATTACGTCCGTTGCACTGAAGGCTTATTCGGCTTAATCAGGCGCGCAGACCGCGCATGCGGAAATTTGCTAATTTGTAGCTATGGCAGCCGTGGGTTAATCCGATTAGGGACGAGCATTCATCGGTTCGCTGCGCGACCATTGCGATGCGCCAATTTAATTGCGAGTACAGAAAGCGCGTCAGGGTCCGATAGAAGCGCCTCGACCGAGTCTCCGGAACGAGGGTCCGCGCTCGTATCCTCATGCTTTGCGATGGCCCGCGGATTGTTTGCGAAGGGTAGAGGCATTGGCTGCTCTTCGATCCGCGTGACGCGCTGCAACACATCGGCGAGGGTCGTCGCGAGTGCATCGAAGCGCTTTTCCAATCCGCTCGGCATGATTTTCTGCGCGCCGCACGCAGCACCGAGTTCGACGGACGTATCATGCAGATTTTGGATTCGAGACTGATCCTCCCCACTGTTGCCGGCGCCAATCTTGGTGAGATGGACAGCCTTGCGATCGGTCGAGATCTTCGAAGTTGGAGAAGTTTTCGGCGGCCGTTGCGGGGCGTCCGTCGTTTGCGCAACCTCCGAGGTCTCTTCAGCCACTATGGCTCGCAATACCGTCGATGCACGGGCGGCGAGATCGCGCAATTTGTCTGGGGTCGTAGAGTCAGAGCTCTCGTCGGCTTCGTTCTGCGCTACGCCATTTTGTACAGCGTCAAATTCCTGAATTAGTCCTGCCAATCGCATTACGTTGTCGAACCCCTTGCCAAAGGGTCGCCATTCACGTGTTCCATCAGCCTTGATCATTTCGAAGCACGCTTGCGGCAAGCATGGCAGATCAACGAGCGAAATCTCGGTCGGCGCCGCGGTGTATCGGGTAAGACCGTCCGCATCGGTCCATCGGCTCGCATAGGCGCCGCCTTGCGAAAACCCAGTATAGACGCCTTCCGCGACCTTCTGCCATTCAGCGTCGTCGACGACTTTGGCGCAGATCTCGATCTGCTTGTCGGAGTCGTTAAAGTTAATTGAAGTAACTTTCCCGGCCGCAATCGGTCCATGCATGGCTCGGAGATTGCCAAGCGACTTCCCGCGCGTCGATTTTGCGATTTCCTGGGACCACTTTTCATAAAATGGCTTGGTAGACTGGTAGTCGCAAATTTCACCGGCGTTATCTTCAATTTCTGCTGTGGCGAGGCCATAAACGAGGCGCTGCGCCGCGTCGACCTTGGTGATAGGAATGAACATACGCAACGCCGACATGCGCGCTCCTTGCTTCTCAAAGTGATTGAATGATTAAACGCAGGCCTTTTTCGGAGTTCATCCGCCCCCGTTTCGGTAAGGCTGATTATTGCTTCTTGCTGCGGGAGATGGTCCGACGCTCGCATGCGGCGAGACATAATTTAGGTACAAAATCCACGGCCAACCAGAGAAGCTTCTAAAGTGAAACTGTCCAGGCGAGCGCACGTAAGATGGCAGGAACTCTCCCGCGTGCCAAAAGGAGCCGGCTTTCTCTTCACGCCCGATGGGGTGAGTTGCCGACTACACCGATTGCGGCACTTTCGCGCAAATTGTTCCAGCTTGATCGTATTCCGGCGTTGAGCCTTAAGAAGTTGCAATCTCCGTCAGCTATTCTGGAAGCGCCACATATCCAGTCGCGGTCAATGTCATAGGCCTATTCGCCGACGCCTCCGCCGCCGGCCCGCGGCCAAGCGCCGAGCGGGCTTCGTTGATCGTCAAAATGCCCTTCGAAGTGTAGCTTGCGAGAATCGCCTCCTGCACGAGCGGATCGGTTTCCCGACCAACTCCCCACACTAATTCAAGATCCGGCGCATCAAATTCGCTGGCAAGAATTTCATCGATGAGCGCCTTCGCCCAGGCCAAGATCGGCGCAAGGCCCTCCTCTTCGGCGAGCTCCTTCTGGGTCTCGGCAGTCGCTCGGTTCATGGTCTGCGTGAGCGCCTGAGGCGATATCGAAAAAGCGAAGCAGACTATGCGCGCAAGCCATTCGTCGAACGGACCTTTCAGCTCCGGTTCTTTCGTCTGCACGAATGTCTTCGCGACGCCCCCGGGGACAAATTTCGCGCGGCGGCGTCGATTGAGATCGCCATCAAAATACGCGTCCCAATATTTCTGGTAGGATGCGATCTGATCCGGCGTCCAGCTTTCAGGCACGCCGATTAAGCTGTCTGGAATATTGCCTTCTGTAAAATAATCCAGCAGATACATCTGCCGGCGCAGCGCAATATTCACCGTGGTCAGGATCTGCTCTACCGGACTCAACCCATAGACGCGATTTACGCGCAGATTGCGTGGCCGGTAAATCAGATCGCGCGCCGAATAGTCTATGGCTGGATAGCCTTTCAGAATCTGTTGATACGCCGCTGGGTAGACGACCGTCTCTCCATCCATGTAAGGCTGCGGCGGGCGGCCCCAAGCGTCGATCACGGGCTTGATCGTAGCGCCGTCGAGCGGCATAAGCGCCTTCAGGCGCCCACCGCGATCTCTATTCATATAAAGCGTCGCCGCATCGGTTACAAAAACCTCTTCAAGAAGAAGTCGCAGCCAATCAGCGAACCCATGGATGCCATCGGGTCGCGCAAAGAACGCCTTCGCCGACGCGATGCGCTCACTATCGATCCTTGACGGCGGCATATTGTTGCGCGCGTTGATGCTCCACGACTGACGCGCCGCCTGATCCTTGCGGGTCTCTATTACTAAGCGCAAGAGATCATAACCGTCTGCGAGTCCCCGCAGCGTTGCGAACGTGACAGGTTCGTGTGGGCGCGAGATGGTCGATAGGTTGTAGCCGGCAGGAAAATCCCACTGCCGGCCAGCGACTTCTGGCGGCGCAAGTGGCGTGATCGGCGTCAGCGGCCCAAACCAATTCGCCGCCTCGCTTGCATTGGGAGCGCTGTCGAAGCTAACATTGACCTGATAGGGACTGAGAGACCAGCTTCTCTGCCCTGCGCCGCGATCGGCCATGCCTACTTCCTTCATCAGTTGAGGTTGTCCGTCGGCGCGGGGCGTCCTACGAGCCGGCCTTGCGCTTCGCGCCGGTAAAATTCGATGATCCCGGCGCCATCGGCGATGCCGAAAAGATGGGTCAGCGCCCAAATCGCGGCGTCGGCATGATCGGGACTTCCGCCGCCGCCATAGCCCGCCGATGAAAAGGCGCAAAGCTGATCCTCGAGCTTGCTAAAGCGGCCCGCGTGATGAACCTGTCCTTGGGCGTAGCGCACAGAAATTGGCTCAGCTCTGACCGCCTTGCCGCGGCTAGCGGCGACGAGACGCACCGGCACGCTTTGATCCGCCGCCTGGATCGTGGCCCGGACCATCTCTCCGCCAAAATTTGATTCGGCGACGATGCAATCGGCGCGATACTGGTGGAATGCGACAACCGCGCGCCGCCCCCAAACTATGGGCGCCTCGCGACAAGACAAGTCGGCTAGAATATAGCACTCGCCATCAGCTCCTCGCGCCGCGACAATGATGCCAATCTCATCCGCGCCGAGATCGTCGCGCCCAGCCGCGCCGGATGGATCGACCGCAACAACAACGGCTGCCCGCTTTTCATCTGGAATGTCGTCAAGCCCGCACCTGTGAGCGTCGATTGCGTCGTATGTCCAGAGTGCGCCATCGATTTCGTCGACATAGATTCCTTCATAGAAGCGCTTGCGCTGCTTTTCTGGAAGATCGGCTAAACTCGTCAAAAACTCAGTCGAAAGATTCGCGACATTGTCGGACGGGTTCAAGAAGGCGCGCTGATAATTCCCAGGCACCTTGAGGGGCCGTAGAGAGATCGGATCGCGCCTTTCTCCGAAAAGCAAATTGGTCCAATGCGCCTTGCCGACTGGATTGAGATCGACGAAAGCACGCTGCGGCAGATCCCGGATCAATTGCGCCAGTCGCGTGAAGGCGATCAGAGCCGAGGAATAGGAAATTTGCGAGGCTTCGTTTAGGTACACAGTCGCATATTCATGGCCAAGGATTTTTTCGACCCGCTCCTTATCATCGAGGCCCCCGATCCAGACGCGGGAGCCGTTCGGCAACGCAAAGAAACCATCCTGTCTGTGCTCCTTCAAAGAAATTCCAGGAAAGCAGAGACGCATGACCTGAGGGAGCGTATCAAGAGCGATAGAAGCCCTCGCGGCGTTGGCATGAAGGCGCAAGATTGCGTGGCGGGATCCTTCGGCTTTGAGCGCCCGAAGCACAATCGCTCGAACAATAAGGAATGTCTTGCCTGACCGAGTTCCGCCGACAAGACAAGTGTAACGCTGCGGCCCCTCCAAGAGACGGCGAGCCGTATCCTGGCCTGCGCTGAATGTCACCATGCAGGTTCCTGTTCATGATTATGCTCGTCTCGCCACGACGTTTTCAGAGTCCTGACATGCGCCTTTCTTCTGCAACAACTCCTCTGTAGCAACCTGATGGAAGAAAAAATTCGCTCTTGGCGCCGACGATAGGTAATTAGCTGTTGCGCACGGATTACAGGATCGCCGCCACGTCGGCAATGTCCGAGTCAACCTCGCGGGGTTCGGATTTGACGAAGGGAAATGAAGGCGCAGGTCGTCTACTGCATGCGCGCATATAGCCATAACAATTGATCACAAGTCAACACATCTGGACAACGCTGTATCGCGTGTTCTTACATAATTTGTAGAGGCGGCGGACCAGGCAACATCGCGTTTATATCGCTTACAACTGGTGAATCATGCCACAGTCACGAAGTGTAGGAATGCTGTCTGCTGAGATGTTTCTTTCTCAGCGCCATGCTTACGTTTTGAGATCGGAAAAGCGCAAGCGCAGATCGCGCACTGCATACACGCATATAGCCATAACAATCGGTCGCAAGTCAACGCATCGCACAAGTTCCATTTTACGCCGTCTTACACGGCCAAGCGGAGGCTGGTGGAAAATTGATGGATATGACGGAATTTCGCTAGTTCACGTGACGCCCAAAGACCAATCGATTATCCAAGCATATGAAAAATGCGCCATCGCGCTCTGCATGAAATTTCTCGCGTCAATGAGACGCGACAACATCAATCATCATCCGTGGATATTCGCGCGATCCGCATTCGAAACGCAACGGCGGGCGCCGCTAGAATCGCACACGCGGCTTGCGCCCAATGCGGGCGGCGCATGCGCGCATATATCCATAGCAGCCTCGAACGAGTCAAACTTCGTCTGGGCGGCGCGATGCAAATTCATACATGTCGCGGCAGGAAAGCCTTGTTTGTTTGCTCCAGCGATGCCGATGAGATGATCGGGCGCGAACGCGCACTGACACCTTCGACCACTTGCCGGGCGATTTCTTTGAACCAAAAGCACGGAGCAGATCAGGCTATGGTTACCTCAGGACAAAAAAAGTCATGCAACGCTTACACGCCTATTGCCGTCTTCGCCGGCCTAGCGCTTGCCGCCGGCCTTTTTTGGCATCGTCCAGCCTATGCTGCACAGCCGACGGTTGTCGAGTTTTCGGGCGCCGACAATGTCGCCTTGAAGGGAGTGCTTTACGCGCCGCCGGGCCCTGGACCATTTCCCGCCATTATCGCGATGCACGGGTGCTCCGGCCTCATGGACCAAGAGGGAGGTCTTAGCGCGCGCCACAAAGACTGGGGCGAGAGGCTTTTGGCGCAAGGCTTCGTCGTTCTTTTTCCTGACAGCTACGCCTCCCGCGGTCTCGGGCCGCAGTGCCGTAACCCAGATCGAAAAATTCGTCCCTCGCGCGAGCGCGTCGCCGACGCCAAGGCGGCTCTGTCCTATCTCGCAAGCTTAAGCCAAGTGAAGGCGGATGCGATTTCCTTGCTTGGTTGGTCGAATGGGGGCTCGAGCGTGCTTTATGCCGTCAAGCCGGAGAACGCGCCGCAGAGCGGACCTGATTTCTCGCGCGCGGTGGCGTTTTATCCTGGTTGCCTGAAGCCGCTGCAAAGCGGCGGCTGGCGCACCCGCGCGCCTCTTCTTGTTTTAATTGGCGAAGCCGATGATTGGACGCCCGCCGCGCCATGCGTAAGTCTGATGGACTCCGCAAGGCAGGCAGGCGAACCTGCAACGATCGTGACCTACAACGGCGCTTACCACGACTTTGATCATCCCTCCCTGCCCGTGCATATGGTCCGCCATCTCGCATTCACCGGCTCTGGCCGCGGTTATGCCCATTCAGGCACGGACCCTGAAGCGCGCGCCGACGCAATAGCGCGCGCTTCAGCTTATTTCGCGCGATGAATCAGGGCGGCAAGCCTAAGTCGCAGGCCAGGCGCCTCACGTACTCGCGCCTGGCCTTCCGCAATTGAGGCGCGCGGCGACGCGATCGAGTTCGGCCGGCCGAGGTCCGCCAAAGGCGAAATCCAGAAGCTCGATCGTATGAATCACCGGAATCCGCATGCCGCTCGCGATCTGCGCCATGCAGCCGATGTTGCCTGTCGCGACAATGTCGGGCGAGGTCTTGAGGATATTCGCGATCTTTCGGTCGCGTAAAGCCAGGGCGAGCTCCGGTTGAAGAATGTTATAGGTTCCGGCGGAGCCGCAGCACAAATGCGCTTCGGGAATGTCGCGCAGGGTGAAGCCCGCTTTCGCCAGAAGCCGCTTCGGCAATGCGTCGATCTTCTGGCCATGCTGCATCGAGCAGGCCGACTGATAGGCGACGATCAAGGGAAGCGGGTCGCGCCGCTCCGGCAGCTCGAGCGTGGCGAGGAACTCGGTTGCGTCCTTGGCGAGCGACGATATGCGCGCGGCCTTGCCGGCATAGGCCGGATCATTGCGCAAGAGGAAACCGTAATCCTTGATCATGGTCCCGCAGCCGGACGCGGTGACGAGAATGGCGACGAGGCCGCCCGCCTCGATCTCGGCGGTCCAAATATCGACATTGCGCCGCGCTTGGGCGAGAGCCTGCGCCTCATCGCCGAGATGATGGACGAGCGCGCCGCAACATCCCTCGCCGCACGTCGGCGCAGCCGCAACGCCAAATCGCGCGAGCAGCCGGATCGCGGCGTCATTTGTCTCGGGCCGGAGGATGCTCTGGGCGCAGCCGCTCAACAGCGCGACGCGGGCGACGGGCGTCCGCTCCGGCTCCGTCGCGCCGCGGTCCTTGAATCTGGGCCCTCGCGGAATACTCTTCGGCGCAAGCCGGACCATCGCCGCGAGCCGTCGCCCGGCTTGGCCAAAGCGCGCGAGAAGAGGCGCAAGCGGCCTGGCGAGGGCGCCCATGCGCAAGGCGAACGAAAAACGCCGCGGATTGGGAAGGACAAAGGCCAATAAGGCGCGAATGGATCGATCGGCGAAAGGCCTTCGGTAGGTTTTCTCGATCCGCGCGCGCGCGGCGTCGACGAGATGCATGTAGTGAACGCCGGATGGGCAGGTCGTCATACAGGCGAGGCAGGAAAGGCAGCGGTCGATATGCAGCACCGTTTCAGCCTCGGCGGGCCGATCCTTTTCGAGCATCTCCTTGATCAGATAGATGCGCCCGCGCGGGCTGTCGAGCTCGTCGCCGAGCAGCGCGAAGGTTGGACACGTGGCCGTGCAAAAACCGCAATGCACGCAGGCCCGCAAGATCCTCTCCGCCTCCGCGGCGTCGGGGTCGGCAAGCTGCGCAAGAGAAAAATTCGTCTGCATGTCATAACTCGGCGAAGAGGCGCCCGGGCTCAAGAATCCCGTGCGGATCGAATGCGGCCTTCAACCGGCGCGACAAAGCCGCAAGCGCCTCTGGCTGCGGCTCGAACACGTCGATCCGAGCGCGAAGCTGGGCGGGAGCGCGAACGAGCGTCGCATGGCCGCCGCCATTTTCCGCGATCGCGCGCCGGATGAGGCCCGCGCCCGCGTCCGCGCCGAGATCCGCCGAGGCTTCGAGCGCAAGCCAGACGAGGCCTCCCGACCAATCGAACATCGCCTCGCATGGAAAAACCCTGGCGGCGGCGGCGGCAATCCGCGGGCCCGCCGTCGGCGCGACGGAGCACTTCCAGATAAGGCTTTCGCCGGGGTTCGCAAGCGGCGCGGCGTCGCGAACCTCGCGCCACAGAGTTTCCGACGCAACCGCGTCAAGCCGTTCGGCCGCTCCAAAAGGCTTGAGGCTCGCCGCCAATCGCTCGAATCTCGCGTTAACGGAGGGCGCGAAACCTTCAAGGCGCAAGGCGGTGACGGCGGCTGGAAACCCTTGCTGTTTCGCGGCCAAGGTTGGCAGATGCGCGGCGCCTGAAACATCGACCGGCGCCCCCATGGCGGCGCAGAGCGCCGCGATGGCTTTGGCCGGATCAAGGCCGAAAAGGACGAGCGTCGCAAGAGTTTCGGCGCGGGGCAGAACTTTTAGAGTGATTTCGGTGGCGACCGCGAGCGTTCCGAACGAACCGGCGAGGCCGCGCGGAAGATCATAGCCGGTCACGTTCTTAACAACCCGGCCACCAGCCTTGAAGGCCTCGCCTCGGCCTGAGACGGCTTTCACGCCCAGCACATGGTCTCTGGCCGCGCCCGCCTTGATGCGGCGCGGCCCGGAGGAATTTGTCATGAGGCAACCGCCAAGTGTGCCCGACCCCGCGCCGTAAAGCGCGGCGAAGGACATTGGCTCAAAGGCGAGCTCCTGGCCATGGGCGCGGAGAAGCGCCTCGATTTCCTCGATCGGGGTCGCGGAGAGCGCGGAAAGGATAAGCTCCTCCGGTTCATAAAAAATCACGCCGGAAAGCGCGGAAAGATCGAGGCCGCGGGAGGTGCCGGCCGGCCGGCCGAGTTCCGCCTTGGAGCCGAGCCCGGTGATCGCCAACGGCGTTCTCGACGCCGCCGCGAGGGTCACGGCGGCCGCGACCTCGGCGGGATCGGTCGGAACGAGAGGGGACATAAGGAGCCTGCGCGGCGGACCTGGACCAAGAGGCTATACGTATTTCACGGTGTTTGGAATGGCGGAGGGGCTTGTCCGAAGCGCACTTGATCGCCGCTCAGCTTCGCGGCCGGTCAGGCGTGGGCGCCCGCGCAAAGGGCGAGATATTTTGACGGAGCACGACGAATTGGAGCCGTCGACACACCGCGAGACGACGCGGTTTTCCCGACAGAGCTGCAGTTCCTCAACTCGGCAATCGACATGTATTTCGTCGCCTTTCATGCACTGTGAGGCGCTTCTTTGCTTTTTTTCGCATATGATATAATATAAGTTTTATAACTTAACACATAGATCGCAATATGCCTCAATCCCTGTGAGCGATGCGTCTTATGATAAGCAAACATATACAATATTACTACTGTGATAATCGCATAAGCGTAATATTATTACGCTACATCCCCCATTCGGAGGATAGTTTTTCGAAGCAAAATATATGAGCATGAGGCGTCCGCTCAATCGTTCGGAGCCTCAAATGCTAAGCATCATCCATGGCTACGAGCGGTCAACTCGGCAAGAGCTTTTCAAAGCGATGTTCCGCCAACGAAAAGCAATCTTTATCGACCAAAAGAAATGGGATTTGAAGGCGGTTGACAGCGAATTCGAAATCGACGAATTCGATCGCGACGACGCTGTCTATCTGTGCAGCCTGCGCCCAGACGGCGCGCTCGCCGCCTCGGTCAGATTTCTCAATACGATGACCGAGCACGTGGCCGGCAGCGTTTCTCCGCAAATATTTTCAGGGCTCATCATTCGCTCGCCGACCATCTGGGAGACAACGCGGTTCGCGCTCCCGCAAAATGACCTGCCCCTTCAGCCGAACGGCATCCCTCACGCGACCTGCGAAATCATTGTCGGGATGTGCCTTTTCGGCCTTCAGTACGGAGTTACGCAAATGACCGCGATCTACGAGGCGAAGCTCGCGCGCGTCTTTAGAAAATGTGGTTTGGTTTATCACGTTGTCGGGCGCAACAGCAGCGCCGAGCACGGCGTGGTGCATTACGGTCTTTGCGACATCTCGCGCGGCCTAGAAGCATCGGTTCGCAGCGCGACACAGTTGGCGCCCTACCTTCTCGAGTCTGGCGGCGGCCCCTGATTTTCGGGCGCGGAATAATCCGCTGGCGGCGAAAATCCGCCTCTTCAAAAGAGGCCCGGCGCGCCAAACGCCCGCGCTTGACCTAAAGCTTGCGCAACTCCACTTGCTCGATATGGTGGCTCGGACCTTTTGTCAGGACGAGATTGGCGCGGGCGCGGGTCGGCAGGATGTTTTCGCGCAGGTTTCGGAGATTGATCCTTGTCCAAATGTCGCGCGCAATGGCTTCCGCGGCCGAATCGTCGAGATCGGCATATTTCTTGAAGTAGGAGGCCGGATCGCGAAATGAGGTTTGGCGCAGCCGCATGAATCGGGCGACAAACCAGTTTTCGAGATCATTCTCATCGGCGTGGAGATAGACCGAGAAATCGAAGAAATCCGAGACGAAGGGAATCGCTCGGCCGTCCTTCGTGGGCCGATTGGGCATGAGCACGTTCAAACCTTCGACGATCAGAATATCCGGGCGGTCAACGATAATGTGCTCGCCGGGAAGCACGTCGTAAGTAACATGCGAATAGACAGGCGCCCGGACATGCCGCTCGCCGGCCTTCACATCGGAAAGAAAGCGCAGCAGCAAGGCGCCGTCATAACTTTCCGGAAAACCCTTCTTCTGCATCAGGCCTTCACGCTCCAGCGCGGCGTTCGAATGCAGAAAGCCATCGGTTGTCACGAGCTCGACCTTGGGCGTATTAGGCCAGCGCGACAAAAGCGCCTGCATGATGCGCGACAGCGTCGATTTGCCTACCGAAACCGAGCCGGCGACCCCGACGATATAGGGCGTCTTGCCGTCGGCGTCGCCGAGAAACCGTTGGGTCGCCTTATAGAGCCCTTGCGTCGCGGCGACATAGAGCGACAGCAGGCGCGACAAGGGTAGATAGATCGCGATGACTTCATCGAGCGAAATCGGATCGTTGAGCGATTTGAGGCGCGCCAGATCTTCGAGCGTCAGCGTAAGCGGCGTATCGGCGCGCAACGCCGCCCATTCGGCTCTGGTGAAGCGGTGATAGGGAGACAGCGCCGCGGCTGCCGGGGCGACCGCTCGTCCATGCAAGCTCCTTCGTTCAAGGCCGGCTCGATGCGTCCGCGCAATCTCTCTTGGCCGGCGCGCTCGGCTGGTCAAGCCGAATTGTCATGCCGCGCGGCTTTTTCTTCATGGCCTGATTTTGCGGTCCGCCGCTCGAGCTCGGCGAGAACCTCGGCCAGGGATACGCCGCCTTGATGCAGCACGACGAGCAGATGATAAAGCAGATCCGCGCTTTCGCTGGCGATCGCCTTGCGGTCCCTTTCGAGCGCGGCGATGACGACTTCCACGGCTTCCTCGCCCAATTTTTTGGCCGCGCGCGCCGGGCCTCCAGCAAGCAGCGACTTCGTATAGGATGAAGCGGCGTCGGACTCCGCGCGCGCGGCGATGATCGCGGCAAGATCGTTCAAGGTGAACGCGGTCATCGGGCGGGCTCGTCTTGGAGGGTTGCTTGATCCAAGCACAAGGTCGCCGGGCCTTGGTCCAAGCGCATCGGCAAGCCGAAACTCGCCATATAGCGCTTGGCCTCGCCAATGCTGAATTCGCCGAAATGAAAGATCGAAGCGGCGAGCACGGCGGTCGCGCCGCCATCGCGGACGCCCTCGACGAGATGGTCGAGCGCGCCGACGCCACCCGACGCGATGACCGGGACGCCGACGGCCTCCGTGACGGCGCGGGTGAGGGCGAGATCGAAGCCGCTCTTGGCGCCGTCGCGATCCATCGAGGTCAAAAGAATTTCGCCGGCTCCGAGCGCGACGACTTCCCGCGCATAGGCGACGACGTCAAGGCCCGTCGCCTGACGCCCGCCATGGGTGAAGATTTCCCATTTGCCGGGGGCGGTCGCCTTGGCGTCGATGGCGACAACGACGCACTGGCTGCCGAATTTTTCCGCGGCCTCCCGCACAAAAGCTCGGTTCGCCACCGCCGCGGTCATGATCGAGACCTTGTCGGCTCCGGCGAGAAGAAGCTTGCGAATATCATCGAGCGTGCGCACGCCGCCGCCCACGGTCAGCGGCATGAAGCAGGCCTCCGCCGTGCGCTGGACCACGTCAAGAATAATCGAGCGGTTCTCATGGCTCGCCGTGATGTCCAGGAAACACAGCTCGTCGGCGCCGGCCGCGTCATAGGCGATCGCGCATTGGACCGGATCGCCGGCGTCGCGCAGATCGACGAAATTGACGCCCTTGACGACGCGGCCGTCCTTGACGTCAAGGCAGGGAATGACGCGGCATTTAAGCATTAACGCGTCTCCGCATGTTCAGCTTCGTCATGCCGGCGCCCTCGCGAGCCGGATCAATTCGAGCGCCCGCGCGGGATCGAGCCGGCCATCGTAGAGCGCCCTGCCCGCGATGGCGCCCTCGAGCTTGGCGCAATCTTGCTTCAGCAGCCGCTCGACGTCTTCGAGCGAGGCAAGTCCGCCCGAGGCGATGACCGGTATGGTCAGGGCGTCGGCGAGCGCCAGGGTCGCCTCGATATTCAAGCCGCGCAAAAGGCCGTCGCGGGAAATATCGGTATAGATAATCGCGACGACGCCCGCGTCCTCGAAACGTCTGCCGAGATCGACGGCGGCGAGGGCCGAAACCGTCGCCCAGCCTTCAACCGCGACAAGGCCCTCTTTCGCATCAATTCCCACCGCGACCCGGCCGGGATAGAGCTTCGCCGCGCGGCGGACAAGGTCTGGATCGCGGACCGCGGCCGTGCCGATGATGACGCGGGCCACGCCTTTGTCGAGCCAAGCTTCGATGGTCGCGAGGTCGCGAATGCCGCCGCCGAGCTGCGCCGGGATTTGCGCCTTCGCGAGGATGGCCTCGACGGCCCGCGCGTTCATCGGCTTGCCGGCGAAGGCGCCGTCGAGATCGACGATATGGAGATATTCGAAGCCTTGCGCTTCAAACTCCAGCGCCTGAGCCGCCGGCTCCTCGTTGAAGACCGTGGCCTTCGCCATGTCGCCTTGCTCGAGGCGCACGCAGCGGCCGTCCTTGAGATCGATCGCGGGAAAAAGGATCACGGCCGCCACCTGAGGAAATTGGCGATGAGCGCCAGGCCGAGGGCCTGACTCTTTTCCGGATGGAATTGCGCGCCGACGACATTATCCCGCCCGATGAGCGCGGTCACCGGGCCGCCATAATCGGTCGCCGCGATGACGCTTTCCTCGCTCGCCGGCCGAAACGCGTAGGAATGGACGAAATAGGCGTGCAAGCCTGCCGCGCCGGTCGGAATCTCTGCGAGCAGCGGATGCGGCCGGCGCGCGTCGAGAGTGTTCCATCCCATATGCGGGATTCGAAGATCCGGGCCTCCAGCAAGCGCTTCGACATCGCCTTCGATCCAACCAAGCCCTGCGGTCACCTGATGCTCCAGCCCTCGCGTCGCCATCAATTGCATGCCGACACAAATACCGAGAAATGGCCTCGCCTTTTCATGAACGGCGACGGTCATGGCTTCGATCATTCCCGGCACGGCGTCGAGGCCGCGGCGGCAATCGGCGAAAGCCCCGACGCCCGGCAGGACGACGTGATCCGCGCGCGCCACGAATTCCGGATCGCGCGTCACTTTGATGTCATGCGGCAATCCAGCCTCGCGGGCGGCCCGCTCGAAGGCCTTGTGGGCGGAATGGAGATTGCCCGAGCCGTAATCGACAATAGCGACCTTCACCTGCGCGCCTCGGGAACCGGAAGGCTGGCCGGCGGCCGCGGCGGCTCCGCGCCGCCGGTTTGCGCCTCTTGAGAGCGAAAGAACGCAGCTTCCGCCTCTTCGAGCGCGGGCGCGGCGATAATTTGCGCGATATGATATCCCCGTTTGGCGAGCTTGCGCTCGAACAGGCGATCGGCCTCGAGCCCAAGCAGGATCTGGAGCAGCAGGACGATCGTCCAGGTCGCGACGAGGGACAAGACACCTAGCCCGGCAAGCGTCGCAAGCACGAAGAACGCGAGGAACCAAAGCGCGGCGGCGAGCCAAAGCCGGCGCGTCAGCAGCCAAAGCGGCCCGGAAAAGAAGGCGTCCCAAACGAAACCTTCGCGGATGAAAGCCGCGTCGGCGACATGCGACGCTTCAGCGCCCTGCAGATGAACCGAATAAACGGCCATGACAATAGGCTCCTCTCAAACGGTCCTGTCTTCGGAACGCGCCTTAGCCGGCGAGCGACCCTTTTGTCGAAGGAATTGCGCCGTTTTGGCGTGGGTCCAGCTGGATCCCGACGCGCAAGGCGCGGGCGAGGCCCTTGAACGAGGATTCCGATATATGATGCGAGTTCTCGCCATATAAGGTCTCGACGTGCACATTCATTCCGGCATGCATGGTGAAAGCCTGAAAAAACTCGCGCACGAGCTCGCTGTCGAAATCGCCGATCTTGGCCCTGGCGAATTGGGTCCTGAAGACGAGAAAGGGCCGCCCGGAGATATCGATCGCGACGCGGGTCAAGGTCTCGTCCATGGGGACCAGCACATCGGCAAATCTTGTGATCCCGGCCATGTCGCCCAAGGCGCGCCGGATCGCCTGACCAAGCGCGATCCCCGTGTCCTCGACCGTATGATGCTGATCGATATGGAGGTCGCCCTTCGCGCGAATTTCCATGTCGATTAAGGAATGCCTGGAGAGCTGCTCCAGCATATGATCGAAGAACCCGATCCCGGTCGAAACCTTGGCCAAGCCGACCCCGTCGAGATCAACGCTGACCTCGATCTCCGTCTCTTTGGTTCGCCGCGAAATGGCGCCTTTGCGCATCTAGTAAAGGCTCGGAAATTGATTTGCCGTTTTCAGACTGATTTCAGGCGATGTCGCCCTAGACAGGCCGCCGCCTGCTCTAGCAAGTCTCCGCGCCCTTGGCTACCCAGGCCTCGAAGCTTGACCGATCCGCCACGGCGAAGCGGCGGCGAAATGCCCATGCCTCAGCTTGAGAGGCGGTGCGGCAAGCTGAAATAGGCCCATGGCGAGCCGACCGCCCTAGGCGCATTGCGACGCAATGGTCCGGCGCCATAATTGCCGAGACACCGCATAATGTCTTGACGCGGCCTCAGGGCTGCTTGGCCATAACTGGTCAGCCCACGCAGGCGCAACGTTCTCCTGTCCGCCCGGTCGCCAACTCGCAGGCGGAAAGGTTTGGACCGCGCTTGATCTGGGAAGAGAGGCCAATCAAAGGGTCCGCCCGCTAGGGGAAGGTTCTGCCCCCCATCGACCTCCGCGTTAAAACACGACCGAAGCGGGCGGCGCTATCGCTCAGACGTGGGCCGCGACGTGAACGCCCTTCTCGCTCGTGATCGCCTTGCCATGCTCGCGCAAAAGCGCGTCGAAATAGGCGATCGTGAGTATCAATCCTTCATTGAGGCCAATCGTCGGGCGCCAGCCGAGCGCCGATTTCGGCGAGTTGGATGTTGGGTTGGCGCTGCTTCGGATCATCTTCCGGCAACGGCCGCTCGACGATCTTCGAACGCGACCCAGTGATGGCGATAACCTTCTCTGCGAGCTCACGAATGGTGAATTCGCCCGGATTGCCGATGTTGATCGGGCCGGTGACCTCTTCAGGCGAATTCATGAGTTCGATCCAATCCGTCGATCAGATCCGTCACATAGCAAAAGGAACGCGTCTGCTCGCCCCGCCCGAAGACCGTGATGTCCTCGCCGAGCAGCGCCTGGCAGATGAAATTCGACACCACGCGGCCGTCATCCGGGCGCATATTGGGCCCATAGGTATTGAAAATCCGCGCGACCTTAATGCTCATTTTATGTTGGCGATGATAGTCGAAGAACAAGGTCTCCGCGCAGCGCTTGCCCTCGTCGTAACAGGACCGGCTGCCGATCGGATTAACATTGCCCCAGTAATCCTCCAACTGAGGATGCACGATCGGATCGCCATAAACTTCCGATGTGGACGCCTGGAGGATGCGCACCTTCAGACGCTTGGCGAGGCCAAGCATGTTGATGGCGCCGGAGACGCTCGTCTTCGTGGTTTGAACCGGATCGAACTGATAATGGATCGGCGACGCCGGGCACGCGAGATTATAGATCTCGTCCACTTCGACAAAAAGCGGAAAGGTTACGTTGTGACGCAAAAGCTCAAACCGCGGATCGGCCAGCAAATCCTCGATATTGCGGCGGGCGCCCGTCGAAAAATTATCGACGCAGAGAACCTCGTGACCTTGGCTTAGCAGTCGTCGACACAAATGAGTTCCAAGAAACCCTGCTCCGCCTGTGACTAGGATGCGCTTCTGTCCTAATAGCACGCTCGGCTCCAATCCTACACGTGAAAAGCCCCGTCTGAACGAAGGGGACAACGGATGCTTGCAACTTGTCAAGCGGAGCCGTACAACGTCGACGGATTTCTTACAACATGGCTTAGGCTCGGCCATCTATTCTAGGAGACCTAAAAAATCGGTCGCGGCTCCGCTTGCGTCTGTGAAGGCGTTGAGCCGGAGGACAGATGGGTGGTTCTAGGAAGCCGGCCTAATTCGATTGACGTTGCGACGCAACATCCGCAAGCCGCCGCGCACTCAATCGCAACATGGCGCACAAGCTGAGCAGTCCTGATGTGATAGAGGCCGCGCGGCGAGTTGCGCGCTCCACTCCAAACTCTTCAGCTCGATCACAAAAATATTCAGGCGCGATTCAATCCAAGCCCAACGTCATGTAGAGCGTGTTCCGATCGGATGGATTAAACCGATCGAGAGAGGCGATGAGTTCAATTTAGGACCATCCGCTCAAGTTGCGGCGGCAAGCATTGTGTTGATTTTGCGGTGTCGGGGTCCATGTCAACCCAGCAGTGGTCGGCGGATTGCGCTGGACTTACGCCCCCGGCCCGCCGCGCCTTGTGATCGAATTCGCCAACCGCTCTCATCCGACCAAAACATGGGAGCTTCCGGCGCAATGTAGGTTTGACAAATCTTTCGGATCGATTCCGAAGGCCGGCGCGCTACTTTTGCGGCGGCGAAAAATTTTGGTCGCTGAATGGAGAATGCGGCGGCGTCTGAATAGAGATAAATCCGATTTGCGCCGCCTTATGGCAGTCGTTGCAGGCGACCGTAAGCGCGTTGAAGCCTCGCTCTAATTTTGCGCTGTCCTTAGATTTCACCGCGTCTTGCAGCGCTATAAGCGGCTTGGTGGCCGACGCTATAAGTTCGATGGGAATATTGCGGTAGAGGATGACGGCGTTTTCAAAGCTGTCTCTCAGCTGTCCCAACTCATAATCCACAAGGTCCCAATTCCTCGACTTGATGGCGTACCAAAGCTTGATGTGCCGCAATTGAATTTTGCCCATGATGTCGCCGAGATTCGCCAAAACAGCGTTCGACTGTCCGGGGGCGGGCAAAGGCGGCGCGGCGAAGGGCACATCGTCGCCGAGGGCGGGCAGGATCGCTGCGACCGCAAATGCAAGGCTCAAGGGCAGGCGCTTCATTTATTCCACTCCGCAGCAATTCGTCGATCCGCATCTAGATCGGCGCGGCGGCCAGCCTGAATGGCTCAACATCAATTGGCCGTATCTGGCCTCCGCCTCCGCCAGAGCTTTTTTGGAAGGGCAAAATGGACAAGTTCGCGGACGCCTCGATGCGCCCGGAGCTTAGCCTAAATTCAAGGGCCTGTGCACCCGGCGAATAGGCCTCCTTCGGGCGGCGCGCCGGATCAGCTGGGGCGAATGAATATGCGCGCCCGCCCAAAATGGTTTAACCTGCGGCCCATGTTCGAGATTCCATCTTCTCCATTGGCCCCAATTCATGTCATCGGAGGCGGATTAGCCGGCAGCGAGGCGGCCTGGCAGATCGCGCGCCAGGGCCTTCGCGTCATCCTCCACGAAATGCGGCCAGTGCGGAAAACCCCGGCGCATCGCACCGGCGAACTCGCCGAGCTCGTCTGCTCGAACTCATTTCGCGCCGACGACCCAGAGTCCAGCGGCATCGGTATCCTGCATCGCGAGATGCGCCGCCTCAACTCCTTAATCATGGCCGCCGCCGACGCCCATAAGCTTCCGGCCGGCGGCGCGCTCGCGGTCGACC
This sequence comes from uncultured Alphaproteobacteria bacterium, assembly GCA_963829515.1. Classification (GTDB taxonomy): domain Bacteria; phylum Pseudomonadota; class Alphaproteobacteria; order Rhizobiales; family Beijerinckiaceae; genus Methylocapsa. The sequence goes on from CAWHIP010000005.1 coordinate 70,253, forward strand.
GGTCCGGATTTTCCGCCTGCGTCGGCGCGAAAATCGCGGCTGATCCGCTGATTGAGATCGTCCGCGAGGAGATCGACGGCCTGCCGCCGAGCGACTGGGACAACGTCATTGTCGCGACAGGGCCTCTCACCTCGCCGTCTCTCGCGGCCGCGATCGGCGCGCTGACTGGCGACCGCAACCTCGCTTTCTACGATGCGATCGCGCCGGTCGTGGAGCGCGAATCGATCGACATGGGCAAGGCCTGGCTCCAGTCGCGCTACGACAAGGCGGGCCCGGCCGGAACCGGCGCCGACTACATCAATTGCCCGCTCACCAAAGAGCAATATTACGCCTTTGTCGAAGCGCTGCTCGAAGCGGAGAAAATTGCGTTTCGCGAATTCGAGGACACGCCCTATTTCAATGGCTGCCTGCCCATCGAAATCATGGCCGAGCGCGGCCGCGAAACTTTGCGGCATGGGCCGATGAAGCCGTTTGGGCTCACCAACCCGCATGCGCCAGGGATCAAGCCTTACGCCGTCGCGCAGCTGCGCCAGGATAATGCGCTCGGCACGCTCTATAATATGGTGGGCTTCCAGACCAAGCTGAAGCATCACGCCCAAGTCGAAGTCTTCCGCGCCATTCCGGGCCTCGAGGCCGCGACTTTCGTCCGCCTCGGCGGACTTCATCGCAACACCTTCCTGAATTCGCCGAAGCTGCTCGATCACGCCCTTCGGCTCAAGGCGGATCCGCGGCTGCGGTTCGCCGGCCAGATCACCGGCTGCGAAGGTTATGTCGAAAGCGCCGCGATCGGGCTGTTCGCAGGCCTTGCGGCGGCCGCCGAGCGCAAGGGTGAAGCCTTTCGTTCCCCTCCGGCGACGACGGCGCTCGGCGCCCTCATCAACCATATTACCGGAGGACATATCGAGATCATCGACGCCGGGCCGCCGTCCTTTCAGCCGATGAACATCAATTTTGGCCTGTTTCCTCCGCTGTCCGGGGCGGTCAAGTCGTCGGAGGGCAAGCGACTGCGCGGAAGCGAGAAGGCCGCCGCGAAGAAGGCCGCGATGAGCGCGCGCGCGGCGGAGACTCTCGAAGACTGGCTCGCAGTGGAAACGGCGCGCCATCCGGCGCGGGCGACGGTTTAGTCGCGAGACCGGAGCCGCATGAGGCTGGCGATCGCTGTTCCCCCGACGATCACGCCGAGCAAGGGAAGCAAAATCAAGAAGGCGCCGACAAAGAAAACCAGCAGCGCCAATGAAATAAACCCGCCGAGCAATGCGAAAGGAATCAGCCCAAGCGGACCGATCCGGCCGACATAGATGCGCCGCGCGCCGCCTTGGTCGATAATAATTCGGCTCCAGCCGCCAGAACTCCCGCTTTCGGTAGTCGTGGCGATCCGGCGGGATAATCTCCGGCTCGGGAAAATGCCTCTCGTCGGGCGGGCCTGGCCGTTGGTTGATCATGGTCCTAGCATCATGGGTCGAGAAATCTATTTACCATGTGGTGACGAAACGGTGCGATCACAACATTTGTCTGACGCGCCGCCGCTTTTGCATCTTGGAGCGAAAATGTCGCGGACGCTCATTGTGATCGGGCTGGTCATCGCCGCGATTGGCCTGCTTTGGCGGTGGATCGGCCTGCTGAAGCTTGGTCGTCTCCCCGGCGATATTGTCATACAGCATCAGAATTTCAGCTTTTACCTCCCAATTACGACAAGCCTGCTGGCGAGCGCCGCCTTGACCTTGATTTTTTGGCTGCTTAATCGCTAGACCCTTTTCATCGGCACGACGCTCGTCGCTTTCGCCGCGAGACTGGAGCCGAGCTTCTCGCGCCCCTCGGCTCATGTTAAATTCCAGCGATGAAGAAGCCCGCGCCGATTGATCGCCTCAGCGGGGCGCAAGCGCGCCGCGAACACGCCCGGCTTGGCGCCGAGATCGCCGCCAATGATCAGCGCTATTACGGGGAGGACGCGCCGAGCGTATCGGATGCGGAATATGACGCCTTGCGCCAGCGCTATGAGGCGCTTGAGGCGGCCTTTCCCGAGCTTGTGTCGCCGGAGTCGTTGTCCCAAAAGGTCGGCGTCGCGCCGTCGGAGAAATTCGCCAAGGTCCGCCATAAAGTGCCGATGCTGTCGCTCGGCAATATTTTCAGCGACGAAGAATTGGTCGAGTTCGTCGCCCGCGTCCGCCAATTCCTCGGGCTTGGCGCCGATGCGCCGCTCGCAATCACGGCGGAGCCCAAGATCGATGGGCTGTCCTGTTCGCTGCGCTTTGAGCGAGGCGAGCTTGTCCAAGCGGCGACCCGGGGCGACGGCTTCGAGGGCGAGGACGTCACCGCCAATGTGCGCACGATTGGCGAAATTCCACATGTCTTACACGACGATCCGCCGGAGATTTTCGAGGTTCGCGGCGAAGTCTATATGACCCACGACGATTTCGCTGCTTTAAACGTCCGCCAGGCCGAGGCCGGCAAGCCGCTTTTCGCCAATCCGCGAAATGCGGCGGCGGGCTCGCTGCGCCAGCTCGATCCCGCGATCACGGCGCAGCGGCCGTTGCATTTCTTCGCCTACGCCTGGGGCGAGGCGAGCGCTCTGCCCGCCGAGACCCAGATGGGCATGGTGGCGGCGTTCAAGCGGTTCGGCCTGCCGGTCAATCCCTTGACCGAGCTCCGCCATTCGGCCGAGGAGCTACTCGCCCATTACCGTCGGATCGAGGCGATGCGCGCCTCGCTAGGCTATGACATTGACGGCGTGGTTTACAAGGTTGACAGTCTCGCGCTGCAGGAGCGCCTCGGCTTCGTGTCGCGCGCGCCGCGCTGGGCGACCGCGCATAAATTTCCCGCCGAAAAAGCGACCACCATATTGCGCGACATTGAAATCCAAGTGGGCCGGACCGGGGCGCTCACCCCCGTGGCGCGGCTCGACCCGGTGACGGTCGGCGGCGTCGTCGTCGCCAATGCGACGCTCCACAATGAGGACGAGATCGCCCGCAAGGATATTCGTATCGGCGATACCGTGACGATCCAGCGCGCCGGCGACGTCATCCCGCAAGTCCTTGGGCCGGTCCTCGACAGGCGGCCCGCCGACTCGGAGCCCTACGTATTTCCCCACACCTGCCCGGTCTGCGGCTCGGCGGCGCTGCGCGAGATCGACGCCAAGACCGGAACCGCCGATGTCGTGCGGCGCTGCACGGGCAGGCTCGTCTGTCCGGCGCAGGCAATCGAGGGATTGAAACATTTCGCCTCGCGCAATGCGCTCGACATCGAAGGACTCGGCGACAAGCAGATCGAGCTGTTCTTCCATGACGAACTCATTCGCACGCCGGCCGATATTTTCACGCTCGAGGCGCGCGACCGGGCGAGCTTGAAGAAGCTGAAAGACCGTGAGGGCTACGGCGAGACGTCAGTGAAAAATCTCTTCGCGGCGATCGAGGCGAGCCGCAAGCCGCCGCTCAACCGCTTCATTTTCGCGCTTGGAATCCGGCATGTGGGGGAGACCAACGCGCGTCGGCTCGCGCGCCATTTCGGCTCCTTCGAGGCGCTGCGCGGCACCGCCCGAGCGGCGCCCGAAGGATCGGAAGCCCGCGCCGAAATCAACAATATCGAAGGGCTCGGCGAAGTCGTGGCCGAAGCCGTCGGCGATTTCTTCGCCGAGACTCATAATGAAGCGGTCCTCGACGCCCTGCTTGAACATGTGGCGCCGCAGCCGATGGAGGAGGTCGCCGCGTCGAGCCCAGTCGCCGGCAAGACGGTGGTCTTCACCGGATCGCTCGAGCGCATGACCCGCGATGAAGCCAAGGCGACGGCTGAGCGGCTTGGCGCAAAGGTCGCGGCCTCTGTCTCGAAAAAAACCGATCTCGTCATAGCGGGGCCGGGCGCCGGCTCCAAGCTTGCCAAAGCGGCTGAGTTCGGGATCGAGACGATCAGCGAGGAGGATTGGCTGAAGCTGGCGGGGCAAAGCTAGAGTCTGTCGTCCTTGGACATAAAATTGCGGCGCGGCCTTTCGGCGAAGGCTCTTGCCGTGACCCTCATTCGGCATCATGTTGAGGCGGTAATGACTGAGTTGCAGGAAACCAGATTGATCGAGGCCTTGAAGAAGGTCGACGCGCATGGCGACATCGCGCCGGCGCATGTTCAAGATCCGATGACCATGTTGCTGCGTCAGCGGGCCATCCAGGCTGATCTGATGCGCTGGGACGACAGCCGCGGCCATTACGTGCTGACCGGCACTGGCCGCAGCCGAATCAGCGCGCGCAACCGAGCGCCTGGCGCGGTGCTTCGCTTCAGGAGCCGCGACGACGGCGCGAGCAGCGCGCCGCATCGGAAAGCCGATTGACGAATAAATTCCGTAAAATGACAGCGGGGCGGCGGCGCGCAACGAAAAAACGAGCGCCGCCAGCTTTGCGGTCAAGCGGCGTTATTCAGGGCCTTGACCGGTCTCTCCGCTCCGCTTTCGACGAACGTTTCGGTTTGGAGCCTTGCGTCGGAGCTTCGAGGGCGGCGCGCTCCGATCCGTCGGTCAGTCGTTCGACGCCGATCTTGTCTCCGCCAGGACGCCTGACATTGACGACGAACTGCGCCGCAACCTCTTCCGCGACTTCGAATCTCGTCTCATGCTCGAAGATGCGGATCACGCCAATGTCTTGCTTGGTGATATTTCCCTTGCGGCAGAGCATGGGCAACAGCCATTTCGGATCGGCGTTCTTTTTCCGCCCTATATCGAGCTTGAACCAGGCCGCGCCGCCGGCAAGGCCCGTGCGCGCCGATCGAGGGGCCTTCGTCGTCGGGAGGCTCCGCGATCCCGCATCGCGGCGCTCTGGACCATTACCGGGATCGATGACGTCTTCCAAAGCGGGGAGGCGCGACCGGTAGATCCGTACCAAGGCCGCGCCGAGCTGTTCCGGCGTCCGCTCCGCGAGCATTAGTCTCGCCATCTCGAAATCCTCTTCGGCTGGCGTCTCCGTCAAAATAGGGTCGCCCAGTAGACGCTCGCGATCGAGAGCGCGAATGTCCTCCGCCGACGGCGGTCCGCTCCAAGAGGCCCGAACGCCTGCGTCGGCTAATAGTTGCTCGGCCCGACGGCGGCGCGACGGCGGAACCAGCAGCGCGCTCACGCCTTTACGGCCGGCGCGACCGGTGCGGCCGCTGCGATGCTGCAACGCTTCGGCGTCATGGGGAAGTTCGGCGTGAACGACGAGCCCGAGATTAGGCAGGTCAATGCCGCGCGCGGCTACATCCGTCGCCACGCAAACGCGCGCGCGTCCATCGCGCAGCGCCTGCATTGATTGGTTGCGTTCATGCTGGCTCAGCTCTCCCGACAAAAGCACGGCCGAGAAGCCGCGTTCAAGCAAGGTCGCATGCAAATGGCGGACGGATTCCCGCGTGTTGCAAAATACGATCGCGGTCGGCGCCTCGACGAATCGCAACAAATTGACGACAACATGCTCGGCTTCCTTGGGAGCCACGCGAATCGCACGGTATTCGATGTCGGCGTGACCGCGTTCGCCGCCAGCAACTTCAATCCGCAAAGCGCTTCGCTGGTAGCGTTTCGCCAAGGCGGCTATGCCCTTGGGCATTGTGGCCGAGAACAACAAGGTCCGCCTGCCAGTGGGCGTCGCGTCCAGAATAAATTCAAGATCCTCGCGAAAGCCGAGGTCGAGCATTTCATCGGCTTCGTCAAGCACGACGGCCGCGAGCTTGGTCGTTTTCAATCCGCCGCGCTCGATGTGATCGCGCAGGCGCCCCGGCGTGCCAACGACGATATGCGCGCCTTCCGAAAGCTTGCGGCGTTCGACCCTCGAGTCCATCCCGCCGACGCAGGATATGATCCGCAGGGCCGCATGCTGGTAGAGCCAGCCGAGCTCGCGCTCGACCTGAAGCGCCAGTTCGCGGGTTGGCGCGATAATGAGCGCGACGGGCGCTACGACCTCCCGCATCGCTTCCGGTTCGCCGAGAATCGTCGCGGCGATCGCCAAGCCATAAGCCACTGTCTTGCCGGAACCGGTCTGGGCCGAGACAAGAATATCCCGACCTTCGGCCTCCTTGGTCAAGACCGCCAATTGAACCGGCGTCGGATCGATGTAATTGCGCTCGGCGAGGGCGCGAGCCAAGGGGGGACTGGTTTCAAAAAAGGTCACGAGTGAATTTGCCTGACGAAGGTGAGGGGCGCGGCGCGGCGGGACATGAGGCGGCGCGTTTTCGATCCGCGAATGGACAGCGACTTTACGTGACTTGCCGCCTCAGCGCCATCCGCGCGGCGCGTTTAATCACGCTTGGGTCGGACGGACCAGCCCATCGCGGGCGCATCGAAAGGCTTCGCCGAGCCTGTCGACTTCTCTCTTCCGATAACCAGGCGGGACATCATGCTGCACTGCGGGCGCGTCGTGAGGGAGGCCGCGCCCGCAGGCATTCCGAAAATTGTTACGTGCTAAAGTGTTATTACGCATAAGCCAAAAAGCCTTTCGGCCACGTGCTCAAAGGCACGCGCCGACGAAGTTGAAGAGGCCCGAGCACGATCCCCCACCGAACAATTTTTGAGGATTTGCGCCGGCGCATGGCTGGCCTCGCCAGCGCCGTTGAAGGGCGCTTCTCACGGTGAAGACGTAGCTCGTCCCTGCGCCGAAGCCAAAGCAAGTTTCGATTGCCGTGTATGCGCTGCTAAGACAATCACTCAATGCAATGGAACCGCCGAAGCGCGCACCCAGTTAAATTAGCACGCACCAGTTTGTCAGGATTAGAGCAATGCACACGCGAGTTGGAAATTGCTTCATTGAGTATATTGGGCCGGCGCGCGGGGCCGACGCGCCGGAAATCCTGCAGAGGTTTCCCTTCTGGTCCGGTGAGCCGAACGTCGAATATTTTCGTAGTTTAGCTCATGTTGGCGTCAAAAGCTTTTATCGCGCCGATCATCCGAGCGTTGATCAGATTTGGGTCGATGGCTCCCATAGGAAGGTATTTCCAGAGGCCGTGCGCGTCGTGAATCAAGACGGCATAGAACTTTGCCGCTGGACGGCGGAAGACGAGTTCGAAGAGCTCCAGCTCCAATAATGGAGCGTTTCGCTAAACGCCGGCGCAAAGGCGAATAACGCGGCGGTGCGCCTGGGCTTCCGCGAGGTGTTGTCCTTGCTGAAAACCGCCGCGGCGCAGCGGTCAGGCTCTCTGTTCGATTGCTTAATTGATCATGCGCGGCGCGGAGCCGCGTGCGCGGCGCGTCCCACGACCTATTCTTTTCGGCTCAGTCGTCGCATCGACGCCGCTTCGCTCAAACGGAGCCAAGGCGACCATGCCGCCTCGACCGCGCGCATCCACAGGGCGAAGGGATTTGCGGCTTCGAAGCAATTGAAGAAAGCGTCGAACGAGGGCGTCGCCCGCAGAGTGATCGACACAATCTCTTCATCGCCGCGCCACGCGCGACGATGCAAGATTTCAATGTCCAGGTTGGGCAGATGCGCCACGGCCTTCGTATCATCATATTCTGAATTCACTTTGCGGCATCCTTCCTTCCGCCTGGCGCCTCTTCCGGCGACGAATGCGCCGGAACGGCCCAGGCGACGCATAGCCTATTCGTCATTTTCACTGTTGAGATCTTCAATCAGAATCGCCGCCGCATCAACTCCCGCCGCGTTTTCGCCAAGTCGCACGCCCGGCCGGCCATGGTTCAAAAACTCCACGCCAAGCTTCTCAAGCGCAATCTGCACAGCGAGCACTGCGTCAGCCGGGGACAAAAGGCGATTGGGTCCGCAGGCCTCCATGTTTCGAATCGTCGTCTCCGAGACATTCGCCGCCTTCGCGAGCGCAACTTGGCCCACGCCGACCAGAGCACGCGCGGCGGCTAATTGATTTCCAGTGACAAGCATTTGAAATTCATAACCGCAATCATGACGATCGAATCCACTTTAACGCACATGCGTTTCCCGATCAGATAAAATCATATGAGCGAAAGGTCGATCAAGTTTTTCGGAACATGCTCTTGGCGCCCATCAAGACTGTTCCCTTTCGTTTCGGCGCGGATAGAAATTCGCAGTCGGACGGACCCTAGCTGCGCTGGCGCATTACGAATAATGCATAAGAAGGACGAGACTAACATGCAGTCTTTATGTAGCCCATCTTGAGCCGCATCAAAACCGCAAGCTTGGTCAACACTCATACGTGATCAATGCTCCGGTTTTCCAATATTACTTTCGTAAAAAAGCCGAATAAAGGTCTCAGAATAGGAGTATGAAGCCGCAATAGATGTAGAGAATCAAAAACGCTATTTGATCAAGCTGGGAGGTTCGTCGCCTTCGGTCGGCTATCCTTGAATAGAGGAAAATCGACAATGAACGAAAGAACCGCGGCGCCTGCCAGAGCGCTGATGTCAAGTCTTTTTCTGTTGGGACTCACCATCGTCCATGAAGCCTGCACGCTATCAGGCTCGACAACAGGGTCAATTTCTATGCCAATCTCGACAAAAGAGTATGAAGGCCGATGCCCTCTCACTCATGCGACGCCTTTGGTGCGAATATTTGGCGACGCCCTCTGCCCGGTTCCCATCCGCGGGCCCTTCCCTGAAAAAAAGGCTCCAACCCCTTGAATTCGAGGAGTCCTCGTCCATCCAATGAACCCCGGTTGGAGCGGCATTCTACCGACGCTCCACGAGACCGCGGCGGCAAAAAAGCCCGGAATCGAGAGATGATCCGGGCTGAAGTCGCTCAGTCGTGTGGTGACCGATAGATAGGCGCGCCGGCGCCTACCGGCAAGCTGGACAGCGCGGGCTTGCGAGGGCGCCGGCCATCAAGGCTGGCAGGGGTCAGGTTAAGACGGCTCCGGGAACGTGGAGCGGCGGCGGCGCAACCGAATAGAGGAGGGAGAGCACGACGACGCCGATCGAGACGGCGACAATCAGCCATCCGAACGCCTCGGAGCATTCATCGAGAAACTCGAACATCGCAGGAGTTCGTTGCTTGAAGAAAGCCGCCCATTGCGGGATCGTCCACATTTTCCTTGTCCCTTGCACTTTGCTGTCGGGCGAGCCGCGGCAGCGTCCAGGAATGCTTGGCGAACGCGGCCCAATTATCGCGAGAGCGCCCCGCGCCTAAAGACATGCGCGCCATCCGCCGATGTAATGGCCCGCGCATAGCACATAGGCCGGCTATCCGCGCTGGCAAGCTTGACGGCAAAGGAGCCTGAAGGAAGGCCGCGGTCCTGACGAGGGACCGGGCTCAGCCTCTTGCAAACGAGAAAAGGGCCTGAAGCGTAGCCGCCGCAGCAAAACCGGCGGTCAAGCCGGCTATGCTCGCGAGAAGTCCGCGATCGCGGGCGACCGTCCCGGCGCGAAGTTTTGCAGGAGTTCAAAAAGCGCGCTGCATGCCGCGAGACCGATCCACAAGAGCGTGCGATCACGCGGCCTCCAATATCCCACGAACAATAGGGCGCCGGTCACGCCATAGGCGAGAGCGTGCTCCATCCTTCCGGGCAAACCAGTATGCGGCCGCAAGGAGCCTGGCGCGAGAGACAACGCCGTGATCGCGGCGACCCCAAGCCAGCCCATGATCATGGCCGCGTGTTGAACGAGCGCGCTTGATTCCGTCGCCTTCTGCGCCTTCCACATTTTTTGCCCCGTCGGTCAGTCTGAGGAGGCTATGTCTTATTGCAGCGCAGCGCCGAGCGAAAGAGCTTGGATTCAATGTCCAGTGCCCTGCCCCCGCCGCCGCAATTCTCCCATGTCGCCCGGCCGACGATTGGCGGCGATGGACCGCGCTTGTCGGTATTCCGGCTGGGTGGATCTGTCGAAGCTCCTTGGCGCGGACGCTGCGGCGAAACTAGGCTTGTAGGGCGCCCAAATCTTGAGGGCCGGATCGCGGACGTTTCCCGAATTTCCGATTTCCGTTTAGCGCGCGTTCGCCATTTCCGCAGGCGTTTCATGACGACAAACACTGTCGTAACCGAGCGTAATTATCGAGCCCTCGTCGATGTCGTCGACGGTTTCGTCGGACGCGAAAAAAGCGGCGGCATCGAGCGGCGGCGCGCCATCCTCTCGCCGAGCCGGCCAGCTCAAGAGCTCGGAGGATATTAACGCGCGCATGGGCGCGGCGAACGAACCAAGGAAGCGCGGCCCGCTATAAAAAACAAATTTCAAACTGAGACACTACCGGCTATTCCTTGAACTTGCCAGGCCTGCCGCCGCCCTTTATATGTCCGCGCAGCCGGGCGGATATCGCCTAAAATCCAAGCCTCGCCAGCTTCCGCGCCCATCGTCTAGCGGTCTAGGACGTCGCCCTTTCACGGCGAAAACAGGGGTTCGAATTCCCCTTGGGCGCGCCATTTGCGTACAAAACTGCGAACGCCTTTGCCAATTTGTTCTCCGGCGATGACGGCCTGTTCCAGAACTCGCCTTGGAGCCATGGATGCGGATGACTTTGTCGTCGACCTCGATGGCCTCGACGATGGAGCGCAGGTAGGCCTTGCGGAAAGGTGTTTCGCCTTCAGTGATCTTCTCGCGCATGAAAGCGCCGAATCGCTCGATCTGGTCGGGTTCGAGCGTGATCTGGAACCCGGAGCGGACCTTGATCCGCTCCAGCGCGGCTCTGGCGCGTTCGCGGTCGGATTTGAGCGAGGCGAGCCGATCCCCGAGCACGTCGTCGAGATCGGTGACGCCGTCCTCCACCATCTTGTAGAGCCGGCGGAGCCTGTCGTCGGCCAGGGATATTTCGGCTTGCAACGCGCTGGCGCGGTCGCGGACTTCGGCGTCGCCCGACACGCGCTTTTCGGCGAGTGAGGCCAGCAAGGCCGGCAAACGGTTCGGACCGAGCAGGCGATCGGCGAGATGGGTCGTGACCAGCGTGTCGAGCCTGGCCATCGCGATCGAACGGCCCTTGCAGCCGGTCTTGCCGACACGGACAGCTGTGGAACAGGTATAGTAGCGATGCACCTTGCCGCTTTTCGACGTTCCGGTGCGAAGGGTCATCGCCCCGCCGCAGGACGCGCAATGCGCCAGTCCGGTCAGCAGGATTGGACCGGTCACGACGCGCGGCGGCAGCACGCGCGGATTACGGGCGGCCAAACTTGTCTGGACCTTGTCGAAAACTTCGTGATCCAGAATCGCCGGGACCGCGACCTCGATGACTTCATTTTCTGCTTTGGCGCGGCCGGACTTGGCCTCGCGCTGGTTGAAGCGCCAACGGCCGACGTAAACGGGATTGGTCAATATCTTGTGGACCGAGGCGACGCCGAACCGAGCGTCGAGACTCGTCCTCAGCCCGCAGCTATTGAGAACCTTGGTCACCTCCTTCACTCCCATCGGTCCCCTGCCGCCGTCGCCTTCGAGATAGAGGCGGAAGATCAGCCGCACCGTTTCGGCCTCGACGGGATCGACGACGAGCCTTTTCTTGGTCCGGCGCCCGCGCTTCTCGACCTCCGCAAGCGCATAGCCGAGCGGCAGACGCGAACCGTTGTAAAAACCCTGGCGGGCGTTCTCCTTCATCGCGCGCAGGACATGCTTGCCGTTCTCGCGGCTCTGATATTCGTCGAACATGGCTATCACCTGGCGCATCATCACCTGCGCCGGATCGTCGCCAAGCTCCTGGGTGATCGAGACGAGCCGCACCCCATTCTTGGCGAGCTTCCGGACGTACATTTCCAAACCGAAGGCGTCGCGAAAGAAGCGCGAGAAGGAATGGACGACAATCATGTCGATCGGGCGATCGTCGTCGCAGGCGCGTTCGATCATGCGCTGAAACTCCGGCCGGTGGTCGTCCATGGCCGAGGCGCCGGGCGCGACATATTCACCGACGACCCGCCAGCCATGCCGGGCGCAATAGGCGCTCGTTTGCGCCTGCTGATCGGGAATGGAGAGATCGACCTCAGCCTGCCGCGTGGTCGAGACCCGAAGATAGAGGGCGGCGCGGACGGGGGCTGTCATCAAAGCTCCAAAGTTCATTGCCGAGGCCGGAGAAAAGCATCGAGCAAATCGCCGAGAAAAGTCGCCAGAGTATCGACCTCGGCCGTTGTAATCGGAATCTCGCCAGGCCAATCGTCGACGACAATTTGATCCGCTTTTTCGGCTTCAATCGGAGCCGAATCATACCGTTTCGGCGCGCGAACGCCATCGCCATTTCGATCATCTACAGAGGCAATTCGACGGCGGGCGGGATGACGGCGAACCATGCATCCATGATGTCGGCATAGGCTCGCACGACGAATAGCCTAATTGCACGCTAAACTACGATGAGGGCCACGGGGAGAAAAAGAAATCAACGGCGATTACAGGGTAGATTTATACAGATGATTTCCTGCATATCCGTAAGTGCATCATTGGGAAATGCCCGAATTCGACCCAACTACGTCGTTCCAAGATCAGTTTCCGATTCTCGGGAGCGGTCGTTCGCGAAGTGGGGCGCCGACTGCATAGCGCCCATGCCGGTCAATGACGACGCCATCAGCATTTTCCATAAGCGGTCATTGGGGCTAAGCCGATCAAAGGTTACTCGTCCCCGGCGGGGCAAGGAATTGAGATGGAAGCGGACCTAAATGGGCTTGGGCGCCAGCGACAGTCAGGAGTCTTGGCGGATGCCTCCGAACGCGCAAGACCGACCACTTAATGGCCCGCCTTGACCATCTCCTGAACAACGACAGAGCCTAGAAATCCGGTTGAGCTGGCGGCGAAGATACGCATCAGTACGATCCTTTACTTGATTTCATGACCGCATTGCGGGGGTGCATGCTTGGCCCGGCGCCCGCTATACGACGCTTCGGCATCGCTACGGCCCGGACTGTTCAGGATTCGAAATCCCGCGCATGGTCAAGATCGGAAATCAGCCCAACCCCTGTTGGACGCCATCCCAACCGTTCCTGTGTGAGCGCGCTTGAAGCTGGGACGTCGGCGCCGACAAACATCCCAAGCCAGCCAAAGTGCTCGCCCGCCTCCTCAGGAGGCTTGGCGACGACCGGCGTCTTCAACCGCCGGCCGATTGCCTCAGCGATTTCTCGAAGCGGCACGCCCTCTTCAGCGACGGCGTTATAACGGGCTCCCGAAACCCCCTTTTCCAGCGCCAACCTGTACAGGCGAGCGGCATCAAGAACGTGCACCGCCGGCCATCGGTTGAGCCCGTCGCCAACATACGCCGAGACACCCTTCTCGCGGGCCACTGCGATCATGTAGGTGATGAGGCCCTGCTTGACTGGGTCGTGGACCTGTGGAAGGCGCATCACCGAAACGCGCACGCTCCGCGCCTCCGCTGAAGCCGCCGCCTCTTCCGAAATTACGCGCGGAATCGGCGAGCTGGACGGATCGTCCTCGGTCGTGAGGCGGCCTGGCGTGTGCGCAACTCCAGTCCCGGAGGTGACGATCAAAGGGCGGTTAGAGCCCGCGAGCGCGGCGCCGAGCGCCTCGATGGCGCGCCTATCTATCTCGCAAATTTCCTTGAATCTCGAGAAGTCATGGATGAAACCGGTGTGAATCACGCCATCCGCCGCGGCGGCGCCGCGGCGCAGGCTCTCCAGGTCTTCCAGATCGCCTCGATGGACCTCGGCGCCCGCCGTGGTGAGGGCCGCGGCCCCCGCATCCGAGCGGGCAAGACCGAGCACTTGATGGCCCGCGCGGATCAGCTCCTGAACAACGGCGGAACCGACAAAGCCGGTGGCGCCAGTCACGAAGACACGCATGACCAATTCTCCGTTGCATCACTGCATGGCCGCGAGCCCACGCGCGGCCTTGTCATGAGCAGAGGTAGGTTGCCGACGGGAGGCAATCCATATTGGAAAGTCTGTATTATCTTCGCGATCATCCGGTGCGCCGCATGACCTTTTACTGAACATGCTCCCGGCCGATCGCATCGAGCGTGGCGACCGCATCGTCCGGCAGGAAAAGCTCGGACGCGGCGAGATTCTCCTTCAAATGCGCGACGGACGAGGTGCCGGCGATCAGCAGGATGTTAGGCGCGCGACGAAGCAGCCAGGCGAGCGCGGCCTGCATGGGCGTGACGCCGAGGCTCCGCGCCACATCCGACAGCGTCGAAGACTGAAGCGGCGAGAAGCCCCCGAGCGGAAAGAACGGCGCATAGGCGATGCCGTCACGGGCAAGGTCGTCGATCAAGGGGTCGTCGTCGCGATGCGCCAGATTGTAATAGTTCTGCACGCAGACGATGTCGCAGATCCGGCGTCCGTCCGCGATCTGCTTGGGCGTGACGTGGCTCAGCCCGATGTGGCGCACCAAACCCTGCCGCTGAAGATCGGCCAGGACGGCAAGTGGCGCCTCGAGCGATCCCTCGACCGGGCGATGCAGGTCGAACATCGCTCGGAGATTAACCACATCGAGCACATCCAGGCCCAGATTGCGAAGGTTATCATGCACCGCTCGGGTCAGTTCTTCACGCGAGAAAGCCGGGAGCCATGACCCATCCTCGCCGCGCCGGACGCTGACCTTGGTGACGATGACGAGATCATCGGGATAGGGGTGCAGCGCTTCGCGGATGATCTGGTTGGTGACATGCGGGCCGTAGAAGTCGCTGGTGTCGATGTGATTGACCCCGCTTGCGACGGCCTCCCGCAATACGGCGAGCGCGGCGGGGCGGTCCTTGGGCGGCCCGAACACGCCGGGCCCGGCGAGCTGCATCGCGCCATATCCCATGCGGTTCACGGTGCGATCGCCGAGCGAGAACGCGCCGGCGGCGGCGATGTTGCTCATGGATATTCTCCGAATGTGTGATCCGGACGGCATATGGACACCATGCATCCGCACGGTAATCCTGCCACTCGAAACGGGCTGTGCGTCATTTAGGAGATTGAGGTGATACGATCTATGCTTTAAAGTCCGTATTATCTTCGCGATCGTCCGGAATAGCCCATGGACCCGCTCTCAGACGTGCTGTCGCTGCTGAAACCGCGCAGCTATGTGTCCGGCGGCTTCGATGCGGGCGGCGAATGGTCGATCCAGTTTCCCCGGCACGAAGGCATCAAATGCTACGCCGTGGTTTCTGGCCAATGCTGGCTGTCCGTGGAGGGCGTTCCCGACGCGGTGCGCTTGAAGACGGGGGACTGCTTCCTGCTGCCGCGCGGGCGGCCTTTCCGCCTGGCGAGCGATCTGACGTTGCCGCCTGTCGACGCCCTCACGCTTTTCCCGACCAGGCCGGTTGGCGGCGTCGTGTCCTACAATGGCGGCGGGGATTACTTTGGCGTCGGCGGCCATTTCGCATTGTCCGGCCAGCATGCCGGCATCCTGTTGGGCGTGCTGCCGCCGATCGTGCATATCCAGAAGGAAGCGGACAAGGCGGCGCTGCGCTGGTCTATGGAGCGGATGATGCAGGAGCTGCGCGAGCCGCAGCCGGGCGGCTTTCTGGTCGCGCAAGCACCTCGCCCACATGATGCTGGTTCAGGCCCTGCGGCTGCATCTGGCGGAAGGATTGGAAGGCGGCGTCGGCTGGCTCTTCGCCCTGGCCGACAAGCAGATGAGCGCCGCGATCAACGCCATGCACGACGATCCGGCGCATCGCTGGACCTTGCAGGAGCTGGCGGAGCGCGCCGGCATGTCGCGATCGACCTTCGCCCTGAAATTCAAAGAGACGGTTGGGGCGTCGCCCATGGACTATCTGACGCGCTGGCGCATGCTGCTGGCCGGCGACAGGCTGGCGAATTCCAGCGATCCCATTTCGGTCATTGCCCTGTCGCTCGGCTACGAATCCGAAAGCGCCTTCAGCACAGCCTTCAAGAGGGTCATGGGCTGTTCGCCGCGGCAATATAGCCGCGGCCAGAATCCGGGTTTTCCTTCGCAGAGCAAGGGGGAAGCCGCCCCCGCCAGTCGGCTCGAAGCTATCGCAGGTTGATATGCGCGGTCGCTTACCTTTGACAATTTCGCGAATGGATGTCTGCTTTTATGCCGCCGGCCATTCTGAAGCCGCCAGTCCCCTTTCGGCCAGCCGCTTCTGTTTCGCGCCCATTTGGGCCGTCCAACCGACCATAGCCGCTTTTCCAAAGCGAACATCCGGCTCAGAGGCATAGACGACGAGGATGTGTGGAAAGACGCTGCCGCCGACCCTATTGCCGCTCGCGCCAAGGCGCGCTAAGTCGTTCCGCGCGAACGCCGCAACAAGCTTTCGTCGCATGGATCTCGCCCTTTTCCATGCGCCGCGCGGACATGCGCCAAAAAACTCGAGATCCGATCTCGCCGGAGGCAGATAATCATGAAAACGCGCGCAGCCGTTGCATTTGAAGCCAAGAAACCGCTCCAGATCGTCGATCTCGACCTTGATGGCCCCCGCGAGGGTGAGGTTTTGGTCGAGATCAAGGCGACCGGGATCTGCCACACCGATGCCTACACCTTATCGGGGCTCGATTCAGAAGGCATTTTTCCGACTGTGCTTGGCCATGAGGGCGCTGGCGTCGTCGTCGATGTCGGACGCGGCGTCACCTCGCTGAAAAAAGGCGATCACGTCATTCCGCTCTATACGCCGGAATGCCGCGAATGCGAATATTGCCTCTCGCAAAAGACCAATCTCTGTCAGAAGATTCGCGCAACGCAGGGCAAGGGCCTGATGCCGGACGGCACATCGCGGTTCAGCTATGAAGGCAAGCCGATCTACCATTACATGGGCACCTCGACCTTCTCGAACTATATTGTGGCGCCGGAAATCGCGCTTGCGAAAATCCGCGAGGACGCTCCGTTCGATAAGGTCTGTTATATCGGTTGCGGCGTCACGACGGGCGTCGGCGCGGTCATCTGGACGGCGCGGGCGGAAGTTGGTTGCCGCGCCGTGGTCTTCGGCCTTGGCGGCATAGGCCTTAACGTGATTCAAGGCCTTCGGCTCATCGGAGCGGACCAGATTGTCGGCGTAGACCTCAATGACTCGAAGAAGGCCATAGCGGAGAAATTCGGCATGACGGATTTCGTCAATCCGAAGGACCTCGGCGGCAAGGATATTGTCCCTTATCTCGTCGATCTCACCAAGGGCGGCGCCGATTATACGTTCGATTGCACTGGCAATGTCACCGTGATGCGCCAGGCGCTTGAATGTTGCCACAAAGGCTGGGGACAGAGCATCGTCATCGGCGTCGCGCCCGCCGGCGCCGAAATCCAGACGCGGCCGTTCCAGCTCGTCACCGGGCGCGTCTGGAAAGGCTCCGCCTTCGGCGGCGCGCGCGGGCGCACCGACGTGCCGCGCATCGTCGATTGGTATATGGACGGCAAGATAAATATCGACGATCTCATCACCCATAAGCTGCCGCTCGACAAGATCAATGAGGGTTTCGATTTGATGCACGAAGGCAAGTCGATCCGCGCTGTGGTGGAATTCTGATGTCCGCTCCGGTAGAGATCAGCCGGCATCGCTGCTTCGGCGGCGAAGTTGGATTCTATCGCCACTCCTCGAAAGAGATTGGCGGCGAGATGCGTTTCTCGGTCTTCATTCCGGAAGGGCTAGGCGACCGGAAGGCGCCTGCGCTCCTCTATCTCGCCGGACTGACCTGCACCGAGGAAACCTTCATCGTGAAGGCGGGCGCGCAGCAACATGCGGCGAAGGCCGGCTATGTGCTGGTCGCCTCCGACACTTCGCCGCGCGATCGCCGCTATCCGGGCGATGACGCGAGCTGGGATTTTGGGCAAAGCGCGGGCTTCTATCTCGACGCGACGGCCGAGCCCTGGCGCGAGGCTTACCGGATGGGCTCCTATGTCGCGAGCGAATTGCCGTCCTATATCGAAACCCATTTCCCCGTTGAGCCGACGCGCTGGGGCATATTCGGGCATTCAATGGGCGGCCATGGCGCCTTGGTCGCAGCTCTGCGAAATCCCGACAAATTCCATTCCGTCTCGGCTTTCGCGCCGATTGTCGCGCCGTCCTCTTGTCCCTGGGGCGAAAAGGCTTTCTCGAACTATCTCGGTCCCGATCGCAAAGCTTGGGCGGAATGGGACGCGACGGCCCTGATCGAATCAGGCCGCCGCTTGCCGCCGATCCTGATCGACCAGGGGCTAAAGGACCAGTTTCTTGAGCGCGAACTACATCCGCATCTCTTCGAGGCCGCATGCGTCAAAGCCGGGCAGAAGCTGACCTTGCGCCGCCACGAAGGCTATGACCACGGCTATTATTTCATTTCCACTTTTGTGGCCGACCATATTGCGCACCACAAGGCGATCCTTGGCTGAGACGCGGACAAAACGGATTAAGACGGTCGACCGCGCTGAACGCCGTGCCGCCAAATCGCAATCACGCGCGTTTCCCGGCCAGCACCGCTAACATGACCGGAACCATGCGACGTCCATATTGTAGGCGCTCGACAGCGCGCCTCGATATTTTACGAAGGGCGCTGGGGACAGATGATGCGCGGTAGCTTCTTTCGGAATGCCGCTTCCGGGTCGATATTGTAGAAAAACTCGAATTTCTTGGTTGATCACAATTATCGAGGCCGGGGGGCGGGCTCCAAGAAAAACACGCTGGGGGTTCAGCAAAGAGACGAGTTTTGCAGCGTGCGGCCTTCGTATGAGATTGGACGCAAAGATCATGAGCGGCAAGCGGACTCCGCGCGCTCAGTCGGGATTTTCCGCCCCGCTCATTTGTCGACTTTTTCAACAATATCGGTCGCTACCTGCCATCGATGATTTCCATGAACGAACGTCTGCTTGTCGCCGCTTGGACACGCGAAGCTGCCGTTCCACTTCCGGCCCGGCCACGCCATAGTCAGAATGGCCGCCTTCCGAATTGCCGGTCTGGGAGCGGACTGGCTGAAACCCAGGTAAATCCGACCTTCCCCCTGGGGTGCAATCCGTCTCATTTGCACAGATTGAGCTTGTTTTCGTTGGCAATTTCTGACTTTTTGGCTCAGATTTGCCGAGTTTGCGAACAGGACCAAAAAGGACGACGGCGATCGGAGCACTTCCATCCAGTTACTCGCCGACATCCGCGAACACCGCTGGGATTTTAGTCACATCCCAATTCCGAGCGTACGTTTCCGCTCGAAATCCCATGAGATTCCGGAATCTCGGACGACGCCGCTGATGTGCTTCCCGAGCCGTGCGTCGATGACCGGCCGCCACGGGACGAGGGTGAACTCATGGGCGTTCTCGATCAACGCGTATTTGCCCGAGACCAGCTGCGTCTTTCCCGTGAAGACCCCCGTAATGCGTTCGCCTTCGCTCGCAAGCCGGAACGGCAAGCGGGTCCGGCCTTCGAGCGACTTCCCGGCGCGCTCGATCTCCCGCTGCTCCAGCCGCTCGATGAGATCCTTTGGCGCGCGGACGCCGCCCTCGGGCGTGCGCCAGGCGTGACCTTGGTCAACGAGAGCATCCTTCCGCCGCTCCAGCGCCCGAACTCGCGTCTCGAAATCCGCGGGGATCCGCCAATGGTCGGCGTCGATCCGCTCGACGATCCCGGCGCGGCGCAGCGCCTCCAACCGGCGGACATGGCTCTGGACATATAACTCGTAATCGCCGCCGGACACGCGGACGCCGGCGCCCTCCGCCATCGCTTTATGCGCGCTCGGACGATAGTCGCCAGCAGCGCGCGCGATTTCCGCAATGTTGTGGTCGGCCGGACATGGGCCGGCCGGCGCGGGACCGATCTCGATAATCGCGCCGATCTTCGCCTCCCCGGCTCTCGCCGCCTCTCCCACCGCGACATGATGCACGCGGCCGTCCACGCCGTCGACGATAAGGCTTACGCGCTCGCCGAGTTCATCCGTCAAACCCTTGCCGATCACCCGGCCGACGATCGGCGCCGGCGCGTTCTCGCCGTGCAGGACGTAGCTGCCGAGCGCCCGCGCTTCGCCGCGCTGAGCGAGCGCGCGGTTGATCGTCTTGACGATGTCGCCACGTTCGCCCAAGTCGCGCAGCGTCGGCTCCAATTTGTCCGACAAAACCCAGACGCTGGGCTCGGTCTCCGCCGCGAGGCCGTAACGCGCCAAGGTCTGCAAGCGGCCGATGCGAAGCGGGCGGTTCAAATCGGCTTGGACCTGGCCGGCCTCGTGCCGCAGGTCGAGCACGCGATCAGGAGCTTCCTCGATCATGGCGCGGTCAATGCGGGTGAAGCGCTCGGCCGAGACTTCGGCTTGGAGCTTCTGGCGCAATTCGAGGTCGGTCTCGGGTCCCAATTCCAGGGTCGCCCGCTCTTGGGCGCGTAGCCGGACGCCGTCGGTGATATAGTCCTGGGCGATAATGAGATCGTCGGCGAGTTCGTCCTTGCCGCGGACCACGACATGGCTATGCGGATGGCCCGTGTTGAATTGATCGACCGCGACCCAGTCGAGGCGCGCTCCGAGATCATCCTGCATCTGGCGCATCATTTCGCGGGTGAAGCCGCGCAGATCGGAGAGCTTGTCGCCATCCTCGGGGGCCACGATGAAGCGGAATCGATGGCGGTCCTCCCGCCCGCGCTCCACGAACTCCCTCCCGTCCGCCGCGTCGCATTCCGGCCCATACAAACCTCCGCGTTCTCCTTCCTGGTCCGTTCCGCCGCGTTGCAAATAGCGCAGATGGGCGTCGGCTCCCTTGCCGCCGCTTTTCAGCCGGACGATCCGGGCCTTGACGACGACGCGGCAACACCTCCCTTTGCGGGACCGGCTCGCAACCCCACCGCGCCGTCCGCCGCCGCGCATCTGCGCCAGCGTCAGCGGACCGCCATTCGCCGCCGCCGCCGCCTTCATTACCTGAGCGAAGAAGGATTGCGAGCGCCGCCCTACGCGGGGGCGGCGATCGCGGATGCGGCCGGGGCGCGGCTGAAAGTCGGAGGCGTCGTCCTGGCTCATGCCGACAGGGTTGCGCTGGCTCTTGCTCAACGCAAGCCCAAACCGCCGCACCTCCTGCCATAGCGTTGAATAAGAAACGAAATGCGGACCGACCAACATTGCCGCTAACACAACTGAGCCGAAAACCAATGTGCAGACAACACATTAGAGGCAAACGCCAGTTTGCTTTAATCTTGCCGTCTTAATCTGGTCGGTGTTGGTGATCTGTAAGCGTCCGGTTCTCGCACATCGAATTGGGGGTGTGTTGGCGGCGCCTGCTGGTGGCTCGAAGCGCTGCACGAGAGATTGCGCAAGAACGTCTTTGCTTGCGATCATCTCTTTGCTGACGATACGCCTGTCCCGATTCTCGATCCTGGCCGTGGACGCACGAAGACCGGACGCCTGTGGGTCTATGCGCGTGAGCAAAGACCTTGGGCGGGGCCTGAGCCTCCGGCGGCCGTCTATCTGTTCGCGCCTGACCGAAAGGCCGAGCGTCCGGCGTCGCATCTCGAGCGCATCAAAGGCGTTTTTCATGTCGACGGCTATGCCGGGTTCGAACGGCTGACCGGCGGCGACATCATCCTTGCGGCCTGCTGGGCGCATACGAGGCGCAAGTTTTATGAAGTCGCGCAAGCGACCCAAGCGCCCCTGGCCGAGGAGGCCTTGCGCCGGATCGGCTAAATCTATGCCGTCGAGGCGGAGGTTCGAGGCCAGACTGCGCCATATCGTCTTGCGGCGCGACAAAGCCGGTCGAAGCCGATTGTCGATGCCTTCCGCCTCTGGCTCGAACGCCAACTGCCGCGCGTCCCCGGCCGCAGCACGCTCGCCGAGGCCATGCGCTCGCCCGCTGGGAGGGGTTGATCCGCTTTCTGCACGACGGCCGCGTCGAACTCGACACCAATCCGGTCGAACGCGCGATCCGTCCCGTGGCGCTCGGCCGCAAGAATCATCTGTTCGCCGGCAGCGACGGTGGCAGCGCTCGCTGGGCGATCATCTGCTCGCTGATCGAGACAGCGACGCTGAACGAAATCGAACCATACGCCTACCTGCGTGATGTTCTCACGCGCATGGTCAATGGACATCCAATCAATCGGCTCGACGAATTGCTGCCCTGGGTCTGGAAAGCCGCAAACGCTGTCAATCCATGACATCAGTGCACGCCCCGGACGCTTACGGGTTGTTGTCGGCCATCTTTTTTCTCATCGTCGTTTCCGCTCTACAACACTAAACGCCACTCTATCCGTTTCTACGATACGCCGCTCCGCCGCTAGCTCAAGGTCCAGCGCGCCGTGCAGTCTTCCGCGCTCGTCGACGGCGTATTTTATGCTGTCCGCCCACACGGGCTGAACAGTCTCAGATCCGTCGCGGCGCAATTTTCCATCGGATTCACGGGGCATCATCACAGGCATTCGGGCGCGGTTCGATCGCTCGGCCGCAGGCAAGATAGCGTGCTTCCCGTCATCCTGGTGGGCGCCAGTCCTCATCCACCGAAGCGGAGCTCCATGTTCAAATTGCGTCTCTCATATTGGCTGTCGGCCTGACGCCGTCCTTCCTCTTTCCGGTTACGCGCGGGCGCCCAAAAGTTGGCGATTTTTGACTTTGGCGCGGGCGGAAAGCTGTTTTTGAGTTGCAGCCGAATCGCCCATGTAGGCGGTTCCGTCGCTCCACATGGCGTGCACGATCACCGCCAGTTTGCGCGCCACGGCGACCTCGCCTTGTGATGACTGCCGCGTTTCGCGAGGGCTTGCCCCCAGCTCTTGACCCTGTCCTTGCCCTTGAACCGCGTCAGCTGCGCCGACGCCGCCTCATAGAGCGCGCGGCAGACAGGCGGCGTCGAGGAGTGCGCCTTTCGCGGCGAGATTGCCGTCGACGCGATAAAGATAGGCGCGGGGGGTTTCGATCGCGACGAGGTCGGTGGTCTGGATCATTTGCCATAGGCCTCCTGCACGACGCCCTGAATCGCGGCCGGTCCGACGCGCCGGTTGGCGAAGGCGAGCAGCTCGCGGTGATGTCGGCGGAACAATGTTTCGAAAACGGCGCGCGGGCTGACCGGCATCGCGAAAGGCGGCGTCACGGCGGCGTCGAGCGCCCACACGGGACTGATCGCCGGACTATTGTTTTCGCAATGGCTTTTCCTTTTCATCCGCCCCCGCTGGCCGCACGTGCGCACCGCGCGCTCGAGCGCGCGTGGCCCCTTCATTAGGTAAAACGTCGCATCCGCGCGGAATGCGCCAGCCGGGTTCTGCGGCTTTTGCGCCGTTCGGCCATGATGGAAGGCGCGCGGGTGGTGCGGCAAGCGCCAAAAGTCGTGCAAAGGTCCTTTCGATGCCGAGCTTTCGGCGAGGATCGGCCTGAACTCTTCCCCCCGCCAGCGCTCTTCGTCCCCGGCATGTGTCGGTTCGGCGGACGATCGAGAATGGTCCAGAGCTCCGCCTTAATCCGGGCCTCCCGCGAGGGCCGGATGTCGGCCCAAGCTGCTGCGCCAAGACCGGCGCCGAGGCCAGGGCCAATTGGCGGCGGAAGCGCCGGCGGGGCGGGTTTCCCGCCCCGATCGGACAAAACTGTTTTACGTGAAACATTGTGGTCCGATTGGCCCGAAAATTTCGAAAAATTCTCATGCGTCTCGCGGCCCTTGCCGACGTGCGATCGCGGCCAATGCTGGTGGTTCGGCGGTTTTTGTCATTCGGACGCGACCTCCGCCGCCGCTTCCCCGCGCCGCGCCTTGGAAAATTTTCGTGCTCTCCGCTTCTTCCACCAGATGATGACGCCGGTGACCGAGAGCGCGGTAATGACGAGGCCCATGGCGCAGACGAAAATCTGATAGGGCAGGCCGAAGACCTGCGCCATGTGGAGCCAATAAAGCCAGCGGCTGATGATCTGACCGGCGCCGTCAGTTCCCGAGCCCGACGACGCCTTGAGCTCTCCCGTATTGGCGTCGAAGACGACATAGGCGCCGCCGCCCTTGCTAAAGTCTCCGGAGTCGCGGACCACCATCACATAAACGCCGAGCTGCCGGTTGAGGGCCAAAATCCGCTCGCTCGCGATGTGGACCCCCAGCCGCCCATCGATCTCGGCCAGCAGGGCGCGGCCGCGCGCAAGCGCTTCCGGCCAACCCAAGGCCGGAACTTCCAAGGGCTTTTCGGGGGCCGGCAGATCGAAGGCGCCGCGCATGTCGAAGGCGAGCTTCATGACCGGCATGTAGACTTCGTCTCTAAGATTAAAGCCGACGCTCGACCAGGCAAAGACGAAGAGCATCGCAAAGGTCCACAGGCCGAAGGCGCGGTGGATGTCGAAGTTGAGCCGGTAGGCGCCCGCGTTGAACTTGATCAGCCAGGCGAGCTTCCAGCGCGCCCACCAGGATTTCGCCGGCGATGATCGCGGGCCGCGCTCGCGCCAGCGCAGCGGAAAGGTGAGATAGAAGGACACGAAACAATCGATGGTCCAGACGAGCGCGGTCACGCCGAGAATATAAGGCCCCAAGCCGCCCGTGCTCGCCGGGAGAGCGAGAGTCATATGCAAGCGGTAAAGGAAGGAGATGATCGTCTCCTTCGCCAACGAGACTTCGCCCCAGCCGCGCTCGCCAAGCTTTTCGCCGGTATGGGGGTCGAGATAAAACAGGCGCGTTTGAGCCAGCCCGGACTCCGTTTGGGATCGGACGGTAAATTCCACCGAACGCCCCGGATCGAGATGCAGCTGGACGGCGTCGAAACGCGCCTCCGGATAAAGCGCGAGCGCCTTCTCGCGCAACGCCAGCGGATCGAGCAGCGGCGCGGCGCGCGGCGGAACGGTCAACAGCTCTGGATTGAGCCAGACGTCCAGCTCATCGCGGAAGGCCAGCACGCTGCCGGTGAGGCCGACGATGACGAGAAACAGCGTCATCGCCAGCCCGGCATAGCGGTGTAGAAGCAGCCAGAAATGGCGGGTCATGGCGCTAAAACTGCGCCGAGAGCGAGCCCATGACGGTGAAGGGCGCGCCATAGAGGCGGGCGCCTTGCGAGAATGCGGGGGACGGAGCGGCGCGGACAAAGGCATCCGTATAGTAGGTTGTATCAAAAAGATTTGTAATGTTGACTTGCGCGGTGACTTTCGCGTCGTTGATCTTGAAACTATAGGCGGCCATCAGATTGACGGTCGCATAACCGGAAAGCATGGGAAGGCGCGGCGATAGATAGAGGCCGGAGCCATCGTAGATCGGCTGCGAGCCGTGATAAACGACGCCGCCGCCGATCTTCCATCCTTTCAAGGCGCTGTCCGGCTGGAACTCGTAGGTTGTCCAGAAGGTCCCCAGATTGCGCGGAATGTTGGGAAACCGCTGGCCGACGTCGCCATTATCGCTCTTGGTGACGCGGACATCCTGGTTTGCGTAGGCGAGGATCACGTCCCAGCCGGGCAGAAGCGTGCCCTGGACGTCGAGCTCCGGGCCTTTGCTGCGCGCTTCGCCGGTTACGAGAACATAGCCGACATTAAAAGGGTCGGTCGTGGGAATGTTCGTCTTGATCAGATTGTAATAATCCGCGGTGGCCCGCAACCGCCCGCCGAAAAGTTCGAGTTTGACGCCGGCTTCAACCTCCCGCGCGCTGGTCGGGGGAACCGGCGTATTGGGAAAGATCAAACCGCCGTTGGCGCCGAAATTCTCGGCGTAACTGCTATAGACGCTGACCCAGCTCTCCGATCGCCACAACAGGCCGAAGCGCGGCGTTAATGCGCTTTCTATCTGCGGATGCGCGTCCGGGCTCAATTGCCCGAGAGTCGCGCCCTGAGCCAGCGATTGATTGATATACTGATAGCGCGCGCCCGCCAGGATAAAGACATGACCGGGCAGTTCGATCTGATCCTGCAGATAAAGTCCGGCAGTTTCTTGGTTTCGGTTGGTTGCGCCGAACGACGTGAGGGAGCCTATGAAGGGCGTGCCGGGATGAACCGGGTAGAAGAGATCGATTTTTGAGTACGCAAGCGAAAAATCGGATGAATTGGTCAGTCCATAGAACGTATTCGAGAGACGGTCCCAATAGACGTCTCCGCCGAGAAGCAATGTGTGCTTGGCTCCAAATGTGTCGATATGGCCGGTGATGTCGACATTGGTGGAGAGTGTCGTTTGCGCTGTTGGAGATTGCGAATTGAAGCGCCACACCTCGCCGCCGATGGGACCGAAGGGAAGCCGCGAGTCCCAGTCGAGATCCGTGCGGTTATAGGCGATCTGTTGTTTGATCGACCAGTCCTTGTCGAAATAATGCGACCAGGTCAGCGCCGCAAACATGTTTTGTTGGATGGACGGCGAGTCTTCGCCATAATTGCGTTGGCGCAGGATGTTCATGAACTGCCCGTTGAAGACGGGATCGTAGCCGGTGAACAGCTTGGTCCGGTTCGCGTCGTATTGGGCTTCCAGCTTTATCCATGTTTGCGGGTCGATGTTCCATTTAACGACTGGGGCGATGAAGACATCGGAGGCGTTGACGAGATCGACGGGCGAGCCGAAGGGCGCGCCGTTGTTCTGATAGGACATATTCATCCGGTAAAGAACCGCGCCATCCTGCGTGACCGGGCCGGTGGCGTCCATCGTCGTGCGATAGTTGTTGAAGGAGCCGATTTGCTGGCTCGCCGCGAAATAGGGCGTGTTCAACGGCTCCTTTGTAATCACGTTGACAATGCCGCCCGGCTCGACCAGCCCATAGAGCATCGCCGCTGGACCCTTGAGCACCTCGATGCTCGCCACATTGGCGAGCTGGGTCGTCGATATGCTGTCGATGGAGCTGGCGCCGTTGTCGATGCGAAAGCCGTCCCGGTAGCGCGTCGTGCTCGGAAACCCGCGAATGACGATCTGGTTGTATGGGGTGCCGTTGCCAAGCGCGCCGCCGCCCGTCACCGTGACGCCGCTGACATTCTGCAACGCCTGCTCGAGGGTGATGGCCTGCTGATCGCGCAGCACCTGCTGGGTGATCACCTGGACATTCAGCGGCGTGTCCATGATCGGCGTGTCGGTCTTGGTGCCGGTGGTCGCGTCCTGCAGGACATAGGTGGTGTTGTAGGGGTCCTGCGCCGGGCCGGCCCCGCCGAAGCCGCCGGCTCCGCCGCCTCCCTCCGGCCAGGTCCCGCCGCCCGCCGGCGCCGCGACGTCGATTTGCGGCAGCGCGACGCCGGGCTCGCTGCCGTCTTGCGCGAGCGCCGGCGAGGAGGCGAAAGCAATCGCGATCGCGCTCACATGTGACAAGAGGTTGGGCCTAGCCATGGAAATCCTCCAACGATACCGTGCGTCGGGCGCTTCGCAGCGACAGGCCAGGCGAAAGCCCCGGTTTGGTTCGAAAAAAGGGCTAACACGGGCGATCTCACCGGCTTCTAACACAACCTTACGTGAACCTGCCGCAGCGACTAATCGGGATCCTGTTGCAAAAATGCCACAAATCCCTGGAGTGATCGCCGCGCGCAATTTCACATCGACAGAGGGATGACGCGTAGTGGCGTCGCCGTCCGTTATATGGTCAGGAGCGCCACGCCATGAAAATCCTGATCGTCGAAGACGAACCCGACATCGTCGACCTGCTCGCCGGGCAACTCGGCAACGCGGGTTTTGCCTGCGATCCCGTCGGTTCGTTGAGCGACGCTTTCGAGGCGCTGCGAAATGTTCCCTATGACCTGATGCTGCTCGACCGGCGGCTTCCGGATGGGGACGGCATCGCCTTCCTGCCCAATATCCGCAGACTTCGGCCGGACATCCGCATTCTGATTTTGTCGGCGCTCTGCGACAAGGGCGACAAGGCGCGAGGGCTCAATGGCGGCGCCGACGATTTTTTGACCAAGCCGTTCGACGGCGACGAATTGTTGGCGCGGGTGATCGCGCGCTTGAGACACGCCGGGGAAACCCGGCTTCCGCCGATAACGATCGGCGCCGTGTCGTTCGACGTCGCCGCCGGTCAGGCGTTCATAAATGAACGGCCCTTGTTGCTGCACCGGCGGGAGTTCGCGCTTTTCGACTCGCTGATGCGCCGAGTCAACCGCGTCGCGCCGCGGGACGTTCTGATGGAGGAGGTCTACGGCGCCGACGAAGCGATATTGCCCGGCGCGCTCGACACCCTTGTTTCGCGTTTGCGCAAACGATTGATGGGCGCCGAGGCCGGCGTCGAGATTCATCTCGTTCGCGGCAGGGGCTACCTGCTGACCGAGACGGTTTCATCATGAGCTCTTCCTCGCTCGCCGGGCGGCTCGTCGTTCATCTGCTCGGCGGACTTCTTCTGATCTATGTCCTGACAATTCTTTGGCTGCAATTCGGCTTTACCGTTTCGTCGGCGTCGGAGCTCCAATGGGACGACTTCAGCCAGTTGGGAACGCATATCCTGGTCGCGGACTCCGTTGTTCGGTCGCAAGACGGATCCATCCGCATCGACCCGACCGCGGGCCTGCGCGCGGAAATCGAACGCACGCCGACGCTGAGATACGCCGCCTTCGACCCGGACACCGGGCTTGCGGCGCTAGGCTCATCGGCCGAATTGGCGGCGGCTCTCGGCCACGAGAACGGCATCGAAGCCCTGACGGCGATTTTTCGTCTCCGCGACGGAAAGGACCAAAAGCAAAAGTTTTTTTTGGGTCTGCGGGACACGCCGGCCGGCAAGCTGGCGATCGCGATTTCCGGATATCGCTTCAACTGGCCGATGCTCCTGCGCAACGTGATTGACGCCTATGCGGATACTTTCAGATATTTCGCGCCGACATTCGCGGTCGCGATGGGGATAGGCTGGTTTTCCTTGCGGCGCGGTCTGAAGCCGCTGCGCGACGCGGCGGATCAGGCGAACCAGATCGACATGAACGCCATCGACCGAAGACTCTCGCCCGCCGGCATGCCCTCCGAGATCCTGCCGCTCATCTCGACGGTCAACGATGCGCTCGATCGGCTCGGCGCCGGGGTCGAGCGGCATCGTCGCTTCATCGCCAACGCCGCGCACGAACTGCGCACTCCGATCACCGTCTTGAACGCCCGGCTCGACGCCCCCAGGAAGCCGAGCTTCGAGAACGACCTGAAAGGCGACGTGCGCCGCATTCGCACCGTCGTCGACCAATTGCTGGTCGCTGCCCGGCTCGGCAAGCAGGGGAGCGACCTCGACGACGACGTCGATCTCCTCGAGACGATCCAAGCGATCGTCGACGACCATGCCCTGCTCGCGATCAAGCGGAAGCAGCAGATTCACTTCGAGGCGGAGAACGCTCCGATCGTCGTGCGCGGCGATCGGAGCGCCTTGGAGAGCGTCGTCGCAAATCTCGTGGATAATGCGTTGCGCGCGGAGCCCGAAGGCGGGATCGTGTCGGTGCGCCTGCATCGCGGAGCGATGATCGAGGTCGTCGATCACGGGGAAGGCGTGGCGGAAGGCGATCGGGAGTTGATCTTCGAGCCGTTCTGGCGCAGAGTTCAGCGGCGCCGGGCACCGGCCTTGGCCTCGCCATCGTCAGGGAGATCGTGGAACTGCATCGCGGAAAAATTTGCGTCGAGGAAACGCCCGGCGGCGGCGCCACGTTCAAGGTGACGCTCGTGCAATTTTGCGATCAAAAAGTTCTTTTCGAGCAGGCTAGGCGTTTAGTCCCGGCATTTGATGGGTTGGATCGAGTTTGAAGCGTTCCGGCTCTTTTATCCCCGTTTTGACGTTGAATTCATAAAGCGTGAGTTCCTTTCGATCACATGAGTCCGTGTGATCGGGACGCGCTCTCGCGGTTTGCTGAACATCCCGGGCTTCGGCAACTTTTTGATGATTCGCTTTGGTCATGAATCGAACGCGTTTATGCGCGGGCGGTTCCAAAACCAGGGCGGATTGTTTCCTGCGCCATTCCAGCAAGGGGGATCAGCCATGACGAGGCTACGAGTGCTACGGTTCGCGTGGTCATGTTGAACTCCCTCGATCGGGTCATCGCATCTGCGGCCTATGGCGCAATTTGGGTAATGGTTGACCTGAATACACGGTGACCATGTTGGGATAGACACTGTGGATGAATACGGCGGAGCCCACAGATCGCCCCGCCAATGTCGGGTTTGCTTGACGATCCGGAGGCGGCCCGACATTGGGTCATAGGCGGAGTAGCAAATTTAAAAACGAACTCCGCATTTTAACGTTTATCAAATTATAACGATATTTCAATTATGTACGTGTTCGTAGTTTTATCCTGACCGGCGCGCCAGTGATTTCAACCTGTTAGCGCTTCGTCTCGGCTCGGATCGGCGTCTGTGCGGAAATCCCGCTGGCGAATGATCGAAATCGACGCCCGGCGCCGACGGCCGCGGCGAGCCATCCTGTGAATACAACCCGGCCCGCAATAACCGTGGCCTTCCTCCCGGCCTCACTCGTATCCAAGAGGCCATGCGCGAGCTCTTTCGGATCATGCGTGACCTGACGGCGACCCGCCCGCCCACCGGCGGTCTAAGACCGCGATTATCGCAGCTTTATTTTCAGTCCGCGCGAATTTTTGTAACTTTCTGCTCCGCTGAAGCGAAGGACGGCTCATGGGCTCTTTTCCGAGCCCACGAGCTGCTCGTCGTGCGAGCAAATCCTTTAGGAGATTAGAATGAAGGTCAATGTCGTATCCGGCGCCGCCATTGCGGCCGCGGCGTGCGCACTCGCGATGAGCCCCATGTCCGTTGCGCCAGCCTCTGCAAAGAAGGCCGCGAAAACCGTCATGTGCGAGGGCATCAACTCCTGCAAGGGCACGTCCGCCTGCAAAACCGCGAACAACGCCTGCAAGGGTCAGAACTCTTGCAAGGGACATGGATGGCTGCCGACGAAATCAAAGGCTGCCTGCGAGGCAAAGGGCGGCACGGTCGGCTAATTTGGCCTCGAAGACGGGCGGACCAAAGAATCCGCCCGTCTAGGCGCCTCGAAATGAAACAAGGAGCCAGCCATGAGCAAGCCCTCGCCGCTAGGTTTCGGTCTTGGTCTCCGGCCTGTCTACTATCAGGACGTCATCGAGAGAGCTCCGAGGGTCGACTGGTTCGAGGTGATTTCAGAGAATTTCATGGCTCCCGGCGGCCGGCCGCTTGCGATCATCGAGCGCATACGCAGCGCCTTTCCAATCGTAATGCACAGCGTCTCAATGTCGATTGCATCGACCGCCCCGCTCGATTTCGAGCACTTGAGCGGGTTGAAGACCCTTGCCGACCGCTGTCAGCCGGAATGGATCTCGGATCATTTATGTTGGACCGGAGTGCATGGCGTGAATTTGCATGACCTCCTGCCTATTCCCTACACTCTGGAGGCGCTGGACCATGTCGTCGAACGCATAAAGCGGGTCCAGGATTTCCTCGGGCGTCGCATCGCAATCGAGAACGTGTCCAGCTACGTGACCTTCGCCGAGTCGGAAATGGACGAATGGACGTTTATCCGCGAGATGGCGGAGCGCGCCGATTGCTGGCTGTTGCTCGACGTGAATAACGTCTTTGTCTCGGGCTTCAATCATGGCTTCGATCCGGTGAGTTACATCGAGGCCATTCCAGTCGATCGCGTCGTTCAGCTCCATCTCGCAGGCCATTCGGAGGCTCAAACGCACAAGATCGACACGCATGATCAGCCGATCTGTGACGAAGTCTGGGCGCTCTACGATGTCGCCTGCCGCCGCTTCGGATCCGTCTCGACGATGATCGAACGTGACGACAATTTCCCGCCATTCGACGAACTCTTGGCGGAACTCGATCGGGCGCGTATGGTCGCAGCCGCCGCGAGCCGGGCGACCCATGAGGCCGCGGCATGAAGCTCGCCGAACTGCAAGCCAAGTTCCAAGCTGCAATAATCGAAGGCGATCAGACCATTCTCGCCTCGATCGCGGATTCGCCAAGGGCGGATCGAGCGACCCTGTTTGCGGTCTATTATGACGCCTATCGGCTGCGTCTCGCGGAATTTCTCTCGAACGACTTTCCGATTCTCCGTAGCTACCTCGGCGACGAAGCGTTCGGCTCCCTTGTCGAAGATTATGTCGAGACTGCGCCGTCGCGTCAGCCGAACGCGCGATGGTACGGCGCCCGCCTGCCCGATTTCATGCGGGAGATGATTTCATGGCGAACAAATCGGAGCGCGATCGATCTGGCGCGGTTTGAGCGCGCCCTGTCCGACGCTTTCGATGCGGCCGATGCTCCTGTGAGTTCGATTGACGCCTTGTCGAACATTTGCGCGGAAGATTGGTCCAACATCGCCTTTGAATTTCATCCGAGCCTGGCGCTTCTCGATCTCGCCAGAGGGACCGCGCAAATCTACTCCGCGCTTGCCGCCGAAGAGAAACCGCCCGCGATCCAGCATGGCGAGGAAGCATTCCTCTTCTGGCGAAACGAAGGACAGTCTTTCTATCGGGCCGTCCCGAAAGACGAGCGCCTGGCGCTGAGGGAGGCGGAACAGGGCCGGAAATTTTCCGATATATGCGCGCTTCTCGCACACCAAGCGGGTGGCGCAGACGTGACGCGGCAAGTCGCCGGATTTCTCTCGCAATGGTTCACAGATGGACTCGTCGTCCGCGTCTCGGCGCGAAATTAAACGGCGCCATAGTAGACGCTTTAGGGCGACAATTGTGGGGACGGCTATTGCGCGTCGCCGTCGATTTGTTTCGGCCCGCTCCGAATGATCTCTTGCGCATGGGGCCGGTATCGAAACAGATCAAAGTGCCTCGACTGTCGACAATGAACCAATCTTAATTGAGCCGTCGCGGACGAACCCGTCGCATAGGCTGATGGATTACGGTCTCAGGACTGCTTGCCGGCCGGGCGCGACGCTCTATGTGTTGATGCGCGTGATCGCGTAAACGGTTGGCGCTGTTCGCCCTCGACGGCTCGGACCTTTGCCCCTTGACGGTCCGGTTTTTTTGCCGGCCAATTTTGGACACAGCAAATGCGGACATTTCAGCAAGTTTCCGCCTACCTTCGGCGGCAAGCGCCTGCGATCTTCGAGTTTCTCGATGAAACGTCGGTTGCGTTCGAATGGATCATTATCGCCGTCTTCATTGTGGTTGTTCTTCTTTATTTGCTCTATTCTATCTTAACCCCGCCCCTCCATGTTCCCGGCGCCAATCTTGATGCTGGCCGGCCTTGATAGCCAGCTCCTTGGATTGGCGACGCGCCGCGCGCTTTGCTGTTTGCAAAGCCAGGACAAGCTTGCTATTGACGAATCACCATCAAGAATAGGCCACCAGCTATCGTGGGAATGACAATAAAAAGGGACAGAACAAATGCTTGAAACCATAGCGCTCATCCTTATCGTCCTCTGGTTGCTGGGCTTGGTCTCCTCATACACAATGGGCGGGTTTATTCATATTCTCTTGGTTATTGCGGTCATCGTGATCGTGCTGCGCATTATTCAAGGCCGCGGAGCCTTGTAGCGCCAACGAAAGATCCTCCGGCGCACCGGAGCCGATGTGGAACCTTTTCGAAGTGTGCGAACTAAGCGGTGTTGAAAACAAATTAGAGCACACCGCCTGCCGGATGAGCCCGAAGACAATAATGACCCTCAACAAACTCATCCAGGAGATGCACGCCTACAACAGAAGAGCGGCGCAGGATAGCGCAGGCGTTGCGTGGCAGGGTCCGCTCGCCCTCTGCTATTCGCTTATCGGCGACGCCAAGCAGATCGTCGATGAATTGCTCTTTGCTCAAGCCGAGCTCGGCCAAAGGTTCATTCCCGGTCATCGGCGTGATCCTTCAAGCTGCAAGCTCTTGTTTCGCGTAGGTTTCTTCGATCTCTCCGCTTAGCCAGCACGCCGCTTCCGCAAGCTTTCGCGCCGCCACGGCGACCGGACCGCCCTTCCTGCCCTTGGCAAGGAGGGCGAGCGCAAGCTCGACTTTGTCTTGCGACGCCATCGCGACGGCGTGGGTTTCATCCGATGGCCCGCCCCAGTCTTCCTCCGCTAAGTGTAAAATCACTCCAATCAAGCAGCGCGCGTCGGCAAGTCTGTCTTGGGCTTCGATGAAGTTGTTCATCTCTCGCCCTCCATCGCGAAGGAAAATGTGTCGCCCGCGATCTGGATTGTGGTCTTGCCGCGCCTGATCAGCGCCGAGAATTGGTCGCCCGCCGAGACGAGGCGCAGGCTTCGGCCCGACGTTCCAACATCGCCGGCGATGCGCTCGGCCTCGGCTTCTAGTCGTCGCATCGCGCGCGCGGCGCTTGGCGTAGGCGTCAGGGAGCTGGCTGAACTCGCGAAGGTTTCGCCGGATACGATTGCCCGGCTTGAGCGGGGAGACGAACTAAACGAGCGGACGATCGACGCCATCCGCGCTGCCCTTGAAACGGCCGGTGTAGAATTCATCGCCGAGAATGGCGGCGGGGCTGGCGTGAGGCTGAGGAAAGGCGTGAAATGATCGAAGCGGCTATTTCTTTTCGCCGCCGACACGGCGCAACCTGCGCTCATTCTTAAGCGAGGCGAAGGCGTCGAATTGTTCGGCTGTCATTTGATGACGCGGAGGCCTGTGTTGCGCGCGACTTTATAGACAACATAAACTGCTCGGACGACCACGGCGGCGACCATGGCCGCGCCCGCAAGCCCTAACGCAATCGTGTTGGCTGCTTTTCGAATTCCATTCATTGCCGAGGTTCCAACGCTCGTTGGTGACGCTGAGAGTTTAGCGACAGACCATTGTGTCAACGAAAAAATGTCGGCGAAGAGTCCGAATAGTACATGTTCGCCTTGGGAAAGATATGCGCAGAACCCCTGAAAAGCAATGAAAAGCTGCGCAAAACGCCTTGCCATCGCTTTTCAGATCTATCCGAGTTTGCCCATGCCGAGGTGGACGCCATGGCGCGCCGCGCGCTCGATGGCCTTTAGCAGCGCCTTGTCGTTGTTCTCGAATAGCCGATGGACCCCTGCCGCGTCGACCGCCCTGATGTTTACCTGAGTCATCTGATGCACGGCCGTTGGGCCGCCCGTCCCCACGCCGCCCGCGTCGAGTTCGTCGCCGAGAATGGCGGCGGGGCGGACGTGAGACTGAGGAAAGGACCGCGCACATAAGGATCCGG
Source organism: uncultured Alphaproteobacteria bacterium (assembly GCA_963829515.1). GTDB lineage: Bacteria > Pseudomonadota > Alphaproteobacteria > Rhizobiales > Beijerinckiaceae > Methylocapsa. Next base: position 104,872 of record CAWHIP010000005.1, read on the forward strand.
TTCTCTAGCCGGCAAATCCTGTATGGCCTCATCCGGCTTGACGTTCTCCACGGCGTCCGGCCAACCCGGGCGCGTCCGCTTCGTCTCAGGCGGTGACAATGGGCCGCGCGAAAATCCTCACGGCCCTGCTCCCGTTTTCGTGAACCTTTCTCTCGTGACCCCTAGCAGCTCGCGGTCCATTGGCAAGGACAGGCGACGGCGTTTCCATTTGGGTCGGAGCAGGTACAGCCGCCAAGCGAAATCGCGGCGGCGCCGAGAGCCAGACTGAGAATTAGAGTTAAACCTTTGGCCCGGCGGCGAAGCGGACTGGATTGTGCGGCGCTTGCGGTGGTGTTCATTTGCGTATCCTCTGCTTGAGCGTTGCGCCGCCCGCGTTTTCAGTGGATTTTGCGGCGGCTTGCGTTTTGTAACCGCCTTGCCCTCGGCCCCCTGTGGGAAAAGCCACAGTTCGTGGCGCCGGATTGCCAATCGGAAGAGCCTGGCGGCGGCCTGATATCTCTCGATCAATTGCAGGCTCGCGAGCGGCTCACCCTCGCGCCTCAAGTCTACGAGATGCGCATCGCAAACCGCGACTAGGGCGCTGGTGCTGACCTATTTCGCCGTCTCGGCCTGGCGCAGCACGGGCTCGCGCTCGCGTGGCGCCTTGCCGGGCGCCGGGCCTCGGCCAAAGGCTCCGCTGGCGCGCTGCGGCCAAAAGATCGGGCATGAAAGCGTTTAATGCCTCGCCAATGGCGTGAAACGGTCGTATAGCCACGTGGCCTTTCAAGAGAGGATGCCGCTGCCATATCGGCATCGGCGCTCCCTTGTTCGACCGGTTGGTGCGCGAGCGGATTCTCCCTGGCGCCAAGCAGCTCGGAGGGCCGAACAACCTACGTATTTGGAAAGCCTGTCCGCGCTCGATGCGCAGGCGCAATTATCCAGTCCCGTTTCAAACGGGTAGTTGCCGGCGCACCGGCTGAAAACACAGACTCTCACTGGGATAAAATTGGGAAGCTGGCATGCGAAATGATGAAGGCGGCGGGGGTCTTATTCGAGCCAACTTCAAATTAGGACACGACCGGCCGTTCATCATCCAGACATCCTTCGAAGCATATGTTCCAAGCGCAATCAGCGCAATCTTAGAGGAGAAACGAATAATGAAAACGACACGCAAGACGCTGTTGGCCGCCGGTCTTATCGCAGGGCTCGCGCTCGCGAGTTCGGAGGCGTCCGCCGCTGGGCCGATGATCGAACCGGGAGCGCTCGCAACGACGTCAATTGGAAGCCCCGAGGCCACCGTGGAGAAGACGGTTGTTGTCGTGCGCAGACGCCCAGTAGTGCGCCGCAGACCGGTAGTCGTGCGCAGGCGCGTCATCGTGCGCTAGCTGGCTTTGCCAATCGGTCCGTCTCGCATCCGCTTCCCGCGCGCTCAGCTCGAGGCCGGCCTGTCCGTTCGCGCTGTCGCGCGCGATGCAGCTGAGGCGCTCCAGCCTTTTCACGATCCGTGGCGATGGCCTGAATTTGCGACGTAGTTTGCGCATTCTTGTCGTTTGAACGCTGCGATCGCTTGAGCGATGAAGGTTCGACCAATCCCCGCGGCCTGCGACAACGGGATGCGGCGCTCCAGACAAACAGCGCCTTGAGCCGTCTTGGGCCAAATGCGCATTCGGCGGACGGATTCGGACTGACGCCGCCGAGCAGGCTGTCAAACACCATCGAACATTGACCGCTGAGCGGCCGCGTGCTCCACTGTGGATGCAGCCGCGCGCGACGGCGACGGCGAATTGATGCGGCAGGTTGCGCGGCGCGTTTCGCACGACTATTTGCTGGCGGATGGAATGCCGGGAGAAGTCGAAAGCCTGCGAATAGACCTCTTTGCATGCCTGGAGTATTGGTGGCGTCAGTTCGCGGCCACGCGCCGCGAGCCATGACCCACGGCGATACGACGAAGATAAGCAACATATTCAGTTTAGGAGCGCAATGATGCCGAAAAAGGGTGAAGCTTGTACAATAACGGGTTTCTATAAGGCTATTCATGATAAGGACCACAAACAGCCGCATGAAGTAAAAATGGTGAAAGGGCACAAATTTCCGCCCTGTAATCAATGCGAAACTGGACCTACTTACGAATTAGTTCGCGAAGATCCGCATTTAATTCGCTAAACTTGTCTTATTTTGTGACGCGCTCTTCTTCGGAGCGCGCACATCCGCGCCTCTCGACGCAGGCGGGGATTAGCGCCATGGCGCCGTCATCGCGGACGGCGTAGGCCTCCTCACGGCGGCGAAATCATGGCGATGCAGATCCCCCCGCGGGCCCCGCGAAGGCTGAGTCAAGGGCGGCGCGATAGAACGCGTCCGCAAGTCAACCTGTCACCGAGACGATTCGCGATTTCGGCGCGCGAGCTCGGGCTCCACCAGCCGGTATCTGATCAACCAAACGATGGCGCAACTCCATGATTTATCGGTTTCGCCGCGCAGATCCGTCTGCGAAGCATTTATGAGCGCGCCAGTGCGCGCGTCCCGGATGCGAAACTCCAAATATTGCTCCATCACGCTGATCTTGCGAAAAAAGGCGATGAACGACATTTCGGCGCCGAGATCGCGGGCTATGCTTGCTTCGCATCCATTGCACTTTCGCAGCCAATGCGATTTGACCATTTCATTCGCCGACGCGCTCCCATCGACAATCTCGAAAAGGTCCGATTGCGCAAGACGTTCGCGCGCAAGCGCTGTCACGCGCTGCAGCATCTCGGTCTCGACTGGGCTTTCGCCCCTGATCGGGCCGCCGGCGGAGAAGTCGTCGAGTTCGAAATCAAATACCGCGAGTTTGATTGGCGGCTTCGGCTCGGACCATGCCGGGACCGACGCGCCCAACGCCATGAGCAATGCGCCCGCTCCGAAAATGAGCGATCGCCTAGGGGGAGCTGACGACAATGTTCGAACCTTCATGCTGTGGTCCTGATGTCGCCCGATAGGATTCTCATTTGGGATTTCGGCGCAATAGCGCTGGATCGTCGCGCTTGGTCTTGGCTGTGTGATGGCGTCGCGCTCGCCGACCATGGTCCAGCTTTGGACCTTGTCGAGAACAGGCGATCGCCTCCTACGCTTTGCGCCGTTTCCTTCCATCGCACATGTCGCGATGATGGGCAACCAAACATCCAACCTGCCTATCCTCCTTATCGCCTCCCAAACTCTCTCGGTCCGCGCATTCAACTTCTTCATGATGGGTTGCTTGATGCGCATTAAATCCCCTTTGTGCTTAAGCGGCGCGATGAAGCTGATCGAACGGCGTGTTCCGGGCTCACACGGTCCAAGGCAATTCTGAATCGATGCGTCGATTTAGGTGTGGCGTCGGCAATTCGCACAACCACAGGCCCAGATCGGCTATAGCTCTCAAGGATTGGAATAGGATGGCGACGCCCGAAAAACTCTCCATCGGGACGCTGAAGCATAAAGCCGGACCGACGTGCGCGCGTCAGATGACATCCTGGCTGGGCTTGGGAAAATTTCCCGAGCATATTCAAACGCTTTACGGATGATCGCGAAACTGCGATTTTTTCGAACCGACATTTATACGGACCGAAGCGACGTGCGCGAGTTTTGTGATGAAGACAATCCATCCGCTCAATCTGAGGGTTTCCGTCATGCTTCGCGTCGCGCTGGGCGCGCTCGCCTGCGCCTTCGCCGCCGCGGCTTTCGTCATCGCCGACACGCGGTTGGAAATGACCCGCGCGTTAGAGGCGAAGGTTGAGTTGATAGCGGGCAAACTCAACCTGCAGCCGGTTCGGTTCCAAACCGGCTTTGATCACGACGAACGGCTTCCGGATTGGGCGTTTCTCGCGGATAAGCTGCTCGACGAGGGGTCTTGCATTCGCTTCGAAAACGTCGATGGTCAGCAAGTCTACGCCAGCTGCCTCGGCGTGGCCGGCGCCGTTGCGCCGCAATGGTTTTCGGCCCTTTATCGGGCGCTGTTTTCGCCGGCGCCCCCCGTGCGGCGAACGATCCAAACCCACGGCAAGGCGATTGGGGCCATTGAGGTCTCGCTCGAACTCGAGGCTCGGCGCGGCCCGCGCTTGGAGCGAGACGCGGCGAATACTGTCGGTGACGGTGAGCGCGATCGCGCTTTTGAGCCTCATCGTCTACTTCGCCATCGATCGCGCCCTGCGTCCGACCCTGGCCATCCAGGCGGGGATCGAGCGCCTCGCCGGCGGCGACCTGTCCTATCGGGTCCCGCAGGTTCCGCTGATGGAGCTGCAGCGGATCGGCGAAATGATCAATCGAATGGCCGCCCGGTTGGAGACGGCCATGGCCGAGCGGGCGGAGCTCGCGCGCCGGCTCGCCATCGCGCAGGAGGAGGAGCGCCGCCATTTGGCGCGCGAGCTTCATGATGAGTTTGGGCAAAATCTGGCGGCGATCAACGCCATCGCCGCCTCCGTGGGGGCGACCGCCCAAACCGCATGCCCGGAGCTGATGCCGGAGGCCGTCAGCTTGTCGCAGATCGCCATGAAGATGATGAATGAATTGCGCAATACGCTCGCGCGATTGCGCCCAACCATCGTCGACGAGATCGGCCTGGTCGCAAGCCTGCAGGATTTGGTCATTGGCTGGAATGGCCGATCAGGAGGAGCGACGCGTTTTACATTTTCGGAGATGGGCGACTTCGTTGAATTGCCCGACGCCGTGGCCGTCACTCTTTTTCGCATCGCTCAGGAAGGCGTGACCAACGCCGCAAGGCACGCAGGGGCGCGGAACGTCAATGTGACGCTCGAACGGCTTAGCGAATCTTCCGCCGCATCGGCGGAGAGCGCCGTGCGATTGACCGTCGAGGACGACGGAAGAGGCCTTGGCCCGTGTGAGAACGCCGGCGCGGGCGCGGGCCTCGCCGGGATCCGTGAAAGGGTCGCTATTTTCAAGGGCCGCATGGATTTGCGCGGCGGAGCCTCCGCCGGCGCGAAACTCTCCGTCATCATCCCGATCGCGGCCACGGCTCTGGAGGTTGCGTGATGGCGCAGACGATCAGAGTGATGCTTGTCGACGATCACGCCATCGTGCTGGAAGGCTATCGCCGGCTTCTTGAGAAACAAGCCGGCATAGAGGTCGTCGCCGAGGCCTCCGACAGCCGAACGGCCTATCAGCGCTACAAGGAAGTTCGTCCGGATGTCGTCGTGGTCGATATCTCCATGCCAGGCCGCGGCGGCATCGACCTCATCGGGCAGATCCGGGCGTGGGATTCCTCGGCGCGGATCGTCGTCTTCACAATGCATAAAGACGCGGTCTACGCGTTGCACGCGTTCCAGGCCGGCGCCAAAGGCTACATCACCAAAAGCAGCAATCCATTGTTGTTGGCGGATACGATCGTCGAGGTTTTCGCGGGACGGAAAGCGATCTCTCCGGATGTCAGCCAGGAACTCGCCCTTGGCCGGCTCAGCGGCGACGAATCGGCGCTGAACTCCCTATCGCCGCGAGAATTCGAAATTCTGCGCTTGCTTCTTGAAGCGAGCCCCCCAGCCGAGATCGCGGCGGCTCTCAACCTGAGCCCAAAAACAGTGGCGAACTACCACTATCTCATCAAGCAGAAGCTCGGGGTCCGTTCGGATATTGAGCTTCTATATTTCTGCCTGCGGGAGGGCCTCGTCGCGCCGCCGCCGCGCGCCTAGATGTTTAATGTCCCCACGTCCACGGGGGCGGGACGGTCGTTTTCCTTTCGGCGAGCAAACGGTGGAGGATCAACAATTTGACCAGGGTTTCTCCGACCGTTTCAGCGAAGCGCCAGCGATTGACGCGTGCAACGAGAAGCGCGCCCGTGTGATCGACCGTGATGACGATCCAACCGGTTCAACCTTGATGTCGCCCTGCGGGACATAGGCGTAGCGCGAGAACAGCGTCAGCCAAACACCCTTGTCGCCGTAAAGATCGCAAGTCCGACGAGCCCGCCCACGAGCGTGCCGTTGACCCGGATATACTGCAAATCCTTGCCGACCTGAAGCTCGAGCTTCTCCACCAGCGTGTCGGCGTCCCATCGCGACACCACATCGGCGACAAAGGCGCCGATCTCGGCGCGGTTCGGCGCGACAGTGTTCACGACAAGCTGGCGCCCCCAAAGGTTGATCATGGCGCGAAGGTGATCGTCACGGTCGAGCCAATCGCCGAAGGCGACCAAGCCATGCGTGACGGCGGCGGAAAGAATGCCGTCCGAAGACGCCTGCTCGGCTCGGATCTTTCCCTCGACCTCTTCGCCAAGCCAGTTCAGATAGCCGTCGACCACCGAATTATCGAGCACATCGGCCTTGATCCTTTCGCCCTGGTCGAACAATTGCGGATCATTGGCGAGCCGATTGATGAGCTTTTTCACGGCCGCCCGATATTCGACGCGGATGGGATGGTCCGCGGCATGCGCCGCGGCGAGGGCGTCGAGCAGCTCCTCGAGGAAAGCGTCCGTGAGCCGTCCGTCGACCCAGTCCGGCAGCCAGGATAGGCTGCTCTTGGCGACCTTTTGACGGATGCCCTCCCGATGATCGCGGAGAAACGCCCGCGCCTTCTCAAGGGCTTGGTCGAATAGCGCCTCGTGATAGCCCTGCGCGGTCATGACCGAAAGCACGCGGGCGGCGAAGGGCGCCGCCGCGATCGAGTCGACGCCGCTGCGAATCACGTCGCGGCCGAACGCGCGGACTCGCTCGTCGCGCAGGAGATCCAAGATGGGCGGCAATAGGCCCTGCGAATGTTGCGCCGCCTGCTTGGCGTTTTCCGGATCCTTCAGCCAGCGGGCCGCCCAGGCCGCCGCGTCGATTCTTTCCAGCCGCGCATTCACCTCCGCCGGGGCGAGGAAATTCACCGAGATAAAGCGGCCGAACGCTTCGCCGATTCGATCCTTGTGACGCGGCACGATGGCGGTGTGAGGGATCGGCAAGCCAAAGGGACGGCGAAACAGCGCGACCACGGCGAACCAATCGGCGCAAGCGCCGACCATCGCCGCTTCCGCGAAGGCGCGGAGATAGGCCAGCAGGGGCCACCTCGGCGCGAGCGCCGACGCCGCAGCGAAGACTACCGCCATCGCCAGCAGCAGCCCGCCGGCGACAAGCCGCATTCGGGCGAGCTCCGCGGCGCGCTGGCTCGCGTGCTGCTCCCAGATCGAATCGATCGGCGGAGACTCGTTCATCGGCGCGCCGCCCCGCGCGGGAGTAGGCCCCATCCGCGCCGCGCGCCGAGTTCCAGCGTCTGCTGGCGATAGAGCGCCTGGATCGGGTCCGCACCATAAAGGCGCTCGAGGCGGCGAACCGTGAAATGCCCGCGCGCGACGCGCTGGAAATGATCCATGAAGATCATGTTCACCACAGCGCCGCCGACCGCGCCGATAAGCGGAGCGGCGCCCGCCGCGATTCTATCCGAGAGCGCCACGCTGAAACGGCCGACGACCTCGCCGACCAAACGCGCGACGATCGGGGAGGCGGCGTTGAGCGCGCCGCGCTCCATGACCTGGGCGGCGACGCCGCCGCTCAATTTGGCGAGGACCATCCGCACCGCGTAATAGTCGACATCCAGGCTTTCCGACGAGCCGCGTCCGCCAAGCGCGAACACTTCCACGCAGGCGAGCAGCGCTTCTAGGCTCTTCAGGTCTTCGCCCTCGCTTCGGGCGATCTCGGCGATCGAGCGCAACATGAAGGCTGTGGTCAGAGGCAATTCAAACGGCAGCGCCGCCATGCCGAAGAAACCGCCGACGCCGCCGGCGAGCCCGGTCATGATCTTATCCGTCCAGGCGGAGGCGACCAAAGCTTCGCCGCCGAAATCGGCGTCCTCGTCGAGCGAGCCGACGGCGAGCTCCAGGCACATGAAAATCGCGGATCGAACGGCTTCCCTCAGACGATGACTGATCCGTCGAGGCATGAATTTGATCGCCGCGTTGACCGGCTGGCCAGCGTAATCGGCCAGCCGGGCGGCGAAGCTCTGGCGCTCGAGGCGCTCGACCGCGAGGCGAAGCTCCCGGCAATGCGAGTCCGTGGGCGCGAGAGCCTGAGGCATCGGGACCGCGCTCCTTGTCAGTGGCGCAGCATCAAGGGCCGGACGCCGTTGAGGCTGGCGAGAATCGCGGAGCCATTGCTGATCACCGCAGTGGCCGCGGGACCAATCAGGCCGCCAGGCAGGGCGAGGCCCAGGCAGATCGTGTTCAAGGCGGCGACGATCCCGTAATTCTGTTTGATCAGCGCCACCGCCCCGCGCGAGATCTCGATCGCCTGCACGAGTTTCCACAAGGAATCCTTCATCAACACCACATCGGCGAACTCATGCGCTATGTCGGCGCCGTGTTTCATGGCGATGCCGACATCAGCGAAACGCAAGGCCGGCGCGTCATTGATGCCGTCTCCCACCATCGCCACAGCTCGACCTTGCCGCTGCAGGTCCTGGATGACCTCCGCCTTGTCGGACGGCAGCATGTCGGCGAACTGCCGCGTCACGCCGAGACGCCGGCCAACGGCTTGGGCGACCGTCGCATTGTCCCCGGTCAGCATGATGGTGTCGCGAATATCCATGCCGCGCAGAATCTCCATGACCGCCCGGCTTTCCGGCCGGATGCGGTCCTCATAGGCGACGAGACCCGCGAGCTTGCCGTCCACCGCGATGAAGACGGAGGAGCAGCCGCGATAATCAATGGCGGCGCGGTCGGCGGCGACATGGTCGATCTTTATGTCGCTCTGGCGGAGGAAACGCGCGCTGCCGACATGCAGGTAGCAACCGTTGACTTTCCCCTCGACGCCGAGCCCGACCCGGTAATGCATCTCGTCGCATGGCGGAAGCTGCACGCTGAACTCGCGCATTTTTTCGCGCAGGGCCTCGGCGACCGGATGTTGCAGATGCGTCTCGGCGGCGACGGCGAGCGCGAGCAAATGGTCTGGCCCGATGAACTTGTCGTAAGACAGCACATCGACGACATGAGGAACGCCATGACTGAGCGTTCCCGTCTTGTCGAAGACGATCGTATCCACTTCGGCGAGCTTCTCCATGTGGGCGCCGCTCTTGATGAGTATGCCGCTTCGCGCGGCATGGGTCATCGAGGAAAGCACCGCGGTCGGAGCCGCGACGCGGATCCCGGTGCCGTAATCGATGATCACCAGCGACAGGAATCGGTTGAAATCCGCCGTCAGCGCGGCGCTGCCGACCGCGAGGCCGAGGGTTGGCGCGACGAGGCGGTCGGCGAAACGCTCCGCGTGGTTCTGCATGCGCGTGTCGCCGATGGGAGCGGAATCGACGAGCCGCGCGATTTGCCCCGCGATCGTATCGGCTCCGACTCGCGCGGCGCGCAGGGTCAATTGACCCTCGCGCAGGACGGTGCCGGCGAAAACCAAATCGCCGACCATGCGCGAGACAGGCAGGCCCTCGCCGGTGATGGTCTTCTGGTCGATCGTCGCGTCGCCATGAAGGATCTCACCATCCACGGGTATTATCTCGCCCGGATAGACCATGACGGTCTGGCCTTCGGCGAGCTCAGCCGCGGGAATGGAGACCACGACGCCGTCGACGACGATCCAAGCGGATTTGGATTGGAACTCGAGAAGCTCGCTCGCCGCCCGCTTGGAGCCCGCCGCCGTCAAATCGCGAATCCAATCGCCTAGGCGGATCAGCCAAGTGATCAAGCTGCCCGTGACGAGAAGACCTTGGCCGACGGAGGCGGTGATCGCCAAGGCGTCGAGGAAATCGACGTTGAGGCGGCCTTCGCGGCTCCACACCCTCCAAGCCCGCCGGAAAATCGGGATGGAATTATAGAATATCAGCGGCACATTCGCCGCCGCGGACAAGGGATTGGCCGACAACGCCAACCCAAGCGAAACCGTCGGCAGCGCCAGCGGCCAACGCCGCCGATCCAACCGCCGCCGCTCTGGCCGAGCGGCCTCGCCGCCAATTGGTTTGCCGATGGGCCTTCCCTCTTGCGCCAGTCCAACGAGCGCGCCAAGCTCATTCAAGCTCAATCCGGCGAAAAGGTTCAGCATCCGATCGACCACCTCCGCGCGAGCGCGATCATATTCGATGATCAGGCTCGCGCAGTCATGATTGATTCGGACGCCTTTGATCCCGGCTTGCTTGCCAAGCCAAGCCGCGACGGAGTTCCGCCAAGGTCGAGGGATGGCGCAACACGGGGACGTAAAGGCGGAGGCGTCCCGGTATGCGATGGCGGACGAAGAATTCCATTTTCCTGGCTATCGATTGGCCGGTTCAGCTCCAAGCCGGTCTTGGCGTCGGCGCGCTGTGCAACTCGGCGAAATGGTTCAGCGTGAATAGGCCGAGAGTGACCCACATGGGCGTCGCGGCGCTCGCCCCGATCTCCCAAAATGTGAAGGCGGCCAGGCCGCCCGCGAGCACGATCTTCAGGTCGATCGTATTGTCCGTCATCAGCTTGAGCTCGCGGTCGAGCTGTTTGCAGAACTCAACGGTGGACTTGGCGAGCTCCGAGCGCTCGGCGAGAAATTCGGCTTCCGCCTCGATCTTGCTCGCGAGCGCGTCGACCTCGTCGCCTGGCCGGGACACAGCGACCGACATGTTATTGCCAGCGCAGCTCGCATGTAGACGCTGCTCGAACTCGGCCTCCCGCGCCGGGTCATAATGAATGACGATGCTGCCGGAAGACGGTTTCGGGCTCACCTTGTTGACGCCCGGGATGGCCAGGAAAAGATCTCTGTAAACATCCAGAATCGCCGGGTTCGTCTTGGAATGCGGAATCCGCATGCGAATGCGGCCGGGAACCTTATGCTCGATTCGCGCCTTGTGTTTTTTGCCAGGTGTCGCCGATTTGGCGGGCGCTTCGGCGGCGCCGACCGCGCCTTCCTTGCCGACCGCCACATCGACGGGCTGATCTCCGGCGCCTTTCTCGAAGACCGAGGGTTGATTTATTTCTGGTACTCGCAGCTTTGTTCATTCAGGGAGCATTCGATTCAGGGCGATGGGCGGCTCCCCCGTCCGCCCTTGGTCATTAACGCCTCGCATTATTCCTCAGGCGACCGCGTAACTCCGCGTTGGCCGGGCACCCCGGGAGGCCAATCCATCAGGCCTTGGCGACGGTTGGCTCGTGTCCGGCCGGCTCGACCGTCTCGGCGGTTTCCTCCGCCTTGACTTCGGCGGCGATGTCGGTGACCCGCTCCTGGATTTCGCCGACGGCGAAGCGCGCCTTGCGGCCGAGCTTATAGGCCCCGCGAACGGTCGAATTGAAGAGCGGCTGGAGACGACGACCCAATTTAGGAAAATATTTCGGCGCCAAGACAGCCGCCGCGCCAAGGACCACGCCAGGAAGCAGCGCCGCCTCGACAACGGCCACGCCGACCACGACAACGCCGACCGTGACGGCCTTCGCGACAAAATCGTCGCCTTCCGCTTGCGCCTGCTCTTCGCCAGCCTGTTCATGCTCTTCGGGATCAGCCCTTTCGGCGGTATCGTTGACATCGATCTTGAACTTCGACATTTGCCGGCTCCATTCATAGTAAAAGCGTCGGACAGCGTCTCAAGTATGACCGACGGCAGGCTCATACGCCATCAAGGCGGACGAAACAAATTATCGTAAAAGCTTCACGCTACTTTCATGTTTTATGACATTAGCGTGACGCATGGACGTGAGGCGCTATTTTAAACTTAACCGTTAAGTCCTTACCTGTCGCGCGCCGCCTTGTAACGTAACCCGAAAAGCGCGCCATATTTGCAGTGAATTCGCTTGTTCGCGAAACAAGCCGAACGTATGGCATGGATAGGCCTTTCGAGGATCGCCGTGCGATCGGTTGATCATCGTCCCATTCGCACGCGATAGGCGCCGAAGGCCTCAAAAAGTGATCGTCGTGCGCAGGCCAAAGACCGCGGCGTCCGGGATCCGTCCCACGGAAGGCGTGACCGGGTCGATCACGCCGCCGCCAGGATGGATGATGTATTGGAAATCAGGTTGAACCGTCCAGCCTCGAACAATCGTCGCCTGATAGGTGAGTTCGAGCGCGAGTTCATAGTCGCGGATCGACGAGACCTCACCGGAGAAAAAGGCGCTGTCTCGATCGAACGCGCCGACCGAGGGGGAAAGACGCGAGAAGGCCGCCGCGCAGCCGAATGAATCGTCCGGCCTTTCTCGCCAGAGCCCCATGAAATTAACCCCTGCCTCGGCGTAAAGGTCCATCAGATTGCGATCCGAAGGGCTTCCCGTCATGCGTATGAACGCGGCGACTCCCTTTTTCGGATCGTTGCCGGGCAGGCGCCAGAGCATTTGATCGATGACGCCATAGACGCCGTAATCTCCACTGTGGACCAGCGGCGCGCCGCTGCTCAATGGATCGGCGAGCGACCGGCCGTCGAACCCGAAATGGTTATCGTAGAAAAGGCCGAAATGATACCAGGCTCCGAGCTTGATTGTGCCGGCAAGCCCTCCCACCGTTTTGTCTTGATTATACGCCAGCTGCGCCTCGCCAAACAGCAAAGGCGGATCCTTAAGCCGGAAATTGACGCCCGCGGGGTCCTTGATTTCCTGCATGCCGGTGAATCCACTCCCGGCCGGATCGCCGTTGAATATGGCGGCGAGGAGCGTAATGTGATCATTTGGAGTCAATTTGACGCGAGCGCCGGGCGTCGCCATCGGGTAGCCAGGGCCGCCGCTTGGCAGGTTCGCGGCAAATATGGTCGGCCAGCCGAACGTGCCGTTGACATATAAATTGTTGCCGAATTCGCTGAGAAAGAATTGATTATCGGCGGCCAATTGGCCGACTCGAACCGACGCCAGGTCGGCGAATAATTTCTGCTCAACCCAAAGCTCGAAAAGCCGCGTTGTCGGCACCGCCTCGGCGCTGCTGATCGTCGAATAATTATAAACATTATAGAGCGAAAGGCCGCGACCTTGAATTTGAAAGGCGTTGACCCGGAAAGTCGCGCCGGTCAAGCCCGCGAGTTTTGCGAGGTCGGCGTCGACCAGCATGTAGAGCGCGCTATCATAGGTTGCGCCTTGCTTGACCCCGCCCGTCGGATTGCCAAACGTGTCCTGAATATAATCCAGTTCAAAGTCAACGCCGCGATCAAGAAGGGCCTTCTTGAAATCGCCCAGCGCCGGAATGGACGCGGAGATTGTCGGCTGATCAGCGTTCGCGACGCTCGACGCGCCGGCGTCTTGCGGCCGCTCCAGATTTGACGACGCCTCCTGCGCATTGGCGTCATCGGGCAACGCCGCCAGGCCGACAAGAACGAACGCCGCCAAAGCCATGGCGAGCTTAACTGGCGTAACGCCCCGCCCGTTCTTCCATCGGTCAAGACAGGGACGCGTCCCGCGCATGTGGCCACCCAACGCCGTCTTCATTCAAGATGGGACAATCAAGCCTAAAGCAGGAAGGCGATGGGGTAAATCGTATGTTATATATTTACTCCAATTTGAATTTATATGTGTGATATTATTGTCTCATCTGTTTTTGAAATCGGAATGCTAGACCTTTGGCCCAAATGGAAAATCATCGGAATGCAAATTCGCGCTATATCCCCTCCCGAAAGCAAATGCTCGCAAAGCCGCGCCGCCACGGATATCAAGTCTTTTGTGACGGCTGGCGCAGGCGCCGCCAATGGCCTGCGTCCTATATCGAGAGATCCGTTTATGAGCTTTGACGAACCGGGCGCAATTCCGGCGTCGAATAGGATTTTTCCTCGACGATTTCAGAATTGAACAACAGGTTGATTTCTTTCTTCAAGGCGGCGCGCATATCATTGGACTTGTAGACCTGTCTCGCGAGGGAGATGAAATCTTGGTCGAATTCGGCGCGCGCCTCATGTCGCCTCAGCTCATCCTCGACATTCCAGAGAAAGACATTCGCGGCCTTGAGCTTCGCTTCGAGGCGGTCAAGCTCCGCGCCGGCGAAGCCGGCTTCCGCTCTGAGCTTGCGCAAAAGCGCGAGCTCATGCCGGATATTGGCGAGCTTTGCGGCGTCGGCGACATGAGCTTCCTTGATCTCCAGGATCGTGATCTTGTCGACGAGTTCGCCGACCGCGCCTGGTATGGCGATTAAGGCCGGCCGGCGCGCCTGCGCGCCGCCGGCGAAGCGCCTGACCTGCGTCCGGACGCTGGCGGCGATGCGGTCGAAAACCGGCCTCCATTCGTCTCTCTCGGTCTGACGAAAGAGCCGCATGGTCGGGTACCAGGGGCAATCATCGCGCTCCATGAGCCAGCGCCAATCCGGCACATGTTTCAAGGCGGCGAAGACCGGACGGCCCAAGGCGCCGGCAAGATGAACGATGGCTGTGTCCGAAGTGACGACGAGATCGAGCGCGGCCATGGCCGCCGCGCAGTCGACGAAGGAATCCGGGCCGGCGTCGAATTCAGGACCCAAGCTCTCAACCTGCAACATCCCGCCCGCTGTCTCGATCTCATGCGGGTTTTGATCCTTCATCAGGCTGATCAGGCGAACGCCTTCGATCGCCGCAAGCGCGGCGAAATTGGACGACGAAATCGTCCTCTTGAGGTTGATGAAGGCGTTTCCGTGCCAGCACACGCCGATGCGAAAGCCTTCGCCACCGATGCGCGCGGCCCATTTCGCGGCGAGCTCCGGCTCCGGACTGAGGTAAGGCGTTTTCGCTGGTATCGTGGCGAGCGTGGTTTTGAACCCGCGCGGAAGGCTCAAGAGAGCGCATTGAAAATCGAATTTCTCGTCCGGATCAACGCCGTCGATCAGCCGAACCGGCTTCGGCAGGGAGCGAAGCAGCCGGCGCATGTTTCGGCGGCAAAGGAGGGCGACCTCCGCGCCGGCCTCGACGAGCCGCGGAAGATAGCGCGAGAATTGAATTAGGTCGCCAAGACCTTGCTCATCCCAAATGATGATGCGCTTGCCGTCAAGATTTTCGCCGCTCCATTGCGACGACCCCGGGATGAGGGTTCGCGGCGGCGCGTTCGAGCGATCCCAGCGGCTCTCGAAATCCTCAAATCCTTCGGTCAATTTTCCTTTGAGAAGGAGCGCGCCGGCCCGGTTGTTACGCGCATCCGCATAGGCAGGCTTGTGCTCCAAGGCCTCGTTGAAGCAAATCAAGGCCTCGTCGATCCGCCCCGCCTCCTTCAAGGCGACGCCGAGACTTGATAAAGCCTCGGGATAATTGGGCCTGAGGCGCAAGGCCTCGTCATAGGCGGCTATGGCTTCCGCGTGCCGATCGAGCTCCTGCAAGACATTTCCGCGGTTAAGCAAAGCTTCGGGCGCGGCCGGATGGAGCCGCAACGTCTGGTCGAGCGCGCTCAGCGCCTCGTCGAGCCGACCGAGCTTATGAAGCGCCGCGCCGCGAATCCCAAGCGCTTGCGGGTGGTTAGGGTCGTGCCGCAGCGCCTCGTCGCAGGACGCGAGCGCTTGGTCGGCGCGGCCTGATTGCAGAAAAATATTGGCGCGATTGGTCAAGGCCGGGAGAAATCCAGGCCTGACTTTCAAGGCGCCATTATAGGCCGCGAGCGCCTCGCCGAGATGACCAAGCTCATGCAGGACATTGCCGCGATTGCAGGACGCCTCGCAATAGCATGGATCGAGCGCCAGGGCAGCGTCGTAAGCCGCGAGCGCCTCTTGGCGCCGGCCGAGTCCCTGCAAGGCGATCCCCTTGTTGTAAAGCGCTTGCGGATAGCCGCGTCTGTATTGCGACGAGCGATCATAACAAACAAGTGCCTCTTCCAGACGGCCGAGCTTTTGCAGGACGTTGCCGCGATTGAGCTCTGTCTCGGCGTCCGGCGGTCCGCACCGGGCGGCCTCCTCATAGGCGGCGAGAGCCTCTTCATGACGTCCCAGTTTTTGCAGGACAGAGCCAATGTTGAACACATTCCGGCTGTCATCCGGCCGTGTCGCGGCGATCGCCTCGAAACAGGCGAGCGCCTCCTCAAACCGGCCGAAGCGCTCAAGCAGGGCACCGCGGTTCGTCAGAGCCTCGCAATGGTTAGGGCGCCAGCGCAACGCGTTCTCGTAAGCTGACAGCGCCTCCTTCATGCGGCCGAGACTTTGCAGGATGACGCCCATGCTGAACAAAGCATCCGCGTCGTCCGGCCGAAGCTTCAGGATTTCTTCCAGCAACTCAAGGGCGTCGAGCGGCTGCCCGAGCCGCTGAAGGACGATGGCGCGGGCGCCGAGGGCCTCGGGATTGACCGGATTCAAGACGAGCGCGCGTTCGAACCAGTCGAGCGCATTGCGCTGATCGTCGGCGTTGAAGTAGATCAGCCCGAAAACATAACTGCCGACATCGCTCATGGCGGCGAGATGAGCGGAGCGTTCGAGATGCGCGACGGCTTGTTGCGGCGCGCCAGCGCTGAGGCAGGCGAACGCTTCGGTGATGGCGACTTGCAGAAGAGCCTTGTTGCGGATTTCCGCGTGGCCGCGGCCACGGTCGATTTGTTCGGACTTTTGGGCACTCATTCAACGGCGCTCATAAATTTGCCAGCTGGCGAACAAGACCGACGTCGAACGCCATTTGAGTGGTCAATCGACGCCATCGAGCGTGGATCGAAAAAGACGAGCGTCTTTTTCGATATTCGGACATCGGATCTTTCCGACAAATCACAACAGCGTGCTCCAACTCTTTAAATCTGGGCGGCTCCTTCTCAACCGAGCGCGTCCTTCCAATCGCAAGGCGTCATGGCGCGCCGCGCGGCGCGCCAGGAAGCTGTTGAGCCGTATAGAAGCGGAAAAAGCTTTCGCGGGCCTGACGGTCACAGCTCCCCGGCGGCGGCCGACCGGCCGCGCCCTTCGAGGCGCTTGCATCCGGCGCCGGTCCCGGCCATGTTGAAAGCATGGCCGTTCCTCTCGATCATTCACGCGATCCGACGCGCCTTGGCGGCAATAGCCTGACGAGCCTCAACGAGCGCTCGCGGGAGATCTTTCGCCATATCGTCAATTCCTATTTGGCGAGCGGGGAAGCGATCGGATCGCGGCACGTCGCGCGGCTCTTGCCGATGTCGCTGTCTCCGGCTTCCGTCCGTAACGTGATGCAGGATCTCGAAGAGCTCGGCTTGATCTACGCGCCGCACACCAGCGCGGGCCGTCTGCCGACCGAGCTTGGCCTCCGTTTTTTCGTCGACGCCTTGCTCGAGCTCGGCGACATCGGCCAGGGCGAACGCGAGCAGATCGAAGCTCAAGTCAAGGCGGCTTCGCCGGAGCAGCCCCTCGAAGGCGTGCTCGGCGACGCCATGCTCATGCTCTCGGGGTTGACCCGCGGCGCGGGGGTGGTCGTCACGACCAAGGAAAACGCGCGGCTGAAACATATTGAATTCGTCCGGATCGAGCCGGAGCGCGCGCTCGCGGTCCTCGTCTCCGAGGATGGATCGGTCGAAAATCGCATCATTCAAATTCCGACCTGGCTGCCGCCGTCCGCCTTGATCGAAGCTGGCAACTATCTCAACGCCCGGATCAGGGGCCGCACCCTGAGCGAAGTCAAAATCGAGATCGAGGCGGCGCACCGGGCGGCCGAGGCCGAGCTCGGCGAATTGACGACGCGTCTCGTCGACGCCGGGCTCGCGGGCTGGGCCGAATGCGCCGGCCACGGGCCGCAGCTCATCGTCCGCGGCCAGGCCAATCTGCTCCAGGACTTGACCGCGATCGAGGATCTCGAGCGCATCCGCCTGCTTTTCGCCGATCTCGAGACCAAAAAGGACGTGATCGATCTTCTCAGCCGGGCGGAGGGCGGCGAAGGCGTGCGCATTTTCATCGGCTCCGAGAACAAGCTTTTTTCGCTCTCGGGCTCGTCGATGATCGCCGCGCCATTTCACGATGAGCAGCAGCGCATCGTGGGCGTGCTCGGCGTTATTGGTCCGACCAGACTGAATTACGCGCGGATCGTCCCCATGGTCGACTACACGTCGAAAGTCGTCACGCGCCTGCTGCAGCGGCGCTAGAGCCCATCCCCGCAAACATAATCTACCCCGCGGGCTTGGCGTCGGACTTCCCGCGGCCCTGCAAATTGTTGCGAACCCGGCGCAGATCCTTTCTCAGGGCCTTCAGATCATCGGCCGGCCGCCCCATCGCGCGGGCCATTTGGCCGGGGATGGTCTTCGCCTCCCGCCGCAACGAAGAGCCCTTTTCAGCGAGCTTGACGCGCACCTGGCGCTCGTCCTTGGGGTCTCTGGCGCGGTGAAGCAGGCCCATCGCCTCCAACCGTTTCAAGAGAGGGGTCAGCGTGCCGGAGTCGAGCTGGAGCCTTTCGCCAATGTCCTTGACGGTGACGTCGTCGGCCTCCCACAACACGAGCATGACGAGATATTGCGGATAGGTGAGGCCGATGGCTTCGAGCAGCGGGGCGTAGGCCTTGTTGACCGCGTGCATTGTCGAATAGATGGCGAAGCATAATTGCTGATCGAGCTTCGCCATAGCGTCATCTTCAGCCAATCGCGTCGCCTTTCATTTAAAACAATTAAATTTTGCCAAATCTACAAGCGGGGCCGCGATCGCGCAAGCGCCATCGTGGGGCGCGCGTCATCTCCAAGAAGCGCGGCCCCGCCTAACGGCTCCAGGGGAAGCAATCGCCACAGCCGCGGGCATGCCGATTGCACCTTTTACGCAAGCTAATCTAGAGCGCGTTCCGATTGGATGGAATCATCCAATCGATAAAAACTCACGCTGGATCAACAAATTGGCGCATGTTCTGGTCGAAAAAGCCGATCAGATCTTTTAAGAACAAGCTCTAACCGTCGATGCGCTTCACCGCAGCTTTACATTCGGGCCGATCCTCATGCCTTTACTTTCGCATCGCGCCGACATGGACGCGGCATTCGGTTCGGACAGCCCGTCGCAAGCGTTCGCGACGATTGAGGAAAAGCTCGGCCGCCTCCCGCCCGAGGAGAGGGCGGACCTTCGCGCCCTAGCCGTCGAAGCCTTGGGCGCCGCCTTCGTCGGCGGAAAGCCATTGACGGAAGATTGGCTGCGATCGATTTGCGCGGCGAGCCCAAATTATTTGCGCGCGAGCCATGCGGCGGCGCCGCGCGGCGGACCTTCGCTTGAGGAGCGCCTTTGCGCGCTCCTCATCGCCGCGTTCGATTCCATGGCCCCCGCCGAGCGCGGCGCGCTTTTCGAAGCCGTCATGCCAACTCTCTCCGATATCTCGCTTCCCTGCGCCCTATTTCGCAAGCTGGGGGGAGATTGGACGGCGGAAGGTGACCATCCCATTTCCCAAGACGGTTATTTTGGCGAGCGCGCCGAGGCCTTGCGAAGCCTGTTGCTCGATCGCGCAATCCATTTGGCGCGCTCGAAACGGATTTGGACCCAAGCGTCGGCGGCCGCAATTCTCTGGTTCTGGTTCGCCTGCGGGCAGGAGCAGGAGGCCTATGTCTTCGTCAAGCAGAGCATGCGGGAGCCGGACTCCCTCGCCGCGGTGCTGGAATTGTCGCTCGAACCGAACGACGAAGGCCGCGACGCGGTCGCGGTGCGCCGCTGGTCCAAGATCATCGATTTCAACACGCTCGAATTCGCGCGGTGGAGCTTCTGTCATCCGCCGCGTCAAATGCCGACCGAACCCGCGCCCGACGCTTCCTTGACGCTTACGCGAATGGCAAAAGCGAACTGTTCAGGTAAGGGGCTCGGGTGTTTTCGGCCAGCCGCGCCAGCGGTCTTGATCCAAACCTCCGCCCACGTCCGCGCGTCGCCCCGCGCGCTGGCCGATTTGCGGAACGAGGCGGCTTATCAGCCCGTTAACCGGTTCGCGATTTCGCCGCCGCTGGGCGCAAAGACTAACTTAAATTAGGAAA
Organism: uncultured Alphaproteobacteria bacterium; assembly: GCA_963829515.1. GTDB lineage: Bacteria > Pseudomonadota > Alphaproteobacteria > Rhizobiales > Beijerinckiaceae > Methylocapsa. The sequence goes on from CAWHIP010000005.1 coordinate 124,535, forward strand.
CTGGTATGAAAAGCCGTTGACGATGGCGCTATGGCCGAGCTCCGTCCGGTCGGGAGCAAGAGGAGGTTAAGCCTTGGAGGACCCGACGCGCGACCCCGAGGCGACGTCCGCTTCGGGGGGCGCCAGGACCGAGACCGAGAAAAGCCGCGTCCTTGGGACGCCGGCGGCTTCAACTCTCAAGCGGGCCCTCCGCCGGGCGAGGCTCGATGAAGCGGAGCGCACGGAGGCGATCGCCGATTTGCGCAGCGCGGAAATCGCCAGGCTCGAATTGCTGCTGGATGCGATCGGGCCGCTCCTCGCGGAAATTCCGCCAAATGTGGACATGTTCGACGCCGCCATCATGCCCGGTGCGCATCCGCGCCTATTCATCGACATGATCGGCTTCGTGGAGATCGCGCCGGATCGGCGCTCCTATCGCTTCGTCCAGGATGCGCGGCATGGCCGCGTCGACTTGGCGGAAAGCCAAAACATCGACAAGATGGTCGAGGCGATCACCGATTACATGGCCCATCGCCTGATCGAGAGAGAAAAAGCGCTGGCCTCGGACGCCAGGCTCAGTCGGGCGGCCCGGCTGAGGCGCGGCGACGGCGGCGCGGGGGGCGCAGGGCTAAGATGGCGCCCATCGCGCGGCGAGGAGGTCTTATCCGGCGCGATCGTGACAATTCTTTCATTTGTCATAGAGGCGCTGGGCTCCGCCGTTTTTTTCATGCTGCTTGCGATCGGCGGCTGGTATGCCTGGAAAGCTTTCGCGGCCTGGGCCGCGGCGCATTGAGGCTGCGGACATATCCGTCCGATCAGGAGCCGCTCCTGCCGCCCGCCCCTTAAATCCCGCGCGAGGCCATGCTATGATTCAAAAATGAACAGCAGCATCGGATCGGCGCCGAATGACGAGGCGGAGCCGGCGGCCAATCGACGAATCGCCTCGCTGACCTCGGCCCTCGGGGACCGCTCGATCGTCCTTGTCGGCCTCATGGGATCGGGCAAGACCTCGACCGGCAGGCGCCTCGCCCACCGGCTTGGACTTGGTTTCGTCGACGCCGACGCCGAAATCGAGGCGGCGGCGGGAATGTCGATCGCGGATATTTTCGCGCGACACGGAGAGCCCTATTTCCGCGATGGCGAACGCCGGGTCATGGCGCGGTTGCTCGACGCCGGCCCACGCGTCATCGCGACCGGCGGCGGCGCCTTCCTGAACGAAGAGACCAGGGCGCGGATCGCCAAGCGCGGCATATCGGTCTGGCTCAAGGCCGATCCGGATGTGCTGTGGCGGCGCGTCCGCAAACGCTCGCACCGGCCGCTTCTGCACGGGGCCGATCCCGAGCAAACGCTGCGCACGCTGCTGGAGCAGCGCTATCCTGTCTACGCGCGGGCCGATATCACGGTCATGTCGCGCGAGGGGCCGCACGAAGCCACGATCGAGGAGATGATTTCAGGCATCGAGTTCTTCCTGCGGTTTTCGCCCGAGCCGCCAGCGCTGACAAACCCGAGGCGAATGGACGACATGGCTGACGCGACTTCGAGCCGAGGCGCCGCTTGCGAGCCAGACGAGGCGCCGCGCCGCGCGCGGGTCGCGGTGAAGCTCGGGCCCCGCGCCTATGACATTGTGATTGGCGACCGCTTGATCGAAGAAACCGGAACGCGCGTCGCGGGCCTCGCTCCAGGCGCCGCCTGCGCGATCGTGACCGACGCGAATGTCGCGGAGCTGCATCTCGCCGCGCTCGAACATTCGCTCGACGCGGCCGGGATCCGCCATTCCAAGGTGGTTGTCGCCGCGGGAGAAGGCTCGAAAACCCTCGGCGTCTTCGCCGAAACCTGCGACGCGCTAATCGCGGCCAAGCTCGAGCGCGGCGATCTGATCCTCGCGTTCGGCGGCGGCGTCGTCGGCGATCTCGCCGGCTTCGCGGCGGCGACCCTCCGGCGCGGGATGCGCTTCATTCAAATCCCGACGACGCTTCTGGCCCAGGTCGATTCGTCCGTGGGCGGCAAGACAGGCGTCAACTCAAAGCATGGCAAGAACCTGATCGGCGCCTTTCATCAGCCCTCGCTCGTCCTCGCCGACACGCGCGCGCTCGAAACCTTGCCCCCGCGTGAATTTCGCGCTGGCTACGCCGAAGTGATTAAATATGGGCTTATTGGCGACGCCACGTTTTTCCGCTGGCTCGAAGCCAATTGGCGCGCGGTCTTCGCCGGCGGCGAGGCCCTCATCCACGCGATCGCGACAAGCTGCGCCGCCAAGGCCGCGATTGTCGGCCGCGACGAAACCGAGCAGGGCGATCGCGCCCTGCTCAATCTCGGCCACACCTTCGGCCATGCGCTCGAACGCGTCGCGCGCTACGATGGCGGGCGGCTCGTGCATGGGGAGGCCGTGGCCATTGGCATGGCTTTGGCTTTTCGCTTCTCGGCGCGAACCGGCCTTTGCCCTTTGGAAGATCAAGCCCGCGTCGAGACCCATCTCAGGGAGGTCGGCCTGCCAACGCGAATTGGCGACATAGCCGGCCTCGCCGCGCAGGCCGGCGAAATCGTCGACGCGATGCAGCAGGACAAGAAGGTCGAGCGCGGCGCCCTGACCTTCATCCTCGCGCATGGAATAGGCGCGTGTTTCGTGGCGAAAAAGGTCGCGGCCGATGCGATCCTCGGCTTCCTTCAAGATGAATTGAGCGTAGGGCTCTAGCACCATGCCAGGCACGGACGCCGAGGCTTTCCTGGTCAATTATTGGCTTGACGGCGCGGTCATCGCCTTTTGCGTCGGCCTCGCGGCTTTTTTCGCGGCGTCGGAGACAGCGCTCACCGCCGCCTCCCGCGCCCGCATGCACGCCTTGGAAAAAGGCGGCGATCGCCGCGCGGCGCTGGTCAATCGCCTTCTCGCCCGGCGCGATCGCCTCATTGGCGCGACCCTGCTCGGCAGCACGCTCGTCAATATCGGCTCGTCGGCTTTCGCCACCAGCGTCCTCGAGGAGGTCTTCGGCGTCAGCGGCGCGATCTACGCCACCGGCATCATGACGGTGTTGCTGCTCGTCTTCGCCGAGGTGATGCCGAAGACCGTGGCGATCAACTATCCCGACCGAGTCTCGCTTCTTCTGGCGCGGGCCGTGTCGATTTTCGTCGCCATTTTTGGGCCGGTCCTGGTCGGCGTCGAGGCGCTTGTGCGCGGCGTCCTGAGGATCTTTGGCGTCGATACGCGCCGCCGGCATCCGCTGTTGTCGGGGCACGAGGAATTGAAGAGCACGGTCGATCTGCTGCATCGGGAGGGCGGCGTCGCCCGCCGCGACCGCGACATGTTCGGCGGCCTGCTCGATCTGCGCGAGCTCGAAGTGTCCGACGTGATGGTGCATCGGACCAAGATGATCACCCTCAACGCCGACCTTGAACCGCGCGAACTGATCCGCGAGGTCGTCGCCGCGCCCTATTCAAGGCTGCCGATCTGGCGCGGCGTGCCGGACAATATCATCGGCGTGCTGCACGCGAAGGATCTTTTGCGCGCGATCGACGCCTCCGGCGGCGACCTCGCCAATTTCGAGGTCGAACGCATCGCGCTAAAGCCGTGGTTCGTGCCCGATACGACGCCGGTCCAGGATCAGCTGCAAGCATTCTTGAAGCGCAAGACCCACGTCGCCCTGGTCGTCGATGAATATGGCGTGGTCATGGGCCTTGTCACCCTCGAGGATATTCTTGAGGAGATCGTCGGCGATATTTCCGATGAGCACGACCTTGTCGTCCATGGGGTCCGGGCGCAGGCCGACGGTTCCGTGATCGTCGAGGGCTCGGTGCCGATCCGCGACCTCAACCGCGTCATGGCCTGGAGCCTGCCCGATGAAGAGGCGACCACGGTCGCGGGCTTGGTCATTCACGAGGCCCGCGCCATACCGGAGTCAGGTCAGGTCTTCACCTTCCACAAGTTCCGCTTCGAAGTGCTCCGCAAGACGAAGAATCGGATCACTTTACTGCGGATCCTGCCGATCGGGCCGCATCCGGCGCTGAACTGACGTTTTCGCCGCCGAATAGGGCGGCGGGCTTCGCCGATCAAGCGCATTTCCTCGAACAACGGCATCGCGGTTAGGTCGCCGGAACGTTGATCTTGAGATAGTCCGTTGGAGCGACATCGCTCGGGCTCAATGTCCGCCGCTTGTCCCGACCGCGGCGGACATGTTTTGCCTACAGAAACTCGCGTTTCGTCGATTGCAGCTTGAATCCGTCGTTCTCAAGCACTTCGTCCACGCTAGGATCGCCCGCGGCCGGTCCGATCTGGGCCTCCAAATCGATATTCACGCCGGCCAGGACGACATCATCATCGGCGTCGACGAAGCAGAGGATTTTTTCGAGCCGCGCGCCCTCGCAGGGTCCAGAAATGCAAACGCCTGTTTCCGGGTCGAATTGCGAGCCGTGCTTGCCGCACATGAGCACTTTCAAATAATTCGGCTCGAAGAAATTATTCTTCTCCCAATCGAGCCGGACATGCTGATGCGGGCACTCGTTGACATAGGCGTGATATTCCTTGCCGAACCGAGCGACGAAAATATCCCACGGCCGCAGCTTGCCGTCGGTCCAGCGCCGCATTAGCGGGAAGCTCTTTCCCATGCGGTCGCGGATCTCTTTCTTGTTGCAAATGGCGTAGAGCTCGCCGCTCGGCGGCGAAGGCTCGGCGGGAATTGGCGGCGGCGGCTCAATCTTGGGCGGAGGAACCGCGCGCATGACAAACACGCCATGTTGTCCTTTTTCCGCCGCGGCGCGCGCTCCGGCGCAGCCGCCGCGTTGCGGCGGAGCCTGCGTTTCCGTTGAAGCGGCGGAGCTATTTGGGTCGGCGGAGGCGATGGATTGTGTATTGGAAGCCTCGGTCGAGGCGGTCTGATCTGACATAGGGTCTTGGCTCCTAATCTCAGTACGACAGCCCGCTGATCGGCTCGTCGAGGCCGGCGGCGCCTGAGCCTGCGCAAAAGCGCAACGCTCGCGCGCGGCGCGCTCGAACTTCGAACCGAGCCGTGGTCGCGGAGGTTTCGATGTCCCGACGCCGGCCGCCCGGCGCCGCCTTTCTCTATGCAATAGTGATGCCTATTGTGGCAATAGATATGTCGCCTCAGGCGATCGCGACGCCTGTGTGATCTTCAAGCGCCTTTCGACGGCGCAGGCGTGGGCTCCGCCAGCATGAATTGCGCGCGGGCCAAAGCCGCGAAACGGCCGTTCCGGGCGACCAACTCGTCGAATCCGCCACTTTCGACGATCTCGCCGCGGTCGAAGACAAAAATTCGGTCGGCGCCGCGAATGGTGGCAAGCCGATGCGCGATGACGAAAGTGGTCCGGCCTTGCGTCGCCGTCTTCAGCGCGGCTTGCAATTCCTGCTCGGTGGTCGCGTCAAGGGCGGCGGTCGCCTCGTCGAAAATCATGATCGGCGGATTCTTCAAAAGCGCGCGGGCGATCGCGATGCGCTGGCGCTCGCCGCCCGAAAGCGGCCGGCCGCGCTCGCCGACGACGGTGGCGAGGCCGTCGCTTTGGCGGGCGACGAATTCATCGGCCTGCGCCCGTTCGCAGCGGCCATGGCGAATATCCGCCTCGATCGCGTCCGGCCGGCCGACCCGGAGGTTCTCCTCGATCGATCGGGCGAACAGCATCGGTTCCTGGAACACGACGCCGATATTGCGCCGCAGAGCAGCCAGCGGTCATGTCGCGGATGTCGATGCCGTCGATCAGGATGCGCCCTTGACTGCGGATCGAAGACCCGGTGCAAAAGCGCCGAGCGTCGTCGATTTGCCGGAGCCCGTCGCGCCGACAAGGGCGATGGTTTCGCCGGGCGCGGCCTCGAATCGTCACGTCCGACACGGCGGCGCGCTTGCCATCATAGGAGAAGCTCACGTCCTCGAAGGCGACGCGCCCCTTGAGCCGGCCGGGATCGACGGCGAAGGGACTATCGGCGACCTGCGGCACGGTGTCGAGCACGTCGAAAAACTCCTCCAATTTGGGCGCCTGCATGAACAGGCTGTTGAAAAATCCGACGACCTGCTCCAGCCGGGCGATCAGCATCGTGGCGAAATTCATGAACATGACGATCTCGCCGACCGTGGCGAGGCCGTCCAGGTTGAGCCAGGTGCCGACGAGGAAAATCGCAAGCAGGGTCAAGGTCGGCCGACGCGCGCGCGCCGACGCCGGCGATCGCCCACCAGGTCAGGACCGGCATTTGCGCGGCGAGCACCGAATCGATGATGCTGCGCAGGGCGCTGGCCTCGATCTCGATGCGCGTGAAGCTTTGGATCACCGGCACATTGCCGAGCGCGTCGGAGGCCTGCTCGGCGAGGGTGCTATTGTAGCGCTCGACCGATTGCTGCAAGGCCTCGGTGCGGCGCAGGACGAAGCTCGTCAGTAAGCCGAACACGCGACAAGGACGATGAGCAGAGCCGCGAGCCGCCAGTTCAAGACGAGCGACAGCGGAAGCAAAATCACGAATGCGGCCGAGCGAGGCGCAGTTTTCGCGGAAAAACGACAGCCAAAGGCCGGACATGCCCGCTTGCGCCCTCGAGCATCACTTTGAGCAGGCGGCCGGAATGGACCTGAGCTGTGAAAACTCAAGGGCAGGTGCAGGACATGCTCGAAATAAAGCGCCATGACTGCCAGACGCCGCCGATGCGCGAGGCGATCGGCGTACAAGGCGACGAGAACGCCGGCCGGGATCGAGAACAGGGCGAAGCCGGCCCAGGCGGCGAGCAAGCGGGACGAGATCGCCGAAGGTAAGCGCTGCCCCGCCGCCCTGCGCGCCGCTGAGCAGGTCGATGATGCGTCCAAAGAGCACGGGCTCGGCGAATTGCGCCGTCGCCAAGGCGAGATTGGCGAAAACGAGAAGGATAGCCAGATATTTCTCGCCGCCGAGCAGGCCGAGGACCCGCAGATAAACGGACAGGATCGCCATGAAGCACTCGCCGCGCGCGACGCCGCGCTCAGCGGCGAGACGTGAAAATCGCCGGTCTCTATAACCGACTTGGCCGACGGAGGCGAGGCCGCGCCCAAATCGTCTTCGCGGCCGCGCCGCTTTTGTGGTTAAAGGAGCCTTCATGAAGCAGGCTGCGCCATCCGTGGATCAAGCGATCTCCCCAGGGTCCGCTTTCGCCTTCCCGGTCGGGCCGGAGCGCGGCGGCGAGCGGCTGGATCGCTTTCTCGCGACGGAAGCAGCCGCGGCCGGTGCGAATTTGTCGCGCACGCGGCTCAAAAGCCTGATCGAATCGGGCTGCGTCGCGGTGGACGGCGCTCTCGCCACCGAGGCCAGCGCGCCGGTCCGGGTCGGCCAGACGGTCAGCCTCCTGGCGCCGCCGGCGGCCGATCCGACGCCCGCCGGCGAGAATATTCCCCTTACGATCGTCTTCGAGGATGATCATCTGCTGGTCGTCGACAAGCCGGCCGGGCTCGTCGTCCATCCGGCGGCCGGACATGCAAGACGGAACGCTGGTCAATGCGCTGATCGCCCATTGCGGCGCGAGCCTGTCGGGGATCGGCGGGGTTCGGCGGCCGGGGATCGTCCATCGGCTCGACAAAGACACGTCGGGGCTTCTGGTCGTCGCCAAGACCGACGCGGCGCATCAGGGCCTCGCCAAGCTCTTCGCCGATCACGGCAAAACCCTGGGGCTCACGCGGGAATATCTCGCCTTCGTCTGGGGCGTTCCGACGCGCGCCGCCGGCGTGATCGACGCGCCGCTCGGCCGCCACGCGGTCGAGCGCGAGAAAATCGCGATTGTCCCCGCCGCGCGCGGCCGCCGCGCGGTGACCCATTGGCGTCTGGTCGAGAGCTTTGGCGGAGAGGCGAGCCTCGTCGCCTGCCGGCTGGAGACCGGGCGCACGCATCAGATCAGGGTGCATATGGCGCATATCGGGCATCCTTTGCTCGGCGACCCGGTCTATGGGAAGGGCTTCAAAAGCAAGGCCGCGCGGCTTTCGCCGGAGGCCCAAGCCTGCCTCGAAGCCCTCGGCCGCCAAGCCCTGCACGCCGCGGCGCTCGGCTTCAAGCACCCCGTGACCGGCGCGGAATTGCAATTCGATAGCGCCCTGCCGCCGGATTTGCGCGACTTGCGCGCGGCTTTGAGCCTTGAGCAGGCTCCGCCAAGGCGCGCGCCATCCGGTCGACATTAGGCCGCATCCTTTTGATCTGACGCGACTGGCTGATCGGGAAGCGCCGCCGGGCTCAAGGCCGCGCCGTCGCCCGACGCCCGCGCCGATTGACGCGCCTCACGTCCGCGGCGTGCGAAATGGCGCTTCATGATGCGGCGCTCTCGTTCATGTCCTGGCAAGCAACCCGGGCGTATCGTTAGCGTACTCGGATTCGGGGACGGCGATCGCGCCCGCCCCCCTAGCGCGACGCGCAAGATGGGGAGACGCCTCCCTGCGTCAAACTGCGGACTCTCGACATATGAAATTTTCGTCATCATTCGCGATCCCGCTTGAAACGCCGCCCAATTTGCGGCGCCGCCGTAACTTCCCGGCCGCTGCGAGCGTATTACTGGAAAGCAAGCGGCCGACGCGGGTCGCGCCTTTCTTACAAAGCGAGTTTTACAAAGCGAGGCTTCTGCGTCAGGTAATCTTGCCAATTTGTAATCTTGAAGCCCCGCCGAAGCTCTTTCAGCCATGGTCGAGGCGCCCTATATTTCGTAGTCGCATGGCTGGCTTTTGAAGCAGCCGCGCCCGAGCCCGCCGCCGCCGGGGGCTCATTTGGAGGGACTTACAATGAGTGCTGCGCTGCCGATGATTTCGGGCGAGAGCGGACTTGCCCGCTACTTGAATGAAATCAGACGCTTTCCAATGCTGGAGCCACAAGAGGAATATATGCTCGCCAAGCGCTGGCGCGAGCACTCGGACCCTGACGCCGCGCATCGGCTCGTCACCTCGCATCTGCGGCTCGTGGCCAAGATCGCGATGGGCTATCGCGGCTATGGCCTGCCGATCAGCGAAGTCGTCTCCGAAGGCAATGTCGGCTTGATGCAGGCCGTCAAGCGCTTCGAGCCTGAAAAGGGCTTTCGCCTGGCGACATACGCCATGTGGTGGATCCGCGCCTCAATTCAAGAATATATCCTGCGCTCGTGGTCGCTCGTGAAAATGGGCACTACGGCGAGCCAGAAGAAGCTGTTCTTCAACCTGCGCAAGGTCAAAAGCCAGATCTCGGCGCTCGAGGACGGCGACTTGCGGCCCGAGCATGTCAAGAAGATCGCCCACAGGCTTGGCGTCACCGAACAGGACGTCATCGAGATGAACCGGCGCATGTCGGGCGACGCCTCCCTCAATGCGCCCTTGCGCGAGGAAGGCGAAGGCGAATGGCAGGATTGGCTTGTCGATGATTCCTCAAGCCAGGAGCGCGTGCTCGTGGAGAAGGAGGAGAGCGACAATCGCCTGGGCGCGCTGCGCCGCGCGCTCGGCGTCTTGAATGACCGCGAACGCCGCATCTTCGAGGCGCGCCGGCTCGCCGACAATCCCATGACGCTCGAGGCCTTGTCCGACGAGTTTGACATTTCCCGCGAGCGGGTCCGCCAGATCGAGGTCCGCGCCTTCGAGAAGGTCCAATCCGCCGTCAAGGCCGGCGTCGCCAAGATCGAAGCTCAGGCCCGACCGGAAATCGCAGGCCCGGCGACGCCGGCATAGGCGCGCGAACTCTCCAATGGCGCCGCCGCCAAAACGTGGCGGCGTTTGTCGTTCTGGCGTTGGATTGTTGCTCGGCCGCGAGAATAGGCCGAAGCCGCCCGCGCCGGCTCGCCCGCGAGCCAGATAGACCATCGACGGACCCGATCCTTTATTTCCCGAAATCATCGGCTTATATCGACGCTGGAGCCATGCGGTGTATTAGGCGAGGACCGCGCGGGCCCGCCAAAAGCGCGGACGGCGGAGCAGACGGCGAAGATTAGGACGAGGATAGGAAAGGCAGGGGTCGAGCGAGGATGGCGGGACATAGTCAATTCAAGAACATCATGCACAAGAAGGGCAAGCAGGACGCGATCCGCTCCAAGCTCTTCTCCAAGCTCGCGCGCGAAATCACCGTGGCGGCGAAAATGGGCCTGCCCGATCCGAACATGAATGCGAGGCTGCGCGCCGCCGTCATCGCCGCCCGCGCCGAAAACATGCCTAAGGACAATATCGAGCGCGCCATCAAGAAGGCCTCTGGCGCCGACGCCGAGACTTACGATGAAGTGCGCTATGAAGGTTATGCGCCGGGAGGGGTCGCCGTCATCATCGAAGCCCTGACCGATAATCGCAATCGCACGGCGGGCGAGGTTCGCTCCTATTTCACCAAGGCCGGCGGCGCGCTCGCCGAGACCGGCGCCGTCTCCTTCATGTTCGATCACGTTGGAATTATTGAGTTTCCGACCAAGGTCGCCTCCGAGGACGCGATGATCGAGGCGGCGATCGAGGCTGGCGCGGACGACGTCCAGTCAAACGAAGACAGCCATGAGGTGGTCACCTCGCTCGAAAATCTGCGCGAGGTCGCGCAGGCGCTCGAAAGCAAGTTCGGCGAACCACGCAAGGCGAGCCTGATCTGGAAGCCGCAAACGACGATCGCGTCGATGACGAAGCGGGCGAAAAAATCCTACGGCTGGTCGGCGCGCTCGAGGAAAATGACGACGTTCAAAACGTTTATGCGAATTTCGAGATCTCCGACGCCCTTATGGCGAAGCTCGGCGGCTAGAGCGTCCCGACCAGAAATCGAACGCACAAACTCCTGTTCCGCGAACGGACTGGCCAAGTCTATTCCGCCCAGCGCGCGCAACTCATAAAGTTGACGCGAGCCAAATAGACGAAATCAAAGCCTCAAAGACGCGGCGGCGTCCCGGCGGGACGCCGCGTTCGGTTCCTTCACGGATCGCCGTCATCCTTCGCTGGGCGTTTTGCGCGGTCCGCCATGGGACGCATGACCGCCCTTCCGTCCGGCTTCCGAGGCAAGCGCGTGGTTGCGCGAAAAACTGCGCTTATTCGGATTGACGCTTTGACCTCCCTTGCGTCCAGCCTCGGCGGCCAATCCCGGATTTTGCGAAAAGCTCCGCTTTTCATGCGGGACGCTTTCGCCGCCCTTGCGGGCGATCGCGCGCTGCTTTTCCGGGTCCATGGAGGCAAATCCTCGGGTTGAGGTCGACGATTTCTTCGGGCTCTCTATGGATGCGTTCATTGTTTTGCTCTCTTCCAAATGTTCACTTGAACTAAATAATGTTTGGCAGCGGCAAAGGTTGCGAAAATTCATTCAAGATCGCGTGACCGCACGATCTTTTGCGACCCGCCCCAAGTATACACTACATACAGATGGGATGGATCAGCGGGAAATCAATAGCCAAGGACAAGTATCATTACGGCCATTCTGAACCGCCAACCTACGATTAGAAGCTCATGACTATCTGCAGCGCGTCGATCTTGCTTCCGTTATCTTGTGCACTGCAAAATTTGGAAAAGTTTGCTATATATCAATAAGGCACAAATAATTTCTGGACGCCTCCGAGTGCGCCGCCCGCGCGTGCATGGCGGCTTTTCAACACGCAAGCGGGACAAATCAACGCGACGCACGCGAACCGGAGGCGGCTTGCTTTCATCGGCGCTTGCTTCGCGCTTCTTCGACCGGCTGGCCTGATTTGATCGGGAGGCGCTCTAGGCCAAAGGCCTATTCCTCTCCCGCCGCGGCTCGATCGGCGAAGATGCGGATCGTCCCGCGCGCCGAGAGGCGCGAGGCCGGAAGCGCGGGATCATTGGCCCGCGCGCGCGCGAGGACTTCTCGCTTTTCGGCGCCGGAGACGAGAAACAGGATAGCGGCGCTCGATTCCAGAGCAGGATAAGTGAGGGTGATGCGCGGTTCGGGCTTGGCCCCAATGACGGCGGCCGCCCAAGCCTTGCGCTCATCGAGCGCCGCCGTGCCCGGAAAGAGCGAAGCGATATGCCCGTCGGCGCCAAGGCCGAGCAGGGTGACATCGAAAAGCGGCCGGCGCGGATCAAGCGTCCGCCCCCCATAGAAGCTTTGCAAAGTCTCGCCATACGCGGCCGCCGCGTCTTGCGGCGACTTCGTTTCGGTCGGGATAGGATGAACCTGCTCAACGGGAATTGGGACATGGCGGATCATGGCTTCCCAAGCCATGTGAAAATTGCTGTCCTCATGGTCCTTGGGGACGAATTGTTCGTCGCCCCAAAACAAATGCGCCTTGCGCCAATCGACCTGAGTCCGCAAATCATCGCCGCCAAGAAGCTCGTAGACCCGCTTTGGCGTCGCGCCTCCTGACAGATTGATCGCGATCCGCGCGGGGGCGACGGCGATGCGGGTCGCGAGCCAGATCGCGACGCGATCCGCCAGGTCCTCGGCGTCGTCCGCGATATCGACGATCGGCTCCGGCGTCATAGGCGGTAAGGTCCCGGCGCGCCCATCCCAAACCGGGCCTGGGAGTCCCCGGAAGGCGATTTGACGAATTTCGTGGCCGGTCATGGCGATGCGCCTTAAAGCCAGGAAAAAGTCCCCGCGATTGGACGACAAAACAGGGACCTTGCAACAGAGCCGACGGCAATTTTCGCGCCAGCCGCGTCACCTCCCGGACGGCGGCTCGACATGGCTCTCGGCCTGCCTCTCGACATGGCCGCCGAACTTGAACCGCATCGCCGACAAAAGCTTTTCGCCAAATGTATGCGCCTGACGCGAGCGAAACCGCGCGAACAGCGAGGCGGCGAGCACATTGGCCGGCGTCGCCTCCTCGATCGCCGCCTCGATGGTCCAGCGGCCTTCGCCGGAATCCTCCACCGCGCCTTGAAAATTCGCGAGGGTCTCGTCCTCCGCGAGCGCCATGGCGCTGAGGTCGAGCAGCCATGACGAGACGACGCTGCCGCGCCGCCAGACTTCCGCTATGTCGGCGAGATCGAGCGCGAATCGCTCCCCTTCGGGCAGATGCGCCCCGGCCCTGCCGCGCAGAATGTCGAACCCTTCAGAATAGGCCTGCATCAGACCGTATTCGATTCCATTGTGGATCATTTTCACGAAATGCCCGGCGCCTGCGGGGCCGGCATGGATATAGCCAAGCTCCACACGCGGATCGCGGCTTTCCCGCCCCGGCGTTCGCGCGATCGTTCCGGGACCGGGCGCAAGCGCCTTGAAGATCGGGTCGAGCCGCTCGACCTCGGCCTTGGGGCCGCCGATCATCATGCAATAGCCGCGCTCAAGGCCCCAAACTCCGCCCGACGTGCCGACATCGAGATAGGCGATCCCTTTCATGGCAAGCGCCTTGGCCCGCCTGACGTCGCCTTTAAATAATGTATTGCCGCCGTCGATCACGCAATCGCCCGCGGCGAGGATCAAGGCCAAGGCGGCGACTGTCTCCTCGGTAACCGCCCCGGCCGGAAGCATCAGCCAGACCGCGCGCGGCGGCCTAAGTTTGGCCGCGAGATCGGCCAGTCCAGACGCGCCGATCATGCCCTCTTGGACGAATTCGGCGACGGTTTTTTCGTGCTGGCTGAACACCACGCAGTCATGCCCCGCGCGATGGAGCCGCCGGGCCATGTTGCCGCCCATTCGGCCAAGGCCGATCACGCCCAATTGCATGTGAACCTCATTAATTGGAGTTCGCTTGGATTTGCCGGCGCGCCGCCGCGATCACGTTTTCGACGGTGAAGCCGAACTTCTCCAAGAGGTCCTTGTAGGGCGCCGACGCGCCAAACCCGCGCATGGCGATGAGCTCGCCGGATGCGCCAATATAGCGATCCCAGCCGAGCGGCGCCGCCTGCTCGACCGCGACGCGCGCCGTGACGGCCGGGGGCAGAACCTCATCGCGATAGGCTTGGGACTGCGCCTCGAACAATTCCCAAGACGGCATGCTGACGACTGGGCGCCGATCCCTTCGCTTTTCAGCGCTTCGAACGCGGCGACGCAAAGCCGGACCTCGCTTCCCGTCGCGATGAGAATCACGCGCGGGCGTTGCTCGGGCGGATCGGCCAGAATATAGGCGCCGCGCGCGAGGCCATTCGCCGAGGCGTAGACCGCGCGATCGAAGATCGGCAGCGCCTGTCGGCTGAGGATCAGCGCCGCGGGCCTTTTCTCCAGCTTCATGATGACGCGATAGGCCTCGACCGTCTCATTGGCGTCGGCCGGCCGCAAGGTGAGCAAGCCCGGAATAGCGCGAAGGCTCGCGAGATGCTCGATCGGCTGATGCGTCGGGCCATCCTCGCCGACGCCAATCGAATCATGGGTGAATACGTGAAAGACCGGCAGCTCCATCAAGGCCGCGAGGCGCAACGCCGGACGCATGTAATCGCTGAAAACCAGAAAGCTCGCCCCATAGCCGCGAAGGTTGGAAAGGGCGAGCCCATTGACGATGGCGCCCATGGCGTGTTCGCGCACGCCGAAATGAAAATTGCGGCCGCCAGGCTCCGCGGCCTCCAGCGCGCCCGCTCCGGCGAATGTCAATTTTGTCTTGGTGGAGGGTGCGAGGTCCGCCGAGCCGCCGAGGAGCCAAGGACAATATTTGGCGATCGCGTTCAGCGCCTGACCCGACGCCTCGCGCGTCGCCATGCCTTTCGCGTCAGGGGCGAAGCTCCGCAGGTCCCTGTCCCACCCTTCCGGCAGTTCGCGGCGCAAAATCAGGTCGATCTCGCGGGCGCTCTCCACATGCGCCTGTTGGTAGGCGGTGAAGGTTTTCCGCCATTGCGCATGAAGCGCCCGCCCGCGCTGGCCAAAGCCGGCGTCGAAATGGGCGTAGACGCCGTCGGGGACGAGAAAGCTCGGGTCCTCCGGCCAGCCATAGGCGCGTTTGGTCAGGCGGACCTCTTCCGCGCCAAGCGCGTCGGAATGGGCCGCCGCGGTATTTTGCTTATGCGGCGAACCATAGCCGATGATCGAATGGACGATGATCAGCACCGGCCGGTCGGCGGCCGCCTTGAAGGCCTCGACGGCTTGCGCGAAAGCCTCCCGGTCATTGGCGTCGGCGACATGGAGGACGCGCCAGCCATAGGCCTCGAATCTTTTGCCGACATCCTCGCTGAAGGCGAGGGCCGTGCCGCCTTCGATGGTGATATGGTTGCTGTCATAGATCCAGCAGAGATTGGCGAGCTTGAGATGGCCGGCGAGCGAGGCGGCTTCGCTGGCGACGCCCTCCATGAGGTCGCCGTCGCTGCAAAGCGCATAGACCGCGTAATCAAACAGGGTCGCGTCGGGGCGGTTGTAGCGCGCCGCGAGCCAGCGCCCGGCGATCGCCATGCCGACGCTATTCCCGCAACCCTGGCCAAGCGGCCCCGTCGTCGTTTCGACGCCGGCGGTCAATCCATATTCGGGATGCCCTGGCGTGCGGCTCCCAATCTGGCGAAACCTCTTGATATCGTCCAGCGTGATCGCCGCTTCGCCATCGTCGCCCTTGACGCCGCCAAGATGCAGCAAGGCGTAAAGCAGCATGGAGGCATGGCCGCAGGACAACACGAATTTGTCGCGATTCGGCCAATTCGGATCGTCTGGATCATAGCGAAGGAAAGTCCGCCACAAGGTGAAGGCGACGGGGGCGAGGCCCATCGGCGCGCCGGCATGGCCGGAATTGGCCTTTTCAACCGCGTCGATCGCCAGCGTCCGGATCGTATTGACGCAGAGCTCATCGAGATCGGGCGGAGCGGCGGCGATTTTTGCGGCAAGCGAATCCGTGCGGGACATTTTCCGGCGCCCTCGTCTCTCGCCCTGGTCCGGCGAAAGCCGGCGCGGGCGACACGAAGGGGAAACGCCCCGGACGCCGGGAAGTTCGCCATTCGGCGGTTGATCGGCCCTCGCCGCGATGACGGGCGCGCCAATTGAGCGAGGCCGCGGAATGAAATTTCTTCACGACTTGGCGCTGGATCTTGGCGATCGGCCGGGCAAACCGCCCGGGGAGACAAAGCCGGATTTCTCGCGACGCCCGCCGCATGCGGAACCTGCGTCGATCGGCGAGAATGGCGGAAAGCCCGCGATAATCAAAATATTGCGCCGCATTCGCAAAGCTCGTGGCACAATTCGCGCTAAGTTGGCGCGTTGAGGATCGGAATCAAAAATTTCAGGCGACAGAGGCGGCAGATGACTTCAGCAATTACAATCGTGGCGGATTCCGTCGCGGGCAAGCATTTCGCGATCACGTTCGAAAAGACGGCCGATGACAAGGGGCGGATCCGCCTCGAGACATGGCACAGCAATAAAGATCACCGAAGAGACGAGGCCACGACGGACGATGTCGTGAAACTCTTCGATATCCGTTGCGACAAGAGGCGGAAGATCGTGTTCAAGGGCGATCTGCTGGGTTCGTCCCCAACCATTACATGCAGTTTTGTCGACCCCGGACCCGAGGCCCCACCTTCCGTCCGCATTGTCATCGGCGGCACATTCGCCGGCCTCGGCGACGGAAGCAAGGAATATACGCTCGAAAAGAGCTCCTACGAAGAGCTGAAGAGTTTCGTTATGAACGCTGGGTTTCCGGCGGCGGCTTGAAATCAGGGATATGGCGCAAGTTCTCGCACTCAGCGCGGCGATAACTGCGATCAGGATTTCGGCGCCCCACTGTCTTTAAAGCCGGTTTGACTGCCAACGCGCTCCGCCTTCGCGGTTTGCGCCCGCGCCAGCAAGACACGCAAAGCCTTGCCGCATCCGACGGTCGATCGTAAAGCTATCCGCGATTGTTGCACAGCTCGAGCCGCAGGCGGGGCCATGAAAGCGTTTTCGCCCAAATTCGCGGCGGCGGCCCTCGCTATTATCGCGATCTCGAGCCCCGCAGCCGCGTCCACGCCGCTCGACGGCGCAAATCTCCCTTGGCCGCTGGGCCTGCCCTTCGCTGGCATTCTTCTTTCGATCGCCTTCGGCCCGCTCGTGGTCAAGGAATGGTGGCATATCCACTACGAGAAGGCGGCCGCCTTATGGGCCGCGCTGACGCTCGCCGGCCTCCTCTATGTCGAAGGCCCGGCCGCGACCGCGGCGGCTTTCACCCATAACATGGCGCTCGAATATCTCCCCTTCATCCTCATGCTTTTCGCGCTGTTCACCGCAGCGGGAGGGATTTCCATCACCGGCAAACTATCCGGCTCGCCGCTGGTCAATTGCGCGATCCTCGCCACCGGCGCCGGGCTCGCGAGCCTGATCGGAACGACCGGCGCGTCGATGATCCTGATCCGGCCGCTCATCCGCGCCAATGAGAGCCGCAAATTCAAAGCGCATGTCGTGGTCTTCTTCATCTTTCTCGTCTCGAATATCGGCGGCGCCTTGACGCCGCTCGGCGATCCGCCGCTTTTCCTCGGCTTCCTGCATGGCGTCGATTTTTTCTGGACCGCGCGAGCTCTCTGGCCACAGACCCTTTTCGCGGTCTCGGTCCTGTTCGTGCTGTTCTATCTCGTCGATTGCTATTTTCACTATCAGGAGAACCCTTATCATTATCTATGGGATTCTCCCGAAGGTTCGGCGGCCCCGCGCGCGCGCCTGCGCATTGGCGGCGCCATAAATATCGCGCTCATCGCGGTGGCCATCTCCGCCATCGTCGCCAGCGGACTCTGGCGCCCGGCATCGGCTACGAGCTTTTCGGCACGCGGATCGAGCTGCAAAATGCGGTTCGCGAGGCGGTTATGATCGGCGTTGGCCTCGCCTCGCTGGCCGTGACAGGCGCGCGGGCGCGGGCGGAAAACGGCTTCGACTGGGAGCCGATCCGGGAAGTCGCCTATCTCTTCGCCGGCATCTTCATCTGCATCATCCCGGTGATGGCCATGCTCCAGGCCGGGACCGACGGTCTTTTCGCGCCAGCCATTTATTTTCTTAAGCATCCGGACGGCGCGCCAAACAACGCCGTCTATTTCTGGGCGACCGGCCTGCTTTCGTCCTTTCTCGATAACGCCCCGACCTATCTGGTCTTTTTCGAGCTCGCCGGCGGCGATCCAGCGGCGCTCATGGGTCCGCTCGCCAAGACGCTGGCGGCGATTTCGCTCGGCGCGGTGTTCATGGGCGCGAACACCTATATCGGCAACGCGCCGAATTTCATGGTCTACGCCATAGCGCGCCGCTCCGGCGTCAAAATGCCGAGCTTTTTCGGCTATATGCTTTGGTCCAGCGCGATCCTTCTGCCGCTTTTCGTCGCCGTCACCTGGCTGTTCATGCGCTGACCGCCGCATCCCGCTCCAGATCCTTCGCCCCGGTTCACAGGTCGAGATCCGACAAGGACGGATGATCGTCCGGGCGGCGCCCGAGCGGCCAATGATATTTGCGGTCGCTCTCCTGGATCGGCGCGTCGTTGATGCTGGCCATGCGCCGGCGCCATCAGGCCATGCTCGTCGAATTCCCAATTCTCATTGCCATAGCTGCGAAACCAGTTGCCGCTATCGTCGCGCCACTCATAGGCGAAGCGCACGGCGATTCGGTTGTCGCGAAACGCCCAGACCTCCTTGATGAGCCGATAATCCAGTTCGCGCGCCCATTTTCGGGTCAGGAACGCTTCAATCGCGTCGCGGCCTTGAAAAATTTCGGCGCGATTGCGCCAGCGGCTGTCGCTTGTGTAGGCCTGCGCGACGCGGCCGGGATCGCGGGTGTTCCAAGCGTCCTCGGCCATCCGCGCCTTTTGCGCGGCGGTCTCGGCGGTGAAAGGAGGAAGTGGCGGACGGCTCAATGGCATGCTCCTGAATGGGGCCCGGCCCACGGCAACTCCGGGACCATATATTCCTTATGAATTCAAAATCTCGCCGATCAAGAGATCGCTGACCGCCGGCGGCCATCCGGCCGACATGGGCCGAAGCCCTCGCGTATGACAGTTTCAATTCGCTGGCGCTCCCCGCACCGGCGCGACGCCCCTTCGAAACCGGCGCGAAGCGGCTTTGTTACGCTTTGTAACCGGAATTGACCGCTTAGGTTATGACTCTGTAATTAAATAGACTTTTTTCATTTTGGCGCGCCGACGAAGGCCAATGCGGGGCTTTGTCCGAAGATCGCATTTTGCTCCGCCCGAAGCATGATGCTATGCCTCGCTTTGCTATGAGAGCATCGGTTCCCTCCAGCGTTGTCGCGCGTCCCCATTTTTCGAAGCGTTTCATGAACTCGTTTTGGGCTGGCTCATTTCGTGTCTAAAATCAACAGCCTCGCCGACTACGCCACAAAGCGCTTCCGCCTTGCCGGCAAAGCCTATCTCGAAGGCGGCGACCCCTTTTTCGCGGCGACCGACAGCTTGCGCCAAGAGGCCAAGGCCAAGGGCCAGCGCTTCGTCAGCTTCGCCAATTACGACTATCTCGGCCTTGCGTCGCACCCGACCGTCAAAGCCGCCGCGGCGGCGGCGCTGGAGACTTTCGGCGTCGGCGCGCTCGCCTCGCGCCTCGTCGGCGGCGAGCGCTCGACGCATCATCATTTGGAGGTCGCCCTCGCCGAATTTCTCGGGACCGACGCGGCCTTGACCCTCGTCAGCGGCTATCTGACCAATGTCACGACCATTTCACATATTTTAGGCTCGCGGGACGCTCTTTACATCGACGAACTGTCGCATAACAGCATCGTCAGCGGGGCCAAAAGCACTGTCGCCGAGACCATCATATTTCGCCACAATGACCTCGAGCATCTCGATTATCTCCTGCGCGAGAGACGCGACCATTATCGTAATGCGCTCATTGTCGCGGAAGGCCTCTACAGCATGGACGGCGACGTCGCCGACCTCGCCGAGCTCGTCAAGATCAAGGAGCGGCGCGGCGCGTGGCTCCTGATGGACGAAGCGCATTCGATCGGGGTGCTCGGCGCCGAGGGTCGCGGGCTTAGCGAGCAAGTCGGCGTCGATCCCCAGCAAATCGACCTCATCATCGGCACTTTATCGAAGACGCTTGCGTCTTGCGGCGGCTTTGTCGCGGGCAAGGCCGCCGTGATCGAGTGGCTGCGCTATACGCTGCCCGGCTTCGTTTATAGCGTCGGCCTCTCTCCGGTCATCACCGCCGCCGCGGAAACAGCCTTGCGCTTGATGCAGCAGGAGACTTGGCGGCTCGAGCGCCTCCGCCAAAACGCCGACCTGTTCATGCGGCTCGCCCGCGACGCCGGCCTCGACACCGGGCCCGCCATCGGCCGAGGCGTCGTTCCAATTCTCTTTGCCGACAGCATGGAAACCTTGGCCGCCTCCAGCCATTTGATGAGCCACGGCTATTACGTTCCGCCGATCATTCAAATCGGCGTGCCGAAAGACCAGCCGCGGTTGCGGTTTTTCTTGTCGGCCTCGCATACGGAGGCGGAAATACAAGGCGTCATAGATCTGCTGGCGAAGCGCAAAAGCGTCCCGCTGGAGCCAGCGCATTCCTTGAGCGCGGCGACCTGACCGTTCGCGACAAAGCTGAACCGAGGCTTTTTCGCCGCGCGCGGTCGTCGTCTTGTTCCTCGCCCCCCATGCCCCGCTTCTTGGTGCGGGCCGCCCCAGCGGCCCCATGCAATCGACAAAGACTTGCGACAAAGACCTTGCGCCCGTTGCAAGAACAGCGGCAGGTCCGAGATGCGGCGGGGCGGGCGGCGCTCCAAAGGAAGGTTGACCCTAGGCAATGCCGACAATCGAGATCTTTCCGGCGGACGGCCTTCGAGATTTTCTCAGCTTTTGCAAGCTGCCTCGGCTTATCTACAAGGATCACAAAGGCTTCGCGCCGCCGCTCGACGCGGAACGCTGGACCACCCATGCGGCGCGGCTCAATCCGCATTTCAAGCAGGTCCGGTCCCAGTCCTGGCTCGCGCGAAAGGACGGAAAGCTCGCCGGACGGATTTTCGCGCAGGTCTATAATGATTCCATCACGCCGCTCGGCGCGTCGCGAGCGCAATTCGGCTGCCTCGACGCGATCGATGATGACGCCGTCATCGAGGGCTTGACCCAAACCGCCGAAGGCTGGCTGCGCGCGCGCGGCGCCGAGATCGCGCATGGACCTTTCTCGCCCTCGGTATGGAGCGAGTGCGGCTTGCTGGTTCAAGGCTTCGACGCCGCGCCCATGGTCTTCATGCCATGGACTCCGGCCTATTTGAGCGGGGCGATCGAGCGGCTGGGCTATCGCAAGGCGCGCGACCTCATTTCCTACCGCTATGACAAAAGTGAAAAAGATTTGCAGGCGCAGCCCGGCATAATGGCGCGGCCGGAATGGCGCGAGAGACTCGCGATCAGGACCTTGGATCTCAAGAACCTCAAGAAGGAGGCTGAGATCATCGTCGATATTTTCAACGACGCCTGGAGCCAAAACTGGGCCTTCGTCCCCTTCACGCTCGAGGAATTCCTGTCGAGCGCCGACGGACTCAAGCTGGTCATGCCGCCGGAAGGAGGCTTCATGATCGAGCTCGACGGCGAAGCGCAGGCTTTCGGCGTCATCTTGCCCAATCTGCACGAGATCACCGCTGATCTCGACGGCCGCTTGCTTCCATTCGGGCTGCCGCGCCTCGTCTCGCGAATTCGCAACCATGTCTTCAAATCCGGCCGGCTTTGCCTTTTCGGCGTGCGGCGCGCCTTGCATCGCAGAGCCGCCGGCGGCGCGGTCATTCTGGCCTTTGTCGAGGAATGCCGCCGCCGCGGCGCGAAGGGCCCGCTCGAACATGTCGAGTTCGGCTGGGTTTTGGAGGATAATGTCGGTATGCGTCGGCCAATCGAGCTTTCGGGTGCGCGCATCGACAAGATTCATCGCATTTATGAGAAAAATCTCGCCGCTTAAGTTTTGGCGCCTCTAGGCCGCCGGATCGATGCGATCGGTCACATTGACCATTTTAGTGCAAGACGGCAATCCGGCGCACAAGGTGGCGGCGACCGCCCGAAAGCGCGCCGCCAGGAGGGAGATCGACGCATGAGCTTGCACGCTTTCGACTTCGAGTCCGTCGCGGCGACTGAGCCCCTGACGCGAGAAAACTGCTTTATCCCGATGGCGGCGAAACGTCCGCATCCGCTGCGCCGGCGGGCGATCCTGGCGGCGCATCCAGAGGTCGAACGTCTGATTGGGCGCGACCCGAGAACGGCGGCGATCACCTTAGCGATTGTGATCGGCCAGACCCTGATCGCGGCCCTTCTCGGCCGTTTCGGTCTTACCTATTGGTGGGCGGCGCTGCTGGCCGGATTTTGCGTCGGCGCATTCGCCAATCACGCTTTGTTCGTGGTCATTCATGACGCGACCCATAATTGCGTCTTCAAATCAAACGCCCTGAACAAATGGGTCGCGATCCTCGCCGATCTGCCGAACTCGGTTCCGACCGCGATGGGCTTTCGCTGCTACCACATGAAGCACCATTCGCACCTAGGCGATTATGATTATGACGCCGACCTGCCAAGCCATTGGGAGGCGCGCGTTCTTGGGCGCAGCTGGTATGGCAAGGCGACCTGGATGTTCTTTTTCGCCGTGTTTCAGCTCGCCCGCCTCGGGCGGTTGAGGGGCACGGTGCCGATGTGGGGTCCCTGGACTTTCGTCAACGCCGCCTGCCTTGTCGCCTATGATCTTTTCATTCTGACCTGCTTCGGCCCAAACGCCTTGCTTTATCTCTTCGCCTCCTTTTGGTTTTCCGTTGGCGGCCTGCATCCCCTTGGCGCACGTTGGCTACAGGAGCATTTCACTTGCGATCCGGCGCAAGAGACTTTTGATTATTATGGCCCGCTGAATCTTATCGCGCTCAACATCGGCTATCACAATGAGCATCATGATTTCCCCGACGTGCCTTGGACTCGACTGCCGCGGCTCAAGCAGATGGCGCCTGAATTCTACGCGGACCTGAAGACGCATAAGTCCTGGGCCGGGCTTCTGGTCAAATTCATCTTTGACAAGCGCTTCACGCTCTATTGCCGGGTTGATCGCAGCGCCGCCACCTTGGCGCGGGCCGGCGGGAGGTGAGGTGTGACGTCCGTCTTGCTT
Source organism: uncultured Alphaproteobacteria bacterium (assembly GCA_963829515.1). Classification (GTDB taxonomy): domain Bacteria; phylum Pseudomonadota; class Alphaproteobacteria; order Rhizobiales; family Beijerinckiaceae; genus Methylocapsa. The sequence goes on from CAWHIP010000005.1 coordinate 147,311, forward strand.
GTCTGCGTCTTCGCTTCGCCGCCATTGCGTCGCCTTACGCATAGCGGATCATGGTGACCACCTTTTTTTCCTTCGCCGGCGCGGTCTGGTGGGGCCTTTCCATAGCGCTGTTCTTGGTAAGCCTCATCTGCGGCTTGCTACAGCCATTCGTGCAGCGCCGCCGCGCCACGCGCGCCGATCTGCCGCCCGTTTCCGCGATCATCCCGATCAAGCGCCTCGATCCCGGCTTCGAGATCGCGCAAGCCTCCCTGTTCGCTCAGGATTATCCGGACTATGAAATCCTGATCAGCGCCGCTGAAGAAGACTCCCCGGCGCTCGACGCAGCGCGGCGCGTGGCGCGCGCCCACCCAACGCGCGCCTGCCGCTTTCTCCATTCGGCCGCGAAAGCAGCCGTCAGTCCAAAGCTCAACAATCTCGTCGCGCCGCTCGCGGCGGCGCGGCACGATTTTGTCTTCACCAAGGATTCCAACATGACCTTGGAGCCGGGGACGATGACCGCCTTCATGCGGAATTTCTCTCAAGGCGTCGGCCTTGTCGTCGCGGTCCCGCTCGCGGTGCGTCCGGAGAGCTTCGCCGGCAGGATCGAAGCCTTCCTGATCAATGGACACGCGCGGCTTTTGCTTTCGGCCTCGGTCCTCGGCCTCGGCTTCGGAGTCGGCAAGGCGATGCTGTTTCGGCGCGGCGATCTCGCCAAGCTGGGCGGCGTCGCGGCGATCAGCCATATGCTCGCCGAGGACACCGCGATCTCCACGGGCCTCGCCAAGCTCGGACTCCGCACGGTCTTCTCGGATCGCATGGTCGCGCAAGAGATTGGCGCGCGAAGCCTCCGCGAGATCTACGAGCGTCAGGTTCGCTGGAGCGTGATCCGGCGCGCGAACGAGCGCTTCTCCTATCCTTTGGAGCCGCTGGCGAGCCCGTTTCCCGCCGCTCTCGCCGGCGCGCTGGCGGCGCCGCTGGCCGGGCTTCCCGCATGGATTGGCTTCAGCGCGACCTTGTGGGGATGGTTTTGCGCGGAGACGCTGTTCGCGGTCTTGAAGGGATGGGAGGTTTCGGCCTGGGCGCCGCTCGCATTTCTCGGCCGCGAGGCGCTGAGCCTCGCGGCTTGGCTCCGCGGCTGGACGACCCATGACGTCATTTGGGCGGCGGGCCGCTTCGACGCCCGCCGCGGCGGGCGCGACGCTTAGGGCATGTTCCGAAAAAGTCGGGAGGTCCTTTTCGATCGCATGGGTCCATGCGATCGGGAGGCGCTCTAAGCGCCGCCGGCGCGACCTTGCCGGATGAACGCCGTCCCAAACACATAATCCCACCAGGGCGCGCTCACGCCGAAACCCCGCGCCGGATCGCGGAAATGATGCAGCATATGGGCGCGCCGCAAGGCGAGGCCGACGCGGGTGCGCGGATCGCCGTGATGCACATAGTAATGCACCATGTCATAGGCGAGATAGCCGATGATGAAGCCCATCAAAACCGGATAGCCCAAGGGCAAGCCGAAGATGGAGCGCAAGACCGCATAGGCGATCAGCATGATCGGCCCGCTGAGCAGCGCGGGCATGACGAGGCGGAGCGGATCATTGGGATGCACATGATGCACGCCATGAATCAGCAAATGGATTCGCGCGCCAAACGCGCCGGGGAACTCATAATGAAACAGGAAGCGGTGGCCGAAATATTCGATCAAGGTCCAGATCAAATAGCCCAGCGCCGCGGCGGCGAGAACGCCGCCCGCGCCGAAGGATCGCGAGCTCAAGACCGCGAGCAGGGCGACGACAGGCAGATAGAGGAAAAGCGGCGTCGACCAGTGCACGCGGGACAATTTGTCGAGCACGGGATTTTCAAAAAGCCGCGGCGAGGCGCGCAAGGCCTCGCTGTCTTTTGCAACGCCATAGCTGGGATCTTCCATGGTCTCCGTCATGAGGCTCGATCTAACTCGAAATATCGCGATTTTCCATTCCTAAACCATTTCGAGGCGAACCGGAAACCGAGGCGGCGACTTATGAATGCGACAAATCACCCGCGCCGCCGCAACTCGGACCATGGCTTGGCGCGCGGCATGCAACCTTAAGACAAAACTCTAGGATGTCGTCCGACGCCGCTTTTCGGCGCGCATGAGATTGAGGCACTCAAGAGTCGCGGCCATGTCGAGCGCGCTGACGCCGTCGAGCTCGTAGTCGAGATCCGCCCCGGCGTCGAGCAAGGCCTTGAGCGCCTTCGACTTCCCCGCCGAGGCGGCGTACATGAGCGCCGTCGAGCCATTGACGTTCTTGTGGTCGAGATCGGCGCCCGCCGCGATCAACAGGGCGACGATCTCGGGATCATCGCCGACGCAGGCGAGCCAGAGCGGTTGGCCGCCATCGCTGTTGCAGGCGTCGACCCGCGCGCCGGCTCGCAATAATTCGGCGACCATCGCCGGCGGGCCCTGATAGGCCGCTCGCATCAAGGGGGTGATGTCATTGGCGGCGCGGGCGTTGACGCCATCGGGCGGAAAGCCTTGCGCGACGAGAAACGCCCGCAAGGCGTCGCTCGGCGCGGAGATTGGCGCTGGCGGGGTTGCGGCGGCCGGCGCGGCTTGCGCCTTGGCCCAGGCCTCATAACCGCCGTCCAGACTGAAGACCTTGCTGAACTGAAAATCAGCAAAGGTCTTGGCGAAAGCCTGGCTCGAATTTCCATGGTAGCAATAAATCAGGATTGGCTTGTCCTTCGACGCGCCGGACAGGAACTCATGTAGATTGGCTTGGCTCGCGCGCGCCGCGCCCTCGATATGCCCGCGCGCGAAGGCCTCTTCGTCGCGAACGTCGAGCACCAACGCGTCGCCTTGGCGGAGAAGGTCGCGGGCGAACGCGACATCGACCCGGCGGAATGTCGTCTCTTGAGCCATCGCGGTCGGCCTTTCGTCGGAGTTGAATGAAACGGCCCTGCGGGCGAATGCATTTGCAAATCCCGCCATGCAGGAAACGTGCGGACAAATAGGCGGTCTGTCCGATGCGCGCGCCGCCCCGAATAAGCGGACCTATCCCTCACGCGCCCGCAAGATCATTTGTGTTTTTTTCATGGAACAAACCGCACAGCTTGCGCGTTCGGCAACCAGTAGCAAAGACACACTGCTTCGAACGGGGGTCGCCAATCAATGGTCCAGATTCGCTTTCCAAAGTCCAAAATTTTGGCGGCCGCCGTAGCCGCGTCATTTCTCGCGACCGGCGCGCAAGCCTTTGACGGCGGCGGCTTCTCCGGGCTCTTTGGCGGCCAGACGCAACAGCCAACCCATATTCAACGCGCGAGCCTGCCGACCGAGCTCAATCGTGAGGCCCTTTCGACCCGCACAATCGTGAACGACCCCACCGGCGAGCGCGTCGGCACGATCACGATCGACACCAAGAACCGCTATCTCTATCTGTCGATGGATGGCGGTCGGGCGATGCGCTACGACGTTGGCGTCGGCCGCGAAGGTTTCGCCTGGCAGGGCCGCGCCTATATCGGCCGCCGCGCCGAATGGCCGACATGGACCCCGCCGGCGGCCATGCTGAAGCGCCGGCCCGATCTGCCCCGCGTCATGAACGGCGGCATCGCCAATCCGCTCGGCGCCCGCGCCATGTATCTCTACAATGGCCATGGCGATACAATGTTTCGCATTCACGGAACCAATGAACCCGACACGATCGGCCAGGCTGTGTCCTCCGGCTGCATCCGTCTGCTCAATGATGACGTGGTCGATCTCTATCAACGGGTGAAAATCGGAGCGCCCGTGATAGTGCTTTAACTCCGAAGCAATTGTTGGAAGCACAACTGGACCGGTTCCGGCGCTCGCCGAATCGGTCCTTCTTTGCTTTTGCGGGAGCAGGATCGCTGGATGGATGGCCAAGCGCGTTCCAGCTTTCGCCATTTTTATCCGACAAGTTTCACGTGGGCGGGGGAAGATTTAAAACTTTAGGCAACGTCGAGTGTCGAGATGCGTCGTTCAATTTCGAGCCCCCTATTCCAAAGCGTCCTCTTGAAGAGCTTGGCCATTGCAGCCGTGTGCTTTTGTTTTTTGGCCGCCGCCGCGCCGGCCGCCGCGCAATGGCGAAACTATTACGGCTATCGGGACTATCCCTCTTATGGTCCTTATGACTATCCGGCCTATCCGAATTTTTTTCCAGCCGATCCGCCGCCGCCTTATGTCGGCAGCCCCTATGCCTATGGCCAGCCTGTCGCGCCCGGATATGAGCCCGGCGATCCCTACGCGCGCCGGCCGCGCGGGCGACCCTATGGCGAGCCTTCCGGCCAAGGCGATCTAGAGCTGGGCGTCAATTTTCGCGAGCGGACCGCGACGACCGTACAAAACCCGACGCGGGAGCCCCCAGGCACAATTGTGATCGATACGAGGTCGCGCCGCCTCTATCTGGTGCAGTCGGGCGGCGCCGCCATTCAATATGGCATTGGCGTCGGCCGCCAAGGGTTCGAATGGAAGGGCGTCGCCCGGGTCGGCCGCAAGGCCGAATGGCCGCGTTGGATTCCACCAAAGGAAATGCTGCAGCGACGGCCCGATTTGCCGGAGCAGATGGACGGCGGGATTGAAAATCCGCTCGGCGCCCGCGCGCTCTATCTTTTCCAGGGCGACAAGGACACGCTGTTTCGCATCCACGGCACCAATGAGCCGGACTCGATCGGCAAGGCGGTCTCCTCTGGCTGCATCCGCATGATGAACGCCGATGTCATCGACCTCTATCAGCGCGTCGGCGTAGGAGCCCGGGTCGTCGTTCTTTAACGATCCGTCTCCCTTCCGCTGTCCCGCTCGGATTTTTTACCTCGGCAGGAGGCTGGAGCCCATCAGGAACGCGTCGATCGACTGCGCGGCCTGACGGCCCTCCCGGATCGCCCACACGACGAGGGATTGGCCGCGCCGCATATCGCCGCAGGCGAATATCTTGGGGACCGATGTCGCATAGCTCGCTTGGTCCGCGGCGACATTTCCGCGCGCATCGAAGGCCACGCCGAGGCCGTCCAAAAGGCCGTCATGGACCGGCGCGACGAACCCCATGGCGAGCAGGACAAGATCGGCCTTGAGCTCGAATTCGCTACCTGGAATCTCCTTGAGATTGTCGTCGAGGCGCACGCAAACAAGCTTTTTGACCACCCCATCCTTGCCGCGCAATTCCTTGGTGAGCACCGAGAACTCCCGCTTGGCGCCCTCTTCCTGCGACGAGGACGTGCGCAGCTTCAAGGGCCAGTTCGGCCAGGTCAGCAGCTTGTTCTCCTTTTCCGGCGGCTGCGGGAGGATTTCGAGCTGAGTCACCGAAAGGGCGCCCTGACGCACCGAGGTTCCGATGCAATCCGAGCCGGTGTCGCCGCCGCCGATCACGATGACATGCTTGGCCGCCGCAAGGATCGGCGCATTGCTATGGATCGGCTCCCGACCGATGCGGCGGTTCTGCTGCGGCAGGAACTCCATGGCGAAATGCACGCCCGAAAGGTCGCGGCCGGGGACGGCGAGATCACGCGGCTTTTCCGCGCCGCCGGAGAGAACGATCGCATCGAAGTCCGACAACAGCGTCGCCGCGGCGAGATCGACGCCGACATTGACGCTCACATGGAAGGAGACGCCTTCCGCCTGCATTTGATCGATTCGCCGGTCGATCAAATGTTTCTCCATCTTGAAGTCGGGAATGCCATAACGCAGCAAGCCGCCCGGCTTGGCGTTTTTCTCGAACACATGCACGTCATGGCCGACGCGCGCGAGCTGCTGCGCACAGGCGAGACCGGCAGGGCCGGAGCCGACCACGGCGATTTTCTTGCTCGTCTTGACGTCGGCGATCTCCGGCTTCAGCCAGCCATTCGCCCAGGCGCGGTCGACGACCGCGCATTCGATGGTCTTGATCGTCACCGGATTGTCGGTGAGGTTCAAGGTGCATGAGGCTTCGCAAGGCGCGGGGCAAACCCGGCCGGTGAATTCCGGAAAATTATTGGTCGAATGGAGATTGCGCGAAGCCTCCTCCCAATCCGAACGATAGACGAGATCGTTCCAATCGGGGATCTGATTGTTCACCGGGCAACCCGTGTGACAATAAGGAATGCCGCAATTCATGCAGCGCGCGGCCTGATCCTTGGTCGCTTCCTCGGAAAGCGGGATCAGGAACTCCTTGTAATGGCGAATGCGGTCTGAGGCCGGCGCATAGCGTCGGTCGCGTCGATCGATTTCAAGGAATCCCGTCACTTTGCCCATGGAAGATCCTTTGGCGAGCGCGATCGCCCGCCCATCGAGCGCCTCCGATTTGCGCGGACGCAGGTGATCGGGAAACACTCAGATTCAAAATAGATAACTGCGTCGATGAACATCGAGGAATTGCCACGATGTCAAGGGCGGAAACATACGCTTCCGCCTCGCGGCGCGCCGATCAAATCCCGACGGTCGCGAGGATGTTTTGCTCCTGCTCCGCCATGATTTGCTCGATCGCGCGGCGATATTCCACCGGCATGACCTTACGGAACTTTTGTTTATATTCGCACCATTGATCGAGGATCTGGCGCGCCCGCGCCGAGCCTGTGTAGCGCGCATGGTTTGCGATCAGCTGATGCAGGCGCTCGGCGTCGAACCTTGTCATGTCGGCCATGACGTCGACTCGGCCATGCGAATCGAGGTCGCCGCCCTGATGATAGCTTTTCTGCATCAGGTCCTCCTCCTCCGCGATCGGTTCGAGCTCGACCATGGAGAGATTGCAGCGGTCGGCGAACCCACCGTCCTCGTCGAGGACATAGGCTATGCCGCCCGACATGCCGGCGGCGAAATTGCGCCCGGTCTCGCCGATCACGACGACAATTCCGCCGGTCATATATTCACAGCCGTGATCGCCAACTCCTTCGACGACAGCCAAGGCGCCAGAATTGCGCACCGCGAACCGCTCGCCTGCGACGCCGCGGAAATAGCATTCGCCCGCGATCGCGCCATAAAGCGCCGTGTTGCCGACTATGATCGAATGCGCGGCCTCGGGGCGCGACGCGGCCGGCGGATAGACGATGATCCGGCCGCCGGAGAGTCCCTTGCCGACATAATCATTTGCTTGACCCTCGAGTTCGAGGGTTACGCCAGCCGCAAGCCATGCGCCGAAACTTTGGCCGGCCGTTCCCTTGGCGGCGATATGGATCGTCCCGTCCGGCAAGCCGGCATGGCCGTAGCGACGCGCGATCTCGCCCGACAACATGGCGCCCGTCGTCCGGTTGGTGTTGTTGATCATGGTCTCGATTCGAACCGGCGCGCCGGTTTCGATCGCCGTAGCGGCTTCCGCGATCAGCTTGCGATCGAGCGCTTTCTCGAGGCCATGATCCTGACGTTCCGAGTGGAAGATGGAGTCATTCGGCGCCGCCTGCGGCTTGTGAAAGAGCTTCGAGAAGTCAAGTCCGCGCGCCTTCCAATGCGCGACCGCCTTCTGCTTGTCGAGCATCTGCATCTGCCCGATCATCTCATCAAAACGACGATAGCCCAATTCGGCCATCAGCCGCCGCGCCTCCTCGGCGACGAAGAAGAAGAAATTGATCACATGCTCCGGCTGGCCGGTGAACCGCTTGCGCAGCACCGGGTCTTGCGTGGCGACGCCCACCGGGCAGGTGTTGAGATGGCATTTGCGCATCATGATGCAGCCGGCGGCGATCAAAGGAGCAGTGGCGAAGCCGAATTCATCGGCGCCGAGAAGCGCGCCGACGACGACGTCGCGCCCAGTGCGCAAACCCCCGTCGACCTGCACCGCGATGCGGGCGCGCAGCCGGTTCAACACCAGCGTCTGATGCGTCTCGGCGAGGCCGATCTCCCACGGGCTGCCGGCATGCTTGATCGACGTGAGCGGCGAGGCCCCGGTGCCGCCTTCGAAACCAGAAATGGTGACGTGATCGGCGCGACCCTTCGAGACGCCGGCGGCGACGGTTCCGACGCCGACCTCGGAGACCAGCTTGACCGACACATCCGCGGCCGGATTGACATTCTTCAGGTCGAAGATCAGCTGCGCCAAATCCTCGATTGAATAGATGTCGTGATGCGGCGGCGGCGAGATGAGGCCGACGCCTTGCGTCGAATGGCGCACCTTGGCTATGACGGCGTCGACCTTATGGCCGGGCAATTGGCCGCCTTCGCCTGGCTTCGCGCCTTGCGCCATCTTGATCTGCATCATGTCGGCGTTGACCAGATATTCGGTCGTGACCCCAAACCGGCCGGAGGCGACCTGTTTGATCGCCGAGCGCATGGAGTCGCCATTTGGCAGCGGCTTGTAGCGGTCGGACTCCTCGCCGCCTTCGCCAGTGTTGGATTTGCCGCCGATCCGATTCATCGCGATCGCCAGCGTCGTATGCGCCTCGCGCGAGATCGAGCCATAGGACATCGCGCCAGTGGCGAAACGCCGGACGATCGACGCCGCCGGCTCGACCTCATCGAGCGGAACCCTCGCGCGGCCGTCCTCCTCCGCGCTTTTGATGCGAAAGAGGCCGCGAATGGTCAAGGGCTGCTCGGCCTGATCATTCAACAGCGCGGCATAGGCGCGGTAGGTCTCCTCGTGATTGCCGCGCACGGCGTGCTGCAAGAGGGTCACCGATTGCGGCGACCAGGAATGCGCCTCGCCGCGCACGCGGAAGGCGTAATCGCCGCCGACGTCGAGGGCGTTGTGGTAGATCGGCGCGTCGCCGAAGGCGTCCTTGTGGCGACGCAGGCTTTCCAGCGCGATCTCGCGCAAGCCGACGCCGCCGATGCGCGACGCGGTCCCGGTGAAATAGCGCTGAACGAAATCCTCGGCAAGTCCGACGGCGTCGAAGATCTGCGCCCCGCAATAGGATTGATAGGTCGAAATCCCCATTTTCGACATGACCTTCAACAGGCCCTTGTCGATCGACTTGATGTAGCGCTTGCACGCCTCATAGCCGTCGACCGCGTCAAAAAGCTCGTCGGCCATTGCGGCGAGCGTCTCGAAGGCGAGATAGGGATTGATCGCCTCCGCGCCGTAACCCGCCAGGAGGGCGAAATGATGGACCTCTCGCGCCTCGCCGGTCTCGACGACGAGGCCGACCGAGGTGCGCAGGCCTTTGCGAATCAGATGATGATGCACCGCCGCCGTCGCCAGCAGCGAAGGGATTGGAATTCGGTCGGGCCCGACGAGGCGGTCCGACAGAATGATGATGTTGAAGCCGCCGCTCACCGCCTGATCGGCGCGGTCGCAAAGCCGCCCCAGCGCCTCCTCCATCCCCTCGGCGCCTGCCTCCGACGCGTAGGTGATGTCGAGCGTCTTGGTGTCGAACGCCTCCTCGAAATGACCGATCGAACGGATTTTCTCAAGGTCGCCATTGGTGAGGATCGGCTGGCGGACCTCCAAGCGCTTGCGCTTCGAATTGCCTTCGTGATCGAGGATATTCGGACGCGGCCCGATGAAGGACACGAGGCTCATCACCAGCTCTTCGCGGATCGGATCGATCGGCGGATTGGTCACCTGCGCGAAATTCTGCTTGAAATAGGTGAAGAGCGGCTTTGAATGCGAGGATAAAGCCGAAATCGGCGTGTCCGTGCCCATGGAGCCGACGGCTTCCTGGCCAGTCACCGCCATCGGCGACATCAACAGCGAAAGATCCTCTTGGGTGTAGCCGAACGCCTGCTGACGATCGAGCAGGGAAACGTCGGTGCGGGTCGCGCGCGGTTCGACCATGTTCAGCTCTTCGAGCACGATTTGGGTGCGCTTCAGCCATTCGGCGTAAGGCTGCGCGGTCGCGAGCGCGGTCTTCATCTCGTCGTCGGAGATGATCCGGCCCTGCTCCAGATCGACGAGCAGCATCTTGCCCGGCTGCAATCGCCATTTCGTAACGATCCGCTCTTCGGGAATCGGCAGGACGCCGACTTCCGAGGCGAGCACGACGAGGCCGTCGTCGGTGACAATATAGCGCGCCGGGCGCAAGCCATTGCGGTCGAGCGTCGCGCCGATCTGGCGCCCGTCGGTGAAGGCGACCGCGGCCGGTCCGTCCCAAGGCTCCATCAAGGCGGCGTGATATTCGTAGAAAGCGCGGCGCGCCTCATCCATCTGCGGATTGCCAGCCCAGGCTTCCGGGATCAGCATCATCATCGCATGGGCGAGCGAATAGCCGCCCTGGACGAGGAATTCGAGCGCATTGTCGAAACAAGCGGTATCCGACTGGCCTTCATAGGAAATCGGCCATAGCTTGCTGATGTCATTGCCGAAGAGCCCGGAGGCGACCGAGGCTTGCCGGGCCGCCATCCAGTTAACGTTGCCGCGCAATGTGTTGATCTCGCCATTATGGGCGACAAGGCGGTAGGGATGGGCGAGCGACCAGGTCGGAAACGTGTTGGTCGAGAACCGCTGATGCACAAGCGAAAGCGCCGATTCGAAGCGCGGATCGGCAAGGTCCTTGAAATATTCGCCGAGCTTGGTCGCGAGCAGCAGGCCCTTGTAGACAAGCGTGCGCGACGACAGCGACACCGGATAAAACCCGGCGGTGCGCGGATCGTGCAAATTATAGATGGCGTTCGAGATCACTTTGCGCAGAATGAAAAGTCTGCGCTCGAACTCGGTCCGGTCTTCGACATGCGGGCCGCGCCCGATGAAGATCTGCCGGCTGACCGGCTCGGTCGGCTTGACGCTCTCGCCAAGGCAGGAGGGATCGACCGGCGTGTCGCGCCAGCCAAGGAAGATCTGCCCCTCCTCCGCGACGACTCGCTCAACGATCGCCTCGACCATGCCGCGGCCTTCGGGATCGCGCGGCAGGAACAGGGCGCCGATGGCGTAATCGCCTTCGTCGGGCAAGACGAAGCCCAGATCGGGGGCGATCTCGGCGAAGAAGCGATGCGGGATCTGGACCAGCATGCCGCAGCCGTCGCCGGCCTTGGGATCGGCGCCGACGGCGCCGCGATGATCGAGATTGCGGAGGATCTCGAGTCCCATCGCGATGATCTCATGCGACTTGCGATTGTGGAGATTGGCGACGAAGCCAACCCCGCAGGCGTCATGCTCGCGCGAGGGCGAATAAAGTCCTTGCTCGGCGGGAAAGCCCGGATCGAGCGGCGCGCGGCTAAAAAAATTTGCATTGGTCATGGCAAAATCTCTAGCAGAAAATTCCGCTTGTCGAAGCGAGGTTTTTCGCACGCCGCCAGAGTCCATGCCTTTGTCTCCTCCCCCGGGCGGCCGCATCCGTCGCTTCAACTCCGGCGCCCGGTCGCCGCAAGGCTGGGCGTTTCAGCGCACGGAGAGTCTCCGACATAAATGGTCAGTAACCCTGTCCTATTTACAGGGTGTGAACCATACAGGTTTCCGGCTGAATCGCAAGCGCCGAAAATCTCCTTGTTGGGCGATCATGGGCGCGACTAAGCTATCGGAGCCGCAACTGGATCGTCGCCATGTTTCGGACCACATTGGCCTTTTGTGCAAATTCCGCCAATGTCACCCCGGAGCTGAGACGGAATGGATTTCGCGAGCGACAATACCGCCGGGGCAAGCCAGCGCATATTCGATGCGATCCTGGCCGCGAATAAGGGTCCGGCTTCGGCCTATGGCGCGGACCCGTTCACCGCCAAGGCGTCGGAACGGCTCAGCGAAATTTTCGAGAGGGAGATCGGCTGCTTTCTCGTCGCCACCGGCACGGCCGCCAATGCGCTCGCGCTTGGCGCGATTTGTCCTCCCTTTGGCGCGGTCTTCTGCCATCAGGAGGCGCATGTCATGGAGGACGAGTGCGGCGCGCCGGAAATGTTCACGGCCGGCGCGAAGCTCATCGGGATTGCGGGGCGCGCCGGAAAAATCGATCCGCGAAATCTCGCTGAGACGCTCGCCGCTTTTCCGCACGGCCCCGTCAAGCAGGTCCAGCCCGCGGCTTTGTCGCTTTCGCAGGCGACCGAAAGCGGCGCGCTTTACACTTGCGCGGAAATTTCCGCGCTGACGGCGCTTGCGCATGACGCCGGGCTCCAGGTCCACATGGACGGCGCGCGTTTCGCCAATGCGCTCGTCGCCTTGCAATGCAAGCCCGCGGAGATGAGCTGGCGGGCCGGCGTCGACGTCCTGTCATTCGGCGCGACCAAGAATGGCGCGCTTGCTTGCGAGGCGGTCATTTTCTTCGATCCCGCCAAAGCCGCGAGCCTCCCCTATCAGCGCAAGCGCAGCGGGCATACGCTCTCCAAGGGACGCTTCCTCGGCGCGCAAATGGTCGCCTATCTCGACGATGGCCATTGGCTCGGCCTAGCGAAAACCGCCAATGCGCATGCGGTTCGGCTGGCCGAAGGCTTGGCCGAGGCGCCCGGTGTCCGCCTTGTCTGGCCGCGCCAAGTGAATGAAATTTTTGCGATTTTGCCGCGCCGCACCGACGCGGCGCTGAAAGCCGCCGGCGCCCTCTATTACGAGTGGAGCGCGCGCCGCTTCGACGCCGGCATGGCGCCTCCGGCGGAAGACGAGGTTTTCATACGCCTTGTCACGTCTTTCGCCACTTCGCGTTCCGACATCGAGCGCTTCCTCGCCATCGCGCGGGGCAAGGCCTGAACCTTCGATGGTCGCCGTCAGAGCAACATGGAAAAGGGCGCCTCGAAGGAGACGCCCTTCCACCAACCGCGCCGGGCCAAGGGAGGGCGGCCCAGCTCGCGGACTCAAGCGGCTTGCTGAGTCGAGACCACCTTCGGGCCAGACTCGGCGCCGGATCTGCCGATCGGAATCTGGCGCGGCTTGCGCGCCTCGGGAATTTCACGCAGCAAATCGATATGAAGCAGCCCGTTTTCAAGGCTCGCGCCGGTCACATGAACATGGTCGGCGAGTTGGAAGCGCCGCTCGAAGGCCCGCGCCGCAATGCCGCGATAAAGCATTTCCGTCTTGACCGATCCAGCCTCGCGCGCCGCCTCCCGCGAACCGCGGACGGTCAAGGTATTGTCCCGCGTCTCGATCGAGAGGTCCTTTTCGGCGAAGCCCGCGACGGCGATCGAAATTCGATACGCGTCCTCGCCGGTGCGCTCGATGTCATAGGGGGGGTAGCTCGGCGCGGCGTCCAGGCCAGCCGTCTGATCAATCAAGCTGAAAACCCGATCGAAGCCGATGGTCGAGCGATAGAGCGGAGAGAGATCAAACTGACGCATTTACACATCCTCCATGATGAAGCGATCCGAGACGGATTTGGCGCTGCGCCTGTCATCCGCCTGTCTTTTCGCGCGTCCTGAGGCGGCCCGCGCAACGAAAATGTGGGAGCGAAGCTTTCCGTTGCAAGGGGCCGGAACGGCGAAAATACGCCATTCAAATTTAGACATGGACGGACGTCCGGGCTAAACGTCAGGAGCGAGTTTGTCTCGCGGCCTTTGCTTTCCGCTGCGCTCTTGGCGCCATGAGCTTGAAAATTTTCGCGATGGACCTTCACTCGACCGCCGACAACGAGGCGCCGCCAAACGCCGTCGTCGCGCGGATCCAGACGCGCGACAAGCTCAGCCTGCGCGCGGCGCGCTGGACGAGCGGGCCGGCGTCGCGCGGCACGGTCGCGATTTTGCCGGGCCGCGCCGAATTCATCGAAAAATACTTCGAAACCGTCGGCGAATTGCTTGATCGCGGCTTCGACGTCGTGGTCCTGGACTGGCGCGGCCAAGGTCTGTCCGATCGGCTTCTGCGCAATCGGCGCAAAGGCCATGTCCGGCATTTCCGCGACTATGACCAAGACCTCGACGCTTTGCGCGCCGAAATCCTCGAACCCGCCTGCCGCAAGCCCTGGTTCGCGCTCGGCCATTCCATGGGCGCGGCGATTCTTCTGGCGCAAGCGCGCGCCGGGCGTTCGCCGTTCGAGCGCATGATCCTGACCGCGCCCATGATCGACCTCAAAGGGCTGCGCTTCCCTCGCGCCTCGCGATGGTTCGCGGGCGCCCTTAGCCTGCTCGGCTTCGGGGCCGCTTTCATTCCCGGCGGCGGCGGCAGGCCCTATATGTCGGCCGGATTTCAAGGAAACGTCTTGACCTCCGATCCCGCGCGCCATGTCCGCTCGGCGACGATCCTCGATTTCGCGCCGGATCTCGCCATCGGCGATCCGACCATAGGCTGGGTGAACGCAGCCTTCCGCCTCATGCGGCGGTTCGAGGACGCGGAATTCCCGCGCCGCGTCCTGATCCCGACCTTGATCCTTGCCGCCGGCGGCGACAGGGTCGTCGACACCGCCGCGACGGAGGATTTCGCGGGCCGCCTGAAGGCCGGAAGGTTCTTCACGCTTCCCGACGCCCGCCACGAAATCCTGATGGAGCGGGACATGTTTCGGGAGCGGTTTTGGGCCGCTTTCGACGCTTTTATTCCGGGCTCAAGCGGGCCAAGGCCAAATTCGCGCGACGCGTCATCCTCGGCGCAAGGCGCCGGCGTCTCCGCCTAAACACAGGCGATCGCCCAAGGCTCAATTCGGGACGAATGACCCCCCCGGCGCAGGCTTAATCCCGCAACCGCGCTTGAAGCATGGAGACCAAATCTCCGCCGCGCCATTCGAGCCGGCCGGCAAGCTCAAGTTCGAGGAGAATGCCCCTGACCTCGCGCGCCGGCGCTTCGGAGGCGCGCGCAAGCTCGTCAACCGAGACAGGCGTCGGCCCGAGCAGTTCGATGACCCGCGCGGCGAGATCCATCCGCGACGGCTGAACCAGTGGCGCGTCGGGGACGACCGGCGACGCGCGAACCCACGAAGCCGGCTCGGCTCGAGGGGGCGAAACCGCATCGAGGCTCGTTTCGTAACTCAGCGTGGGGACGGCGGCCGAAGCCTCCCCCGGCAGTTCGAGCTCTTCCCACAGCGGCTCGTCGAGCCCGTCGGAATAAACCGGCTCGGACAGGGTGAAATTCGCGCCCTCCAGCTCCCAATCCTGCTTGGCGAGGGCCTCGATCACATCCTGCGCGCAGGTGCAGAAGGTCGCGCCGTCGCGCAGGAGATCATTGGCGCCTTCCGCGCGCGGATCGAGCGGCGATCCGGGAACGGCGAAGATCTCCCGACCCTGCTCGGCGGCGAATTTCGCGGTGATGAGGGAGCCCGACCGGCGCGCGGCCTCGATCACGACGACGCCGCGCGACAGGCCCGCGACGATGCGGTTGCGGCGCGGAAAATCGCGCCCCCGCGCCTCCCAGCCAAACGGCATCTCGCTGAGCGCCGCGCCATGCTCGACGATCCGCTCCAGCAGCGCCTCATGTTCCGAGGGATAAATATTGCCCAAGCCGCCCGCCAGGACCGCGATCGTCCCGGTTTCGATCGCGGCCTGATGCGCCCGAGCGTCGATCCCCCGCGCAAGCCCCGAGACGATGACATGGCCGGCGCGCGCGACCCCGCGCGCAAGCTGCTCGGCGAAGGCTAGGTCATGATCTCATAAAGGGGATTCCCGAATCGGCGAAGCCGTGATTCAACCTTGAGATCATGGAGGTTGAGATGGCGCGCTTTGATCTGACGGATTTCGAGTGGTCAATCATTCAGCCGCTTCTGCCGAACAAGCCGCGCGGGGTTCCGCGCGTCGATGACCGGCGGGTTTTGAACGGCATTTTCTGGCGCTTGCGGACGGGTGCGCCCTGGGCCGACATTCCGGAGCGCTACGGCCCGCACACGACCTGCGTGAACCGCTTCAACCGGTGGCGCAAGGCTGGCGTCTGGGACCGCATTCTCAAAGCCGTCTCAAAGGCTTATGATGGCGACATTCAGATGATTGATTCATCCTCGATCCGGGTCCATCAGCACGCCGCCAACGCCCAAAAAAAGATCAGGGATCCCGTTGCATGGGTCGCTCGCGCGGGGGCCTAACGACCAAGATCCATGCGCTTGTCGACGCCGAAGGCCTGCCGATCGACTTGAAGCTGACCGAAGGCCAGGCGCATGACGGACGCAGCGCTTGCGACATGCTGGAGGCTTTGGCCGAGGGGCAGATTCTCCTCGCCGACCGCGCCTATGACAGCGATGCGCTGCGGCAAAGCCTCGACGACCGCGGCGCCTTCGCCAACATCAAGCCGATGCCGGGACGCAAGAACGTCCCGGCGTTCAGCTCCTACCTTTATCGATACAGAAATCTCGTCGAGCGCTTCTTCAACAAAATCAAACATTACCGCGCCGTCGCCACGCGCTACGACAAACGCGCCGACAATTTCCTCGCCGGCGTCAAGCTCGCCTCAATCCGAATTTGGATGCGCTTTAACGAGTCGATGACCTAGTCCCGCCGCCGAGGCGTTGCGCGAGCCGACGATCGCGAGTTTGGAGCGGCCCAGGCAGGAGAGGTCGCCGCGCGCGGCGATCAGCGGGGGCGCCGTAGCGACGAGGCGCAGGAGCGATGGATAGGTCGGCTCACAAAATCCAATAAAGACAGCGCCGCGACGGCGCATCGCCTCCAGCTCCTGTTCGGTTTCGGCGATGGTCGCGATGCGGATCGGCCGGCCGAACCGGCCTCGCGCGATCAAGTCCGGCAGAGCCTCAAGCGCCGCGGCCGCGCTTCGATAGCGGTCGAACAGCGTGCGAAAGCTGCGCGGTCCTATATTCTCGCTGCGCGCGAGCCGCAGCCAGTCGAAGCGCTCCGCCTCGGTCAGCTCTCTCGCGGCGGCGGAGGCGAAAGGCTCGGCCATTCAGCTCCGCCCGATCCTGGTCTCGGAGCCAGCCCGAAGCCGGGCGAGATTGGGGCCGTGCTTGATCCATAAGATTACTGCGAGAAGGCTGAACAAAACGGCGGCCCGCGGCTGGCCGAGAATGGCCAGGAGGACGGGCGTCAAGGCGCTGGCCGCGAGCGCCGCGGCCGAGGAATAACGTGTGGCCCAAGCGACCCCGAGCCAGACCGCGCCAAACGCCAGGGCCGCCGGCCAGGCGAGCCCCAAAAGGCAGCCGAGGAAGGTCGCAACCCCTTTGCCCCCCTTGAACTTGAGCCAAACCGGAAACACATGGCCCAAAAACGCGCCGAGCGCCGCAAAAAGCGCCGGCTCGCCCGGAGCCAAATAGGCGGCTACGAGCACCGCCAGGGTTCCCTTCAAGAGATCGAGGATGAGGGTCAGCGCGGCCAAGTCCTTGCGGCCGGTGCGCAAGACATTGGTCGCGCCAATATTGCCGGAGCCAATCGCGCGCAAATCCTTCGTGCCGGCAAGGCGCGTCAGGATCAGGCCAAAGGGGATCGAGCCCAGGGCGTAACCAAACAGGAAGGCGAGAGCGCTAGGCAATTCGGTGAACCGGTTGTGGCCGCGACGGAGAGCCGAGCCTAGCCTTCCCGAGCGGGCGCGGCAACCGCCGGCTCAGTCATTGGCGACCGTTCTTGTCTCATAGGCCTGGCCTTCGAGCGCGTGAAACACGACCAGGCTGTCAAGGGCGCTGCGCAGGGCGCTGAGCGCGGTCGCCACCGCCGTCAGGGCCGCGCCGACATTGGCGTCGTCAAGATGGGCGGCGATCGCCTCCTCGGATTCGGCGGCGAGATCGCCAATCTGCTTCAAGGCCTCGCCGAGCGAGCCCGGCAATGGCCTGCGCCCTTCGGCGGCGCGATAAATCGTCTCGGCGAGCCTTTCGAGCTCCTTGGACTTGTCGAGAAGCGCCTGCCTAGTCAGCTTTTCATCTTCGTCATGCTGTTCGCTCATGTTTCATCGTCTCCATTTCTCGACGCGCCGACGCGCCCGCGTCGGCCAACGCCCGATTCAGCAGGGCTCCAAAGCAAATTCCGTCGTTTCCTAGCAGCTTCCAAACGCGATTGCAGCCTATGCAAACCCGCCTACGGCCTCAGTTCAGCCGCCTTGAGGCGGGGCGCGGGGCGGGCTCCTCGATCAGCGCGGCGATCGGGCTCGCCTGATGGTGGATTAACCGCCACGCGCCATCGATGCTGCGGAACCAATTGGCGGCGGCGAGCGCCGCGCCGCCGACGATCTCGATGCAAAAGACCCGCGCCTCGCTCGCCGACGCCAGAACCTTCTCGTCGCGATGCTGGATCGGCTCCTGCATGGGATTGCTCAAAATCTCACGATAGGAGTTCGAGCACCGGCTTGCGGCCGATCAGGACCGGCCAGCCGGGATGAATGCAGGAGACGTCCTCATCGGCCCAAATCGCGCTCATCCGAGCGAAATCCCCGGCGACGAAGGCTTCATAATAGGCGGCGTTGGCGGCCAGAATCGCATCCGTGTCGGTCATGGCCAAGGCGCCTCTTTCGCTCAGAAAAAATCAATTGGCCGCGCCCTAAAGGGATGCGACGGCCTTCCGCGCTTTTTCGATCAGATCTTCGGCGCTCTGAAGAGAGTCCGCATCTGGGTCATGCACGATCGCGCCGAAATTCCTCGCCAAAGCCGCGCCGACGATCATGGCGCTGGCGAATTCGCGAATGTCGCCGCTCCATTTAAAGACGATCGCCGCGTCGCGCGCGCCGATTTCCGCCTGAAGGGCCGGAAATCTGGAAAGATCCGCCTCGACCTCCTGAAAGCGCATGTCGAAGCCGGCATCCTCGCCTTCCAGCGTGCAAGGCAGATAGCCCGAAATCTTGAACGGCGCATAGGAATCGTCAAGCGCCAGCTTGAACTTGAGCCCATCGATCGCCTGCTGCAAATCCTTGCGGCTCGGCGCGTCCTTGCGGTCCAAAAAAACGGTCTGGGTGCGGGGCATCGGCTCTCCCTATGGCGATTGGCGCGCCAAGCTGAAGCAAGAAACCGGCCTAGCGAGCGAAGCTCGGACGCTTGGGAGGAGCGCGAAGCGTTCGGGAACCGCCGTCAAATTCACGCCTATGTTGGAAGTTGACGGCGGCGCGCCAGACCGTTCCAGCGCGCCTTGGGGTCAAGCGGCTGCGTTATGCTCCTCCGCGATGATATAGCAGCGGTTTGCGCTGGGCTTGAACGCCAAATGAATGATTTTTGTCTTTTCGCGGCCGTCGTCGAGCCGAATGTCGTAATTCGCCATTGATTTGGGTCCAGCCTCATGGGCTGCAATGATTTCGCCGTCTCCGCTCGGATTCGCGGCGTCGCCGGGGTATCCGGTGAAGTGAATCCGCTGGCCGACTTTGAGATCGTCATATTTGCGGGGTTCCGTCGTCATTTTTTATCTCCGTCGAAGCGAAAGCGCTTCGGTGACGCCGCTCGCGGGCGGCGCTTCACAAGCGCTCGGAAGTCCGAGCTTAGGGGTTCAGGAGAATTCATTGATCCCGACGACGGGAAGAGCTTGCCTTTATCGGCTCGAGAAAATCGACATAAAAACACTTGATCCAAAACGATTACAGACGATCGCGGTGTCCCGCGCGCCGATTTGCGCCTGAAGGGCGAAAAATAGGCAAAAAATAGGCCTCGACCTTTTGAAATCGAATGTCGAACCCCGCGTCCTCGCCTTCCAGCGCGCAGGGCGGATAGCCCGAGGTCTTGAGCGGCGCAGAGGCGTCATCGAGCGCGAGCTTGAACTTAAGCCGTTCGAGCGCCTGCTGCGGATCTTTGCGGTTGGGCGCCTCCTTGCGGTCGAGAAAGGCGGCCTGCGCGTGGCGTCGGCTCTCCTGTGTCGATTGACGTATCGGGGGAGAAGCAAGAAGCTGGCCGGGAGGGTGGATAAACCATGAAGTACAGCACTTTTGGTCTACATTGCCCCGATAGTGTTGAAAAACCCGAATTTTGCCGTTGATCACAATTCTCAAGGCTGGAGGTAGGCTCCAAGACATAAGCGCTCGGAGTTCAGCAGAGATGTCACTTTTTGCGCTGCGCGGCTTTCCTATGAGATTGGTCATGAATATGATGAGCCGCAAACGCTTTCCACGCTCAAAGGCGAAATTTTCGTCGCCACTCATTTTCCGACTTTTTCAACAAAATCCGTCATCTATGGACATAACGCGCCTGTCGCGTCTGCAAAATTTAAAGAATTATGCACAAAACCCAGCCCCTTGATCCAAAAGGGCTTTTTTGTGCAGAAATAACGTGCATAAGTCGGCGCGAATTCCCCTGCCGGAACAAGGGGATTTATGGTACAAAAAGGCATGGCGATTACTCTTACCCCCGAACAGGAAACATGGCTCCAGGTCCATGTCGCACGCGGCGACTTCCCCTCGATTGAGGCGGCCGCGCGTCAGCTCATCGACGAACGCATTGCCGAACATGAGCTGGAAGAGAGCGATGATATGGCATGGGCAAAGCCCTATGTGGACGAGGGACTCGCGGCGCTCGAACGCGGCGACGTGATTACGCTTGAGGAGCACAAGGCCCGCAACGCCGCCCGTCTCGCCGCCATGAAGCGGTAAATGGCGCGGGTCATAATTACTTCGCCCGCCGACGCGGACACCGCCGATATTCTTGCCAATCTTTATAGCGAAGCTGGCCAAGCCGTCGCCGAGAAATTCAATTTTCGTTTCGAAAGCCTGTATGAACGGCTCGCGGATCATCCCGATATTGGCCCGCCGCGTCCGAAGTTGGGGCCGCATATCCGTATTGGGCTGGTGCCGCCTTATGTGGTGATCTATCGACATATCGAAGGCGACGACGCCGTGAGCGTTATCCGCATCGTGCATGGCCGCCGTCGGCTCACGCGGAAACTGCTTCAGGGCAAATTGTGATATACGGCTACGCGCGGGTCTCGACCGACGGCCAGAGCCTTGACGCGCAAGTGAAACAGCTTCGCGCCGCCGAGGTTGAGAAGGTTTTCAACGAAAAGGCCAGTGGCGCAAAGGCCGACCGCGCCCAATTGCGCCGCCTCCTCGACCAGCTCGACAAGGGCGACGTGTTGATCGTGACGCGCCTTGACCGGCTTGCCCGATCTACCCGCGACCTTTTGAACACGCTTGCGACAATCACCAGCAAGGGCGCGGGCTTTCGTTCGCTGAATGACCCATGGGCGAACACGACGACCGCCCACGGACGCCTTATGCTTACTGTGCTAGGCGGGCTTGCCGAGTTCGAGCGCGAGTTGATCCGCGCCCGCACCGGCGAGGGCCGCGCCCGCGCCAAAGTGAACGGCGTCCGGCTTGGCCGCAAGCCGTCCTTGAACCATCACCAGCGGCAAGAGGCGATTAAGCGGCTTAAGGCGGGCAAGGAGTCGCAGGGCGAGATTGCGCGATCCTATGACGTAAGCCGCTGGACGATTAAGAGGCTCACGCCATGAACGCGGTTGACCTTCGTCGCGTCTATCAGGCCTGCAACATGCGCCGCTTTTACCGGCTCGACATTCAGCCCGATCTATTCGGGCGCGTCTTGCTCACGAATCAATGGGGCCGCGTCGGAACATGCGGGCGCATGGCGGCGGGGTCTTACGACAACGAAGCTCTTGCCGCCGCCGCTTTGCAGCGACAGGCCGAACGCAAGAGGCGGCGGGGGTATGCCGAGGCAAAGGCTGGGGATCAGGCGAAGCATGGGCTGGCACCACCAGATCAGCACGATTGCGAGGGTGGGGGATGATTGCAGACGCCCAAGCCATCTTGCAAATTTCGGCTAAAAATTGGACGGACATTGTGGTAGCCGTCATGGCAGTCGCTGCCTTTATTGTTTCTATCGGGAGCTTTCGGGTATCTTCACGCGCACTACGGCTATCGGAACAACAGGAACAGCGGAAGCAGCCTCGGCTTGTTCCGAGGTTGTTGGATAGTCACTTTGAAAACTCGCCTGAAGGTGGCCGCGTCTATTCCTTTTCGTTGTCAGTAGCGAACCCGACGGATTCCGACAACGCGATAGCGCAGATCGAAATGCATCTGCGGTATCTTATCGAGGACGCTGCATCGATGACTGTAAAGCTGCCGCTGTCAGTTGGCATTTGTGATCCAACGGAGGTTGGCGGCTGTCGGCTGACAACACCTTCTCGTGTCACGGCGCACGATACAATCTCCGGTTGGTGCGATTTCGTCGTTAAACACGGCATCCTCAGAGGTCGCCCTATTGATGGTTATCAGATTGTCCTGACTGATAGTCATCAAGCCGAGACGAGCGTTGACGCTCTCGTGGTCAATAAGAAGCGCCATGCTGTTTAGTAAATTCAGCCGTGGGTTCATCGAGCTGTCCAACGAGCGCGAAAAAGACGCTCTCCGCATAGTTGCGGACGGTGCCATTGCTTCTCAAGATGTATGTGAAGGGAGGCTGATTCCGTTGGTGATCCTCGATACCAGCAGCCGACCAGACCTAGAAGAATATATCCGGGTTCACCAATACGTCGTCGCGGGCGATGTGAAATGCCAATGGGGTCGGCTCATCGGTCACGATAATACCGTTGCGCTCATCCTGTCGTTTTCGCGCCCTGCCGAGTTGGTTGCCATCCTTGAGTTTGATCTTCAGAGGAACCACGGGGTTCTTGTCGAACAGGTGTTGAGTAGCAAGGCTCTCTACATTCAGGCTGGCCGCGAGGGCGACCGCCTGAAGCACGATGTGAACCTGCCTAAGGTCATATTAGAAGTGCCTGATACCGGATTTGGGAAAAAGTGGTGGGATAAAATTTATTCTCAATACACGACGGATAAAATGCGTAAATGCGGTCTAAATCGCGCCGATGCCAAACGGGCGGCGAAGGAGTCCATTCAGGAGCTGCGGAAACTTGGCACAGTTCGTATGGGTGAACACCACGACAGACTAACGCCGCAAGATCGAGGAGGCTAAGCTAGAATTATGCCCGCAATTTTGCGCGACCTCGACACCTTTGCCTGACGAAGCACGAGCGCCCACCCATCAAGGGACACGCGGCGCGAGATTGTACCTGCCACGTTCCATAATGCCACATTATGCGAATCCGCGCCGCGAAATTAATCGGTTGCGAAGGTCGATAATGTTTCAACAGCGGCCATACATTAAAGTGACCCAAGCTCGAAATTTCAAACCTGCCTCGCTTTGCTTCGGCCTTGAGACGCCACCGCTTTCGAACCTCCGCGCCCCACCGCCTCACCCCGCCTCGAACACAACCTCCCCCGCCACCAGCGTCAGCTTCACCCTGCCCTCCATCCGCGCCTCGTCGAAGGGCGTGTTCTTGCAGCGCGAATGGAGCTTCGCCGGATCGACGACATAGGGCTCGTCGGGATCGAAGCGGATGAGATCGGCCGGCGCCCCCACTTTCAGCCGTCCTTGCGGCAGGCCCAGAATCTCGGCCGGGCGGATGGTCATGGCGGCGAGCAACCGGGGCAACGAGACGTCGCCCGAGGTCACAAGCCGCAGGCCGGCCGAGAGCATGGTTTCGAGGCCGATCGCGCCATCCTCGGCCTCGGCGAAAGGCAGGCGCTTGGTCTCGACGTCCTGCGGATTATGATCCGAGACGATCACGTCGATCAGGCCGGAGGCCAAGGCTTCGACAAGCGCGCGCCGCTCCTCCTCGCGGCGCAAGGGCGGGGCGAGTTTTAAGAAGGTGCGGTAATCGCCGATATCGTTCTCGTTGAGGGTGAGATGATTGATCGAGGTCGCGCAGGTCACCGGCAGGCCGCCCGCCTTGGCCTTGGCGATGATGTCGAGCGAGAGCGCCGTGGTGACGAGCGCGGCGTGATAGCGCGCGCCGGTCAGATTCACGAGCCTTATGTCGCGGTCGAGAATGATCGCCTCGGCCTCGCGCGGAATGCCGGCAAGGCCAAGGCGGGAGGCGTATTCGCCCTCGTTCATCACCCCGTCGGCGGCGAGATCGCAATCCTCGGCGTAATGGATGATGAGCGCGTCGAAATCCTTGGCGTAGGCCATGGCGCGGCGCAGCGTGCGCGCATTGCGGATCGAGCGCGCTCCATCGGTGAAGGCGACGGCGCCGGCCTGCTGCAAGAGGCCGATCTCGGCGATTTCCTCGCCGGCGAGGCCGCGCGTCAAGGCGGCCGACGGAAGCACCCGCACGCGGCCGGTGTCGCGCGCCCGGCGGAGCAGGAAATCCACCACGGCGGCCTCGTCCACCGGCGGATTGGTGTCGGGCCGGGCGAGAATGGTCGTGACCCCGCCCGCCGCCGCCGCCGCCGTCGCGGTGGCGATGGTCTCACGATGCTCGGCGCCGGGCTCGCCGACGAAGGCGCGCATGTCGATAAGGCCGGGCGCGACCAGATCGCCGGCGCAATCGATGAGCCGCGCATAGGGCGGCAGATTGGCCGGGGCCACGGCTTGGCCCAGATCGCGGATCAGCCCGTCGACAATCAAGACGCCGCCCCGCGTCTCGGCCCCGGCGGCGGGGTCGATCAGCCGCGCATTGACCAGCGCCAGCGGCTGATGCGCGATCGCGGGAGAGGACAAAGCCTTCACGTCATGGCTCCTTGTCACCCGTTCGGCAGATGCTGCGCGAGGGCTTCGAGCACCGCCATGCGCACGGCGACGCCCATCTCGACCTGCTCGCGGATGCGGCTTTGCGGCCCGTCGGCGACGCGCGAATCGATCTCGACGCCGCGATTCATCGGGCCCGGGTGCATGACCAGCGCATCCGGCTTGGCGTAGCGGAGCTTGTCCTCGTCGAGGCCGAAAAAGCGGAAATACTCCTTCGCCGACGGGACGAAGCCGCCCTGCATCCGCTCGCGCTGCAGGCGCAGCATCATCACAATATCGGCCCCGGCGAGGCCCGCGCGCATGTCGCGGAACACCTCGACGCCCATGCGCTCGATCCCGGCCGGAAGCAAGGTCGAAGGCCCGACGGCGCGCACCCGCGCGCCAAGCGCCGACAGGAGCAGGATGTTCGAGCGGGCGACGCGGGAATGGAGAATGTCGCCGCAGATCGCCACAACAAGCCCGGAGACGCCGCCCTTGTTGCGCCTTATCGTCAGCGCGTCGAGAAGGGCCTGGGTCGGGTGCTCATGCGCGCCGTCGCCGGCGTTGACGACCGAGCAATCAACCTTTTTCGCCAGAAGATGGACGGCGCCGGCCTGGGCGTGGCGCACGACGATAATGTCGGGGCGCATGGCGTTCAGGGTCATCGCCGTATCGATCAGCGTCTCGCCCTTCTTGACGCTCGAGGTCGCGACCGACATGTTCATGACATCGGCGCCGAGGCGCTTGCCGGCGAGTTCGAAGGAGGATTGCGTGCGAGTCGACGCCTCGAAAAACAGGTTGATCAATGTTCGTCCGCGCAAGGTGGAGCGTTTCTTCTCGACCTGGCGGGAGACTTCGATCGCATCCTCGGCGAGATCGAGCAGAATGGCGATGTCCGGCGGCGAAAGGCCTTCGATCCCGAGCAAATGCCGGTGGGGAAATTTAAGCTCGCGGGGAAGGTTTGGCATGAACCTGGTTTTACAGGACCAGACCGGCGCCGTCACATGGGTTTCACCGGCGGAGCCCGCTCCGCGCACATATTTCGCCGCCGCGCCCGCCATTTGGAGGGTCTCCGCGCCGCGCCGCTGACCGCGGCGGGGAATATTCAGGCGCTTTCCCGCGTGCTATGAGCGGCGTCGCTCAATCCGATCATCTTCTGTTTGGAACCCATAAAGCCATGAAGAAAATCCTGTTCGCCGCAGCCGCGGCCGCCGCTCTCCACGCCGCCCCGGCTCTCGCTGGAGACCAGACCCTGATCTGCTGGTACAATGACAATGGCGCATTCGCTTCGGCCGCCGCCGCTCCCGCCAACGCCACGATCGGCGCGGTCGCGCGGACCGGCGACAGCGGCGACACCGCTTTTTCCTATGTGATTTCGGCGCGGGACGGGGCCGCTTGTCCGTACCAAGTGCCGCTCGCGACGAAAACGGCGAAGACCGTCGCACTCGTGCGCCAGGACGAATCGAATTGCACGAATGACGACGTGAGCAGCGCCGATCCGGCGGTCCTCGGCGGTTCGATCACAGTCTTTCGCACGTCGAGCCGCACGACCGGCGTCAGCGTCCATCTGACCGGACCGGCGAAGCCCAACATCACCTACCGGGTCAAGCTGAAATGCGATCATCAGCTCGGAACCGTTCGCACCGACGAAAAAGGCGAGGGAAACGCGACATTTGATTTTGTGAACGACAGCGTCGGGCCGAGCTACGCCTTCGACGTCGCCCCGGAAACGGCGGCCGGAAACGGCGATACGTTCCAGAGCGTCAAGATCTCGCGCTAGAGCATGTTCCGAAAAAAAAAGTCGATAGACTTTTTCGGTTAGAACATGCTCCAACTTATTGGTCTGGAGCGAGTTCTTATCGATTGGATGACTCCATCCAATCGGAACGCGCTCTAAAGCGGGATGAGGAAAGCGGCGTCCGATTTCGCGCTCGGATCCCGCTCTCTAAACTCGGGCTCGACGCCGCAGCCGGCCGCGTCAGGCCGGTTCCTGAACATGAGCTTCAAGGAACCAGAGGGATTTGTCGAGCGCGCGCGAGAATGCGGTCAATATGTCGGCCGTATCCGCGTCGCCGGCCTCGTCCGCCGCGGCGATCCCGGCGCGGACCGCGTTCGCGGCATGGCCATATCGCTCGATCAGAGCCTTGAGGTGATCGACGATCTTGTAGATGTCCGTCGGATAGGGCTCGAGCGCGGATTTGGCGGCGACGGCCTGGGTGGTGCCGAGGGCGGTTCCGCCGAGCTGGACGACGCGCTCGGCCATTGTGTCGACATGCGTGTCGAGATCCTTGCGGAAGAGGTCGAGCATTTCATGCACGGCGATGAATTGAGGTCCCTTCAGGTTCCAATGCGCCTGCTTGGTCAGCAAAGCGAGATCAATGGCGTCGGCGACCCGCGCGTTCAGAAGATCGACCGAAACCGCTTTGACGTTTGATTTCAGATCGTTCAGCGTCTTATGCAAGGGCATGATCATCCTTTCCGCGAATTTTCGGCTAGTCAGGCGACATCAATGTGACGTATGAGACAAAATCCTACTTATCAACTCGCTTTGGATAATTGATAAGCATGAGCTTATGCTCGGCCGCCCACCGTGAGCGTTACAGAGTTGGAGCGAGCGGCCCCCACCCCGGACCAACCCTCGGCGGCGCCTTGATAATCCCTGATTAGGCCAAAAGTTCATGAGCTTCGCCGTGAGCGTCGACGCCCACGCCGGACCAGCCGGATTTGACTATGACTTCTCGCTCCCCCATCTTCCCGCCCTATCGCCCAGCGCCCTGACGCTCCGGGACGGAGGCCCGACGCGCCCCTGTCGTGATTTTGGTGTTTGAGGCAAGACCGCGGACCCTTCCAGTCGGCCGTGCGAATTGAGGACCGCTGTCAATGAATGTCGTCATTGTCGAGTCGCCGTCGAAGGCCAAGACCATTAACAAATATCTCGGCAAGGGCTACGAGGTTTACGCCTCCTATGGCCACGTCCGCGATCTGCCGGCCAAGGACGGCTCGGTCGATCCGGACGCCGATTTCGCCATGCTGTGGGACGTCGACACGAAATCGGCCAAACGCCTGTCCGAAATCGCCAAGGCCGTGAAGGACGCCGACCGGGTGATTCTGGCGACCGACCCGGATCGCGAGGGCGAGGCGATCTCATGGCATGTCCTTGAAGTCTTGAAGGCGAAGCGCATCCTCAAAGACAAGCCGGTGGAGCGGGTCGTCTTTAATGCGATCACCAAAACCGCCATCCTCGAAGCCATGAAGAACCCGCGCGAGATCGATGGCGCCCTCGTCGACGCCTATCTCGCCCGCCGCGCGCTCGATTATCTCGTCGGCTTCAATC
This sequence comes from uncultured Alphaproteobacteria bacterium, assembly GCA_963829515.1. GTDB lineage: Bacteria > Pseudomonadota > Alphaproteobacteria > Rhizobiales > Beijerinckiaceae > Methylocapsa. Next base: position 174,708 of record CAWHIP010000005.1, read on the forward strand.
TGTCCCCGGTCCTGTGGCGCAAATTGCCCGGCGCGCGCTCCGCCGGGCGGGTGCAATCGGTCGCCTTGCGCATCGTTTGCGATCGCGAGCTCGAAATCGAAAAATTCGTCGCGCGCGAATATTGGTCGATCGCGGCGCATCTCAAGACGGCGGCGGGGGCGCCTTTCGTGGCGAGGCTCGTCGGCGCGGATGGGGAGAAAATCAACCGCCTGGACATAGGCGCAGGGGCTGAAGCGGAAGCTTTCAAGGCCGCCCTCGAGGCGGCCAAATTCTCGGTGGCGAGCATTGAGGCTAAGCCGGCCAAGCGCCACCCCTGGGCGCCTTTCACGACCTCGACCCTGCAGCAGGAGGCGTCGCGCAAGCTCGGTTTCGCGCCGGCGCGGACCATGCAGCTCGCCCAGCGCCTCTATGAAGGCGCCGAAATCGACGGCGAAACCGTCGGCCTCATCACTTATATGCGGACCGACGGCGTCGATCTCGCGCCGGAGGCGATCGCCAGCGCCCGCGCGGTGATCGGCAAGGAGTTCGGCGCCGCCTATCTCCCGAGCGCGCCGCGCAAATACACGGTCAAGATGAAGAACGCACAGGAAGCGCATGAGGCGATCCGCCCGACCGACCTCGCCCGCCTGCCCGCCAAGGTCGCGCGCGCCGTCGAGCCGGACCTGGCGCGGCTTTATGAGCTGATCTGGAAGCGCACCATCGCGAGCCAGATGGAATCGGCCGAGCTCGAACGCACGACGGTCGATATCCTGGCCCAAGCCGGCGCGCGCCGGCTCGATCTGCGCGCGACCGGCCAGGTCATTCGCTTCGACGGCTTTCTGAAGCTCTACCAGGAAGGCCATGACGACGACGAGGACGAAGAGAGCGGCCGCCTGCCGGAGATGCGCAAGGACGAAGTCCTGACCAAGGAAAAAATCGACGCGAGCCAGCATTTCACCGAGCCGCCGCCGCGTTTCACCGAGGCGACCCTCATCAAGCGCATGGAGGAGCTCGGCATCGGCCGGCCCTCGACCTGGGCCGCGACGCTCGCGGTGCTTGTCGAGCGCGATTACGTTCGGCTCGACAAGAAAAGGCTCTATCCCGAGGACAAGGGCCGGCTCGTCACCGCGTTTCTAGAGGCCTTCTTCACCCGCTACGTCGGTTATGACTTCACCGCCGACCTCGAGGAGAAGCTCGACCGTGTGTCGAACAATGAAATCGATTGGAAGCAGGTTCTACGCGAATTCTGGACGGATTTCTCCGGCGCCCTCGCCGGCACCAAGGATTTGCGCACCACCCAGGTGCTGGACAGCCTCAATGAAATTCTGGGGCCGCATATTTTTCCGGCCAAGCCGGATGGCTCCAATCCGCGCGCATGCCCCTCCTGCGCTGACGGCCAGCTCTCGCTAAAGCTCGGCAAATTCGGCGCCTTCGTCGGCTGCTCGAACTATCCTGAATGCAAGTTCACCCGCACCTTGGCGAATGGGAGCGTCGAAGCCGCCGCCGCCGAGGGCGAAAGGCCCGGCGTCAAGCTCCTAGGCGCGGACCCCGAGACCGGCGACGAGATCACCCTGCGCGACGGGCGCTTTGGCGCCTACGTCCAGCAGGGCGACGGCGAGAAGCCGAAGCGGGCTTCGCTGCCCAAGACCCTTGCGCCCGGCGACCTGAGCCTGGAGCAGGCGATCGGCCTCCTTTCGCTGCCGCGCGAAGTCGCCAAGCATCCCGAGACGAAGGAGCCGATCCTCGCCGGAATCGGCCGCTACGGCCCCTACGTTCAGCATGGCAAGACCTATGCGAATATCGGCAAGGACGAGGATATTTTGAGCATCGGCGCCAATCGCGCGATCGACCTCATCGTCGCCAAGGAGAGCGGCCTCACCGGCCGCCGCTTCGGCAAGGCGGAGGGCGCCGCCGCGCGAGCCCTCGGCGAACACCCTTCCGGCGGCGCGGTCACGATCAAGGCCGGACGATTTGGCCCCTATGTCAATCATGGCAAGATCAACGCGACCTTGCCGCGCGACGCGGATCCCACCACATTCACCCTGGAGGAAGCGCTCGCCCTGCTGGCCGCGAAAGCGGCCGGCGATCGCGCGGTTCAGGGCCGGGCGCTTGGCGAACATCCCGCCGGGGGGGCGATCACCGTGCGCGAAGGGCGTTTTGGCCCCTATGTCAATTATGGCAAGATCAACGCGACCTTGAAAAATGGCTCTTCGCCCGAGACCCTCACATTGGAGGAGGCCATTCGCCTGATCGAGGACAAAGAGGCGGCGGGAGGCGGATCCAGCGCCTCGAAGAAGAAATCCGCGGGAGCCGGCAAGAGCGCGGCCAATGAAGGCGCGCCCAAAAAGGCCGCGGCCAAAGGCGCCAAGACCGCCGTTCCGAAAGGCGGCTCGCGGCCACGATCCCCGGCCGCCGAGCCAAGCTTGGAGAGCGTGGAGGAGCCGCCGTTCGAGCCGACGTCCAGACCGAAACCCGCGCCAAGACCTGTTGGGCCCGGACCCAAGCCGGCTGCGGCGAAATCGAAGAAGGCCAAGCAAGCGTGAAAAAAGCCGCCGGCGCGAGACAGCCCGGCCAAGAAAGCGGCGGGTCCCCACGCCCGCCAAACCAAGAGGGCGTCCCCGCGCTTCCCTCCCGCACAGAGATTCTCGCCTTCATCGCCCGCGAGCGCGAGGCCTTGGGCGAAAAGGCGCCCGCCAAGATCGGCAAGCGCGAGATCGCCCGCGCCTTCGCGATCAAGGGCGCCGACCGAATCGCTCTGAAACGTGTCTTGAAGGAAATGGAGGCGGACGGGGCGATCGAGCGGCGGCGCAAGACCTGGCACAAGCCGGGCGTCCTGCCGGCGATCGTTTTGGCGGATATTTTCAGCCGCGACCGCGACGGCGATCTCCTCGCCGCCCCGGTCGAATGGGATGCGACGCAAGGTCCGCCGCCCAAGATCGTCGTGTCCATCCCGCGCCGGCAAAGACCCGGCGCGCCCACGCCCGGCATCGGCGATCGGGCGCTGCTGCGGGTCGAATTCCTGCCCGACGCGAAACCCGACGAGCCCGCCTACAGCAGCCGCGTCGTCAAGCTTTTGCCGCGCGCGAAATCGCAGGTCCTCGGCATTTTTCGCGCCCATCCCGACGGCGGCGGACGCATTCAGCCGGTCGACAAGAAAAACGCCAATCGCGGCGAACTCGATGTCGCTCCGGGCGGCGAGGGAGAGGCGCGCGACGGCGATCTCGTCGCGGTCGAGATTCTGCGCTCCGGCCGCTTCGGCCTTCCCATGGCCAAGGTGCGCGAAAGGCTAGGCGCCGTCGACAGCGAAAAGGCGGTGAGCCTGATCGCCATTCACACCCATCAAATCCCGAATGTGTTTCGTCCCGAGACGATCGCCGAGGCCGAGCGGGCCCGCGCGGCGGCGATGGGCCACCGCGAGGATTGGCGCGATATCCCGCTTGTGACGATCGACCCGGCCGACGCCAAGGATCATGACGACGCGGTTCATGCCGAACCGGACCCCGACCCGGCCAATGCCGGCGGGTTCATCCTCCGGGTGGCCATCGCCGATGTGGCGGCCTATGTGACTCCAGGCGCCGCGCTCGACCGCGAGGCGCTGGATCGCGGCAATTCCGTCTATTTTCCCGACCGCGTCGTGCCCATGCTGCCGGAGCGCATCTCCAACGATCTTTGCTCCCTGCGGCCGAATGAGGATCGCCCGGCGCTGGCCGCGCGCATGGTGATCGCCGCCGACGGCCACAAGCTTAAGCATAGCTTTCATCGAATCATGATGCGCTCGGCGGCGAAACTCTCCTATGCCCAGGCGCAGGCGGCGATCGACAATATGCCCGATTCGACCACGGGGCCGCTTCTGGAGCCCGTCATCGCGCCGCTCCATGACGCCTATCGCGCCCTGAAAATCGCGCGTGACAAACGCGGGCCGCTCGATCTCGATCTGCCTGAGCGCAAGATCATCCTGAACGCGCAAGGAACGGTCGACCGGGTCGTCATCCCGCCGCGTCTCGACGCGCATCGGCTTATCGAGGAATTCATGATCCTCGCCAATGTGGCCGCGGCCGAAACGCTCGAGGAGCGCAATCAGCATTTTATTTATCGCGCCCATGACGAGCCTTCGCTCGAAAAGCTCAATAATCTGGCCGAATTCCTGGCCTCGATCGGGATCAAGCTCACCAAGGGCGAGGTCATGCGGGCGGCGCAATTCAATGGGATTCTCGCGCGCGTCAAGGACACCGACAATGAGCATCTCGTCAATGAAGTCGTTCTTCGCACCCAGGCCCAAGCGGAATATGTCGTCCAGAATTACGGTCATTTCGGCCTCAATCTTCGCCGCTACGCCCATTTCACCTCGCCGATCCGCCGCTACGCCGACCTCATCGTCCATCGCGCTTTGATCTTCGCCTTGCGGTTCGGCCCCGACGGCCTCCCGCCATCCATGCAGGTCGAGGAATTGGCCGAGATCGCGGCCCGCATCTCCGCCGCCGAGCGCCGCGCCATGGCGGCCGAGCGCGAGACGATCGAACGGCTGATCGCGGCGCATCTTTCCGACAAGATTGGCGCGACTTTCGAGGGGCGGGTCTCGGGCGCGACCCGCGCCGGGCTTTTCATTCGGCTGAGCGAGACCGGCGCAGATGGATTCATTCCGGCGTCCATGCTTGGCGATGATTATTTTCGCCATGACGAGACTTTGCACGCGCTGATCGGCTCCCGCACGGGTAAAATGCATCGGCTCGGCGATATTGTCACAGTTAGGCTGGTCGAAGCCGCGCCGCTCGCCGGTGCGCTGCGCTTCGAGCTTTTGAGCGAGGCGCGTCCGCGCTCCAAGGCGCGGCCAAGGGACGAAAAGCCGAAGGGCTCGGCGAGCCGCGCAGGCCGATCACGGGCAAGCAGATCCAAGGTTTAATAGCGCCGGAGTTGCTGATGGCGAACGATGGATTGGTCACGATTTCAAGCGCCTATTCGATCGACGAGACGATCGACCGATTCGAGGCCGCGCTCAAAACCCGCGGCGTGACGCTTTTCGCCAAGATCGACCACGCGGCGGGCGCAGCGGAGGCCGGGCTGCAGTTGCGGCCGACATTTTTGTTGATATTCGGGAGCCCGCAGGCGGGCACGCCGCTGATGCAGACGAACCAGAGGATTGGAATCGACCTTCCCCTGAAGGCGCTGGTCTGGCAAGACGCGGAGGGTGCGATCCGGCTCAGCTATAATGATCCCGCCTGGCTCGCCGCAAGGCATGGGCTCGGCGGCGACGCGGACCATGTCGTCGAGTCGCTTTCCGCCGGCCTCGCCGCGCTGGCGAAGGAAGCCGCGAGCGCATGCGCGAGCGCATGAAAGATCCGCGCGCGACGCGGCAAAACCGCGCGCCGATCGGCGCCCGAGCGAAAACGGCTACCCCGCCGGCATTGAAAACGGTAGCAATCGGTCCGGAATGGATCGACGTCATGAGGAGGCTTTGACGCCTATGACCGCATTGGATTTGCCTGTGTTTGCGCCAAAAAGCGTCGATCTCCCGAAGCGTGACGCTTGGCCGTCCATCCGTCGCGGCCTCAAGGGCCGCTGCCCCGCCTGCGGCGAAGGGAGAATGTTTCGCGGCTATCTCAAGGTCAATGACGCCTGCCCAAGCTGCGGCGAGGAGCTGCATCATCACCGCGCCGACGACGCCCCGCCCTATCTGACCATATTCGTCGTCGGCCATGTCATAGGCACGCTGATGCTCCTGACCGAGGAATTCTGGCCCGATGCGCCGATCTGGCTGCACGCCATGGTCTGGCCGACGCTCGTCCTCATTCTTTCGCTTTGGCTCCTGCCGATCATGAAGGGCGGGCTCATCTCGCATCAATGGGCATTGCGCATGCATGGCTTCGAGACCGCCAAACGTCCGATCGATCGGCCATCCGCCGCATGAGGATGCGCCCGCTCTGGGGCGGGCGGCGGATGGAAAGGACCCGACCCTGGCTTGGCGAGGCTTCAAGACCGGCGACCGCAAGACTGGCGACCACAAGACAAAATCCGTCGCGGCTCCAGGCGCCGCCGGGGCGCTCGCCTGCGCCATCGCGAGCGTGTCGATTGTCGGAATAGGCCTTTCACTGACGATCGCGCTGATCGCGGTGCGCCTCAGCGAGCAGGGCTATAGCGCCCGCGCCATCGGCTTGAACACCGCCTCGGCCGGCGTCGCGACCCTGGTCGGCGCGGCCTTCGTCCCCGGCTGGGCCCGCCGCGTCGGGGTCAAGGAGCTGCTTTTCCTGTCCCTTTTCGTCGCCGGCCTCAGTCTGGTCGCGATGGCCTTGACCAATGATTATTGGGCCTGGCTCGGCATTCGCGCCATTTTCGGGCTCGCCTTGACCGCGCTTTTCGTCGTGAGCGAATATTGGATCAACGCCATCGCCCCGCCGGAGCGGCGCGGCATGGTCATCGGGCTTTACGCCTCGAGCGTGGCCTTGGGCTTCGCCGCCGGCCCGACGCTTCTCGCCTTTGTCGGGACCGCCAGCGCGACGCCCTTCATCGCGGCCATCGCGCTGATCGCCGCCGCCGCTTTGCCGATCGTGCTGAACAGCGGCGCCGCGCCCAATATCAAGACCGCGGCCTCGGTCCCGGTTCTCGCCTTTCTGCTCGGCGCGCCGGTCGCCACGCTCGCCGGCCTGCTGCATGGCGCGATCGAGACGGCGAGCATGGGCCTTTTGCCGGTCTATGCGCTTCGCGCCGGCCTCGCCGCCGAGACCGGGGCCATATTCGTCACCCTCTTCGCCTTCGGGAATGTTTTGGCGCAATTGCCGGTCGGTTATATCTCGGACCATATCGACCGGCGCAAGCTGTTGTTTCTGATCGCGCTTTTCAGCCTGTGCGGAGCGCTGACCCTGAGCTTCATCGGGCCGGCGAAACTTTTCCTGTTCGGCGCCTTGCTGGTGATTTGGGGCGGAATCGTCGGCAGCCTTTACGCCGTCGCCCTCGCCCATCTCGGTGCGCAATATCGAGGGGCGGAACTCGCCAACGCGAACGCGGCTTTCGTCATGCTCTATTCGCTCGGCATGCTCGGCGGCCCGCCGGTGATAGGCCTGGGGATGGACCTTCTGGCGCCGGATGGGTTTTTCATCAGCATCGCGGCGCTGCTGGCGGTTTATCTTGGGGTGGTGGGGTGGCGGGGGCGGGGATAGCGGTTTTGCAATCGATTGCTATTTCTCTTCGAAGAGCAGTCTTTCTAAGAAACGGCATATGGCGGCTTTCTGAATTCGTACCAGCTACACGAAATACAATTTCGCCGCCGAACGACCTAAATATGAGGAACCGTTATTGCCAATGATAATTATGTCGGTATTGTCCGGCGACTAAGCCAAGATGGAGACTTAAATGGCCGACCGCAAATCAGCCCTCAAGCGTGCGCCTGAGCGTCCAGAATTGCAGAAGCTTTTGATGCGCGCGAAAACCGTTGTCATTACGGATGAGCTACTCCAGGAGCAACGGGCAAGCTTCGTATATGGGAATGCGCCGCTTGGTTCGCGGATCACAAAGGAGTCCGCACGGACTGCTTCCAAGCGGATACGCGTGACCCCACAGGCGGTAGCATGACTGGACAATAGGCCCGATCCTCGCAGAAGGGCCTATTATTATGTTTGTTTTAGAGCAAGAAGATCCAGAGCTTTATGACCGGGTTCAGGAGCAGAACCTGAATTGGCAGTATGAATTACTGACAAATTGTATTGAGATCGGCCTGAAGAAAGGGCCAACAGCATTTGATAAATATATGTTATGGGCTTTGAACCATGTTGCTGTAGCAAATATATCCCAATTTGGCGGAAGATTCCGCGAAGAACCAATTTATGTTGGCAATCATAAACCGCCTCACTTCAAAGATGTTGCTGATTGGATGGACAGATTTATTTCAACTACTCAAGAAAATTGGTTTATCTGGACGCCGACCGAACTGGCCGCGTATGGACTTTGGCGACTGAACTGGATTCATCCATTTATTGAGGGGAACGGACGGACAGCACGTGCAGTTTGTTATTATCTGCTGTGCGTCCGCTCGGGTACGTTGTTGCCTGGAAGGAAGATCCTTCCAGAACGTATCCGCGACGATAGAGAAGGGTATGAAAAGGCTCTACAATCCGCCGACCACGCGTGGGATGATGGCCATTTAGATTTTACGGAAATGGAAGAATACATAGCGGTTTTGGTACAAGCCCAGCTAGAGGAAGATGGTCTACCATATCAAGGCACCTCTTCCGTATGAGGTTTAAATTTCCGTCCCGTCTCACCTCAGATTTCTTGACAAGCCGCGCTCTATCCGTATGGTCGCGGCTTTCCTAAAACCTCCCTCGGCCTAGGGCTCAAGCCGCGCAGCGCCGCAATGAAGGACGATTGAGATGGCCAAGGCCGCGATGATCAAGATCAAGCTTCTGTCCACCGCGGACACGGGCTATTTCTATGTGACCAAGAAGAACGCCCGCACCAAAACCGAAAAGCTGGCGTTCAAGAAATATGATCCCGTCGTGCGCAAGCATGTCGAGTTCAAGGAAACCAAGATCAAGTAGGTTTCCTCACCCGCTCCAGCCGGAGCGCTTGGCGAGCTCGGCCAGATAGGCGCCTCGCGCCTGCGGCAACGGCAGGCCCCGCGGCTCGAAAAGATCGCGCATCAGGAAAAACTCGGTCAGCCTGAACCCGTCGAAAATCTCGCCGGGCGGCGGGCTTATCGTCATCGCCTCATCGCGGAGAAAGCCCGGAAGCGGAAGCAGCCGGCCCTTATAGGGCTCGCCGGCCGCCTTGGAGACCGCGCGGCCGGACTTTGGCGAGACATAGGCAAGATCGGCTACCGCGCCTGTCGCAGCGCAGCGCGCCAGATCGAGGCCAAAGCCCGCCTCGGCCAGAACAGCGACTTCGAGCCGCACCAGACGCTGCGGCATACTGGCGAAATCATCGATCTGGTCGGCGATCAGCGCCGCCGTCTCGAACAGCGCGGGATGCGGATCGCGCTCGGCGATCAGGCGCAGCAAGGCGGCCACGAGGCCGATGGCGTGCAAGGCTTCGGCGCTCGCCATCAAGCGAGCGGTGCGCAATGTGGTCGGCTCGACGGCGAAGGCGCCAGATGCTCGTCGAGCCGCGCGCGCCAGACGAGCAAGGCGCTATTGCCGGCCTGCAAAAACGGCTGCATGCGCTTGGCGCGCCCGCCTCTGACCAGGCCAAGATGACGACCATGCGCGCGCGTCATCGCCTCAAGGATGACGCTTGTCTCCCCGTGCTTCTTTACCCCGATGATGAGGCCCTCGTCCCGCCATTCCATGCCGAATTCTACCTGTCTCCCTCCCGTCGCGGGAAAGAAAACGGAGCCGGCGTCACGGCAGCAGCACGATGGCGCCGGTCGTCTCGCGGCCCTCGAGGGCGCGATGGACATTGACCGCGTCATCGAGCGGATAGGTCGCCCGCAAGGGAACCTCGACGGCTCCGCTCGAGATGGCGCGAAAAAGATCCCGCGCGGCCTTATCGAGATCCTCGCGCTTCGCCGTATAGGTGTTGAGGGACGGCCGGGTGGCGAAAAGCGATCCCTTGGACGCCAGAAGAATTCAGGCTGAAGGCCTCGATCGGCCCCGACGCCGAGCCGAAGCTCACGAACAGGCCGAGCGGCTTGATGCAATCGAGCGAGGCCGGGAATGTCGCCTTGCCGACCCCATCATAGACCACGTCGCATAACTGGCCCTTGGTGATCTCCCGCACCCTGGCGACAAAATCCTCGTCGCGATAGAGGATTACGTGTTTCGCGCCGGCCTTTTTGGCGAGCTTGGCTTTTTCGGCCGAGCCGACCGTTGCGATGACCGTCGCGCCAAGCGCCTTCGCCCATTGGGTGAGGATCAAACCGACGCCGCCCGCCGCCGCGTGAACGAGGATCACGTCGCCGGCCTTCACCTTGAAGGTCCGGCGCAACAAATATTGCGCCGTGAGGCCCTTCAGCAGAACCGCCGCCGCCGTTTCATAGGAGATCGCTTTCGCCAGCTTGACGAGACGGGAGGTCTCGACCAATCGCTCCTCGGCGTATGCGCCGAGCGTCGCGACATAGGCGACGCGGTCGCCGATCTTGAAATCCTTGACGCCCTTGCCAAGCTCGACCACTTGGCCCGCGGCCTCATTGCCCGGCGTGAAAGGCAGCGCGGGCACCGGATAGGACCCGCTGCGAAAATAAGTGTCAATGAAATTGACCCCTATCGCATGGTTGCGGACGCGGACCTGGCCGCGCTCCGGCGGCGCAAGCGCGATATCCTCGATCCGCATCACCTCGGGTCCGCCAAGCTCGTGAACACGGACTGCCTTGGTCATTGATTTGCGTCCCGTTGAAGCGGGGTCGGCCTAACGCGTCGGCTTAGAGCATGTCCCGCGAAAGTTGATCGACTTCTTCGATCCGCGCATGCGCCAATTTTTTGACTTGAGCGCGGTAGCGACCCGCCTTTGATCGATTTAGATCATCATGCGGCGCATATGGCCCGCTGGCAAGCCTTGCCAGGATCGGAACGCCGCGCAGCTCGCCTCTTGTCGCCACGGTCAGGTCGAGGCCGATTCGCCTTCGGTGACCAGCATGGCGGCGATCTCCGCCTCGCACACCAGGACGCCTTCGACCAAAGCGCGTCCGCTGTACCACCACATATTGCGGCGCCGACTTGTCTTGGTCATGTGAAACTCCACCCGATCGCCCGGCGTGACCGGCTTGCGGAATTTCGCCTTGTCTATGCTCATGAAATAGACCAGCGGCGCCGCCTTGGTCGCGATCGAATGGGCGTTGATGCAAATCGCGCCGGCGGTCTGGGCCATGCCCTCGATCAGCAATACGCCGGGCATGACCGGCCGCTCCGGGAAATGACCCTGAAACTGCGGCTCGTTCACGCTGACATTCTTCAGGCCGATCCCGAACTCGTCGCCTCTCGCCTCAATGATGCGGTCGACCATCAAAAACGGATAGCGATGCGGCAAGGATTTCAGTATTCGCTGAATATCGATTATCTCGATCGTCGTGGACGCAGTCTCGCTCATCTTGGAGTGTTTCCTATTTGCTTCTTACGCCTTCGCCGAGACCGCGCCGGAGCATTTCCATGAAAAGATCCTTGCGCATGATCGCGGAATTGCTCCGACGCATTGAATTTAAGCAATTCCTGTCGATCAGGCAGGTCCATTCGGTCGGGAAGCCATCGCGCGCGAATTCGCATCGCGTTGGTTTATGTTTACGCGGCCGCCTTCGCCGGCCCTGCTCTAGAACAGGACGGGGAAAAGTGGAACCGGTTTTCCACCGGCTGCCGGCGGAGCCAAATCAAGGTTGAGTTGGGCTAGGAAGGCGTCACTCGTGGTAGGAATAGGTCGCCAGGGCTTTGGCCCAATCCCCGACCGGGGTCGCTGCGGCCCTATCGGCCTTGACGTCGATGACGCAGGGGCCCGCTCCCTCAAGGGCGCGCGCGAACGCGCCGGCGAGATCGCCGGGCTCGCGCACGGTTTCGCCGCGACAGCCCAAGGCTCGGGCGAAAGCCGCCCAATCATGATCGGGCAGGCGGGTCAATTCATCCGGAACCGGGCCAAGCTTATGGGCGCGGAGCCAGACATTGCCGAGCGCCGCATTGTTGACGACGACAAAAACGATCGGCAGCTTGTAGCGCGCGGCGGTCGCGACCTCGAGCCCGTTCATATGCATGCAGCCGTCGCCGGTGACGACCGCCACCCTTCGCTGCGGCTGCGCGCATTGGACGCCGACCGCGGCGGGAATGGCCCAGCCCATTGGCCCAAGGTTCGTCGCTGAAATATAGGTGCGCGGCTCGTAGGCCTCCCAGTAATGGCCGGCGAAGGCGCGATGCGCGCCGGAATCCACAAGGAGAATTCCATCGCGTGGAAAGACGCGCCGCAACGCGCTGACGACGCGCGCCGGATGGATGGGGAGCGCGTCGCTGGCGCAGTTCTCCACATCTTGCAGACGCGGCTTGGAGCGAATGTCGGACAGCCAAGCCTCCCGCTCCGCGAGGCTCCCGTCCAGCGAGGGTTTGAGCGCCTCGCTTCGATCGAGCAAATAGGTGAGGAAGGCGCCGCAATCGCCAATAACGCCGCCGCCCTGCGAATGCATGCCAATGCTCGCCGGCGCGAGATTGACGCAAATCACGGCGTTCGACTTGAGCCGCAGCGACCAATGCATGGTGTCGCGCTCGTTCAGTCCCGACGCCAGCACGATCAACAGGTCGGGCGGCGCGTCGAGCAGGGCCATGCGCGCATGATGCGTTCCGGCGTAGCCGAACACGCCAAGCGACAGCGGGTGATCCTCCGGAAAGACGCCCTTGGCTCTGAGCGTCGTCGCGACCGGAATCCGCCAGAGCTCGGCGAAACGCCGGAGCGCGCGCGCCGCATGGGCGTGCTCCACGCCGGCCCCGGCGAGGATCGCGATCTTGGCCGGCGGCTTGCCGGTCGGGCCCGTGAGAAAATGCTGGAGCGCGGCCTCGGCGCCGCTCGGGGAAAGCGGGGCGGGATCAACAATGGCCGGATCGATTCGGGTGTAATCGGCCGAGACTTCGCCGGTTTGGCAGTCGGTGGGCAAGGACAGATGCACCGGGCCGCAAGGCTGGGCGCGAAGCTGCAGCATCGCATGCCTGAAGATGTGCGGCAGATTTTTCGGATTGTCGATCGAGGAGGAGTAGCGGACGATCGGCTTCATGATCGTGACGTCGTCGATGGTCTGCGGGCTCGCGTCCTGAAACATGCCGAGGCCTTCGACCAGCGTGCTGACTTCGCCGCTGAGCAAGAGCACCGGCGAGCCGTCGGTCTGCGCCGCGGCGACCGCCGTCACCGTGTTGGTGAAGCCCGGCCCGCCGATGCAGAGGGCGGCGCCGAATTTGCCGCTCGCCCTCGCGTAGCCGTCGGCCATATAGACCGCGCCGCCTTCCTGCGCGGCGACGATCGGCGTCAAGGCTTTTTGCCGTCCAAGGGCCGGGAGAAAGGGGTCGACCAGGCCGCCTGGAACCATGAAAAGATGGTCGATGTCCTCGACGGCCAAGGCTTTGAGGATGAAATCGGTTCCGAGCTGCATCGCAGGCGTCCTCTAATTGGTCGCGAAAACCATATCGGCGTTCCGATCGCGGCCGGCAACTCACTATATCATGCGGCGTCTTAAGCATGGCCGCCTTGCGCGAAGATTGGCGCGGGCGAATTCGGTCGTTTGTCGCAGGTCCCCTCGCGTTATTTCGAACGCGTCCCAGGGTAATGTCTCAGTTTGAATTTCCGCATTGGGAGGATATTGTTGAAAAACTCGAATTTCTTGGTTGATCACAATTATCGAGGCCCGAGGGCGGGCTCCAAGAAAAACGCGCTGGGGGTTCGGCAAAGCGACGAGTTTTGCAGCGCGCAGTCTTGATATGAGGTTGGACGCTATGATCATGAGCGGCAAGCGGACTCCGCGCGCTCAGTCAGGATTTTCATCCCCGCTCATTTGTCGACTTTTTCAACAATATCGGAGGCAAGCAGTCTGTCCGCTATCGGAGCCGGTCTGCTCGCTTGCGGACGTTCGCCTCGGGTCTACCAACTCCCGGCGGTTATCGCTGAGATCGTGTTGACCCGTCGCGGCTCAGGAGCGGATTTGCACGGCAAGTTCTTCCAATTGAGTTAGACATGTGCCCCATCCCTGGAAGAACCCCATTTCTTCGTGCTTTGCCCGATCCTGCGCGGTTTTATGGCGTACAAGCGCGCGGTAGAGCGTGCCGTCAGATGCCGACTCCATCGTGATTTCCGCAGTCATGAAGGCTTCAGCGTTCGGACGGAACAGCGGACCGAGGCCGTTAGTCCAGATCAAGCGGCGTTGCGGCTCCACGACAAGGATGCACCCGGCCTTTTCTGGAAACGCGTTCCCCTCTGGCGAACACATCACAATGTTGAACTCGCCGCCAGGTACAAGATCGATTACGGCCTTGACCACGCCATACGGTTTAGGCGCGAACCATTGTTTCAGCATCTCTGGTTCTGTCCATGCGTGCCAGAGTTGGGCCGGACTCGCCTTTACTGTGCGCTCAAGGAGGAGATCGAGATCGTCATTCTTGTTCACTTGTATTTTCCTTTGCAGCAAGTGTTTCGACGAAGGAATCCAATTGGTTCAGGCGGGCTTCCCAAACGCGACGCTCCTTCTCGATCCAGCCTTGCGCCGCTGTGAGCGCGTCAGGATGCAGTTGGCACATGCGAACACGACCGACCTTGCGGGACGTGACGATCTCGCTCGCCTCAAGCACGCGGATATGCTTCATGAAGCTGGGCAGGGCCATGTGATGGCGCTGCGCGAGATCGCCAATGCTGGCCGGGCCGTTAGCAAGCTGCGCTATGACCGCACGGCGGGTGCCATCTGACAGGGAATGAAAGACGCTATCAAGCTTAGCCATACGGCTAACTAACTGCACATCTCATCCTTGTCAAGATAGTAATCCACTTGGCTAAGTTTTCTTCAGGGCCTGGATTGGACCTCGCAGTGTCCGCTTATAGGCGCTGTCTGATGCACCGCCGACGCAGTCGGGTCGAAAGCCGAATTTCAAACTGAGACACTGCCCGTTCCAGGGAAGGCTTGCGGTCGCCCGCGATGAATGTCATCAACGGCGAGCAGGTCAAGCGCCCGGGCTCGCGGCGCGATCGCGGCCAAGGCCGCGCCATGGCGCGCCAGCTCGCGCCCGGAGCGCCCGCCGCGCGGCCACGGTTTTTTTGTTTTCTGGGACCTCCTCATGCCTCCATATCGCTCCCGCACCACCACCCATGGCCGCAACATGGCCGGCGCGCGCGGCCTTTGGCGCGCCACCGGCATGACCGACGCCGACTTCGGCAAGCCGATCATCGCCGTGGTCAATTCCTTCACCCAATTCGTGCCGGGCCATGTGCATCTGAAGGACCTCGGCCAGCTCGTCGCGCGCGAGATCGAGGCGGCGGGCGGCGTCGCCAAGGAGTTCAACACGATCGCCGTGGACGATGGCATCGCCATGGGCCATGACGGGATGCTTTACAGCCTCCCCTCCCGCGAGCTCATTGCGGATTCAGTTGAGTATATGGTGAACGCCCATTGCGCGGACGCCATGGTCTGCATCTCGAATTGCGACAAGATCACGCCCGGCATGTTGATGGCGGCGCTGCGCCTCAACATTCCCGCCGTCTTCGTCTCCGGCGGGCCGATGGAGGCCGGCAAGGCGCTGATCGGCGGCAAGAACAAGGCGCTCGATCTCGTCGACGCCATGGTGGCGGCGGCCGACGACAGGATCTCCGACGCGGACATCGCGACGATCGAGCGCTCGGCCTGCCCGACCTGCGGCTCCTGCTCCGGCATGTTCACCGCCAATTCGATGAACTGTCTCACCGAGGCGCTGGGTCTGTCCCTTCCCGGCAATGGCTCGCTCCTCGCCACCCACGCGGACCGCAAGCGCCTCTTCGTCGAAGCGGGCCATTTGATCGTCGATCTCGCCCGCCGCCATTATGAGCAAGACGACGCCTCCGTCGCGCCGCGCGCGATCGCAAGCTTCGCGGCCTTCGAAAACGCGATGACGCTCGACATCGCCATGGGCGGCTCGACCAATACTGTGCTGCACCTCCTCGCCGCCGCTTATGAAGCCGATGTCGATTTCACCATGCGCGACATCGACCGGCTGTCGCGCCGCGTGCCTGTGCTCTGCAAGGTCGCGCCTTCGGCGGCCGACGTTCATCTTGAGGACGTGCACCGCGCCGGCGGAGTCATGGCGATTCTCGGCGAATTGGACCGCGCCGGGCTGATCCATGCCGGCCTGCCGACGGTCCATGCGGCGACGCTGGGCCAGGCCTTGGAGCGCTGGGACATCAGCCGGACGACGAGCGAAGCGGCGGCGCATTTCTACCGCGCCGCGCCCGGTGGCGTCCCAACCCAGACCGCGTTCAGCCAGGATAAGCGGTTCGACGGGCTCGATCTCGACCGCGCTTCAGGAGTCATCCGAGACGCGGCGCACGCCTTCTCCAAGGATGGCGGCCTCGCCGTCCTTTATGGCAATCTCGCCGAGGACGGCTCGATCGTGAAGACGGCCGGAGTGGACGCCTCAATCCTGACATTCGCCGGCCCGGCGCGGGTCTTCGAGAGCCAAGACGCGGCCGTGGACGCGATCCTCGCCAACCAAATCAAGGCCGGCGACGTGGTGGTCATCCGCTATGAGGGCCCCCGCGGCGGCCCCGGCATGCAGGAAATGCTCTATCCGACGAGCTATCTCAAGTCGAAGGGCCTCGGCAAGGCCTGCGCCCTCATCACGGACGGCCGCTTCTCCGGCGGCACCTCGGGGCTGTCGATCGGCCACGCCTCCCCGGAAGCGGCGGAGGGCGGCGCCATCGGACTCGTGGAGGATGGCGACTTGATCGAAATCGACATCCCGAACCGGCGCATTCATCTCGCCGTGGCGGGGCCGGAGCTCGCCCGCCGCCGCGCCGCGATGGAGGCGAAGGGCAAGCTCGCTTGGAAGCCGGCGAGCCGCGCCCGAAAAATCTCGACCGCGCTGCAAGCCTATGCGGCCTTGACGACCAGCGCCGCGCGCGGCGCCGTCAGAAGCGTCGAGCGGGCGACTGGGCGATAAAGGCGACGCGCTGAAGTTAAGCTTCGACAACAGCTCACTCCTTTCCGTCGGGCATGGGACATGCTCAAGCGAAGCGTTTCTTTCGCGCCGGCGATGTTTTATGTTTTCGCGCTATCGAATCGAAGCCGATTTCGACGAGGATGCGCGTTCGGGCCGCTTACGGATTGAGGTCGCCGCGATCCGCCGAAAGGTCCGGTCATGAGCGAGATTTATTCTGTTTTTGTCATCGCCCTCGTCGCCGTTCTCGCGCCGCTCCTTGGCCGCTTGCCCTTTCTGGTTCGGACGCCCGTGGTCGTCCTCGAATTGGTGCTTGGAATCCTGATCGGCCCGAGCGGCGCGAATTGGGTCGCGAGCGACGGCACGATCGGATTTCTCGGCATATTCGGCCTAGCCTTTCTGTTCTTCCAGGCCGGCCTTGAATTCGAGAAAGACAAGATCGGGGCACAGGCGCTTCGTCTCGGCGCCCTCGCCTGGCTCGCTTCATTCGCCTTGGCCTGCGTCTTCGTCGGGCTGCTTCATCTCGTGGGGCTCCTGCGCGCGCCGCTCCTCATCGCGCTCGTCCTGCCGACGACCGCCTTCGGCATCCTCATCCCGATCCTGCGCCAAACCGGCGATCTCGAGAGCGATTTCGGCCGCTACGTCCTCGGCGCGGCGGCGATCGGGGAATTAGCGCCGGTCATGCTCGCCTCGATCGTGCTCGCGCATGCGAACAACCATTTGCATCAGACCCTGTTGAGCGTCGCGTTTCTGGCGATCGCGGTCGGCGCGATCTTTTTGGCTCGGACCATGAGTTCGGACGGGCTCTCCGCGAGGATCGCGCGCTCGATGGGCGACGGCACGATTTTGCCGGTCCGCGTCGCGATCTTGATCCTGCTCGGCCTCGTCTCATTGGCGAGCGAGCTTGGCATGGAGATCGTTCTCGGCGCCTATGCCGCAGGCGTCGTCGTCGCCTTGTTGGCCCATGGCGTCGAGGCCGAGGCCCTCATCCGTCGGTTGACCGCGCTCGGCTCCGGATTCTTCATCCCCATATTCTTCATCACAAGCGGAGTCGAATTCGACCTGATCGGCCTCGTGACGAGTTCCGGCAAGCCTCGCCCGCCTCTTTCTGTTCAGCCTGGCGTTGCTTTTCATCCGGATTGTTCCGGTCCGCTTGTATAAAGGCGTCCTGCCCGAGCGCGATCTGCTGCCGCTCGCTCTCCTTTCGTCGACCACCTTGGGCCTTGTCGTCGCCGTGACCTATTTGGGGGTGCGGACGGGGCAAATGTCGACCGAGAACGCTTCCGCCCTCGTCGGCGCGGCCGTCATATCGGTCTCGGTTTTCCCAACCCTCGCCATTTCGCTGCGATCCCAATCCGACGCGGAGCGAGCCGCCGGCCTCCCGGCCATGGTCGCCCGCCGCGCCCACGAGTTCGCCTCGGCGCAGCTGGCGCGGGTCAAGGTCTTCATGTCTCAGAAAGGATAAAGAAGGCCGTTGGTCGCCGCCGATCCAGCAGCGCCCGAACGGCCGCCTTTAGGCGCGGCGCGACTCGGGGGCAGCCGGAGGCGCATGCTGGCGCACAAGCGCGGCGTCTTTATCCGACGGCGGAGGCTCGTGCCGACGCAAAACAAGCCAAGCGCTGAGCCCGATGAGCGCCGAACATACGATCAACACCAAGCTTCTGCGCGCAAATTGCATTGTCGCCAGCAGCCGGAGGACGCCGATCTCCCGCTCGGTGAGCGCCGCGCGCACGCGGCTATCCGAATCGATAAGCCCGACGATCTGCTCTGGCGTCAGCCGATCATAGTCTTGAATATGCACATTCGGGGCGGCGCGCAGCTTTCTTACGACGGTCCTGAATATTTCTCCGGTGAACTGGGCTCGCCCTGGCCAGATAAAGGTGAGCACGCCCGCAACGCCGAGCGCGCCGGGCACAAACTTCAGAAAGCTCGACACATCCATGAGGCGCAGATCCGGAGCTAAAAAAGGGCGGCGCGGCGGCGGCGCCCCAAATTGGCGCGCCGCCAAAGACAAAGCCGACTCGCCGGAAAGCTTCAATAGAGCTTTCCGATCGGATCGAATGTCTGATCGGAAAGAAAATAGCAGCGTCAAACGGCGCCAAACCTCTGGCCCGCCCGAGGGCGCGGGCGAGACTTTATTTTCTAGTGGCCCCAATCAAATAATTTCGCGGCGCCTGTCGTGATCGAGCTCACGGCCGTCTGGGCGAAGCCGAAAGGTCCGGCGGCGGGCGCAGGGGCGGGAGAAGCAGGCGGCGCGACGGGAGCGGCGGCGACATTGGCCGAGGCGGGCTTGGCCGACGTAGGCTTAGCTAAAGCAGGCTTAGCCAAAGCAGACTTGGCTGCAGCAGACTTGGCTGAAGCAGGCTTGGCCACGCTTGCGGCGGGCGTGGCCTTGGCCACGTTCGCGTTTTGACCTGAATGGCCGTGTCCGCTCGCCGCAGCCGCATGAGCCGCTGGCTTCTGCGCCTGGCTTCTGGGCGCCGAGGCGACCGCGCGCGGCGTTGGAGCGGCGCCAGTCGCGGCTTGCTCCGGCACGGCGGCAGCGAGAGGCGCGTCATCCGGCCGAACCGCCGCGACTGGCGCTTGCGCCGGCGCGAAGGCGGCGGCGCTCGGGCCCTGATCCGCCAAGGCCCGCGCCTGCTCCTGCAAGCGCTCTTGCGCCTGCACTTGCGGCGTCGCGGCGATGGCCGCCTCTGTCTCAACCCCAGCTTCGGATTGAGCCGGTTCGCTAAGGGAAATAACGCGCGGCGTCTTATCCTGCGCCGGAGCCTGCTCCTGCGCGACGGATGACTCCTTGGCCTGTCCGAGATTATCTGTGAAGGCCGACGCCTCTTGGCGCGAATCGCCGAAACCGGACCCGTTTACGCCGCTCTGCGGTCCCGCCTGCGCGGCGGCTTCCATCGCAGGGCCGCTGGACGCCGTCTCGGGCAGGCCGGTTTGCCCACTTCTTGAGCCAAGGCTCGCGCCTATGCCGACAAGCCCGGCCACAATGATCGCCGCGATAGCGTAAATCGGCAGCCGCGACCTGATGTCGTCGTCGGCGATCCCAATATGGCGAGAGAGCGCCGCCTCGGGCTCGTCATCCGGGTGCAGCGTCACGCCGCTAGGAAGGGCGGGAGCCCCGGCTTCCTTCGGCATGGCGTCAAGCTTTTGCCGCCGTGCGCCGAGCAATTCCGCCTCGATCGCCGCGAAATCGAATGCGCCAAAGGCAGCAGGCGCGGCAGGCTCCGTGCGCTCGGCGCGAATGTCTTCGACTTGCGACGAGATCGGCGGCTCCGGCCGCCGACCCACGCTGTCCGTTCCCGCCTTGATTTCCACAAAATCGTCGCTGACGACGCGCTCCGGAAGAACAGGCCCCTCGCGGCGGAGGGCCGGGGCCTCGGCCCGTGCGGGTCGAGCCCGCGATTGTCGACCCAGGCCCAGCAGGCCCGCTTCGATGGCGGCGAAATCGCCGGTAATAAAGCGTTCGAGCGGCGGCGGCTCCTTGCGTTCGCTGGATTCCGAACCACTGATGAGCCGGCCATTCATCTGGCCGACGTCATCCGTCTGAAGGCCGGACTTCCCCAAATCGTCTTGCCGCCCAAGGAGCCGGGCGAGCTCTGCGATCGGCTCATTATCCCACCGATTCGCGGAGCGCGGCCGCCGCAGGGGCCCTTCTATCTCCGCCAAATCCATCATCGGGCGCCGTTTCATAACAGGCATGCTCATGCTGCCGACCTCCTGTTGCATTCATGTGGGCGCGCCGATTTGGCTCTCCCACATCCCTGCCTTTGCGCGTCGGGCCCCGCACTTCGCCTCGGTCATATTTCCCGGAGCCAAGCCCCGGACGCCAAACCCAGACGGATGAACTGACGCGACCCTGTTTACAACCCGAGCCAGTCCTTGAGTCGAAGCCGGCCCTATTTCTCATTAACGGCCTATTAAGAAATCGAAATTGTGGCTGATCTGTGCCCCACATGGAAATTGGACTGCGGACTGGCGCCTCAAGGCCCAAAAGCCGGCGCGCGGAGATCGCGCGTTGAAACTACTTTATGAAATCCCAACGCTTTCTTAACGCTCTCATTTGCAGCACATGTCTCTGCGTCGGCTCAGCCGCCAGCTCGGAGGATCATCGTTTGACCAAGACATTTACGGTGACGAGGGAGACTCCAGAACCATAGGCCCCACTCCCAACCAAGGTCATTTGGAACCGATCAGCCCCGACGAACCCACGATTGGGAATATTGCCGTAGCTTGCGCCATTGACCGTCGTGGTTCCGGGCCACCCCGGCTGCGACAACGCTCCACTCTGGATCGAGCCGTTGGGAAGCGAGATTGTCGCCGCGCAGGACCCGCCGGCTTGCAATTGCAGCCGCCACGTCGCGTTGACGCCGAACACGAACCATCCCGCTCTCGGACGGCATTCATCGGTCAGCGCATGGCCGACGCCGGCTTCAAGGCCGGACGCAAGGCAAACCGCGCAGAGGCGCAGCAGCGACAGCGCTCTTGATCCCTCGTTAGGGTTGATCAGGACAGCGCGCGGCGCCCTTGGGTTGCGAAAGCTCGTGGCATGATGTTTTTTGCCGAGATCGGCGGCGACAGGCCCGCCGGCGCGCGCTCTTTCAAGTCCGATGACAATTTGGCCTATTCCTCGAACAACCCTTCAAGGGCGTAATGGCTGATGGTCTTGCGATTGGCGATAAGCTCGTCGATCGTCGGCTCGCCTTTCATGGCGCGCGATATCGCGAGCTTGGTCGCTTCGTAATTGGTCCTGTAGAGATCGCGTTTGTCGAGATTCTTGTCCGTCGCGCAACGCGGGTCGAGCCAAACCATGATAATCATGCAAAGCTCCTCAGCCTCCCGCTTCGGCAAAACGCCTTCGGAGAGGCAGTCCACGATGGCGTCGCCGGTCGCCGCCTGAACGATCCCGCCTAGCAATTCGACATAATCGTTGGAGCGGACAGTCATCTTTGTGGTCATCATGGTCGCCGGGCGCACCATTTGATTGAGGTCGCGAATGACGAACATGCGCGGATGCCCCGCGACCTGGCCCGCCATTGCGGCGAAGGCCTGGCCCACGGGTCCCCTGACATGGCCGATCATTACTTCGGGCATCGCGTCGGTGAATTGTCCATCCGCGGCCAGAACCGTCGCCTCGCCGGCGCGCAGCCAAATTTCGCTCATGTTTCATCCTGCTGGTTTGAGAGTGTTGTCGAATAGCATTCGGCGACGACGGGAGGAAGGGGCGATGATCGATCATCGAGGAGGACGCGCTCGCCGAGCCAAGCAATCCTGCTCGATAGCCAAGGCTCAACACCATTTGGCGCTCGCTCCCGCACGCAGGCGCCAACAGGAGAGCGACTTCTTTCCATATGCTTTACGCGCCAATTATTTTCCCAGTCGCCCGCCCACGCATCAAGCTTTTCATACGCCGATTGCGGCGCGAAATAACGCGCGGCTCCACAACTCTACTGGAATCTCTATTGGACATTTGTGAAAAAAAATGCTGCTGATAACATGTCCCATATCGATTCGTGGGCGGAATCATGCAATCAACATCGCCGCTTCGGAATAGCTTCCTACTGTGGGCGCGAACTGAACAGTTGAAAGACAGAAGGCGAGGCCGAGCGAATATAGGTGAGTTTGATCGGCCGCGCCCCGCCGCCTAGATGGAATGCAATCCTTCCCGTCACACCCTACATGGTAAGCAAAGACCTCATGAGCACATCACTCGAACGCATCCGCGAGAAGATCACTGAACTCGAGGCGAAGATCAGCGATCTTCGCATCGTCGAGCGCGAGCTCCAGGCGCTCGACAGGCAACCCGCGCCAAAGGCGCGACTTGCCCCAAAGCCGCCGAAGCCAAGGCAGAAGCGCAAACCGGCGACGGCGGAGAGTCAGCCGGAGGCGGAGGGCCAGCCGGAGGCGCGGCAAACCATTGGCGCGGCGATCGCCGACGTCCTTGGCGAGCATGGGCCGCTTTCGGTCGCCGAGATCGCCGAACACGTCAAGGCGGCGGGCCGTGACATCAACAACCGAACCGTTTCCTTTTCGCTTCAAGCCTTGAAAAAGCGGGGCCTTGTGAAAGGCGCGGACGGCAAATGGGCGCTGCCGAAAGCTCGCGCCAAGCGCGCCGCCTCATGATGGAGCGGCGAGAGCGCTTTTTGATCAAGATAAATTCCTTTCTGATTGGGAAGCGCTCTAGACGCTGGATCGTCTTGCCGCGCGGCAACTCCGCCCACGGCGCGATGGCCTGATCGAGCAGGATCGCCAGAGGATCAAATGCCTTAGGCGTGACGCCGGGTTGGGCCTGATTGATGCTTGGCGCAAAGCGCTGGCGGGGCCGGCCGCGCCGCCGATGTTCGCGAAGGTTCAGCACTCGACGACATTGACGGCGAGGCCGCCAAGGCTGGTCTCCTTATACTTCGACTGCATGTCGCGGCCGGTCTGGCGCATCGTCTCGATCACCGCGTCGAGCGAAACATGATGCGCGCCGTCGCCGCGCAAGGCCAGTCTGGCGGCGTTGATGGCTTTCACCGCGCCCATTGTGTTGCGTTCGATGCAAGGGATCTGGACCAGCCCGCCGATCGGGTCGCAGGTCAGGCCGAGATTATGCTCCATGCCGATCTCCGCCGCGTTCTCAACTTGCTCATTTGTCCCGCCAAGCGCCGCGGCGAGTCCCGCGGCGGCCATTGAGCAGGCGACGCCGACCTCGCCTTGGCAGCCCATTTCCGCCGCCGAGACCGAGGCCCGCTTCTTGTAGAGCGCCCCGATCGCCGCGGCGGTGAGCAGGATGCTGCGCGATCCGACGAGGGTCGCCCCGGCGCAAAAGGTTTCATAATATTTCAGCACCGCCGGCAGCACGCCCGCCGCGCCATTCGTCGGCGCCGTGACGACGCGACCGCCGGCGGCGTTTTCCTCATTGACGGCGAGCGCGTAAAGACTCACCCAATCGAAAATTCGCGAAGGATCGATCGTCGCCTCGGTCCTGACGAGCTCTTCGTGAAGCGCCTTGGCGCGGCGGCGCACTTTAAGGCCGCCGGGCAGCACGCCCCCCTGCGCGCAGCCGCGCGCGATGCACGCAAGCATGGCGTTGCGCACGCGATCCACGAAATCGAGAGTTTCGGCCTCCTCCCGCCACGCCTGTTCATTGGCGAGCACGACATCGTAGATTCGCATATTGTTCTCGCGGCCGACGGCAAGAAGCTCCGCCGCCGATGAGAACGGAAACCTCAGCCGAAAATTCGAGCCGCGCTCACGGGCCGCCGGGTCCTCGCCGTCGAGGACGATGGCGCCGCCGCCGACCGAGTAATATTGCTGCGCAATGAGCACGCGGTCGCCGTCCAGGGCGGTGAAACGCAGCCCGTTCGGATGCGCCGGCAGGAACTCCCCCATCCGATACAGAAGGTCGCGCGGCTCCACGAAATCCACACGCTTGCCCGCGCCGAGCCGGAGCGCTCCGCTCCGCCGGATCTCGGCGACAAGAGCAGGCGCCTCCGCCGGATCGACCTTCTCCGGCTCCCATCCCGATAGGCCCAGGATCACGGCGGCGTCGGTCGCGTGACCCTTTCCTGTCAGCGCCAGCGAGCCGAAAAGTTCGACGCGAACGCCGTTGACGCTGTGCTCTAAACCATCAGCTTGGATCGACTGGACGAAGCGACGGGCGGCCCGCATCGGGCCGATCGTATGCGAGCTCGACGGCCCAATTCCGATCGTGAAGAGATCGACGATGCTGATCGAGGCGTCGGCCCGCTGGCGGCGGGCCGCGGCGTCGTCAAGTGATGTCGCAACGAGCATGCGAGGCGCTCTCCCACCCGGCTCATCCGCCGGCGTCCCAAGCCTATTGCGTGGCGTCTTCAAAGCTTTGCTAACTGCCGCGCGGGCCAACCGGGCAGCGGCGCCGTCGCGGTTGGCCGGGCCGCAAGCGCCGGAGCGAGTGTCTCACCGATGCTGACGACGCGATACCGGCATAGGCCCGTGGCGGTGTCAAGCAACCCGCCTTGACGCGAGCTCTCGGGCTCGCCGCGCAGGTTCGTGCGCCAGGGCGCGCAGCCGTCAACTTGAGATCACAAAGCCGAGGTCAATTTCGCCGCGGCCTCGACGCCGGCGTGAGCGATTTGCGCATCCTGCGGCGATTGCACCCCGGATACGCCGATGGCGCCGACGATATGGCCATCATTCAGCAAGGGGAGTCCACCTTCGATCGGCGTCGCGCCCGGCAGGGTGAGCATCGCCGTGCGGCCGCCGGCGATAATCTCCTCGAAGACCTTTGTCGGCCGCTTGAACAAAAGCGCGGTGCGCGCCTTCTCCTGGGCGACGACGACCGAACCGAGCGGCGCGTCATCGAGCCTCTGCAAGAAAAGCAAATTGCCGCCGTCGTCGAGGACGGCGATCGTCACGCTCCATTTATTCTTCAGCGCTTCGGCTTCGGCGGCGGCGGCGATCTGCTTGGCGTCGGCGAGGCTTAGGGCGTTTTTGACGTACATTGACTGTTTCTCCGTGGGTGGGCTCTTTGATGCGGCGGGCTCCCCGCGCCGGGGACCGTCGCACAATTCGATATAATCAATTCGATATGATGAAGCGCCGGGCAATCGGGCAGCCGAGCGGGGAGACAGTATAATGCCTTCGCAGGTCCGAATTTGGAAGACGCCGCGCGATCGCGATCTCGGCCTCCGCTGGATCGAGAATGGCGCCGGCCTTGCGATAGGCGTTCTTCCCAATGGCTGCCTCTTCGCGATCGAGCATCGCCGCGCCGACGGCGCCATCCTGATCAACCAGCTGCTCGGCTCGCCGATCGCCAGGGGCGTCGCCAGGCTTTATCTGCGCTTGGGCGGCGAGACGCCTCTATGCGTCGAGGCCGTTGGACCCGGCGCCCAAATCCGCTTCGGCGCCGCGGCCGACCGTTTCGTCTGGGAAGGCGAGACGAAGGGCCTCCGCCATCGCGCGACGCTCTCGCTCCACCCACAGGACTCCGCGTGGCTCTGGCGTCTCGAGGCGGTCAACGCCGGCGCCGACGACATTTCCATGGACGCGGTCCTCATCCAAGATGTCGGCCTCGGCGAGCGCGGCTTTCTCATGAACAACGAGGCCTACGCGTCGCAATATATCGACCAGCATGTGGAGCGCTGCCCGCGCCGCGGACCTGTAATCATGAGCCGGCAGAATCTGGCGCAAGGAGGCCGCCATCCCTGGGTCGTCCATGGCTGCCTCGACGGCGCAAAAGGCTTCGCCACCGACGGCATGCAGGTTTTCGGCCCCGGTTTTCGCGACCAGGACGCGTTCGCTTTCGGGTTTGGCGCGAATCTGCCGAGCGAGCGGCTCCAACACGAGCTGTCCTGCGCCGCGCTCCAATCCGCCCCTGTCGCGCTCGCCCCCGGCGCGACCGCGCGCCTGGCGGTTCTTCGGCCTCTACGATCCCGACCACGCCGAAGCGTCGAGCGCGTCCGACCTGGCGCGGATCGACGCCGCGACATGGTCCGATCCAGGTCCGATCGCAATCGCCACGACTCCCCCCGCGCGCAGCCTCGCGCCAGGAGGCCCCGGCCGCCGTCGCCGACGCCATGACGGCCGAAGAAATCGCCCAGCGCTATCCGGAGCGCATGCATGGAGGAGCGAGAGGGAGGGGCGGCTCCTCTCGTTCTTCACGCCTGATCCGCCACATGATTCGCGAACCGCCATGTGGCGCTCAGGGACAAGGAGCGCCTCATGACGCGCCGCCATGGCGCGATCCTGCGCTCCGGCCAGGCCATGCTGCCCGATGACGGGACGCTCTGCGCCACCTGTTGGATGCATGGCGTGTTCGCCGCCCAGCTGACAATCGGCAACACATCGTTCCACAAGCTCGTTCTCGGTCTCGCGCGATCCCTACAATATCACCCGCGCCAGCGGTCTGCGCATATCTGATCGACTTCGGCGACGGCTGGCGGCTGCTCACGATCCCTTCATCCTTCGAAATGGGGCTCAGCGATTGCCGCTGGGTCTATCGTTTCGGCGAAAACGCGATCACGGTGCGCGCCATCGCCGCCGGCGAGGAGCCGGCGATGCTATGGCGCGTCGCCGTCGATGGCGCGCCCTGCCGACTTCCTTGTCTTCGGCCATCTGGTTCTCGGCGAGCGCGAGCTCGATCATGAGGGGTTGGTCGAGATCGCGCCGCAATCGAAGCGCTTTTCGTTTCGGCCGGACCCGAACTCGCTTTGGGGCCAACACTATCCCGATGCGGTCTATCATCTCGTCACCAGCACCCCGGACGCGCTCGACGCCATCGGCGGCGATGAATTGCTCTACGCCGACGGCCTGCCGCGCGAGCGGGGGCTTTTTTGCATTGCGCACGCGGCCCACGCGCGAGTTCAATTTCGCCATTGTCGGCTCGATGGTCGACCATGATGCCGCCGCGCGGCTCGCCGAGAAATATGAGCGCGGCGTCGACGGACGCCGACCTCCTGGCGCCGGCGGCGCGCTTCTGGCGGCGCGTGACGCGAGGCCTGCGCGTCAAAGGCGGCGGCGCCGACGGCGCGGCGCTCGACGCTGCGGCCCCCTGGCTCGCGCATGACGCGATGATCCATCTGACCGTTCCACACGGGCTTGAGCAATATGCCGGCGCGGCCTGGGGAACCCGCGACGTTTGCCAGGGGCCGGTCGAGCTTCTCCTTGCGTTGGAGCATGACGAGCCTGTCAAGGAGATCCTGCGGATCGTCTTCGCGCAGCAATATGAAACGCGGGGCGACTGGCCCCAATGGTTCATGCTCGAGCCCTACTCGATCATTCAGGACAAAACGAGCCATGGCGACGTCATCATCTGGCCGCTCAAGGCGCTCAACGACTATATCGAGACAACCAATGATTTCGCCTTCCTCGACGAGCTGGTCGCGTGGCGGCGGGAGGATAATTTCGAGCGCACGCGGCATCTGGATACTATCGCCGGGCATATCGAGAAACTGCTCGCGGCCTTGCGCGCGCGCTTCATCCCCGGCACGCATCTCATCAAATATGGCGAGGGCGATTGGAATGATTCGCTCCAGCCCGCCGATCCCAGGATGCGCGACTGGATGGCGAGCAGCTGGACCGTCGCGCTGCTATTCCAGCAGCTCAACCGCTACGCCGAGATCCAGCGCCGGATCGGCCAGACCGGCGCGGCGCGCGAGCTGAGCCAGCTCGCCGAGCTGATGCGTCTTGATGTGAACCGCCATCTCATCCGCGACGATGTGATTGCGGGTTATGGCCTGTTCGATCCAGCGCGCGACGAGCCTGAATTGTTGCTGCATCCAAGCGATACGCGCACCGGCCTCAAATATTCGCTTATTCCAATGACGCGAAGCATAATCGGCGGATTGTTCACGCGAGCGCAAACGGAGCGCCATCTCCAGCTCATCCGCGAGCGCCTGCTCTTCCCCGACGGCGCAAGGTTGATCGACCGCCCGGTGGCCTATCGCGGCGGCCCGGAAACCACATTCCGGCGCGCTGAGTCATCGGCCTTTTTCGGGCGCGAGATCGGCCTCATGTATGTCCACGCGCATCTGCGCTACGCGGAGGCCATGGCGGTGCTCGGCGAATCCGACTCGCTTTGGGAGGCGCTTCAGATCGCGAACCCAATCGCTGTGACCGATCGCCTGCCGCAGGGCCGGCTTCGCCAGCGCAACGCCTATTTCAGCAGCAGCGACGCGGCCTACCAAGACCGCTACGCCGCAAGTCGCGAATGGGACCGCGTGAAAGCCGGAGGGATCGAATTCGAGGGCGGCTGGCGGATCTATTCGAGCGGCCCAGGGCTTTACATAAGCCTCTTGGTCCGGCGCGTGTTGGGCATGGACCGCGCGCGGGGCGAACGCTTCGCGAGGCCGCGGCCGCCGGCGGAATTGCGCGGCGCGACGGCGGATTTCGACGACGAGGCTTAACGCCGCGCGCCCTGTGGCGGTAGGTCCCAATCAGAGGAATTACCTTCAGGGATGTAGGCGCCGTCGTCGCGCAAGGCGCCGCGCAGGGGTTCCGAAGGGCTAGGCGCATAGGCCCGCGCGGCGGGAGTTTTCATCGCGGCGATGAAATATTCCGGCGGAATGCTCGCGGCGGGCGCCGAACCCGGCCCCGCATGCATGGCGAGCGCGCCGCCGTCGCGGACCCGGCCTTCGGCCATGTCGACGTCATCGTCTATATCCGGCGCATTGGGCAGCCCGTCGCGCGGGAGCTGCGGCGTCGGGCGTGGCCCCAACCAAGGCCGACAGACCCGGCGCGGCCCGGACGAGCTATTGCCATGCATCGCAAGATCGACATGGATGTGATTATAGTGAAATATATTGGCGCCTGGCCCGAGCACCGTGGTGAAATGCCCGCAGGCGCCGGCGTGAACATCCTGCAGGAAGGCGCGGGTCTGATCGTCGCCGCGCGTCCAATCGCGCACGATCAAGATCTCCCGCCCATCCGCGAGCCGGAACCCGCCAATGTCGATCGCATTGCCGAAGGCGTGTTCGGAAATTTGCGAGCCCGCCTGATTATTCATGGCGCGGCAGCTGTAGGACCCCATCGAATTGATTTGGACGACCCTCTGACCAAACCGCGCCTGCGCCGCCGGCTGAACGACATCGGCGAGCCAGGCATTGAGTTCAGCGATCATCGGGCAATCGAGTAGATAGCTCCCATTGAACCCGACCGCGCCATCCTGCAAGGCGGCGACCCTGAAGGGGCGGGTCAGGCCGCAAATGCCCGGCCCATTGATCTCCCGCGCCGGCTGAACATAGGCCGAGACTTGAACCAGCCTTTGCGCGATACAGGCGTTCTCCGCTTGGCCGCGCCACGCCGGCCGGCGCGGCGTCTCATAATTCGAGCAGCCGGCCAGAGACCCAGCGAGAACCGCCGTAAAAATGAATGGCAGGATGCGGCGCGCCATTGCCGAGAGATGCGCGCAATTCATTAAACTGCGCTAAAGCATCGCGGTTAATGGTTTCGAAACTTCGACTTATATGGAGCCAAGGCCATGGCGAGAATCGCGGTGACGCCCGACATTTCGATCGACGAGGCGGAACTCGCCTTTTCATTCGCGCGCGCCAGCGGTCCGGGCGGACAGAATGTCAACAAGGTCGAGACGGCGGCGCAATTGCGGTTCGACGCGGCGAATTCCGCCTCTCTCGGCGAGGCGGTGAAGCGGCGCCTCGCGGGGCTCGCGGGCAGCCGCCTCACCAAAGACGGCGTGATCGTGATCTTCGCGCAGACGCAGCGCTCGCAGGAGCTCAACCGTCAGGACGCCTTGGCGCGCTTGCTCGCCTTGATCGCCGCGGCGGCGGAGAAACCAAAGCCGCGCATCAAGACTCGTCCTAGCCTCTCAGCCCGCAAGCGACGGGTCGAGAGCAAAGTGCGGCGCGGCGAGACGAAAAGGCTCAGAAGCGCGCCGCCGGATTGAGATTTTGGCTTGGATGCGGGCGCGGCGAGAGCAGCGCCCGCATAAATTCAAACCGAGGTGGTCGGGCCTTGCCTGTTCCGCCGCTCGTTCATGAACCGGTCGAACTCCTCGCGGTCCCGAGCGCGGCGGAGATTATCCATGTATTCGGCGAATTCACGCTCGGCCTGAACGAGCATTTGCCGCTCTTCTTCAAGCCGCGCCAGCTCGGCCGCGCGCCAATCGTCAAAAGCCTGATTGCCAGTCGAGGCGAAGCCCCGCCAAGGGTTCGCGACCGAGCCCCCGCGCCCGCAGGCCCAGCTCCAATTGGCGCTATTTTCCCATTTCTCCCGCCCGAAAGCGACAATGTCGCCTTGATAGCCGGTTTTCCGCTGCCAGACCTTCCACAGAAGGACGCCGAGGCCGATCGGCCAAAAGACGATAAATCCCAGGATCATCGCCAGCAATTCGACAGGCCGCCACGGCTGGCCGCGCCGGCATCCGCGCCAGCCCGAGCCGCGATCCCATCCGGTCGAGGATCCTTCATAAGCCCTATCCGCATCAGCGCTCATCTGTCCGCTCCTGCCTAATCGCTCGTCGAACTGTCGAACCAAAGCGGCGCCTGGAAGGCGCGCATAAAATATAAGCTCACGTTTGCGATCTTCGAGGCGGGCGCGATCAACTTCCCGCGAGGCGCCGAGATCGCCCTACGCGGCGCGGATAAGACCCAGCAAATTGCGGTGGATCGCGTCATTGCCGGCGCAGATCGAGCCTTTGGCCAGCATCTCATGCCCGCCGTCGGCGTCGGTCACGAAGCCTCCGGCCTCCCGAATGATGATGATTCCGGCGGCCATGTCCCAGGATTGCAGATTGCGCTCCCAAAAACCGTCATAGTTTCCCGCCGCGACGAAGCAGAGATCGAGCGCCGCCGCGCCGAGGCGGCGGATATTGCCGGCCTTGGCCATGACCGCCGCAAGCTCCGTCTTGAAGCGCGGATGCTCCTTGGCCTTGCCGAGATGCGGCACGCCGCAGCCAATCAGCGTATCGGCCATGTCCTTGCGCGCCGCCACGCGCAGGCGCCGGTTGTTGTGATAGGCGCCCTGCCCTTTCTCAGCGATGAACATGTCGTCGGTCGCCGGATTATAGACGAGCCCGGCGACAATCTGGCCCTCGCGTGCGAGCCCGATGGAGATCGCGAAGATCGGCAGGCCGTGAAGGAAATTGGTGGTTCCGTCGAGCGGATCGATGTACCAGGTATGGCTCTTGTCGGCGCCCTCGATCACGCCGCTCTCCTCGAGCACGAAGCCATAGCCCGGCCGCGCCTTGGCGAGCTCCTCCTGAAGGATTTTCTCGGCCTTTCGATCGGCGGCGGAGACGAAATCGCCCGGCCCCTTCACCGACACCTGAAGGTTCTCGACCTCGCCGAAATCGCGCTTCAAGCCTCGCCCGGCCTTGAGCGCGGCGGCCGTCATCACATTCATGAGCGCGGATCTGATCACATGAGTCCCAATCTAACTTTGAATTGCCGCCGTCGCTATTCCGCGCGGCGGATATAGCTCACATCATTGGTGTCGACGATGATTCTCTCGCCGGCCTCGATGAACACCGGCACCATCACGCGCAGGCCGTTTTCGAGCTTCGCCGGCTTATACGAGGATGTGGCGGTCTGCGCCCGCACGACCGGGTCGGCCTCGACGATCTCCAATGTGACATGGGTCGGAAGCTTGATGCTGATCGCGCGCGCCTCGTGCATTTGCAGCGTGACCTTCATCCCATCCTGCAGAAAGGCGGCGCGCTCGCCGACGAAATCGGTCGGCAACTCGATCTGCTCATAGCTTTCGAGGTCCATGAAGACCAGGCTCTCGCCTTGCGCATAGAGAAAGCTGAAATCCTTGAGCTCCAGATCGATCGCTTCAACGGTTGCGTCGGCACGGAATTCTTTCATTGAGCTTGCGCCCGTCGATGAGGTTTTTCAGCTCGACCTGATTGAAGGCGCCGCCCTTGCCGGGCTTCACCGCATTGGTCTTGACCGCGACCCAGAGCCCGCCGTCATGCTCGATGACGGCGCCGGGCGCGATCTGGTTTCCATTGATTTTTGGCATTTGGGCTCCAAGCCGCCATAGGCGGCGGCGTTAACTCCGCGCGTCAATGCCCGTGCGGCGGCGATGCGTCAACCGGGGGGAGCATGGCGGATGCGCGGGAAATACGCGTGACATTTCCGTCAATTTCTGTAACATGTTACGGAATTGGAGTTTGGACATGCCGCGTCGAAGCAATCGCAGCAAAGGCCCGGCGGCCCCGCAGCAGCGCATGGCGACTTATCGCCAGAGAATGCGGGCGGCGGGCTTGCGGCCCGTGCAAATCTGGGTGCCGGACAGCCGCGCCCCGGATTTCGCCGAAAAATGCCGCGCTCAGGCGCTGGCCATCGCCGCCGGCGATCCGGCCGGCGAAGAAATCATGCGCTTCGTCGCCGGCGTCTATGAATGGCCGGAGGCGTAATGCATGTCCCGAAAAAGTTGCTCGACTTTTTCGATCAGGACATGCTCCAAGTAATCGGATTAGAGCGATTCCCTTTCGATCACGTCATTCTACGTGATCGGGAAGCGCTCTAATGCGGCGCGGCCAATTTGTCGTGGTCGCGACTTCGGGCGATTACGGCAAGCCGCGCCCCGCGCTCGTGGTGCAGAGCGATCTTTTCGCCGAATTGCCCTCGGCGGTCATCTGCCCTTTGACGACCCAGCTTCGCAATGACGCGGATCTGTTTCGGCTCCACGTCGAGCCGTCGCCCGGCAATGGTCTGCGCGAGACCTCGCAGATCGCGATCGACAAGATCACCGTCGTTCCCGTCGCCAAGATCGGCGCCGCGATCGGGCAGGCCGACGACGCGCTGCTCCTGCGGGTCAATCGGGCGCTCGCGGTGTTTTTGGGCGTTGTGTGAGTGATAGCTTGCACGATGCGGCCGGCGTGCGCGTCAACCCGCGCAAGGGACGCGACCTTACTCGCCTTCGCCTAGTCTTTGTTCAAGCATCTACTTAGGTAGAAATACCGATATCGAATAGGCTTGCGCCAAATCTTCGAGGCCATCTCGTGGAGGGGTTTGGTGATTG
Source organism: uncultured Alphaproteobacteria bacterium (assembly GCA_963829515.1). Taxonomy (GTDB): domain Bacteria; phylum Pseudomonadota; class Alphaproteobacteria; order Rhizobiales; family Beijerinckiaceae; genus Methylocapsa. Next base: position 207,689 of record CAWHIP010000005.1, read on the forward strand.
AGCTTGACGATCTGGACGCGAGATTTGACGAACGGCGACGCGCGCGCGGGCTTCGCCGCAGCCTGGAAATAACCAACAAAGATTTCCTGCTCGGCGCCGACACCCTGCTCGCAACCGGCGTGCTGGAGGGAGAAGAGGCGCGCGCCCTCGCCTTGCTCGCTGCAGCCCATGTGCGCGCCTTATCGCCGCTCATCCTCGACATCATGCGAAAAGCCCAGGACCTCTGGAGCCGGGGCGAAAAATCTCTCGCGCAGCTTCATTTGACCTTCGCCCGCCTGCCGCCTCTGACCGATGATCAGGCCTTCGCCCTTTTCGCGGCGGATGAACTTCTAAAATCAGGCCTTTCGCCCCACGCGCTGATGAAAGGCCTCGGCTTCGACCCCGCCGCTCTGGATACGCTGGAAAAATACAGTGCCGATCAGCCGCGCGTTCCGGCCGGCAACGGGCGAGCAAGCGGGCAATGGACCTCAGGCGGAGGCGCGAAATCGAGCCGACAACAGTATGCGCAAGCGGACGAACAGCCGCCGTTAAAAAGAATTCACCCTGACTCAACGTGCGAATCGGATCAAACTGCTAAGAGCTCTCTTCGACATTGGAGGACAAAACCAACGGACCACATTATTGAGAGCCTTAAGCCAACAAGCGCTGATCCGCTCCTCGTGCGCCCAAACGGCGATGTCGCAAACGGCAATACTCGTTTGAAGGTGCTGGAAGAACGCGGCGTCAATGTGAACACGCTACCTCGGCTACTCTATGATGATTTGAATTCTGGATTGCACGGCGGCGGCGGGCAGGTTCGTGAATTGCCGCCTGAGGAGTAATAACATGGCAGAAAAATCGCTCCCAAAATGGTTTGCGGGACTCAGCATTCAAAACAAGACGATCGTTTTAAGCAGGATCGTATATGAATTTACGATCCTCCTTCGCATGATCGCCCTATCCCCGCTCGACGCAATAGGGGTGCGAAGAATTCAAGGAATCGGCGAATTGACGCACAGGATTATGCCCTACCTGATAGCCTTGAACAGCGGTGAGAAGGAGAGGTTTGCGGACGACGAGCTTATCGAGCTGCTATCTGCGGCCGCCGACGACTACGGGCTAGGACAGACGCTTCAACATGCCTGGCGCGCTGTTGAAGCACTGAAACTCCCGCAGGATTGACCGGTTAAATCTCTGTCCGGGGCGGGCCACTTGAATCATATATGGAGTTATATATGTCATCCGCCGTGTTCGAAACCATCAAGGCGCTGGAAGCCGCCCACCTGCATTTTTTCATCGAGCGCAATCGGCCCGACACTATAATGCTTTCCGTTACAATTGTCGGCGAGAGAATAGAGATCGACATTTTCGAAGACGATCATCTCGAAATCTCACGCTTTCGCGGCGACGAGTCGATCGAAGGCGGCGCCGAGCTTCTGGCGCTCATTTTGAAGGCCGAGCAAGAGTTCGCAATAAACTTAACGACCCCCACCCCCTACACCCGCATGGGCATCAGCACATAGAGGGCGGCGGCGCCGTCGCGGTCTTGCACCAACGTGGGCGAGCCGGGATCGGCGAGCTTGAACAGCGCCGTGTCGCTGTCGAGCTGCTCGGTGATGTCGAGCAGATAGCGGGCGTTGAAGCCTATATCCATCGGCGTCGAGTCATAGTCGACATCGAGCTCCTCCTGCGCCGAACCCGAATCCGGATTGGTCACCGACAGGGTAAGCTTGCCCTCGGCCACGGCGAGTTTTACGGCGCGGCCCCGCTCCGAAGAGATTGTGGACACCCGATCGACGGCGGCGGCGAAGGGCGCCCGCTCGACCACGAGCCGCTTGTCATTGCCTGACGGAATGACCCGGGCGTAGTCGGGAAAGGTGCCGTCGATCAGCTTCGAGGTCAGCACCACATCGCCGAAGGTGAAGCGGATCTTGGTGGCCGAGATCTCGACCTGCACCTCCTGCGCCGGATCCTCGATCAGCTTCTGCACTTCGGCCACGGCCTTGCGCGGCACGATAATGCCGGGCATGCCGGCCGCGCCGGCGGGCGCCGGGATCTCGACCCGGGCGAGCCTATGCCCATCGGTCGCGACGGCGCGCAGCATCGCATGGCCTTCGACATCCATCGCATGCAGGTAAATGCCGTTGAGATAATAGCGCGTCTCCTCATTGGAGATCGCGAATTGGGTCTTGTCGATCAGCCGCTTGAGCTCGGAGGCGGCCAATTTGAACTCATGGCTGAACTCGCCCGCGGCGAGATCGGGGAAATCGCTGTCCGGCAAAGCCTGGAGGCTGAAGCGCGAGCGGCCGGAGCGCAGCTGCAATTGGCCGGTCTCGCCGGTCGTCTCCAGCGTCGCCTGGGCGCCGTCGGGCAGCTTGCGGACAATATCGTAGAGGATATGGGCGGGCAGCGTGGTCGCGCCTTTCTGGCCGACCTCGGCGGCAAGCCGCTCGGTGACTTCGAGGTCGAGATCGGTCGCCTTGAGGAGCAGGGATTGGCCATCCGCCCGCAAAAGGACGTTCGACAGGATGGGAATCGTGTTGCGGCGCTCCACGACGCGGTGCACGTGGCCGAGCGACTTCAGCAAGGCGGCGCGTTCGAGAGTGACTTTCATCGGGCGGTCCAATCCGGTTCGGTTCGATCCGCCGCGGTCGCATGGCGCGCTTCGCCGGGCGGGGCGAGACTTTGGCGCGGCTGGGCGCAAACCGCAAGCGGTCATGGCGCGTCGAGAACGATTTCGACGATCAAGAACCACAATTTGCCGGCGGCGGCCTGTCCGGTCCAGGCGTTCATTCATTCAAATTCGAAAGGTTTTTACCGGCCCTTAAATCGCCGGGATTAGGATTGAAGCACGACCCCGGCAGGCGAGGTCAAGGCGTTTCGACGGGACGGCGGCGCGACGGACATGGCACAGCGCAGGACGGACGAGCGCCGCGAACCGAGCTTCGCCCAGGCCGCGCGAAACAGCGCCGCGCGGGACAAGGAGGCCGGCGAGGCGAATAGGCCGCGTCGCGCCGGCAAGGCGCGCGGACGCGCGCGCAAGGGCCGGTCGCTGCTCGCGGCGGCGCTTTATTGGACGGCGACGCTCGCCGTCTGGGCGGCCATATGCCTCGCGGCGCTCATCACGGTCTATGCGGCGAAACTGCCGCCGATCGACGCGCTGGCGATCCCGAAGCGCCCGCCCAATATCGCGATCCTGGCCGACAATGGCGCGCTGCTCGCCAATCGCGGCGACACCGGGGGCGCCGCCGTGCGCCTCGCCGAGCTGCCGCCCTATCTGCCCAAGGCCTTTGTCGCGATCGAGGACCGCCGCTTCTATTCCCATTTCGGCGTCGATCCGATGGGCATCCTGCGCGCCGCGGCGCGAAACGTGATCGGCGGCGGCGCGGTGCAGGGCGGCTCGACCCTGACGCAGCAACTCGCCAAGAATCTGTTCCTGACCCAGGAGCGGACGTTTTCGCGCAAGATCCAGGAGGCGATCCTGGCGCTCTGGCTCGAGCATCAATATTCCAAAAATCAGATCCTCGAGCTTTACCTGAACCGGGTCTATTTCGGCTCCGGCGCCTATGGCGTCGAGGCGGCGGCGCAAAAATATTTCGGCCATGGCGCTCGCAACGTCACTTTAGCGGAAGCCGCCGTGCTGGCCGGCCTCATGAAGGCGCCGACGCGGCTTGCGCCGAACCGCAATCCGACCGGCGCGACCGAACGCGCGGCGCAGGTCGTCGCGGCCATGGTCCAGGAAGGCTTCATCACCGACGCCATGGGCATGCTCGCGCTGAGCCATCCGGCCGAGACCGTCCATGAGCAGGGCGCGGGCTCGGTCAATTACGCCGCCGATTATGTGATGGACGTTCTCGACGACACGATCGGCGCGATCGACGAAGACATCATCGTCTCAACCACTCTGAACCAGAGCCTCCAGGCGGCGGCAGAAAAGGCGCTGGCGGAAGAGCTCGACCTCAAGGGCGGCAAGTTCGGCGTTGGCCAGGGGGCGCTCGTCGCGATGGAGCCCGACGGCGCGATCAAGGCGCTGGTCGGCGGCCGCAATTACGCCGACAGCCAGTTCGACCGGGCGGTTCAGGCCAAGCGCCAGCCGGGCTCCGCCTTCAAGCCTTTCGTCTATCTCGCCGCGCTGGAAAAGGGCCTGACGCCCGCCTCCATGCGCGAGGACGCGCCGATCAATGTGAAAGGCTGGCAGCCGGAAAATTACGGCCATGAATATCTGGGTCCGGTGACGCTCGAAAAAGCCTTGTCGCAATCGCTGAACACGGTCGCGGTGCGGCTCGGGATCGAAGGTCGGGCCGAAGGCGATCGTCAAGACCGCGCGTCGGCTCGGCATTGTCTCGGAGCTCGCGCCCAACGCCTCGATCGCGCTCGGAACGAGCGAGGTTACGCCGCTCGAACTCGTGACCGCCTATGCGCCATTCGCGAATGGCGGCATCGGCGTGCAGGCGCAGATCATCGCGAAAGTGAAGACAAGCGCCGGCAAGCTGCTTTATCAGCGCAAGGGCGCGAGCAATGGCCGGGTGATCGATCCAAGCCATTTGGCGATGATGAACGCTATGATGCAGGAAACCGTGCTCACCGGCACGGCCCACAAGGCCGATCTGCCCGGCTGGCAGGCGGCCGGCAAGACCGGCACCAGCCAGGATTGGCGCGACGCCTGGTTCATCGGCTACACGAGCCATCTCGTGACCGGCGTCTGGCTCGGCAATGACGATAATTCGCCGACGAAAAAGACCTCCGGCGGCAGCCTTCCGGTCGAGATCTGGTCGCGCTTCATGCGCTTCGCCCATCAAGGCGCGCCGCCGCAGCCGCTGCCGGGCGGGATCTGGCAGGGAGCCGCGCCGCAGGATTTGAATCCGGGGCCGCCGATGGCGCCGATCAATCCGCCGCGCACGGTCGGCGCTCCTTTCGGCGAAACGCCGATGACGATGAACCGCGCCGCGCCTTCGCCCGCGCCGGTCGAAGCAAGCAGCCGGAGCAATGGGCTCGTGCCGCCAGGCCTCATTCCAAATGTCGGCGAAGCCGCGCGGCCGCGCCCGGCGCCCGCCGCCCAACGCAATTTTTTCGATACGCTTTTCGGGGGGTAAATCCTTCGCCAAGCAAGCCGCCAAACAGCTTGTCGTAAATCGAGAGAGCGGCCGATGCGCAGGGCGCCCTCAGTCACAAGTCATTTTGGATGTAAATCAGGTCTATTTCGAAATCGTCGGCGATTTCCGAGGCTTTCCGGATCGCGACATCCGGCGCCAAATGCCTGTCCGTTATGGTCTTTACGGGCGCGTCATCCTTGATGCAGATTATGTCCGTGACGACGCTATTATTTGGCGCGAGTCGCGTATTGACAAGGACGCGGTCTCCCGTCGGCGGCGCGCTATCGCGCGAAACTATTTTAATTTCCGGCACGATACATTGCTCCGACATGAGCGAAAATTGCGAATGGTGGACCGCCGCGACGGCCGCGCTCTTTTGATTTTTGGCGCGCGCCGACACCTTCGACGCGATGGCCGATATTCAGTAACGTCTCGCCATAGCAAGCCCAAAGCTAAGCAAGTCTGAAGCCAATCGATGAAGGGAGCGCGTAAAAAAGCTGGAGCCGGCGGATGGCATCGGCGCAATTTTCGTCGTCCGCACGAGGGCCACGCCCAAGGCGCCGACGCTCAAATGGTCCAGCCTCGGGCGGCGGGTCAACCACCGCCGTAGAGACGATCGCCGATGCGACGAGACTGGACGGACCTAACGCCTAGCGCGGCTGGGTCGCTTCGGCGACGCCCGCGGTCGCGATATATTCCCGCATCGCCCGGTGCTCGAACTCGCATTCGGCGATTCGGTAATTGACCAAATCGCCAATGGATACGATCCCGGCGAGCCGCCCCTCCGCCATGACGGCGAGATGGCGAAAGCGCTCCTTGGTCATTTTCTCCATGGCGCTGAGAATATGCTCATCCTCGCGCGTCACGACCACATCGGTCATATGCGCGGTCACGGCGTCGGCGAGGGCCGCGGCGCCGCATTTGCTGATCGCGCGGACGATATCCCGCTCCGACAAAATGCCGAGAACTCGCCCCTCGGCGTCGGCGACCACGACGGCGCCAATGTTCTTGCGGACCAACATATCCACGACTTCAGCCAAGGTCCGGTGCGGCTGAGTCGTGACGACCTCGCGGCCTTTGTTCGAGAGAATGCGAGCAATTGTCATCTGCGCCTCCCTTGATTGTTTTCGCGACCGATTTCGATAGGCCACGCCTAAGCCGCTGTGTGGCGGCAGCCGAATTCTGTCAGAAGAATGCGCTTGATCAAGGGTTCGCGCAATAAAATGCTTCGCGGCAAAATGCTTCGCGGCGGCGGCGATCGAGACGAGGCCGGACTGGCCGCGCCGGGTCGATCAAAAGCGTGGCGGCATTCGGACGAGCCGGCGGCGCGTCCGCGTTCAGAAACGCGGCTGGGCGAAGGCGTCGGCATGGGCTTTCGCCGACACAGGCAAAAACTCTCCGCTCGTCTCATCGAGCGCCAGAAGCTTGCCCTCGGCGATGCTGAAATAGGCCCCGTGCAGGCTCAGCTTGCCGCGCTCTTCGAGCGTCGCGACCGAGGGAAAGCTGCGCAAGTTCGCGAGGCCCTGGACGATCGAGGCATGCGCCAACCGCTCGATATAAGCGTCGAGCGGTTCGCTCGCCGGACCGATCCTGGCCGCGGCGGGACCAATCAGGCTCATCCATTTGCCGATGAAATCGCCGGCGGAGAGCGGCCTTTGATAGGGGTCGAGATCGGCTTCGGCAAAGGCGCGCACGCCGCCGCAACTCGCATGACCCAAAAGCACGATATGGGCGACGCGCAATCCGAGCACGGCGTATTCGAGCGCGGCGGAAGTGCCATGCAGAGCGCCGGTCGGCGCATAGGGCGGCACGAGATTGGCGACATTTCGCACGACGAAGATTTCGCCGGGACCCGCGTCGAAGATCACTTCCGGCGACACCCGAGAATCGCAACATCCGATCAGCATGATGCGCGGGCTCTGTCCCGCTTCGGCCAATTGGTGGAAGCGATCATGCTCGCGCGCGAACCGCCCGTCGAGAAAGGCTTCATAACCGGAAACGAGCCTCTGCGGGAGAAGCAAGCGGTCGGGCGCGTCGGTGGGGTGCGGCGGCAGTTCGGACATGGCTTGGGTTCGGGGCCTGCTCGGAAGTGCGATCTTGCAACTAAATCATGCGCGATCGACCGTTTTATGTCAGGGCGCTTGGAGGCGATGTTTCGCCAATCGAATGGTCTCAATTCTTATAGGTCAATTCAAAGCCAAGCAAGACCGCCGACCTGCCCTCTTGAGATCGAGTAATTCGGCTTGGCTTAAGCACGCCGGCGCGATCATGCGCCTTTGATCCGGTGTTCAGAAAGTCGACGCATCCGACGCGGGAGCCGCGTCCGCCTTCGGCACAAACTTGAGGACGCGGGCGATAGGATCGCTCGAAAGATAGATCGGCGGCTGGAACGGGCCTTCGTTCGCCGCAATTAGAGATATAAGCAGGACAATGCTGGAGGTCAGGATGGTCATGGCGGCGAGATGCGGGCGCGGCCGGTCGAGATGCAGCATGGCTATGCTGATCTGCCCCATCAGCGCGAGGATCAGGACGCAGGCCCATTTGACCGCTTCCGAATTGGAGGAGCTGAGTGTGAGCCGGGTCGCGCGCGCGGTCTGAACCTTCATCGCCACATCGAGCAGCATGGCGTCGAATTTCGCGTTAGGGTCCTTCGGATCGTGTTGCGTCGCGGCGACCGTTCTCAGCAGCGCCCCCAGGGCTTGCTCGGCCTCCGGCGCGCCAGTCCCAGTCCTGGCCATGCTCGGCCAGTCCTTTTCGACGACCGTCGAGATATAGACGCGAATGCCGTGGCGAATGCCGTCCGCAGGTAGGCCGCTGACCGAGGCCAAGGCGCTAAGCATCGACAGGCTGGCGCTTTCCGATCCGACCGCCTCGGACGCCTGGCGCCAGCGATCCCAGACATCGCTGGCGACAAAGCCGATCAGAATGCCGAATATGACCATGATCGCGCCAAACAGCTCCGCGACCGCGCCATTGAAGGAAAACATCCATTTGCGCGTGAGGCGACCAAAGCACAACCAATACAGGAAAAACGCCGTGGCCGTATAAAACCCCGCCACGGAGAGGAACAAAAAGGGCAAAGGCAGGGTCAGCCATGAATTGATCATAAACGCCTTCTCGCCGAACCGATCGCAGCCGATCCGAGGACAGCCTCTCATTGACATCCCGAGATGACAAGCTTGTTGAGGCCGGCGTCGCCGCCGAGGATGGATTTTGTCGGTAGCGGCGCAGGGCGGCGCCGCCCTGCGCCCGAGCCGTTGACGCAAACGAGGTCTGGACGCTCAAATTCAAAACAAGCGCAAATCCCGGCCAAGAAAACGGGTGAGCGTGACATAAGGGTTACAGCCTCGTTCGAATTTTTCCATTACAAAACGACGGTCGTCCCAACCCATTTTCGAACTGGTCCCAACATGTTCCTGTTCAGCCGCCGCAAGATGATCGCCGGAGCCTCGGCATCCGCCGCCGCATCCCTCGCCGGATGCGTCAACAGCAACTCCGATCCCGCGCTGAACGCCGCGGCGCCGGCCCTCCCGCCGCCCGCCCAGGCCGCCGCCAACGGCGTCCCGCCGAATTACAACGCGTTCTACGCGGAGGTCCAAGACAACGGCTTCACCATTCCCGGCTTCAATTACGGGCAGATCAATCCGGCCTTTCTCCGGATGAGCGTCGCCTATGCGAGCAATGAAGCGCCGGGCACGATCGTGGTCGATCCCGCCAATCACCTTCTCTACCATGTCGAGGGCGGCGGCCAGGCGACGCGCTATGGCGTCGGGGTCGGACGCGAGGGATTCGGCTGGTCGGGCGAAGCGAAGATCAAAAGCAAGCAGGAATGGCCGGACTGGTATCCGCCCAAGGAAATGCTCGACCGCAGGCCGGATCTCATGAAGGAGATGGTTGAGCTGCAAAGCGGGATCGGCATGCACGGCAGCCCGGCCAATCCGCTCGGCGCCCGCGCCATGTATCTCTGGCAAGGCAACCAGGATACGCTGTATCGCATCCACGGCACGAATGAGCCCCAGACCATCGGGCAGAGCTTCTCCTCCGGTTGCATTCGCATGATCAACCAAGATGTGATGGATCTCTATCAGAAGACGCCGGTTGGCTCGCGGGTTGTGGTGCTCGCCTATCCCGGAGCCCAGCCCGCCAAGGTCGCGCGCGTCTGAGGGCTGGATAAGCCTTGCGCGCAGAAAGTTGCACCGTCTAGGGAAAACATCTCGAGGCGAAGGCAGGGTCGGCCATGCGGTGGCCTTGAGCGCTTTCCTGCCGGCCGTAGTTCGGCCGATCCGAGGACGCCTCATTGAATTTCGAGATGACAAGCTTATTGAGACCTGGATCGCCGCCGTGAATGGGTTTGCCGAAGGGGAAGCTCGACGCCGGGCGCCCACACGGCCGAGCCGATAATGGGTCAGTTCGAATGTCGCCTTCCGAGCCATGTAGCGGCTCTTTATGATCGCGGCTTCTTTGGTCCTTCCTGAAACAAGGCGGACTTTAATCCGACACACGATCGATGGCCGCTTCGCGCCATAGCGGATGTCTGACTCATTCGGCAGAAAGCGGCCTCTAGGTTGGGCCCCTAGGTCTGAAGCGACTCAGCAGCAAGCGCCTGACCCGTCATGCCATCGCATATGCTGGCGAACATCGGCGAGAGCCCTTTAATGAGCCCCACAAATAAAGCTAGGTTCATGCAACCAATCCGGGGGGCGCCAAACCGCACGAAAGCATGGATTACTCCATATAGCTGACATAAGCGGCGACGGCCGCAATCTGAGACTCTGTTAGTTTGTGCGTAATCGGCTCCATAATAGCCGAAGTGTCCGGATTTTTCGCATCCCGGCCGCGCTCCTTGGTCCAGTTCGTCAGTTTACCGATGACGTAGTCATTGAGCTGACCGGCTAGCCGCGGAAATGCGCCATTGCCTTTCGCGTCCGGGCCGTGACATGAAGCGCAGGCGGGCACATCGGAGCTAGGAATTCCTTCGTCGTAAATCGTTTTTCCGGCTGCTAGCTGCTCCTTTGGAGCCCCGCCTAAAGGCTTGGGATCGAGATCCCTGAAATGCTCCGCCAGGCCTGCGACCATTTGCGGGCTCAAGACGTGGGCGACGTTAAACATGACGGGATTTGTCCGCCGGCGCTCGACAAAGGCTCGCAATTGATTTTCGAGATATTCGGGCTGCTGCCCTGCGAGCCTCGGCATGGGATAAGCTCCGCGAAATCCTTGCCCAGACACCCCATGACACGTCCGGCAGTAATCAAATTTGGCTTGAAACTCTTGCTTCGAAACGCCCCCGGTGCTGTTGTCTTCCGCGTGACCAAGCGCCGAGAACGCTATTGAAAAAATAGCGGCGCGCGACAGCGCTTTTAAGCTAACGATTTCCCATGATTTAGCCTCAGATTTGACCTCAGCCGCAACACATATCAAGACAGCAAGCGCTGGGTTGTGACGCTCGTCCCAAGGGCGGATCTTCCTTTTTCGGGACGACGCCTCGGATAAGCTTTTCAATCGTAGCCGAAAACGGATATGCTGGAAACCAAACTCGTTGCTCCAAGTTGTTCCGGGCGGAAAACGGGGCAATTGAGAATTGACTGATGATCTGAGAATTTTTTGGTCGCCAGCTCCGGTAATTTACCTTTCGACGAAAACGCGCCGGCCGCTCAATTGGCGACCAAATAGACAGGAGCGGCAGCTGGCCAATGACGCTACAGCAAGGGCGCGCATCATGAAGGTCATTAGTCTTCGATTAGCATTGCAAACAGCGCTGTTGGCGGTTTGTTTCGCGGCGGCCGGCCGCGCCGACGCCGCCGAAATGTCGCCGCAAGGGCGGCAAGGGCTCCAGGGCAAGTTGGAATATTGCAAAACCTGCCATGGGCTGTCGGCGGAGGGTTATCGTGGATATTATCCCATGCCACGGCTCGCTGGGCAGCAGCCCGAATATCTCGAAAATCAGTTGCAGGCCTTTATCAGGCGGAGCCGAACAAACCCAGTCATGTTCAACGTGGCCCACGGACTGACTCCGTCGATGGTCTCTGCCTTGGCTGCGAGTTCTAAGAGACTTAAATCCTAGTCCCTATGGAGGCGCGCCGAAAGACTTGCTGGCTTTGGGAAAGACAATATTCGAGCAGGGATTGCCCGAATCGAATGTTCCGGCGTGCTCGGCTTGCCATGGTCCGGACGCTATGGGTAAAGCCGAAATTCCTCGGTTAGCAGGTCAGCTCTATTGGTACACGGTAAAGTCATTGACGAATTGGAGCAGAGAGCGCGGGCAAGGTTCGGTGAAGGACACTTCCGCGATCATGGTGCCGACTACGCACAATCTGACTTAAGCGCAGATCTCGGCGCTCGCGGCTTATGTGAGTTATCTGAAGTGAACCCGATCGTTTTATCGGGCGCGTTTAAATCAGTGGATACAGCGCGAGAACTCGGATCATGAAGTTCAGCAAGCCAAAAGTCGCGATCCTGGCGATTGTTTGCTTGGCCGCCGGTCCGCTGCATGCTGAGGACTCCCTAGCCATCCGAAATTGCACTTGGTGCCATGGCTCATCGGCGCAAGGATTTTCGACCGCGCCGCGCCTGGCCGGGCAAAGAGATCAATATATTGAGAACCAGCTCCGAAGCTTCGGCGAACACTTACGCGATAATCCGCTTTCTCAGCAATATATGTGGCCGGCCACGGCGCATCTTAGCCCGCAGGCGGCGCATGATTTATCCGCTTATTTTTCAGCGCTGCCTCCCCTGCCGGCCAATGACGGAAATCGAGAGCTCGTCGCCGCAGGACGAACGATATATGATGAAGGAATTGCCGATTCCAATGTCTCTGCTTGCATCGTGTGTCATGGACCGAATGCCGAAGGGGTAAGGGGAATCCCCCGCCTGGGCGGATTATCTTATTCCTATTTGAAAAAGCGCCTCGAACAATGGGGCGAAGGATTTCACGCGGCCGCACCGCCGATGCCCCAAATTGCCAACCAATTGTCGCCCATCGAAATTGACGCCCTCGCGTCATACTTGAGCTATGTAGGGTATGATTCCCTAGACTGATCTCCTGAGGCGTCTAGCTCGCGGCTCGGCCCGAAACTGGCGTCTACCTCTGTGTCAGCGGGGCGGCAATAACCGACTTGTTCACCGGAATAGGCGGATTGGCGTCTTCCAGCTGGCCTGAGCCAATGACCGGTCTCCCGTCCTTTACAGACCTAAAGCCGCCCCACGCCTACCCGCCAATCTCCTCGCGCCGGATCTCCAGCTCCAGCCAGTCTTCCTCCGCCGCCTGCAGCTCCGCCTCGGCCTTGGCGAAAGCCTCGGACGCCGCGGCGAATTTGGCTGGATCGCGGGCGTAGAGCCCCGCGTCATCGAGCTGAGCCCGGAGCTTGGCCAACACTGCGCGAAGCTCCTCCATGCGCTTGGGCAGCGTCTCCAAAGCGTGCTTTTCCTTAAAGCTGAGCCGCGGCTTTTTTTCCGCCGGCGGCTTTGGAGCGGCGGCCGACGGCGAATTAGCAACGGCCTGCGGCTTCTCCTTTCCCCGCGCGGCGATCGTGATCGGCGCGGCGCTCACCCCCGCGCCCCGCTGCGCCACCATGTCGGTATAGCCGCCGGCATATTCGAGCCAGCGGCCGGAGCCTTCGCTCATGAGGACGGAGGTCGTGACGCGATCGAGAAAATCGCGGTCATGGCTGACGATCAGCAAGGTGCCCGCGTAGTCGGCCAGCATTTCCTGCAACAGGTCGAGCGTTTCAAGATCGAGATCATTGGTCGGCTCGTCGAGGACGAGAAGATTGGACGGCCGCGCCAGCGCGCGGGCGAGCATGAGCCTTCCGCGCTCGCCGCCGGAGAGCCGGCCAATCGGCGTGCGCGCCTGCTCGGGGCCGAACAGAAAATCCTTCATATAGCCGACGACATGCTTGCGCTCGCCATTGATCTCGACGTAATCGCTGCCGCCGCCGGTCAGCGCATCCTTCAGGATCGTGTCGGGATGGAGGCTCGCGCGGCCCTGGTCGAGGGTCGCCATCAATAGGTTGGCGCCAAGGCGGACCGCGCCCTTCTCGGGCGCGAGCGCGCCGGTCAGGAGCTTGATGAGCGTGGTCTTGCCGGCGCCATTGGCGCCGATGATCCCAAGCCGATCATGGCGGAGAATGCGGGTCGAGAAATCCTTGACGATGATCCGCTCGCCGAAGGATTTTTCGACGCCCTCGGCCTCGATGACGAGCTTGCCGGAGAGCCCGCCATCGCTGGCGACAAGCCGGACCTCGCCGGCCGCTTTGGTCCGCTGGCGGCGCTCGCCGCGCATGGTCAGGAGATTGCCGAGCCGCTTTTGGTTGCGCTTGCGCCGCGCCGTGACGCCATAGCGCAGCCAATGCTCCTCGGCGACGATCTTGCGGTCGATCTTATGCTGCTGGCGCTCCTCCTCCTCGAGCTCGGCGTCGCGCCAGGCCTCGAATTCGGCGAAGCCGCGGTTGAGCGTGCGGGTGCGGCCCCGATCAAGCCAAACGGTTTTACGCGAGAGATTTTGCAGGAACCGCCGGTCGTGGCTGATGAGGACAAGGGCGGAGCGCGTCGCCTTGAGCTCGGCCTCCAGCCATTCGATCGCGGGCAGATCGAGATGATTGGTCGGCTCGTCGAGAAGCAGGATGTCGGGCTCGGGCGCGAGCGCGCGGGCGAGCGCGGCGCGCCTGGCCTCGCCGCCGGAGAGATGCGCCGGATCTTCCTCGCCAGAAAGGCCAAGCTCGTTCAGGAGGGTTCGCGCCCGATGCGGATCATCGGTCGGCCCGAGCCCCGCCTCGACATAGGCGAAGGTCGAGGGATAGCCGGAAAGATCAGGCTCTTGCGGCAGATAGCGCACATTGGCGTCGGGCTGCATGAAGCGCGTCCCGCCATCGGATTCGAGCAGGCCAGCGGCGATCTTCAGCAGGGTTGATTTGCCCGAGCCATTGCGCCCGACAAGGCACAGGCGCTCCCCCGCCGAGACGGAGAGATCGGCCGCCTCCAAAAGCGGCTTGCCGCCAAGAGTGAGCGAAATAGTCTGCAAAAGCAGAAGGGGAGGCGCCATTTTCACCAAAAATCAGTGGGGAGGTTCGCGCGCCGGTCTAAAGCATTTTCCGGCGGAGGGGAAACCCGGCCTCGTCCGGCGCCAAGAACCGAGCCGACGAATGCCGCCCCGCAAAAAATTTGGGCCGCGGCGGGAATAATTCGGCTGTTCTTGAAGTCTCCTCCATAGCGGCGCGCATGCGCCTGCGGACTATGGAGACACATGAATGGCGACCGAGACTGAAAGCAAGACAATCGACCGCCGCGGCGCGCTCAAATGCATGGCCTGGGCGGGCGCCGGCGTGATTTGGACGCTCGACGGCGGCGTTCCCAGTTCCTCGATCCTGCCCGGCGGCGGCGCGGCGCAAGCGGCGGAGAAGGCGCAAAAGGGCTTCAGCTTCCTGCAGATCTCCGACAGCCATATTGGCTTCAACAAGCCGGCCAATCCCAATCCGCTCGGCACATTGCAGAAAGCGATCGACAAGGTGAACGCCCTGCCGGAAAAGCCGGCCTTCCTGATCCACACCGGCGACATCACCCATCTCTCGAAGCCCGAGCAATTCGACGACGCCGAAAAAGTCATCGGCGCGGCCAAGCTCGACGTCCATTACGTGCCGGGCGAGCACGACGTGGTCGATGAAAACGATGGCAAAGCCTATCTCGATCGCTTCGGCAAGGGCGCGCAAGGGCGCCGGGTGGTGCTCCTTCGACGCGGGCGGCGCGCATTTCGTCGGCCTGGTCAATGTCGTGAACCTCAAAAGCGGCGGGCTCGGCTCGCTCGGCGACGAGCAATTGGCTTGGCTCGCGGATGATCTCAAAGGCAAATCGGCCTCGACCCCGATCGTCGTGTTCGCCCATATTCCGCTCTGGACCGTCTATCCGGACTGGGGCTGGGGCACCGACGATTGCGCGCAGGCGCTCGCGCTGCTCAAGCGCTTCGGCTCGGTCACCGTGCTCAACGGCCATATCCATCAGTTGATGCAGAAGGTGGAGGGCAACGTCGCTTTCCACACCGCCATGTCGACCGCCTTCCCGCAGCCAGCCCCTGGAACCGCGCCCTCGCCCGGCCCCATGCTCGTTCCGGCCGAGAAGCTGAGAAGCCTGCTCGGCGTGACCCGGGTCGAGTATCGCCCGGGCAAGACGATCCTCGCCATCACCGATTCAACCCTTGCCGGAAGCTGAACCGGCGCGCGAAAGGAAATTGACTATGCCAAATCCGACCCTGACGCGCCGGGCCCAAGGGCGGCGCGAAAGCCTCCGCGCGCTCTTCGTCGCGGCGTGCCTCGTGACGGCCTCGCCTGTCGCCGCCGCGGAGGCGGACGTGACGATCGACAATTTCGCCTTCACGCCTCAGGTGCTGACGGTGAAGGCCGGGACGGCGGTTATTTTTCGCAATCACGACGATATCCCCCATAGCGTTGTCGGCGCGAAACAGGAATTCCATTCCAAGGCGCTTGACACGGATGACGCGTTTTCCTTCACCTTCGCCAAGCCAGGCGCCTACGAATATTTCTGCGGATTGCATCCCAAAATGACCGGCCAGATCATCGTGACGCCCTAAGGAGACAGGAGAGGCCCCGGCGGCCGCGAATTGAGCCGGCCCAACATAAATTTGTTGCGGCGCGGCGGCTTTTGTTGAGATTGGGCTGCGGATCTCGCGGCTCAAATTCTCAAGGCCTGGCCTCTCAAGGCTCAGGGCGAACCATGACCGGATTTCCGAAGGAGCCGATCATGACGATAGGCGCGCGCGCCGCCCCCTCTCGTTTCCCGCCGATCGCGCGGACGCTTCGGCTTTGGACCGGGCTCACCTTGTTCTGCTTCGCCGCGAGCCATTTCCTGAACCATGCGTTAGGAATCGTCCATTTGGATGTGATGGAGGCGGTGCGAGTCGTGCTCCTTTGGCCATGGCGCACGAAAATCGGACAAGCGGCGCTTTATGGCTCGTTCGCCATCCATGGCGGGCTCGGCCTTTACGCGCTTTCCCGCCGCCGCCACCTGCGGATCCCACCGGGCGAGCTGTTGCAGCTTCTCCTCGGCCTATCGATCCCGCCGCTGGTCATCATTCACGCCGCCAATGTCCGGCTCGGCAATTTGCTGTTCGGGCTGGAGGTCGCCTATCCGCCCATCCTCCACCGCTATTGGGATCTATCGCCGCATTTCGGCCTGCCGCGCCAATTTGTCTTGCTGATCATCGTATGGATTCATGGCTGCATCGGGCTCAACAGCTGGCTGCGGGCGAACCCCTGGTATCAGAAGCGGCTGCCGGCCTTCGCCGCGCTCGCGACGCTGGTTCCCGTCCTCGCGATCGTCGGCCTCATTGACGCCGGCCGGGATTTCGATGCGACGGCCGCGCGGGATCCGGGCTTTCTGGCGCGCAATGAAGTTCAGACCAAGCCGCAGACCGCGGCCC
This sequence comes from uncultured Alphaproteobacteria bacterium, assembly GCA_963829515.1. Classification (GTDB taxonomy): domain Bacteria; phylum Pseudomonadota; class Alphaproteobacteria; order Rhizobiales; family Beijerinckiaceae; genus Methylocapsa. The sequence continues at coordinate 224,186 of CAWHIP010000005.1, forward strand.
TTGGCGCGATCGGCGAGCGTTTGATTCTGATCTATCTCGGGCTCGTCGGCGCCGTCTTCGCGCTCCATGGCGCGCGCGAATGGCACGAGCGACGTTTTCGCGCGGTGACGATCGGATATCCGGGAGGCGTCGAGGTCCTCGCGCCGCGCGGCTTCTCGATCCTGGAGGCCAGCCGCTGGGCCGGCATCGCCCATACCTCCATGTGCGGCGGGCGCGGCCGCTGCTCCACCTGTCGCGTGGCAGTCACCTCCGGACGCGAGGGCCTGCCTTTCCCCAATACCGCCGAACTGAACACGCTCGTCTCAATTGGAGCTTATGACAACGTGCGATTGGCCTGTCAGGTCCGGCCGCGGAATAATGTCGAAGTGGCGCCTCTGCTCAATCCAAGGAACTATGATCCAAAGCAAGGCCCGCCCGTCTTCGGCGCCTCCGACGAGCGCGAGATCGCGGCGCTCTTCGTCGATCTCCGCAACTCGACCAAGCTCGCGGATGGGCGCCTGCCCTATGACGCGCTTTATGTTGTCGATCGCTATGTCGCCGCCGTTTGCGGCGCGATCGAAGCGCATGGCGGCCAAGTGACGAGCGTCGCCGGCGACGGAATCATGTGCTTTTTCGGCGCCGATTGCGATGCGCCGACGGCGTGCCGGCGCGCGGTTCTGGCGCTGCGGATGATCTGGCGCGCGCTCACCGCGCTGAGCGAAGAATGCGCGACGGCCTTCGATTTTCCGCTGCGGTTCGGCGCCGGGTGCCATGTCGGCCTCGCCGTGGTCGGCGAACTCGCGAGCCGGCATACGGCCCAGTTCCTTGGCGAGGTCGGCAATATAGCGGCGCGGCTCGAAGGGCGGACCAAGGAGCTTGGCTGCACCGCGATCCTTTCGCGCGCGGCGATCGAGCGGGCCGGCCTCATGATGCCGACGGGAAAAAGCCGCCGCGTCCAAATCAAGAATGTGACCGCTGAAATCGAGATGATCGCGCTGAGCGCCCAAAGCGAGCTCGACGAGCTCATCGTGGCGCGCGCATCAAACCCAAACCGAAAAATTTGACCGAGTTTTTCAATCGGAACATGCTTGAGCTCTATGGAATTTAATCGATTTCGGCCAAGCTTGCGTAGCAATGGCGTGATCATGGTCAGGCAAACCGAAACCCTCGCCCGCATCGAGCTGTTCCGATCGCTGACGCCGGAGCAGATCCGCCGCCTCGACACGCGCTGCATCTGGCGGCGCGCCGGGGCCAAGGAATGGATCCTCGACTATCAGGAGGACGGCGCCGACGTTTTCTTCCTGGTCAGCGGCCTCGTGAGGGTGATGATCCGATCAGTCTCCGGCCGAGAAACCATCTTGCGCGACATCAATGCCGGCGGGTTTTTCGGCGAACTCGCGGCGATCGACGGGGAGACGCGATCCGCGAGCGTCTTGGCGATCACCGAGGCGACGATCGCGAAAATGTCGGCCCCGACCTTTCTCGAAACCGTGACGACTCACCCCGACGTCAGCCTGCAGCTGCTGCGGCTCGTCACCGGACAGGTCCGCAAGCTCGCCAATCGAATCAATGAATTCACGACGCTTGGCGTCCGCGACCGGCTCTATCTGGAGCTTCTCCGGCTGTCCCGGCCGGACCGAGACGACGACCGCCAGGGCGTCATCTCGCCGCCTCCTGTCCATGCCGATCTCGCCGGACGAATCAGCACGCGCCGGGAGGCGGTGACCAAGGAGTTGAGCGCGATGGAGCGGGGTGGCCTGCTGCGCAAGAGCCGCGGCGCTCTCGTCCTCCTCGACGTGCCCCGGCTCGTCGCGATGATCGACGAGGACATGGCCGGGAGCGACCTGGCCGTGAGCAATTTGCGCCCCTGACGCGCGGCCCCCAGTCAGCGGGCGTCACTCGGCCGCGCGCTTGAACTCCGGATAGGTGCAATGCGCGTCGGGTTCGCGTCGGAACTCGACGATCTTCGGCTGCTCGACGAAAGCCAGCTCCAAGCTATGCCAGACATCGACCAAGGCTTCGACGAGATGAGCGATATGCGCGTCCGTGTGGAGCGGGCTCGGCGTGATGCGCAATCGCTCGCTCCCCTTCGCCACCGTCGGATAGTTGATCGGCTGAATATAGATCGAATGGCGATCGAGCAGCATGTCGGTCGCGGCCTTGCAGCGCTCCGCGTCGCCGACGAGCACCGGTACGATATGGGACGGGTTCGCCATCACCGGCAGGCCCGCCGCGCTCAAGGCGTGCTTGGTCAGCATCGCCTGGCGCTGATGCTGCGCGCGAAGCTCGGCGCCGTGGCGCTGCTTCAAGAAGCGCACCGCCGTCTTCGCCGCCGCGGCGACGGCCGGCGGCAGAGCCGTGGTGAAGATGAAGGATGGCGCGTAGGAGCGCACCGCATCGACAATCGCCTCATTGGCGGCGATATAGCCGCCAAGCGTGCCGAACCCTTTGGCCAGCGTCCCTTCAATGACGTCGATCCGGTCCATGACGCCGTCGCGCTCGGCGATGCCGCCGCCATGCGGACCATAGAGCCCGACGGCATGCACCTCGTCCATATAAGTCATGGCGTTATAGCGCTTGGCGAGATCAGCGATCTCGGCGATGGCGGCGATGTCGCCGTTCATCGAGTAAAGGCTTTCGAAGACGATCAGCTTGGCGCGGCCGCAGCCGGCCTCGGCGAGAAGCTCTTCAAGATGGGCGAGATCATTATGGCGGAAGATCCGCCGCTCCGCCTTCGAGCGGCGGACGCCCTCGATCATTGAATTATGATTGAGGGCGTCCGAGAGGATCAGGCAATTGGGCAGAAGGTCGCCGATCGTGGAGATCGTCGCCAGATTGGAGATCCAGCCGGAGGTGAAGACGAGCGCGGCCTCCTTGCCATGCAGCCCGGCGAGTTCGGCCTCGAGTTCGACGAGGGGATGATTGGTGCCGGAAATATTGCGGGTGCCGCCCGAGCCGACCCCGTGCCGCCCCGCCGCCTCCGTCATCGCCGCGATCACGTCGGGATGCCGGCCCATGCAAAGATAGTCGTTTGAGCACCAGATCAGGACTTCCTCGGCGCGACCATCGCCGCGCCGCCACAGCGCGCGCGGAAAAGCACCAGCGTCCCGCTCAAGATCGGCGAAGACCCTGTAGCGGCGTTCGTCCTTCAATTGCGAAATCGCATCGTCGAAAATCCGCCGATACACCATGCTGAACGTTCCCCAAGGCTCCAATCGCCGCGGCGGGACAGGCGGATCAAATGGGTCCGCCCGAGGGTTCTCTATAAATCGAAGACGCCGGTTTATACTCTTTTCGCGGGCTCCAAAAGGGCTTCCTGGGCGACGGATGGTCTCAGGTGGGCAGGATGAGCCGCCTCTACATGGCAATTAGGCTGGAATTATGCGAGGGATCTCGGGCCGCGGGCCTGTCGGGAATTTAGAGAGCTTCGCGCGAGTGGTCAAATCAGCATCCGCGATCGGTCGTCCATGCGCATTCTCGTCACCGGCAGCGCCGGCTTCATCGGCTTTCACATGGCCCGCCGCCTCCTTGAGGCCGGACATGAGGTCGTCGGCGTCGACGGGTTCACGCCCTATTACGACCCTGCGCTCAAGCGCCGCCGCCACGAAATCCTGGCGCGCAGCCAAGCCTATGTTGGCCATGAAGCCTTGATCGAGAACTTCGCCGCGCTGGAGGCCGTTTACGGCCAAGGCTTCGATGTCGTCTACCATTTCGCGGCGCAGGCCGGGGTGCGCTACAGCCTGGACAATCCCCGCGCCTATGTCGACGCCAATCTCGTCGGGACCTTCAATCTTTTGGAGCTGATGCGCCATGCGCCGCCGGGCCACGCCCTGATGGCCTCGACCTCTTCGGTCTATGGCGCGAACGCCGCGATCCCGTTTCGCGAGATTGATCCCGCCGATCATCCCTTGACCCTCTACGCCGCCTCGAAAAAGGCGAATGAGGAGATGGCTCACGCCTATAGCCATCTTTTCAAAATTCCCATCACGATGCTGCGGTTTTTCACGGTTTACGGGCCTTGGGGCCGGCCGGACATGGCGCTGTTCAAATTCGCCGCCGCGCTTTTCGAAGGCCGCCCGATCGACGTCTACAATCACGGCGACATGCAGCGGGACTTCACCTTCATCGACGATCTCGTGGAGGCGATGATTCGCCTTCTCGACAAGACGCCGCCCGCCCCCGACGCCCGCGCCGCCCCTCCGGCGCCCATCGACAGCCTTTCTCCGGCGGCGCCCTGGCGCGTCGTCAACATTGGCGCGCGGACGCCGGTCGCGCTCATGGATTTCATCGCCGCGATCGAATCCGCCGCCGGACTCCACGCGACCTGCAATTTCATGGACATGCAGCAGGGCGACGTTCCCATAACTTACGCCGATACGGAGCTGCTTTTCCTCTTGACCGGATACACCCCGAATACGCCGCTGAGCCAGGGCGTCGCAGCCTTCCTCGCCTGGTATCGAGCCTATTTCGGGCTTTGACGGACCGGCCCAAAAGAGGCTTCATCCAATAGGCCGCGGCCGGAGAATTGTTCCGGCCGCCATCTTGATTGCGCCTTCGCCTAGGCCACCGCCGCTTGATGGGCGTCTTTTTGACCGACCGAGACGTCACTTTCGACGACGCCTTGAGGCTCCGGGTTTATAATTTCAAATTCACAGATCGTTTCAAAATTAACACGCGCTCGAATCAGTGCAGCACTTGCCCGCGCGCCAAGCCACCAGGGACCCGGCAGGAACAGCCGTCGCCCAAATAGGCGGAGTGATACAACAGGCAGGTTTTCACCGCCGTCGAACAATAATTACCATAGCCGCCGACCGCCACGCTTCGGCCGGTCACCAGAGGCGCGGTCGCCGCGGCGGCCACCGCGAATGGCGCGGTCAGAGCCGCCGCCGCCAAAGGCGCGGCGCCCCAGCCATAATCATAGGGATAATCCCAGGCGGAATAATCATAGGGATAGTCCCAGCCCCAGCCACCGAGGCCCAGCCCGACGCCGCCCCAGCCCCATCCATTGTTCCAGGCCCAGCGGTTGCGCCAGCCCCAACCGCCGCGGCCCCAACCAGCGTGAGCCCAACCGGCACGCCCCCAACCGGCATGCCCCCAACCGACACGGCCAAAACCACCATGGCCCCAGCCGCCATGGCCAAAACCGCCATGACCCCAACCCCCGCGCGCCACAGCGGGGCTGCTGGAGATCAAAGCGGCGCCGAGCACCGCAGCGCTCACCAATGCACCAATACGTCTCATCGCTTCCTCCTCTTGAGGGCCCTTCGCCGACGCTGGCTGAACCATCGGGCGCCAATCGCCGTTGTCATCGCGCAGGGCAAGTGCAAAATTTAACGCGGCGGCGAAGGAAATTGTTCCACGGCTCCAAAGCGAGAGGCTCGCAAGCAAAATTAACCTTAAACGGGTCATCAAGGGCTCGCGAAAATCGGTCGTTTTCATTCGATGATTTAGGTTCAACTTCATATTGCCGCCGCGGCTTGCCCGCCGAGCGCGTGGGAGGCCAATCAAATGGACAAGCTGCTTCAGGCCTTTTTTTCGGGCCTCATCAAAACTGGATCCATGGAGATTGAGAGCGCAGAGGGACGCCGCTTCGTCGTCGGGGATGGTTCAGGCGCGGAGGTTGCGTTGCGCTTCAACGACACCGGCGCGCAAATTCGCTTCATGGTCGACCCCGAGCTGCGTTTCGGCGAATTATACATGGACGGCCGGATCGACGTGACCAAGGGCTCGCTCTTCGACGCGTTGATGCTCGCCGCTGAAAATCTGATGCGGCCGGACGGCGGCCCCCTGCGCCCCGACGGGTCGGGCTGGGTCCGCCTTCTGCAGCAGGCCCGGCACGCCCTGCGCCGCTTCGAGCGGACCAACGACTTGTCTCGCGCGAGGCGCAATGTGGCGCATCATTATGATCTCGACAAAGGGCTCTACGCGCTGTTTCTTGATTCCGACCTGCAATATTCCTGCGCCTATTTCGAAGCGAACGCCGAGAGCCTCGACGACGCCCAGCTCGCCAAGAAACGTCATATCGCGGCCAAGCTCGTCGCCGAGCCCCGCCACCGCATTCTCGACATAGGCTGCGGCTTCGGCGGCATGGCGATTTATCTCGCCCGATTTTGCGACGCGAGCGTCACTGGCCTCACCTTATCGAACGAGCAACTCAGCGTCGCCAAGGACCGGGCCAAAGCCTTGGGTCTCTCGGCCGCGATCGACTTCCGTCTGCAGGACTATCGCGAGACCGAGGGGCGCTTCGACCGGATCGTCTCGATTGGCATGTTCGAGCATGTCGGGACTTCGAATTACAAGTCGTTTTTCCAAAAAATCGCGCAATTGCTCGACGATGACGGCGTGGCCTTGATCCACACAATTGGGCGGGCGTCGGGTCCAGCGGCGACGCATCCATTCGTCGCCAAATATATATTCCCCGGCGGCTATATTCCGGGCCTGTCGGAGGTTTCGCCGGCGATCGAGCGCAGCGGCCTGTTCATCACCGACATCGAGGTCCTGCGGCTCCATTACGCCGAGACGATCAAGGCCTGGCGCCAGCGCTTCCTCGCCCGCCGCGACGAGGCCAAGGCGCTCTATGACGAGCGATTCTGCCGTATCTGGGAGCTCTATCTCGCCGGCTGCGAATGCGCGTTCAGATGCGAAGGGCTCGTCGTCTTCCAAATCCAGATCGCAAAGAAAGTCGACGCGGTTCCGCTCACAAGGGATTATTTGAGCCGCAGGGAGGCGGATTTGCGCCAGCGCGAGCAGGCTCAATCCTCCTACCGCATGGCCGGCTAATCAGCCGAGGCCAAGCCTCACCCGATTGCTCGATGCGAAATCCTCCCGCGCAGCGTCGCGATCCGATGCGCGCTCTAGCCCGGCTCGGCCAGTCGCGGGTCAGTCCGCGTTTGCAGTCGCGACCGAGCGCCACAACCTGTTAGCGCGGAATGCGAAATTACAGATGTGGTTCAAGCCATCGAGACCGCTCAAATTTCAATGCCATGGCGGTCACGCCGCGGCTAGGGTTCGTTCAGCCCCAATTCACGCCGCCTCTTCTTGGTCAGGCCCAGGGAAACGATACGATGCGATTGGCGAATATAGTCTTTTAATTCATCGTCCGCCAATCCTGGCGCGGCGTGATGCTGAATCCATTTCATGCCGCGCGACGCAAGATATGGCGCCGGACGCAGGCCGGGTTGCTCCTTCAGCAATTCATATGAAATGTCGCTCACCTTGAACGTGAAGGCCGGGGTTTCCGCGCTCCAACCACCGATGGCGAAAACCTTGCCGCCAACTTTCCACACATGCGATCCTCCCCATTGGACCACATAGGTTGTGGCCGGAAGCGCCCGGCAAAACTCATTGTAGTCTTCATAGGTCATTCGCGCCGGTCACTTGAGCTAGGGTCGATGTCTTCGCCGCCGCGATGAAGGAATATCCGAAATTGGTCTATTCGCCTTGCTTGACTTTTCGGCGGCGAAAGACGGATCGAGCGTCGAGCCAAGACATGCGTGACGCGTATAATTTGTGCTTTGCGAGAATTCAAACTGGCTAAGCCCAGCTGGCCCAATCGCTTCCCTCTTTCCCCGAAATATGACAGATGTCTCGGCCTGAACCGCCAGGAAACGCCAAATGACGCATTTGACGAAATTATTGCTTTTAATATGCGCGACTATCGGCTTCGCCGGGCGAATTCAGTCCGCCGCGGCGCAAGCCGCCGACCCGGTGACGATTGGCGCGATCGAGATCCTGAGCGGACCAAACGCCAAATATGGCGTCTCGATCAAGAATGGCTTCGATCTGGCGCTCGACGAGGTCAATCGCGCTGGCGGCGTGCGCGGACGCCCTTTGGCGATCGCCTATGAAGATTCCGCCGGAAGCAAGGAGCAAGCGATCAACGCGGCGCGGCAATTGATCGCGCGAACCAAGGCGGCTCTGCTGCTTGGGCCGACCTTGTCGACGGAAATGTTCGCGGTCGGGCCGATCGCCAATGAGCGCAAGGTCCCTATCATCGGCACGTCGACGACCGCGAATGGCGTCACCGCCATCGGCCCATACGTCTTCCGCACCTCCTTGCCCGAGGCCAATGTCGTACCGGTCACCCTGAAGACCGCGCAGGCGAAATTCGGCGTCAGGAAGGTCGCCGTCCTTTACGGCCGCGACGACGCCTTCACCAAATCCGGCTATGACGTGATCAAGGCGGCCTTGGCCGACCTTGGCGTCGAAACCCTCGCGACCGAAACCTTCGGCGCGAAAGACACCGATTTTTCCGCTCAGATCACCAAGATCAAAAGCGTCGAACCCGATGCGGTCGTCGTCTCCGCCCTCGCCGACGCCGGGGCCGGCATTCTGCTCGCCAAACAAGCGCAAGGTTTCCCGCCCTCGGTCCGCTTCATCGGCGGCAATGGCTTGAATTCGCCCAAGGTCCTTGAAATCGCGGGCGCCGCCGCCGATGGGCTCCTCGTCGGCAGCCCCTGGTTCATCGGCAAGCTTGATTCGGCGAACCAGAAATTCGTCGCCGATTACAAGGCGAAATATGGCATCGATCCGGACCAGTTCGCGGCCCAGGCCTATGATACGCTTCATGTCGCGGCCGCCGCGATCGACGCCGCCACAGAACTTTCCGGCGAAGCCATTAGGGACGCGTTGTCGAAAACGAAAGCAACCGGGGTCACCGGACCTCTGTCCTTCACGCCCAACCGCGATCCGGCCGATTCATCCGGCGTTCTCGTGCTCGAAGTCGCACAAGGCAAATTCAAGATCCTCGACTGAACCAGCTCTTGTCGCCCGCCTTTTTCGATTGGATGAGCCAATCCGATCACAAGGCGCGCCCGGACCTGTCGCGCCAAAGATCGGATCATGTTCGGCCAGCAAATCATCAATGGGATCGTCGCCGGTTCGGCCTATGCGCTTTTCGCCTTGGGCCTCACCTTGATGTTCGGCGTGCTCGGCGTCGTCAATCTGACCTATGGCTTTTATTTTTCGGTCGGCGCCTATCTCGCCCTATTCGCATCCGTCGCGGGCGCGCCGATCGCCCTGGCGCTGCCGGCGGCGGCGATCCTTAGCGGCATTGTCGCGGTCCTCCTGGATTTTCTGCTCTTGGCGCGGCTGCGCCAAGCCCGGCGCGCCCGAGTTCGCCTCGCTAATGGTGACGCTTGGCGCGACGCTCTTTCTTTATTCCGCGATGACAGCCGTATTGGGCGCCGAAATCCGCCGCTTTCCGATCGGCCTCTTCGACGCCGCCTCTTTCACCCTCGCCGGCTATAGGATTTCGTCGGGGCAGATCCTCATCGTCGGCACGGCGGTTCTGCTCGCGCTCGGCCTCATCGGCCTCATGAGCGCGACCCGCACCGGCCTCGCCATGCGCGCGCTCGCCGAAAACGGCGACGCGGCCGAGCTGATGGGCGTCGACACGCGCGCGATCATGCGCCGGGTCTCCTTCGTTTCGGGCGCTCTCGGCGGCGCGGCGGGCGTTCTGATCGGCCTCGAGTATAACGCCATCGCCCCCTACATGGGCGAAGCGATGACGCTGAAAGGCTTCGCCGTCATCATCCTCGGCGGACTTGGCAATATTGGCGGCGCGCTGGCGGCGGGGCTCTTGGTCGGGGTTCTGGAGGCGCTGACCGCGGGCTATGTTTCCTCGGTCTACAAGGACGCGGTCGGCTTTTTTCTCTTGGTCTTGACCCTATGGGCGCGTCCGCAGGGCCTTTTCGGCCGCGCCGGCGGCGAAACGAGCCTGACATGGCGGCGCAATTCGACGATTTCCTTTGGACCTATCAGAACCTCCTCGCCGCGCTCGGCGTGAACGGACTGTTGGCGCTCAGCATGTATGTGGTTCTGGCGATCGGCCAATTATCCTTGGGCCAGGCCGCCTTCATGGGGATCGGCGCCTACGCCTCGGCCTTGCTGAGTTTGAAATTCGATCTCGCCTTTCCCGCCGTCCTCGCCGCGTCCATGCTGGCTCCCGCCGCCGTCGCCTTGATCATCGGCGTTCCAACCTTGCGTCTCTCCGGCGTTTATCTCGCTCTGGCGACGATTGGGCTTGGCGAGATTCTCCGCGTCGCGCTCGTCGAGTCGGACATGACCGGCGGCGCGCTCGGCCTTTCGGGCATACCGGCGAAGGCCGGCTTGCCGCTCATCTTCGCCTGCCTGGCCTTGGCGCTCCTCGCCTTCACCTTGATTTGCCGCTCGCGCATCGGACGCGCCATGGAGGCGATAAGGGAAGATGAGATCGCGGCTGGCGCAAGCGGCGTCAATCTTCCCGCCTACAAAATGGCGGCGCTGGTCGCCTCGGCCATGCTCGCCGGCCTCGCCGGCGCGCTCAACGCCCATGTCTCGTCCTTCATCGGTCCGAACGATTACGGTTTCGACGCGGCCGTGACGATCCTGAGCTTCGCGCTGCTCGGCGGCATAGGGTCGCCGTTCGGACCCGTGCTCGGCGCCTTCATCCTGACGCTTCTGCCGGAGCTGTTGCGGCCGCTGCATGACTACCGCCTCGTCGTGAATGGCTTGATCATCGTCGTCGCCGTGCTTTTCATGCCGCATGGGCTTCTTGTCTGGCGCATCAGCCGGGTTGGGGCCAAGGCGTGACCCTGCCGCTCCTGCAAATCGCCGGGCTGACCGTCCGGTTCGGCGGCCTCACCGCCGTCGAGACCCTCGACTTGAGCGTCGCGGCCGCGAGCCTGCATGGCCTCATCGGCCCCAACGGCGCCGGCAAGACGACGGCCTTCAACCTCATCACCGGAGCGGTGCGGCGAAGCGCGGGCGCGATCAGCTTGGACGGCGCGCGAATCGAAACCCTGCCGCCTACGCAAGGGCTAAGCGCGGGCTCGCCCGGACGTTCCAGAACATCCGCCTTTTCGCCGAAATGACGGCGCTGGAGAACGTCCTCGTCGGCTCCCACGCGCATATCCGGGGTTCGCTCGTGGACAATTCTCTTGCGGCCTGGAAGACGTCCGCGAGGATGAACGCGCCGCCGTCGCCGAAGCGCTTAGGCTCCTCGATTTCGTCGGGCTCGGCCGCCGCCGCCAGCCGCCGCGCCGGCGAGCTCCCTTATGGCGATCAGCGCCGGCTCGAGATCGCCCGCGCGCTGGCGGCGCGGCCAAAGCTCCTCCTGCTCGACGAACCGGCGGCCGGCATGAACCCGGCCGAAACCCGCGCGCTCGCCGAATTGCTGCGCCGCGTCAAGGCGCAGGGCGTCGCGGTCCTGCTCGTCGAGCATGACATGGGCCTCGTGATGCGGCTTTGCGAAAAGATCACCGTGCTGAATTTCGGCCGCAAGATCGCCGAAGGAACGCCGGCCGAGATTCGCGCCGATCCACATGTGATCGAGGCCTATCTCGGCGTCGAAAGCGCGCCAATCCCTTGCGCGGAACCGCGGCGTGAGCGGCCCCCTCCTCGAGGTTCGCGGGCTGGAGCTTGGCTATGGCCGCAGCCTTGTCGTCAAAGGGATCGACTTTTCCGTTCCAAAGGGCGCGATCGTCTGTCTGATCGGCGCCAACGGCGCCGGCAAGACGACCGTGCTGCGCGGCGTCTCCGGCCTCCTCAAGGCGCGCGGCGGGGGAAATTCGTTTCATGCACATGGATGTCGACCCGCGCGGCGACGCATCGCATCGCCCGCGCCGGGATCGCGCATGCGCCCGAAGGCCGTCAGATCTTCGCCGACATGACGGTCGCCGAGAATCTGCTGATGGGCGGCTATTTCGCGCCGAACAAGGCCGAGCTGGCGCGCCGGCGGGACTCCGTGCTCGTCCGCTTTCCCCGCCTGGGCGAGAGGATGCGCCAGCGCGCAGGGCTGCTTTCTGGCGGCGAGCAGCAAATGCTCGCGATCGGGCGGGCGCTGATGGCGGAGCCGAAGCTTTTGCTGCTGGACGAGCCGTCGATGGGGCTCGCCCCGCTCTTCGTCGAGGAAATTTTCCGCAACCTGGCCGGGCTCAAGGCCGAAGGCCGCACCATCCTGCTCGTCGAGCAAAACGCCCATGCGGCGCTTGAACTCGCCGATTACGCCTACGTCCTTGAAACCGGACGGATCGCGATCGAAGGTCCCGGCCGCGAATTGCTCGGGCGGACGGACATAGCCGACGCCTATCTCGGCGGGTGAGCGCGCGGCGCGACGCTTGCCGGAATGGCCGCGCGCCATTATCTCCGCATCGAATGAAGCGGCTTTGGATGTGACAAAGGGTTTGCGCCATGGATGATCGATCTGAGGCTGCCTCCGGCTCGAACGAGACGGTCCAACGGGCGGCGCCGGAGCCTTTCCCGAAAGAATTGCGGTCAAGCCGGCGATCGCGACCCTTGGCGAGCCCGAGCATCTGACGAAATTCGATGCGATTCTCCCAACGCGGAAACCGCCCAAACCCAAGGTGATGATGGGCTGCGACCCGGCCTTGCCGAAAATGTCGGCGGCGCCGACCTTGCGCGAATTTTTCGAGAAGCGAATCCACCCGCATACCGTCGACCATATGCTGCAAAGCGCCAATCTCGCGCTGGAGTCCGGGGTCGACGAGAAGGGCGTCCTCGCCTGCCTCCTGCATGACATCGCGCTCGGCGGGCTTATCGGAAGCGACCATGGATATTGGGGCGCGCAGCTCATCGAACCCTATGTCGATGAAGAGGTCGCCTGGGCGGTGCGCTATCATCAGGCGCTGCGCTTCTTCCCCGACGCGTCAGTCGGCTATGACTATCCGAAGTCCTATATCGAGCTGTTCGGCGAGGATTATCAGCCGGAACCCTATATTCAAGCGGATTATGACTACGCGCGAGGCCACAAATGGTATGATAAGGCGCGCATGATCACGCTCAATGATCTCTATTCCTTCGCGCCCGACAGCGAAGTGAAGCTCGAGGATTTCACCGATATTATCGGGCGGCATTTCCGCCAGCCAAAGGAAGGCTTGGGCTTCGACAATTCCCCGGTCGCGCATATGTGGCGCACGATGATCTGGCCGCGGAATTTTCTCTGAACGGACGCGCGAACCGGCGAGGGCCTAGGCTTCTAGTAATAAAGCGGCATGGAGACTGTCCAGCCGAGGCCGCGCTTAATAATTATAATGTATTCCCCGCCGATGAATAAATCGAACTCGCGGTCAATAAAATTCCGGATGACCGCGAAGGCGCAGCCATGCCGCATGCGGTCATGGGGCTCGAAAACAACCGCATTGACCCGGTCGATCCAATCGCCGGCATTCTCGAAAATATCGAGCTCCGCGCCTTCCACATCGAGCTTCAGCAAATCAATCTCCGCGAGGCCCTGGTCGCGCATGAGATCCGGCACGCTATACGCCCGCACCGTGCCGCCTGTCGCCGTGGCGCCGTCCACCGCGCCCACCGAATGCGCGACGGAACTCTCGCCGATCTGAAGCGCCAAATCCTGCGAGCTCTTCCACAGCGCCCCTTCGACAATCGCGACCGAGGAGTCATCATGAAACGTCTTGCGCAAAATATCGCAATTGCCTGGCTCCGGCTCGACCGCGACAATCCTGGCCCCCGGATAAAAATGACGAAAGCGTATCGTCTGATCGCCAATGTTGGCGCCTGCGTCCACGATGGTCTTGATGGGATGAGCCGGCGTGTCGTTTATGATAAAATCTCTTGAATAAAGCGGATAAAGGGTTTTTCTATCAGTCTTTCCACGGTATACAATTTGTCTATTCATTGATTTAATATTTAATTTTCTTTCTTTGTCTGAAAATCTCGAGAAAAACAGCAAGTCAGCTATGCCTGACAGCCCGATATTGTGGGCCCCAACGAAGAACAAATCGACCGTTCTTCCAACCACAGCCAATTGCTTAAACATAAACCTACTCCTCGGACCCCTGAGTTCGTTCAACGATACGCTTTCGATTTGTAGCTTTCAAGACCTGCCAAAGGGTTCGATAAAACGGCGGCTTTTGAAATCAGCGGCTTGCGCGCCTTCGCGGGAAAGTATGGATCCAGGCGACGAGGATCGAAGCCGGCCGCGAGGCTCGTCGTCACGCCCGAGGCCGACCATGACGGCCGGACTCCATCTCCTGTCCTCACCCGTCCATTTTCAGCGCCGCGATGAACGCCTCCTGCGGGATCTCGACCTTGCCGAATTGCCGCATCTTCTTCTTGCCGGCCTTCTGCTTCTCCAGCAGCTTGCGCTTCCGGGTAGCGTCGCCGCCATAGCATTTCGCCGTCACGTCCTTGCGCAGCGCCCGGACGGTCTCGCGCGCGATGATCTTGCCGCCAATCGCCGCCTGGATCGGGATCTGGAACATGTGCGGCGGGATCAGCTCCTTCAGCTTCTCCACCATGACGCGGCCGCGCATATCGGCGCGATCGCGATGCACCAGCATGGAGAGGGCGTCGACCGGCTCGGCATTGACGAGGATCGACATTTTGACGAGATCGCCGGGCTTATAATCCGTGATCGCGTAATCGAAGCTGGCGTAGCCTTTCGAGATCGACTTCAGCCGATCGTAGAAATCGAACACGACTTCATTGAGCGGCAGATCATAGGTCGCCATGGCGCGCTTGCCGACATAGTTGAGATCGACCTGAACCCCGCGCCGCTCCTGGCAGAGCTTCAGCACCGCGCCGAGATAATCATCGGGCGTGAGAATGGTCGCGCGAATCCAGGGCTCCTGGATCTCCTCGATCTTGGTCGGATCGGGCATGTCGGCCGGATTGTGCAATTCGAGCGTCTCGCCGCCGCGCTGGACGATCCGATAGACCACCGAGGGGGCGGTCGCGATGAGATCGAGATTGAATTCGCGCTCGAGCCGCTCCTGGATGATCTCCAGATGCAAGAGACCGAGAAAGCCGCAGCGAAAGCCAAAGCCTAGCGCGGCGGAGCTTTCCATCTCATAGGAAAAGCTCGCGTCATTGAGGCGAAGCCGGCCCATCGCGGCGCGCAAATCGTCGAAATCGGCGGCGTCGACCGGGAAAAGCCCGCAAAAGACCACGGGCTGGGCCGGCTTGAAGCCCGGCAGGGCCTCGACGCAGGATCTGCGCTCATCGGTGATCGTGTCGCCGACGCGGGTGTCCGCGACCTGCTTGATCTGGGCGGTGATGAAGCCGACTTCGCCCGGCCCCAGCGCGGCGACATCCTGCATTTTTGGCCGGAAGACGCCGATCTTGTCGATCTCATAATGGGCGTCCGTGCCCATCATCTTGATTTTCTGGCCTTTCTTTAGCATGCCGTCGATGACGCGCACGAGCACGACCACGCCGAGATAGGCGTCGTACCAGGAGTCGACGAGGAGCGCCTTCAACGGCGCGTCCTCATCGCCCTTCGGGGGCGGCAGGCGCTTGACGATCGCCTCCAGCACGAGATCGACGCCGAGCCCGGTTTTCGCCGAAATGAGCACGGCTTCAGAGGCGTCGAGCCCGATCACATCCTCGATCTGCTGCTTGATCCGCTCCGGCTCGGCGGCGGGGAGGTCAATCTTGTTCAGGACCGGCACGATCTCATGGCCGGCGTCGAGCGCGTGATAGACATTGGCGAGCGTCTGCGCCTCGACCCCTTGGCTCGCGTCGACCACGAGAAGCGAGCCTTCGCAGGCGGCGAGCGACCGTGAGACCTCATAGGCGAAATCGACGTGGCCGGGCGTGTCCATGAGGTTCAGGATGTAGGTCTTACCATCAAGAGCCTTATATTCGAGCCGAACCGTCTGCGCCTTGATGGTGATGCCGCGCTCCCGCTCGATATCCATCGAATCGAGCACCTGCTCGACCATGTCGCGCTCGGCGATCGTCCCGGTCGTCTGGATCAATCGGTCGGCGAGCGTCGATTTGCCATGGTCGATATGGGCGACAATGGAGAAATTGCGGATGTTTTCGAGAGAATGGGTTGTCATGGCTTGCGAGATAGCAGGCGCGGACGGCGAAGGGAAGGCGAACCGGTTGGCCCGCCGCGGCGTGAGGAGCGTCCTGGCCGGGGCAGGCCCCAGCCGAAAAGGACGCCTTGAAGGACCGCCCTCGCGGCCTTCGAGACGCCCCTTTCGGGCTTCATCAAGAATAAATCCAGCAGAAACCTGCTCTCGAACTCCTTAACTTGAAGTCGTTTATCAAGACTGCCAGTATTCCTGGTTCAATAGTGGTCTGTACATTGGATTGAATTGCCATTGGCATCCGCGCAAGTGCAGCCACCGAGGGCGAGCGCGGCCGCTCCGACGGCCAGAGTGAGAATAATCATGACCCCGCGCGCGGCGCGACGGAGAGACCGCTGTTGAGCATAGCTATTGGTTGTGGACATTCCGGCACCCCTTCCATGTTGTCGAATGGTTCGCGGCCTCTAGAGCATGTTCCGAAAAAGTTGATCGACTTTTTCGATCAGAACATGCTCCAACTTATTGATCTAGAGCGAGTTCTTATCGATTGAATGATTCCATTCAATCGGAACGCGCTCTGGGGCTGCGATGAGAAGGTTGTACCGGCGCGCCGCTCCTCTGCTTGTGGGAAAACCCACAGTCCGCGTGGCTATGATGTCGAAAAACCCGCCGCTCACTTCTCTTGCGGATCCTCATAGCAAGCGCTGGGCGTGTTGAATTTAACCGGATGGCCGCATGGGTCGCATCCGGCGAGGATGAGGCAAACAAGGATAAGCCCGGCTAAGGAAATCGCGCTCCGGCGCATGTATTTGCTCCCAAAACTAATTAATCCTATCACGCCGGGCGCGCGCCAGCACCCTCCGCCGCCACGGCTTGGCGCGGCGGGTCGAAAACCCCCTCGACCGTGAGCTCGAGATGCCGCGGCCCGCGTAACGAGGCGCCCTCGCGATAGGACGGAGGGTCGAGGGCGAGCCTTGGCTCGATGAGCCGGCTGGCGAGCGCGACGAGGGCCGCCTCGGCCTCGATCCGCGCCAACGGCGCGCCGAGACAATAATGCGGGCCGCCGCCGAAGCCGAAGTGCTGATTATCCGCCCGGTCCGGATCGAAACGGTCCGGATCGGAAAAGCGCTTCGGATCGCGGTTGCCGGAGGCGAACAGCAGAATGAGCGGCGCGCCCTTGGGAATCCGCGCGCCGCCAATGTCGATCTCGGCGAGCGCCTTGCGAGTCCGGAAATGCACCGGCGGCTCGAAGCGCAAAGTCTCCTCGACCACGCGCGGCGCAAGCTTCGGGTCCTTGCGCAATCGCGCCAATTGTTCGGGATGGCGCAGCAATGCGAGCATGCCGTTGGCGATGAGATTTACGGTCGTCTCATGGCCGGCGACGAGCAGAAGGACGGCGGTCGCGATGAGGTCATATTTCCCCATTCGTCCCCCCGTCTTGTCGCGGCGCGTCGCCAATCCGGACAAGAGATCGTTTCCTGGGCGTTTGCGTTTCGCTCTAATGACGTCGCCGAGATAGGCCGTTATCGCATCATAGGCTTCCAAATTCTTGGCCAGCTCCTCTTCGTCGAGGCGCAGATCGGGATCGAGCGCGCGCGCGAGCGTCTTGGACCAGCCTTCGAACCTGCTTTCATCCTCCGGCGGCACGCCGAGAAGCTCACAGATCACGACCACGGGCAGAGGATAGGAAAACTCGTCGACGAGATCGAGTGTCGGTCGCCCCTCCATCCGGTTGATGAGATCGTCCACGATCGCGTGGATTTCGACCGTGCATGGCCTGCACCCGCTCCCGCGTGAACTGATGCATGACCTGAAGACGCAGCCGATCATGATCGGGAGGATCGCGAAAGATCAACGGACGATGACGCGCGATGATCCTGTCCTTGATCGGATTGATGATCCAATCCTTGATCAGATGCCGGTCTTCGGGTGCCTGGGCTCGGGCAGATCCTCCGAGCTCAGCCTCGGGTCGTAGAGAAGGCTGCGAATTTCATGATAGGTGCTGACGACATAGGCGCCGTCGTCCTGGCGCGAGACGGGGGTCTCCCGCAAGCGGGCGTAGAGCGGATAGGGGTCGGCGCGATTGGCGGGACTGATCGCTTCAGCGAAGAGAGTTGCGTTCGTCACTTTAGTTCTCCACCCCTTCCATCTCGCGGCAGAATTTCGCGAGGGCGCGATCGGCCCCACGCCAACTGCCCCACACCATCTGCCCCACACTTGGAGCAAAGGGCTAAATCGTGGCGATCTGACGAAATCCCGCCGCCGCGTCGAACTCCGCCAAATTCGCCGCGTCCGGTTCGACGACCTCCACCTTTCCGACGCGCGCGAGCGAGGGACCACGCCAGCAGGCCGCGCAGAGCGCCTCGACGGCTTCGGGCGGGCCGGCGAAAATCGCTTCGACATCGCCATTCAGGCGATTGCGCACCCAGCCCCGGACGCCGAGCGCTTCCGCGCGCCTTTGGGTCCAGGCGCGATAGCCGACGCCTTGAACCAACCCGACGACGGTCACCAATACGATGCGCTCCGCGCTGGTCATCTTATTTCGCCGAGCTTCATATTAGCGGCAAGAAATTTTGCCCGCATGGAGGAGCTATTTGCGATCAACGGAGCGCGCTGGGCCGGGAGCTGTCTCTGCGTTTCGATCCGGCCATTCCTTCTCGCCTCTCCGATCGAGGCCGCCTAAATATGCGAGGAGGGCCTTTGAGGCGCGATTGGTTAACCATAAAGCGACGCCTGAGCCGATGAAATGGGCCGAGAGCAAACAGAAGTTCACAAGCAGCAGGAATACGTCGAGAGCCCGAATAATTTTACTTGGATCAGTGATCGCTATTCCGGGAGGCTGGGACACTGTCTTTGCGATGAGAAGCGTTGTGCTCAGCGCAACGCCGATGAAAGATACTACTATTCCTGCGAGCCCAATCAGCATGCCGGCAGCCAGAAACCAAAATGAGATCCTATAATTCTTATGAAAAAACGAATTCGGCCTTAAAGAAATCTTTCTTGCCGCTCGAATGTAATATAAATCTACTAATATTGCTAAACACAGCAGCAAGAATCCATCGCCGGCCCAATATATGGCGTCTCCGAAACTCGCCGCGCCGGGGCTGAAGGCGCGGCCCGACGTCGCGACCGCCAATAAGAGCCCCGAAATGAAGGCGAGCACGAATTGCAGCCCAAAGGCGAGCCAGCCGCAGACCGTCAGGGTTCGCGCCAGTTTTTGCGCCGTCCGGGCGATGGTTCGAGATCTCGTCTCATCCGGCAGAAGGCTGCGCGGCTCTCGCGCCGCCAGCGGCGGTGTCGGACCCCCAGCGCTCGGCGGGAAAAGAAAGTTCAGCGCCAAGACGCAGACATGGGCCAAAATCGATCCGACCAATGCAAAGGCCAAGAGTCCATGAATCGTCCCAAAAAACGCAGCTAAGGTAACGTCGACTACGCCCCAGACTGGCAGAGCGACGCCCCAAAACTCTACGGGCGTCGCGCCGAAAACAGCCTGGAGGTATCCGCTGACAAGAATCAAAACTAAGGAGAAATATATAATCGCATATAATGCATTAACTGATAGATCTTTCCATCTTTTAAGTTCATTAGGGAGGGATGTCCGTTTGAATAGGATCCATAAAAAGATCTGAATGAAAATTAGAATTGCGATCGTAAGACCTAGCGATATATGTAACTCAAATAGAAATTTTCGCGCCTGAGGCGTTGGCGGCATATATTTAATATACCAGCCTAATCCAAGCAAAACTAAGCTCACCAGAATCAATACCCAATGGATCACATTGAAAAAGAAATTGTATCGCGTAGCGTTTGGGCTCATGGCGAAATTTTCCGGAAATGATCAATCGGGATTGCTCGAAAAGATCAGGCTATGCGTCCGGCCAGCAGAACGGGCGCATGTGCATAGGAATTTATGATCATGGGCTGCAAAACGCCGCCTCATCGCCTGCCATGATTTCCCCTTTCACGAA
Organism: uncultured Alphaproteobacteria bacterium; assembly: GCA_963829515.1. GTDB lineage: Bacteria > Pseudomonadota > Alphaproteobacteria > Rhizobiales > Beijerinckiaceae > Methylocapsa. The sequence continues at coordinate 243,909 of CAWHIP010000005.1, forward strand.
AATGTCTGTCGCGAATTCGTCCGGCGCAAGCGATAATGCGTCACACCGCAATATTGTCGATGAGCCGGGTCTTGCCGAGCCTGGCCGCGGCGAGAAGCCTAATCGGTTCCGTGCGGGACTCGATCGGCCGCAAGGTCTCGGCGCTACGGGCCTCGACATAATCGGCGTTGAACCCGGCTTTGGCGAGCACGGCTCTGGCGACGCCCAATGCGGCCTCAATTCCAGCCCCTCCATTGATGTCGGCGGCGCATCGCGCAAGCGTCGCATGAAGAAGCGGCGCGATCCGCCGCTCTTCGGGCGACAAATAGACATTGCGCGAGGACAGCGCGAGGCCGTCTTTCTCGCGGACCGTCGGCGCGCCGAGGATCTTCGTCTCGAAATCGAGATCGCGCGCCATTTGCGTCACGACTTTCAGCTGCTGATAGTCTTTCTCGCCAAATATCGCGACATCGGCGCGACATTGGTTGAGCAGTTTCGCCACGATTGTCGCAACGCCAGAAAAATGCGTCGGCCTGAACCGATCCTCGAGGCCGACGGCGGCCGGACCAGCGACCGTGATCAAGGTCGCGAAATCTCGCGGATAAATCTCCTCGGTGGCGGGCGCGAAAATGACGTCGCCTTCGGCCGCCTCGAACCTTTCGGCGTCCGCCTCGAAGGTTCGAGGATAGGCGCTGAAATCCTCAGTTGGAGCGAATTGCGTCGGATTGACGAAAATCGACATCACGACGCGACGAGCCAGCCTTTTGGCTTCATGCACGAGCGATATATGCCCGTCATGAAGCGCGCCCATGGTTGGAACGAAAGCGATCGTTTCACCGTCGCGCCGCCACTCCGCGACTTTGGCCCTGAGGCTCGCCGCGTCGCCGACGAGCTTGATCTGGCTTGGCTTGTCAGCGGGCATGAGCGCTCCCTAGTTGCACGCGCGCCTTATACTCCGTCGCCGAGGCGGACCCAACAGCCGGGACGTCGCGGCGAGGCTTTGGCCTCGCGGGCCCGCGAAATTCGCGCGCGGTGGACACCGCCGCCGCGTCCGCGTATGCCCTGCGCACAAGCTTCGACAGAGAATTGGTCCATGGCCGAATCCATCACGTCCGACCTTGCGTCGCGCGCGCTTCATTACCATCGTTCGCCGCGACCGGGTAAGCTTGAGATTCAGGCCACGAAGCCGCTTGGGACGCAGCACGATCTCGCGCTCGCCTATTCGCCCGGGGTCGCCGCGGCTTGCCTCGCCATCGCGGCCGATCCCGCCGCCGCCGCCGAACTCACAATCCGGCAAAATCTCGTCGCCGTCGTGACCAATGGCACCGCCGTCCTCGGCCTCGGCAATATCGGTCCGCTCGCCGCCAAGCCGGTGATGGAGGGCAAGGCGGTTCTGTTCAAGAAATTCGCGGGGATAGACGTCTTCGACATCGAGATTGCGGAAACCGACATTGACAGGCTCGTCGACATGATCGCCGCGCTGGAGCCGAGTTTCGGCGGCGTCAATCTGGAGGACATCAAGGCGCCGGAATGTTTCGAGGTCGAGCGAAGGCTGCGCGAGCGCATGGCGATCCCGGTCTTCCACGATGACCAGCACGGCACCGCGATCATCGTCGCCGCGGCCATTCTCAATGCGATGGAATTGACCGGCAAATCGCTCGACGCGGCGAAGATCGTCACCTCGGGCGCCGGCGCGGCGGCGCTCGCCTGCCTCGATTTTCTGGTCAGCCTCGGCGCGCGCCGCGAAAATATTTACGTCACCGATCTCGAAGGCGTCGTCTACAGAGGCCGCAAGGCGGCGATGAACGCCCGCATGGAGATCTATGCGAGGGACACGGACGCGCGCCGGCTCGCCGACGTCATCGGCGGCGCGGATATATTTCTCGGACTTTCGGCGGGCGGGGTGCTGAAGCCGGAGATGATGAAAGAGATGGGCGAGCGGCCACTCGTCATGGCGCTCGCCAATCCGACGCCCGAGATCGAGCCGGAAGCGGCGCAAGCGGCGCGGCCCGACGCCATGATTTGCACCGGACGTTCGGATTATCCCAATCAAGTGAACAATGTCCTTTGCTTTCCCTATCTGTTTCGCGGCGCCCTCGATGTCGCCGCCTCGACCATCAATGAGGCGATGAAGCTCGCCGCCGTTCGGGCGATCGCGCAATTGGCGCATGAGCCGCCCTCGGACGTCGTCGCCAGGGCCTATGGCGGCGAGGCGCGCCGCTATGGCAAGGACAGCCTCATTCCCTCGCCGTTCGACCCGCGCCTGATCTTGCGGATCGCGCCGGCGGTGGCGAGGGCCGCCATGGAGAGCGGCGTCGCGAAAAACCCGATCGCCGATTTCGCGGCCTATGAAGAAACGCTCTCTCGCTTTGTGTTCCGCTCCGGCTTCATCATGAAGCCCTTGATGCAGGCGGCCAAGGCCAACCCGAAACGGGTCATTTACGCGGAGGGCGAGGACGAGCGCGTGCTTCGCGCGGTCCAGACAATTGTAGAAGAAGGACTGGCCAAGCCGATCCTCGTCGGCCGTCCCCCGGTCGTCGAGGCGCGGCTCGCCCGCTTCGGCCTTTCGGTGCGGCCGGGCCGCGATTTCGAGCTCATCAATCCGCATGACGATCCACGCTACCGCGATTACGTCGCGACCTATCTCGAGTGCGCCGGCCGACGCGGGGTCACCCCCGACGCCGCGCGGACGCTGGTGCGGACCAATGCGACCGTGATCGCGGCCATCGCGGTGAGGCGCGGCGACGCCGACGCGATGCTTTGCGGCCTCGACGGACGGTTCAAGTCGCGCTTGCGTCATATCAATGATGTGATCGGGCTCATTCCGGGCGCCACCGATTTTTCCGCCATGAGCTTGATGATCACCCATAAGGGTGCGTTCTTTCTCGCCGACACCCAGGTCAGGCATGATCCCTCCGCCGCCGAGATCGCAGAGCTGGCGCTGATGTGCGCGCGCCATGTCCGCCGGTTCGGCCTGGAGCCCAAGATCGCTCTCGTGTCGCATTCAAATTTCGGCTCGGACGACGCGCCGTCCTCAGTCAAGATGCGCACTGCGCTGGCCATCCTGCGCCAACGCGCGCCGGATCTCGAAGTCGACGGGGAAATGCAGGCCGACGCCGCATTGTCGGAAGCGATCCGCGACCGCGTCCTGCCGTCCTCGCGCCTGCAGGGCGAGGCCAATGTTCTCGTCATGCCCAATCTCGACTCCGCCAATATCGCCTATACGATGACAATGGTCATGGCCGACGCCCTGCCGGTCGGCCCGATCCTGATCGGCGCCGCCAAGCCAGCCCATATTTTGACGCCTTCGACGACAACGCGCGGCATCATCAACATGACTGCGGTTTCCGTCGCGGAAGCCCAAGGCGACGGGGACGCTGAAGCGCTGGCCTGCTCATCGGCGTGGATCTGACTTCCGAGGCCAACGCATTGAATTTGAAGGAATTGTTTTTGATCAAATAAGTCTGTCTGATCGAAAAAGAGCTGCTCGTGCGGCCTGTCTCAACGGCGAGCTTGCCGGACGCCAAGCGGCCGGAAGATCTGGCCAGCACCAAGCTTATCTGTTATAGCCTTGGCGACACGCCAATCGCGCCTCCGCCCGCCCGCAACTCGAAGCGTTTAAAGGTTCTTTTCGCGAATGACCGCAAAAAAAGTTGCCTTGATCACCGGCGTCACAGGTCAGGACGGCGCTCTGCTCGCCGAGCTACTCCTGTCGAAAGACTATATCGTGCATGGGGTGAAGCGGCGCTCGTCGCTCTTCAACACCGATCGCGTCGATCATCTCTACCAGGATCCGCACGAGCCGGACCTCAATTTCTTCCTGCATTATGGCGACATGACCGATTCCACCAATCTGATCCGCATCATCCAGGAGATGCAGCCGGACGAGATCTACAATCTCGCCGCGCAAAGCCATGTGCAGGTGAGCTTCGAGACGCCGGAATATACCGCCAATGCCGACGCGCTCGGCACGCTGCGCCTTCTCGAGGCGATCCGCATTCTCAATCTCGGCGACAAGACCCGCTTCTATCAGGCTTCGACCTCGGAGCTCTACGGCAAGGTGCAGGCGATCCCGCAGAACGAGACGACGCCGTTTTATCCGCGCTCGCCCTACGCCGCCGCCAAGCTTTACGCCTATTGGATCACGGTCAATTATCGCGAAGCCTACGGCATGCACGCCTCGAACGGCATCCTGTTCAATCATGAGAGCCCGATGCGGGGCGAGACCTTCGTCACGCGCAAGATCACCCGCGCGGTCGCCGCGATCCATCTCGGCCTGCAGGAGAAGCTCTATCTCGGCAATCTCGACGCCAAGCGCGACTGGGGCCATGCGCGCGATTATGTCGACGGCATGTGGCGGATGCTGCAGCAGGCCGAAGCCGGACGATTACGTGCTGGCGACCGGCGAAACCCACACGGTGCGCGAATTCGTCGAACGCGCCTTCGCCGAGGTCGGCGTCGAGATCGCCTGGAAGGGCGAGCGGCGTCGAGGAGCGCGGCCTCGACACGCAAGACCGGCAAAAGCCTGGTCGAGATCGATCCGCGCTATTTTCGTCCGACCGAAGTCGATCTGCTGATCGGCGATGCGACCAAGGCGTTCGAGAAGCTCGGCTGGAGGCACACGACCAGTTTCCCGCAGCTCGTGTCCGAAATGGTCGCGAGCGACCTGATCGTGATGAAGGCGCGCGGCCGGGCTTGAGGGAGAGGTCATGACCAACGCGTCAGGCAGTTTCGCGGGCAAGCGACGCATCTGGGTCGCCGGCCATCGCGGCATGGTCGGCTCGGCGATCGTGCGGCGGCTCGCGACAGAAGACGTCGAAGTGCTGACGGTCGACCGCGCCGAGCTCGATCTGCGCGAGCAAGCCGCCGTCGGGCTTGGGTCGCGAAGGCCAAGCCCGACGTCATCATCCTGGCGGCGGCCAAGGTCGGCGGCATCCTCGCCAACGACTCCTATCCGGCCGAATTCCTCTACGAAAATCTGGTCATCGAGGCGAACGTCATCGAGGCGGCGCACCGGGCCGGCGTCGAAAGGCTGCTGTTCCTCGGCTCGTCCTGCATCTATCCGAAATTCGCGCCGCAGCCGATCAGGGAGGAGGCGCTTCTGACCGGCCCGCTCGAGCCGACCAACGAGTGGTATGCGATCGCCAAGATCGCCGGGATCAAGCTCTGCCAGGCCTATCGCAAGCAATTCGGCCGGCGACTACATCTCGGCCATGCCGACCAACCTTTATGGCCCAGGCGACAATTTCGACCTCGCGACGAGCCACGTGCTGCCGGCGCTGATCCGCAAGTTTCACGAGGCCAAGGAGACCGGCGAAGCAGGAAGTCGTCGTCTGGGGCACCGGAACGCCGTTGCGCGAATTCCTCTATGTCGACGATCTCGCCGACGCCGTCGTGTTCTTGACCAATCATTATGACGGCGATGAACCGATCAATTGCGGCGCCGGCTCCGATGTAACCATTCGTCAACTCGCGGAGACCATTGGCCGCGTCGTCGGCTTCGAGGGCGCCCTCGTCTTCGACACGAGCAAACCGGACGGCACCCCGCGCAAGCTCATGGATTCGAGCCGCCTCGCCGCCCTCGGCTGGCGGCCGAAAACAAGCCTCGAGCAAGGCGTCGCGGCAGTCTATCGCTGGTTCCTCCAGGAGAAGAAGCCCGCCGAGCTCGCTTCAATATGATGCAGGCGCCGCGCGGGTTGGCTCGCAAAGACGGGTTGGCTCGCAAAGAAAGGAATTGCGCCAAGCCATTTCTATCGGCGATGAAGAATCTCCACCCCGCATTCGGCCTCGGAGGTGCCGATAAATAGTTGACCCCGTTTTTGTTTTATCGCGTTTCGACCACATGATATCGAGCTTCTGCGTCGCGCGAACAGGCTCTGGCGCCTGCGTCCCTCGGGCTCGCGCGGCGAATGCGTTTTTCTTCCACACCTCCGGTCTGAACAGGCGATTGCAATGTTTATCGCTCTCGGCGCTCTTCTTGGCCTCATCAGCCTTTGTCCCGCGACCCTCATTATCGACGGGCCAATCCTTCCCGCCCTCACCCTCCTGTTCGTGGCGTTGGGCCTTGTTTTTGTATCGATCCGAATGCCGCCGGGGGAGGCTCGACGTTTTGGCAAGCTCAGCAAGCCCTTTGTGATTGGCGCGGCGATCCCCGCGATCTGGATTTTGCTCCAATTGCTTCCGCTGCCTTTGTCGTCAGCTCTGCCCTGGGCGAAGATTTCCGAACTGGCGCATCCTGTTTGGCCGAGCGTCGCGGCCGGGTTTCCCCACGGCGTAAGCGGAAGCGTCAGCGTGGACATTGGCGCGACCGCGATGGCGCTTGCGCGCTACCTCTCATTTGTCGGCGTCGCCTTGCTAGCGACCGCGGTGACCCTCAATCGCGACCGCGCCGAAGCGGTGCTCGTCGGCTTGACAGTCGTGACCGTGCTGATCGCCGTCGTCGTCGCCATATCGGAGATATTCGGCATGGGCGGCCTCGCCGCGCGCGAGGAAGCGCTCGATTGCGCCTGTCTTGGCGTTATATTCTCAGCCGCCTGCATCATGCTCGTCTATGAGCGTCATGAGACCAGAGGGGCCAAGCCCGGCCAAAGCCCATCGAAATTTCGTTTCTCCGCGCTCGCCTCGCTTTCCGCTTTCCTCATCTGCACGATTGCGGTGGTCGCGGCCCGGTCCGGATCGCTTATATTCGCGGCGAGTTGCGGTCTTGTCATGTTTGGCGCGGTTATCCTTGTCCGCCGTCTCGACCTCGGACGGTGGGGCGCCGGGGCGATCGGCGTTACGGCGAGCGTGATCGCTCTCGCACTAGTGACCGGCGCCGCCGGCAATAGTTCGGATCCGAGATTGGCCTTCGTGAAAAAGGACGCGGCCTCCCTCGAATTGACCCAGCGCATTCTGGCCGATGCGCCGTTTCTCGGCGACGGGGCCGGCGCGTTCGTGTCTGTGCTGCCAATCTATCAATCGGCCAATCCGCGACCGGGCGAACACGAGGCGGTGACCGCGGCGGCGCAACTTTCGATTGAGATGGGCAGGCCGATGCTATGGTATGCGGTGGCGGCGGCGACGATCGCCCTGCTCGTCCTGCTCCGCGGTGCGTCGATTCGCGGCCGCAACTCTTTTTATCCAGCCGCCGGGGCCGCCTGCGTGGCCGTGCTGATCGTGCAGGCTTTCATCAATACCGGTCCTTTCGGAACCGCCTTGCCTGTGCTCGGAGGCGCGATTTTGGGACTCGGCCTCGCTCAATCGCAAGGCCGCGCCCCGTCTTGAAGGCTTGGCGAAGCCGCCCCCGCACGCAGCGGCGCCTTGTTTTCATGGCGCGCCGTTGATTTTTTGAACTTGCGGGACTAGTCCTGGCTCGGAGCCGGCGAGGCTCGGGGCTCCCCGCGCATGTCATGGAAAGCAAATTTCATGTCTTCCTTTATCTCGCAGCCAAAATCTTCCTTGCTCAAGCAGGCGGTTTTCGCCGCCGGCCTTTCTCTCGTCGCGTCGCAGGGTTTCGCGCAGCGGGCGGCCGAAGGTCCATTCCACGGCCTTTCCGGTTATTGGTCGGGCGGCGGCACGATCGCCCTGACAAACGGCTCGACGGAACGGATTCGCTGCAAGGCGACCTATGCGGTCAACGCGACCGGCAGGGCTCTCAATCAAAGCTTGCGCTGCGCAAGCGACAGCTACAAGCTCGACATAAGCAGCAATGTTATTTTTGAAGGCGGCGCAATTTCTGGCACTTGGAGCGAGGCGACGCATAATGCGTCCGGCAACGTCTCCGGCCGCGCCACCAGCGCCGAGATCCAAGCGCATGTGGCTGGCGCGGGCTTCGCGGCTAGCCTGACCGTTAGGACACACGGCAGTCAGCAGACCGTCGCGATCACCCCGCACGGCGGCACCGACGTCGCAAATGTGGCGATTACATTGCGCAAGGGATGAGGCTCGGAATTCCGCCCGATCAGATGACGCCATCTGATCAAGACGCGCTCAATTTCAAAGAGCTGGAACACGTTCTGATCGCAAAAGCCGATCGCCTTTTTCGCGACATGCCCTAGGCTCGCCGCCTTTCGCAGGCGCGCGAAGGGGCCCACCATGCGCCGGCGCGGCGCTCGAGCCGGCGCAGGAACATGGCGGTCGGCCGCAAGATCAAAAGATCGGCGACAAGCGCCGCGATCATCGCGAAGGCGCTGAGCCAGCCGAAAAGGCGCAAGGACGGCAGGTCGGAAAAGACCGTCACCGCCAGCCCGCAAGCAAGCACAATGGAGGTGAGGATAAGGGCCGGTCCAACCAGGACGGTCGCGCGTTCGACCGCAACCTCTGCATCGTCGCTTGGATCGTCCTCGAGGCGCAGCCGATTGAGGAAATGGATCGTCGCGCTGAGGCCAAGCCCAAATGAGACGGTCAAGGCGACGATGCTCGCAAATTGCAAGCCCTGCCCCAACAGGTGGAGCGCCGCGCCCGCCGCCACGACAGGGAAAATTCCGGGCAGAATGCTTGCGAGCGTCACCGCGACGGAGCGGAAGGCCACGCCAATAAAGATCGCGACGAAGATGAATTCCAGCGTCAAGCCGCGGTTCAATTTTCCGATCATGTTGGCGCTGTTGCGCGCCGCGATCGCCGACAACCCCGTCACCGAAATGCTGTAGCCCGGATGCGCCGCGCGGAGCCCGGTGAGGGACATGTTGAGCGCATCGACGACAGGCAAGAGTTGGCTTGCGTCCGCATCGGGCATTCGGCCGGAAATGACCACGGCGTCGCGACCGGCGGAAATGAAGCGCCGCGTCAGATGGTCCGGCAATAAATCGACATATTGCTTGAGAGTGGCCACATCGGTCTTGCCCGCCTTTTCCGCGAGCCAGCGGCGCAATGTCTCGAGCGACCAGACATTGCCGACGCCGGCCTGTCGCTCCAGGATTGCATGCGCCCGCGCGATCACGTCGAGAGTTTCCGGCGCGTAGAGCGACGCGCCTGGCGGGAATTCGATCAACAGGTCGATCGGATTGGCGCCGGCGAGCTTGGCGTCAAGGCGGCCGCTCGCCGCGACGGCCTGTTGCTTGTCCGGCACCTGATCGGCGAGCCGATATCTTGGCTCAAGGGTGGCATAGGCAAAGCCGAGGCAACCGACGGTGAGGAGGCCGATCAGGCTATAGAGCCCCGGACGGCTGACCATGCGGGCCGCGATGAAGCCGCAAAAGCGGCGCAGAACCGCGACGCCGAAATCGCCGCCGCGTCCGAGCCTAGCGGCGAAACCCGCTTCATTGCGCAACAGCAGGACGCCAAGCAGGGGCGTCAGCACAAGAACCGCGACCAGCGCGATGAGGGTCGCGATAAGGCCCGCCTCCCCGAAGGTGCGGATGAGCTCCGAGCTAGAGAACCAGAGAGCCAAGAAAGACAGAGCCGCGGTCGCATGGGTCAATACGCAAGCCGGCCCGACCACGAGGATGGCGTTCCGCAGCGCTTCGATCTTGGTCTGTCCGGCCAGCAACCGATCCCGCGCGGCGAAGGTGAGCTGCATGCTGTCGGAAAAGCTGATGACCATGATCAGCGGAGTCATCACGTTGACAAACATGTTGAGGCGAAAATCGAGCCAGCCGAGCGCGCCGAGGGCGAACAATATGGCGATCAGCGGAGGCCCGGCGGCGATGACCATGAAGGACGCGCGGCGGAAAAAGAAGATCGCGATGAGACAGCCGGCGGCGAATCCGATGGCGTTATAGACGATCCTGTCACGCTCGACGGCGTTGCGGATTTCGAGCTGCATCACCGGGACGCCGGAAAGCTCCGCCTTCAGTCCCGAGCCTTCGAGATCCTCGGCCATCGCCTTGCGAATTTCGCTGATGACGCCGCCGAGCCCATTGCTCCCGACGACCGCCTGGTCGAGCGCGAGGACGACCAGGCTGAGTTCGCCATCTTCCGACAAAAGCTTGCCGCGAATGATCTCATTCTGAGTCACGCGCCTGATGAGCGCGTCATAAGCCTCGCCCTCGGGCAAGGGGTCCGGGAATAGCCGCTCTGGCGTATCGCCATTGACCGGCGGCTGCCGCGCGGAAAAAATCGAGATAAGGCCGCGCACGCCATCGACCAATTGCAGGTCGGTGACGAGGTCGCGCAATTTGTCGAGCGAGTCCCGATCGAGCAGCGATTGGCCCTCGATGACGACGAGCACGTCGAACTCGCTCGACGGGAAACGCCGCGTCGCCTCTTCGTATTGCTTGAACTCCGGCGTGTCGGAACGGAACAATTGGCTAAGCGAATCATCGACCTTGATGCGCGCGACGCCAAAACCAGCGACAAGCGCAAGCGCGAGCGCGAGGAGCGCGAGCGCCAAGGGAAAACGCAAGGAGACAAGTCCAATGCGCTCGAATCCGCAGGCGAGCGCGTGGATTTTTCTTGCCTTCCGCGGCTTATCCTCCGCGCGCCATCGGCTTCCTGGTCGCTGCATTCGCCCTGCCCCCATCCATGCCGGCCGCTCTGGATCGTTCCGCGCCGGGGCCCGTCATAGGGTCGGCGACATGACTTGACCGGAGCTGACCTCGGTTTGCTCGCGCAAGCTTTGGCGCGCCGGAGCGCGCAGACGATCACCCGAATCAAATCGCGGGTTTAGTCTATGCGCCAAGGCGCATCGCCGCCGCCATTGACGATAATTTGCGGCGTTTTCAGCTAAAATATAGCGTCAAAACACACAAGTTGGAGAGGCCCGCCATTTCGCCTCGCAACTGGCGGGCAAGGGAGGAACAGCCATGCCGCCCACCGAAGGCGAAACCCATTTTCCCTTCTCCTGGAGCGATCCGTTCGATCTCGACGGACAGCTCAGCGAGGAGGAAAGGCTTGTGCGCGACTCCGTTCGCGCTTTCGCGCAAGACGTCCTGGCGCCGCGCGTGACCGAGGATTATCTCGAGGAGAGGTTCGATCGCGCGATCATGACACAAATGGGCGCGCTCGGCCTCCTCGGCCCCACGATTCCCGAGGCCTATGGCGGCGGCGGGCTCGGCTCTGTCGCCTACGGGCTCGCCGCCCGCGAGATCGAGCGCATCGACAGCGGCTATCGCTCGGCGATGAGCGTGCAGTCCTCGCTCGTCATGCACGCCATCTTCGCCTATGGCGACGAGGCTCAAAGACGGAAATATTTGCCGCGGCTCGCGACGGGAGAATGGATCGGCTGTTTCGGCCTCACCGAGCCGGAGGCCGGATCGGACCCGCAATCCCTGCGCGCGCGGGCCGAAAAAACCTTGGACGGATATCGTCTCGCCGGGGCCAAAACCTGGATCACCAACGCGCCCTTGGCCGATGTCCTGATCGTCTGGGCGAAATCACCGGCGCATGAGAACGCGATCAAAGGCTTCATTGTCGAACGCGGCATGCGCGGGCTCGCGACGCCGACGATCGCGCGCAAGCTTTCCCTGCGCGCGTCGATCACGGGCGAAATCATCATGGACGGCGTCGATGTCCCCGAAGCCAATCTCCTGCCGAACGCGGCCGGCCTCAGCGGGCCGTTCGGCTGCCTCAACCGCGCCCGCTATGGCATAGCCTGGGGAACCATGGGAGCGGCGGAGGCCTGTTTCGACGCCGCGAGGCGCTACGCTCTGGCGCGCAAGCAGTTCGGCCGGCCACTCGCCGCCAATCAGTTGGTTCAGAAGAAGCTCGCCGATATGCAAACCGAGATCGCGCTCGGGCTCCAGGCCGCGCTGCGCCTCGGCCGCCTGATCGATCAAGGCAGGCTCGCGCCCGAGGCCATCTCCCTCGTGAAGCGCAATAATTGCGGCAAGGCGCTCGAAATCGCCCGCATGGCGCGCGACATCCATGGCGCCAATGGGATCTCGGCAGAGTTCGACGTCATGCGCCACCTCGCCAATCTCGAGACCGTGAACACCTATGAGGGAACGCATGACATTCATGCGCTCATCCTCGGCCGCGCGATCACCGGCCTGCAAGCGTTTTGTTGAGGCGCGTCGCGCGGCTAGAGAGCGACGAGACCCTTGGCGTATCTGCGCCAATTGGCGACATAATGGGCCGCGCTCTCGCGCAAGCCCCGCGCCGAGGCTTCATCAAGCTCGCGCACGACGCGCGCCGGAGCGCCGACGATCAGCGAATTATCGGGAAAGGATTTGCCTTCCGTCACCAGGGCGTTGGCGCCGACGAGGCAATTGCGGCCGATGCGGGCGCCATTGAGAATCGTGGCCCCCATGCCGACGAGGCTGTTCTCGGCGATGGCGCAGCCATGCAGGATCGCGTGATGGCCGATCGTGCAGCCCTGACCTATGGTCAAGGGGAAGCCCATGTCGGTATGCAGCAGCGAGCCGTCCTGGACGTTGGAGCCAGCGCCGATGAAAATCTCTTCATTGTCGCCGCGCAAGACCGACCCGAACCAGATCGAGACATCCGCCTCAAGCCGCACCTTTCCGATGACCTGCGCATCCGGCGCGATCCAGAAATGGCCCGCCTCCGGCAGAACCGGCGCAACCCCGTCAAGCGCGTAAACCGGCATTCCATGCCTCAATATGCGTCAAGATCGAAATCCAGTATGGCGATCTGCAAAGTGTAGCTCTTGCCTTTCGGATCATCCGCCGAAATCACGCCGAGAAAATCGTCGCCATTGTTCAATTCGACCGAATCGCTCTTTTTGCCGCGCGGAACGATCTTCAGCTTGTCGGTCTCGAAAAGCCGCCGCAAATAATCCTGCAGGATCGGCCGCTCGACCGGAATTTTCATCTCGAAGGCGAAGGATCGGTCGCCGTCCTCGTCATCGACCGTGATCGCGCCGATCTGACGCTCCCCGAGATGGACCTCGGCGTCATCCGGGTTGCGTTTCGCCGGGCGCGACCTTGATCGCTTCATTGCCGAGACTTTGGCGCAGGAAACCCTGCAATTTTTTCAGTTCCACCTTGTCCAAAGAATTCTCCACAACCGGCCTGGAGCGTGCCTTTGCCAGAAAAAACGTCCGTCGGCAACGCCGCAAGCGTCAAGGGCGCTTCTCCAAGAAGCTGAGCACGCCCTCTTTATAGGCCTTATCTCCAACGGCGCGATTATGGTCGCGGCCGGGAAGATCCAAGGCCTGCGCCCCCGGAATCATCGCCGCGAGCCGCTGGCCATCACCGGCGATGTCGTCCGATGTTCCCGTCGCGACAAGAACGGGAAGCGCCATCCGGGCGAGATCCGCCATGGTCAGCGTTTGGCGCGCCCCGCGCGTGCAGGCCGCGAGCGCCTTGAGATCGCTTTTGGTCGCCTCGGCGAAGCTGCGGAACTCCCTTTGCGTCGGATCGGCGAGATCATCGAGCGAGACCGCCTCCATGGCGTCGGCGACGCCGAGCGAAAGCCCGCCGCTCTCGACGAGATAATGGCCAATGCCGCCAAGAATCGCCGAGCGCACGCGGTCCGGATGGGCCTTCGCAAGAAACGCCGCGATCCGCGCGCCCATGGAATAGCCCATGACGTCGGCGGTCTCGATCTCGAGATAGTCAAGCAAGGCGCGCGCGTCCTCGGCCATTTCCGGCATGGCGTAGGCTTCGGGATCGTAAAACTTCTCGCTGCGGCCATGGCCGCGATTATCGAACGCGACGACGCGCCGCCCGGCCTCGGTCAAGGTCTTGACCCATTGCGGGAAATACCAGTTCACCGCATGGTTCGACGCGAAGCCGTGGATGAGAAGGATTGGCTCGCGGCGATCCCCGCTCAAGGGCGGCTCGTCGACGAAAGCCAAGCGGGCTCCGGGGCTGGAAAATTCGAGCATGGCGCACCTCCAGGTTGCGCGAAAATTTCGCCGGGCGATCGCTGAACAATAGGCCTCGTCCCGAAACGGGCCCGTCTCGACGGTCAAAAGAGACGATTCAGCGCGTTCATGAGGGGGTGAGTGGTCGGGGAATAAGCGAGCGCCTTTGGAGATTGGGCGGAAATAGTGGCATATTGGCGAAATTGCGCTATCCTAGACTCAAAATGCTTTCCGCTGAGTTCGAATTTGATGAACCGCTATGAACGCCGACCGATTTCCGCCGGAGAAGCCGAAGTCCAATATCTTGACGGAGAGTTTCGCATTTTGCGCCCCGGAGCCTATGTGCGCTGCGCCGTAACGGCGGTCTCGATCAAGCTTGAGGACCTCCGTTATTGGAACGTCGATTTACAGGAGCCTTACGCCAGCCCCGAAGCCAAACTGCAAAGGCTCGGGCTGAAGCCCAGGACTTCTCAGAAATAAATCGGCCCTGCCCGCGCGATCCGTTCTGAACGCCTGTTTGCGCGTCCCCAAGCGCGACCGGCGTTTGCGCGAGATAAGGCTCGATCGCCTGCATGATCTTGTTCGTGGCGCCGCCAAGCCGCTCCATCGTCTCGGCGGCCGCGCGAGCCAGCGCCCTCTGCTCGCCGGCGTCGAAGAGAAGCAGGGCTAGCTCATCGGCGAGGCTTTCCGCGTCGAACACGGTCGCCGCGCCGCCGGCCGCGTCGAGCGCGGCATAGGCCTCCTTGAATTCGCCAATGTCGGGCCCGTGCAGAATCGCGCAGCCGAGCTTCGCCGGAAAAATCGGATTTTCGCCGCCGACGCGGCACAGCGATCCGCCAAGAAAGACGACCCCCGCGGCGCGATAGTACAAGCCAGCCTCCGCGAGCGTCGCGGCAACGTAGACGCTCGGCAAATCCCCGCTGTCGCGGTCCCCGCCGCCTTGCCGCGCCGTCAAGCCAAGCTTCGCCGCGCGAAGCGCGACATCAAGGCCGCGCTTGGCCCGCCGCGGCACGATAATCGTCAAGAGATCGGGAAAATGGCGCGCCACGAGCCGATGGGCCTCCAACGCGACCTCTTCCTCGCCAGGATAGGTCGCCGCCGCGACCCACGCCGGACGCGCGCCTATCCGCGCCGCAAGCCGCGCCAAAGCCGAAGCGTCGACAGGCGGCGGCGCCAAATCATAAATGGCGTTGCCGGTCGTCTGGACCCTTGGCGCGCCGAGAGCCTGGAAACGCTCGGCATCGGCGTCGGTTTGCGCAAGACAAAGGTCGAGACGCCGCAATAGCGCGCCAATGAGGCCGGAAGCTTTGCGCCAAAGGAGGAAGGACCGAGCCGAGAGCTTCGCGTCGACAAGCGCCAAGGGAATCCCCCGCCGGCTCGTCTCGACGACCAGATTTGGCCAAATTTCGGAGCCCGCGACCAGGGCGATATCGGGGCGCCAATGATCTAAAAAACGCGCCATGAATTTCGGAACGTCGAGCGGCGCGAATTGGTGCAGGGACATAGGCGGCGGCCGTAGCGCAGCGAGCGCAGCAGGCGACGCATCGCGGGTCGTCATGAGCACATTGAAGCCGACCGAACCGAGTCTCTCGACAAGCGGCGTCAGCGCCATGACCTCTGCAACGTTCGCGCCATGAAGCCAAGCGAGCCCGCCCTCGGGGCGCCCCAGGCTCGGCCGTCCGAGCCGCTCGCCGACGCTTGCCCGATGCTCGCCCCCGAAATTCGCCCGCCAGCGCAAGAACAGCGGGCTGAAAAGACCAATGCAGGCGCTCGCCGCCCGATACAGGCGCAGTAGAGGCGAACCGGTCACGCCCGGCCCAAACGCCGCGCGGCCTCGCTTGTAACGCAATGCGGGACGGGCGTCGCGAAGCTCACCTTTCGCCCTTCGCAGGGTCAAGCAGACGATGCAAATGCGCAATGAAATAGCGCATATGGGCGTTGTCCACGGTCGCCTGGGCTTTGGTGCGCCAAGCCTGCACGGCGGAAGCATGGTCAGGGAAAATGCCGACAATGTCGAGCTTGGTTAGGTCGCGAAATTCGGTCCCGTTCAGATCCTTGAGTTCGCCGCCGAACACAAAGTGGAGAAGCTGCTTGTCTGGGTCCGTGGTCATAAGGTCTCGATCCGAAGGTTTGCGGCAGGCGTTGGGCCGCCGCGCGAATTGAAGCCAGTCCTGATCAAATAGACGCATTCGACCGATAGGCCCTTGCGCAAAATCATAGAGCCGGCGCGGGCCTTGATCGCCAAACACCGGCGAGTTTCGCGGGACATGCCCTAGGCTCCGCGCGTCGTCAACTCGCAATCGCCGCCCTCGCGCGCCGAGCTGCGGCGTTGACCTCGGCATGGATTTGCGCGGGCGCGGCGGTCAGCACGCCGTGGCGCGTTTCGCTGCGATTATAGACAATCGCGCATCCGTCGAGACTTGCCAAGCGGCCCCCAGCCTCATGGAGGATGAGATCGGCGGCGGCGATGTCCCAGTCGTTTGAGTTTTCGGCCGCGAATCCGGCGTCGAGCGCTCCGGACGCGACAGCGGCGATCCGCATGGCGAGCGATGGAATCCGAGGCTGCAGCTCGAATTCGAGTCCCGCCCGGCGCAGGTCGGCGGCAAGCGCCGTCGGGGCGGCGACTTTCGCCCCGGCCTTGAGCGCGCGGAGCTTCGAAACTTCTATGGTTTTGCCGTTCAGACGCGCCCCGCCGCCCTTGACGGCGACATAGGTTTCCGCCAGCGCCGGCGCGTGGATGATCCCGACAAGGGGCCGGCCGTCCCGCACCAAGGCCACCGCCACCGCCCAAGCGAGGTCGCCGCGCGCAAAACCACGGGTGCCGTCAATCGGATCAACAATGAGAACAAGGTCTTTTGAAAGCCGCGCCGCAGAATCCTCGGTTTCCTCGGAAAGCCAGCCAGCCTCGGGCGTCAGTGCGCCCAGCCGCTGTTTCAGGAAGCGATCAACGAGCAAATCGGCTTCCGTAACCGGGGACCCCCCCTCTTTGTGCAAAACTTCCGCGCTCGTCCTGTCGCCCGGGCGAAAAAAGGCGAGCGCCAGATCACCCGCGCGCCTTGTGGCTTCCACCAAGGAAGCAACCAGGTCATCCGCATGCGAGATCGAAGACAAATCAGTTTGCCGGAGCCGGAGAGAAGCGAGATCTGGTTTATCCTGTTGCGGCGCCGCAAACAAGCCAATCCCGCTGAAGAGGATAAATCCGCCTCATTATATCATGCCGCGCGCGGCCCTCTCTCCGCAAGACAAAGCTCACTCCGAAAAGCTATTGCCACCTTAAGTAAACGGGGCCGTCTGTTGCGGCTCGCAAGGCTGAAACCTGGAGAACATGGGATGAATCGATAAAATTCGAGCCTTTGCACCAAGCTGACAGCAGCCATAGGCAAAAAAACAGCAAGGTCGTCACGCGCCGCGAACGGCTCTTGTTCGAGTCCCTGGATCGGCCTTACGCCATTGAATATATTGTGAGTGCTTATCCATTAGAGGGAGCGGCCCGGCATACCAATGGACCTAAACAAACGATTTTACCGTTCATTCACCAGAGAATTTAGCGAAATCGATGTTGTCCTAGCGCAAGCTGGTCTCCATCTCGAAGCCCCCCAACCCAGGCGAATGACATGCGACAGGCCACGCTCAATGTCGGGACCGCTGATGAAATCGCGGCGCGCGTCGCCGACGATCCGCGCGCGGATGGCGGGCGGCGCATGGTTTTGCTCGCGCCGCGCTATGTCACGATCAAACGGCGGCTACGGGGGGTGAAGATGCATTTGTCCGTGCCCGTCGAAAGCTATCGCGGCGTCGTCATCGCCTGCGAACAGCGGCCGGAGGGCGCGGTCTATCGCATCAGCCTCGCGCATCGCGATCCCGAGCTTTGCGTGACCTTGAAAGAGACGCGCGACGGACCCAGAATTCTCGACGCGTGGCGGCGCTGGGCCGCGTTTTTCGCCATTCCAAGGCTTATCGAGCGGGCCGCCGGCGAATGGGAGCTTGTCGGTCGTCCCCGCAATGGCGCGAAAGCCGGCGCCTCCAGCCTTCCGCGTCGCTTGAAGCCCTTGGCCAAACGAGCCCTCCGCCGACGCCGCGCCGCCGATCCCGCTCGGCTCGGCACCGTATTTCGCGGCGAGCGCGAGATCATTTGCTACGAATGACGAAATAGGATCGCCCGGCGCTCTTGTCCACGGCCCGCCTCTGATCGACCGCTTTCATTTCCTTGCCTCTCGCTCCGCATCCGTTCAAGGATAAGCGACCCGCGCGAAACAAGGGACAACAATATGGACCTGGGCGTCGATCCGCTGGTGGCGGCGGGCGTTTTGGCCTGCACCGCAGTCACCGATGCAGCTTATGTGCTTTTCACCGCGGCCGTCGCCGCCAGGCGCCGGATCGGAGCCGCCAATTGGAGCGGAATCTGGTACCTGCTCTCGGCTTTCGCCGTGATCAGCTATACGCAGCACGCAATCTATGTGTTGTTCGCGGCGGCGGGGTCCTGGCTCGGAGCTTTCGCCTCGGTCACTTGGCTGAGGCGAAGGCCCCCATAACTCCCGGACGGACATTCGTCCCGGCGTCGCCGCTTTACTTCGACAGAATGGTGAAGCCCTGGTCGATCAAAATCTTAGTCGCCGCCTGCGAGGACAAAAAGGCCAGGAAGCGCGCTGCGTCGGGATTTTTCGACGCGTCGACAAGGGCGACCGGATAAACAATTGGGCTATGCGTCGCTTCAGGGAAAACGCCGACCACTTTCACTTTTGGCTCGGCCTTGGCGTCCGTCGCATAGACGATCCCGAACTTGGCTTCGCCGCGAGAGACGAGATTGAGCGCATTGCGGATATTGTCCGCCTGCGCCAGCTTGGGTTGGACATCGGCCCAAACCCCCAGTTTTTCCAGTGCTTGCTTGGCGTAAATTCCGCCTGGGCACGCATCGATGGTGCAAACCGCGATTTTGCCGTCGCCGGTCGCGCCGGCGAGATCGAAGCCGGGCGCGATCTTCAGATCGACATTTAAATCCGCCGGCTCGATCAAAACCAGCGCATTGCCAAGCAAGTTGCGCCGCGTCCCGGCTCGGATCAACTTGGCTTTCTCGAGATAATCCATCCAGGTTAGGTCGGCCGAGATGAAAATATCGGCAGGGGCGCCTTGCTCGATCTGTTTCGCAAGGGTGGAAGAAGAGGCGTAGACGATCGGCGGGGTTTTGCCGGTCTCGGCCGCCCAGGCTGCGGCGATTGCGTCGAGCGCCGTCTTCATGCTGGCCGCCGCGAAAATTGTTGGCCCTTTTCCCACCACCTTCATCTTTGTGGCGGCGGCCGGCTGCTCGGCATATCCAGGTCGCGGCAGAACCGCGCCGGCGAACGCCAAGGCCAAAACGAAAGTGGCCAATCCGCGTCGCGAGAATCCAATCATGCTGGTCTCCCTTTTGGGTGTTTCCGCCTTCATCGCAATCACGCCCAATGAAAATCGCGCGAACCACCGGAGCCGGCTCGCCGCTTGCCCAGACCCGGCTCCACCCGCCTCAAGAAGGGCGAGAGGGAACGCCAGAGATTTCGCGCGGACGCACAGCGAAACGCGCCGCAACGTCGGCGAACATACCGAATATTGCGCTTCAGCCGGCGCCATTCGTCGCCAAGACATGGCAAAATCCATCTTGATTCCCATATTCCATTTTATATCGATCCGGCAAGCTTATATTGGGTCCGCCGAAGCGCGCTCGGATTGGGTGGAAACCCGCTCCACGAGGGAGGACCGTTCACGCGCTCCTCACCAAGCGCGACAATCGTGCAATTGGAGTTTGTATTGCTCTAGACGGCTATCGCTCCGTCAGACGAGCGCGCGATTAGCCTGGCCTAAAGCGGCGACTCCGTGATCAATCCCCGCGCAGTCACGACGATCCATCTGTTCCCCCGCTTCTGGATCGAGAGCACGCGCCCGGCGTTCGGCAGAGCGACGCCGGGCGCCACAGCGTAAGATCCCTTCGGACCCTGCACGATGGCGGAACCCTTGTGGACGAAACGCACGACATAGCCTTCGATCACTCTGTCGCGCAGAGACGCTTGGTTCTTGCCGTCGGCGGACGCAACAGAGGCCCCGCCCTGATCCTCATCGCCGCCTGAGTTGGCGAAGCCGGAGCGGCGAATCGAACCCGTCGCGTTGTAGTCGACGACGCGCCCGGCGCCGCGGCTCTCGCGAATTGACAAGCGCCGCGGCCCCTGCCCGAAAGGCTGCGCGAACAATCGTAGATGTTCAGCGCCGCCGAAAGTTGGCTGGTTATTTTCATGGGTGATCATGTAGCCGGCAAAGACCGCCGACCCGATCGCCGCAGCAACCCCGGCGGCGGCGAGCCCGTGGTCGATTGTCAACGCCGACGCATTCGCGGGACGCGCAAGACCGCTTTCAAATGACATACTTTTCAACCCGGCGCGATTTCCCACGTCGCGGAACAAATTCGTCAGCCGCCGCCATCCAAGCCCGGACGAACGCAACAAAGAGGCCTTCGCGGAGCCCGAGACGAAACTCTTGTTTCTCCTTGCATTCATCATCCTGCGTCCTTCCCAGGCGCTCCGTGCGACGTCCAAGAAAACCGAGCGACGGATCAGCTCCGTCACAAACCAAAGGCGTCGCTATCAAGCAATGAACTCTTGCGCCTCCTGAAGCGATGGAAAACGGCGGCGCCCCAACATCGTCTCGACTTCGACGCTCCCGTCGCTGAAGAGCACATAGGCGCGATCCTTGACCCAGCCACGTTCGATAATTTTTCTCTGGTGAGCCAATTGCGGAGCCTCGGCTTTAGTCGGCGGCGGCGCCGTCCGCACAAGGACAGCCTGGAAAAACCTGTTCAGCGCCCCAAACCCCATCTGCAATGTGCCAAGGATGGCGATCCCAAAATCCGCTGAGGATTCCGCATTGGGCGATATTTGCGACATTCAGCGAACCGCCGCCCGCTGGTCGCCCCAATAGGCCGGCGACAAAATCGGGGAGCGGTGATGAAGAGAACAGAAGGCTCCAGCCCAGGGCCACGATCGCGAGACCCACCCAAGTTAGTCTGTCGAAACTCATCAGATCGACCTTTCTCCATTCAAAAAGCGTGATGCATGCAAGCGCGACGCGCTCCGACACCCACTCGACTTCATTTCGAAATGTCGCGCTTGGGCACGTAGTTGAACTCCTCCACCAGCACGCCTCGGACGATTTCCCCTCCTAGACGCTGATTGACCCTTCGAACGAGTTCCTGCGTCAGCGCCGCCATGTCGTATTTTTCGAGATGATCAAAATCCATCTGGTCGGAATAGAGCAATCGAAACGCCTCGTCGGCGATAAGCGCCTCGGGCGGCACGGACAATTCCTTCGCGTTCTTGGCGTCGATAAGATAAGCGAACTGCGCGACAACATAGCCTTCGACGCTTCCATTGACGATCATCGGAACATTGATCGGCGCCGTCTTCTTGTGTTGGAGCCCCTCCAACCGATTATTCGCATCCGCTGTCTCAGTCTGTCCTAGCTTGAGCGTGCCGCCCATGTAGATCGCCGCGGCCGTAACGACGCAGATCCAGACGCAACTCAAGAGCAGCCGGATCAACGCACGCCTCTTCTGCGAATTGTCGCGGTCGTATATGTGCCATCGGATTCATGGTCCTGAATTGTGCGAGCGATTATCGCGGCGATTTCCTCGATCGCGGTTAGATGCGTTTGAAGAATTGTGAGATTGTCTTCGAGCTTCTGACGGAGCCTGGCGAGAGGGGCCTTGGCGTCGCACTCGAATACGGTGGGATCGAACGCGCGCATCGCTGCCAGGGTCCGCTTCAGCTCAAGAAGCCCGTGGCTCTTCGCGTGATTGAAATCGCGCAGCGCGATCTGCCGATGCTGCCTTAACATCTCGGTCTCGCGGTCGAGCGTTCGCTCAAGTCGTTCGACCGCGCCGATAAATGCATCAAGCATAACCGCAGATCCGCTGGCCCTGGCGATGTCGTTCGCCTCTGCCGGGCCATGAGCCCCCGATAATATGTCTGAGTTCATGGATCGCGCTGGGAAGGAATCGGACATCGAACTTTCTTTGCTGTCGGCCCCGGTCGCCTCGCCATTTTTCAAAACGGCGTGAAATTCGCTGCTCGCGGCGGTCAGGTTTGGCGATCTGGGAAAACGGCGTCAGGCCCAGGCGACCGCGAACCTTGGCTCGCCTGCACGCCGGCCGCCCCGGCGCCGGCGGCGCGCGACCCAGCCTTGGCGAGGCCGAGATCGACGAATTTTCCGATCTGCGCCGCCAATTGCTCCGCCAACATGGAGCGCCAAATGTCGCCGGCAGTCCCATGGCCGAAAACATTGCCGGCGTCTTTTGGCAGCATGTTTTCGACAAGCCCTTGCAGAACGAGTTGCTCCAAGCCCTTATACGCCTTCGTTCGCGCATCGACGGCGGCGAGCGTTCGAGCTGATCCCGTGCTGATAACCGAGATTTGGCTGAGCAGATCAGCTTGCGCGGCGCCCTTCGCCTCGCTTGAGGCCTTCGCTGCGCCCAACACGGCCGTGAAGCCGCTATCCGGCGCGTCTTCCAAGGCGCGCAGACGCGCCAATTTTTCTGTGGCCGCAACAGACTGAATCGGATCAGCTGCATTAGCCACATCGAGAACGATATCCGAAACCGGCTTAATCGACATCCGCTGGTCGCCTCCAAAAAAACCAGTCTCAAGCTGGCTGACCAAGCTTGCCGGAGGCTTATCCGCGACGATCGACCGACCGCTCCATCGCTTCGCCGAGTTGGCGCGCTTCCTCCATGCGCCGCGCTTCGGCTTCCACCGCGTCGACAATCTGACCCGCCGCGCGCTTGCGGCGACGCTCTTCAAGACGCCGCCTTGCTAACGCGTCTTTTTCGGCGATAAGAGCCATTCGGAGATTCTCTAGCCCTTGCATCCGCCGCATTGCGGTGGAGGCGAAAACTCCTGATAGGGCCGACTCCTGATCCAAAAATGCTACAAGTTCAGCCCATCGATCCGCCAGGATGCGTTCTCGCGTTTCGAGGTCTCGCAATCGCCAATCCGCAAGGCGATCGAGCACGGTCTGCACCGCCAAGACGCGACGCGCCTTACGAAGCCGCTTATTCATGGCCAGACCTTCTTACGAGCACGACGGATTGGCTGCACAGGCCGTCTCACATCCTCGCCGCAAACAACTCGATCCGGTAACTCATCGACTTCAACCGGTCGCAAGCCACCCCGAGAAGCCGGTGATAAAAAGTTCGAGAGCCGGCTTGCACGTTGCGTAAAGCAGCAACAACCCACCTGTGAGCACAGCTGGTACGGTGATAAAATAAATCGGTATTTGCGGCGTCAATTTCGCCGCCAAGCCGACCGCCAGATTGACCACAAGCGAATAGACGATAAATGGGCTTCCAATTCGAAGCGCCAGCAGGAATGACTTTGACAGGCTGTCGCTGACCTGCACAAGGCTGAATTGCATGTTCAACTCGCCCGATACGGGCAGCGCCGCATAGGATGCTATGAGGCCGCGTAGCACCTCCCAGTGTAGATCTGTCAAGAAAAACAACATTGTCGCACCAAGCGTGATCAAGGCGACGATGGATGGCAGAGGATCATTGTCGTTTGTCGACGGCGAGAGTGGGCTGGAGAGCCCAATCGCCATCGCAATCACAGACCCAATCGTTTCGAGAGCGCCAAAATACGTCCGGCCCAAAAAGCCGATCAAGGTCCCAACCATCAATTCCGATAAAAGGACCAATATTAATTCGGTCGGCGCCGCGTCCGTCAGTCGCTTCTCGATCGGCCCAGAAAGAAGAGGAGTCAAAGCCAATGTGATCGCCAGCGCAATGAACAGTCTGACTGTAACTGGAATTCGCGGACTCGAAATGCCTGGCATCAGCATCAAGCAGGCGCCAATTCGGCAGAACATGACAAAGGCAACTAGAGCCGCGTTGGCTCCAATCATAGTCACGAAATCGTTCCGAGCGACTTAATCTCGACGCCGCGGGCGATTTCGAGATGTGACAAGACCGGCAAGGTCGCAAATAAACGTTCTATGACCATGCGAACATAAGGTCGCGCCTCCGGCGTCGCGACAAGCGCGAATAGATGGCCTTGATCCATCCGCTCTCGGATCGCGGCCGACGCCGCGTTGCTGAATTCCTCGACCATCGCCGGATCGAGATCGAATTCAACGACCTCGCCCTTGAGATCGCGCTTCAAGCTTTGATGGAACGCCAAGTCCCACCTATTGCCGAGCCGCAACAACTTGAGGACTCCGCCATCCGTTAGGTCACCGCAGATTTGCTGAGCCATGCGCATGCGCACATGCTCGGCGACCTGTTCCGCGCGCCGAACATGAGGCGCGATCTCCGCGATCGATTCAAGAATCAGATGGAGATTGCGGATCGAAATCCGTTCGCCGAGCAAAAGCTTTAACACCGCCTGCAATCCCGAGTAGGATATCTGCGACGGACAAATGTCGTCAATCAGACGCTTGTAGTCCGGTCCAAGTCGATCGAACAACGCCCTCATATCCTTGTAGGAGAGCAGCTGGGCAAGATTGTTGCGAACGACTTCGCTCAAATGTGTGAGCAGCACCGAAATATTGTCGACCGGATTAAAGCCTTCGCGCTTCAGTTCGTTAGCGAAGGCATGAGAGATCCACATCGCCTTCATGCCAAAAGCTGGCTCGCGCACCTCGTCGCCTGGCAAATCCGGCTTCCGCCCGTCCCCCACAATAACGAGAAGATCGCCGATCCGAAGTTCGTGCGCAGCAACCGCAGTCCCATGAATTTTGATCTGATACCCTTTGGTCGAAATCGCAAAGCTATCGGAGAGCTTAATATCCGGAACAACAAAGCCATATTGACGAGCGAATTTACGCCGCATCTTGGCGACCCTGGCGGCCAGCTCATTATGCGAGACCAGCAGCCTTGTCGCGAGCTGTTTGCCCAGACAGAGTTCAATCTCAGCCGATTTAATGGAATCTTTGACCAATCCCTGGCCTCCCTTTGCGCCTGGCGTTCTGCTTCCGCGGCCTTCCCCTGTTCTTTTTCCCGCTCTTTGGCGAGGCGCTTCGGAATTGTGTATCCCACAAACGCGAATATCGCCCCAAGAACCGCGAATGGAAAGAAAGGCAGCCCAGGGATGATCGCCATTACAAACATGAGGAGCGAGGCGACGAACAAAGCGCGTGGATATTTGACGAGCTGATTGAGAACCGCCTCCTCCGTCGCGCCTCTCGTGCCGCCTTTCGACACGAGAAGAGCCGCCGCAAGGGAGATAATCAGGGCCGGAATTTGCGAAACAAGCCCATCGCCAACCGATAGTTTTGTAAAAACGTCAGCCGCTTGACCAAGGGGCATATTATGCCGCGTCGCGCCAATTACGATTCCGCCGAAAATATTGACCGCCAAAACGATGAGCCCAGCTATAGCGTCGCCGCGCACAAACTTCGAGGCGCCGTCCATCGATCCAAAGAAAGAACTTTCTTCCTCGAGTTCGCGCCTACGGCGTTGCGCTTCCTTATCGTCGATCAACCCAGCCGACAAATCAGCATCAATTGCCATTTGCTTGCCGGGGATCGCATCAAGCGTGAACCGTGCGCCGACCTCCGCTATGCGCGTCGCCCCCTTCGTGATCACCACGAAATTCACAGTAATAAGAATGGCGAATACGATAAGGCCAATGACGAAATCGCCGCTCATCACAAGCTTCGAGAAGCCGCCGATGATATAACCGGCCGCAGTTAACCCTTCTGGGCCGTTTGAAAGGATGAGCCTTGTCGTCGCGATATTGAGCGCCAAACGCAAGAGGGTCGCGACAAGGAGCACAGTTGGAAAGGCAGAAAAATCCAAAGGCCGCTGGATCCACAGCGCGACCATCAGAATCAACACCGAAAGCGCTATTGAGAACGCAAGGCCAATATCTATTAGAAAAGCTGGAATTGGTAGGAAGAAAATCGAAAGGATTGCCAGAATTCCAGCGGCGAAACCGATATCTCGAGTGCTTTTGCGCTCGACGCCAGCGGCGGTCGACACCATCAGATCAGCCATCACCACCCCTCACTCGCGTCATCGCTTCGCACCTTGAGCGATGAAACTTGTCTGAACGTGGCGATCCTCAATGCCAGGCGCAGCCTCAGCAATCAGCGCGGCCATCATGACCGCTCACGCCGCCCACGAAACGAGCGCATGGGAACGGTGCTCGGCCCGGAAATACTGACCTAGTCATCGCAATGAGCGGGGGCACAGGTCACGCCAACGTGCAACACCAAGCTGGCGTAAATCGCGCAGCTAGCCAGAGAGCCCTTGAAAAGCCTCCGTCCCGCACGGCGGCTTCAAAAGCCCTTTTCGATCCGCGAATAGACTTGCTCGGTGAAAGCATAGATCTGACCGCCGATAAAAGGCGCGCCAATAGTCAGGACGATAAAGATGACGATGATCTTCGGAACGAATGTCAGCGTCATCTCCTGAACTTGGGTCAACGCTTGAAGCAGGGCAACAATCAGTCCCACGGCCATCGCCGCGCCGACCGCCGGGCCCGACCCAATGATGATAGTCCAAAGCGCCGAGCGAATCAGCTCCAGCGCGTCGGCTTCGTTCATTACGACCCCACCGTCACGCCAGAAGCAAGAACAACTGCCTGCCCATTGGTCAGCGTTGCTGTGGCGCCGCCGTTTGCAGATGTTTGAATTGAGGCGACGGTTCCGCTCGTCGAACCATCAGCTGACGTTACAGTTGCGCCAATGATATTACCCGCCTGCGCCGACAGCAACGCGTCGAGCGTTGAATTGGTCTGCACCTGCTGCTCGACCGACGAAAACGACGCCAATTGACTCATATATTGTGTTGGATCTGTTGGCGCCGTCGGATCTTGATTTTGCAGCTCCGCGATCAGAAGCTGTAAGAATTGATTATAGTCGACCGTCGCCGATGACGCGGACGTGTTTGAGGCCGGCGCCGAGGCGGTCGGAGAAGTTGCATTCGTTAGGGCGCTTATGCTGCTTACTGACATCGAGATGCCTTTCCAAATAATGAACCTTAGGCTGCCTGCGTTGGCGATGACGTTCTGCCGCCAGTAATTATCTCCGCCTCTACCGGAAAGAGCATGCGAATCGCCTTCAGAGCCTCGAAGACGCGATTCGACTCAATGAGGGACCTAACCCCGTTTAATCCTGCAAAAAGCCCCGGATGTTCGCAAATTTCGATAATCTTGTTGACGGATTTTTCGAACATTTCGTTCGCCGTCGCAGTGTCCGTCGGCGTCATCAACATGATTTGCACGATGAAATAGAGCTGGCGCAGCGGCGTGGTCGCGTCCTCCACCTTCATCACGTGAGCCTCCAGAAGAAACGCCGCGTCATTCAGAAGTTCAAGTGAGACTTTCCTGTCAGCGCGCAAGACAGCCCCGTTAATGTAGATCTTCTCGCCGGCGCGAAGCGAAATATGCATTCACAGGCCTCACTTCAATCCGTCGCGGATCACGGAGCACACGTCGATGAGTCCGACAAAGCTTTGCGACTTTCCGGCTCGTATCGAGTCCGCCTCCTTGAGGATCCAGAGGCCCACCGACACAAGATCAGCGCGCAACACTTCGGGTAGGTCATTCTCGGGCTCGACAAGATCTGCGATGAACGCCCTCCATAACGTACAGGCAAACGACAGCGCGTGCTCCGCCTCGGCCGATCTCGCACCTACGGCGGACGCCTTCTCGAATAACAAGATCGCATGTTCCATCGCCCGCCGTTCACGATCGCGGCAATCCCTTTGATTATCTATAGCGGTTTCAGCATAACTGAGTTGATACATTGTAGCCCGCTGCGCTTCATGAACGTCCCGATTTAAATTTATAAAAATTTCACTAAGCTAAGCTGACTAAGCTGAGATGTTAACGAATAAGATGTCTCAAGCTGCGTCTGGAGATCTGTGATCTGAGTTGAAACCTCGTATGTATTTACACTATCGAGGTTGCTCACTTGCGTTGACAAAAGATTCATCTGTAATGACATCTGGCTGGTTGCGTTTGTGACGGCTGCCTGAACAACGCCAACACTGTCCTGGAGATTAGTAAGATTGCCTATCGCGGATGTCAGAAGGCCTTCGGCAGCGCTCACGACGGCGCCAAAGGCGCCCGAGCTAAGATTTTGAACGCCAAGATCGGCTACCATTGAATAGGCCTGAGCAAGTTGTTGAAATGCCGGCGCGTTGGCGCTGATTGAGGTATTCTCCATCTGGTTTGGCGAAATCTGACTGATCAGCGCCTGATTGGACGCAGAGGACCAATTGCTTGTCCAATTTGAACCTTGAAAAAGCGATGCGAATTGATTGTCGAGGAAGCTCTGTATAGCGTCGCCGGTGATCCCCGAAACTCCGGTGCTCGACTGCGATATCCCGAACGCTGTGGAAAACGCCGCGTCGACAGCCTGCTTGTTGGCCGCCGCCCCTCCATAATAGTCCGTAAGCGGCGCATTCCCAGTATTTTCGCCCGCGAAAATATACTCCCCGTTGAGCGATGTATTCAGGCTGGAGATCATTGATTGAAGATTACTCTCCGCGCTCGTTTGAACTGTGCTTGCGGTAGAGGTTGCCCCATTGGTTTCGATAAGAGAGTTAAGCAAATTCCGGGCTGAGCTTTGCAAGCTGCTCAGAACATTCTGGGTCGTGCTTAGACGCGTGGATACCGCCGTGTTCGTGTCCGAGATCGCCTGCAGAAAGGAGTTTTCGGTTTGAAGAGACACGCTTTGCCCAGTTTGCGCGCCGAGTGTGAGACCGATATCGGCATAGTTACCGGTAGAAAGCTCAGTCTGGTTCGCCGCGAGCTCGGATTGCATCCTGAGGACCGATTGCCGCATTGACGAGGATATTGATTGGGTTGAGATGAAGGAGCTCATGCTGGGATGTTCCCTAGATCAGTCATGAATGCGCTGAACATACTGTCGATCGCCGTGATTAGCTTAGCCGACGCGGAGTAAGATTGTTCGAGATCCAGCATTTTCGACATTTCGCTATCCAGATTGACGCCTGTTGCATTGGACATCGCCGTCGTCGCGGTGCTTAGAAGTGTGTCCTGATAGCTGCTTTCCGAAGAGACCTGTGATCTTTCGGCTTCCAGCCAGCTGATTGAGGCGGACGCATAGCCGCTCAATGTGGTGCCGGAGGCTATGCCTCCAGCGGCGCTGAAGCTCTGGGTCCCCTGCAAATTGCCGAGCAATTGGGAGATCCGGCCGGAATAACTCGCATCGCCGCTGGAGTTATACGTATAATTCGCGTCCGTGGTGTCCGAGATGCCGCCGTCGCGCAACAGATTGGCGTTGCCGCCTTGACTTGGGTCGACGCTTGCGTTCACCGTGATCAAGCTTGCAAGGCCAGCGACGCCCGTGGGAAGCGAGCTTGCCCCAGGCGTGGTGAATAGGCCAGGCAAGCTGGGTCCCGCGCCAGCCTGATCAGCTTCCGAGAAACTGGAGATAAGAGCGCCCGCGATATTATCCAGTTGCGCCTGATAGGTCACGGCGACGGTGTCACGGAGCGTCGCAAGCCCAGCAAGAGCGCCTGAAGTGATCGGCATAGCGGCCGAGATCCCGGTAATTGGCGCGCCATCAACATAAACGGCGTTGGCCACTGTCGTCGGCGTATACGTATCAGTAGGGGTAAAGGCCACCGATCTCGCGACACCTCCCTGAAACAAAGTTACGCCGCTGTCGGTGTAAATGGACATGTCATTGTTCGGACCAGCCGTCGTGACGATGCCGATTTGTTGTGAAAGTTGCTTCAGGATTTGGTCGCGCTGATCCTGCGCATCGGTGACATCCGCACCCGTCGCGGATCCATGGACAATTTGGGCGTTGATTGTTTGAAACTGATTCAGAAGGGAGTTGATCGTTTGGACGGCCGTGTTGATCCCGGCATCGGCCCGATCGCGGACCTGTTGAACAGTCGCCGAGGCGCTATTCAAGCCGCTCGCCAAGGCGTTCGCGGCGGAGATCGCACTTGCGGCGACGCTCGAATCGCTTGGCGAGGCTTCATAGGTTTGAAGAGAGTTAGTGAAATCACTCAGCAAAGCGGCGGGGGAGTTGGCGCCCGATGTGGTGGAGGAGCTGCTGGACACATCGCCAATCGTCTGATTGAGCGAGTCGAGACCAGAGAAAATCGCGCTTTGGGTCGCCGCGGCCGCGGTCGAAGACAAAACATTTTCAAACACGGCCTGATTCGACGCGCGCGTCACGGAAACGACCTGAGCGCCGGCCGAGGTCGTAGCGACATTCGCAGTCTTTTCCGAATAGACCGTCGTGTCGCTATTGCCGGAGATGTTCCGCGACAACACGGATGTCTCAGCCGCAGCCGCGGCCAACCCCGATTGCGCGATGAGCGCGGCGCTCGAAAGGCTCATGATCCACGACCTGTCCGATGATAAGAAGGCAGCTTTATTTCAACATATTGTTGAGCGTGCTCAGAAGATCTGAGCCAGTCTGGAAGACTTTTGAATTTGATTCGTAGGCGCGTTGCGCCACGATCATGTCCGTCAGCTGCGTCGCCAAGTCCACGGTGGATGACTCAAGCTCGGACGACTTGATCGAGCCGAGCCCGTCTTGGCCGGCGACCCCGACTACGATCGTGCCGGACTGGCTGCTTTGCTGGTAGACGTCGCCTGAGAGTGACGTAAGATTGTCGGGACTCGGGACGTTCCCAAGGGGTATCTGATAGATGGCCGTCGTCGTTCCGTTTGCATAGACTGCTGACAGAGCGCCATCAGCGGCGATTTCCACGCTCTGAACTGCGCTCGGCGAATTGCCATTCGTCGTCGCTGTGGATACGGCAAATGCCGACGCCAATTGGGTCATTCCAGCAATGTCGAGCTTGAGAGCTTGACCGTTCGGGATCGCCAAGGAGAGCGATGTAGGACTTGTCAAGGCGCCATTCGTCGCGCTGAAATTCAGCGTCTGCGTCGTCAATGCAGCGCTGGAATAAGGAAACCCTCCGCCCGACGCGGCGTCAGCCGAATTGTAGACAGATACCTCCCAAGTATTGTTTCCCGTATTGCTGAAGTAGACGTCGAGTGTGACCGTGTTTCCGAGATTGTCATAGGTTACGAGAGATGATTTCGACGTATAAGTCACCGGCGCCGTGTTGCTGCTCGGCAGGTTGCCGGCGTCGACGATAGCGGCCGCGTCAAGGTTTGCGGTGAGCGTGCCTGTGGTTGATGGGGTCGCCTTGAGCGCGTCGCCCGAGACATTAACGACCTGCAACTTGTTCACGCCATCCGCCGCCGTATTTCCTGATGTGGCGGCGTAGCCAAGCAATTTGAACCCAGCGGCGTTTACCAGATTGCCCGAAGCATCTTGGGTGAACGCCCCGGCGCGCGTTAGGTAGGTGTTTCCATCTTGGCCTTGCACAAGGAAAAAGCCATTGCCTTGAATGGCGAGATCGGTCGCCGACGTCGTGCTTGTGAGGCTGCCCTGCTGCAGCAGATTGTAGCGAACCACAGTTCCGACTCCGCCAGCGTTATAGCTTGACGAGGAAGAGCCCATTTGGTCGACTAGGTCCTGGAACTCGGTCGATGCCTGCTTGTAGCCCGTGGTATTCGTGTTCGAGATGTTTTCCGAAATCGTGGCGAGGTTGCTCGCTTGCGCGGACATTCCAGACACGCTCGCACTCAAAGTGCTGAAAAGGCTCATGAAGGATTTTCCCCAATGGATGAACCGAAGTAAGCCGGATGAAGCTTGCCTGGGCCTTGCTTACGCCTGCCTAATCTCGCGCGACTTCAAAGCGTGGCGCTCACGGACCTGATCCGAATGACCAAACAGGACTTTGTTGGGAGCTTTGTTGATCAACTCCGGCGTCATTCTGGCGGGCGTCCGACGGCGCAGGTCTTTATCGCGTTGACATTGAAAGCTGATGGAACAGCTTGCGCTTCGCTAGGGCGTCCAAGGACGTGGTCATCCCGTCAGACGCAATCGTCTAAGCGATAACCAAGATAGCGAACGGAATTGATTGGATCGTAGCCGAGTTGGCGGCGTAATTTTTTGCGTAATTTGCTAATGTGGCTTTCAACAACGTTCTCTTCGACGTTATCGTCGAAAATCCCATAAATGGAATTAAAAATCTGCGCCTTGCTGACGCGGCGGCCCCGGTTATTGACCAGATATTCAAGAATTCTGCGCTCACGCCGCGGCAATGGCAGAACGGCCCCTTTAAGCTCGGGATCTCTACCATCGAAAAAGACGCGAAGCTCGCCCACGAGCGTCGAATCCTGCTCATGTTCACGGCGACGTTTGATCGCGCCGACGCGCGCAAGAATCTCGCGGACATGAATTGGCTTACGCACGACATCGTCAACGCCGGCGGCGAACAAATCCAGCGTCTGTTCGAGGGAAGGGGTTTCGTTCATCACAATTAAGGGGGCGCTAGAGCGGTCCCGGATCATTTTCGGATAAATTTGGCGGTCCCGGCAATCACCGAGCAGGAAAGCTTCGACAGCGCCGAGGTCGGCGTCCGCGACGGTCGCCACCCATTCACGGAATTCGTCGGGACAAAATCCCGTCGAGGACACACCCTCGCAGCCAAATCGACTTGCATAGCCGGACGTGACGATTTCGCGTTCATCAATGATCACCAGCACCGAAAGCTCCCAGAATCAGTTTTCCGATCCTGGTAATCATAACGATCATAGGTAGATCGTCAAACATTTATTCACGTATAGGTTGTATTTTATCCCGCGCAGCGGCGCGAAGAATCTTTTTGTGAACGACCGCTGCGCATCACGCGGTTCTCCATCCTCGCCGCCTTGGCTTTTTTCGCGCGATGAAGACAGAAGCGTCGCTCATTTCATTGGCAGAACGCGCGGGCGCCTGCGGTCCATGCGCCGAGGCCGCTCGCGACCATATTGGCGATGACCTGGCATACATAACGCCTTTGCGCCGGATTATTGTTTGGCCCCGCATGATAACGCGCCGCCGCCAGCGTCCAGCTGCCCTCCCGGGCCTTGAGGACCTTGAGAAAACGCGCGGCGTAATCGACGTTCTCGCGGGGATCGAACATGGCTTCCAGGGAACGGAATTGACTGGAGTGAAAATGATGATTGATCTGCATGCAGCCAATATCAATCAGCTTCGCGCCGCCTTTGCGCGCCGCCTCGACGCGGCGCATGGCCTCGGCCAAGCTCGCTGGAAAGATTGAGGGCCCCTCGATATTTAGAGCGTAGGGGTGAAGCGACCCCCGTCGCCCGGTTTCGGTCATGCCGACCGCATAGAGCACAGCCAAGGGGACTTCATATTTGGTCGCGGCTCGGGTCATCTCGCGCTCGCAGAGATTGGCGGGGTCCGAGCGCGCCGCGCCATTGCTCTCAGACGTACAGATCGCCGCCAGCAAGGCGGCCGTCCCGATTGTCCGGAGTCTCACCCGACGCTGGCCTTTGCAACTCGGCGCGATCTCTTTGCGTCGACGAACGATCATTGGCGCTTCGCTCTCCATATTGCAACTCGCCCGGCTGCGGCGCTTGCGGGTTTGCTTGAGTCGCGGATTGATCGCCGCCCCCCTGAGCCGCGCTTGAGCCGCCCTGTCCCTGGACGGCCTGCAGTTCGCCAACCTTGACGACCACCGCGTCCACCGAATAACCCGAGGCGCGCAGCTTTCCGACGAACTGATCCTGGTCGTCGGCGATCATGCGCATCGTCTGCGGGTTCGCCGCTTCAACGTGCAATTCAAGACTCGTCCCGGAAAGCCTCAGGCGGATCGTCACTCGGCCTAAACTCTCCGGTTCAAGCTGCAAATTCAGGATTTTGACGCTTGACCCGGCTGATTGCGATCCGCCGCCGCCGACCGCGGCGAATGCTCCGTTCGGAAGCGCGGCCGGCGCCACCTCGCTTGACGCGATGGAGGCCGGACTGAATTCGCCAGCGACGCGATCAATGATTTGCTGGGTCGGGGATCGCGCTGCGACAGGTGGAAAATGGGTCTGCCGGTCGAGGACCGCAACCTTGATCGATCCCGCGCCCGACTGAGACGCGCTTGACGAGCCCGGCATGGTCGCTGGCCGCAAGGCGAAGCCTCGATCCACGGTCGCGGCGGTTGCGCTCGCCGGCAGGGTTCCAGCACCGGACAGATCGAAGCCCTGGCTCGCACGGCGATCGGCCATTTGGCCGGCGGACGCACGCTCAGGCGGGGAGGCGGCTTCACGCGGAGTTGCAAGCGCCGGCGCGGCCGCGGCGGTTGAAGAGGTCATCTGGGGAGCCGATTGGCGAACCGGCCCATTCGCCACCGACGTGGCGACCGCCAAAAAAGCTTCCGCAGCGGCCAAGGCTTCGGACCCGGCCGAGGCCGAATCGTTCATCTCATCGGCGCGATTGGACGACCTCGCCGAATTCGGCGCGGACGCCTGCGCGGGGCGAACCGCAGCCGCGCCAGGCGCGACGGAGGCGGCCGCGGCCAAAGCCGGGGACATGGCGTTTGCGGACGAGTCGACGGTCGTCTTGGCGTCTCGGCCGGCGCCGATATGCGCCGCCTCCGCCGGCGCAGGAACGCCTAAATTCGCCTTTCCGACCGGGAATGATCCGCCGGCCGAAGCGCCGAGGTTAGCGCGCGCATCTTTGCGCAAGGGGTCGCCCTTCGAGGAAGCCGTGGCGGACGTGTTAATGTTGGACGCAGGCTGGCTTGCCGGATCTGAAGCAAGCGCCGACCTAGGCTGAACAGGCGCGGTCCCAGAAGTAAAGAAAACGCCGGCGGACGCGAACGCCTCCGTCGAGGGGCCTTGCGTCACCCCGGAGGAAACGGAACCCTCCGGAAGGCCTCCCGAAGGCGCGGCGTCAACGGACCTTCCGGACGTCGATCCGGGTCTATGGTTTGCGGCGACGGCGGAGTTAGAACCGCCGTGCGCAGCATCGGTCGCCGCGCGGCGATCTCCCGGGGAGACCACCGCATGGGCGGAAACGGGGCCAGCGGGATCGCCGCCGGCAACAAGCATCGGATCTCCAGAAGAAAACACCGAAACCATCGCAACTCCGGCTGGCGACGACACCGATTTTGACGCCTCCAGCATGCCCCCGATCGCGTCAACCGCGGACGCCGCGGCGTGTGACGATGACGCGCCCGCGACGCCGACGAGCTGACTCCCGCCGGTCGCGTCGATGCTCTCCGGCGCGACGAGCGCGACCGGCGAAGCGCCGTCCGAAGACGGCGCTTGGGTCGAGAGATCTTGCCCGCCCGCGCCCATTGATCCGGCCTGGAGCAAGAACGTCCGACGCATCGGGCTCGGCCCGGCCGACAGGGATTGGCTCGATGGGGAGTCCGCCTGGATGGCGCGCCCGTCGCGGCTAGACACATTTGAAAGAATGTCCGCAAATGCGCCGGCGGCGGGCCCATCCGAAAAACGCCCGTCCGTCGACACGGATTTCGCGTCCCCGGATGGGCTCGACAGCTCGACGACCAGCGGACGATTTTGGGCGAAGCCGCCAACATTGTTCAACGCGCGCTCCCATGCAAAAGCTCCTCGGCCTGGCCGATCGCCCCTTGCGCCGCCTCGATAAGCGTTGCCGCCGAAGCGCTCGGCCCGCCCGGCGCAAGCGACGCCGCTCGACTTGGCTCAGGCCCAAGCGACTGCGGCGAGCCTTCCGGCCCCTTGCTGATCTGCTTTGCGAGACTGGCGACGGCTTCTCTAAGCTCGGCGTCATGTTTTGGCAGGCGCGATCCATCCAAGCCCTGCAGCTCGCCGAGGCCCTTGTCGAGAGAACTTGACAGGATCAGCGTCGCCGCCTTGTAGAGCTTTGAACGCGCCCCTTCGACGCTGCCGTCTTTCGAGAGACGGACCGCCTGTTCGGCGGCGAGTTGAGCCGGCCCGATCTTCCCATTGATGATGCCGGATCGAGCGATCTTCAAATAGAGGCGGAGTTGGTCCGCCACGTCGAGTTCGTTCAGCAATTTCACGACTTTAGCGAATCCAGCCGCGTCGCCGGTCAAGCTGAAGCGCGTGACCGACTCCGCGAAACGGCGGCGAAAATTGTCCGCATAAACCGATTTTGGAAAGCGCCGGATATATTGGCTCGACAAGGCGACGAATTTCTCCAGGTCTCCCGCCTCGTCGGCGAGAAATATCTCGCGCCGCAGAGCCGCCTCCTCGACCAATGTTCCCGGCCCGAGAATACGCGCCTGATCAAGCAGCCGCATCGCCTTGGCGGGATCATCCTTGCCGACAAGGACGGACTGAACCATCGCGATATGGCCGCCCAGCATTGACGTAAGCTCCCTGGCGTCAAGCGGCAGCAGGATCTGCTTCGCCTTGGCCGCGCGTCCCTCGACATAAGCGAGCGCCCCTTCCATCAGACGGGTTTCCGCTTCGGGACTGACCCCGAGCTCGAGGAGTCTTCTGCCCACGCGCGGCTGGCCGCCGCTCAAAATGTAGACGACAGCCGCGCGGGCGTTTTTCGCATCGCGCCAGGCGGCTGGTTCCGCCGCAAGCAGACGCTCGGCGATCTGCGCGATCAACTTTGGCAGCTTGATCTGCGCGTCGACATTGCCCAGGACGATCTGATCTTGTATCGCCTGCATCGACCGAATGATCTCGAATGGCTGCTTGCTCCGCGGCTCGGTCTGGCCTCTGGCCTCCTCCAACCCGAGCGCGGCGCCAAATGCAGCGCAAGCAAGAACCAGCCCTAGCGTGAGTTTCGATGCTCTCGTCATGGCTTTTCCCTTCTCAGCAGGATTTCAATTCTTCGATTCGCGGCGGCGGTCGGATCGTTTGGGAATTTAAGTCGCCGATCCGCATAACCCTCGATCTTGTCTAGGCGCTTTTCGTCCAGCCCGCCGCGCACCAACATGTAGTGAGCCATATCCGCGCGAGCCGCCGAGAGCCGCCAGTTGTCATAGGTCCCAGACTTGTAGGGACGTCCGTCCGTGTGCCCGCGGATGACGATTGAGCCTGCGCGCGTCTTGAGAAGGCGCCCGATCTTCTCCATGACCTCAATTGTTTTCGGTAGCGGTTCGGCCGAGCCGATTGCAAACATCATGTAATTGAGATCATCAGTCAGGCTGACGAGGACGCCCTCGTCAGTTGCCTGAACTTCAATGTGAGGAAGCTTCTGTTCCTGCGCATCCAGCCGCACCGCATTAAAAATTTCCGATCTCAACTTTGCCGTCTCCGCATCATTCGCCTGAACCGCGGCGGCGCCGGGGCGTTCGCTCCCGCCCCTCGCGGCGCGCCCACGAAGCTTGGTCGGGGGCTCCGCCGCTTGCGGCGAGGCCGGCGGATCGCGAGCGTCCTGGGCCGCACGCCCATCCGGCGCGCCCAACGCCTTCACGGGCTGGTCTTGCTGCTGCGCCGCCGCCGATTGAGCCTTCGGCTCGGGCATGTGCGGGACCGTCGTGAACGGATCCTTGAACGTCTCCGCCAGATCCGCGGACGCCCCCATTGGCGCTTGAGCGGCCTCGGACTCGACTTTCGGAGCTTCGGCTTGCGCATCGGCCACTATTTCCGCCAGAACCGCATAGGGGTCGCGAAACAGGGCGGACTCAGAATGAGTAGGCGTTTTTGCCGCGGTCTCCGAATTGACATCCTTCATCCACAAGGGTGATCGATTCTGCGCCGCTTCTGTGGTCGTTTGCTTCACGCTTGGCCCGGCGCCCATTTCCGTTTCCTTGGGATCTTGAAATCCCTTTTTCAGTGTTGTCATGTCGACGAGCTTGACCGGATTGAAATATTGCGCGACCGCGCGCTTCGTCTTGTCGCTGGTCGTGCTAATCAGCCACAGGACGAGAAATAGAGCCATCATCGCCGTCATGAAATCGGCGAACGCGATTTTCCAAGCGCCGCCGTGGCGCTCATCCTCATGGGCCGCGCGCCGCCTTATGATCACGATTTCCTGGGGTTCCTTTTCCGCCACAAACTTACTCCGACAATGCGTTGACGCGCTCGATCCAGGCCTCGATGTGCGTTTCGATAATCGCTTGATCGGCGACGACTTTAACGTCCGGCGCCTGATTTGGCGCATATTCAATCGCTTTGCCGAAGCTCGAAAGATTTTCACGCAATGCGGCGAGAAGATCAGCCGCGCCGCTGATCTCGACCAACGCCCGCTCTTTGCCTGCGAGCAACGTGCGGACGTCGTCCGCAAGCTGCATAACCGCCTCTCGGCGCACGCTATCAATGAGCAAGCCGCGCAGCACCCGAGCAACGCTTCCAGCTATATTCTCCTCAATGTCGGACAGCGCCGTAACGAATTTCGCGGCTAGCGATTCGGCCTCTTGTTTCGTCCAATTTGCGCGATCTGTGGAAAGGCGCGCTTCAAATAGAAGCCGTTCTTGTTCGATCGCCGCGACATGTGCGGCGTGGGACTCCGCCAAACCCTCGGCCTTGCCTTCGTCGCGCGCCGCTTGGATCAAAGCGGATGGATCCTCGACTCGAGCTTCAACCGATAATGACGAGCATATCAATTCCTCATGCACCGCTGCGGCTTCCGGCGGATCTTGTGGACCAAAACGGGCGAGGAATTGCGAAACCGGACGCGCCGTCATGCGCGCTCTCCCCGATGCATCCATTGCTTCAAAATCGCGGCCGCTTGCTCTTCGTCATACTCAACAATTTGCTCCAGACGCTTTTGCGGCGAACGCCGCGGCATGTTAGCGAGATCCTCAATCAGGTTAACATCGCCCTGACCGCCCCAATTCTGCAACTGTGGCCTCGCTTCATCCTCTGCGTCAAGGCCAGCGAGATTTTCGAGCGCCGCCAATTCAACAGAAGCGTCGACCGCCCGGCTCGGAGCCGAGAATATCGCTTTTGCCGCTGGCCGCAGCCCAAACCAAATCAACAGCAAGGTCACGATCAACACTGTGGCGGCGTTGAGGACATTGCCGGATTGGCGCAACAGCAATTCAGCCACCGGCGGCGGCGGTTGCGGCTCGAGCTCACGCCCGGCGTCGATAAAATCGACTGCGGAAATCTTGATGACGTCGCCACGCTCCGTGTGTGCGCCCGCCGCGGAGGCGACCAGTTGCCCGAGTTCGCTCATTTGCCGATCGATCGCTTCAGGCGTCGCCTTATCGCCAAGCGCGGCGGCAAGGCTCGCCCGATTCACCAGCACCGCGACTGACAGGCTTTCAATTCCATAGCCGCCGCTCACGGTATTGATCGTCTTCGACGAGAGTTCGTAATTCGTCAGCTCCTCGCGCTTTTGGTTCTCTTCGTTGGACTGCTTGCCGTCATCG
Organism: uncultured Alphaproteobacteria bacterium; assembly: GCA_963829515.1. Lineage (GTDB taxonomy): Bacteria > Pseudomonadota > Alphaproteobacteria > Rhizobiales > Beijerinckiaceae > Methylocapsa. Next base: position 282,719 of record CAWHIP010000005.1, read on the forward strand.
GCGCGCGGCGTCTCCTGCGGAATATTTCGTTCGGCGGTGACAGGCGATTGACTGCTCGAATTTTGTGAGACTTGATTTTGCCGCATGACGCGAACCGAGCGCTCGACGCGCGAGTCCGGATTGAAGATTGTTTCGTTGGTCTGCTTCTTGTCGGTGTTCAGGCGCGCCGCCACACTGACCTGGAAATTTCGCAAGCCGAGATAGGGCGCCAATGTTTTGCGGATATTGTCTAGAATTTCCTGCGATACGGTCTTTTCCAGCGTGAGCATTCCGCCCGGCGCCGTGTCGGCGAGATCATTGCCGGTAGCGAGAAGAGCGCCTTCCGTATTCAGAACCGTAACCTCCTCCATTTTCATTCCAGGCACCGACGCCGCGACCAGGTGGCGTATGGCCCTAGCAGCGGAAAGATCGTCGGCTGCGTCGGTTCGGATGACGACGGAAGCGGAAGGCGGCTGACGGGTGCGCCGAAACGAGCCTTCGTCCGGCATGACGATATGGACGCGAGCGGCCTTAACCCCCCGCATCAATTGGATCGTGCGCGCCAGTTCGCCTTCGAGCGCCCTGACTCGCGTCACTTCCTGCATGAACGAGGTCAGCCCGAGAGAACCCAGTTTGTCGAAAAGCTCATTGCCTGCGTTCGGGCTATTCGGCAGCCCTTTCTCGGCAAGCAACATGCGCGCTCGCGAGGTCTCTCCGTAGCGCACCAATATGGTATTGCCGTCCGCGTTCACGTCGAATACGACATCAGCTTCTCTCAGAGCCGCGCCGATTCGGTTCACATCCTGCCTGTCGAGGCCTGAATAAAGAACCTCCATCGCGGGCCGACTCAAAAAATATCCCGCCAACCCTGTCATGACGAAAACCGAGAGGCCTATCATCGCAAGCGCAATAAGGCGCCGGGAGCCGAGCTTCTGCAGGCTGGCCCAAAGCCGCTCGATTTGTTCCCGCCCAGTCATCCATCGCCTCGATCATGCGCCTCGTTCGGAGCCGCAAATCTAGGCCGGCAAGCTTGCCCAGGGATTGCAAAAAAAAGCCGCGCTCAATAAAGAACGCGGCTTGCAGCATTTGCTCTACTATTAGGACGTTAGACCTAGAGGCCGAACAATTTCAAGATCAGCTGAGTGTTCGAATTCGAAATACTCAGCGCCTGGACGCCGAGTTGCTGCTGAACCTGTAGAGCAGCGAGTTTCGTAGCGGCTTCGTTCATGTTCGCATCGACAAGCGAGCCCACGCCGGTCGTCAAAGAATCGCTCAAATTGGAAATGTATACCTGCTGCGTCGAAAGGCTGGTCGTGGTCGCCCCGAGCGTGCTCGCGGCGGTCGTGATCGCGCTGAACGCCGATTCGACGTCCAACAGCATATTTGCCAGATCGCCGGCCGTCGCCTGAGTGATGTTGAGGGAGAGGACGGAGGCGGTCGGATAATTTGTGCCGCTCGCTCCCAGGATGCCGGTCGTTGCGCCGACTGTCGAATTGAACAGCGCGGTGTTGCTTGTATCCACGCTGAGAAAGCTCACGCCAGACGCGGAATCATACGACGCGACCAAATTGACCGCGCCGCCCGTCGTCTCGAGAAAGTTCTGGCCGTTGAAATTCGCCGAACTGCCAATGCTGATCAGAAGCGACTGCTGCGCCGAGATGTCGCTCTGGATCTTGGCCAAATCGGCGCCCGGGTTTGACGCGGTGATAAGATCATTTTTGATCACATTCACGACAGAGAGGGTGCTTTGCAGCGCCGAACTCATCGTCGACACCAAAGCTGAGCTTTCGCTCAACGCGCTGGAGACCGCACCCAAGGCGCCGACTTGCGAATTCATCTGAGTCGCGATCGACCAATAGGACGCATTGTCGGCGGCGCTTGAGATAGCCAGACCGGTTGAAATCTGGTTCTCAATTTTGTTCATGTTGTCTTGCGTTTGCGAAAGAGCCGCAACCGCCGTCATCGCAGAGGTGTTCGTCAGTAGGCTTGACATTGGATGTCCCTTGAATTGCTAAAAGATGCGGGGACATACCGGATTTGCCCCGGTACGGCGGGGCGGCATAATGCCTTTGGATCGCAATGCGGCGTCCAACCCGTCGTGACTTCTTGCTATCAAAGCATTCTTGCGCAAGGCTTAATGATCGCATCCGGCCACATAAGATTTTCGGCGGATGTATAGGGTTTTAAGCAAATGACCGCACTAGGCTTCCGACCAGCAAACTCCAACCGTCGATCAAGATGAAGAACAAGACCTTCAGCGGAAGCGCGATGACGGAGGGAGGCAGCATCATCATTCCCATTGACATCGTCAATGTCGATACAATCATATCTATGACGAGAAACGGCAAGGCGATCAAGAAGCCTATCTCGAAGCCGCGCCGCAATTCCGAGATCATGAAGGCTGGAATCAGCACGCGGATCTCACCTTGGGACTGATCCTTTGTCTTGAAACTGTCCTTTGCAAGCTCCTCGAAGAGCTTCAAATCCTTCTCGCGCACCTGGGCCATCATGAAGTCTCGAAACGGCTCGACAATCTTGCCAAACGCCTCCTGCTCGGACATGCTATTATCCATCAACGGCCTGACGCCAGCATCCCAAGCCAACTCGAACGTGGGCGCCATGACATAAAACGTCATGAAAAGGGAGAGGCTAATAAGTATCAAATTCGCTGGGGTGCTCTGTAATCCGAGCCCGGAGCGAAGGAACGACAAGGCGACGATAAATCTCGTAAAGCTCGTAACCATCACAAGCAGACCCGGCGCAACGGACAGCACGGTCAGCAGTGCGACAAGCTGAATGATCCGGCCCGCAGCGCTTCCGCCCCCGGTCGGAATAAGCGCATTGAGATCGAGCGCTTGAGCAGCCGCGGCCGTCGCCGAGATCAGGACCAAGGCACCGCCAAGAAACACTCTATTCACTGAACCACCAACGCTTGGATGATGAGCTCGCGCACCTGCCCATCAGAACGGATCGCGGCGCGCTCGGTTAGATCCTCCCGCAAATGTTGTAATCCGCTCGCGCCGCCGACCTGCGCCAGCGACAAGGTACGAATAAAGCCCAGAATGTCCTCGCCAATCTGAGCCGCGACTACGTCCGGCTTAGAGATCGCCTTGCTCGTAAACACGATCGCGGCTTGGAGCCTGATCCTCGCCTCGGGGGGATCCGCGAGATTTGTAACAATCGGCGCTAGTTCACGCAAATCTAAATCGCCGCCATATTTCGAGCGAGCCGCCGGAACGTCGGATTTTTCGTTATTCTGCAATGTTCTCCTTACAGTCTCCGACAGATGTTGGCCTAGAAGGACGCCAAGCACGATCGCCGTGACAGTCAGTCCGATCATCGCGCCCGCCCATGCGCGCATCGCGCCTCCCACCGAAGTCGCGGGACCACTGATCTGCGCCGCATCCTCACCCCTCGCCATTGTCGCGCCATCCAGAGTTTCTAAAGCGGCTTGAACCAATCGTAGATTTGTTGGCCAATCGCCGGCTGTTGCACTTCCATGAGCCGCCCTCGCCCGCCATAGGAGATTCGCGCTTCAGCGACTTTATCGTAGGAGATCGTGTTGTTCCTAGAGATATCCCTTGGCCGCACAATTCCTGCGACATTCAACAGGCGCAGCTCGAAATTGACGCGGACCTCCTGCGATCCGCTTACCACCAAATTACCGTTCGGCAGCACGTCCGTGACAACCGCCGCTACCGCCAATTGAATCTTCTCGGAACGATCTGTCGTGCCTTCCCCTTGCGTCGAGGACAGCGCGCTTGACGTGAGCTGCGGCTGAACCTCCGTGGTCTTATTATTTACGCCGAGCTTGAAATCGAAGCCGGTGTCAACCTGGGACTTCAGGGAGCGCTCTGTTGCATTGCCGAATGTCGCGCTATCGTTGATGGCAATGTTGACCGTCACCACATCGCCTATCTTCGCTGCTCGCGGGTCGCTAAAGATGTCCGCGCGGTTGCCATTCCAAATTGTCTGCGGGCGGGGTTGCTCCGTGCGAAGGAAGACGGCGCTCGCTGAAGGCTGCACGTCCGCCACGAGCCCGGTGCCGACCGGGCTCATAGCCGGCTCCCTACCGATTTCTGTGACCGAGCCAGAGCACCCGCCCAGGGAACTTACCGCGAAGAAAAGAATTAGGTGTCGCATCTATGACTTTTTCCCGTCCGACGCTGTGTTTGGCCCAACCATCATGTGGCTCAATCTGGCCGCTTGCCCAACCTCCATTTCGTTGAAAACAGCGCTTGCGACACGCGCTGACAGTTTAGCCAGAATTGCAGCAGCGACGGCCTCATCCATCGCTGCGATCTGCAAAGCCGCTGCGTCAGGCCGCATATGCGCGTAGATCGCTACAATGTTATCTGTTGCAAGTTTTAGCGCATCGCTTCGTTTACGCAGCCACTCTACATACTCGGCCTTTCTCGCCTCCAGTTCAGTGAGCTGCTTCCGAACTCGCGACTCTAACTCAATCAACTTTGACGTCTGCCAGACAATCCGCGCGTCGCCTATAACCGCAGCGTTATTCGCACAAAATTGCTGAATGTCCGCCTGCGCCCCCTTGACATCGGCAGGCTTGCCTGGCGTCGCCTTGTTCTGCTCAAGACAAAGGCTTGAGGTAGGCGCGCACGCGCTAGCGATCGCGACGCAAACAAGCAATGAGCCAAGAGGCGATGATGCAGATATCATGGCGGCGATGGTCTCCGACCCGTGCCCTACAATATGATCGCGCAAGCTTACACCTGACTGTTCACGAATTGCTTATCGACATCATTGCACGACAAGATCAGCGTGCAGCGCTCCAGCCACTTTGATGGCCTCAAGGATCGCGATGATTCCCATCGGCTTTAGCCCTATCCTATTCAACCCATTAATTAAGCTGCGTAAACTTGCTCCCCTGACAAGCTCAATCTGGCCCCCGGTCTGATCCCCGTCGATTTCAGTACGCGGCAAGACAACCGTTCGGCCTTTTGAAAACGGAGCCGGCTGCGACACAATCGGCGTCTCATTAACGCGAACCGTAAGATTGCCATGCGTCACAGCCACCGTGGAGATCCGCACGTCCTGACCGATCACGATGGTTCCGCTGCGTGCATCGATCACAACCCGCGCGGGAATATCCGGTTCGACGAGAAGATCACCGATCTCAGCCATGAACCGGGAAGTTCCAAGGAGCCGCGGCTTAACGAGCGCGACGGATCTTTGATCTTGCTCATGCGCCAATCGTTCGCCATATCGCTGAAGTCCGTAGGCGTTGATCGCGTCGACAATCCGCACCGCCGTATTGAAGTCCGGATTTTTCAGCACCAATACAAGCGGCCCGATGTCCTTGAGCTGGCCCGGAACTTCCCGTTCGATCAACGCGCCGTTCGAGATATGCCCCGTCGTCGCAACGTTTACAGTCACGCTTTCCGCCTGTCCGCTCGCAGAGAAGCCTGAGACCGCAACCTGCCCCTGTGCGATCGCGTAAGTCTGTCCATCGACGCCCGATAGCGACGTAAGGATCAATGTGCCCCCAAACAATGAGGTGGCGTCTCCAAGCGACGAGACCGTGACGTCGATTCGGGAACCCGGTTGGGTGAAGGGAGGCAACTCTGCAGTCACAAGGACGGCGGCAATATTACGGGTGCGCTGAGCAATCGCCCGAACATTGACCCCCAATCGATCCAACATGGACTGAAGGGCCTGTTCCGTAAAGGTTGAATTACGCAACGTGTCTCCGGTGCTTTGCAAGCCAACGACGAGACCGTATCCGACGAGCTGATTGTTGCGCACGCCTTGTAGGTCAACGACATCCTTGATCCGCGCCGAGGCCGAAGCCGAAATGCCGATGCTGCAAACCAGAAGCGCTAGAAGGGCTCGGTACATCAGCCGCCACCCACTCGAACGGAACCATCCGATTGCACCGTCCCCGTAACAGTATATCCGCTGTCCAAATTGCGAACAGAAATTATCTCCCCGACGCTCCCCGATTGAAGCGCAGCGCCATAGGTTGTGATGTTGAGCCCGCCTTCCTCAAACACGATTCTGATTTTTGCGCCATTCAATACGGCCTTCGGCTCCGTAACAGCGTTCCATGGGATAGGCGCGCCAGGCAACAAAGTCCGCCGCGCGATCTTACCGACGATGGCCGCCCGGCTTTCAATCATCGCACCTCCCCAGCCGGTGAAGCCAGGAGAAAGCGCACGATCGGCGAGCCAAGCGTCCTGGATCACGTCGCCGGGATATATCGTGATTGTAGGCACTAAGAAGGCGTTTAACTCCGCCGCGTCAAGAGCGGTGATCCAGACGCATCCACAGAACGCACAGCTTGCGACCACCGATAAAACTTCAACGATGGACTGAAGAAATAACGCCTTAATCATCCCGCTTCAGCCTAGGTTCTTTGATACAGTGGCGGCCATGTCCGAGGCAGCTTGAATCACCTTGGAGTTCATTTCATATGCGCGCTGCGCGGAAATCAGATCTGTGATCTCCTTGACAGGATCAACATTCGAACTTTCAAGATAGCCTTGGCTTAGGGTCGCAAAGCCGGGATCGCCGGGCACGCCCACCACGGGAGCGCCAGACGCCTCAGTCTGGCGATAGAGATTATTTCCCAACGGAGTTAGCCCCGCCTCGTTCGCGAAATTCGCGAGCGACAATTGGCCAATTTGCTGGCTTGTCGTTTGATTGGTCAGCGTTACGGCGACCTGACCGGACTGGCTGATCGTCACGGCGACCGCATTGGTCGGAATCACCATCGTCGGACTGACCACATATCCATCCGCCGTGACAATCTGGCCCGTGCCATTGGTATTGAAGGCGCCGGCGCGAGTGTAGACGGTGTCTCCATTCGCATCCGTGACTTGAAACCACCCGCGCCCATTCAGCGCGACGTCAAGCTGATTTCCTGTGTTAGCTAGAGCGCCCTGGATGTGAAGGTTTCGGATCGCCGCGGTCCTCACGCCGAGGCCCAGCTGCGCGCCTTCTGGAATAGTGTTGTTTTGACCTCGATTAGACACACCCTGGAGCCGCTCCGCCTGATACAGAAGGTCGGTAAATTCGGCGCGCGCGCGCTTGAACGCTGTGGTGTTGATGTTAGCGATATTGTTGGCGATGACCTGGACGTTCAAGTCCTGGGCCGCCATGCCCGTCGCAGCTATGGAGAGCGCTTTCATGATGAGTTCCTATATCGCCATCTGGGCGAGAGCCTGATATGCGGCGACGATTTTGTCGCGGATCGCGACTGCAGTATGGAGCGTTTGATCGGCAGTCATGACCGATTCGACGACTTGCTGGACCGAAGCCTTGCCTTGAAGGCCCGCGATCGAAGTCGCCTCGCCAGCCTTTAGGGCGTTCACGGCATTCGTCGAAGCGTCGGCGAGGATCTGCCCAAAATCCGCCGCCGGGCTTTGAGTCGCATTGGCGGACCAGACTTTGTCCACGGCATGCGAAGTTTCGGCGGCGGGCTTCGAACCAAGCGTGGAGCTTAGAAGCGATAGAGCGGCTATCATGATGAACTCCTCAGGAGATCAATGGTCATCGAAGACAGATCCCTGACCTGTTTGACGATTTGCAAATTGGCTTCATAGGAGCGATTAGCCTCCCTCATGTCCGCCATTTCCATCATAATGTTGACATTTGGAAGCTTGACGAAACCTTTCGCGTCGGCAGCCGGATTACCTGGGTCTTGCTCCACCCGGAACGGTGTTTTATCGATGCCGACAGCCTTCACTGTTACGAGATCGACGCCTAACACCCGGTCCAGCTCGGTCGCGAATGTCACCGTCTTGCGCGCGTAAGGTTTGGCGCCTGGCGTAAGACCTGTCGATTGTGCGTTAGCGAGGTTTTCTGAAACGATCCGCAGACGCGCGGATTGGGCTTCAAGCCCTGCGCCGGCAATCTTGATTGAGGCTTCGAGTGGATCAATCATACCTTACCCCTTTATACTCGCCAGCAACATTTGATTGAAGACTTTCACCACGCCGGTATTCAGCGAATAGGCTCGATTAACCTCCCCCGCCTTGATCATTTCCTTTTCCAAGCTCACCGAATTGCCGGAATAAGTGACCTCCCAAGCATTGCCTTCTTTGACCGCGACGGCGTCCGACGCAAGTGGGTCGACGCCGATATGAGCCGAATTTGTCGCCGCCATGCGAAGCGAAGCATCGCTGAACACTTCATCGAAAGGCGCAACGTCGCTGGCTTTAAAGCCGGGCGTATTGGCGTTTGAAACATTTTCCGCGATCTTCGCCTGACGGATCGATAGCCAACGCGTCTGTTGGGAGGCGAGATCGAAGAGAAAAATTGGGTTCACGATGGATTCCTGTGCTGACCTGCGACAACATCTCGTTTAAAGAGGCGACCTTGTCCGAGGCTGGTTGACGCGCTGCGCCAGAAAGTGAGCGCGTCTGATCGCAATCGCATATGGGCGTTTAGCGCGCACCATGGATCGAGATTGTCGGACGACGCCACCTATCGAGCAGAATGATCGGCGTCTTTATCCAGCGCACGCTCCAGCGCTTAGCGCTGGAGCGATTTTATTTTACACAGACGATTCAATGTGATCGAGACGCACCAGTTCGGGCCGAGCCGCCCGTCGGCGATCGTGCGCGGCGCTCCGGCCGATGGCGGCTTCAGGCGGAAGACGCTTAAATTCAATAGGCAGCGGGCGATGCTCGGCAGCCGCCGCCATTGCTCATTGGCTCATGTTGCGGCTTGGCACACCCGCCAACGTTTCTGTCAGCCGCGCACGCTCAAATTCGCCCTCGCAGAGTACCTTTCCAGAAAGGACTTGTTCAATCATCACGCCACCTCAAAAACCAGGAAAAGGCCGAACGACTGCGGCCCGCGCCGCGCAAATCCAATCCCTTAGGTAAACGACAATGGCCTCTGTCGACTTCAAATCAAGCTCGAACCCCTCGGCCTCGACTTTCGGCCCAAATCGGCTGGCCCATCCTTCAATCGTTTGTCGCTTCGAGCAATCGCCATCGGGGCAAGCATTCACTTTGTCGCGGCCATGTTAGAGTTTTTTGTATAGAGAAAATGGATCAGTTCAGCGACGGCCTTGTAGAACTCCGGTGGAATCGCGCGATCAACCTCGACGCTATCATACATTGACCGTGCAAGAGCCTTGTCTTCGATGATCGGTATCGAATGCTGCTCAGCTATTTCACGAATTTTAAGCGCGAGAAGATCCTGCCCCTTGGAGAGAACAGTGGGCGCCCCGCCCTCCTCTTTGATGTAACGCAGCGCTATTGCATAATGGGTGGGGTTGGCGATCACCAATGTCGCCTTAGGGACAGCCGCGATCATACTCTTCCGCATGCGATCGAGCGCGAGCGAACGAAGCCTGGCTTTCTTGAGAGGGTCGCCCTCGCTCCGTTTCAGTTCGTCCTTGATGTCCTGCTTGCTCATGCGCAGATCCCTGCGCCACCACGCGCGAGTCCAAAGAAGGTCCGCGGCAAGAAGCAGGACGGTCGCGATGCAGACTACCGACAGCAGTCGCATCGCTATCGTTAGAATCAATTCTGGAATAGCCTCCGGCTGAATCGCCAGCGCATTCACCAAATTGGTTCGCTCGGATTGCAGCATCGTCGTAATTACTGCACCGATGGACGTCAATTTTATCATGCTCTTAAGAAATTCCACCTGGCCCCGTGCACCGAATATACGACGCCAACCATTGACCAATGATATACGCTGAATGTCTGGTTTGACGCGATCAGGCGCAATTCTGGGTGCGTTCTGCATGAACGAGGATAAAAGGCCCGCGCCAATCAGGACGACGAACAGTGGAATCAAAATGCGAAATGTATCCCAGACCACGAAGCCCACCAACGCAGCTGCATCGAAGCCGTTGCGCAACCGCCATCCAGATGCGTCGCCGAACAATCTGCCGAGCATGATCGTTAAGGACCGCCCCAACTCGCGGACCATGAAGGCTACGAGAAGCAACATGCCGGCGACAGATGCAAAAGCGGAGGCTTCCCGAGAAAATGGGACGTTCCCCCGCTCAACCTCGTCGCGAATCTTGGTTTCGGTCGGCTCCTCTGTTTTACTGTCTTGTTCCTCTTGCTCAGCCATGAGTGTTTAGCGCGCTTCTATTCATAAAGTTCGTCTTCGTCTTCGGACGAATTTAGATCGATTTCTCCGTTGCCGGACAACTCGAGAGCCGTATCGGCGATCATTCTGCGCGCCTTGAGCACATCGCGCTGCAGGGCCGGCCCGCCGTTCGCAAGCTCGCTGTCAACGATGCGGCGGGCTCTAGTCGCAAGGGACGAAAGGATCGCATCTCGAAACCCAGCATCCGTGCCTTTCAAGGCGAGCACCACAAGCTCGGTCGGAATCTTGTCAAAGAGCACGCTTCGGGCCTTAGATTGCAGCTTGATAATGTCATCGAATGTGAACATAAGCCCACGCAGAACCTCGACCGCCTTGGGGCGCGCCGCCGCAAGGCTCTGCATGACATCCTCCATTTGGTCCCTCTCCATTTTATTGATGATGTTCGCAATCCTCATATTTTGCTCGCTGCCGCTTTGCCGCGACAAATTGGATAGCAAATCCTCTTGCAGTTGCCGCTGAATGATGCGAACGGCGGCCTCTGTGACCGGCGCAATGCTTAGCATCCGCCGCATCATCTCATTGCGAAGATCGCGCGGGAACAGACCCATGACCTTGGCGGCGCAAACAGGGCTGACTTTCGACAGAATGAACGCCGCCGTCTGCGGATGCTCCTTTTGCAAATATCCGCTGAATATGGCTTCCGGAACCGTAGAGAGTCGCTCCCACATCGCCTGGTTGGAGTTGCCGGTGACATCGGACATGACATCGGCGATCTGTTCCGGCGACAACACGCCGTCAAGCAATTGCTCGACTTCATTCGGCGAACCAAGCAGATCCGCGCCGCTCATGAATTGGCCGGCGAACTCCTCAACGAGCGTCTCGATGGTTGGAACGGGCACGACTCCGAGCTCCGCTACGGATCTCGTGATCTGCTTCAATTCATCGACATCGAAATGTTTCAAGAGTCGCCCGGCAAGCGGCTTTCCCATCGCCAACAGGAGCGCGGCCACCCTTTCGGGGCCTTTCAGCAGCCGCTGACTAGCGTTGCCATTCACAGGAACCGCGGCCGCCATCATTTACTCAACAGACCCCGTTGGTCCAACGATCTCCGTCAAAGAGACGCCAAAACGAGAATTGTCATCTTCGACCACCACAATTTCGCCTCGGGCGATAACGCGGCCGTTCACGATGACGTCGACCGCCTCCCCGACCCGGTGATCGAGCGGGACAACGGCGCCGCGCCCAAGCTTGAGCAGATTCGCGACCGGCATCGTCGCCGAGCCGAGCACAACCTGGACGTTGACGGGAATTCGCAAGATCACATCGAGATTCTGACTGCTTGGAGACTTGACAAGGGCTTCTTCGCCGCTTCTGGCGCCTTGATCAGACGAAATCTCTTCATTGTCGAACATCGTGTCAAATCCCCCAGTCAGCCATTGACATTAAGAATTACGCTTCGTGTTGATCAAAATGCCTCTGCGGGACGCCGACGTTGGCCTTTCCGCCTTTTTCAATTGAGAGCTTGCAGCCTCAACAAGCAGTGGCGAGACAGATTGTGGACCTCGCCGCGCCGAAAACGTCTCGCCGATGAAGAGGCAAATTCTCACAGGCAGTTTGGCCCAAGTGAAAATGCAGGAAGGCAATGATCGGCCCATTGGCGCCAAACTTCCTAGTGCGACATAACATCATTGATGAATTCCTGTTCTTGGTTCACAAAATCGTCTACACGAAGCACGTAGACGCCGTCAGCCTGGCCGAGCTTGCACCAAAAAAGCGGCTGCGCGTTGCACTCCAACTTGACGCGAGTCTTGGTCGTCGCCTGCAAGGCGAAGACTTGACCTATTTTAAGCGCCGCGATGTCGGCCAGGACAAATTGATGCTCCTCAATCACGCCTCGGACCACAATTTCCGTTCTTCCAATCTCGGTCTTGATCTGCTTCGTCCAGCCTGGATCGCGCACGGACATATCGTTTGATAAATCGCGCCCCAAGTGCGGGCGGACAGAATTAAGCGCGGTTTGTGGAATGAGGACGAACATCTCATTGCTGCGCCCAAGAATCCGCAGCTTGATCGCGGCATTCACTCCGAATGTATTTCGCGGCGCGATCACGGCGAAGTCGAGCCGGGTCTCCACGCGCTCCAATTTGAATTGCGCGTCATACACATTCGCGAAAGCGCCTTGTAGCGCGTTGCCAAGGAGTTCAAATACCTTTTGCGCAAGACGGATTTCGAGATTGGACAGGGGACGCTTTTCGCCGCTAGGAAGTTCGCCGCCGTCGCCGCCAAACAGAGCCTCCGCCAAAGCGAAGACGAAATTATAATCGAGACCGATCAAAATGCGCGCGTCCCAGGCCTGCACATGGAATATCCCGATGACGATATTTCCCTCGTAGGAGTCGAGAGCGTCTCCAATTCGTTTCGTCCCAATCGCATCGACAGAGAAAAAGGCTGGCGCCGCCGACAATTGGCGCAAATTTTCCGAACATTGCGCCGCCATCCGGTCAAAAACCACATGCAGCATCGGCATGCGGTCGACCGAGACGCCGGCGGCGTCGAGAAGCCTTTCTGGACCGCTCTTCAAAATCGAACTCCTTGCAAGCAATCCGGACATTTAGGATCACGCCGCCTGTTGCTGGCTGGCTTTCCCAGCGCCGCCTGAAACCGTCTCATTTTCGACCATGTCGATTGACGGACGATCATGCGATGCGATTGTCTTGCGGCCATGTTCGAGCGCGATTTGCGGCATGGCCCCGTTCATGAAAGCCAACAATGTCTGCTTGATGATGATGTAGAGGCGGACCCGCTGCAGCCGCGTAACCTTGATCTTATGCGCGAGCGGCCCAACGAAGGCGTAGGACATGACAATTCCGGCGAAGGTCCCGACCAGCGCCGCCCCGATGAGGCCGCCAAGGAGTTCGGGCGACTGATCCAACGCGCCCATCGCCTTGACCACCCCGAGCACCGCCGCGACAATTCCAAGCGCCGGCAGGCTGTCGGCGATCGCGGACAGCGCGTGATAGGGCTTTAGCTTGTCATGGCTCACTGTCTGGATCTCTTCATCCATCAGAGCCTCGATTTCATGCGTTCGCGCATTTCCGATGATGATAAGACGGCAATAATCGCAGATGAAATTGGTCAAGTCCTTGTCGGCGAGCACTTTTGGAAAATTCTTGAAAATGCTCGATTCGCTTGGATTGTCGACATGCTGTTCGACTTCGCTGCGCGCCTTGCCGCGCAATTCGCGCATCAAAGTGTAGAGCACGCCGAGAACGTCGAGATAGTCTCGCTGCGTGGTGGCGCGATCAAGGATCGCCTCCGCGATGGCCCGGCCGGTGTCCTTGATCGTCAACAGCGAGTTTGCGATGATGAACGTGCCGAGCGAGGAGCCGAAGATAATGACGAACTCCCAGGGCTGCCATATGACCGAGATATGGCCGCCCATCGCGGCGAACCCGCCGAGCATGCAGCCAATGGCGACAACTATGCCGATTACAAACGCCAAACGCCCGCCTCCCGCCATGAACGACCCTGCAGATCGTTAAGCTTTGGGCCTTGCTCCAAACTGAATTGAATTGCTCCAATTCAACGCAATTGGGACGTTTCTCAAAAGCAAGAGGCCTTTCGAAAAAGTTGGTCAAATTTGTCGCAACAGGACTCGTCACAAATCGCTTCTGCAAGCTGCGATCACGGCAAGAAAAACCGCGCCATAGCGCTCGATTTTGCTTGGCCCAACTCCCTGTATTGCCAGCATGTCCATGCTGGTTTGCGGCCGCAGCCGCGCCATCTCGATCAGCACGCTGTCATGGAATATCACGAAAGGCGGCTGCTTTTGCGCTCTGGCGATCTCCAGGCGCTTGGCCTTGAGGACGGCGAGCAGACCGTGCTGCGCCGCAGTCAAGCTCGGGGCGGCGGTCCCTTGATCAAACGCCGCGCGGGGCGCCGCCGGGTCTTTCGCCTGCGCCGACTCGATTTCGCGCAGGCTGTGCCGCAGGTCCGCCTTGCGGCCGCTTGGCAATGTGATTTCACCCCGCAAGGTCAAGGGCGCGTCGCCGGCGAGCACGGCGCGCCCAGCCTCAGTGAAGACCCAGCGATCCTGATCTTCCGGATCCTGGATGATCAGATTTTCGGCGTGAAGCTGATGGAATATGCTGCGCCATTCGGTCGGCTTCAGCTCCTTGCCGACACCAAAGGTCGGCAAGAGATCATGGCCATGCCTTTTGATCGCCTCGGTCGCATTGCCGACCAGGAGATTGGCGAGATGGCCGGAGAAGAAGCGCCCCGACGTGCGGTGGATGGCCGACATGACCTTTTGCGCCGCGACGACGCCGTTGAAGAACGGCCATTTGCCTGCGCAGATGTCGCAATTGCCGCAAGGCGGCGAAGCCTCGCCAAAGGCCGCGAGCAAGGTCTGGCGCCGGCAGCGCGGCGTCTCGCACAAGGCGATCAGCGCCTGCAGCTTGCGCCTCTCCATCCGCTTGCGCTCGGCCGGGGCGTCGCTCTGCGAAATTTGGCGTTCGCGTAAAAGGATGTCGCTGTCGCTGAACAAGGTCAGCGTATCGGCCGGGAGGCCGTCGCGGCCGGCGCGGCCGATTTCCTGGTAATAGGCCTCGATGCTCTGCGGCAAATCGGCATGGCAGACGAAGCGGACATTGGGCTTGTCGATTCCCATCCCGAAGGCGATCGTCGCGACGATGACGACCCCGTCATTGCGGAGGAACTCGTCCTGATTCGCCGATCTGATCTCGCGCCTCGAGCCCGGCGTGATAGGCGAGCGCGGGAACGCCGCCGGCGCTGAGCGTTCGGGCGAGCTTTTCAACGCCATTGCGCGAGGCGCAATAGACGATGCCGCTTTGCCCCTTATGGCGCTTGACCTCCGTTTCAATTTGGCGGGCGGCGTCGGACTTGCGCCGCATGGCGAGATGAAGGTTCGGCCGATCGAAGGAGCTGACGAACACGCGCGGCTCGGCGGCGAATAATTTGCGAATTATATCCGCGCGCGTGGGCGCGTCCGCGGTGGCGGTGACCGCGATGAATTGAAGGTCGCCGATCGCTTGCGCCGCGCGCGCGAGGCCAAGATATTCGGGCCTGAAATCATGGCCCCATTGCGAGACGCAATGGGCTTCGTCGATGGCGCACACATTGGCGCCGCAGTCGCGAAGAAGCGCCACCGCATCTGGACGAACGAGGCGCTCCGGCGCGACATAGACGAGGCGATAGCGGCCTTGTCGAAGGCCTCTTTCCACCATCGCGTTGTCTTCGCCGCTGTTTGATGAATTCAACGCGGCCGCGGCTATTCCGACGCGCCGCAATTGCTGAACCTGATCGCGCATCAAGGCGATCAAGGGCGAGACGACAATGGTGAGGCCCTTGCGAACGATCGCCGGCAATTGATAGCAAAGCGACTTGCCGGCGCCGGTCGGCATGACCGCCAGGACATCGGAGCCGGAGAACACCGCTTCGAGCACGTCGCGCTGCCCGGGGCGAAAGTCCTTGAAGCCGAATATGCGCTCGAGCGCCGCCTCCGCCGCATTCATTTCCGCAAGCACGACGCCCCCAATTCGCCAACCGCCGCGACCGCGGATGTCTAAAGCAGATTCCGCAGCGGCGGAAGCGTGGCATGGCGCGACGCTGATCAGGTCACGAAGCCGCTTTCTCGATGAGCGAGGCGAGCTCGCTCTTTATTGTCGCCGCGCGGGCTTGCGTCAGCGCAAGGCGCGGCGCCTCAATGATCCTTTCGGCGACCATCCGCCCCGGCGCGCCCGACAGGACAATGATCCGATCGGCGAGCGAAATCGCTTCTTCGACGTCATGGGTGACGATGAGCGTCGTCGCCTTGCGCGTCTCGACCAGCGCCGATGAGCTCGCTCCGCAGGCGCATGGCGAGCGCCGCGTCCAGCGAGACGAAAGGCTCGTCGAGCAGAAGGAGGTCAGGCTTGACCGCGAAGGCGCGCGCGATGCGCGACCCGCCTGCGCGAGGCCGAGCGACAATTCGCCCGGAAAATGGTCGCGATGCTTGGCAAGGCCGAGCGCGGCGAACAAATCGTCAAGGTCGGCGTCGGTGGCGTCTGGCGCGCCGGCAAGGCGCAGGTTCTGCGCCACCGTGCGCCAGGGCAACAGCCGTGGCTCCTGGAACACCATGCCGAGCTTGCCAAGGCGGCGCCGCACCGACGCCGCCTTCGAAATGGGGATCGAGGCCGGCGACGATGCGCAACACGTGGTCTTGCCGCAGCCGGACGGGCCGAGCACGGCGCCGACTTCGCCGCTTGGAAGCGTGAAGGCGATATCGCGCAGCGCTACGCGTCTTGCCGCCGGAGGCGGCGCGAAAGAATTTATGCGTGATGCGCGACGTCAAGCCCGCCCTGGGCCGCCAGCGGGAGACATGTCGTTCAATGGGTTGCACAATGAAGGTCTCGATCGCCAGCATGACCCGGACGAAGGGAAGCGCATAGGCGAGAATTTTGGTCACGTCGAAAAATTGAAACGCGACGCCGATTTCGAACCCCACGCCGTTCGGAGCGGCCGAGCAATTCGACGACGAGCACGATCTTCCACACCAGAGACAGGCCCGACCGCATGGCCGCCGCCAGATAGGGCGCAAGCTGGGGCAAGAGCACATGCCGAAGCCTCGCCCCAAGTGCGCATGCGCGAAAACCTGCGCCATTTCGTCGAGCTCGCGTCGAGCGCGCGCGCGCCCTCGCGCACCGTGGCTGCGGTGTTCGGCAATTTGTTGAGCGCCACCGCGCCGATCGCGGCGGTTTCGTTCGAGCCCGATCCAGATATAGGCGAGCACGATGATGACCAGCGCCGGCAGGTTCAGCAGAATGATGAGCCAGGGATCGCAGAGGCGGTCGATGGCCTTGTTGCGGCCCATGCCCATGCCGAGCGCCGTCCCCAAGCGCCATCGCGAGCATGAACGACGCGACGACGCGCAGGAAAGTCGCCCCGAGATTGAGCAACAGCGCGCCCGACCGCGCCTCCGCGCCGATGACAGTCACGACCGCCAGCGGGCCGGCAGAGCATGCGGGGATCCGGCAATGGCTCGAGCCCAATTGCCAAATACAGCAAAAGGACTAGGAGCGAAGCCAATCTCATCAGCACGCGTCAATTGTCCTGGGGGGCCTGATAATAGGCGCCTGCGTCGAGCTCCGCCGCCGCGCCGACGAGCTCGGATCCGCCTATGTTCGGCGAGCACGCGATAGAGCGCGCGGGCGTCGTCTTCCTCGTCCTCGATCGACCGGCGCGGAATGCCCTCGCTGTAGCGTCTGGCGGTAGAGCGCGAGCTGGCGCGGGATCATGTCACGCCGATCCGCGGCGCGATCTTCTCCCAATCCGCGTCGGATCCGGGCGAGCTTGTCCTTGGCCTCGGCGGCGAACTTGAAGAAACGCGCCAACGCCGCCGGGTTCTTGCGCGCCAGGCCGCTCGTCGAAGACATAGCCCACCATGGCGACCGGCCCCTCGGCGCCGAGACGGCGCTCGACCTCCTCCATGCCGATCAGCCGCGCGAAAGCCGCGCGCCTCGAGAGCGACGCAAAAATTCCAGAAGTTCAGGTTGGCGTCGGCCTCACCGCTCGCGGCCTTTTCATACAGTAGCGCCGGCGCGCCATAGATGATTTCCGGCCTGCGACTTCAAATCGATATTGGACCGTTCGGCAAGCGCTTGCAGCAAAAGCCAGCTCTTATCCAAGGGCCGCCCGGCGACCGCCAATTTATGACCCTTCAGATTGGCGAGATCGTTGATTGGCGAAGCCCCTGGAACCATGAGGGCGCCAAGCGCGCTGGAATAGGGCGCGAAGACCAGCCGCGCCCCGAGGCTTCTTTCGCGAGCGACCCACAACAAGTCGGAGAGAATCATGTCGACCGAGCCGCCGATCAGGGCGATCTTTCCGGCTTCGGGAGACGCGAGCTCGGCGACCTCGATATCGAGACCGGCTTGCTTGTCGAGCCCCTCCGCCTTGATGATCGCGAGCTCCCAGGCGAAGGTTCCGGTCTTTTGCACGCCGAGACGCAGCGTTTCGGCGCCTGCGGCGCAGCAATTGAAAACGATTGCAAAAATAAGGTAAATTGCGGCCCGGCCAAAGGCGGCGGAAGCCGCTCCGGCCTTGAACCCGCGCGCAACTTCCCGAAAGCGGTCGCCGGATTTCGAGGAAAGGGGTGGGTTGTCTTGAGGCATGCTGTCAGGATACATGCATTGTGGCGCGAGCCCTAGCAAGGATCGCGGATTTGGTCCCGAGCGGGAGCCATGAGCGAGAGCCTTATCGAACGCCTTTCGCACAAAGGGAAGGAAACTTGATATGAATTTAAAGTTTGTCTGCATGGTCGCCTCGGTCGCCTGGGCCACGTCCGCCGCTGGGGCCATGGCCGGGGACCCGGCCGCCGGCGAAACAATCTACAATCAAAAATGCAAGGTCTGCCACCAGATCGGCGAAGGCGCCAAGAACTTTGTCGGCCCCGAGCTGAACGGCCTGATCGGGCGCAAGACCGGCTCGGTCGAGGGTTACAGCTATTCGGACGCCAACAAGAATTCCGGAATTACCTGGGACGAGGCGAAGCTCAACGAATATCTCGCCAGCCCCAAGGGCGTGATCCCCGGCACGAAAATGATCTTCGCTGGGCTGTCGAAGGAGACCGATCGGGATAATCTCGTCGCCTATCTCGCCCAGTTCGGCTCGGACGGCAAGAAAAAGTAATTCACGGCTTTCAAAGTCCCTCGCGCCGCATCAGCATGCCGCGCGAGGGATCATAGGCTATGATCGCGCCACCGAGGAAGATGATCGTCGCGCCGAGAACCACGGCGAAAGCCGTTGGATCGAGCTGCTGATAGAAGGCGAAGCGGATCAGTTCGACGGCATAGGTGAAGGGATTGAGCTCGCAAATGAAGGCAAGCCAGGGACTGCCCTCCTTGACGCGCCAAAGCGGATAGAGCGCCGATGACGCGAAGAACATCGGGAAAATGACGAAGTTCATAACCCCGGCGAAATTCTCCAATTGCTTGATCAGCGACGACAAGAGCATGCCGAGCGCGCCAAGCATCAACCCGGACAGAATAAGCGCCGGAAGCACGGTGAGATAGCCCCAAGGCGAAGCCGGCTCGATCTCCCAAACGTAAGCCACAAGCAGAAACGCATAGACCTGAAGCAGCGACACCGCGGCTCCGGCGACGAGTCTCGACGTCAATAGGAACCATCGCGGCAGGGGGCTGACGAGAAGGGTTCGCATGTTGCCCATTTCACGATCATAGACCATCGAGAGCGAGGATTGCATGCCGTTGAAAAGCTAAATCATCGCCATGAGCCCAGGCGTGATGTAGACTTCATAGAGAACATAAGTGTCATAGGGCGGGATGATCGATACGCCCAACACCGAGCGAAAGCCCGCCGCGAAGATAAACAGCCAGAGGAGCGGGCGCACCAGCGCCGAGATGAAACGCTCCCTCTGGTGCAGAAAGCGCAAGGCCTCGCGCCACATGATTCCCTTGAGGCAAATCGCATATTGGGCGATCCCAAAGCCCTTTGCGGTCGCCGCGGCGCGCGAGGCCAAGTTTGTCATTTCGCCTCGCCTTCGAGCCGGCTCGCGCCGGTCAGCTTGGCGAAGGCGGCGCCAATGTCGGGCGCGCCGGCGCGCGACGCGACCTCGCCGACATTTCCCTTGTCGAGCAGCCTGCCTTGATGCAACACGACGACGTCGTCGCTTGTAGCGGCCTCGTCAATGAGATGCGTCGCCCATAAAACGCCGACGCCTTCGCGCGCGACGAGGCCGCGCACATGGGCGAGCATGTCGGCGCGCGCCTTGACATCGAGGCCGACAGTCGGCTCATCGAGCAAAAGCATGCGCGGGCGATGCAAAAGGGCGCGCGCGATCTCGACGCGACGCATCTGACCACCGGAGAGATTGCGCACCTTGTCCTTCGCGCGATCGATCATGTCGATCTGCTCCAGGACCGCTTGCGCGCGCAGCTTCGCCTCCCGCGCGCCAATCCCATGGAGCGCCGCGTGATAGGCGAGGTTCTGCGCGATCGACAGGTCGAGATCAAGCGTGCGCGCCTGGAACACGACGCCGAGCCGCCGCAACGCTTCGCCCGGCGCGCGGGCGATATCCCAGCCGAATATTCGGATCGCCCCGGATTGCGTCGCGTAGAGTCTGGTGATCAAGGAAAACAGCGTGCTCTTGCCAGCCCCGTTGAGCCCGAGCAGGACCGCGAAGCTCGCTGGCCTAACGCTGAACGAGACATTGTCCAAGGCCTTGCGCTTGCCGTAGCTGTGGCTCACGCCGACGATGTCCAGGGCCGCGAGGCCTGGCTCGGATCCGTCGCCGGGACCGCCATCAAGATGAAGCTCATTGTCTCGCAATCGCGACGCCCCAAGGAAACGACCCAACCGCGATGGATTTCACGACCTTGAGGGCGGCGACGTCGATCACCGACACGTCATTCGACACGCCATTGGTCGTGTAGAGAAATTTTCCGTCCGGCGTGAAGGCCAATTGCCAGACCCGTTGCCCGACGAGCAGATATTTTTCGATCTGCTTCGTCGCCGCGTCGATCACCGCGACGCGGTTGGCGGGACCCAGGCGCGACGAAGGCCCGCTTGCCGTCCTGCGAGAATCTGATTCCGACCGGCTGAATGGCTTCCTTGGCGAGACCAGGGATCTCGAAGGCGATCTTTTGCTTGATTTTATGCGTCGCGGCGTCGATCACGCTGACCGTGCCGCCGACCTCGGCCGAGACCCATAATTCCGCGCCGTCGGAGGTGTATTGCGCCGAGCGCGGCCGCGCGTCGACGAGGACATTGGCGACAGATCTTGCGCGTTTGCGTGTCGATCAGATGCGCCATGTTCGTCGTTTCCGACGTATTGACGAGCACCTTGCCGTCGGGGCTCAGCGCCATTCCCTCCGGCTCGACGCCGACTGGAATTTCCGCCACCACCTTGCGCGTGGCGACGTCGATGGCGGTGACCAGATTGTCGTTCTCGTTCGACGTGTAGAGAAGCTTGCCGTCCGGGCTCAGGATCAAGAGCTCGGGGTCAGGGCCGGACGGCAGATCGCCGACGATCGCCAAAGTCTTGGTGTCAAGGATCTGGATGGAGTCGTCGTCGCCGGCGCAAATGAACAATTGGCCGCCGTCCTGGCTCAAGGCGATCCCACGCGGCCGCTGGCCGACTTTCACCGTTTTCGTGACCTCCAGCTTATCCGTGTCGATGATCGAGATCGAATTGCCTTTCTCGTTCGAGACATAGGCGGTGAAGGCCTGCGCCGGAGAAAGAAGCGCCGCCGCCAGAGCGCCAAGCGCCAAGGCGCCGAGGCGACAAAGATGCACGGGAAAAGTCGTCATTGCGCGGTCCGACCTGTCATAGCGTCGTCAGATCCTTGTTTCGAGGCGCCGACGGTTCGCAGCAAATTGCATTTGCGCGATCATTGCAATTTGCATTTCGTTTCCGGCTCGTCGAAGCCGAGCGTATCGAGTTCCGACGTTTGATGCAGGAACCCCTCCTGCGGCGAAACCGAGACGATCATGCGCCCGTCGCCAAGCAGGATCGGCTGGCGTAATTGCTGGTTCCACCGCCGCAAGGTCTGCTTTTGGCCCTTGAACGCGGCGATGGAGAAATCCGGCCCGATCAGATAGTCGCGAATGGTTTTGGGGTCGCCCGAACCCGTCCGCGTCGCGGCCTCGCCGATCATGCGCATCGCGAGCCAGGCCTGATTGTCGCGCGCAGTCATCCGTCTCGCCGCAAGCTTCATGAACCTGTTCTGCAGCTGGATCGCGCCCCATTGCTCATGGCTCGCATCCCAGCTGACCGGCTTCAATCCGGCGGAGCCCGCGACGGGGCGGGGATCGAAGGTCCGATAGGGCAAATAATTGGCGAAAACGTCGCTTTCGTCGGCCGCGACGAGAATGTCATAGGCCGGCGCGTTCTGCGTGGCGACCGGGATCGAGCCTTTGGGTTTGCACGCTTCCGGAATCGGACCGGCGGCCGCCGCCCGCGTCCTCATAAACGCGCTCCTCGACGATCTTCGCGCCGAATTTTTTCGCCGAACGACGCAAGGCGTCGGCGAAAAGCTGGTCCTCGGGATGCGATCCCTTGATCAGAAACCAGCGCCTCCACTGCTTCCAGACGAGATATTGGGCGAGGCCGTCGGCGAGCATGGAATGGGTCGGCGCAACATGGATCACATTGGCGCGGCAATTTTCCTCCCGCAGCGAATCCTCGGGAGCGCCGGTGTTGAACAGCAGGATGTTCCTGTCCTTCGCCGCATTGGCGAGCGTAAGAATATCGAAAGCGGGAAGGTCGAGGAGGATCAGGGACACCCCACGCCCGACGAGGCCATTCAAAGCCGCGACAGGGTCGTCTCCGGGCTTCAGGCGAATGTCCTCGATCGAAAAGCTCTGGCCGAGGAAGCCGCCGGTCGTGTTATTGTCTTCGACCGCAAGCCGAGCCCCGGCGACGCCATCGTCATCCGCCGGCATGTCGAGAATCGAGACGGTTTCGCGGGCATGCGGCGCGCGGATGAAGCCAGCCTTGACGTTTGCGGCCTCGCCCGCCCGCGCCGGCTCGATCCGCGCGGTCAGGGTCGATGCGAGAATGCCGCCAAGCAGGACAAGCGTAAGCATGATCTTAGGGATGATGATCCAGCGCGCCGGCCTCATCAAGGCCTCGCGTCGCGTTGCGGCACCAGCGCCTTCGCCCGCGCCGCCAAGGCGGCGACAAGCGCGAGCATCGCTTGCTCATTAGGCTGTTCGGCGACATGCGCCTCGCTGAACCCGGCGGACCATAGCGGCGCCGCCGCGTCGGAAGAAATCGAAACATGGGCGAGTTTCGAGACATCGAGACCCGCCTGGCGCGTGAGGCTCAGGAAAATTTCCGCGCTCCGCCTGGAATAATGCAGAACCGCCCCGATCTCGCCCGCCGCGAGGGACGCTAAGGCTTCTTCACTCAAGGAGTTCCGCCGCCTGCGCCGCATAGACCTCGATCGCCTCGACGGTTTTGCCCGCCTCGGCGAGCGTTCTTTCGAGATCCGGCTTGCGGTCGCGTCCGGCGAGATAGAGCAGACGGCGCGAGGCGTCGGCGCCGGCGGCCACACTCGCCGCAAGCTCCTTGGCGTCGGCGGCGATCAGGGCGGGCCCTTCAAAGCCGCGTCCACGCGCGGCGTCTTGCGTGCGCGCGCCAACGAGATAGAGAGGCAGCAGGCGGCGCGCTTCCGGCAGTGGCCAGTCCGGCGTATCGGAGAACAGCTCGAAGGCTTGCGAGCTCGTCGCCAACACGCCGCCGATGACGCCGCGCGGCCATTCCGCGCCGGTCGGCACCATGTCCAAAACCGGAGACAGAATCGCGCGGTGGCCATTCGCGGCGAGCTTGATCGCCGTGCGCGTGCCTTCATCCAAGGCGCGGGTGAGCAAAACCAGCATTTCTCTAGCCTTCGAAGAAATGAGGGGGGAGCCGGGCGAGCAGATCGGACCCCGCCGCCGCGCCAAGCGCCGCCGCCTCTCCGGATGGCCCGCGGGACTGCGTTTCGAAAAACCCCGATCCGTCCGGCTTTAGCACAATACCGTGGAACACGATTTCGCTCGCCTCAAGCCGGGCGTAGGCGCCGATCGGGGTTTTGCAGGACCCGTCGAGGACATGAAGGAAGCCGCGCTCGGCCGCGAGAGCCATGCCGGTCGCCGCGTCGAGAATCGGCGCGAGCGCGTCTTGCGCCCTCTGATCGCCCGTCCGCGCCGTGACGGCGATCGCGCCCTGGCCCGCGGCCGGAACAAATTCCGCCGCGTCGAGCAGGGCCGTCGCGCGCTCTTCGAGGCCGAGCCGCCTGAGGCCCGCGAAAGCCAGAAGCGTGGCCTCGAACTCGCCCGCCGCGAGCTTGGCGAGGCGCGTCTCCACATTGCCGCGCAAAAGCGCGATGGACAGATCCGGGCGCAGCCGCTTGACCATGGCGCCGCGCCGCAGGGAAGCCGTGCCGACCGCGGCGCCAGGCGGAAGTTTGAGCGGATGCGACGCATGGGGAGAAATCCAAGCGTCGCGCACGTCTTCGCGCGGGAGATAGCCGGCGATCGCAATCCCGTCCGGCAAATAGGTCGGCAGATCCTTGGCCGAATGCGCGGCTATGTCCACGTCGCCGCGCATCAAGGCGATATCGAGCTCCTTGGTGAAGAGCCCTTTGCCGCCCGCCTCGCTCAGGGGCCGGTCCTGAATCGCGTCGCCGCTTGTCCTTATGATGACGATCTCTATCGCGTCCCTGTCGATGTGATGCGCCGCCGCGAGCCGGGTGCGAAGCTCTTGCGCCTGGGCCAGCGCCAAAGGGCTGCCGCGCGTTCCGATTTTCAGCGCGAGCGCTTGGCCGTGGGAGCTGGAGCGGGTGATCGAGGTATTTCCTAAAACGGCCGGATGGTTCTATAGGTTGGAAAATAATGCGGCTACTGTCGGACGCCAACCTCTATCGTCGAGGATGAGACGCATTTCAAGCGAGACGGACGCCCGATCCGCCGCCGCGAAAGGCGTTGCGACGAAGGACCGGGAGCCTTTCGCGACACCTCTCGTCGCGAAATGAGCTCGAGTGAATTGCTCGTCGGGCGGCGCTGAAAGGGGCCAATGCGCGTTCTCGGCATTGAAACGACTTGCGATGAAACCGCCGCCGCCGTCGTCCGGCTGGAGCCGGGCGGAGCGGGCGAAATCCTCTCGAACGAGGTCATGAGCCAAATCGCCGAGCATGCCGCTTATGGCGGCGTGGTGCCGGAGATCGCGGCCCGCGCGCATATTGAAATTATCGACCGGCTGGTCCAGCGCGCGCTAGCCCACGCCGAACACGAGATTGGCGGATCTCGACGGCATAGCGGCCGCCGCCGGGCCCCGGCCTCATCGGCGGCGTCATCGTGGGTCTGACGACGGCCAAGGCCTTGGCGCTGGCGAGCCGCAAGCCGTTCATCGCGGTCAATCATCTCGAGGCCCACGCCTTGACGGCGCGCCTGACCGACGAACTCGACTTCCCCTATCTGCTTCTTCTCGTCTCTGGCGGCCATACCCAGCTCGTCGCGGTACGCGGCGTCGGCGATTATCTTCGTCTCGGCTCGACCGTCGACGACGCCGTCGGCGAAGCTTTCGACAAGGTCGCGAAAATGCTCGGCCTCCCCTATCCGGGCGGGCCCGAGGTCGAAAAACTCGCCGCGGAAGGCAATGCCGCCCGGTTCGATTTTCCGCGCCCCATGCTCGGCCGGCCGAAACCGGACTTTTCCCTTTCGGGCCTCAAGACCGCGGTTCGGCTCGAAGCCGCCCGCATCACCGCCCCGAGCGCGACCGATGTCGCCGATCTTTGCGCCTCCTTCCAGGCCGCCGTCGTCGATACGATCATTGATCGATCGCGCGCCGGCTTGCGGCTCTTTCGCGAAACGGTCGGCCCCTCCAACGCCATGGTCGTCGCGGGCGGGGTCGCCGCCAATGGCGCGATCCGCCGCGCGCTGATGCGATTTTGCGGCGAGAGCGGGCTGCGGCTGATCATGCCGCCGCCGCAGCTTTGCACCGATAATGGCGCGATGATCGCCTGGGCCGGGATAGAGAGACTTTCGTTGGGCCTTGTCGACGACATGACCTTCGCCGCGCGGCCGCGCTGGCCGCTCGACGCCAATGCGGAGGCCGCGCATCACGGCAAAGCGTGACGCCGAAGCCTCATTGCGCCAAGGCCTTGAGGCCGCGCCGGATCAGTTCCGATGTCGCCGCGCCCTCCCCCAGCGCGGCGCTGCATGCCGCCACCGCCGCCGCCGCCTGCGGGCGGCCATAGCCAAGATTGACCAAAGCCGAGATCGCGTCATTGACCGCCGAAGGCGCGGCCTGGCCCTCCGCCGCGCTCGAACGGGGCGAAAGGCTCGCGTCGGCCACGGGCGCCTTATCCTTCAATTCCGCCACGATCCGCGCGGCGAGCTTCGGTCCAACCCCGGTCGCCCGAGCGATCGCCGCTTTGTCCTGCAGCGCGATTGCGGCGGCGAGTTCGGAGGGCTCCAAGATCGCCTGAACCGCGAGGGCGACCTTGGCACCGACCCCTTGTACCGACTGCAGAAGCCGGAACCAATCACGCTCCGTCTCCGCGAGGAACCCGAAGAGCTTGATCGAATCTTCGCGCACCTGCGTCTCGATGGCGAGCGTCGCCGGCTCGCCGGACCGCGGCAGGCGCTGCAAGGTGCGGATCGAGCACTGCACGACATAGCCGACGCCGTTCACGTCGAGGATCACAAAATCCTCGCCGCTCGAATCGATCACGCCTCTGAGCTTGCCGATCATCGTTGGGCGGATTGCGGCGCGCGGCGGAAACCTCGATCCCGGGCCGTCGCGCGGCGGACCGGACCCCGGGCGAGGAAAGCTGACGCAGGACAAGGCCCAGACGCCTTTATCGGCGCCGCAGTCATGAATGCGCCCTCCAGTTTTTTCGCGGGCGCGCCGCATCGGCATTGGCGCAATCTTCGATGTCAGGCGGCGGATCGGCGATCCTGCGCACCCCGCGAAGCTGAGCATGGGTGATCGCGACCGCGAGCGCGTCCGCCGCGTCGGGGCTTTTCGCCTCGCTGTTGGGCAGCAGGAATTTCACCATCATCGCGATCTGCGCTTTTTCGGCATGGCCGCTGCCGACCACTGTTTTCTTGATGAGATTGGCCGCATATTCCGCGACGGGCAGGCCCGCGCGCGCTGGCGCCAAAAGCGCGATCCCGCGCGCCTGGCCGAGCTTCAAGGCGGATTGCGGATCGCGGTTGACGAAGGTCTCCTCGACCGCGGCCTCGCCCGGCGCGTGACCCAAAATGACCTCGGCGAGACCGTCATGGAGCTGGCGCAAGCGCTCGGCCAGAGACGCCTTTTCGTTCGAGCGGACGAGGCCGCAGGCGACATAGGCGAGCCGCGAGCCCAAGACCTCGATAATCCCCCACCCGGTGCTCCGCAGGCCCGGGTCGATGCCTATAATGCGAATCGCTTTGCGCTCCATGTCCGAGAGCCTACCCCCAATCCACTCTGATCGGGAGCCCTTCCGAGCTCGGCGGCATGGGCCTCATTCCATGAGCATGCGCTTCAACAGATCGATCTCCTCCGACAATGTCCCATCGGAGGTCGCAAGAGCTTCGATCTTGCGCACCGCATGGAGGACTGTTGTGTGGTCGCGCCCGCCGAACCGCCGGCCGATCTCCGGCAGCGACCGCAGCGTCAGCACCTTGGAAAGATACATGGCGATCTGGCGAGGCCGCACGACGCTCGCAGTTCGCCGCGAGGAGAGAATGTCGGCGCGGCTCACATTGAAATGGCTCGCCACCAATTTTTGAATGTCCTCAATCTTGATCCTTTTCGGTTCGTGCGGCCGCACCAGATCCCTGATCGCGGCCTCGGCGGTCTCCACCGCGAGGGGCGCGCCGTTCAACGAGACATGCGCGAGCAGCCTGTTGACCGCGCCGTCGAGATCGCGGCCATTCGTTTGAATGACGCTTGCGACATAAGCCGTGACCGCGGGCGGCACGTCGAAATTGGGATGCGCCAGCTTGGCGGCGGCGATGCGCGTTTCGAGAATTTTCACCCGAAGCGCCTCGTCAAGCCCTCCCATCTCGACGCAAAGTCCGCCCGCCAGACGCGAGCGAACCCGCTCGTCAAGGCTTTCAAGCTCGCTCGGCGGTCGGTCGGCGGCGATCACGATCTGCCGCCTGGCGTCAATCAAAGCGTTCAGCGTGTGGCAGAACTCTTGTTGAATCGACTTGCCCTGCAGGAACTGGATGTCGTCGATCACAAGGACGTCGATGCCGCGCAATTTTTCCTTGAAGGCGATCGCGGTTTGAGCCTTGAGGGCCGAGACGAAGCCATACATGAATCTCTCGGCTGTGAGATAGATGACTCGGCGCGTCACCGCCGAGGCGGCATGCGCGACGGCTTGGAGCAGATGCGTCTTGCCGAGCCCGACCGAAGCATGGAGATAAAGCGGATTATAAAGCAGCGGTTCGTCGGGCGCCGTCGAAGCCACCCTTTGCGCCGCCGCATGCGCGAGCTGGTTCGATTTGCCGACGAGAAAATTCGCGAAATTCAAGCGGCGGTCAAGCGGAGAGCCGGCGATGATCTCGGAGTCTGGGCTTTCGGCCGCAGCTTTCCCGATACGCTCTGAGGTCATTTGCAGGGGCGAAAGTTTTGGCTCGGCGCGAGCGGCGCTGAAGGCCGGAGACGAAGCCACGCTCCTGTCGCCTATTCCCGCATCGCCCCCTGAAGCGCATTCGGCGCGGCCTGGCGTCGGCCGGGACGAGGAGCGAACCGTGACGGTCACGCAATTAACGCCGGGAAATTCGCTGGCCAGAGCCAGCAGGATCTTCTCCGCATAATGCGATTGAATCCAGCTCTTTAGAAATTTCGTCGGCACCGAAAGATAGGCGTTGGTCTCGGATAGATCGTCGAGTTCAAGGCGGCCGAACCAGGACGAGAAAACATCGTCGCCAAGTTCCGCCCGCAGCCGGCGACCGATCCGCATCCAAGCTTCCTCTTTGGTGGCGGCAATGTTCGGAGAGGTCGTTTCACCCCGGTCTCGAGGCTTGCTCATTTGTCTGCGCCAATCCAGCATTGGTCTTCTTCTGCGAATTGAGACAAAGGAAGAGCGCGGGCGCGCGCGATGCGGCGCCAGGGCGTCTCCTAAGGAATTGGGAGGGTGGAAGGTCGCGAAGACCTAAAACCGGATGCGCGAGCGGCGACGCCGCGTCGACGCCCAGCGCAACATTCGCCTTCGCTGCTGGCGCATGCCGATCTGACGCTGTCCTTGGGTAAAAGTGCCTATATAGCGCGAACAGATTCACGGCCACGCATCCCCCTTGCACCGCCTTGTAAATCAAGGACCTAGCGTTTCTATACCAAAACAAAGCTTCAAATCAGCGACAGCACCGACGAAAATCTCAATAGATCTCTAGTCACGTGATGAAGTCTCGCGTGAGAACGCTCATGGTTGAGACATTGCGCTGAGAAGCTCAAACAGATTTTATACACGCAAACGTTGCGCATATACACGCCACAAACCAAAAAAACCGGAAAGCGCGCCGAGTTGTGCCTTCAGCTCTCCCGCTTGTGCATCCCGAACGCGACAAGACTTTAACATAGGATAGAGGCTCCGCAAGGCTCCGCTTTACGAAATATTCACAGTCTCGGCGCGCCGTTTCGCGAGGGCGCCGCACCAGTCCGACCGCTTCTGATGTAAACGTCTGATTTCGTGCGAATCCGCCATTGGCGAGAAAGCCGGCGCGCGGCTTTTCTCCCGGCGCAGGTCGCGCCGAAAAAACTTTCGGCCTTGGGCATAAAACTGTCGCATAATTGACCTCGCCCTGGCCTTTAGCCGCAAGCTCTTGAGTTGCTTGAAAAATAGATGTGCGACAGCAATCGTCGGCGCGAGAATGCGACAGCGCGGCGCAGCTTTCGTCACCGCCTTGGCCGCAAAGAAAAAGCCCGGCTCGCGCCAGGCTTAAGGGATCGAAGGTTTCACGAATGGAGCGATGTCACGCGCCCAAAGCGTTGACGCGATGGCTCAGCCGCGAAACTTTTCGTGAGGCCGTGTTTTTATGGACAATTCCTTTTTGCGCGGCCCGCATGAGCAGCGGCTCCGCCGCCCGCAAGGCCGCGACGGCCGCGACAAAATCGCCGGAAGCGATCGCCTCTTCGACCTTGCGGACATAGGTGCGCATCTGGCTGCGGCGGGATTTATTGATCTTGGTGCGCCGCTCAATCTTGCGGACGGCCTTTTTGGCCGAGGGGGTATTCGCCATCTAGTTATGTTCCTGGACAATGGCCAACGCATTTATGCGCCGCACGCAAACGGGGGGCTCATGCAAGGCCGGAAGAGGTTGCGCTTATACACGTGAACGATCCGGCCCGTCAATGCCGGACGGAAGGCGCGCCGCCATGTTCTTTATGCAAGATGCAAGCGAAATCGGGGTCGGGGCCTTACTTGGTCCCGAAAATCCGATCGCCGGCGTCGCCGAGGCCTGGGACGATATAGCCATGCTCGTTCAGCCTTTCGTCGATCGCGGCGGTCCAGATAGCCACGTCCGGATGCGAACCGCGGAGCTTGCCGATCCCTTCGGGCGCGGCGAGCGGGCGGACAAATCGGATATCCCTCGCGCCGCGCTTCTTCAAGCCGGCGATCGCGGCGCAGGCCGAATTGCCCGTCGCCAGCATCGGATCCATGAGAATGACGAGCCGGTCCGCGAGATCCTGCGGCGCCTTGAAGTAATATTAGTAATATTCGACCGCTTCGAGGGTTTTGGGATCGCGGTAAAGTCCGATATGAGCGACGCGCGCGGAGGGCACGAGATCAGCATGCCGTCGAGAAAGCCGGCGCCGGCGCGCAAAATCGGCGCGAGGATCAGCTTCTTGCCGGAAATCACCGGCCCCCTTGTGGTCGCCACAGGGGTCTCGACGTCGATCATTTCCACGGGCAGATCGCGCGTGACCTCATAGCAAAGCAGCGCGCCGGTTTCATTGAGTAGCTGCCGGAAGCTCTTGGTCGAGCGGCCTCTGTCACGCATCAAGGTGAGCTTGTGCTGGACCAAAGGATGGCCAATGACATGGACTCCGTCCGGCGCGTCCCCCCCCCATGTCAGGCTCCATTCAAGTGGCTAGACCAAGAGTATCGGAGCGCGATGCTTGCTCGCCCTGCTCTACAGAAAGGATGCGCCGCAAGCGGTGGCGGAGAGGCCCAGATGGGCGGCGAGGCTCGCGCCTATGTCGGCGAAGCTTTCGCGCCGCCCGATTGCGCGTCCCGCGACGCCGGGCCCAAACGCGAGGACCGGAACATGCTCGCGGGTATGGTCGACCCCTGGCCAAGTCGGATCGGCGCCATGATCCGCGCTGATGACCGCGAGATCGCCAGCCCGCATCGCGGCTTGGAGCTCGGGCATGCGCGTGTCGAAGAACTCAAGGCATTGCGCATAGCCCGCAATATCCCGCCTGTGGCCAAAATCCGTGTCGAAGTCGACAAAATTGGCGAAAATCAAGCCGCCGTCAGGCAGATCATGCAAAGCTTGCAGCATAACGTCGAAATGGGGCATGTTGCCGGCGCGCTTAATCTCCTGGCCGGTCGAGCAATGCGCGAAAATATCTCCTACCTTGCCGATCGAGACCACGGCCCTGCCGGCCTCCGCCAACCTTTCGAGGAGATTGCCCGGCGGCGGCGGAACGGCGAAATCCTTGCGCTGCGGCGTGCGCGCAAACCCCTCGCCCGCGCCGCCTTGAAAGGGCCGAGCGATGACCCGTCCAATGTTCAACGGATCGCATAAGCGCCGCGCGACGCGACAGAGTTCGTAGAGCCGATCGAGCCCAAAGGCCTCTTCGTGCGCCGCGATCTGGAAAACCGAATCGGCCGAGGTGTAGCAGATCGGCGCCAAGGTGCGCAGATGCTCCGCGCCGAGCCGCTCGATGATCTCGACCCCCGAAGCATGGCAATTGCCGAGAACGCCCGATATGCCGCCCTCGGCGATCAATCCCTGCGTCAAGCTTGGCGGGAAACAAGGCTCGCGTCTGGGAAAGAAGCCAAAGGCCGCAGCCGCGGGCGCGCCGGCCATTTCCCAATGGCCCGCCGGCGTGTCCTTGCCATGCGCGCGCTCGACGGCGTAGCCCCATAGCGCCTTTGGTTCGACCTTCCGGGAAAATCCCGGCGGCCAGTCTCCGCTCGAAGCCTCGACAACGAAGCCGAGACCCAGGGATTCAAGATTCGGCGTCCGCAAATGCCCGCCGCGCAAGCCTTCTCGATCGCCCCGTCCGGCGGCGCAGGCGTGGGCGAGATGGCCTAGCGTATTCGCGCCGGCGTCGCCATAGAGGGCGGCGTCTTCGGCGCCGCCGCAGCCAACTGAATCCAGAACGAGAATGATCGCGCGGCCCATTGCTTTCCTTCGCCCGGTCAAGGCGTCAAAACCGCGCTGGCCTCGGCCTTGATCTCGAAGGCCGCGGCGAAAAGCGCGCGCGTGTAAGCGCTTTGCGGATTGGCGAGAAGCTCGGCGGCGGGGCCGGCCTCCACGACCTTGCCCTGCCGCATCACGATGATCTCGCTCGCCAGGGCGCGGACGACCTTGAGGTCGTGGCTGATGAAGAGATAGGCGAGCCCGCGCCGCTTTTGCAGGTCGCGCAAAAGATCGACGATCTGGGCTTGCACGGACATGTCGAGCGCGGAGGTCGGCTCGTCGAGCACGATGAATTTGGGTTCGAGAACGATCGCCCGCGCGATGGCGATGCGCTGGCGCTGGCCGCCGGAGAATTCGTGCGGATAGCGATCCATCGCCGATGGATCGAGGCCGGTGTCGGCGAGCGCGCGCGCGACGATTTCGCGGCGCTCGGCGAATTTGAGCGCCTTGTTTTGCACGCCGAGGCCTTCGGCCACGATAGCGCCGACCGAAAGCCGCGGCGACAGCGAGCCATAAGGGTCCTGAAACACGATCTGCATGTCGCGCCGCAACGGCCGCATCGCCTTGAATTGCAAGCCGTCGATGCGGCGGCCGAGAAAGACGATCGCGCCTTGCGAATGGATCAGCCGCAGTAACGCAAGGCCGAGCGTGGTCTTGCCCGATCCCGACTCGCCGACCACGCCGACCGTCTCGCCTTCCCGCACAGTTATGGAGACGCCGTCAACAGCCTTGACGAAACCCATGGTCTTGCGCAGGAAGCCGCGCTTGATCGGAAACCAGACGCGGACGTTTTGCGCGCAAAATATAGGCTTGGCCGCAAGGTTGACCAAGGGTGGCGACCCTTTCGGCTCGGCAGCGATGAGCGCCTGCGTGTAGGGGTGGCGCGGCGCGGCGAAGATTTGGGCGACATTGGCGGCCTCGACGATCTTGCCTTTTTGCATGACGGCGACGTCGTCGGCGATTTTGCGCACAATGCCGAGGTCATGCGTGATGAACAGCATCGCCATGCCATGGCGCGCCTGCAGCTCCTTTAAGAGGTTCAGGATTTGCGCCTGCACCGTGACGTCGAGCGCGGTCGTCGGCTCGTCGGCGATGAAGAGATCGGGGCGGTTGGCGAGCGCCATGGCGATCATCACCCTTTGCCGCTGGCCGCCGGACAATTGATGCGGGAACGCGCCGAGGCGATGGCTCGGATCAGGAACCCCGACTTCTTCCAGAAGCTCGATGATGCGCCCGCGAATCTTCTGCGCGCCACGGGCGCCGTGCAGCTCAAGGATTTCGCCGATCTGGCGCTCGATCGTATGCAAGGGATTGAGCGAGGTCATCGGCTCCTGGAAAACCATGGTGATCTCGGCGCCCCGA
This sequence comes from uncultured Alphaproteobacteria bacterium, assembly GCA_963829515.1. Taxonomy (GTDB): domain Bacteria; phylum Pseudomonadota; class Alphaproteobacteria; order Rhizobiales; family Beijerinckiaceae; genus Methylocapsa. The sequence continues at coordinate 315,971 of CAWHIP010000005.1, forward strand.
ATGGAGCGGAGCCGCGCATCGCTGCAGGTCAGGAGATCCTCGCCCTTGAACAAGGCCTGGCCTTGCGGCCGGACGCCCGGCGCAAGCAGACGCACAATCGAGAGCGCGGTGACCGATTTGCCCGAGCCCGAACTCGCCGACAAGCGCGAGCGTGCGCCCGCGCTCCAGCGTGAAGGACACGCCATCGACCGCCGGGGGCTGCGCCGCCTCCGTTTGAAAGGACACCGTGAGGTCGTGGACATCGAGGAGGCGGGGTTCAGGCATGAAGGGCGTCCAGGATCATAGCAACGCCGGATTGGTCAGGCGGGATGAGCGTCAGTCCTTCCGGCAAACCGCCCATGCACTTTGTGTTATTTGAAACGAAAAACTTACAGCCAGCAGCGAGCGCCGAGACGACATGGATGGCGTCCGGGAGCTTGTAGCGCTGTTTCTGCCGCAACATCGCCGTGCCAAACAACAAGTGCTGGCTAACCGGCACAAGATTGAACATGCCGCTCCAGATCAGCAAATTTCCGTAAAGCCGAACCTTTTGCTCGAAGGAATACTTATTCAACCGAGCGGGCGGAGCAAGCAGCTCAGCCAAGGTCAGTTCGCTTGTCGCGAAGGATTTCGGATAGTTTCGCAATCCAACAAAAAGCTGCGCCGCCGGGTGAGGTTCGGGCTGATCGAGTTCGAATCCGTAGATGAACGGATTCGTGTCGAGGTAAACAAGCGAGGATGTCGACATTCGCCGGGCTAATCCCACTCGTCTCTAAGGTGACGGATATGCTCGTCGATCTCCTCAACAGTCTTGAACGTCGGCTGCCGCATTGCGAACATTTCTTCAAGCGTAAGAATATGCTCGGGCCGGCGCAAAAGCGCATCAACAAAACTCACGTCGCGGTCATGCGTGCGCGGGCCGTCGAAAACCTCGACCGTCACAGTAACTTCGACGCCGGGGGCCAATCCCTCCCGCAAGTCCTCAGGCAGCTTGGAAGCCGGATAATGTTCCTTGACGATCCTGTTCATCACCGCCTCCCCGACCAATCCTACCACACCCCTATCGCAGCGTCTTCCTGGGGTCGAAAGCGTCGCGGACGGCTTCCCCGATGAAGACCAGAAGCGACAGCATGGCGGCGATGACGATGAAGCCGGTCAAGCCAAGCCAGGGCGCCTGAAGGTTGGACTTTCCCTGCAGCAAGAGCTCGCCCAGGGACGGGGAGCCCGGCGGCAGGCCGAATCCCAAAAAATCAAGCGCCGTCAGCGTCGTGATTGACCCATTGAGGACGAAAGGCAGGAAAGTCAGCGTCGCCACGGTCGCATTGGGCAGGACATGTTTGACGATGATGGCGGCGTTGGAGAGCCCGAGCGCCCGCGCGGCGGTCACATATTCGAAATTGCGCGTGCGCAGGCATTCGGCGCGCACGACATGCACCAGCTGCACCCAGGAAAACAGGAGCAAAATGCCGAGCAGCACGAAGAAGCTCGGCGTAATGATCGAGGACATGATGATCAAGAGATAGAGATGCGGCAGCGAGGACCATATTTCGATGAAACGCTGAAAGACGAGATCGGTCCAGCCGCCAAAATAGCCCTGCACCGCGCCGGCGGCGATCCCGACGACCGAGGAAACGCCCGCCAAGGTCAGCCCGAACAAAAGCGACAGGCGAAAGCCATAGATCAATCTGGCGAGAACGTCGCGGCCCTGATCGTCGGTTCCGAGCCAATTCCACTCGATGTCGGCGCAGCCCCCATGCCCGGTCTTGCTGAAGCGCTTCGCCGCCGAGGCGCATTGCGCGTCGGTCAGCATCCATGTCGGGGGCGAAGGCGCGGGCGTCGGCAAGCGCCGGTTGATCGTGCGATAGGAATAGCGGATCGGCGGCCAGATCATGAAGCCATGTTGATCGATCTCCTTGTCGATCACGGCGTCGCGATAGTCGGTCCTGGCGAGAAAACCGCCGAATTTCTCTTCCGGGTAATCATGGAGGATCGGAAAAAGGATCTCGCCTTTGTAGACGACGAGGATCGGCTTGTCGTTGGCGATGAACTCAGCGAAGAGCGACAGGACGAACAGAATCATGAAGATCCAGAACGACCAATAGCCGCGCCTATGGCTCTTGAAATTAGCGAGGCGGCGCCGGTTGATCGGGCTCAAGCGCGGCCATCCCTTGGCGGATTCCGCCGGCGCGATACGCTTCACTGGAAGGTCGATCCGCGAGGCGGGCGCGCTCATGCCCTAGACCTCCCTTGTCTCGAAATCGATGCGCGGATCGATCCACATATAGGTGAGATCGGACAAGAGATTCACGACGAGGCCGAGCAAAGCGAAAATATAGAGATTGGCGAAGACGACCGGATAATCTCGATTGACGATGGATTCGAAGGAAAGAAGGCCCAGGCCGTCCAATGAGAAGATCGTCTCGATTAGAAGAGAGCCGCCGAAAAACGCCGTGATGAAGGCGCCGGGAAAGCCGGCGACGACAATCATCATGGCGTTGCGAAAGACATGGCCGTAAAGCACGCGCCGCTCCGAGAGTCCCTTCATACGCGCCGTTTGCACATATTGCTTGCGGATCTCGTCGAGGAACGAATTCTTGGTCAAAAATGTCGAAGTCGCGAAGGCGCCGAGCGTCATTGACGCGACCGGCAGGGTGATATGCCAGAAATAATCCGCGACCTTGCCGAAGAGCGAAAGCTGCGGCCAATTCTCCGAGGTCAGCCCGCGCAGCGGAAAAATCTGCCAGAACGAGCCGCCGCAAAAGAGAACGATGAGAAGAATGGCGAAAAGAAAGCTCGGAATCGCATAGCCGGTGATTACGACGGCCGAGGTCCAGACGTCGAAGCGGGACCCGTCGCTGACCGCCTTCTTGATTCCGAGCGGAATCGAGATCCCATAGGAGAACAGCGTCATCCAAAGGCCCAATGAAATCGAGACCGGAAGCTTCTCTTTGATAAGCTGCAGCACCGGCACGTCACGGAAATAGGACCGCCCGAACTGAAACGTCGCGTAATTCCCGACCATCAGAAGGAAACGTTCATAGGCCGGCTTATCGAAGCCGAATTGCTTTTCGAGTTCGGCGATGAATTTTGGATCGAGGCCTTGCGCGCCGCGGTATTTAGAAGAGAAATCGGCCCCGCCAGAGGCGCCAATTTCGCCGCCGCCGCCGAAATGCGCGGTCGCCCCGGAATCGACTCCCTGCAACTGTGCCAAAATCCGCTCGACGGGCCCCCCGGGAGCGAATTGCACGATCATGAAGGAGACGAGCAGGATTCCGAAGATTGTCGGAACCATCAGAAGGACGCGGCGCGCGATATAGGCGAACATCAGGCTCCGTCAGCGGCTGGCGAAATTGATGCGCTTGGCTTTTTCTTCATCATACCACCAGGTGGAGACGACGCCGATTTCATATCTCGGGCTGCGCTCGGGCCGGCTGAAAATATCCCAGCAGGCGACCAAATGATTGGGCTTGTTCCACATCGGAACCCAGGAATGGCCCGCCCGCAGAATGCGATCGATCGCGCGGCAAATGAAAGTCAGCTCGTCGCGGGTCTCGGCGACAAGCGCCTTTTCGATCAAGGCGTCAACGACCTTATTGGCGATTCCGGAGACATTATGCGAACCGGGCATGCTCGCGGCCTCGGAGCCAAAGGCTCCGCGCATGCCCTCGCCCGGCGTGAGGCCCAGTCCAAAGCGCGATGTCACGATGTCGTAATCGAAGGCGTCGGTGCGCCGCTTATATTGCGCGGCGTCAACGACGCGATAGCGCGCGTCCATGCCGAGAAGCTTCAGATTTTTGATCAGAGGCGCGGTATGCGGCTCCAAGGCGTTGTCGAAATCGAGAAACTCGATTTCGAAGGGCTTGCCGTCCGGCAGCATCAAGACAGTGTCCTGGCGCTTGCATCCGGCCTCGGCCAGCAGCGCGCTCGCGCGATGCAGGAGCGCGCGATCTTGTCCCGAGCCGTCGGATACGGGCGGCGTATAAACCTCTTCGAAAACGGCGGCTGAAAGCCCGTCGCGATACGGCTCCAGAAGCGCAAGCTCCTCCGGCGAGGGCTTGCCCTGAGCCGCCATCGGCGAGTTCTGAAAAAAGGATGTGGTCCGCGAATAGACGCCGTACATGATGTTGGCGTTGGTCCATTCGAAATCGAAGGCGAGCCCAAGCGCCTCGCGGATGCGGACGTCCTTGAACTTGTCGCGGCGGATATTGAGGAACCAGCCCTGAGTGCCCATGCGGCGATTCGTCGGGCAGAGTCGCCGCGCTTCACGCGCCCGTCCTTCACCGCGGCGAAATCATAGCCCGTCGCCCAGACGGCGGAGGTGAACTCCTCGCGGAAGGTGAAGACGCCCGCCTTGAACGCCTCGAAAGCGACCTTGCGGTCGGCAAAATATTCGAACCGGATGCGGTCGAAATTGGCCTGGCCGCGATTGACCGGCAAATCCCGGCCCCAATAATTGGGCTCCCGCTCGAAGGTGATGAAATGGCCTTGGTCGAATGGCGCCCACGCGATAGGCGCTCGATCCCAGCGGAGGCTCCAGCGTTGTCTCGTCAAAGGCGTGCTGCTTGTAATAGGCGGCGCTGAAGATCGGCTGGCCAGCGACGATCAACGCGGCCTCGCGGCTATGATGCGGCTTCAGCCGCACGGTGACGATGTCGTCGGCCTCGGCCTCGGCGCGAGTCGAGGTCGCGCAAAGGTTGGGCGGATCGAGGGATGGCCCTTGCTCTTCAGAATGTTCAGGGAAAAGGCGACATCACGCGCGGTCAAGGGCGAGCCGTCATGGAAGCGCGCTTCCTTGCGCAGGAGGAAGCGATAGACGTTCTTGTCGGACGAGATGCGCACCGCGCGCGCGACGAGCCCATAAAGCGCGTCCGGCTCGTCGCCATGACCGGTCAAGAGCGTATCGAAAATAAGGCCCATGCCGGCGGCCCCGTCGCCCTTCAGAATATAGGCGTTCAAGGTATTGAATGTATTGAAGGTCTGGTTGCCGCCTGTCGCACTGACCTGAAGCGCGATTTCGCCGCCCTTGGGCGCGTCCGGATCGACATAGGCGAAATGCTTGAAGTCGGGCGGGAGCGCGAGATCGCCGAAAATTGACAGGCCATATGTCTCGACCTCTTCACCCGCCGCGGCCGCAGCCCGCGTCAAGGCCCGCGGCGCGACAAGACCCGCCGCGGCGAGACGCAGGATGAAGCGGCGAGTGAACGAAAGTGGAAGCTGCAAGGATCTTTTCGCGGTCAAATTTGCCTCTTGGCGCAAGATCGACTTTCGGCGGAAAGCAAAAGCGCGGCGCGCCTCGCCGCTTCGCGCATGATCAGACGAGCTATGTCGGCGCTCCCGCGACGAAAGGCAAGCTCGCCGGCGCCATGATAAACGCGAAAACGCCGCGCGGAAACCCGGCGGCGTTATCCGACTTTGGCAAAAACGCGAATGCGAAGGACTTATTTAGCGCGCACGCGCTGCGGATGATCCGAGAGCCAACGTAAATAATCGACCATATCGGCGCGCTTGGCGGCGTCAGCTTCGCCGCCCGCGGCGCCATGCCGGCCTGCGAGAAACTGATCGAGGTCGTCGACGGTCCAATTGGCCTCCTCGGCTCGGAGAGAGTTCGAGTGGGCGAGGCCGGCGACGGAGCTTTTCGGACGATTGACGATTGCGAAAAGCGGGGGACCAGCCTTGGCGACCGCGGCGCTCTTTTCGGACAGAGTCGTCGGTATCAGACTTTTTCTCGACCACCGCGGGCGCGTCGGATAAAGCCGCGGCCGGATCAGCCGCGCCAGCGTCGGCGCTACGCGATTCGTTCGCGACAGGGGTGGCCGATGGCTTATCCGTCGCTGCGACGCCTCCCGCATTGCTCGGCGCAACCGTCGAAGCCGGGGCGCTTGCGCTTTTGTTTAGGCTATTGCTCGCGGTTACAGCGACATAGCCGGCCTTGGCGGGCGTCCCGTGCGAGAAAATGCGATTTGACGCGCCGGTCAGCGCCATGGCCAAAACGAGCGCGCCGAGCAAGCCGCCGGCTATTTTACCTGTTTCAAAGACATAAGTTCCCATTGCCGCACCATTTTCACCCATTGAACTCGGCCCTTCGAAATCACTTTTTGGCCGAGGCGCGCAGCGATTTGGCGACCGAATCAGTCGCGGCGCCCATCTCGTTGCAGCGCAGCATTGCATAAGCCTTAGATACATTGCATTGCAACATAAATGAAGAGGGCTTTGATGCTACTTTTTGTCGCCGCAGCAATACTGGAAGCTAAAAACGCGCCAAGTCGTTTCCGCCGGGCCTTGAACATGCCATAGGCTTGCGGGTCGAAGCTTGCGCGAGAGAGGGTCCCGGCGAAAATGTCCGTCAACAAGATCGCCTATCAAGGCGAGCCCGGCGCCAATTCCGATATCGCCTGCCGCAAGGCCTATCCGGATTGGCAGCCGCTGCCCTGCCCCACATTCGAGGATGCGCTGACCGCTGTCACCGAAGGCGCGGCGCAGCTTGGGATGATCCCGATCGAGAACTCCATCGCCGGCCGCGTGGCCGACATCCATCATCTCCTGCCCAGCGCCAGGCTTTTCATCGTTGGCGAATATTTCCTCCCGATCCATTTTCAGCTGCTCGGCCTCAAGGGGGTCCGGCTTGACGCCATCGCCTCGGTCTACAGCCATGTTCATGCGCTCGGGCAATGCCGCAAGGTCATCCGCAAGCTCGGCCTCGCGGCCCATGTCGCGGGCGACACGGCGGGTTCGGCCCGTGAAATCGCCGAATGGGGTGATCCCACGCGCGCCTCGATCGCGACAAAGCTGGCGGCGGAAATCTACGAACTCGACGTTCTCGCCGCGGATATTGAGGATGAGCCGCATAACACGACCCGTTTCGTGGTGCTCTCCAAAGCGCCCAACTGGGCGCCGCGCGGCGAAGCCGCGGTGACGAGCTTCGTGTTCCGGGTGCGCAATGTTCCCGCCGCACTTTATAAGGCGCTCGGCGGCTTCGCGACCAATGGCGTCAATATGACGAAGCTCGAAAGCTATATGGTCGAGGGCGAATTCACCGCGACCCAATTTCTCGCCGATGTCGATGGCCATCCGGAGGATTCCGGGCTCGCCCGCGCGCTCGACGAACTCGCGTTTTTCTGCAAGGAGCTGAAGATTCTCGGCGTCTATCCGGCGCACCCGTTTCGGATCGAGAGCCAATTGGCGGCGAGAGCGGAATGAGCGGCGAAATTGTTCCGCCCTCGACCGACGAAGACGAGATCACGCTGCTGCCGCTGATCGGCTTTGCGACCCATACCCTGCCTGGCGCGCTGGTGATGCTGACCCTGGAGGTCCCGGCCGAGTTGGCGGCCCCAGAAGGGCCAAAGCGCTATATTCGCATCGGGCTTCGGGCCCAAGGCGCGCGCGAACTCGCCGAAAGTCTCCTGCGCGCCGCGCAGTCGGCGGAAATGGGCCAGGCGCCGACGCGCACTAAGAGCTGAAGCGCTAGAGCGCGTTCCGATTGAATGGAGTCATTCAATCGACAAGAACTCGCTCTAGATCAATAACTTGGAGCATGTTCTGATCGAAAAAGTCGTTCAACTTTTTCGGAACATGCTCTATCGCGGCGGCGGCGCGAGCCGGGACCAATTCGGCCAGCGCATAGCGTTCAATTGGCCTAGGCTGGCCAGCCTAGATTGCTCGCCGCTGACAAAGACGCGCTCCCAGTTTCGATTGATCTGCTGGACCTGGCTTAGGCCTTCAACGTCAAGGCGCTCAGCCGCCACGAATGGCGCCGGCGTGAGGGATTGAAGCCGCGCAGCCAAGCGCTCCGCGGTCGAAACGATGCGATCGAGCTCCAAACACAAGGAGTCTTCATTCATCGAATCCTCCTTGATACCCCGTTTCGCCCTTTCGAAAAAGGCGTTGGCGGAAGTCGCGACGCCGTCATATGTCCGCCTCTCTTCGGGCCATTCCGCATCCGGCTCGGCCGAGGCCAGACTTTTCACCGAGGCCGCGATGGCGAGCCGAAGCGCCTCCAGCCGGTCGAGCTGCTTCTTAAGGCGCGACGGCAAAATATCGCCGCGCAGCCGCAAGACCAGGCCCGACCCAAACAGCCAGACCAGGACGATGACGACGCCGATGGAAAGCGCGACATAATCAAAGACATGGGTGTCAGGGCTCGCGACTTCCTTCGTGTAATCCGCTTCGACTTGCATCCGTTCGAGCTTGTCCGCGGGCGGCTCGCCGGCGGCGGGGCCGAGCTCGACCATATGGAGCGCGCCGTCGCCGGCGCCGCGCGCGAAAGCGCCGGGAGCCCCGATCAATAAGGCCAGAACCAAAGCCCGCCACGCCGCGGAGCGCGCCCCTGGCCGCGGCTTCAAACGATCAGGCGCGGCGGCGCCCGCGTGGAAAGGGTCGCGGCAGAGGTTCATGACAAAGCGGCGTTGAGATCGCTTCAATCCAGCCCATTGCGGCACGCGAAATCTCCCTCACTTGTTCATTGGTTTATCCCGCATGCAGAAAAACCGTCCGCATCAGGAACCAATAGGCGCCGAGAAGGGCGATGACCGTCGAGCCAGCGTAAACAAGTTTCGGGCTGCGCTTTCCGCCGGTCAACCGGTCGATCCCCAGCAAAATCGGGACGACGATGAGCACGATCCCGATTTGCCCGAGTTCGACCCCGATATTGAAGCTGGCCAGAGCCGGCGCGATCGCATTGCGCGGGACGCCGAGCTCCAACAGGCCGCTGGCGAACCCAAATCCGTGAATGAAGCCGAAGAGAAACGTCACGATCCAGCGATTGTCGACATTGCGCGAGAAAAAGTTTTCGACAGCGACAAAGATGATCGAGGCCGCGATCGCCGCCTCGACAAGAGCCGCCGGCAAGGTCGCGACGCCGAGCACCGCCATCGACAAAGTCACCGAATGCGACAAGGTGAAGGCGGTGACGATCTTCACCACCGGCCAAACCCGGTTCGCCCAAAGGACGACCGCGAGTAGGAAGGCGATATGATCATAGCCGGTCAGGATATGTTCGACGCCGGCGTAAAGATAGCGGCCGGCAAGCTGCCAAATGCTCGCCGGGGGCGCCGAAAGATCAAAACGCGCATTGGTGCGATCGACGACGGCTTGCGCGGCGTCCGATCCGGCGCCGACGAAGGTTTGATGCCTGGCCCTCGGCCCCGCCGTCTCGAGGAGTGGAATCGCATTGTAGAAAATATTGCCGGGCACCGCGCCGCAATCGAAGGTCATGGTGACGCGGACGCCATCGGCGCTCTCGGGGTCCTCGCCGGCGAAATCAACGGAGCCGCGGCACTTCTCGCCGCTGGCCCCTTCGAGATCGACGCGCTTGAGAACGAAGCGGCCGATGGCTTTTTCAAGCGCGCCAGGCGCGGAAAGGTCCGAGGCCTGCTCCTCCGTCGCGAACATGCGTTCGAGATCGGTCGCAAGCAGCGCGACGTCGACCGTATAGACGCGATCGCCCTTCTGGACGATCCGCCCCGTCGATATATCGGCCGTATGCGCCGACGCGGGGAGCGCGAGTCCAAACATAAAAAACACGAACAGGGCCAATTTGGCGAAGCCGGGCGACAAGGCCCGCGTCTCCTTGGCGCTTGTCCCTCGCAAGACGGCCACGCCGCCCACATTGGGTTGCAACGGCGCCGGCGCCGCGAAGCGAAAACTCCCTTGTCTCAACTTTGCCTCCCGCAAAATCCTAGGCTGTTTGGACGGATTTGATCAAGATGAAGCCAAAGACAAAAGCGAGGAATGAGGCGGAATTCCCCGCCGTCTTTCGCATCGTAGGGCGATGCCTTTGATTCGTTTGATTTTTCCGTTCATCCGTTCGATCCGGGCGCGCGCCTCGTAAAAGCACGGGGCGAGAACTTTGCCTCGTCGCGCGCGTTCGAGCGATAGGGGATGACCGGGCGGATGTCGAGAAGGGTTTGGAATCGCGGCGGTCGCCGGCCTCCCCACAGGCCAATTCCCCACAGGTCACTTGGCGTCGAGCGGATCGCCGTCGCGATCGGCCCTAAAGTGGATCGTGGTCGTGAGACCGCGCCGCGCGCGGCCCCGCTGTTTGGTCATTATCGGAGGCGTCGGTCCTGTTGAGTCTGGCCGCCCATAAGTCGCCGAAAAACAGAGCATGTTTAGACTTACTTAAATTTTAAAAATCGGGGTGATCTTCAAACATAACCACAGGTAATCGCCAATTTAGAATAAATATAAATAATAAAATACTTATTGTCTGATAATTTTATTTGCGCTTATTTAGATTATTGACGCGATGGCGTCGACTGCCCGCAAGCTGGGGGCCCGTGACATGTCTGATCTTTTATCGCCGTCGCGCGCCGACGCGGTCCGCCTGAGCAAAGGCCCCCGACCAAATCGGCGCTTGTCTTTCCTGAAGGGCGGCGCATCGCGTTGGACTGGTCGAAGTCCCAAACCAAATGCGCCTCAGCCCTGTGATGCCGATTTGCAACGGTCCCGCCCTTTATCCGGCATTTCCGCTGTTAGATCTGACATTGCCGGCCAAGTTTTTCTAGGTTCGACGCCGAGCAATGTGGTCGCGGCCATGTTCGCGCGCGACATGCGGCAGGGCCGCTGGCCAATACGAACTCGTTTGGCATGACGAAAATGGAGCGCTCCGCCCGGGGCCGTAATTGACGGCGAACCGGGGAGCAGACGACGACGCGCCGGGTGAGGCATAAGCGCCGGAATTGGCGCAAGAGTTAAGGCAAGGCCATGAAGTTCAACATTCTTACATTATCTCTTGCTTTATCGGCTTGCGCCGCGTCGTCGCCCGTTTTCGCCGCCGACGCGCCGCCCGAGACGCCGCTCGCCTCGCCGGCCGCTGCGAGCAATCCCTGGGAGGGTTTCTATGTTGGCGGCCATGTCGGCTACGCCTTTGGAACATCCTCCTATCAGAGCAATCCGCCCGCCTGGCCCGCGGCGGGATCGGTCGGCCTTTACGGCGAGGACGGCCAATTCGGCCCGCTCTATGGCGGCCTTCAGGCCGGCTACAACCATGTGACCCCCTCCGGCCTCATGTTCGGGCTCGAAGCCGATTTTTCCTTCCCCGACAAAATGAACAGCAACCTGCCGCTGATATATTCCCCGGTTGGGCCATCCGTCGTCAACGACAAGATCGAAATCTTCGGCTCCGTGCGCGGCCGCATCGGCTACGCCTTCGGCAATTGGCTGATCTACGGCGCAGGCGGCTTCGCCTATGATCGGGATTTGGCGACGAGCACCGATACGGCGGGCGACGTCGACAGCGCCTATTTCTGGCGCCCCGGGTGGACGGCGGGCGCCGGCGTCGAAGTCCGGCTTTCGCCCAACTGGAGCGCGAAGCTCGAATATTCCTATATGGATTTCGGCCACGCCAACGCCTTCTTTCCAATCGCCGGCGAGCGCTACAATTCCAATCTTGCGTTGCAGACGGCCCAGCTCGGCCTGAATTATCGGTTCGCCGACGCCGCCGCGCCAAATGTCGGCGTTCTGCCCAATATGAGTGATTGGAGCATTCACGGCCAATCGACGATCATCGGGCAGGGCAATGCGCCATTCCCAGCGGCCTATTCGGGCCAAAACAGCCTTTTTCCCTTGTATCAAGTTCGCGACACTTTCAGCCTGGACGGCTATCTGGGATATAAGGCTTTTGAAGGCACCGAATTCTATTTCAATCCCGAGCCCTTCCAAGGCTTCGGCCTCAGCGAGAACTCGCGGCCTTGCGGGATTTCCCAATAATGAAGCGCAGAAAGCTGGCTTCGATTATCCTCATTACAACACGGCCCGCCTGTTCGCGCGCCAAGTCTTCGGCCTTGGCGGCGAGCAGGAGGAAATCGCGGACGGCCCGCTTCAAGTCGGCGAAAAGGTCGACGTATCGCGGGTGACCTTCACGTTCGGCAAGATTTCAGTGGGCGATTTTTTCGACAATAACAGCTATGCCCATGATGGGCGAGCGAGCTTTATGAACTGGTCGCTCGTCGACGCCGGCGCCTTCGATTACGCGGCCGACCCGAAAGGCTATACTTGGGCCGCGGTCATTGACTTCAACCAGAAGGATTGGGCGCTCCGCGGCGGCTATTTTCTGTTGCCCGACGTTCCCAACGGCAATAATTTCGACACGAGAATTTTTCAGCGCGGCCAATATATTCTGGAGTTCGAAGACAGATACAAGCTGTTTGGGAGCCAAGGGAAATTTCGCCTGACCGGTTGGGACAGCCAGTGCTATTGCGGCAGCTTCGCCGCGACGCTGACCAATCCCTATCTCAGCTATCCCGTGTTCAATTCCAATACGCCGGACATTGCGGCGACGCGCAAGACGCGATCGGAATTCGGCTTCATCGCCAATCTCGAGCAGACCGTCACCGACGATCTCGGCCTCTTCGCGCGGCTGAGCTGGCAGAGCGGCCAGACGGAAATCATGTCCTGGACCGACATCGACGAGAGCGCATCGTTCGGCGCCGTCTTGAAGGGAACCTCATGGGGCCGCCCCAATGACCGAATTGGCCTTGCTGGTGTCATCAACGGACTTTCAAGCAATTATCAAAATTACCTTGCGATAGGCGGCCTCGGCATCCTCATTGGCGACGGCGCGCTCAGCTACCGGCCAGAAGAAATCATCGAGACTTATTACTCGGTCGGCCTCACCGATTGGGCTGCGATGACTTTCGACTATCAATTTGTCGCCAATCCGGGCGACAATTACATGCGCGGCCCGGTCTCGATCGGCTCCGTGCGGCTGCATGTCCAATTTTGAGCGCGATCAACATGTCGAACATCCTGCCGCCGCGGATTGGCGGCGTCAGGGCGGGCGGTTGGATGCATCAATTTGGCGGGATTGCTTCAAGGAAAATGGCTGATGCCCGAAGCGGTTGACCAACCCTTTGAATCAAAATACGGTTATCGAAGTTTCAATCCAAATCAGCACGCGATTTCGCCAATGCGTCGGACTCTTGACTGAGGCTCGAAGCGCGGAAGCCCACGGCAGAATCGCCGCGCGGATCGAAGAGCCACCGGCTGGAGAACGCCTTATGACTGGCGAAGCACAGGCCAGGTCTTTCGATCTGGCCGCGTTACTATCTCCGGTTCGCGCCGAGGACTTCCTGGCCGAGCATTGGGAGCGCAAGCCGCTGCATCTCTCCCGAGGCGATGCGCGCTATCATGAGCGCATTCTTACGAATGACGACTTAGAATACGTCATATCATCGACCGATCTGCGCTATCCCGCGATCCAGCTCGCGAGGAACGGCGCTTATCTTCCGGCGGAGGTCTACACCAGAAACATCAAGCACGGCGGCGAGTTTTTCAATGGCGCGCCGGACCTCGGCCGGGTGCAATCCGAATATCGCGCGGGATCAACCGTCGTGCTGCCGGCTCTGCACCGCACCTGGGCGCCCTTGACGAAGCTCTGCGCCGCCCTGGAAAATGATTTCGGCCACGCCGCGCATGCCAACGCCTATCTTACGCCAGGGGATTCCGCAGGCTTCACCCCTCACTACGACACGCATGACGTCTTTGTTCTCCAGATCGCCGGCATGAAGCGGTGGCGCGTGTTCGAACCGCCGCTGCCTTTGCCGCACCGGAGCCAGCCCTTCACGCCCGCCGGCTACGCCCTGCCCGCCCCGCTTCTCGAGCTCGAACTGAAGCCGGGAGACCTCTTGTATTTGCCGCGCGGCTATGTGCATGCCGCTCACACTTCGGACAGCTACTCCGCGCATGTTACGATCGGGATGACCGTTTACACATGGGTGGAGCTGGTCTCCGAACTGGTCGCCGCAAGCACGAACATAGCGGGCTTTCGCGCGGCTTTGCCGCCCGGCTTCGCAAGGCGCGAGGATCTCAAGCGGACCCTGAGCGAAGGTCTGCTCCAGTGCTTGGATCATTTGCGCCAAAATGGCGATGTCGATCGATTGGTCGAGACCTTCCTGCAGAAGGTCAGGTCCGGGCATGCTCGGCCGGAAGAGGCTTTCCGGTCCGACGTGAAGGTGATCGGATTGCGGACTTCCGCTCAAGGCGCCGGAAGCCGGCAACTATCGCATTACGACGGAAAATGGCGGCGTGATATTGGAGTTCGGAGGCAGGAAGTTCGCCCTTCCCGCCCACGTCAAGGCGACCCTCGACGACATGCGCAAGAGGACATCCTTCCGGCCAGGGGAGCTTTCTGGCCCCCTCGACACTGACGGCAAGCTGGGTTTGGCGCGCTACCTCCACGGCGAAGGCTTCCTGACGCTGGCCGAATAAGCCTTTGACGGCGCTGCGCCTCGCGCCGGCGCCCGCTCAGGCAAGTGTCCCTTCAGGGCGCGCATGTCCATCCCTGCGGCGGCGGCGAGCCGGCCTGCGGCGCTGCCGAACGTCTATATCGATCGAAAAAAGAGCTACGCCGCTGAACCCGAGTTCTCGACGCCAGAGCACATGCGTCTCGGCCATATGATGCCAATTTGCAACAGGCGCGCAGTTTATATGATGATTTTGTATTTAGATCTTATGTCCCCTCGAAGGTTTCTCTAAGTTCAGCGTGAAGAGAGGGCCTCAAGGCCAAGTTCACGAAGCCGGATCCGCCTAGGCTCCCCGCCCGAGGCTAGGTCAGCTGGAGATTTGACGGGAGGGTGGTTTGCCACAGAACAAAAATGGCGCCGGCCAGTCGCGGGCGCGGCGGATCAGAAAAATCGCAATGTCGGGAGGTTCGGCGCTCGCTTTCACGATCGCTCTCTCACTCGATGCCAGCGCCCAGAGCAATGACGCGGCCGCCCCCAAAACCGACGCCCAACCTGCCTCTCAGGGCGCGATCGAGCTTTCGCCGATTGACGTCGAGGCCGCATCCGGAACGCCGAACCCCGCGCCCAATACGGCGAACGTCCCTTCGGCCGAAGCGACGACGAGCGCGGGAACCGGGAAGCCCGCCGACATGAACGATGCGGCGAGCGCGTTCAGCGTCACCGGCGAGCAGGTCAATCAACGCATTTTCTCGCGGCCGGCGGAGGCCCTCGAAATCGTGCCTGGGCTAGTCATCACCCAGCACAGCGGCGACGGAAAGGCCAACCAATATTTCCTGCGCGGCTTCAACCTCGATCACGGAACCGACCTCGCGATTTTCCTCGACGGCATGCCGATGAACATGCCGACCCATGCGCATGGCCAAGGCTATACCGATCTCAATATGCTGATCCCCGAGCTCGTTAGCTCGATGGACATCAAGAAGGGCCCCTATTTCGCCGACCAGGGCGATTTCGCCTCAGCCGGCGCGGTTCAAATCAATCTCTTGGACAGTTTCGACGGGCAATATGCGAAGGCGACGCTCGGCAGCTTCGACTATCTGCGCTACCTCGGCTACGGCTCGGTCAAGACGGCGGAGGGAAACGTCCTCTACGCTGCGGAAGTCGGCTCCTACAATGGTCCATGGGCCTATCCCGACGATCTGAAGAAGTTAAATAGCGTTTTGCGCTACAGCCAAGGCGATGCGCTGAACGGCTTCTCGATAACCGGCATGGCCTATGGCAATCACTGGAACTCGACCGATCAGATCCCGGAGCGCGCGGTCGCCGATATCGGCCTCCTCGGCTCATTGAACCCGACCGATGGCGGCAATACGCAGCGCTTCTCGCTTTCGGCCCAATGGGCGAAGACGGAAGGCGGCAACGCCTGGCAAGCCAACGCCTTCGTGGTTAGGAGCGCGCTCAATCTGTGGAACGACTTCACCTATTTCCTCCAAAACCCAATTCAAGGCGATCAATTTCATCAGCATGAAACGCGCACTTTCGGCGGCGCCAACGCGTCCTACACATTAACGAATGTCTTCGCCGGCATTCCGACCGAGACCGAATTCGGCGTGCAAACGCGATTTGACGCGATCAACCTTCTTCTGACCGATACCCAAGAGCGGCAATATCTTTCGACCATTCGGCAGGATTACGTCAAGGAAGGCAATGTCAGCCTCTTCGCTCAACAAACCTATCATTGGAGCGACTGGGCCAAAATGATCGTCGGGATTCGCGGCGATCTTTATGCCGGCTGGGTCAATGCCGTGAGCCAGCCGGTGAATTCAGGCAATCCGGTCGCCTTCGTCCCCGGCCCGAAAGGCAGTTTCATCTTTGGACCGTTCAACAAGACCGAATTCTACATGAATATCGGTCAGGGCTTTCATAGCAACGACCTGCGTGGCGTGACCATCAAGGTCGAGCCGACCGACCCGATCAACCAGCTGCAGCCGGCGACCTTTCTGGTGCCGACGCAGGGCGCGGAAATCGGCGTTCGCACCAAGGCGATCGACGGGCTGAACAGCGCCATCGCTTTGTTCGGCCTCGATGCCGCGTCCGAAAATATTTTTTCTGGCGACGCCGGAGACACGCAACCGAGCCGGCCGACCCGGCGCATCGGCGTCGAATGGACCAATGACTACCGGCCGGTCTCCTGGCTCGACATTGAAGCCGACGCCACCTATGCGCGGGCGCGCTTCCTCGGCTATGATTACGCGCAAGCTGATCTCTACTACTCACTCGCCGGCTATCCGCAAGCGCAGATCGGCAACGCGCCGGGCAATTACGTTCCCGGCGCGCCTACCCTCATCGGCACGGTGAATGTCCAGATCGGCGAGAAGACCGGATGGTTCGGAGGGCTCGGCTATCGCTATTTCGGGCCCCGGCCGCTGACGGAAGACAACGCGTTCACATCTCCGGCGACGGGAATCGTCAATGCTCGCGTCGGCTATAATTTCGACAATGGCTGGCGGATCCAGCTCGACGGCTTCAACATATTGAATAGCAGGTCGGACCAGATCACCTACGCCTATGGCTCACTTTTGAAGACCGATTTGCTTTACGCCGCCTGCAACAGTCCGACTCCCCCGCCGACCGCCGTCTGCCAGAATGGCGTCATGGACCGCGTCTTCAAGCCGGTCGAACCATTGGCCGTGCGCCTGACGCTACTTGGCAAATTCTGAAATCGGCAAGTTCTGAAATCGGCGGGTCGATTTACCCGACGTGCCGGACATGGATGTGTGGATGCCTTTTTGCGTGATCATCGCCATGGGCGTGGGTCTCCTCCTTCACGTCGACCGGGACGGCCACGAGGCGGCCATGCCGCACGCCGCGCTCGGCGATGACATGCTCGGCGAAGTGATGAACCTCGCGCGTCGGTCCGCGCAGCAGCGCGACCTCCATGCAGCTGGCGTGATCGAGATGGACCTGCAGGGCGGCGACCGATAGATTGTGATGGTTGTGATGCGCGTCGGCGAGACGCTTGGCGAGCTCCCGTACCGTGTGATCGTAAACATAGACCAGCGCGGCGACGCAATCGCCTGGGCCGCTCGTTTCGGCTCTCGCCTGCTGCATGCCCGCGCGAGCGAGGTCGCGAATGGCCTCCGACCGGTTCTGATAACCGCGCCCGGTCATGAAGCGGTCCAGTTCCGCGATGAGCTCATCGTCGAGAGTGACCGTCACCCTTTGCATCGGACTCTTTCCTCCAAGCTGCTGCGGCCTGAGCCGCGGACGCCGTCAGGCCCGCCGCCGGGCCCAAGAGCGCGCCTCCATCAGATTGACCCATCCGATCGAAAAGGAATTGCTCACCTCCGAAGAGGTGGAGCATTTTCGGACCGAAAAAGTCGATCTCCCTTTTTCTAGAGAACCCCGCCGCGGCGCGGGCATCTCTTCAAACCCAAGTCCGCGGACATCCGCCATGAAAGTTCCGTCCCCGCGCGCCGGAGCCGTCATGGCCAAAACGGCGGTCCGGCGCTCCAGTTTCCCGCCGTGTTGCTATTCCAGCAGCATGAGAAGGTCCCTCGCGTCAATCTGCTGGCCGGGCGCCACGAGAATTTCCTTGATCTTTCCGTCACGCGGCGCGTGCAGCGCGGTCTCCATCTTCATCGCTTCGAGCGTGGCGACCACGTCGCCCGCCTTCACGTCCTGGCCCTGGCGCACGGCGATGGTTGAAATCGCGCCCGGCATCGGCGCGCCGACATGGGATTTATTGCCTTCCTCGGCCTTTCGGCGCGCGACGATCGTGACCGCCACTGCGCGGTTCTGCACGCGGATGAGCCGAGGCTGGCCGTTCAGCTCGAAGAAAACCTTCACCTGCCCATCTTCGTCCGTCTCGCTGATGGTCTGGAGCAGCAGGACGAGCGTCTTGCCGGGTTCGATCTCGATCGGAGATTTCGTCGCCGGGCTGCATGCCGTAGAAAAACACCGGCGTCGGCAGCACCGAGACCGGGCCAAAGCGACGGATCGTTGCGGAAAACTCAGTAAAAACCTTCGGATACATCAGCCAGGAGGCGAATTCGTCATCGCTGATCTGACGGCCGCACGATTTCTCGGCCTCGGCGCGCGCGCTGGGCAGATCGGTCGGCGGCAAAAGCGAACCCGGGCGCGCGTCGATCGCCTTCTCGCCCTTCAGGGCCTTGGCCTGCAAGGCCGCGGGCCAACCGCCCAGCGGCTGGCCGAGATCGCCTTTCAGCATCTCGACGACGGAGCTGGGAAAAGCGATTTCGCGCTTGGGATCGAGCACATCCTCCGGCGTCAGGTTTTGTGAAACCATCATCAGCGCCATGTCGCCGACGACCTTGGACGAGGGCGTCACTTTGACGATGTCGCCGAAAAGATCGTTCGCCGCGCGATAGGCCTTGGCGACCTCGTGCCAGCGCGTCTCAAGGCCAAGGCCGCGCGCCTGCTCGCGCAGGTTGGTGAACTGACCGCCCGGCATTTCGTGCAGATAGACTTCCGATGCGCCGGCCTTGAGATCGCTTTCGAAAGCGGCGTATTGCGCCCGCGCGGCCTCCCAATAGAAGCTGAGTTGGCGGATGGCTTCGGGATCGAGCCCGTATCGCGGCTGCTGTTGCGCACGGCCCCGACGATCGAGCCGAGGCAGGGCTGCGAAGTCATGCCCGACATGCGAATCGATCGCGGCGTCGACGGCGTCGACGCCGGCATCGATCGCCGCAAGGACCGTCGCCGCCGAGATGCCGGATGTGTCATGCGTGTGTAGATGCAACGGCAGGCCGACGGCTTCGCGCAGCGCCTTGACAAGGACGCGCGCGGCGGCCGGCTTCAACAAGCCCGCCATGTCCTTGATGCGCGAGGATGTGGCAACCCGCGCGCTCCAGCTCCTTCGCGACGCCGGACATAATAGTCGAGCGAATATTTCGCGCGGGATGGATCGAGGATGTCGCCCGCATAGCAGATCGCGCCCTCGGCGAGCTTGCCGGTCTCGCACACGGCGTCGATGGCGACGCGCATATTCTCGACCCAGTTGAGGCAGTCGAAAATCCGGAACAGATCCATGCCGCCTGGCGGCGCGGCGGACGAAATATCTGCACGACATTGTCGGGATAGTTCGTGTAGCCGACGCCGTTGGCGCCGCGCAGCAGCATCTGCGTCAGAAAGATTGGGCGCGCGCTCGCGCACGAGGGCGAGCCGCTCCCAAGGGTCCTCCGAAAGGAACCGCATCGAGACGTCGAACGTCGCGCCGCCCCAGCATTCGAGCGAAAGAAGCTGCGGCAACCCTTTGGCGTAGGCCTCCGCCGCCGCGGCGATGTCCTTGGTGCGCATGCGCGTGGCGATCAGCGACTGATGCGCGTCCCGCATGGTCGTGTCGGTGACGAGCACCCGCTCTTCGTTGCGCATCCATTCGGCGAAGCTCTCGGCGCCGAGGCTTTCGAAGAGCTGACGGGCGCCGTCAGGGATCGCGGCGCCGGGGAATTGAGGCGGAATCGGAGTCCGCGCGGTCGCCGGCGGACGGGCGCGGCCGCGAGTTTCTCGGGTGGCCATTGACCGTGACGTCGACAATCCAGGTCAGCAGCTTCGTCGCGCGATCCTTGCGCTTCTTGAAATCGAACAGGGACGGCGTTTCGTCGATGAAGCGCGTCGTGTAGTCATTGGCGACGAAGCGCGGATGATTGATGATATTGTGCAGGAAGGCGAGATTGGTGGCGACGCCGCGAATGCGATATTCGAGCAGGGCGCGATCCATCCGTCGGATCGCCTCCTCCGGCGTCGCCGCCCATGCCGTCACCTTTTCGAGCAATGGATCATAAAAGCGGGTGACGATCGCGCCGGAATAGGCCGTCCCGCCATCGACGCGTATGCCAAAGCCCATGGCGCCGCGATAGGCGGTGATGCGGCCGTAATCAGGAATAAAATTGTTCTCGGGATTTTCGGTCGTGATCCGGCATTGGAGGGCATGGCCCGATAGGCGAATGTCTTCCTGCCTTGGAACGCCTGTTTCGTCGATCCGGCCGATCCGCTTGCCCTCCGCAATGCGGATCTGCGCCTTGACGATATCGAGGCCGGTGACGACTTCCGTAACTGTATGCTCGACCTGGATGCGCGGGTTGACCTCGATGAAATAGAAAGAGCCGGTTTCGGCGTCGAGCAGGAATTCGACGGTGCCGGCGCCGATGTAATTGGTCGCGCGGCCGATCTTTAACGCCGCCTCGCATAAGGCCACGCGCGTCGTCTCGTCGAGATAGGGCGCCGGCGCGCGCTCGATGACCTTCTGATTGCGCCGCTGGATAGAGCAATCCCGCTCGAAAAGATGGACCAGATCGCCATGCGCGTCGCCGAGAATTTGAACCTCAACATGGCGCGCGCGGCGCACAAGCTTCTCGAGATAGACTTCATCCTTGCCAAAGGCGTTCCTGGCCTCGCGCTTGGCGCTGATCACGGCGTCGAGCAGCTTGTCCTCGCCATCGATCGACCGCATGCCTCGCCCGCCGCCGCCCCAGGAGGCTTTGAGCATAACCGGATAGCCAATTTCGCGGGCAAGCCGCATCACCGCTTCCGGATCGTCGGGAAGCGGCGGCGTCGCCGGCATGACCGGGACGCCGCAAGAGACCGCAAGATTGCGCGCCGCCACCTTATTGCCGAGGGCGCGCATGGTCTGCGGACTTGGCCCGATGAAGATGACGCCCGCCGCCGCGCAGGCTTCGGCGAATTCCGGGCTTTCCGAGAGAAAGCCATAACCGGGATGGATCGCGTCGACCTTCGCGTCCTTGGCGACGCGGATCACGTCCTCGATCGAGAGATAGGCTTCGAGAGGCCCCTTGCCAAAGCCGATTTGATAGGCTTCGTCGGCCTTGAAGCGATGCAGCGAGAGTTTGTCTTCTTCAGCGTAAACCGCCACCGTTCGAATGCCGAGCTCGGTCGCCGCCCGGAAGACTCGAATCGTGATTTCAGAGCGGTTCGCGACCAATAAACGACGAATTCGGGCCATGGATTCTCGCTATGATCAGGTTGCTGTATCTTTGCCGCTGGAAACCATGCCTTGCGCCACAGGGTCAAGCCGCCTCGGGAAGACCGCAACGCAAACACCTGGCGGTGGCGTTACCGAGCGCGGCCCGCCCCTCTCGGATTTCTTGAAAGCCGGACGCTGCTTTTGCTTCATTGGCAAATTTTCGGCCGTTCGCGCGCAGCGGCCGTCGCTCAACCCTAACCTGATCTTTGGCCTCAGCAGGCTGCGCTGGTCAAAATAGCCCAACATGCGTTGATAAGCGACCCTCCGCCGCTCGATTACCGGAACTGCCGATAGCGTAAGCCATGCACAGGGAAAAGCAATGCCGCGAGGAGGCCATAGGCCAGTGCCGAACGGGCGCGACGGCATCGGGAAGGCAGGCCGAAAAAGGCCTGCAAGCACTTTCGTCTGAAGGCCAAGCCTCACCGACCGCGATTGAGACCGAACCAGGACTCAAAACTTGATCACTGCGCGCAAAACGCCTCCCGGCAAGGTTTCACGAGCTTCCGGTCATCATCCCGGAGCGCGAAAGGGCGCACTTTTACGCTTGCCCGATTGGACCTTTCCGTCGCGAAGCCGGCAATCCCGAACAACTAGCGGACGCCCAAGCTCGGGCCGCGGGGAAAATCATCCAGGCTTCACGTCATTTGAAAAAATGAGGGATCCAAAAAAACAGAACCAGCAAATACCCGAGCGAAAGAGCAAAAGGCAGAATTAACCCAAGGGAAAACGCCCGCCGATAGATGGACGCGTAAACGACGACATTCCAAAGAAATATTGGAAAAAGCAGGAAGCTCGCAAGGTCCTGAGCCGGCAAACCGTCGGCAACGAAATTAAACCCCTGGACCAGCACGAAGCGAAACAAAAAATTGACCAACCCAACCACCGCGCCGGCGAGAGCCAAGGCCGTGAGCGTTTGAGTTAGCCGTTCATCGCGTCCGAGGAGTCGCGCGGCTAAGGCCGCGACCAAAATCAACAGGGCGGCTGCGCTAAGCCCAATTCCAACAGCGCCAAGCCAAGAATGGGTGGACAATTTGATCGCGAATTCAATGAAGACGAAAAGGCCGAGACTTACCTTCAGGAACAGGCTCGAGCTAGGCAAAACCTCCGGTCCCACCTCCGAGCGCAGAATGCCTACAAAGCTATGAATTAAAGGCGGCAACTTGATCGTCATTTGACCACTCAATTGTTCGGGAGCGGCTTTGCGCCTAGCTCCATCGGAAACCTTACACGCGCGCGAAGCCGCGCTTCTTATGGATTCGCGCAGGTCCAGGCAAATTAAGCGAGCCGATTCTGTCCGCCCGGAGGCGTCGCGACGCGAACCGAAACGGCCGCCCGTTCAGGAAAACCGCCAATCGGCTCAATGCCGAGCCGCGGGGCGTAATTCCTATCGCAATACAGCCGCGACGGACGACAGGCCAAGAGACGGTCCGACCGAACTCCCGCCGGCCGCGCTACAGCTTTTGCCGACCAGATCAAGTCATTCGATCAAAAGGGAACTGCTCGAGATCTTTGCGTTTGGCCATGTTTAGATCGAAAAACTCATTCGACTTTGCCGATCTAAACATGCTCTAGCTCCAAGCTTTGAGGCGGCATCGCAACCAGCTGCCTCTCAACGCATTTGGGCTCTCTATCGGCGGGCGAAGTCTCACCCTGGTCTTTTCGGACGCGGGCCATTGGCGTCACGCGCATATTTCGAATAAGCAAGCAGACTCCCCAGTATCATCGCCACCAATACGATATAATAGGGCAGTATCTTCACGTAACCCTGTCCAACGGAAAACGGGAATTGCGACACATAATATTGGCCGTGGTTATTCCTGACGGTCACAATACCAATGTATTTGCCTGCTTTGGCGAAGAAATGTTGAAAATTGACCGTTCCGTTAGGATAGCGCTTGGCCGGAAGGTAAGTCTCTGTGATTGGGGCGAGATCGTAACTCGACAATTGGTCTTCCGTTAGCGTAGCCGGTTTGCCAGTCAATCCGCCGTTACTAAGGTCTTTGATGATGCGGATTTCCGCCGTCATGTCGCGAAGCTCGGAGTCCACATAGTCGAACACGAAAACGGCGGAGCCAACCTGGGGAATATCTTCGCAAAATTCGTCAGTGCTCACCAGCGGCTGGTAACCGGAGAAATGTATCAGGTTTGGACCTATTTTCAGCACGCAAAGATTTTTGTTCAGCCTCAGCGAGCCGTGCGCATGCGCGCCTGGGCCGAGGAGAACTAAGGCCAGGAGAGAGATGCACGCCCCGCGCATTTGCACAGTGGAGCCTCCCAACTTAGTTCCCCGCCGGTCTGAAAACCGGCGGGGCTATATTCGATTGTTCAGAAATCACGCCTCATTCAAGCCAAAGCTCAGATGGGGAGGAATTCCGGAATGACCGGGCCGCCGGTTTCCACCTCATAACGAGCGCCGCTCGGCGTGAAGAAGAACAAGAGGCCGGCGAAGGAGCTGTCGACGTCATAGGCCAAGTCAGCCAGACGTTCCGTATCCCAGCGAGCGTCCTGAACCTTGACCGTGATCTCCTTGGTTTCGCCAGGCTGGATCGGGGCATTGTCGCTCAGCGAAAGGCCTCTTTCCGCGAGGATATACTGCGGGTAATCAACGGGCTGGGTGTAGACGTCCGGGTTCAGGAAGCGAAGGGTCGCGGTGGCGAACTCGCCAATGCGAACCGGCTCCTTGCCCGTGTTGGTGATTTTATAGACGGCGACGAGCTCGCGGCCCGGCACCTTATAAGTCCCTCTTTCATACGTGACCTTGATCGGGAACTCCGGAATATTCAGAGGCTCGACGCTTCTGATATTACCGGCCTGCAGCGGGATCGTGCGCGGGAACTCGCTGGCCGTGATGGCATAGGAAACGATGACGACCAGCAAGGTGAGCGCGAGAACGCCCGCGCCGATCATGCGCTCTTGCTGCGAAACCAGTTCCTCGCCCTTGCCCGACGCAACCGAGATATACCGGCCGACAAAGCCGCGCTTGCGGAACCAATAGGCGACCCAAGCAACGCCGGCGATGAACCAGAACCAATGCCAGATGTAGATGTTGCTGATCTTGTAGGTCTCGAGGTCAATCACCTCGCCGTTCAACAAAGTGACCGGATTGGTGAAGTTGGCCATGTCGCCCTTGATTTCGACCCATTGGCCGGGGCCGATGATCGGACCGCCGGTCTGGACGCTCAGCTGGGTGTGGACATGCCACCGGCCCTGACGCCGAGCTTTGAGCAGCACCCGGAACTCATAGGTCTTGCCCAATTCGAGCGACAGCGAGCGCGGCACGAATTTGCCGCCAAGGAAAGACGCTTCCCGGACCAGCACCGGACCCGGCATGCCGACGTTAAGGAAGGCGACTTCCGGCTTGGCGACCGCAACGGGCCAGGCTTCCATGATGTGAAGCTTGCCGGTGATCTCCATCTCTTCATTGACGTTGAGAGTGGTCTTCGACCATTTCACATCGTACCAATTGAGCGTCCGCATGCGAAGGAACGCCGCCTGCGACTTCTCACCATGGGCGTCCGCCGGACCCGCGCCCGCCATGGACGCGGCGAGACCGACGGCCAATCCCAAAGCCCAGAGCCTTCCGGCTTGGCGCTTGGCGTGGCGCGCCAGTGTACTAAACATAGATGTTTTCATTTAAAGTCTCCCACACGGTCGAGCCGTGGCATTGTCTATTAGAACGAGTCCTTGTTCGACTATGCGCGAAGCTTAGACTTCCTTGGTGTAAGCAATGGTCGAGAAGAATTTCCCCACGTACCACCACCAGAAATACACCAGGATCGAAACGAAGCCGGAGAAGAAGGCGGCCACCGCCACGACGTCCTTACCGAAGGTGCGCATCGTGCCGCGCTCGACGATCCGGAGATATTCGGGCATGGACGTGCGGACGTATTCAAAGCCGATCAGGTCAGCGAGAGACATAAGCAAGCCATATTGTTCCGTCGCCTGATGATAAGGCGCAAGGATCGGCCAGTTTGTGGGATAAAGAAGGAGACCCCAACCCATCGCGCCGACAATAGCGGTGACGATGAAGCTGCGGCTGAGCAAGAGGACGATATCAAGGAAAAGCGCGGCGGGGACCAGCGAGGTCGGCCAAACAAGGCTGATCGGGAAATAAGTCCAGCCCCAGAAATTGGTGTAGCGATTGACCCATTCGCCAAAAAGGAGGCCGAGGATCAGGAAGGTCGCGCCGAAAGGAAGCCGGAAGTTCTCCCAGAAATAAGCCTGGGCGGCGGCCGGGAAGGTGACCAACACAATCGGAAGAACCGTTGGCCAGAAGCGGCGATCTTTCCAATCGATCCAGAAGTCCCAGTCACCCATGGTGAGCATGGCGTGAATGTGATAGCCGCCAAGGCAAATCAGGAAAAGCGCCGCCAAGAGAAGGATATCCGCGCTCTTGACGAGCCCGGCCGCCTCGGCCTTGGAATTGAACGGAGTTCCGGCCGCCGCGCGAGCCCCGCCCGCAAGGACGCCGGCATCCGCCGCAAGCGTCGGAGCATTGGCCCCCGCGCCGCCTTCGAGACCTGGCGACGCCGCAATTGATTCGGCCACAGGACCGCCTGCGACCAGGTTTGGTTTACTTCTAAACATTAACATTCCTCCCTATTGCTCCGTCGGACTCAGCGGCCCGATTTTACCGGAGCAAATTCCAGTTGGTGGGTCTCGGATTTTACGTTAGGGGCCCTTGGGCCCCTTGGAGCGGCCGGTTCTCAAGCCGAAGCTTCAAGAAACGACCGCATCTTCGGGCGTAAGCCAGCGGATTGGACGCCAAACATCCTCCATCCGCCCACTTTTATTATTCAGCCGGCTCGAGGCCGACGACGTCTTCATAGCCGCTGCAAAGCTCCTTGACCCGGCCAAGGATCTGCAGCGAAACGCCGAACACCGCGAGGGCGAACCAGCCGAAGAACACGAACATCCAGTGCAGCGGAGCGACGAACAGCTCTTCCATGAACCAGAACGTGTGGCCCCATTCATTGAGCGCGACGTTCGGGAAGATCATGAACGGGCCGACGAACAGCAGCAGATAGGCGATCGAATAGCCTTTCGAGCCGAAGGTCGGGAGCCGGGTGCGAGCATACACGAAGCCGCCGACGCCGATGATGATGTAGATCGGGTAGCTCATGTAGAACTCAATGATGTGGCTCGGCGTGAAGTCGGTGTCGCGAATAACCGTCTGATGCCAGGTGCCGTCCTGCTCGGTGAAATAGCTGGCGCCCCAGTAAATCGCGAAGCCGTAGACGAAAATCCAGTTCAGCAGATAGAAAATGCGGCGCAGCTCTTCGCGCGGGGCGACCGTGTCGAGATCATTCGGCCGCGTCTTCCAGAGATAGCCGATGAGGCCGAGGAACAGGATCAGCTCGGTCGGCTCCTCGATGTAGAGGATGGTCATCCAATATTTCTGGAATTCCGGGGAGAAGGAGTTCGAGCCCGGCGTACCAGCCGAAGACTTGCTCATAGATGCGAACGCCTATGTAGAAAACCGTCAAGGCGACCGTGCCGATAATGAAGGGCTTCGGGTCCCAAACCGGCGTAGCCGCGGAAAGCGCTGCAGCGTCAGCGCGGCTAGGGGCTGTTTCAGTAATTAAACTCATCTCACTTGCCTCTCAGCTCTTGGGGATAAGATCGTTTTTATTGTGGGGATTTAAGACCGAGAACCTGAGCCTTTAGACGCACTTTGCTCCACAGGGCCAGCTCCGTATCAGCCCATTGCGGCCAACGCGGCTGACGGATCGGTCGATCGTCCGGTGCAAGGATTAGATCCGACAAGTAACAGGAACAATATTCGGTCAGGTGGGGCCTGATGACATTTATTCGGGCAGGAATGGACTACCCGCTAAGGTAGGTCGAAGGAATTTCTCCTGCGCCGACTCCCCCCGATCGAACCAGCGCGCGATCCGGGGGCGTCTCGATCGTTGCAACCCCATCCAGCGGACGATCGCGCCAATCAAGACCCGAGGCGGTTGCCGACGCGAAGGCCTCTTCCAGGAGGTTTCAGACCAGGAATTTCGCGCTAAAGTCGCGCGCCTTCGCATCGCCCGCCAATCGACCAAGGGCGTGATGAAATGGCCGCTCAGGAGGCGAATTTGGGGGTTCAACGAGCGGCGATTTCGGCGGCGACGCAAGCGAAGACGGCGGGGAGCCGAAGGCGAATCCGCGCCGCGGCAAAGCGTCGCAGCGGCCCCTCGCGGCTTTTCCTGGCGGGGCTTGGCCTTGCGCATGTCTTCGCCGGCGGGATCCCGGCGGCGGCCGCTGACTTGTGCTCAGCCGAGGGCGCGCGGCGCGGCGTCGTCCGGTCCGTCAATGAATGGCTCGAATTGACGCTCGAAGATGGTGAAATCTTAAGGATAGCCGGAATCGTCCCGCCGCGGCCAACCCCTCGCGATCCCGATCTCGACACAAAGACGCGCGATCGGCTCGCGGGCTGGCTCGGCGGACACGAGATTCTGTTCCGCCCGCTCGGCGGGCGCCGAGATCGCTGGGGACGCACGCCAGCCCTCGTATTTGCGTCCGCCGGACCAAATGATGCCGCCACTCTCGCGGTTGGCTTGGCGCTGCTCGACGCCGGCCTCGCCCGGTTCGATCCGCATGTCGACTTGCCGGCCTGCCGCGCCTCTCTCCTCAATGCGGAAGCGTCCGCCCGCGCCGCCGAGCTTGGAGTTTGGAGCGATCCGTATTATGCGGTTATCTCTGCGGCGGACCGCGAGTCTTTCGCGGAAAAGGCCGGGACCTCGGTCATCGTCGAAGGCCGCGTGACCCGGGTCGACGTCGGCGGTCCGCGCGCGACGCTTCAATTCGGCCCGCGGCGAAACTGGGATTTTTCGGTCGCCATTTTGCCCCGCAATATCAAAAAATTCGACGCCGCCGGGCTGAAATTGGCCGAATTCGCCGGCCAAGTCCTTCGCGTGCGTGGTCTTTTGGACATGCGGTTCGGACCGCAGATCGAGATTTCCGGTCCGGACGAAATCGAGGTCATCGCGCAAGACCGAGGCGAAGCCCCGATCGGTCCAGCGCCGCAGCGGCGCTGAATCGGATTGTCGGCGCGCATGAACCGTCCCATGAACCGTCCCATGGCCACCACCCGTCCGCGACGGAAGGAACGCCCTGCGCCGCGCCGGTTTGGGGCGCGACTGCTTGCGGCTTCGCGCACCGCCGGCGCCGCCGCTCGAAACTGCGCGAGGGCCGCCGTCATGCTCGCTGCCGCGCTCACCCTGGCCGCTTGCGCCGCGATGGAGCCGCAAGGCGGCCAGCCGTTCCAGCCAGCCGCGCCGCCGCCTCCCCGCCCGGTCGGAGCTGAGGCCAAGCGGTCCGCGGAACATGCCCGCATGGTCGCCCTTTTCGACGGCGAATACCGGGATCTTCCGGCGGAGCGCTACCTCAATGAGATCCTGGCGAAGCTCGCGAACGCCGGCGAACGCGGCGGCCAGCCCTATAAGGTCACGATCCTGAATTCGCCGATCGTGAACGCCTTCGCGCTTCCTCCTGGCGACCTCTATGTGACGCGCGGCCTTCTCGCGCTCGCCAATGACGCCGCCGAGGTCGCCGCCGTCATGGCGCATGAGATCGCCCATATAACCGCAAGGCACGCGCTGCGCCGCGAGGAGGAGGAGAAACGGGCGGCGGTGATCAGCCAGGCCGCGAGCGTTCTCCAGAACAAGCAGAAGAGCGAGGAGGTGGAGGCCACCGCGCGCCGCACCATCGCCAGCTTTTCGCGCCAGCAGGAGCTCGAGGCCGACCAAATTGGCATCAAGGTCATTGCGCGGGCGGGGTTCGACCCTTATGGCGCGGCGCGTTTCCTTGACGCGCTCGGACGCTCGGCGGCGCTGCGCACCTCCCTCATCGGCCAATACGCCAGCGCCAGCAAGCCGGATATGCTCGCAACTCACCCTTCGACGCCGGAGCGCGTCGCGGCGGCGACCAACGCGGCCCGCCAAATCGGCGCGCCGGGCGTCGGCGCGACCGACAGGGCGGCTTATCTCGCGGCGATCGACGGCATGATTTTCGGCGACGCGCCCTCCGAAGGCTCGATCCGCGGCCGCAAATTTCTGCATGGCCGGCTCGGATTCGCTTTTTTGGCCCCGGAGGGTTTCGTTCTTGAAAGCTCGTCCAAGGCCCTGCTCGGCGTGACCGCCGGCGGCGACGAAGCCTTACGCCTCGACAGCGTCAAGGTCGCGGCCGGGACGTCGCTCCGCGCCTATATGACCTCGGGCTGGATCGACGGCCTGGACGAAAGCTCGATCGAAACGACGGAGATCAACAATGCCCCCGCCGTGATCGCGACCGCGCGCGCCGGCGAATGGAGTTTCCGGGTCGCCGCCATCCGTTTCCAGCCGGCCGAGGTCTACCGGCTGATTTTCGCGACGCGCGCCCTGACCGACGCCAGCGAAAAGCGCTTTCGCGCCTCGATCGAATCGTTTCATCACGCTTCGGACGAAGAAATACGCGCGGTGCGGCCCTGGCAAATCGCCATTGTCGTCGCCAAGCCGGGCGACACTGCCGACGCGCTCGCGGCGCGGATGGCCGTTCCCGACCGCCAGCTCGATTTTTTCCTTCTCCTCAACGGCCTCGAACGCCGCGGCCCGCTACAGGCCGGCGAGCGCTACAAGATCGTGGCGGAGCAAGCTTCCGAATAGGCCTCGGTGGGCTGCGGAGCAGTCCGGCTCAGTCTTCCCCGGTTGATTTCCGGCAGAAACGAGATAGCGTCGACGGAGTTGGCCGGATTTCGCTTCAAATCGGGCGGCTTCTCGCGGAGCTGGACCTGGTCTATCTCATTGTATCTGGTCTATCTCATTGTATAAGGACCGCGTCCTTCTCGGTCGCATGAGCCTGCGCGATCGAGAACGATTCTAATGGGACGATTTCCGCCGTGCGCTTGATTTGGCTCCTTCTCCTTATACCTTATGTCGCGCTACTTTGGGTCCCCTTCTATAATCACAAGGCCCCGGAGCTTTTTGGCTTCCCGTTTTTTTATTGGTACCAATTGGCGTTCGTGCCCATCACCTCCCTGCTGATCTATATTGTTTATCGGTTGGGCCGCCATGGACGGTGAGATCGACTACCCGGCGGCGGCGGTCTTTGTCTTCTTCTTCATTCTCGTCACCGCGATGGGATTTGTCGCGGCCCATTGGCGGCGGCCCAAAACCCTGGCGCATCTCGACGAATGGGGGCTCGGCGGGCGCCAGTTCGGCGCCTGGATCACCTGGTTCCTGATCGGCGGCGACCTTTACACGGCCTATACAGTGATCGCCGTTCCGGCGTTGGTTTACGCGACCGGCGCCTATGGATTCTTCGCGCTGCCCTATACAATTATCGTGTACCCGATTGTTTTCGCGGTCATGCCGGCGCTGTGGACGGTCGCCAAGAAAAATAATTATGTGACCGCGGCGGATGTCGCCCATGGCCGCTATGGCTCGCGCGCGCTCGAACTCGCGGTCGCGGCGACCGGCGTCCTAGCCACCATGCCTTATATCGCATTGCAGCTGATCGGCATGGCGGCGGCCATTCACGCCTTGGGCCTCAAGGGAGAGATCCCGCTGGTCGCCGCTTTCGTGATCCTGGCTGTTTATACTTACTCCTCCGGCCTGCGCGCCCCCGCCCTGATCGCCTTCGTCAAGGATGCAATGATTTATATTGTCGTGGCCGCCGCGATCGGGCTGATCCCGCTGAAGCTCGGCGGCTATGGCGCGGTGTTCGCGGCCGCCGACGCGGCGTTCAAGGCGAAGGGCTCCGGCGGGATCCTGCTCGCGCCGGACCAATATCTTCCCTATGCGAGCCTTGCGCTCGGCTCGGCGCTCGCCTCCTTCATGTACCCGCATGTGCTGACCGCGGTTTTCGCGAGCTCTGGTCCGGACACGCTCCGAAAGAACGCCTACCTGTTGCCGGCCTATACGCTTCTCCTCGGCCTGCTCGCCCTCCTCGGCTTCATGGGCCATGCCGCCGGGCTGAAGCTCACCAATAATAACGATGTCGTCCCCACCCTTTTCAAGACCATGTTTCCGGGATGGTTCGCCGGCTTCGCCTTCGCCGCGATCGCGATCGGCGCCCTCGTCCCCGCCGCGGTCATGAGCATCGGAGCCGCTAATCTTTTCGCGCGCAATTTCTGGAAAGCCTATGTCGATCCCGCCGTCACGCCGCATGGCGAAGCGAAGGTCGCGAAAATCGCTTCGCTTGTTGTGAAGCTCGGGGCGCTGCTGGTGATCTTGCTCCTGCCGATGCAATTCGCGCTCGATCTGCAATTGCTCGGCGGCTTATGGATCGTGCAGACCTTTCCGGCCGTGGTTTTCGGCCTTTTCACCGACTGGTTTCGCGGCGCGGGCCTCCTCGCCGGCTGGGCGACTGGCTTTCTGGGCGGGACCTGGCTCGCCTGGCTGAACGGCTTCAAGCCTTTGCACACCTTGACCTTCGGCGAGACCCGCTTCACCCTCTACTCCGGCCTGCTCGCGCTCGCCGCGAACATTCTCGTCGCCATTCTGGTCACCGCGGCGCTTCGCCTGCGCTCGGGCGCGCCTCAGGCATCCGCTGGCGGCAATTAAGCGCACGCTATTCACCCGCCCTTGACGACTCATATCTATCGTCGCCGTCAATCGTCCAATCGCACAAAACGGAACCGAGACCCTAGCGATGACCGCGACAGCGCAAGAAAAACCGCAAGCGAGCGCCTCCTGCCGCTGCTGCGTCGTCGGCGGAGGACCGGCCGGTATGATGCTTGGGCTTCTGCTCGCCCGCGCCGGCGTCGATGTGATCGTGGTCGAGAAACACGCTGATTTTTTGCGCGATTTTCGCGGTGATACGATTCACCCGTCGACCCTCGAAGCCTTGCACGACCTCGGCCTGCTTGAGGATTTCCTGAAGCTGCCGCATCAGGAAGCCCGCGAACTCACCGGCCGGATCGGCGACGTCGTCATTCCGCTGGCCGATTTCTCCCACGTCCCAACCCACGCCAAATTCATCGCCTTCATGCCGCAATGGGATTTCCTCGATTTTCTCGCAGAGCGCGCCAAGCGCTATCCGAGCTTTCGCCTCGCCATGTCCACGGCGGTCGAGGGCCTGATCGAAGAAAACGGGCGCGTGGCCGGCGTGACCGCCAGGACCAAGGATGGACTCTTGGCGATTCGCGCCGACCTGACCATTGGCGCCGACGGCCGTCATTCGACGGTGCGCCGGGCGGCCGGCTTCACGCCGCAAGACCTAGGCGCGCCCATGGACGTGCTCTGGTTCCGGCTGTCCCGGCGCGAGAGCGACCCGCTCGAGACATTCGGCCGGATCGACGCCGGCCAGATCCTGGTGCTGATCAATCGCGGCGAGCATTGGCAATGCGGCTATGTGATCGCCAAAGGGTCCGGCGATCGGCTGAAAGCCCTGGGAATCGAGGCGTTGCGCGAACGAATCGCGGCGCTGGCGCCCTTTATCGCCGATCGCGTCGGCGAGCTCGAAAGCTTCGACGCCGTCAAGCTCCTGACCGTGACCGTCGACCGCCTGCCGCTCTGGCACAAACCCGGCCTCCTATGCATCGGCGACGCGGCGCATGCGATGTCGCCGATCGGCGGCGTTGGCGTCAATCTCGCCATCCAGGACGCGATCGCCGCCGCTAATCTCCTCGCCGAACCCTTATTCGGCGAAGGAATCCTCTCAAATGAGGCTCTCGCCAAGGTTCAGGCCCGGCGCGAATGGCCAACCAAGGCGACCCAGGCGATCCAGGTCTTCATCCAAAAAAACATGATCTCGCGGGTTCTCGCCAGCCCTGGCAAGATCAAACCGCCCCGTTTTTTCCGCCTGTTCATCCATTTCCCGATCCTGCGGCGGTTGCCCGCCCACATTATCGGCATAGGCGTCAGGCCCGAACGCGTTCGGACGCCCGCGCGCTCATTTTGACCGCGCCAGGATGAGGCGGAGCCGCCGCGAGCCAACGCCAGGCGCCGCGCCGCCCGAGCTTGCGCGATGGCGCTTCCCATTCGCCCGCGCGCGGAGTAGGTAAGGAGATTATGCAATGCCTCGCTATGGCTTTTTCCATGCCGCTTGGTTTCAAGGTCAAACCATCCCGCGACGAAGTTTCCGGAGACGGAAACTCGGGAGCCCGATTGATCCAACGCCAACTCCGTCGCGCCTTCGCCTGTCTCATGGTCGCGGGCCTTTGGCTTTGCGCTCTTTGCCCGGGCATGGCTTGGGCCGCGCCGGCGCTGGTCGTTGAATATCCGTCCGGCGCGGTCTTGTTCGAGGATCATGCGACGCAGCCCTGGTATCCGGCGTCGCTGACCAAGCTCATGACGGCCTATGTCGCGCTGAAGGCCGTGCGCGAGCATCGGCTCTCTCTCGACACACCCCTCGTCGTCTCCGCCCGCGCCACGGCGATGCCGCCATCGAAAATGGGCTTTCGGCCGGGGACCCTCGTGACCCTCGGCAACGCCCTCAAAATGATCATGGTGAAATCGGCGAACGACACCGCCGTCACGATCGCGGAAGGGGTTTCCGGCTCCGTCGAAGCTTTCGCCGATGAAATGAACGAAGCCGCGGCTTCGCTCGGCCTCAAACAGTCCCATTTCGTCAATCCCAACGGTCTGCCGAACCCGCAGCACGTCTCCTCCGCGCGGGATCTCGCGATCCTCGCGGTCGCCTTATATTCCACCTATCCGGAGCATGCCGATCTATTCGGCATCGGCGCCTTGCGTCTCGACGGCCAAATCATCACGAACCACAATAACCTCCTTGGTCGCTATCCCGGCGTCGACGGCATGAAGACAGGCTTTACCTGCGCCGCGGGCTTCAATGTCGTCGCCAGCGCCACGCAAGGCGGCCGGAAGCTGATCGCGGTGGTTCTCGGCGCGCCGAATGTGGCGCAACGCACGATCAAGGCCGCGGCGCTGTTCGACCGCGGCTTCGCCGGCGTCGATCGGCCGGGCGGTTCGGTCGCGGCCCTTCAGGCGCCGCAGAGCGGCCAGGCGCCCGACATGAATCAGTCGATCTGCCGCAGGCGCGGCAAGGCGATCGCGGAATTCAACGCCGAAACCGAGCGCCTCATCGCGCCGCTCGAAGCCGGCGCGCCGTCCACGCCGGGGGATCGGCCGCTGGCCTATAACGCCAGTGCGCTCGCGAAGACCACGCCGATGGCGCGGCGCATCGCCCTGGTGCCGGCGCCCTCCTTCGAGCCAACGCCCATCTTTGTCGGCGCGCCCAGCGGATACGCCGGCCCTGTCGCGCAAGCCCGCCCCGCGCATTCTCCTCTCGGGACGGAGCCGCCGGCCGAGGCCGCGAGCGCCTATGCGCCGGCCAATCCAGCGACGCTCGCGGAAAGCGCCGCCGCGCCGCTCGCGCCCGATCCGAGCGCGCGGACGATGAGGCTGAGCGGCAAGCGCGCGCGTCTCGCCGCCATCCGCGCCCATGGGCGACGACATGCCCAGGCCCGAGCGGAGCCCGAACCGGAGCCAATCGGCAGCAAGGACGCCGCGCCTTCGCCGACAAAAACGAAAACCGCCAAGGGCGGATCCGCTGAAAAGGCCAAGCCGGCCGGCAAAGCCAAGAGCGTCGAAAAGGCCAAACCCGCCGCAAAGGCGAAAACGGCCGAAAAGAAAGCCAAGCCGACCAAACCAGCAATCGAGAAAGCCGCTATCGACAAGCGCCATCCAGCCAAGCCAGCGACAAAGCTCGCGCAAAAGCAGGCCGGCGAGACCAAAACCGCCGGGCGCGCCAATAAGGCGAAGCCAGGACATTCCGACGCCAATGCCACCCAGTGACGCGCCTGCCGCGCCGCCAGCGCTGGCTTCGCAACCGCCCGCGCCCCGGCGCGAGACCCGCATCGACGCCAGGACCTTGGACAAGAGGCCGCCGCCGCCCTTCCCCTTGACGATCGTCACCGGCTTTCTCGGCGCCGGCAAGACCACCTTGCTGAACCGCCTGCTGCGCGATCCGGCGCTTGCCGATACTTTGGTCGTGATCAATGAATTCGGCGAAATCGGCCTTGATCATCTGCTCGTCGAGCAAGCCGTCGGCGACATGCTGGTGATGACGTCAGGCTGTTTGTGCTGCTCGATTCGCGGCGATCTTATCGCGACGCTGGAAGACGCCCTGCGCAAGCGCGACAATGGCCGCATCACCCCTTTTCAGCGGGTGCTGATCGAAACCACCGGCCTCGCCGATCCGGCCCCCGTCCTGCACACCATCATGTATCATCCCTATCTCATGCTTCGGTTTCGTCTCGACGGCGTCGTGACCCTGGTCGACGCCGTGAACGGGCAGGCGACGCTCGACGCCCATGAAGAGGCCGTGAAACAGGCGGCCGTGGCGGATCGGCTCGTCCTCACCAAGACGGATCTTCTTGCCGGCGCGAGCTCGGGCGATCTGCGGGCGCGGCTGGCGGCCCTCAATCCGGGCGCGCGTCTCCTCGACGCCGCGAAGGGCGAGGCCACGGCCGCGGCGCTGCTCGACGCCGGACTCTATGATCCGGCGCGCAAGAGCCTCGACGTGCAAGGATGGCTCAACGCCGAAGCCTTTCCGGCCGAGACGGCCGCGAAAACCGCCCCCGACCATGACCACGATCATCACCAAGAGCCGCATCATCACCCTCCGCACGACGTGAACCGGCATGACGCGCGCATCCGAGCCTTCTGCCTCCGCCATGAGGCGCCGATTCCAGTCGCGGCCTTCGACCTTTTCCTCGAATTGCTGCGCAATGCGCACGGGCCAAATCTTTTGCGCGTCAAGGGAATCGTGGCGCTGGCCGACGATCCGTCCCGGCCCGTGGTCATTCACGGCGTGCAGCATGTCTTCCATCCGCCCGTGCGGCTCGCGGCATGGCCGGACGAGGAGCGCGGCACCCGCATCGTCTTCATCCTGCGCGACATGGCGCCCGCGTTCGTCGAAGGTCTCTGGCGCGCCTTCGCGGGGCTCCCCGCCCCCGATCAGGCTGACGCCGACGCGCTCGCAACAAATCCTTTGGCGCTCACCAAAGGCGGCCTGCTCGCTTGATGGAGCCGGCGGCGATGATTAAATCATGCTCAGAATCATCCCTGGCGATGGAAAGGCATGGACGAACGACAGCGGCTCGATAAGTGGCTCTGGTTCGCCCGCGTGGTCAAAACCCGAAGCCTCGCCGCCCGTCTGGTGGCCGAGGGGCATGTGAGGCTGAACGCGCGGCGGATCGAAACCCCCGCCAAATCGGTCGGACCCGGCGATGTTCTGACAATCGCGCTGGAGCGTCAGGTGCGCGTTCTGAAAGTCCTCTCGCCTGGAGCGCGGCGAGGCGGCTTCCCCGACGCGAGCCTATTGTTTGAGGAGCTCACGCCGGACGCCGCGCGGCGCGAATGAACGCAACGACGCTCACAGCGTTCGCGGCCAGATTCAGCTGTCTGATCGAAAAGCGCTCAAACTCTAAAGAGCCGGAGCAGGCTCCAGTTGAAAAAGTCGACCGGTTTTTTCAAAACTCCTCGAGAGCGTGGCTCGAACCCCTTTGCTCTCGAACGTCCTTGCTTAATTGGCGCAAAGGCGCTAGTCCATCGAGCCGGCGGAGGCCGGTCTGCCCGAGAGGGTTACGCCATAAAATCAATAAGTTGAGCGCCAGCCCCTTGCGCCCGGACCCTTGCGCTGAACCAGCGGCGCGCCGCAAGCCGCCAAGAATTGAGGCCAAGAATTGATCGGCGCGCGAGAATTCGCCCGCCTCGCCCCAAGGAGCGTGATCATGACCTATGTCGTCGTCGAAAATTGCATCAAATGCAAGTACACGGATTGCGTCGAAGTCTGCCCTGTGGATTGCTTCTACGAGGGCGAAAACATGCTTGTGATCCATCCGGATGAATGCATTGACTGCGGCGTTTGCGAGCCCGAATGCCCCGCCGAGGCGATCAAGCCGGATACGGAGCGCGGGCTTGAAAAATGGCTTGAGCTCAATCGCGCGATGGCGAAGTCCTGGCCGAATGTGACGGTGAAGCGCGAGGCCCCGCCGGATGCGAAGGCCTTCGACGGCCGGCCTGGCAAATTCGACGAGTTTTTTCGTCCGAGCCCGGCGCCGGGGACTGACGCCGGCAGGCTCACCACCGCCACGGCGGCGGCTCTTGCGGCGATCCGCGCGTGGATTTGGCCACATGTCGCATATTTTTTGATTTTCGATCTTTTCTATGCTACCTTCTTGCGACAGTCAGCAAGCGCGAGCTTGCGACCATCTATCAATCATCCGCGTCTTGGGAGGCTCCGCAAAGCACCAAGGCGATTATTTTTATGGTGGCCCGCGCGGGCCAAGCTTCGTCTTGCTAATCCCGCCACGTCATAAATGGATGATCATCGTATAGGAATGGCCCGCTTCGCGTCTTTCTTGGACTTGAAGGCGGTGTTCCCTGACCGGCGGACCTGTTTTCCGCCGTCGATGACCCGTCCCGTCTCCAAAGCGGGACAAAATAAGGAGCGCGCTGCCAATGGCGTCCGTTAAGAAGACAATAAAGCCGGCCAAAAGAAAAGCCTCCATAGGCGGAGCGGCGCGAGCCGGGGCGGGAAAGTCCAAGACGAAGACATCCAAGGGCGGGGCGGAGCGGAAAACGAAAAAAGTGGCGGCGGCGCCGGCTCGGACGCCCGCCGGGAGGCGGAGCGCGAACAAGACGAATTTGAAGGAGGCCGTCGCGGCGAACAGGACCGACGTCCGGACGGCGGCGAGCGCCACGCGCGGCAAGACCGCCGCTCGATCCGCCGCCGCCGCCCCGAGCAGGAGCGCGCGAAGCCAGACGACAAAGGTCAGGTCCACGAAAACCGTCGCGGCGACGGCGGCCAAGAATTCAGCGAGGCTCGTCAAGACTGCGCCGCCAAGCAAATCGGCGGCGGCGAAGAAAGCAACGAAAACGCTCAGTCCCGCGCGGGCGGACAAGGTTCAATCCGGCGCGAAATCCACCCAGCCAACGTCGGTCGCGCGCAAATCTTCGGTTTCCACGCGCGCCGCGGCCGAGCGGTTTTCGGCCGCCAGAGCTGCGGCGGCGGCCAACACGTCCAAGATCGGCGCCGCGCCGCGCCGCGCGTCGAAATCACAATTGCCTGTCAACCCGGCGGCCGCCCCTTCGGCGCCCGCCCTATCCTTGAGCCCGATCCCAGGGGAAAATGAGCGGACAACGGTGACAAAGAAAATTGAAAAAAAGACATCAGTAAGGTCCGTCGCCACGGACGCCTTGCTTGCGCCACCCAACGCCGCGACGGCGCATGCACCCCAGGTTCATGCTGCCCAAGTTCAGGCGCCTCATGACCAGGCCAAAAAGGCGGCGGTCAAACCGGTGAAGACGACGGTCGCGGCTGTTTCAGCCTCGCTCGGAACGCCGACCGACGCGGTCGCGCCCGCCGGGGCCGTGCGGACGAGAGCCGCGGAGCCGAAGCCCGACGAAGCCAAGCAAAGCGACAAGCCGGCTGCGGCGGCGAGCAAAGCGGTCAAGGCCGTAAGCCCGGCCCGGCAAGGGTTCAAGCCGCTCGAATTCATCGTCTATCCGGCCCATGGCGTCGGCCAGATCGTCGCGATCGAGGAACAGGTCGTCGCCGGCTTCAAACTGGAGCTGTTCGTGATCAGCTTCATCAAGGATAAGATGATCCTGAAGGTGCCGACGCCTAAGGTCGCGAGCGTCGGAATGCGCAAGCTCGCCGACGCAGACATCGTCAAGAGGGCGCTGGACACTTTGGCCGGCAGGGCGCGGATCAAGCGGACCATGTGGTCGCGCCGGGCGCAGGAATATGAAGCGAAGATCAATTCCGGCGATTTGATTTCGATCGCCGAAGTCGTGCGCGATCTTTATCGGTCGGATGCGCAACCTGAGCAATCCTATTCCGAGCGGCAGCTTTATGAAGCCGCGCTCGACCGGATGGCGCGCGAAATCGTCGTCGTGCAAAAACTGACCGAAACCGAATCGTTGAAAGCGATCGAAGCGCAGCTGCAAAAAGGTCCGCGTCGGGGCAAGGCCGAAGAGGTCGACGCCGACGACGCCGATATTGAAGAAGCCGCCTGAGCGACCCTTACATAAAGGCTTTCAAAGTGAAGAGGCCCGGCGATTTGCCGGGCCTTTTTTATTCCGCCCAAGACGCTGAACGGAGCGCCAACCCAAGTCTTGAAACGGCGACGCCGGGCGCCATATTCGATTCACGGCAAACGCCGTGGGACGCCTTTGAAGGGTCCCTGGAGCGAAGGCTCGAGAGCTTCGGGATGTCACGCGCGCCGACCTTGAAATCGTCATTTCTGCTCGGCTTCGACGAAATCGAACGGGCGGTCGAGAGAGTGGCGAAATCAGCTTCGGACGGCTACCCGCCCTATAATATTGAGCGGATAGCCGGAGATAGGAGCGCGGCGGTTCGGCTACGGATTACTTTGGCCGTCGCCGGATTTAGCGCGGACCAACTCGAAATCACGGTGGAGAAGGCGCAGCTGGCGATCCGCGGGCGCCAGAAGGAGGAGAAGGAGCGCGTCCATCTGTATCGCGGCATAGCCGCGCGACAGTTCCAGCGGGTTTTCCGTTTCGCGGAGGCCATGGAGGTGGCCGAAGCCACGTTGCGCGACGGTCTGCTCTCGGTGGAGCTGGTCCGTCCGGAGCCGGAGTCGAACGTTCAAAAGGTTGAAATAAATGTGCGAGACTGACGGTTCGCACGGATGCGGGTCTAGCAAGACCGCAAGACAGGAGAGGCCATGATGTTGAACGAAACAAAAAGCGAAGCCGCGCCGCTGCTCACGAACGAGCAACTCGCGAGCCTGGGCGGCGGACGGGTCGCCTATTTGAAGCCGATCCTCTCGGAGGATGTCAGCCGAATGTTTCCGGCGGTTCCTCCACTCCAGCCAGGCCTGAAGCTTTTCGCTCTGCTGGCGGCCGACGGCACGCCGATCGCCGTGACGGATTCGCGCGACGCCGCCGTCGCCAATGCGATGCAGCATGAGCTCGAAATGGTGAGCCTGCATTGACGCTCGCGGCTTTGGCTGGACCATGTTTTGGAGCGCGAAGGCCAAAATCGCGTGTTTCGATGCTGACCGTGTAATCATCCATGACGGACGCGCAAAATGCCGATCAAGCAACCGCCCCGCCGCCTTATGACGCGTTGGCGGAAGCGAAACGGCTTTTGCGCGCCACACGCTCGGGCGCGCTCGCAACCGTGACCCCGGACGGCTCTCCCTTCGCGAGCCTCGTCAATGTCGCGACGTCGCCGGACGGCGGCCCAATCTTGCTGGTGTCGCGGCTCGCCGCCCATACAAGGCATATGGAGGCGGACCCGCGCGTGTCCCTTCTGCTCGCACAAGGCGGCGAAGGCGACCCCCTTGCCCATCCGCGCCTGACGCTTGCCGGCCGCGCCGAACCCGCCGCCGATCCCACTCGGCGGGCCGAACTGAAGGCCCGTTTCTTGGCCAAGCATCCGCAATCCGCCCTCTATGCCGATTTCGGCGATTTTTCTTTTTGGCGCATGGCGATCGACCATGGCCATTTGAATGGCGGCTTTGGCCGAGCCGCAAGCTTTAAAGCCGCGCAGCTGATGACTTCCGTCGCTGGGGCTGAGGGCCTTGCCGAGGCCGAGGCGGAAGCGCTCGCGCATGTCAATGCGCAGCAGAAAGACGCGCTTGCGCTTTGCGCCGCGGCCTTCGCCGGCGCGCCGGATGGCGATTGGCGCGCGACCGGGATAGACCCCGACGGCCTCGATCTCGCTGTGGACAATCAAACCGTCCGCGTTGTCTTTCCACGGCCCGTTCTCAGCATCGAGACGTTGCGCGCGACATTGGCGGAGCTCGTCGAGGCCGCGCGAGCCTAGGACATCCACGATTTCGCTAGCTCCGATCCTTTGCGCAACCTCTCCGATCGCCCGACGTTGAGTTAAGGCTTCAAGCGCCCAAATATAATTTGCGCCGTCGGCGGGAGAAAAACATGCTCAAGGCCGGACCAGTCAATCCAGATTTTCATGCCGAATTCTTTCGGCCTCGAAGGTCTGCGGAGCGTTTCCTATAATCTCGAGGCGCCCCGCCTTTACGAAGAAGCAATTTCGCGAGGCGAAGCCAGGATCGCCAGAGGCGGCGCGCTTGTCGCCGAAACAGGGGCGCACACTGGGCGTTCGCCAAAGGACAAATTCATCGTGCGGGATGCGCTCACCGAGCGGTCGATCTGGTGGGACAATTGCCAGGCGATGGCGCCGGAGCATTTCGACAGGCTGCGCGCCGACATGTGCGCACATGTCAGAGGGATGGATCTTTTCGCGCAGGATCTTTTCGGCGGCGCCGAGCCCACGCATCAGTTGAAGGTTCGAGTCTATACTGAATTGGCTTGGCACTCCCTTTTCATTCGCAACCTGTTGATCCGTCCAACCCCTGCGGAGCTCGAAAGCTTCGTCGCCGACCTAACGATTCTCGATCTGCCGTCCTTCCGCGCGGATCCAGCTCGGCATGGCTGCCGGTCGGAAACCGTCATCGCCGTCGATTTCAGCCGCAAGATCGTGCTCATCGGCGGCACGAGCTACGCCGGCGAGATCAAGAAGGCGGTTTTCACCTATCTCAACTACCTGCTCCCGGCCAAAGGCGTGATGCCCATGCATTGCGCGGCGAATATTGGTCCGGCCGGCGACACCGCGCTTTTCTTCGGGCTCTCCGGCACCGGCAAGACAACCCTGTCCGCCGATCCGTCGCGCAGCTTGATCGGCGACGACGAGCATGGCTGGGGCGAGGAAAGCGTCTTCAATTTCGAGGGCGGCTGCTACGCCAAGGCGATCAGGCTCTCACGCCAGGCGGAGCCCGAGATCCACGCCACATCGGAGCGTTTCGGCACGATCATGGAAAATGTCGTGCTCGATCCTCTGACCCGAGCGCCTGACTTCG
Organism: uncultured Alphaproteobacteria bacterium; assembly: GCA_963829515.1. Lineage (GTDB taxonomy): Bacteria > Pseudomonadota > Alphaproteobacteria > Rhizobiales > Beijerinckiaceae > Methylocapsa. Next base: position 357,918 of record CAWHIP010000005.1, read on the forward strand.
ATGATGATTCGAAGACCGAGAACACGCGGATCGCCTATCCGCTCGATTTTATCGGCAATGCGCTGGCGAGCGGACGGGCCGGCCATCCGAGAAACATTGTGATGCTCACCTGCGACGCCTTCGGAGTCTTGCCGCCGATCGCCAAGCTCGATCCGGCGCAGGCCATGTATCATTTTCTGTCCGGCTACACCGCCAAGGTCGCCGGAACCGAAAAGGGCGTGAGCGAGCCGCAAGCGACCTTCTCGACCTGCTTCGGCGCGCCCTTCATGCCGCGCAACGCGTCCGAATATGGCGATCTTCTGCGGACCCTGATCGCAAAACATCAGGTTGATTGCTGGCTTGTCAATACCGGCTGGACCGGCGGTAAATATGGCGTCGGCCAGCGGATGCCGATCCAAGTCACGCGCAGACTGTTGCACGCCGCCCTCGACGGCTCGCTCGCCGGCGCGAGCTTTTGGACGGATCCTTATTTCGGCCTTCTCGTGCCCCATTCGGTTCCCGGGATCGAGTCGCGCCTGCTTGATCCGTCCAAGACCTGGGCAAACCAAGAGGAGTTCGCCGAGACGGCGAAACAACTCATCCGCATGTTCCGCGAGAATTTTGTCAAATACGAGCTGCATGTCGATTGCAAAGTCATGCAAGCGCAGCCGGGAGTGGGCGTCGCGGCCTGAGCCGGCCGCTTGGAGCCTAGCGCGAATGCTGCGGGTCGCAAATGAGGCCACAAAGCGCCGCGGCGTTTGCCGCCTTGCGTAGGCTCGCGGCGAAGTCACGATCGCGCAAATGCCGCGAGACGGCGGCGAGAGCGGCAAGATGCTCCCCGCCGGCGGTGGCCGGAATCAGCAGAAGGAAAACGAGATCGACTGGCTTGCCGTCGATCGAGTCGAAATGGATTGGCCGGTTGAGCCGCGCGAACATGCCGAAAAAATGGTCAAGGCCAGGAACCCGAGCATGCGGGAGGGCGAAGCCTTCGCCGAGCCCGGTCGAGCCGAGCTCCTCGCGAGCGAGCAGAGCGCTCGAGATCGCTTGCGCGTCAAGGCCTAGCTCGGCCGCGGCCCGAGTCGCGAGATCACGAAGCAATTGCTCCTTGTTGCTCGCGCGGGCGGCGAAAACCACTCGGCTCGGTTTGATAAGGTCGGCGAGGTCCATGGATACGCCTTCGCAGGATGATCGAGCTGCTCTAGAGCCTGCTTGCGAAAAAGTTGTCCTACTTTTTCGATCAGAACATGCTCCAACTCTTTGAATTCGAGCGCTATCAGGTCCGCCGGATTCTGAAAGCGCGCTAGCTTTTTGTATTATCCGATTTTCATAACGCAAAATCGCGAACCGGCTCCCCCTTCGCTTGGCATTGCTCTAATCGGGCTCGCGCAGACGATAGCCGACGCCGGTTTCGGTGAGAATATGCCGCGGCCGCTCCGGATCCGCCTCAATCTTCTGACGCAAGGCGCGCACATAGATCCGCAGATATTGCACATCCGCATCGCCCCCCCAAATCTCGCGCAACATGAAACGATGCGTGAGAACCTTTCCCGCATGCGCCACCAACAAGCGCAGAACTTCATATTCACGTGGCGAAAACTTGACCTCCTCATTGCGCACAGTGACGATCCTGCGAATGAGATCGACGCAGAGATCGCCGGCGTGGAACACCGGCTTTTCGCCTTCCTGCTGCAAACGATGCCGCTGCGCCATGCGGACCCGCGCCAATAGCTCATCAACGCCAAACGGCTTCGTGACATAATCATCGGCGCCGAGATCAAGCGCGGCGACCTTGGCGCTTTCATTCTCGCGGCTTGAGAGAATGATGATCGGCAGGGTTGCGCCGCTTTCCCTGATCTTCCTGACGACATCGAGTCCGTCCATGTCGGGCAATCCAAGGTCGAGGACGACGAGGTCGGCCGCGTTTCTGCGCGCCATTTCAACAGCCGAGGCTCCGTCGGCGGCCTCGGCGACGATATAACCCTGACTTTCCAGGCTGGCGCGCAAAAATCGAAGGATCGCCGGCTCGTCGTCGACGACAAGTATGCGGAGCGGACCCGCGCGCGGCGTCACGCGGCGGGCTCAAGCGCAAGCCTCGAACTCGGCGCGGGCGGGAAGCCTGATCGTGAAGACGGCGCCGCGTCGGTCGATCCGGTTTCCGGCTTTGATCGTCCCTCCCATCGCCTCGATGAAGCCACGGCAGATCGCAAGGCCGAGGCCAGTGCCTGCGCGCTGGCGATCGGCGCGGCGGACCCGGTAGAACTTGTCGAAAATGCGCTCCAGATCGGCCTCGGGAACGCCGTCGCCCTCGTCGAGAATCTGGATGACGACATAGCCGTCCTCTCGCCTGGCCGCGACCGAGATCAGGGAATGAGGCGGCGCATATTTCGCGGCATTGTCGAAGAGATTGAACAGGACCTGCTCCATCAGCACCATGTCGAGGCTGAGCATCGGCAATCCATCCTCCAGATCGATGGCGATTTCGTGGTTCTGGAGGATCTTGCCAGCTCTTTGCAACGCGGCGCCGATGACGTCGGAGAGATCAGTCGGCGCCGCCTGCGGCCGGAGCGGCCCGGATTCGAGCCGCGTCATGTCGAGCAGATTGCCGATGAAGCGATTAAGCCTTTCGGCCTCTTCCTGAATGGTGCGCATGAGGCTCGCTTGAACTTTTTCGTCGAACTCCCTCCCATGACTGACAAGGCTCGTCGCGGAGCCGATGATCGAGGCGAGAGGCGTGCGCAGATCATGCGAGATGGATGTGAGCAGCGCGCTGCGTAGACGGTCGGTCTCCTCGGCGAGGCGGGCGCGATCAATCTCCCGCGCAAGGTTGACGCGATCGATCGCAAGCGCCGCCTGATCCGAGAGCGCGTCGAAGAGGCGGGACTCTTCCGGCGTCAGGAGAAGCCCAGGCTTGTCGCGGTCGATGCCAACCACGCCGACGGCGCCGCGGCCGGTGCGCAGCGGCATGAAACGACGCTTCGCGCCCGGCAGGGTGTCGGCGCCGCGTCCCGTCGGCTGGTTTTTTTCAAAGCACCAGCGCGCCGCCGCGAGATCGGCGTCGTCGAGCATGTCTTCCGGCGGAAACCCGGCCTTGACCGCGAGGCCGCCGTCTTCAGGCAGAAGCAGGACGACGCGAACCTTCAACATCAAGGCGATCTGATGCGCGGTCGCCCAGAGCAGATCGTCGAGCGCCGCCACGCCGGCGAGTTTGCGGCTGAAAAGATAGAGCTCCTCGGTGATCCGCGCTTTTTGCCGCGCGGCGATCGCCTGGGCGCGAAGGCGCGCCGCCAGATTGCTCGCGATGATCGCCACGACCGCGAAGAAGAACAAGTGCACGACGTTTTCGGGGTCGGTGATCGTGAACGTGTAGATCGGCGGCAGAAAAAAGAAATTATAGGCGAGAACGCTGATGAGGCAGGCGAATAACGAGGCCCATAAGCCATAGGTCACGGCGCTCGCAAGGACCGCGACCAGAAACGACAAGGCGACATTCGAGACGCTGAGGGTCTGCCGCAGCGCGATCGCGATCAGCGTCGCCGCCGCGACATAGACAAGGCTCACGATATAGGGCCTGACGTCGGCGGGCTTGTTGCCGCTTTCCCTTGTCTCGACGGCTGTGCGCGGGCGGACCGCGATCCGGTCGACCGGGCGCGCGATCACATGAACGCTCGCGTCGCCGGCGAGGCGAATCAGCCTCTGGGTGAAAGGGCTCCGGAAAAAATCGCGCCAGCGTCCGCGCTCCGTTTTGGCGACGACAATATGGGTGAAATTATTGCTTTGCGCATATTCGGCGACCGTTTCGGCGATATCCTGACCGGGGATGGAGATGACCTCCGCGCCAAGTCTCTGCGCGAGGCGCAAGGTCTGCGCGACTTCGTCTCGCTCGGCCTCGTTGGCGCGAGCATCGGCAGGCGTTTCGACATGGATCGCAGCCCAGCCCCCTCTGAGGCGATCGGCCATTCGCTTGGCGTAGCGCACGACGGCGTTGCTGCTTCGCGCCGCGTCGACCAGGACCAGCACCTGCTCGCCGGCGGGCCATGGCCCTTCGATGGCGTGCTGGCGCATATAGTCGATCATCTGCTCATCGACGCGTTGCGCGGTCCGGCGCAGCGCAAGCTCGCGCAGGGCGGTCAAATTTCCCGGCGAGAAATAATGCTGCACGGCGCGTTGCGCCTGGTCCGGCACATAGACCTTGCCTTCGTGCAGGCGCTCGATCAAATCCTCCGGCGTAAGATCGACGACTTCGATATCATTGGCGCGATCAATGATCGAATCCGGGACCGTCTCGCGGACCCGGACGCGCGTGATGCGGGCGACGACGTCGTTCAGGCTTTCAACATGCTGGATGTTCAACGTCGTGTAGACGTCTATCCCGGCGGCGAGCAGCTCCTCCACATCCATGTAGCGTTTCGGATGCCGGCTCTCGGGCGCATTGGTGTGGGCGAGCTCATCGACGAGAACCAGCCTCGGCCGCCGCACGAGAATGGCGTCGAGATCCATCTCGGTTAGGACATGTCCGCGATAGGAGATGCTCCGGCGCGGGATGATTTCCAGCCCGTCCAGAAGCGCTTCGGTCTCCTTGCGTCCATGCGTCTCGGCGACGCCGACGACGACATCTAGGCCTTCAGCTTTCTTGGCGCGCGCCGTCGTCAGCATTTCATAGGTCTTGCCGACGCCCGGAGCCGCGCCGAGAAAGATCTTCAGGCGGCCCTGCTCGCACTGCTGCGACTCGCGCAGGAGGGCGTCAGGCGAGGGCCGTCGGTCGGCGCTGTCGCGTTTCTCCATGCTTGGCGACGCTCTCGCTTACACGATCTCAAGCAAAGACAATGCGAGGAACTCTATCTGTTAGCCAAGAAAAAATGGAATCTGGGCGAGAAAAATATTGCATCGAAAAGCTCGCCTCGCTTGCGCCAAGCTCCGCGGCTAGCTCGCCAAACGCTTCTTGCATTCCTTCCAATAGTCCGTCCATTTTAGGCCGCCATTGGAATCGGTCGCGGCGTTGGCGTGGAATTGATCGGAACAGGTTTTGAGGCGCGCCAAGCTGGGCTTTTCGTCGGCGTGCGACGGCGAAATTTCAGACGGAAATACGGGGCCGGACTTTGACCCCGATGCCTGGAGCCGACCGGCTGGCGGCGCGCCGATTGCGGGGGCGGGCGTCTCGACCGCGCTCGCCGCCGGCGCCGTGGCGTCGGAGGCCGCAGCGACGGATGGCGCCACGGCTGGCGACGCAGGAGCTTCGATCGTTGTTGGCGCGGCCTCGACCGCCAAGGGCGGCGCGGCGTTAGAGGTCGAGGGTCCAGAGATAGCCTCGGCTACCGACGGATTCGCCTCGCCCTCTCGGCTCTCTTGTTTAGGGAAGGCTTTATCGAGCGCGAGATTAAGCTTCAGCACATTGACGCGCGGCTCGCCAAGGACGCCAAAGAGCCGGCTAGCGGTGTTATTGTTGACAAGGGCGCGCAGCTGATCCTCGGAGAGCTTGCGCGCCTTGGCGACGCGGGGAACCTGGAACAGGGCCGCCGCGGGCGTGATGTCAGGGTCAAGGCCGCTCGCCGAGGTCGTGACGAGATCGACCGGAACCGGCGAAGCCGAATTTTGCCCCGCGAGCGTTTGCGAGTCCTCTCTCACCCGATCGACCAGAGCCTTCGAGGTCGGACCCAAGTTCGACCCGCCTGAATTGCCGGCGTTGTAAGGCGCCGGCACGGTTTTGGTCGAATCATTCGGGTCGGCGTCGGTGGTCGCCGAGGGCCGGCCATGAAAATAGCCGTCCGCGGTGAAATTCTGCCCGATTAGTTCGGAGCCGATGACGGCGCCGTCGCGCTCAATGAGGCTGCCTTTGGCCTGATGCGGGAAAAGACGCTGCGCCAGGCCCGTCATCGCGAGCGGATAGGCGAGGCCAGTCAAGGCCGTCATGAGAACCGTCATCATGATGGCCGGAAGCAAATGCTTGATCATTTTGGCTTATCCTCAAGCAAGGCCGGCGGCGTTGATCAGAAGGTCGATCAGCTTAATGCCAACAAACGGAATGATAAGGCCGCCGACGCCGTAAATGAGAAGGTTGCGCCGCAATATGGTCGCGGCTCCGACCGGCCGATAGGCGACCCCGCGCAGCGACAGCGGGATGAGCGCGACAATGATCAAGGCGTTGAAGATGATCGCCGACAGGATCGCGCTCTCCGGCGTTGCGAGATGCATCACATTGAGGCTCTGAAGCTGTGGGTAAAAGGCGATGAACATCGCCGGAATGATCGCGAAATATTTGGCGACGTCATTGGCGATGGAGAAGGTCGTGAGCGCCCCGCGGGTCATCAGAAGTTGCTTCCCGATCTCGACGATCTCGATCAGCTTTGTCGGATCGCTGTCGAGATCGACCATGTTGCCGGCCTCTCGCGCGGCCATGGTTCCGGTGTTCATGGCGACGCCGACATCCGCCTGCGCCAGAGCCGGCGCGTCATTGGTGCCGTCGCCGCACATGGCGACCAGCTTGCCCTGCGCCTGCTCCTCGCGGATCAGTTTAAGTTTCGCCTCCGGCGTCGCCTGGGCGAGAAAATCATCGACCCCGGCCTCGGCCGCGATCGCCGCCGCCGTCAGAGGGTTGTCGCCGGTGATCATCACCGTCCTGATGCCCATCTGGCGCAGGGCGCCGAAGCGCTCCCTGATGCCGCCCTTGATGATGTCCTTCAGATAAATGATCCCGAGCAGGCGGCCATCCCTGGCGACCGCCAACGGCGTCCCGCCCAATTTCGCAACCTTGTCCGCGCTCGCCGTCAAGGCGCGAACGTCGGCGTCGGAGATGAGCGCGCGGGCGGCGGCGACCGCGCCGTCGCGCGAGGGAGCCGCCGCGTCGGTGCGCATAAAAGCCAAGACCGCGTCCACCGCGCCCTTGCGGATCACCGAAATCTCGGTGTCGATCCCGCTCAATCGCGTGAAGGCGCTGAAGGGAATGAATTTGGCGTAGAGCTCCCCCATATCGCGACCGCGAATCCCGTATTTCTCTTTGGCGAGCACGACGATCGAGCGCCCTTCCGGCGTCTCGTCGGAGAGCGAAGCGAGCTGGGCCGCATCGGCGAGCTCCATGGCGGTGACGCCCGGAAGCGGTATGAATTCCGCCGCCTGACGATTGCCAAGGGTGATGGTGCCGGTTTTGTCGAGAAGCAATGTATCGACATCGCCCGCAGCCTCGACCGCGCGGCCCGACATAGCGAGGACGTTGAAGCGCACCAGACGGTCCATTCCGGCGATGCCAATCGCGGAGAGAAGCGCGCCGATCGTCGTCGGGATCAGCGTGACGAAAAGCGCGACGAGGACGATGACCGAGACCTTGCCGCCGGCGTATTGCGCGAAGCTCGGGATGGTCGCGACCGCGAAGACGAAGATCAGCGTCAGCCCGGCGAGAAGAATATTGAGCGCGATCTCATTCGGGGTCTTCTGCCGCTCCGCGCCTTCGACCAGGGAAATCATGCGGTCGAGAAATGTGGACCCTGGGGCCGCCGTGATGCGCACCTTGATCCAATCGGACAGAACCCTCGTGCCTCCGGTCACGGCCGAGCGATCGCCGCCGCTTTCGCGGATGACCGGCGCGGATTCGCCTGTGATCGCCGATTCGTCGACCGAGGCCACGCCCTCGATGACGTCGCCGTCGCTCGGGATGAAGTCGCCGGGCTCGACGAGAACGAGATCGCCTTGTCGCAGATCCGAAGCCGCAATTTGCTCGATGCGCGACCCCTGGGCGGAGACGAGGCGCTTCGCGACCGTATCGGTGCGCGCCTTGCGCAAAGTCGCCGCCTGCGCCTTGCCGCGGCCTTCGGCCACCGCTTCGGCGAAATTGGCGAAAAGCAAAGTGATCCAGAGCCAAAGCCAGATCTGAAAAGTGAATTTCAACGAGGCCGCGTCCGCCCCAGTCAAGAGATCCTTCAAGTAGAGGATCGTCGTCAGCACGCTGACGATCTCGACGACGAACATGACCGGATTGCGGATCAGAACCCGAGGGTCGAGCTTGCGAAACGAATCCCCGATCGCGGGCAGGATGATCGCCGGATCATATAAGGATGAGACGCCGCCCCGCGTTTTGACTTTGTGCGGCAATGTTCTGGTTTCCATGGCTTAGCCTTGCAATTCGCTGGACATGCTCGTGCGATGGTCAGTCACGTCAGTAGAGAAGGCCCGCCTGCATCGCCAAATGCTCCTCGATCGGGCCGAGCGCGAGAGCTGGGAAGAAAGTGAGGCCGCCGATGATCAAGATCACCCCAATCAATAGGCCGACGAAAAGTCCGCCGTCGGTGGGGAAGGTTCCCGCCGACGCCGGCACAAGTTTCTTGGCCGCCAGAGATCCGGCGATGGCGAGCATCGGAACGATGAACAGGAACCGGCCGATCCACATCGCGAGGCCCAGAGTCGTGTTCCAGAACCGCGTGTTGGCGCTGAGCCCCGCGAAAGCGCTGCCATTATTCCCGGTCGCTGAAACATAGGCGTAAAGCGCCTCGCTGAAGCCATGCGGGCCGGCGTTCGAGAGGCCCGCGAGGCCAGGCGCGATCACCACGGCGATCGCGGTGAAGCCGAGCATCGACAAAGGCAGGATCAGAATCGCGAGCATGGCCATCTTGACCTCTTTCGCCTCGATCTTCTTGCCGAGATATTCCGGCGTGCGGCCGACCATGAGGCCGGCGACAAACACCGCGACAATGGCGAAGAGAAGCATGCCGTAGAGGCCCGAGCCGACGCCGCCGAAAATGATCTCGCCCAACATGATGTTGATCATAGGAACCATGCCGCCGAGCGGCAGCAGGCTGTCGTGCATCGTGTTCACGGCGCCGCAGGACGCGTCGGTGGTGATGGTCGTGAAAAGGGAGGAATTGGCGATTCCAAATCTCACCTCCTTGCCTTCCATGTTGCCGCCGGCCTGGAGCGCGCTCGGGGCCGCGCTGACGGGGAGATCGGCAAAAGCGGGATTACCGCGGCTTTCGACCCCATAGACCGTGAAGGCTCCGGCGAGGAACAGGAGGCCCATGACGACGAAGATCGCCCAGCCCTGGCGCTCATTGCCGACCATCCTGCCGAAGACATTGGTGAGCGCCGCGCCGATCGAGAAGATCAGGATGATCTGAACAAAATTCGTCAAGGCGTTCGGGTTCTCATAGGGGTGCGCGGAATTGGCGTTGAAAAATCCGCCGCCATTGGTTCCGAGCATCTTGATGACTTCCTGCGACGCCACCGGACCTTGCGCGATCACCTGCTTGGCGCCTTCGAGCGTGGTCGCCTCGACATAGGGGCTGAGGTTTTGCGGCATGCCTTGCCAGACAAAAAACAAGCCGACGACGATCGCCGCCGGCAGCAGCACGTAGAGAACGGCGCGGGTCATATCGACCCAGAAATTGCCGATCGTCCCCGCCGAGCGCCGGGCGAAGCCGCGCACGAGCGCGATGGCGAGCGCAATGCCGGTCGCCGCCGACACGAAATTATGCATTGTCAGCCCGGCCATCTGGGTCAGATAGCTCATCGTGCTTTCGGGCACATAGGATTGCCAGTTGGTGTTGGTGACGAAGCTCACCGATGTATTAAAGGCGAGATCCGGCGCGACGGCGTCCAATTGCTGTGGATTGAACGGCAAAACCGCCTGTAGGCGCTGCAGCGCGTAAAGGACGACGAAGCCGGCCAGGCTGAAGGCGAGCATGGCGACGCCATAGCCGCGCCAGTCCTGCTCTTCATCCGCCTTGACGCCGCTCGCGAGATACAACACACGCTCGATTGGGCGCAGCGCGAACGACAAAAACGTCCGCTCGCCGTTGAAGACCCGCGTCATGTAGAAGCCAAGCGGCCTGACCAGCAGCGTGACGACCACGCAATAAAGCGCGATCTGAATGAAGCCATTGGCGGTCATCGGAACCCTTCCTCAAAAGCGCTCGGGACGGATCAAGGCGAAGACGAGATAGACGAGCAGGCCAATCGTCACGATCGCGCCAAGCGCGAGATCAACTGTCATGGATGGGGCCTCACAGGCTGGCGCAGGCGGCGAGATAGAAGGCGGTGACGGCGAAGGAGGCGACGCCAATCGCGATATAGACGAGGTCGAGGAGAGAGCCGGACATCGCGCGATCCCTTCTTGCGCGCCGCCCGTCAAGATCCGGGCGAGCTTCGCGCCTATATTGCGCGCCGCATATAAAGGATCGAGCGCGCTCGGCGACGCGGCGAATATAAATCCCATATAGGCGGAAAGACGTTGACGCAGGTCAAGGCGGCCGCGCCGGCGCTTGGCTCGCCTCAGCTCAAACGCAATAGCTGCGAGCTTGAATGTCGCCGCAAGCTAAAGATCGAGCGCGCGCTCGGGGCGGCAAGCATGCGCGAAAAAGAGCTTGCCCGTCGCGACGAAATTGCTCGGGCCGAGCGACCCAAATTGGCGGCGCGCCTCGCTCTAGAAGGATGCCGCGAAGCTTGGCGCAATCGAAGTTTTGCGCGTTGATACGGAGCGAGTTTTTATCGATTGGATGGTTCCTTCCAATCGGAACGCGATCGAGGCGCGTCAAAAACTCAAGGCTTTGGCCTCCCGGACGCCCGGAAGCTTTTTGACATCGGCGAGGACCTTGTCGGGAACCGCGCCATCGACCTCGACGAGGGCGACCGCCGACCCGCCCGCCCGATCGCGGCCGAGGGCGAAGGTCGCGATATTGACGTCGGCATTGCCGAGAATACTCGCGAAGCGGCCGATAAAGCCCGGCCTGTCTTCATTGCTGACGTAAATCATCGTCGGCGCCACGAGGGCGTCGACCTCGATCCCATTGATCGAAATAATGCGCGGCTTGCCGTCGTGAAAGACGGTTCCCGCGACCGAGCGCTCCTGCGCTTCGGTTGCAACCGTCAGCGTGACGAGGGATTTGTAATCGCCCTCGGCGGCGCGGGTCACTTCATCGATGGTGACGCCCCGCTCCTTCGCCACGCTTGGCGCGGACACAACATTCACGTCCGCGAGCAAGGGACGCAAAAGGCCGGCGATCCCCGCCGCCGTCAACGCCTTTGTCTTGAGCTCGGCGACGCCGCCCTCATAGGTGATGGTCACCTTCTTGATCGCGGTTTCGACGAGTTGCCCGGCAAACGAGCCAAGTCGGTCGGCGAGAGCGATGAAGGGCTTGAGCTTGGGCGCCTCTTCCGCCGTGATCGAGGGAAAATTGACTGCGTTCGAGATCGCGCCGCGCGTGAGATAGTCCGACATTTGCTCGGCGATCTGGAGCGCGACATTTTCCTGGGCCTCGTTGGTCGAAGCGCCGAGATGGGGCGTGCAGACGACATTGGGATGCCCGAACAAGGGATTTTCGATCGCCGGCTCATTCACGAAGACGTCGAAGGCGGCGCCGGCGACATGACCGGCGTCGAGCAGGGCGCGCAAGGCGCGCTCGTCGACAAGCCCGCCCCGCGCGCAATTGATGATCCGCACGCCTTTCTTGGTTTTGGCGAGATTTTCCGCCGACAAAATGCTCCGCGTCTGCGGCGTCATTGGAACATGCAGGGTGATAAAATCCGCGCGGCCGAGCAGATCGTCGAGCTCGACTTTCTCGACGCCGAGATCCACCGCCCGCTCGGGCGAAAGAAAGGGATCATAAGCAAGCACGCGCATGCGCAGGCCGAGCGCGCGCTCGGCGACGATCGAGCCGATATTGCCGCAGCCCAGCACGCCGAGCGTCTTGCCGGCGATCTCAACCCCCATGAAGCGATTTTTTTCCCATTTGCCGGCCTGGGTCGAGGCGTCGGCGGACGGGATTTGCCGGGCGAGCGCGAACATCAGGGCGATTGCATGTTCGGCCGTCGTTATGGAATTGCCGAAAGGCGTGTTCATGACGATCACGCCCTTGGCGGTCGCCGCCGGAATATCGACATTGTCGACGCCTATGCCGGCGCGGCCGACAACCTTGAGCTTCACTGCTTTTTCGAGCAGCTTGGCGGTGACCTTGGTCGCCGAGCGAATGGCGAGGCCATCAAATTCGCCGATGATCGCGGCGAGCCGCTCCTTGTTCTTGCCGACGTCTGGCTGAAAATCGACTTCGACGCCGCGCTCCTTGAAGATGGCGACGGCGGCAAGCGAAAGCGCGTCGGAAATCAGCACCCGCGGAGCCATGGCCTCCTCCGTTCCAGAGCATTTTCAAGCGAGGCGAGCGCCGATGCGCGCCCGCGCGGAGGCCAGCGAGAATCGGCGCGCGAAAGCCCGCCGGATCTCAAAATCAAGTTCGGGCCAGCCGCGCCGGCGATCACGCGGCCTTGGCGAGATCGCCCTTCGCCTTCTGATAGGCGTAATCGAGCCAGAGCGTCAGCGCCTCGACATCGCTTGTTTCGACCGTCGCGCCGCACCAGATGCGAAGGCCGGGCGGCGCATCGCGATAAGCGCCGATGTCATAGGCGACTTTTTCTTTTTCGAGCAGGCTCACGATCAATTTCGCGAAATCGGCCTCGGCCTTCAGGCCATGCGCGACGACGAGCGGATCGACGATCTTGAGGCAGATGCTGGTGTTGGACCTGACCGCCGGATCCTTGGCGAGGAAGTCGATCCAGGGCGTTCTCGCGACCCAATCGCTGAGCGCTTTCGCATTGGCGTCGGCGCGAGCCATGAGCGCGTCGAGCCCGCCAATGGATTTGCCCCAATTGAGGGCGTCGATATAATCCGCGACGCAAAGCATCGATGGCGTGTTGATGGTTTCGCCCTGGAAAATGCTTTCGATCAGCTTGCCGCCTTGCGTCAGGCGAAACAGCTTCGGCAGCGGCCATGGCGGCGTGTAGCTCTCAAGCCTTTCGACCGCCCGCGGCCCGAGAATGAGCATGCCATGCGCGGCCTCGCCGCCAAGCACTTTCTGCCAGGAGAAGGTCACGACGTCGAGCTTCGCCCAATCGAGCCTCTGCGCGAAAGCCGCCGAGGTCGCGTCGCAGATGGTCAAGCCCCCGCGGTCGGCGGGAATCCAATCGGCGTTGGGAACCCGCACGCCGGAGGTCGTTCCATTCCAGGCGAAGACGACGTCCTTGCCGAAGTCGAGGCTCGCAAGATCGACGATGTCGCCATAATCCGCGACTTGGGCGCGCGCATCCTTCAGCTGCAAATGCTCGATGACGTCAATCACCCAGCCCTCGCTGAAGGATTCCCAGGCGATCACTTCGACGCCGCGCTGGCCGAGCAAGGACCATAAAGCCAGCTCGACGGCGCCGGTGTCGGAGCCCGGCACAATGGCGATGCGGTGATCGGGCGGAACCTGCAAAACTTCTCGGGTGAGGTCGATCGCGAGCTTCAAGCTGGCTTTGCCGACCTTGGCCCGATGCGAGCGCCCGAGCGTCGGGCCAAGAAGATTTTGGATCTGCCAACCGGGATGCTTGGTGCAGGGGCCGCAGGAAAAATTGGCGGTCGCCGGCCGCGCGGCGGGAATCATCGCTGTCATGTGACCATCCTTTCAGATGGGCGCCTTTCGTTGGGGAAAGGTGTCCCGCCTACTTGGATAGGCTCCAGCATCGCAGCCGTCAAGGCGGCTCTGAATTGGGGTCAATTGATCTTTATGCGCCCTTTTCATGTCACAAATTTGGATTTGGCAGGCGAAGAACCAATCCGTCGATTTCTTGCGTCACGAGAATCATGCAAGTCAGCCGGCTATTCTCCTGTTTCGTCATCGCCAGACTGTCGATCATCATCTGCTCCAATTCGTGCGGCGGCTTCAATCGATCGATCCAGGCCTCGTCGACATAGACATGGCAGGAGCCGCAGCTGCAGGTTCCGCCGCACTCTCCGCGAATGGTGGGGATCTCGTTCTGCTGCCCGACCCGCATGAGGACCGCGCCATTTTCGGCCTCGACCCGATGCGGCGTTCCGTCGAATTCTATGAAGGTGATCTTGGTCATCTCGGCCCTGCTCTCGGATTCGAACGAAACCTTTTCGAATGAGCAAGGAGCGCGCCAGGGGAGCCCAAGGCCCGCGCGCGCCCTTGCGCGGCGAAGCGTCGCCACTATAGTCGCGCGCGCAAAACCCCGTCCCGCAACCCGTGATGAGCCCGAAAAATGCCGCAGCCGAAATCAGACGTGAAAAAGGTCGTTCTCGCTTATTCGGGAGGGCTCGACACGTCGATCATCCTCAAATGGCTGCAGACGACCTACGGCTGCGAGGTCGTGACCTTCACCGCCGATCTCGGCCAAGGCGAGGAGCTGGGTCCGGCCCGCGACAAGGCGCTGCTGCTCGGCATCAAGCCGGAGCATATTTTCATCGAGGACCTGCGCGAGGAATTCGTCCGCGACTATGTCTTCCCGATGTTTCGCGCCAACGCCCAATATGAAGGGCTTTATCTGCTCGGCACCTCGATCGCGCGGCCGCTGATCGCCAAGAAGCAGATCGAGATCGCGCGGAGGCTCGGGGCCGACGCGGTGGCCCATGGCGCGACCGGCAAAGGCAATGATCAAGTGCGCTTCGAGCTTTCCTATTACGCGCTCGAACCCGACATCAAGGTCGTCGCGCCCTGGCGGGAATGGGATTTGACCTCGCGCACGGCGCTGATCGCCTTCGCCGAAGAGAACCAGATTCCCATCGCCAAGGATAAACGCGGCGAGGCCCCCTTCTCGGTTGACGCCAATCTGCTGCACGCTTCGTCTGAGGGTAAGGTGCTTGAGGATCCCGCGATCGAGGTCCCGGATTATGTCTATTCGCGGACCGTCAATCCGGAGGACGCCCCGGACAAGCCAACCTTCATAGAGATTGATTTCGAGAAGGGCGACGCGATCGCGATCAATGGCGAGCCGATGTCGCCCGCGACGCTTCTCACCCAGCTGAACAGTCTTGGCCGCGAGAATGGGATCGGCCGTCTCGATCTCGTCGAGAACCGCTTCGTCGGCATGAAATCGCGCGGCATGTATGAAACGCCCGGCGGCACGATCCTTTATTTCGCCCATCGCGGCATTGAGTTCGATCACGCTCGATCGCGGCGCGGCGCATCTGAAGGACGAGCTGATGCCGAAATACGCCGAGCTCATCTATAATGGGTTTTGGTTTTCGCCCGAACGGGAGATGCTGCAGGCTCTGATCGACCGCAGCCAGGAATTCGTCGCCGGACGGGTCCGGCTGAAGCTCTACAAGGGCTCCGTTGGCGTGGTCGGCCGCTCGAGCCCCTATTCCCTCTACGATCAGGACCTCGTGACCTTCGAGGAAGGCGCCGCCGCCTATGACCACCGCGACGCCGCCGGATTCATCAAGCTCAACGCGCTGCGGCTGCGCACGCTCGCCAAGCGCGCCCGCAAGATCGCCGGGCGCGGCTGACGCGCAGGCCGAAATCACCGGACATTTGATGGACCTCAATTGGATTTGTTCGGCATCGGTTAATTTGAAGCGACGCATGAATGTCCGGGCGAGGCCAAGGCGCCTGTCGCGAAAAGGTCGATGAGCCTTTTTAAGTACATGCTCTAGGTTCGAGACTTTTGAGGAGGAGCAAATGCGTCGATTCACGAGAATGGCGGCCACACTCGCGTTCATGGCTGGCGCCGCGGGCCTAGGCGAAAGCGCGCAGGCCGGACCCATTTTGAATGCCGGGCCGAGCCTGGCGGCCGGCGCGGCTCTGCCGCTGGAAAAGGCTCAGTTTTTCTGGGGTGGCTATAATTACTGTTGGTATGGCAATGCCTGGAACGGGCCCGGCTGGTACTGGTGCGGCTATCCTTGGCGCACCGGCTATGGCTGGGGCGGCGGCTATGGCTGGAACGGCTGGCGCGGCGGCTGGGCTGGTCACCCCGGAGTGCATGGCGGCGGCGTTTGGCATGGCGGCGGCCCCGGTTGGCACGGCGGCGGCCCCGGCTGGCACGGCGGCGGCGTTTGGCACGGCGGCGGTGGGCATGTCGGGGGCGGCGCATGGCACGGCGGTGGCGGACATGGCGGCGGGCATGGCGGCGGCGGGCATGGCGGTCACCGCTGATCCGGTCGATCGAACCGTGGCCTCGGGCTCTCGAACGCATCGACGAAACCGTCGATCAGATTGGCGCCGAGCAGCAGTTCCGACGTAAGCGGCGGCCGCAAAGGGCGCAGGCGAGAGGGCGTCTCGGCGACGTCCTCCTCAATCGCGAAGAGCGCCGCGCGCGCCGCGGCGAGGCCGATGGCGGCGAAACGGCACGTCTCGCCCGGACGCATCTGGGCGAGACGACCAATATCGGCGCGAATGACATGGCCAAGTTTTGGATAGCCGCCGGTCGGTTGGCGATCCGCCAGCAGGATGAGCGGTTTCCGATCGCCGGTGATCTGGATCGCGCCCAGCGCGATTCCGTCCGATACGATGTCATGGCCACCCGCATGACAAATGTCCGGCCCGTCGAACCGATAGGCCATCCGGTCGGCCATCGCCGTCAGCGTGTAGCTCGCGGTTAAGAAAGTCGCGACGCCTTCCTTCGTGAAATAATCGTCCTGCGGCCCGAGGACGACGCGAAACGGCTGCGAAGTCTTGGCAAGCCCGCCTTTTCCGAGCCAAGGCGCGTCGATCGCGGCTTCAAAGGCGCTCTCCAACGGCTTGACCGGCGCGGCCACAGGCAGAACATCTCCCTCCCGCAGCATCCGGCCTTCGACCCCTCCCATACCCGAGCGGGCATGGGTGGACCGGCTGCCCATTTCCAGCGGCGTATCGACGCCGCCCTCGACCGCGAGATAGGCCCAGGCGCCGAAGCCGCCCGCCCGCGCCGTCAAAATATTTCCCGGCGACAGGAGAATACGCGCCGCCGAGGGAAGCGACGCCACTCCGCGCCGCCAAACGAAGCCGCCGCCTGCGAAGGCGACCCAAACCGGCGCGTTCTCGCAAATGACTTCGACGCCGCCCACAGAGATCTCCACTGCGGCCGCGCGGTCATTGCCGAGGGCGAGATTGGCGGCCCGAAACGCGGTCCAATCCATCGGTCCGGCCGGCGTCACCCCATAGCGCAGATAGCCGCGGCGGCCGCCGTCCTGGATCGTCGCGCCGGGACCGACCCGAAGCAGGCGCAACCGCGCCGTCTCTTCGCGGCCCTGATCAAAAGCCATCTCCACGGTCTCAGCCAAGTCGTTTGTCACCCCTCTTCCGGCGGGTCTCGGCGCGCCACAAGCTCACCGGCTTCGGCGGCGCGGCTCATGGCGTCGAATGTCGCCGAATCGATGCGCTCGAAGGCGATTTCGTCGCCAATATCGGCGAGAAAGACCCGGTCCCGGCGCGGATCGAAGACCTTGACCGGCGTTCGGCCTAATCCATACCAGCCCGTCGGCATAGCGACGCTCGCGATCAGCGCCTGGCCGCCGGCGATGAGCAGCGATCCCGGCGGCGCGGGCGTACGGGGGGTCGCGCGCCGCGAGACCCTGAGCGCCTCCGGCAGGCCGCCGAGAAAGGTGTAGCCGGGCGCGAAGCCATACATATAGACGCGATAAAGCGCGCCCGCGTGCAACGCGACGATGCGCTCCGGCGGCAAGCCGAGAATCGCCGCCAGCTCCGCCAGGTCTTCCGCATGCGGCGGGTCGTAGCAGGCAGGGATGCGCCAGCGCGTTGGCCGCGTCCGCGCCGGGGCGGCGGTTTCGAGACGGCGGAGGGCCTCGGTCAAAGCCTCCGTCGTCACCCGGCGCGGATCGAAATGGACCATGATCGAGCGATAGGTTGGGACCGCCTCAAGCACGCCCTCGATCTTCGCGCGCGCGAGCGCGGCGTCGAGTGCCATGACCCGGTCATGGACCTCGGGATCGATCGTCTGGCCGAATTCGACGACCAGCGCGCTTTCGCCCGCGGGCAGGAAGCGCGGCGCGGCATAATTCATCTTTTGGCTTTCTCAATCCCGGAAAAAGGGCGCGAGCGCGATCCCGGCGGCTTCGAGCCGCGCGCGCACGGCTTTCGCCGTGGCGACGGCGTTGCGGCTGTCGCCATGAACGCAAATGGAATCGACGCCGACGGGCGCGCGCCTGCCCGACTGGGCGATGACCGCGCCCGCCTCGACCATGGCGAGGACGCGGGCGGCGACTTCGCCGGGCTCATGCAGCACCGCGCCCGGCAAGGATCGATCGAGCAGAAGCCCTTCGTCCGTATAGGCGCGATCGGCATAAATCTCGCGCGCGACGGCGAGACCTTCCGCCTCCCCCGCCGCCTCGAGCTTGGTGCCGGCGACGGCGAGAAAGCCGAGACGCGGCTCGACCGCCTTCACCGCGCGGACAATGGCGCGGGCGACGGACTCCTCGGCCATCGCAATATTGCTCAAGGCGCCATGGGCTTTCACATAGGAGAGCCGATGCCCGGCATAGGCGGCGAGCGCAAGAGCCGCGCCGATCTGATAGGCGACAAGCCGCTCGATCTCGGCCGTCGTGAAGGGGAGCCTGCGGCGGCCGAACCCCCAAAGGTCCGGAAATCCCGGATGCGCGCCGATCGCCACGCCCTTGGCCTTGGCGGCCGAAAAAGTCGCCGCCATGATTTCCGGATCGCCGGCATGAAAACCGCAGGCGACATTGGCGCTGGTCACGATCTCGAGCATGGCGGAGTCGTCACCCATCGCATAGGCGCCGAAGCCCTCGCCGCAATCGCAATTCAGATCCACGCTGCGCATGGCGCCGCATTAACTCCGCCCGCCGTCAATCGTCGAGACGCCGCGACGTCACAAGCGGGTGCGTTCGTGGGCTTTCTCCAGCGCGCCATATTTTCGCTTCCAATCCGATGGGTTCAGTTGCGGGCGCGCTTCGACGAAGAATTCCTCCCGCCGATAGCCTTGCGCATAAAGCAAGGCGGTGAGATCGGAATGGTCGATCCGCGCTTGCGCCGCCGCCGCGACGGCGGGCTTGCCGCGATAGGCGACGCCGAGGCCGGCTTCGACAAGCATCCGGATATCATTCGCGCCGTCGCCGACCGCGAGCGTCTCCGCAACCGCGACCGCGCGCTTGTCGCGCAAGCCTCGCAGGGCGTCGCGCTTCGCCGCCTCGCCGAGGACAGGTTCGGCGAGGAGGCCGCTGAACCGGCCGTCCTCGCCGACAAGAAGCACATTGGCCTGATGTTCATGAAAGCCGATCTTGTCCGCGACGACGGACGCAAACACCGTGAAGCCGCCCGACACCAGCGCCGTATGCGCCCCATGGGCGCGCATGGTCTGCACCAGAGTTCGCCCGCCGGGCGTCAATGTGATCTTCTTGGCGAGCACGCGCAGCACGATGTCCGGATGCAAGCCCTTGAGAAGGGCGACCCGCTCGCGCAGCGCCGGCTCGAAGGCGATCTCGCCGCGCATGGCGCGCAGGGTGATCTCTGCGACTTCCCCTCTCTTGCCAACCTGCTCGGCAAGCTCGTCGATGCATTCCTGGCCGATCATGGTGGAATCCATGTCCGCCAGCAGAAGCTTCTTCCGCCGCCCCTCCGCAGCCTGCACGATGACGTCGATAGCGGCCGCGCCGATCGCCGCGCGCGCCGCCTCGGCCAAGCCGCGAGGATCAGCCGGCTCCTCCGGCGCGAAGGGAATGTCGGCGGCGACGCCCTTGTCGAGCCATTGCGGCTCGCCGGCCCCCGGCAAGGCCGCGATCGCCCGCCGAATATGAGCCTCAGTCAGGCTGGGAAAGCTCGGATCGCAGACGAGCGTCGCGACATGCGTCATTGAGTGTCCTGCATATGATGGCCGGCAAAGATTTCGGCGGCCAAATCGTCGGCCGCCATTTCATCGCAGGACGCGGCCTTCGGCAAGCCCATAGTGTGGTCGTTTCGATAGTGGCCGCTCACCGCTACCGAGCCTGCCCTTTTTGCTTCAAATGTTGATCGATCAGCATATTCGCGATCGACATGCGCCGCGCGGCGCGCATTTGCAACGCCGGCGCGAACCGATCGGGATGGTTCTTCTTGGCGAATTCGCGGCGGATCTGTTTGAGGTCTCCGACCGCCAAGCCGACGCGCAGGCCGAGCTCCTGCGCGATGGCCTCGTCCTCGCTTTGGGCGCCCTGCGCCTTTGCCGGTTCAGCGCTCCCGCGTCCGCCTGCCGAAAGCGCCTCGGCGGGCTCAGCCGCCTCGGTTGCTTCCGCGGCATAGGCCGCCGCGGTCTCGGAGGGGGTTCCGCCAAGCCGAAACCGCCAACGCCAGGCCACGCTTCCCAAGAGGCGGCGCAACCGATGCGTCGGATGCGGCGCGCTGTCGGTTTCGGCCCCCGCCAAGATCTGCTCTTCATCCTCCTCGGCGTCTTTGGCGGCCGCCTTTGAAGGCTTGCCGGCCGCGCCCTGGCCGAGCGCGGAAAGAACGTCGGCGAAATCGCCCTGCTTGCCTTGCTTCATCCGGATCATGGCGACAATCCATCCCCCGCCACCCTTTGAGCTCCGCCGCCGCCGCGTCGAAGCCGGTCCCAATCACGCGCCCGCCGGTGATCAAGACAATTTGTTAAATTCAAAGACTTGGAGCATTTTCTGATCGACAAGGCCGCGCGGCTTTCTCGGAACATGCGGTCGCGCGGCGGTTCGAAATCATTACGCGCGATCATGCCCCCGGGGCTTTGACCCTGAGTTAAATCAAATGCCTCAACTTGAAGGGAAGCTGCTTCCGAAGCAAAAGGCCTTTATCGATCGTCAACACCGAACCGCGGCTTGGATCGACGCCCTTGGCGGAACGTTAGGGCCTTGTTCGAGTTCTTCGGTCGTTGGCGAAACGGCCGGACGCGACGCTTGCACATCACGTTTTTGCGACGGAAGATGACCAAAGCTTAACTTGAAACTCCGGGACGAGGACCGTCAACTGACGGCGTCGCGCAGCCAGGAGAGCCCCATGAAATCGCGTCTGCCCATAGCATTTGCCATAATCGCTCTGATCGGCGGCGGCGCCGTCGTCGCCCAAACCGCCGGCGCGCAGCACGCCCCGCCGCCCAGCGCGCCTGTTCCACCGCCCGGCGGCTTTGAAAGGCATGGTCCGCCGCACTGGACTTTTTCTCCGGCGGATCACGCCGCCTTCGTCGACGCCCGCATCGCCGCGCTGCATGCCGGCTTGAAGCTCACGCCGGACCAGGAAAAGCTGTGGCCCCCCGTAGAGGCCGCATTGCGCGCCGCGGCGAAAAGCGCTCAGGAGAGGCATGAGAAGCTCCGCAACGAGCCGCACCCCGAAGACATCATCGGGTTCCTGCGGCGGGCCGGCGAAGCCGCGACAACGCATGGCGAAACTCTCAAGGCGATCGCCGACGCAGCCGCGCCGCTTTACGCGACCCTGACCGAGGAGCAGAAGCATCGCCTGCCGATTCTTCTGCATAAGCCGCATTTATTCGTCTCGCACGAAGGCCCCCGTGAAGGCCCGCATGGGTGGCATGGCGGCGAGGACGAGCCCGATGGATTTGGTCCGCACGGCGACGGGCCACGCGACCACGGCCCTCATGAGGACGACGAGGGTCCTCACGACGGATGGGATTGGCGCTAGGGCATATTCCGAAAAAGTTGATCGACTTTTTCGATCAGAACTCGCTCCAACTCCTTGATTTGGAGCGAGTTCTCAATCGATTGGATAAGTCCATCCAATCGGAACGGGCTCCAAGGCGCGCGTCACAATCATATCGCGCCTTTGACCGATGCGGGCGCGGCGCAAGCCTTGGACGGCGGGCCGCGATCGCCGCGGATTGAAGCGATCGCGCCCCATCGGCTCGCTTCAACTGATGCTCCTTCCGCCCCCTGCGCGGAGGGTCATGCGCTAAATCCTTTCGCGGCGACCACACCCGGCCACGCAAAGAGCCAGCGGCGCAAGCTAGGCCTTGCAGCGTCTCTCCGCCTGAAGGGGGACGATCATGCGCAACCGAAATCCCTCGGGATCGAAGGTTGTCTTCACATCCGCGCGAATCTGCTGCGACAGCACGCGGTTGAGCAGCATCGATCCGAACCCCTCGCGCACAGGCGGAGTCACTATCGGACCATCCTGCTCTTTCCATTCGCACAAAAGGGCGGGTCCCCGGTCGGCGTCGATCAAGGTCCAATAGACCTCGATACGGCCGTCCTCCCTCGACAAGGCGCCGTGTTTGGCGGCATTGGTCGTCAGCTCGTGCACCGCCATGCCAAGCGGAACCGCAATCTGCGAGGGCAGGTCGACGGAGGGGCCGACAAGGCGGATCCGCAAGCCTTGGTCGTCGGAATAGGGGCTGAGCTCCTGGTTCAACAAATGCAAAAAAGAGACGGACTGCTCCAATTCATCCGTCATCACGGCGTGAGTCTTGGCGAGGGAGGCGATGCGGCCGGCGAAGGCGTCTTGAAACTCCTCGATCGTCGCGGAGCTTTTCGCGGTTGTGTTCATCACCCCTTGCACGGTCGCGAGCGTGTTCCTCACGCGATGGTGCAGCTCGCGGATCAAGAGCGCCTGCCGCTGCTCGGCCCTGACGTGGTCGGTCACGTCGTTTCCCTCGATGAAAGCGCCGCAAACCTCGCCATCGGCGCCCACATTCGGCCGACAAACGAAATCGACGAAATATTCCGCGATTTCGCAGCGGGGATTGTTCTGCAAGAGCAGGCGCATCTTGCGGCCGACAAAAGTCTTATTGGTTCGAAAAACATCTTCGACTATGCCGAGATAATCTTGGTCGGCGATTTCGGGCAAGGCCTCGCGCAAGGGCTTACCGACGAGTTCACGGCCGCCGACAAGTTCACGAAAAGCGAGATTCGCCATTTCAATGACGAGGTCCGGCCCCTGCAGGACGCACATGAAATTAGGCGCCTCCATGAAAATTCGGTGCAGATGGTGGGCGGTGGCCAAAAGCGTCTGGTTGAGGACCTGGACCATGCCGACGCGGTGGCAGGCGTCGTCGACGGCGGGGCCAGCCGACCGCGGCAAGTCGGCGAAATCGGGCGTCTGCCGGAGCTGCGAAATATCCTGGGCGCTTTGCAGCACGAAGGCGACATTGCCGTCTTCGCCGCGGATCGGCACATGGGTGCAGCTCCAAGAGCGCTCTTCGAAGAGGCCGTCCTTGCCCCGGATTGGGTAGGGAAGCACGGGAAGCACGTCGACGACGCCTTGGTCGCGGACGCGTTCGAACAAATCCTGCAATAAGCGCCGGCTTTTCTCCTCGGCCGGAAAGGCCTTGAAGACATCGGCGCCCACCAGGCTGTCGCGCGTGCGCATGGTTGCGTCGAGATAGGCCTGATTCATGGCGACGATCTCGAATTTCGCATTCATCACCATGAAAGGTGAGGGAAGGCTGTTGAATACGGCTTTAAAGTCCAATTCGGCATCCAGGTTCACCGCGCAGCTCTCCGCGCATGGTTCGTTGTTGTAGTCAGGGTCGAGGGCCGCTCGCGGCGACCGCGCCCCGCGCTTTCCGGCGTCGCATAAGGATCCATAGCGGTCCTCGGCTCGCGACAAAAGCAACTCTCGCAGAAAAGCGAGCATGTTTCGATATTTACAGACGTGACGCGCGAATCGCAGACCGCGCCAAATCCCGCGTCGAGGAGCGATGGCGGCGCCTAAGACATGTGCGTGACGGCTAGCGGCCCCCTCCGCCAAACGGACGAGAGCGCCGTTTCTCGATCGGACAACGGCCCGGAAACGCCAATGGTTGCACCGAAAATTTCTCGGATCGCGCGGAAACTTTCTCTCCTTGCGACGTCCACCCTTGATCCGCGGCTATGCAGGAGCTCGCGCCTTGATCTCTTTGGGTGGCGTTCACGATCGGGCCGGCCTATGTTGACGCCGCTCGTTTCCCGTTCCGTGAAAATCGCCGCGCCCATGACGCTCGTCCACCGCCCCGTTCAAGCCGGAGACCATGTGTTCCTGGTGGACGGATCTTCCTTTGTCTTTCGCGCCTATTTTCAATCCATCCGCCAGGACGCGAAGTATAATTATCGTTCCGACGGTCTGCCAACGGGAGCGGTCCGACTGTTCTGCACCAAGCTCTTCCAGTTCGTGCGCGAGGGCGCGGCGGGACTGAAGCCCACCCATCTCGCGATCATCTTCGACAAGTCCGAAAACTCCTTCCGCAAGGAGCTTTACCCCGCTTATAAAGCCAATCGATCGGAGCCGCCCGAAGATCTGATCCCGCAATTTCCCCTGATGCGGGCCTCCGTGCGCGCCTTCGGGCTGACGCCCGTCGAGCAGGACCGTTTCGAGGCCGATGATCTCATCGCCACCTATGCAAGCGAGGCGCGCGCGCGAGGGGCCGACGTTCTTATCATCTCGGCGGACAAGGATTTGATGCAGCTCGTCGGGCCCGGCGTCGCCATGTACGACCCGGCTTCCGGCGAGGCGGGCGCCAAGGGGGCGCGGGAGGAGCGCCGGATCGGGCCGGACGAGGTCCAGGCCTATTTCGGCGTGCCCGCGGAAAAAGTCGTCGATGTTCAGGCGCTCGCTGGCGATTCCACCGATAATGTGCCGGGCGCGCGCGGGATCGGCCTGAAGACGGCGGCCCAGCTCATCAATGAATATGGCGACCTCGATACGCTTCTCGCGCGTGCGGACGCGATCAAGCAGCCAAAGCGCCGCGAAACCCTCACCGATCCGCAAAGCGTCGCGCTGATCAAGACATCGAAACGGCTCGTGTCTCTCGTCCGCGACGTCCCGCTCGAGAGTTCCGCTTGATGATTTGGGCCTTCACGCGCCGGACGCCAAAACCCTCGTCTCGTTCTTCAAGGCGCTTGAATTCACCACCATCACCAAGCGCGCCGCCGAATCCTATCAAATCGATGCGGCCACCGTTGAGGCCGACCCCGATTTCGTCGGCAAGGCCGGCTGGCGCGGCCGCGATGGCGAGACATTGGCGTCCGGGAGCGAGAGCGAGAGTGCGCCGCCGGACGCGCCGCAGCCGAGCGCGGAGGCGGCCGCGACCGAAGCCGCGCCTGCCGGACCGAAGCGAAACGCCCGCTATGGCGCGCCAGCGGCGCCGACGCCCCTCGCCACCGGACCCGGTCAGCTCGCCGCGGCCCGCGCGACCGCCGCCCGCGCGGAGCCGTTCGACCTCAAGGCCTATGAGACCATTTCGGATTTCGCCACGCTCGACGCCTGCGTCGCCGCCGCGCGGGAGGCGGGATATATCGCCGTCGACACGGAGACTTCCTCGCTCGATCCACTGCAGGCCGATCTCGTCGGCATATCCTTATGCGTCACGCCCGGCCGCGCGTTCTATATTCCGCTCCGGCATCGCGGCGAAGGCGGCGGCGACCTTTTCGGCGGCGGCGATCTTCTGCCCGGCCAATTGCCGGAGGCGGACGTGCTGGCGCGCCTTAAGCCGCTCCTCGAAGACGAAAGCGTCTTGAAGATCGCGCAGAACATGAAATTCGACTGGCTGGTTTTCCGCCAGCGCGGCATCGAGGCGCGTCCGGTCGAGGATACGATGCTGCTCTCCTATGTGCTCGACGCCGGCCGCACCGATCACGGAATGGACGTACTCAGCGAAAAGCATCTGGGGCATAAGCCGATCTCCTTCGCCGAAGTGGCGGGCTCCGGGCGCAATTTCATCGGCTTCGCTCGCGCGCCCATCGACAAGGCGACCGAATATTCCGGCGAGGACGCCGATGTCGCAATGCGGCTTTGGCGGGTGCTGAAGCCGCGCCTGCCGGCGGAGCGCATGACCTTCGTCTATGAGGCGCTGGAGCGCCCGATGATCGAGGTTCTGGCGCGCATGGAGGCGCGGGGCGTTTCGGTTGATCGAAGCATCTTATCCAGGCTCTCGGGCGAATTCGCGCAGGACATGGCGCGGCTCGAGGCGGTCATCTATGAGCTCGCCGGCGAAACCTTCAATCTCGGCTCGCCGAAGCAGCTTGGCGACATACTTTTCGGCAAGATGGGCCTCGCCGGCGCCAAGAAGACCGCGACCGGGGCCTGGTCGACGGCGGCCGGCGTGCTCGACGACCTCGCCGCCGAGGGCAATGAGCTCGCCGCCCGGATTCTTGATTGGCGCCAGCTCGCCAAGCTCAAATCGACCTATACGGACGCCCTGCCCGGCTTCGTTAATCCAACAACTGGACGGGTGCATACGTCCTACGCCCTCGCTGCCACGACGACCGGCAGACTGTCTTCGTCGGAGCCGAATTTGCAGAATATTCCGGTGCGCAACGAGGCTGGGCGCAAGATCCGCCGAGCCTTTGTCGCGGCCGAGGGCCACAAGCTCATCTCGGCCGATTATTCGCAAATCGAATTGCGCCTGCTTGCCCATATCGCCGATATTCCGCAGCTGAAGGCGGCCTTCGCCGAAGGCCTGGACATTCATGCGATGACCGCCTCGGAAATGTTCGGCGTGCCGATCGCGGGGATGCCGTCGGACGTGCGCCGCCGGGCCAAGGCGATCAATTTCGGGATAATCTACGGCATTTCCGCCTTTGGGCTCGCCAATCAGCTCGGCATTTCACGGGAAGAGGCGGGAGCCTACATCAAGCGCTATTTCGAGCGCTTTCCAGGCATTCGCGCCTATATGGACGCGACGAAGAAAACCGCGCGGGAAACCGGATATGTGACCACGATCTTCGGGCGCAAATGCCACTATCCGCGCATCGCCGCGTCAAATCCGTCGGAGCGCGCCTTCAACGAGCGCGCCGCGATCAATGCGCCGATCCAAGGCTCGGCGGCGGACATCATCCGCCGCGCCATGGTCCGAATGGACGCCGCCTTGGCGCAGGCCAAGCTCTCGGCGCAAATGTTGCTGCAAGTCCATGACGAACTCGTGTTCGAGGCGCCCGACAACGAGATCGACGCAACGATAGAGCTTGTCCGCAAGATCATGGTCGATGCGCCGAATCCTAGCGTTCAGCTTTCCGCGCCCTTGCAGGTCGACGCCAAGGCGGCGCAAAATTGGGACGAAGCGCATTAGGTCTTGTCCCGAAGTAGTTGATGGCTTTTTCGAACGGATCCGCCCAACTGATCACGACGCGCGCGCGCTCTGGTCGCGAAAAGTTGATTGGCGATTGCGCTCAAACCACGCTGTAGGTCCTGATCATAAGGCCGCAAGAGCGAGCGTGCGGCCGTTTGTATCTTGACTAAGCGCGGGCCGCGCGCAATTCAAGGCGTGCGGACCACAGCAACGCCCTCTCCTGCATCAAAAGCTTAGACCTAGTCGCTATCGCAGTTCAACGCAGCTCAACCAACTGACGCGGATCGGCCAAGACAATCAAGATTAAGAAACCCGCTGAAAAAGGATGCGGCCTGGCGTTGCTGACCGACCCAAGTTTTTCTCCTTTCATTGCGAGCCCTGTCTCGAATTGTCGCAATCAGCGACGCGGAGCGCGGCGCCGGTCGAGCAATTCGGTTGGTCGGCTAACGCGGACGCGAATGGATATCTTTCCTTATCTACAGGCCGGCTCAATTCAATCCAAAGCGGCATATCGGGCGGGCGGCGCGATGTTGGCGGCAAGCTGATGCGGCGTCGGCGCGCGAAGGCCAGCGCGGGACGGCTTGAAAGAATTTTATCGTATAAATTTCGCATGGATTTATATGTCGATTGCACGAAACGCCGTCATTAGCGGCAATAGTCCAATGGGAGGAAACAAGTGAAGATTTTTCAGATCATGGGGGCAAGCTGCCTCGCCGCCGGCCTGCTCGTCTCGCAAGCGCATGCGCATGGCGGCGTCAGTTCAGCGGAAAACAAATGCGTGATGACCATCGGCCCTTATCAATTGGCCTTTACCGGATATCAGCCGGAGAATTCGATCGATAAATTCTGCGACGATATCCCTAAGACCGGGCGAACGGTCATCGTCCTCGACGTGGAGCAAGGATCAGGCGGATCGGGCAACAAGGAAAACGCGAACAGCAATGATCTGCGCGACATGGCGATAGATCTGCGCATCCTCAGGAACGTCGGCCAGGCCAGCGACGACGTCGATCAAGACAAAAACACGCTCATCTATGTGCCCGCCAAGAAATATCCCGCCGGAACGCTGCATTGGGAATATAATTTTAAAGAACCCGGCAATTTCATCGGCCTGGTTTCGGCGACAAACGAACACGGCCAGGTTTTCGTCTCCCGCTTTCCCTTCGCGGTCGGGGAGGGCATGAACAAGGTCTACATTGGCGTCGGCGTCGGCGTCCTCCTTTTCGGCGGCGCTTTGGGCGCCTTCCTTTTTCATCGCCGCGGGCAAAAATCCGCCTAGAGCCTGACCTAAGACATGCTGCGCCAGCTCTTCGGGCTTGAGGGTTTCCTTTCCGATCAGATGGACTCGATCTGATCGGAAAGGGTTATTACGCGGGCGTGATTACGCCGGATAAAAGACTTGGCCGCCGGCGGCAAGGGCGCGGAGCCCTTCGCCAGGGTGATAGATAGCCCCAAGGCTCGCCCATTCGCCGGCGTCCGCGACGACCTTCGCGAGGCCAAGATAATCGGCATATTGAAGCGCGCCGCCGAGATAGCGCGGCAAGCCCAGGCCGAGGATCAGACACATATCCGCCTCTCCCGGCGAGCCGACAACGCCATCCTCCACGCATCTGGCCGCTTCGAGGATCAGCGGGAGCATCATGCGCGCGATAATGTCCGCGTCGGCGATCTCGCTTTTTCCATTGGGCCGAGCTTCAACAAGGAGGCGATCCGTCTCGGGGTCCGCTTCCTTGCGCGGCCGGCCATTCTGGTCCGCTTCATATTTGTAGAAGCCATGGCTATTTTTCTGGCCGAGTCGCTTTTCCCGCAGAAGGATCTCGACCGCGGTCGTGAAGGACGGTCGCATGCGCTCGGGGAAACCTCCCGAAACGATGTCGATCACGTGATGCGAGATATCCATGCCGATGACGTCGATGAGATAGGCCGGCCCCATCGGCCAGCCAAAGCTCTCCATGACCCGGTCGATCGCGACGAAATCGACGCCGTCATGAACGAGGCGCAAGAAGGCGAGGAGGTAAGGCGTGAGCGTGCGGTTGACGACAAAGCCCGGACAGTCCTGCACGACGATCGGAGTCTTGCCCAGGGCCGCGGCGAAGCCGACGATGGTCGCGATCGTGTCTTGCGACGTCTTCGCGCCGGGCGCGACCTCGACGAGAGGCATTTTCGCGACCGGATTGGAGAAATGCATCCCGATGAAGCTTTCGGGGCGCCGCAGGCCGGCCGCCAGATCGCCGATCCGCAAGGATGACGTATTCGAGGCGATAATCGCATGTTCGCCGACATGCAATTCCATATCGCGCAAGACCGCCGTCTTCACCGCGACTTCCTCGACGACGGCCTCGATCGCGACATCGACCTGGTCGAAACCTTCATAGGCGAGGGTCGGCGTGATCGCGGCTTGGATCGCGTCGGCCTTGTCCTGCGCAAGCCGGCCCTGCTCCACCTGTCTGGCGAGGAGCTTGCGCGCCTCCGACATCCCGAGATCGAGAGCGTGCGCGGCGATATCCTTCATGATGATTGGAACGCCTCGGGCGGCGCTCTGATAGGCGACGCCGCCGCCCATCACGCCGGCGCCGACGACCGCGGCCTTGCGCACCGGCGCCGCGGTCTTGGCGTAGCGCCTTGCCGCTTTTTTCAGCGCCTGTTCATTGATGAAGATCCTGACCAGGGAAGCCGCCGCTTGCGTCTTCGCGGTCCTTCCAAACGCCTCGGCTTCGCGCGCCAGGGCGGCGTCGCGCTCCAGGCCGGCGGCCTCCGTCAACAGCTCGACTGCGATGTCAGCCGCCGGCAAATGCGGCAAGGTTTTCGCCGCCTGGGTCTTGGCGCTGGCGAGAAGCTCCGTCGCTTCCGCTTTGGAATGCTGGAGGCTTTTCTTCAAGTCGAGCCGGCGGCGACGCCAATCGGCCTCCCCCGTGACCGCCCGCCCGAGCATGGCGAGCGCGATCGCCCGCAGAACGTCGGGCGTCGCGATCGCATCGACGGCGCCCTGCCGCAACGCCGTCTCGGGCGTTTGCTGAGCGCCGGTTATGATCCATTCCGCGCTCGCCGGAAGGCCGATCAGGCGCGGCAGGCGCACCGTGCCGCCATAGCCCGGAAAGAGGCCGAGATGGATTTCCGGAAATCCGATCTTCGCGGCGCTCGACATGACGCGGTAATCAGCCCCGAGCGCAAGCTCGAGGCCGCCGCCGAGCGCGAGGCCATTGACGGCGGCGACCGTCGGAACCGGCAGTTCGTTCAACGCCGTGATGATCGCGCTATTTTGCGCGACGAAGGCCGCGACATCCGCCTCCGCTTGCTTGACTAGGGCGCTGAATTCGAAAATATCGGCGCCGACGATGAAGGCGTCCTTGGCGCTGGTGATCAGCACGCCCTTGACCGCCGGCGCGCCGGCGATGGCCTCGAGCGCGCGACGCAAATCGTCGAACGCCAGCTTGTCGAGCTTGTTGACCGGCTCATCGCCGCGTTCGAAGCGAAGCTCGGCTAATCCTCCGTCAAGCGCCTCGACCTTGATCGTCCGACCATCAAAAATCATCTCTCACCTTGCAATTGAATGTTGCGAGGCTGAGCCCCCCGCCATCGGTGGAACGTAATGTTGACGCAAGCCCGCGAGATTCGCGCATAGCCCCAACAGGGCGCTGTCGCCGCGTCGCTTTATCAATAGCATAACAGATTGAAGCTTTCAGCCTGGGTTGGATGGGGAAGGCGAAAGGCTTATTGCGCGCAGCTTCACGCGTCGCCGCCGCCAAACGCCGCGGCGATGAGCGCCCGCGTATAGGCCTCGCGCGGCTCCTCCATGATCCGACGCGCCTCCCCCTGCTCGACAATTCGGCCATCCTTCATCACCGCGATCTCGTCGGCCAAGGCGCGAATGACGGCGAGGTCATGGCTGATGAAAATATAGGACAAGCCATGCGCGTCCTGCAGGTCGCGAAGCAAGGCCAGGACGCCGATTTGCACGCTGCGATCAAGGGCGGAGGTGGGCTCGTCGAGCACGACGAGGCGCGGCTTCAAGATCATCGCCCGCGCGATGGCGACGCGCTGCCTTTGTCCGCCGGACAATTCATGCGGGAAGCGGCGGCGCAGATCGGGGTCGAGCATGACCTCCTCCAGGGCGCGCGCGGCCCGCTTGTCGCGCTCGGCCCGCGTCATCGACGGCTCATGAACGCGCAGTCCTTCGCCGACGATGTCGCCGATCCGCAGGCGCGGCGAGAGCGAAGCGTAGGGGTCTTGAAACACAAGCTGCATGGAGCGGCGCAGCGGCCGCATCCGAGCCGCGTTGAGCGGAGTAAGGTCGCGATGCGCGAAGCGAATGACTCCGCTCGCCGGCGTGAGCTTCAAAAGCGCCCGCGCGAGGGTCGATTTGCCGGAGCCGGATTCGCCGACAAGGCCAAGCGTGCGGCCCTCGCGCAGGACGAGGCTGACGCCATCGACAGCTTTGAATGCGCGCTTGCCCGCGAGCCAGCCGCCGCGCAGCCGATAGCAAACGCTGACGCCTTTTGCGGCGAGCAGCTCGGGCGCGCCATGCGCGGCGCGGGGCTCGCGCGGACGCGGGAAAGCCGCAAGCAGCAGTCGCGTATACTCATGTTTCGGCGCCGATATGACGCCGGCGGCGGGGCCGCTTTCAACGATCTCGCCCCTGCGCATCACATGGATCGTATCGGCGAACCGGCGGACCAGGCCGAGATCATGGCTGATGAAGATCATCGCCATGCCAAGCCGCCGTTTGAGCTCCATGAGAAGATCGAGAATTTTCGCCGCCACCGTGACGTCGAGCGCGGTCGTCGGCTCGTCGGCGATCAGCACGTCGGGCCGGCAGGCGATCGCCATGGCGATCGCGACGCGCTGGCGCTGACCGCCGGATAATTCATGCGGATAGGCATGCAGCCGCCGCTCCGGCTCGGCGATGCCGACGAGGTCGAAAAGCTCTGTCGCGCGCGACGCCGATGCGCGGCGGGAAAATCCCGCGCGCAGCCGCAAGACGGCGCCGAGTTGCGCGCCGACCGTAAACAAAGGATCAAGCGCCGACATCGGCTCCTGAAAGACAAAAGCGATGCGGCGGCCTCGGATCGCGTCGAGACGCCTCGGCGGAAGCGCGAGTAGATCCTCGCCCTCGAAAATGATCGACCCTGACGCGAGCGCCGGCGGCGGGAGAAGCCTCAGGGCGGCGAGCGCCATCTGGCTTTTGCCGGAGCCCGACTCGCCGACCAGCGCCGCCACCTCCCCGCGCCCGAGCGCGAAGACTCACATGCGTGACGACGCGGTTGGAGCCATAGGATATGCAAAGATCGCGGAATGAGAGGATCGCCTCGGTCGCCATCTCCGTTCAATCGCTCCCAGCGTCGAAGGCGTCGCGCCAGCCGTTGCCGAGGCTCTGCAACGCGGCGAGCGTAACCCCAAGAAAAATCGCCGGGAAGACGAGAAGATAAACCGCGCTTTGGATATTGCGCGCGCCATCGGCGATCAGCACGCCCCAGCTCGTCAATGGCTCCTGCACGCCAAGGCCGAGAAAGGAGATGAAGCTTTCGAGCAGGATCACGCGCGGAACGAGCAGAGTCAGGTAGGCGATCATCGGCCCCGCCGCGTTCGGCGCGATGTGGCGCCAAAGGATCGCAGGCGCCGTCGCGCCCAGCGCCTCGGCCGCCAACACATAATCCTTGCGCTTGATGGAGAGCGTCTGGCCGCGCGCGATGCGCGCCATGTCGAGCCATTCGACGGCGCCGATTGCAATGAAGATCAGCGCGAAATGGCGGCCGAAGACCATGACCAAAACAATGACCAGGAAGATGAAGGGCAGCGCATAGATGATCTCGACGAGCCGCATCATGAGCGCGTCCGCTGTCCCGCCGGCGTAGCCGGCGACCGCGCCATAGCCGACGCCGATGATCGAGGCGACGAGCGAGGCGAGCAAGCCGACCGCCAGCGAGACGCGGCCGGCGATGAGCACGCGGGTCAACAGATCGCGTCCATTGGCGTCAGTCCCGAACAAGAAGGACAAGCGCTTCACGGGCGCCTCGATGCGCAGCCGGCGGCCCTCGTCCTCGCGCTCGAGGACGCGCGGGGCCGAAAAAATGTCGGAGCGCTCGAACGCTCTCAAGGCGCGGGCGTCGATCGGCTCGTCGGCGGCGAGCGTCGCCTCCGAGGCACGGCCGCTTCGGTCTTGGATGTCGATTCGCGCATGCATCCGCCGGGCGATCTCGGCCAAAGCGCGATCGATCTCCGCCGCGCTTGGATGCGAGGCCAATGAAGGCGCGACGAGAACATAGTCGCGATAGACTCGGTCGTAAGGATGCGGCGAAACCAACGGGCCGAGCACGCACAGCAGCGCGATCAGCGCGAGGGCCGATAGGCTCGCCCGAACCGATCCTTTTCCGGCAAGGCCTAGCGATAGGGTCAGGCGCGACGGCCGCGGCTTTTGCGCTTGCGAAAGCCTATTCATCGCGCACCCGCGGATCGAGCCCGGCGTAAGCAAGATCGACGACGAGATTGAAGACGACGACGAGAATTGCGACGACCACGACCGTGCCCATGACAAGCGTGTAATCGCGCCCGAGCGCGCCATCGACGAAATATCGGCCCATGCCCGGAATGCCGAAAATGGTTTCGACGACGACGGAGCCGGTCAGCACATTGGCCGCCGCGAGGCCGAGATAGGAGAAGGCCGGCAGAACGGCGGCGCGAAGCGCATGCGCCTGAATATGCCAAGCCGGCAGGCCGAACGCCCGCAAGGTGCGAATATGCGGCGTGGCGAGAACGTCGCGCAATCCCGCCTGGATCAGCCGCGCCACAATGGCGATCTGCGGCAAGGCGAGCGTGGCCACCGGCAAGACCTGATTTCTCCAGGCGCCGCCGTCCCAGCCGCCGACCGGCAAGGCGCGAAGGGTCAAGCCGAAGCAAAGCTGCAACACCGGCGCGACGACAAAAGCCGGCAGAACGACGCCCGAAAAGCGCGGCGCCGTCGACGAGACGCGCGCCCAATCCGGTTTGCCGCGCGGAACCGGCGACGCCCAGCGCCGCGCCGACAATGAAAGCGAGTAGCAAAGCTTCGGCGCCCAAGCTGAGCCGAGATGGGGAGGGCCTTGGCGAAAAGCTCATTGACGGAAAAGTCGCGCCAATGAAGGCTCGGGCCGAAATCGCCTCCCGACAAGGCCTTGAGATAAAGCCAGAATTGCTCAACGAGCGGCAGATCGAGCCGATAGATGCGGCGCAGATTTCGCGCGATTTCCGGGTCGAGCGGCCGCTCGGAGTCAAACGGCCCGCCGGGCGCGAGGCGCAAAAGGAAAAACGAGGCCGCGACAATGACGAACACTGTCGGAACCGCTCCGCCCAGGCGCGCGAGAACCCGGCGGATCATGGCTTTAGCCTCTCCCCAAAGTGTCTGACATCGCTTTCCCGCCAGGCCGCGGAAGACGCCGCGCGGACCGCCGAGAACGCAATCGCTTATCGCCGTTCGGCGCGAACATGCCAAGAGCCGGGTGGCCCGGACTCCCCGGCGGCGAACGGGGCGGTTAGCTTGCCCGGCGTCCAAGAGGGGTCTAGTTAGCCAAGCCGAAGGTCAAGAAGACTAAGCCGAGCAAGTCGAGATGGATGACGAGAAATGGCTGGAGAGGCGCTA
This sequence comes from uncultured Alphaproteobacteria bacterium, assembly GCA_963829515.1. GTDB lineage: Bacteria > Pseudomonadota > Alphaproteobacteria > Rhizobiales > Beijerinckiaceae > Methylocapsa. Next base: position 392,209 of record CAWHIP010000005.1, read on the forward strand.
TTATGGCGGCGATCTTCCGGCGGAGGCGGAGCGCGCGCTGCATGCCGTCGGGCTTTGCTGGGACGACGAGCAAGCCTCCGAGGCGCATGTCCAGCGCGCGTTGGCGATCGCGCCGAACCATCTCGCCATGCGCTACGGCGCCTATAAATTCTATTATTACCGCCGTCGCCTCCACGAGGCCCTGCCCCATGTCGAAGCCTGGGTCGCCGAGGCGATCAAGCGCAATCATTTCCCGGGCGACTGGCGCGCCGTCACCTCCGAACATGCCAATTTCACCAATTTCGATGGCGAGCCGCGCGCGTTTCTTTTCGCGCTGCGCGCCTTGGGCTGGCTGCTCGCCCGCCTTGGCCGGATCGAGGACGGTCGCGCGGCCCTGGCCAAGGTGGCGGCCTTGGATCCGCAGGACCAGATGCGGGCGCGGCGGCTGATGGCCATTCTCGATCATCCGCCCGAGGAAGATGAAGACGAGCCTCCCCATGCGGCGTGAGGGGCATTGGTCGCCATCGTTTTTTTCGACAGGATGTTTGGATCGGAGCTAATTCCGCCTCCGCGCGGGGTTCTTTACCCATGCGAGCGCTTCCGCATGTGCGGCCTTCCGCCTGGGCCGTCTTCGTGCTAGAGCGCTTTTTCTCTCGGAAGATCAGCCGGCCTCCGCAACCAAGCCGCGCTTGGTTTTTCTCCTCATTCGCGCCTGAGCATCGCCCGGCAAGACCTCATGGGAACACGCATAGACCGCCGCTTTGAAGATCTCGCGCGCGAAGGCCGCGCCGCTCTCGTCACCTTCGTGATGGCGGGCGACCCGGACCTTTCGACCAGCCGCGAGCTTTTGGCCGCGCTGCCAAAAGCCGGCGCCGATGTGATCGAGGTCGGCATGCCCTTCACCGATCCGATGGCGGATGGGCCGGCGATTCAGGCGGCGGGGCTGCGCGCGCTCCAGGCCGGGACGACGCTTGCGAAAACGCTGGCCCTTGTCGCGGATTTCCGCAAGACCGATCAGGCGACGCCGATCGTTTTGATGGGCTACTACAACCCGATCTATGTCTATGGCGTCCAGCCATTTCTCGCCAAGGCGAAGGAGGCCGGCGTCGATGGCCTCATCGTCGTCGATCTGCCGCCCGAAGAAGATGCGGAGCTTTGCCTGCCGGCGCTCGCCGCCGGGCTCAATTTCATCCGGCTCGCGACGCCGACGACCGATGACGCGCGGCTGCCCGCGGTCCTCGCGAATACGTCCGGCTTCGTCTATTATGTTTCGATTACCGGCGTCACCGGCGCGGCGGCGCCGGATCTGTCCAAGGTCGCCTTGGCGGTTCAGCGGATCAAGCGCCATTCGTCTCTGCCAGTCGCGATCGGCTTCGGCGTCAAGAACGCCGCCTCCGCCGCCGCCCTCGCGGCGCATGCGAATGGCGTGGTCGTAGGTTCGGCGCTGGTCGAGGCCTTGCGGGGGTCGCTTGACGCCGAGGGCAAGGCGACCGCCAGGAGTGTGGAGACGGTCGCCGGCCTCGTCGCCGAGATCGCCAGGGGCGTTCGCTCCGCGGCGCTCTCGGTCGGCTGAGGCCTCGACCGGCGAGCCGCCCCTGACCAAACTTGCGCCCGAATACGATCGTCCTTAGACAGGTAACCCGATGAACTGGATCGCCAATGTCGTCCCGCCCAAGGTCAGGTCGCTGCTGCGCCGCGAAACGCCTGAGAATCTCTGGGTCAAATGCCCTGAAAGCGGCGAGCTTGTCTTTCACAAGGACCTCGAAGCCAATATCTTCGTTGTGCCGGGCTCTGGCTATCACATGCGGCTCGCCGCGAAGGCGCGGCTAGATAATCTTTTCGACGGGGCGGCCTATGAAGAGATCGCCACGCCGGAAGTGCCGCTCGATCCGCTGAAATTCCGCGATGTGAAGCGCTACACGGACCGGCTCAAGGAATATCGCCTGAAGACTGAAGCGCAGGATGCGGTGAAGCTCGCCTTCGGCAAGCTCGCAGGAATGAATATCGTCGCGGCAGTGCAGGATTTCGACTTTCTCGGCGGCTCGCTCGGCATGGCCGCCGGCGAGGCCATCGTCACCGGGATCCTGACCGCGATCGAGCGGCGGACGCCCTTCATCATTTTCACCGCCTCCGGCGGCGCGCGCATGCAGGAAGGAATCTTCTCCTTGATGCAAATGCCGCGAACGACGATCGCCGTGCAGCGTCTGCGCGCGGCCAAGCTTCCCTATATCGTGGTCTTGACCAATCCGACGACCGGCGGCGTGACCGCCTCTTACGCCATGCTGGGCGATATTCATGTCGCCGAGCCCGGCGCGGTCATCGGCTTCGCCGGCGCGAGAGTGATCGAGCAAACAATTCGCGAGCGCCTGCCCGAAGGCTTTCAGCGCGCCGAATATCTCGAAGCGCATGGCATGATCGACATGGTCGTGCATCGCCATGACATGCGGGCCACGCTTGCGCGCCTCTGCGGGTTATTGACGCAGACGCCGCCGGCCGCGCAAGCCGCCGCATAGAGCATGATGCCGAAAAGTGGAGACCGGTTTTCGGACGACATCATGCTCTAATCCTTTGATGAGAGGCGGATTCAGACCTCAGATGGAAACGCAAAGCGCTTCCATCTGAGGTCATCCGGCTCTAGAGCATGATGCCGAAGAAGTTGACCCGCTTTTTCGATCCGAACATGCTCCAAGTCTTTAAAATTCGAGCGATTCCTTTTCGGTCAAATGTCCTAATTTGATCGGCAAGCGCTCCGACGCCAACTCGAACAAGGGCGCCATGGATTCTCTGGACACTCTTCTCTCCAGCCTGTTCAAGCTGCACCGCAAGTCGATCGAGCTCTCGCTCGGGCAAATCGAGCGGCTGCTCGCCGCCCTGGGGGCGCCGGAACAGCGCTTGCCGCCCATCATCCATGTCGCCGGCACGAATGGAAAGGGCTCCACTGTCGCATTCATGCGCGCGATCCTCGAAGCGGCCGGAAAGCGCGTCCATGTTTACACGTCGCCCCATCTGGTGCGCTTTCATGAGCGCATCAGGCTCGGAGCTGAAGGCGGCGGCAAGCTCGTCGGAGACGCTGAACTTTATGCGGCTCTGCGCGCCTGCGAAAAAGCCAATCAGGGCCAGCCGATCACATTCTTCGAAGTGACCACTGCGGCGGCGTTCAAGCTCTTCAGCGAAACGCCGGCGGATTATCTGCTGCTCGAAGTCGGCCTTGGCGGCAGGTTCGACGCCACCAATGTGATCGCGCGGCCGAAGGCGACGGTCATCACGCCGATCTCCATCGATCATCCGGAGTTCCTCGGTCCGACGGTCGCGAAAATAGCCTTCGAGAAGGCCGGAATCATCAAGCCGCCCGCGCCGGTGATCGCCAGCGTTCAGCCCGAGGAGGCCTTGGCGGTGCTGCGACTTGAGGCGCAGCGCCGCGGCGCGCCGCTGATCGCCGCGGGGCAGGATTACGCCGCGAGGGAGGAGCACGGCCGCCTCATTTTCGAGGACGCGCACGGGCTGCTGGATTTGCCGCTGCCGCGCCTGCTCGGCCGCCACCAGCATCAAAACGCGGCGACCGCCCTCGCGGCCTTGCGCTGCGTCGAGCCGGATCTCGATCCGGGCGCGTTCGAGCGCGGCGTGGCCCAGGCCGAATGGCCGGCGCGCCTGCAAAATCTCGCCAAGGGCCATGCCTTGGCTCTCGCCCCGGAGGGAGCCGAAATCTGGCTCGACGGCGGCCATAATGAAGACGCGGGCCGCGCGCTTGCGCAAGCCATGGCTGATTTCGAGGACCACCTGCAAAAGCCGCTCATCCTGATCTGCGGCACTCTCGCGACCAAGGACACGGGCGCTTTTCTCCGCGCCTTCAAGGGCCTCGCGCAAGAAGTCCTCGCCGTTCCGATGGCGACCGAACAGGCCAATTCCGCGCGCGACGTGGCCGCCGCGGCCGATCAGGCGGGGATTCGGGCCGCCGCTTGCGAAAGCGTCGAATCGGCGTTGCGATATCTCGCCGTGCGCGATTGGCGGGCGGCGCCGCGCATCCTGATCACAGGCAGCCTATATCTCGCCGGAGAAGTTTTGGCGCTCAACGGCACACCGCCGCAGTAGATCGAGCGGAGTTCAGCGGATGAGCTTGTTGGACTTGAACTGCTGCTGAAACAGGTCGGCCACGCGCGGGCTGGTCCCCGGCGTGTCTTGCGGGCGCCGGACCGCGTAATAGCGGGCGGTGATCATGTCATTCTCGATTTCGACCCGCATGAATCCATGCGTGTCGTCCACGTAGTTCTCGAGAACGACATTTGGATCGTCGGCTTGCCGAAACGGCGGGGTGACCTTCGCGCCCATGAATTTGGCTATGCTGTGCAGATGCCAATAGCCGCCGGCGCCGGCGACAATATAGGTGTAGTCCTGGTCGTTGATCTTGCGCGTGAAGCGCTGGTAATTATGCACATGCCCCGAGAAAACGATGTCGGGATGCGCGCCCAACTCCTTCACCGCCTCGTCGAGGAGGGATTTCATCGCCGGGCTTCCGCTATAATGCGTGTCGGCTGAAAAAATCGGGTGGTGCAGACAAACGAAGAGCGCCTTGCCCGTGTCGCGCGCCGCATGTTTCAGCTCGCCGATCAGCCATTCCTTCTGGTCGTCCCTGACCTCGCCGCCTTCCGGCACATTGGTGTAGAGGCCAATGAAATTCGCCTTGGGCGTCTGCAATGTCCAATAGGGATTGGGCTGCGTCATCGTGTGGCGCGGCGTCTCGCCGGCTTCGGGAACGATGACGCGCGTCGCCGAGCAGAAATTGCGCCGCCAAGCCGACAGGCTCGGCTCGACGGGCTGCCGCGTATCCGGCGCCAGCATCGGATCGCCATCATGATTGCCGGGAATCGACATGATCGGCAAAGGATAAAATTCGTAAGGCAAATAGAACTGCGGATAATATTCGGTCGTGGCGCCATTGTAATAGACGACGTCGCCGAGATGATAGAAGAACGCGGCTTCGCCGCCGCTCTTGTTGTGTTCGGCGTCGTCCTCCAACGCCGCCGCCACGATCTGCTGGGGCGCCGGATCCCGCACCCCGCCAGTGTCGCCGGCGATATGGAAGACCATTTTCTCATCGAGCCCAGGCGGCAGATGTTCGACGAGATCCTCCAGCCTCGCCCGATAGGGCGCGGCCCCGGGGCCTAAGGGAAAATCTTGATAGCCGCGTCCGGGATGCGTGGGGGTCTGGGTGAAACGCGGCGGGTCTTGCTCCGGACGAAGTCTCGCCACGGAGGCATTATGATGGTGCGGGCGGCGCGCCATGGGCTGTTTCCTTCCGCTTGGATTTTTGCTTTTCGGAAGCTTGCCGCAGGCGCGTGTCAGCGGAATGACTAAAAAAGGGGCCTACCGACCCCGCGCTGCCTGCGCATCGTTTCAAACAGCCTCTCGACCTTTTTGCTGCAGCTCTGCTATTGTTTACGCGCCATCATATTCGGCGGAGCAATCCGCGGTCTCGAAAACGATGACGCTGGTCAGCTGCGGCAGCGCTTTCCTCGTGCGGTCCCAGATCCAGATGGCGATATTTTCCGCCGTGGGATTTTCGAGTCCTTCGACGTCGTTCAAATAATAATGGTCGAGCCGTTCGAGCAAGGGCTTGAAGGCGGCCTCGACATCGAAGAAATCGACGACGAAACCTGTGACCGGATCAACCGGGCCTTCAAGCCTCAATTCGACGCGATAGGAATGGCCATGCAGCCGGCGGCAACGGTGTTGCTCCGACACATTCGGCAGCCGGTGCGCCGCCTCGAAGCGGAAGGCTTGCATGATCTTCATGAGGCGATCTTCATCTGATTCCGATCAGCTTGTGCGTCTGCAGGCTGAGACGCCAGGGCGGGTGATCGAGACAATAAGCGATTGCCGCGGAGGTGTTCGCCGCGATCTCGTCCCCGTCCATGGGCTGCAGCCAGAAATGCGTGAAGGGGAGGCCGCGAAATTCATCGGGCGCAAGGCCCAGCTGCGGGTAGACGAGCTTCAATTCGGAGCCGCTTGTCGCGACAAAGGGCGCCCCCGCTTTCGGGCTGACGCAGATCCAGTCGAGGCCTGCCGGCGGGGCGATGGTCCCATTGGTTTCGACCGCAAGCTCGAAACCTCGCGCATGCGCCGCGCCGATCAACGCCGCGTCAAGCTGCAGCAAGGGTTCGCCGCCGGTGAACACGACGAAGCGATTCTCCCACCCGTCGCCCCAGGCGCGCGCGATCGACTCGGCCAGCGCTTCAGCGTCCGCGAAGCCGCCGCCGCCCTCGCCATCGGTTCCGACGAAATCCGTGTCGCAGAAACGGCAAGCGGCCCCGGCGCGATCGCTCTCCCGGCCCGACCAGAGATTGCAGCCGGAAAAGCGGCAAAAGACGGCGGCCCGGCCGGCCTGCGCGCCCTCGCCCTGCAAAGTGAGGAAAATCTCCTTCACCGCATATTTTCCCATGCGCCTACCTTGAACCCTATCGCCTTGGAATTCTATCGCGCCGCGCGAATCAGCCGTCGCGCCCTAAGCCGTCCCGCCAAGCAAAAAGGACCTCTCGCGAGGTCCTTTTTCAAGCGGGCGCCTAGCGGCGAAGGGTCAGATGGCGTCGGTGATCCATTTCTTCAGCTCGCCTTTCGGCGCCGCGCCGATTTTCGTCGACGCCTGCTTGCCGTCCTTGAACAGCATCAGCGTCGGAATGGTGCGGATTCCATAAGCGCCGGCGACGCCGGGGTTTTCATCGACATTCAGCTTGGCGATCGTCACCTTGCCTTGCAACTCAGTGGCGATCTCCTCCAGGGCCGGGCCGATCATCTTGCACGGGCCGCACCATTCGGCCCAGAAATCGACCACGACCGGGACGCTTGCGCCCACCACATCGGCTTTGAAAGTGGCGTCGGTGACTTTGACGGTGGACATGATCGTCTCTCGTAATTCCAAAGGCGCGGGACAATACCCGCCGCGTTTCCCCCGCAAGGTAAGAAGGCCGTCGGCTGGCGTCAAGCCATGCTCGGCGGGGGTCGCGGGCTAGTTCGAATAGGGCACCCCGGAGCGGGGAACAACAAGAATCAACTCGTCCATTGGCTGATGGGACGTCTATTATGCATACATGGGATCCTTGCAGATTTTTTTCTGGATTTTCGGCGCGCTCCTCGGCATCGCAGCGCTGCTGATGGCGTTTGCTCGCACTCCGCCGGATGATGCTATTTCGAATCTTTCCAAATGGGCAAAATGGGCCGGAATTCATCATGTGCCAACTTGGCTGCGAAATCGCGCCGCGGATATCACAGTTATTCGATGGGCATACATTTTATCAGCCATTATGATAGCAGGCGGATTAATCATTTATTTTATTGAACCCGCGCCACCACGTCCTTTGGCACTTTCTCTAGCGACGACGGCGAGTCCCCCTAAACAATTATCGCCTATACCTTTTTCCGATAATGAAGTTCATGGTTGGCTAAAACCCGCAAATTTTCCTACACCACCAAATGGTTGCGATGGATATATTAGCGCCGATGCAGTAAAGGTTTTAATCGGAACTGTTGGAATAGCGCGGGACGGATACGGAAAACTTATAGCGCTTCAGATAGGAACATGCGATGCTTTATCTATAGAACGTTCTGAAGAAGGTATTTTTATTGATGCTGAATTGAATGATGGGCAATTATCACTTTGACAAAGCAACCCCTAGCCCTAGATAGGGGATGACAGGCCGGCGCGAGTGATTTCAGAGTGCGTTTGCGTGCGTATGGATGTGCGCGATGATGGGGAATGAAACTTACACCAGCAATGATTATCGCGGGCTCTGATGAGCTTTCTGGTCGAGCAGACGACAACTCGTATGAAGTCGCGCAGGATGTATTTATCGCTATGCTTGCGGCGGCCGGAATTCATTGGCCCATTGTTCGACTTCCTTCAAAAGCTGTCTCAGCTTATCGTTCAGCGCTGCCGCCTCCGGGGCCTCAAAAAGCACAGCTTCCGGGTGAACCTTCCGTTTCATTTTCGGTGGATGAGACGGAGTTGGTTGCCATTGACCGGTCGTTTTTACTAAACGAAAGGAATTGTGAACGGGGTCCCTAACCCAGGTAGAATGGGCTAGTAGGTTCCGCGCCTCGTCGCATTCTACGATTCGTTTTCTAATTCCAGGCAAATCGGCCTGAGAGGCGGCTCCTTTGTAAGAGAGAAGCTCGCATATCATGTCGAAGCGCTCATACGCTCGCGGCTCCCGTACAGCGATTCTTCCTATGTTTCGATCGACACCTAAAATAGCGTAGGCGAACCTTGTTAGGCGCCATTCTAAGTTGGCGAAAAGAATTGTGGTTTCCCCAATTTCACGCAAAAGATCGATGGGGAGGTCTATAGTTGGCTCTGTGACAGCAAAGGTGAGCTTCATGGCCAAATCCAAACTATCAAATGAAGTCAGCGATGAGGAACGGCCAGATGCCGAGGAACGCTTCCGCGCGGCGGTTCATGCGGCGGCTAAGAGCGGACCAAAACACCGGCCCGCATCCAAGCCTGCTAAGGTTTCTGGCGCTTCCTCCAGCGAGAAAAAGCCAAAGCCTGCTTCTTAAGCGCGGCCTTCTTCACCAATCCGCCGATAGGTCAGGCGCTTCCCTACAATGCCGGGGATGCTCGCGGAGAAGCGCTCAAAATCGGTCACAGAGCGGGTATTATAGCGATAATCGAACTCGCCCACGTAGCGGTGCAAATGGGCTTCTGAGACATGGTGGTACGAGCCGATAATTCCGCGCTTCACGATGCTGAAGAAGTTCTCTGCGGTATTGATGTGGATATAGCCGCCGAGGCGCGCGTACTCGCTGGCGGAATGGTTGACCGTTCCGTGGTTCGCGAACTTCGCGCCGATCTTCGGATAGATCGCGCTTTCGTCGGTCATGAGCATGGAGGCCAATTCGACATTCTTGGCGATAATCGGCTTGACCGTCTTTGCGGTGATGTTCGCGACGTGGAAAGAGCGGACATGGCCGCCGCGCTCGAGAAGCGAGAGAACCACCTTCTTGGGCGCAGGCTCTTTGAAGGCGCGGTTCTTGGCTTTGCCGCCGATATAGGTTTCGTCGGCTTCCACAACCTTGTTATCGCCTCCCATGGGCGGCAAGGAAGCATCGCGAAGCGACTCGCGGATGCGATGGCAAAGGAACCATGTCGTCTTGTAGCTGAGGCCGATCATGCGGCTGATTTGAAGGGCGCTCATGCCTTTCTTTGACGCCATCATGAGATGCGTCACGGCAAGCCATTTATGCAGCGGAACCTTGGAGCGCTCATAGAGCGTGCCTACCGTGACCGTGAATTGCTCGCGGCAGGCATTGCACTGGTAGAGGCCTGGACGGTGAGCCTTGCCCTTCAATGAGCGTTGCTTGGTCGATCACGCCGCAATGCGGGCAGATCGGGCCATTCGGCCAAAGCTCGGCCTCAAGCCATTCGCGCGCTTTTACGTCATCATGAAATTCGGGGCGGGACAGATTTGACATGACAGGCTCCGTCTATGGAGCCTAGATCATCATATAAAACGCGCTTTGTCAAGGTGATAATTGCCGAATGATGGGTCGGGGTCACCCCCGGTTGAAATTAGAAGAAATGAGATCTTCGCTCAGGATGGAGAGACATATTCTTCCAAGCAGACTAGAGATTCAAGCACTATTACAGTAAAAGATAAAACATGACGCATCATTCTGGAAGCTAAATTCTTGAACAGCAAAACTCTTAAAGTAAGTGGTATGTTTGGTTGTTCTGGTGGAAGATCCGTTCAAGTTCGCGATGGCCAGCCTATTCCTGGTGTTTTTATGAACAATATTTGCTTTAAAAGCCCTCGTGTTGGCATTCATTTAGGTTGAACCCCTTCCCGCCGCAAAAGCGGCCAGGGCTGCCTCGAGATCCGCTTCAGCCAGCACATCGACCCGCGGCCCCGAGGTCCAGATCAGCAGCATCCGCAAGCGCTTGCCGGGCCAGAGCGGCGCGAGGACGGCGCGATAGAGCGCCATTTGGGCAAGATAGGCTGGGGGCGTCTCGGCCGGGGCGCAAGGCGCGCCAGTCTTGAAATCGGCGACGAGAATCTCGTCAGCCGTCTCGGCGATCCGGTCGATCTGGCCCGAAACTTCGATGCAAACCCCTGGCGCCAGCGTCGCTTGCCCGGCGACCGAGACCTCCGCTTTCGAGCCCGGACCAAAAAGATCGGCGAGCGAGGGGGCCTCGATCAACTCCACGGCCGCATCGGCGAGCCTCATCCTGTCGCGCTCATCGAGGTCATCGGCGCGCGCGGCAAGAAAAGCCAGCGCCGCCTTGAGTCTTCGCTCCGGTGCCACGCCAGGCAGATATTGCATAAGCACATGGGTGAGAGACCCAAGGCGCAACGCCTCGCGCCGCGCCGTGGGCAGTCCGATTTCGCGCGGCCGATCCGCCGCCGCGAGCGCGCTCGAGGGGCGAATTGGCGGCGGCGCGTCCGGCTCCGGATCGACGGCGCGCCAAAGCCAGCCCGGCGTCGCCGCCTCGGTTTCGCCCGCCGACGCTTCGGCCAAATCGTCGCCCGGACGCATGGCGCCCGGCGTCACGCGGCGCAGGATTTGGTCCTCGGAGTTCCAGAAGGCGGGCGCCGTTTCGATATCGTCTCCAGCGGAGAGAGCGGCGTCAATCATCGCCGCCCAGGAGGCGGGACTCGGCTTGTTCGCGCCATGAAACCCCGCGATATAGAGCCGCTCCTCGGCGCGGGTCAAAGCGACATAGAGAAGACGCCGATATTCGTCCGCCGCCGCCGCCCGCATGCGCTCGCGCGCGGCCTCGACAGCGGCGCAATCGGCGTCCCGGCGCGGCGACCAGGCGATGATCGACGCATCGCCAAATCCGGCGTCGAGAGCGAAGATCTTTGGCTCGTGACGCGGCGAGGGCGCGCTGCAGGTGTCGGGAAGAAACACGATCTTGGCTTCGAGCCCCTTGGCCGCATGCACGGTCATCACCCGCACAGTGTCGAGGCCGGTCTCCATGTCGCGCCGGATCGAGCAATCCATCGCTTCAAGATCGTTCAGGAAAGTCACAAGGGACGGCGCGGCCTCGCCTTCATGCGCCAAGGCGAGGCGGATGAATTCATCGATGGCGTCGCTGGCTTCAGGGCCGAGCCGCGCCGCGATCGCGCGGCGGCCGCCCTCCTCGCCGAGCAGACGCGAATAAAATGAAAAAGGGCTTAAGGCGGCGCGTTCGCGCCAGCGCGCGAGCTTGACGCAGGCCTCGGCGTGCGCCGGCGTCGCGGAGGCCGCGAGCGCGTCGAAAAGGCTGCCGGCCCGGCCCGGCGCGATCGCCAGGAGATCCGCGTCGTCAAGGCCGATCAAGGGCGATTTCAGCACGCAGGCGAGATTGAGATCGTCTTGCGCGAGCAGCGCCGCGCGCCCCGCCGCGATCAGGTCCTTGACGGCGATATGCTCGGCGAGCTCGAGCCGATCGGCCCCGGCGACTGGAACCTTGCAGAGCTTCAGGGCGCGGATCACGGCCTCGAAAAACGCGTCGCGCCGGCGCACCAAAATCATGACGTCGCCGGCGCGAACGGGACGCATTCGCCGTATCCGGCCGTCATGGACATATTCGCCCGATCCGCGGGCGATGAGCCGCGCGATCTTTTGCGCGACGCGTTCCGCCACCAGGCTCGCCGGGTCCGTGGCGTCGAGGAGATCGAGCGGGAGCCGCCAGTCGCGCGGATCCTCGTGCGCCTCCACGCCGACCGGCGGCCAGATTTCGACGAGGCCTGGAAGCTCCCGCTTCAACGCCTCATGCGGCGTCCAAACATCGTCGGCCGCGACGAGCCCGCCTTGATGTCCGCCATGCTCGAAGATCTTGTCGACCGCCGACAGGACGCCCGGGGCCGAGCGAAACGACTGATTGAGCCGGACATGCGCGAAGGACTCGGCGCCAACGACGAATTTCGTCTCGAATTTTCGCCGCATCTCCCCGAACATATGCGGCGCGGCGCCCTGGAACGAGAAGATCGATTGCTTCTCGTCGCCGACCGCGAAAAATGTGCGCGGGCGCCTGCGCGACCCGTCGCCGACCGCGAAATCGCTGGTCAGCTCTTCGAGAATTCGCCACTGGGCCGCGCTCGTGTCCTGCGCTTCATCGACCAGAATATGGTCGATGCCGGCGTCAAGCTTGTAGAGCACCCAGCGCGCGTCGGAGCGCTCCAGCAGAGCCAGGGTTCGCGCGACGAGATCATCGAAGTCGAGAACGCCGCGCGCGGCCTTCATCGCCTCGTAGCGCGCGAGAATGGCGTCGACCACGGCAATCAGCGCCAGGGTGCGGTCATAGGTCGCCGCGGCCTTCCGCATGGCGCGAAGCGCGTCGAGCCGCTCCTGTTCCGCGTGGAGCGCGTCGGCGATGTCCGGCCGCTCGCCGGCGAGGTCCTTGGTCAGAAGAATCTTCGCCCTGCCGCCCTTCCCTTTATCAATGAAGAAGACCGCGAGATAAGAGGCAAGGCAGGCGTCGCGACCGCCGCCAGCGCCCCGCCCTAATGCTAACGCCGCCTCCCGCAACAGCTTCGCCCGCTCTTGATCGGTTTTCTTGCCTTGATCGAGAAAGTCCGCGATCTCGCTCCAGCGCGCCGGCGCGACGCCGTCTTCGATCATCTCGCGGTCAAGCTCGGCGACGCCTCGGCCGGCGTCGAGGCCGAGCGCCTTGCGCAAGGCGAGTTCGGAGTTCTGGCGCCAGCTCCCTTTGAAACCGCCGCGATGCGCCATCGCCGCCTTGAGCAGATCCGGAAAATCCTTCGCCCCGCATTCATCCGCGACGCGTTGAAGCTCAGCGCCGAGCCCGCCGACATCGGCCATCGCCTCGGCGAGAATCTCACGGCGCGCGCGCGACAAAAGTTCGGCCTGGCGCGCGTCATCGGCGACTTCGAAGCGCGATGGCGCGTTCGCCTCGAAGGGAAACAGATGAAGCAGTCTTTCGCAAAAGGCGTGAATCGTCTGAATCTTCAATCCGCCCGGCGTCTCCACCGCGCGGGCGAAGAGCCGTCTCGCTTCGCTGAGCTCCTCCCGTCGCGGCGGCGGCGCGCCGGTCGCGAGGATTTCCTCACGCAGCTCCTTGTCGGCAAGTCGCGTCCAGGCCGCGAGCGTCTCAAAGACGCGCCCAGCCATATTGGCCGCCGCCGCCTTGGTGAAAGTCAGGCAGAGGATTTTCGCCGGCGCGACGCCTTGCAGCAGCAAGCGCACGACGCGTTGCGTGAGGACATGCGTTTTGCCCGATCCCGCATGGGCCGAAACCCAAACGGAGGCCGCCGGATTCGACGCTTCATGCTGGCGCAGCAAAGTATCCAGCGGAATTTTGGATCCGGGCATTATTCGCCATCCTCCGCCGCCCCGCCGAGCGACCATTCCTTCACCCGCGCCAGATGATCATAGGCGTTGTAGCGCGCGTAGAATTTCGGGAACGGCCGCGGCGGATAGGCGGTCTCCGGGTCGCGAAACTGGTCGAGCAAGGCGATGAGGCCGCAATAATGATCCTCGGCGACGGCTGCGAAATCGCCCTTGTCCTTGAAATCGATCGGAATCTCCTTGCCGCCTTCGGCGCCGCCGAGCTTCAAGTAAAGCGCCTCGACCGAATTTATAGTCGCGCCAAGGCGAAAGGCGCCTCGTCGAGCCATCGCGGCCTCCAGCGTGAGTTGCGGCGCGAAGCCGACAAGAATTTCTCGGCTGCTCGGCGACGTTCCGGTCTTGTAATCAATGAGGGTCGCACCGCCGTCGCGATTGAGCTCGATGCGATCGGCTCTGGCCGTCAGGGTGAAGACCGAGCCGTCAGCCAGAGCTATCGCCAGCTTGCCGTCGATCTCGGATTTTATCTCTTGGATGGCGTCGCGCCGCCTTGCCTCAAAGCCGAGATAAAAGTCGATCGTCCTTTCCAGCCTCGGCCATTGAAACGCGGCGAAATCGGGATCTTCGAGATTGGCCGCGAGCCCCTCCCGCAGGAACGCGCTAAGTCTTTCGCGCGCGTCCTCGGGCAAAGGTCCGGCCGGAAACGCCGCGACGAAATGTTCGAGCGCGGCATGGACCGCGCCGCCAAGCTCCGCCAACCCCGCCGCGCCGCCAAGCGGATCAAGCGCGGCGAGGCCCAGAATCCTCTCGGCATAGATGGCGTAAGGGTCGCGCCGCAGCGTCTCGATGCGGGTGACGCTGAGGCTACTCGGCCGCAAATCGAGCGGCGGCCGCGGCATCGGCCGCTTGATCTGCGCCGCAGCCTTCGCCGGGCGGTCGAGCGCCCGCGCAAGGTCGAGATAGATTTTTCCGCGCGCGGCGCAAGCGCCCCAGGCGGCGTCGCCCAAAGCGGCCATCCGCTGGATGAAACGCGAGGGCGTCGTCGGGGCGCCGCCGCGCTTGGCCGCGCGGCTCAAGATCGCTTCGCCATGTCCCAGGGCTTGCGCGAAATCATGCGCGGTCTGGCCGAGCTTGCGCTCCGGCGGCGTCAGGCCCAAGGCGGCGCGCATGGGCCGATTGAGAAAAGCGTCGGTCCGCGCCTGCGGCGGCCAAACCGTCTCGTCGAGGCCGCCGAGCAGCATGACATCCGCCTCCATGAGGCGGGCTTCGAGGAGGCCGAATATCTTCAAGCGGGGATGCGCGTTTTTTGGTCCGCGCAATGTGACCTCGCGGGCGACGGCGGCGAAAAAAAACTCATAGCCCTCGGCGTCGAAGCGCAGGCCCGACGTCGCGCTTCGCGCCAGCTCGTCAAGCAGAGCCTCCAAGGCCTCCGCGTCTTCGGCGTCCTCGGCGCCGTCCGCACCTTGCGCGATCCCTTCGAGCGTCGCGCGATGCGCCGCGACCCAGGCGTTGAGGTCATGCTCGCCGCGCAGATCGAGCAGCGGCCTGAAGTGCGCCCCGAGCTGGACCAGAAGTTCTTGCAAGCCGTCCCATTCGACGGCGGCGATCCGCGCCTTGGCCGGGTAGGCGAAACGCTCCATGGCGTCCTCGCGCGCGAGCCTGATTAGATCGGCCAGGGAGCCAATGATGCGATCGGCAAGGGCGCCGGCGGCGCGGGGCGAGCGCAGGATTCCGATTTCAAGCAAGGCTGCGCGGCGGGCGAGATCCGCGCGGGGAAAGCCCAGGCGGACGCTCGGATGGGCGAAAAGCGCGGCGAGGCTTTCCGCCGTCATGCCGCTCGCGGCGCAGGCGATGGCGAGGCGGGCGAGAACGCCTTGCGGGCTCGCGCTCAGGGGCTCGCCGCCGGAATCATCCACATCGACGCCCCAGCGCAGCAGCTCGGCGCGAACCCGGCGCGCGAGCTCGCGGTCCGGCGTCACCAGGGCCGCCGTCGCGCCCGGAGTCTCCAGCGCGCGCCGCATGGCGATCGCGAGGGCCAGCGCCTCCTCGCGCTCGTCGGCCGCTTCGATCAGCGTGACGCCGGCCAAGGCGGCCTCGATCTCCGCCGCGTCCACGCATTCGCGATAGCCGATCCATGCGTCGGTCGTCTCGGCCGGACGCAAGGCTTGCGACACGAATTTTCCGCGCGCGGCGAGCGCCGGCGCGACCTCGCCGAGAGGCCGCACCTCCTCGCGCCCGACCTGGAGCGCCGAAAGAAGGCGGCGAAGCGCCGCCTGCGGATGGCTGAACGAGGCCTCGACGCCGCGCTTGGAGTCGCCCCCGATCAGCGCGAAGGCCGCATCGTCAAGATCCTGATCTAGGCCCGGCAGCACGACGGCGCCCCTAGGCGCGCGGGCGATCGCGGCAAGGAGCCGCGCCGTCGCGCGATTGGACCCGGTCGAGCCAATGGCGATGACCGGTCCGCCGGCGCCTCCCTCGCCCAGCCGCCGGCTTTGCCGCTCGATGAGCGCGACCTGACGGCGCGCCTTGTCGACCAAACCTTGCCGCTCGAGGATGCGCGGCCAATGCCCGATGGCTATGTTGAGAAAATCGAGCGTGATCCGCCAATAGGGGTCGAACTCGGGCAGGACCAGGGGATCGAGCCGCGCCCAGGCGACATCCTCGATGATCAGCTCGTCGATGAGGCCGGCAAGCTCACCGGACAAATGCCAGGCGTCGGCGGCGGTGGTCGCGACCAGGCAGGACTCGCGCGTATCGGTCTCATATTGGCCACCTCGACCGACCGAGACAATGGCGTGGCGCAATGCGCGGGACCACGCGAGGATCAATTCGGAGAGCTGCATACGCCTTGCGATCTCGCTCGCCGCCATGGGCAAATCGTCGACCGGATCTTCACCGAGATCTTCCCCCAATTCCAGCGCCGCCGCGTCGAAGATCAGGCCGGTCTCGGTCTCCTCCAAGGCGCCGAGCGGCAGGATGCGCGGCAGCAGCGTCGCCGAGCGATTCAAGGCGCGGGCGAGCTCATCGGCCAGGGCGCGGGCGGCGCGGCGCGTCGGCACATAGATGGTCGCCGCCGCCATGTCGAGCGGCCCGAGGCGATTTCGAAAACCCCTCGACGATTCGGCCCTCGAAAAGCGCCGCCGCGAAGGTTTTCAGGAAGGGCGCGCCCGGCGCGATGGTGAAGACATTTGGCCGCATGTGATTTTCCGTCGCCCCGCGAGGCGCGCGATGACGCGAATTGTTTCGGCCTGAACCTCCGCATCCTACTACGTTCGGCGGGCGCATACACCGCGCGCGGCAAAGCTTAAGCGAACTAGAATCCTTGACGCCCGCCGCCGCCGGGCCTACGTAACATATTGCAAACCTAGGGGATCCCCGGCAGGGGGCTGAGAGGCTGGCAACGCTTTTATCGGCGCATGAAACTATCCGAAAAGCCCGCAACTTTTTGGGTTCATGCGCGAGAGCGGCCCGGCGACCCTTCGAACCTGATCCAGTTCGCACTGGCGTAGGGATGGTGATGTCAATCCGGATTTTCTCCCTTTTTCCCGTTCGCATTTTGTCCGCCCGGCCTCGGCCGGACGCGGAGGTGTGAGCCCATGCGCATCCGCGTCATCGGCGCCGGAGTTCGCGGGGCTGACCGCAGCTTTTGAATTCGCCCGCGCCGGCTGCGAGGTCGAGGTGATCGAGCGGCGCGAGGGGCCGGGGCTCGGCTGCTCCCATCTCGCCGGCGGCATGCTCGCGCCCTGGTGCGAGGCGGGCGAGGGGGCCGAGCCTTGCGTCGTCGATCTCGGCGTCGAATCGCTTCATTTCTGGACCGAGGCCGCGCCCGTCGCCTTGACGCGGGGCTCGCTTGTCGTGGCGCCGGCGCGCGACCAGCCCGAACTCGCCCGCTTCGCCCGCCGCACCCACGCATTTCAGCGCTTGGACTCGGCAGGCGTGGCGGCGCTTGAGCCTGATCTCGCTGGGCGCTTCGAGCAAGCCTTGTTTTTTCACGGCGAAGCGCATCTCGATCCCCGCGCCGCCCTGACGGCGCTCGCCGCGCGTCTGGCTGAATTCGCCAAGGTCGCGCTGCATTACGGCGTTGACGCCAATACCCTGCCGAATGACGCCGACTGGACAATCGATTGCCGCGGGCTCGACGCGCGCGACAAGCTTCCCGATCTGCGCGGCGTCAAGGGCGAAATGCTGGTGCTGGCCACGTCCGACGTAACCCTCGCGCGGCCGGTGCGGCTGCTGCATCCGCGCCATCCCGCCTATGTCGTGCCGCGCGGCGACGGGCGTTTCATGATTGGCGCGACCATGATCGAAAACGACGAGCCCGGCCGGATCACGGCGCGGGGGATGCTCGAGCTTCTCGGCGCGGCCTATTCCATTCATCCGGCTTTCGCCGAGGCGGAGATCATCGAGACCGGGGCCGGCGTGCGCCCAGCCTATCCCGATAATCTTCCCCGGCTGCGCGTAATCGGTCGGACCATCTTGATCAATGGCTTGTATCGGCATGGATTTCTGCTCGCCCCGGCGCTTGCGCGCCGTGTGGTCCAGCTTGCGCTCGAAGGCGCCCAATTTCCGGAGGTGATGGATGCGGATCCAGTTGAACGGCGAAGCGCGTGAGGTGACGGCGGCGACGCTCGCCGCCCTTCTCAGCGAGCTCGATTTCGCGGATTTGGCCGTCGCGACCGCGCTCAACCACGTTTTCGTGCGCAAGGCTGAGCGCGATCAAGCCCGGCTGAAAGAGGGCGACGCGGTCGAGATCCTCACCCCACGCCAAGGCGGCTGAAAAGGACGCTCTTATGAACCCAATCACGGACGCAAAAGGCCTGACGCTCTATGGCGTCACGCTCGCCTCGCGCCTGATTGTCGGAACCGCGCAATATCCCTCGCCCGCCATTCTCGCCAAGGCGATCGCGGCGGCGAAAGCCGAGATCGTGACGGTCTCGCTGCGGCGTGAGGCGGGCGCGAGCCGCGCCGGGGAGAATTTCTGGTCGCTGATCCGCGAGCTCGGCGTCAGGGTTTTGCCGAACACCGCCGGATGCCGGACCGCGAAGGAGGCGGTGACGACGGCGCATATGGCGCGCGAACTGTTCGATACGCCCTGGATCAAGCTCGAAGTGATCGGCGAGGAAGACACATTGCAGCCGGATGTGTTCGGACTCGTGGAGGCCGCCGCGATCCTCGCACGCGACGGCTTTCAGGTCTTCCCTTACACAACCGAGGATCTCGTCGTCGCCGAAAGGCTGCTTGGCGCGGGCTGCGAGCTTCTGATGCCCTGGGGCGCGCCGATCGGCTCCGGGCGCGGCCTCAACAACCCTTATGGGCTGAAGGCCCTTCGGGCGCATTTCCCGAATGTCCCGCTGATCGTCGACGCCGGCGTCGGGACGCCCTCGCATGCGGCGGCGGCGATGGAATTGGGCTATGACGCGGTCTTGCTCAATACCGCGATCGCCAAGGCCGGCGACCCTGTCGCCATGGCCCGCGCCTTCGCGCTGGCCGTCGAGGCCGGGCGTCTTTGCCATCTCGCCGATCCGATCGAGCCGCGCGACATGGCCGCGCCTTCGACGCCGGTGATCGGGCGCGCTTTCACCGATCTCGCCCGTGCTTGACCCGTTTTATCTGATCGTCGACAGCGCCGCCTGGATCGCGCGGCTTCTGCCTTGCGGCGCGCGCCTCGTCCAATTGCGAATCAAGGACGCGCCAGAAGCGCGGGTCAAGGCCGAGATCGCGGCGGCCAAGGCGCTTTGCGCCGCCGTCGGCGCGCGGCTCGTCGTCAATGATTATTGGCGCGAAGCCATCGACGCCGGTTGCAATTTCGTTCATCTCGGCCAGACCGATCTCGATACGGCGGATCTCGCCGCGATCCGCCGCGCCGGGATGAAGCTTGGCGTCTCTACCCATGACGAGGCGGAGCTTGCCCGGGCGCTGGAAACCGAGCCTGATTATGTGGCGCTCGGGCCGATCTATCCGACGATTTTGAAGCAAATGGCCTTCGCGCCGCAGGGACTCGCCCGCCTCGGCGAATGGAGGCGGAAAATCGGCAAGATTCCCTTGGTCGGCATCGGCGGCGTGACCCTGGAGCGCGTCGCCGGCGTGCTCAAGGCCGGCGCCGACAGCGCGGCGGTGGTCACGGACATCACCCGCAACGCCGATCCGGAGCAACGCGCCCGGGATTGGGTCAGAGCGACGCGGAGGTTTGTCGCGCGCGCTATATAGACGAATTTTCGCTTAAACCCTCTCACTCGCAAAACGCGGCCTGGAAAGCGGCGAGCTTTTCCGGTTTGTCGAGGCCTTTCTTCGGGTTCCAGTTCTTGGCGGCGAAGAAGGAGCGCATCTCGGTTGTGATCTCCTTGCCGTGGACATACCAGCGCTCGACGCCGTCCGGGCTGATCACCGCGGGGCCGTCGGCGCGATGAACCTTGCCGTCCTCGAACCAGATTTGCGTGTCGGCATAGACATAATAGCCGAGCAATCGGCCCATGTCGTCCTGGTTGACTTCATCCACAACCTTCATTTCGGCCACAGTCATCTTCTCCCATCCGCGCGCTGATCCGCGCTTACGCGCCCGCGCCGAGCCGCGCGAGCCTCGCAGGCGCGGCCTCTGCAGGTCCTCTTAGCAGATTACGAGCCAGGGAAACATTCGCGGCGCATCGCCGCGCCGCCTCATGCCGTGGGCCGCTTTTTTTCGACATGGCGCAAGCGCCATTCGACCACGACGTCGCCGTCCGTCCGTCCTTGAATGACGATCTGGGCGCAGCCGCGCGGACCGTCGGGCGCGGCGAAAAAAATACTTTCCTCGATTTCGGCGAGCCAATCCTCCGTTTCAAACAGCCAACGCCGGCCATTGGGCAGGACGCAGAGGACGGCGCGGCCCTCGCGCACCCGCTTCAGCCGCACGCTCGGATGAATGTGAAAGCGAATTGCGAAGGGACGGCTTTCCACCGCTCCCGCGGTCTCGACCCGACGCAGGCGATCCACGCCTTCAAGCAGCCGTCCATCCTTGGCCAGCGCGATGCGACGCTGATGGACGAGGCCAAATCGCGTCTCGTATCCGTTATGGGCGACCATGATCGTCGCGCCGGTAGACCCATCGCGGCGCTCGACCTCGACAGCATCAGGCCCGGAAACCATCTCGTCGCCGAGCCATTTCGCGAGTTCGGCGTGAAAGGCGAAGCGGCATGACGAGGTGTCGTCGACCACCAGCGTCGAATGAGCGGCGGTCATCCGAGCCGCCTCTCGCGCGGCCGCGCGATTGGCGTCGGGCGAGCCGCAATTGATGACGAGCCGCTGCGCGCCGACCGAAAACTCGAAGGATGCGCAACCGGCATGGGCGCGGTTGGAGAAGGCTCGCGGCGGCGGCCGGCCGGCGTCCATCACCAAAATCGCCTCCTGCGCCTCGACGCGCTGATAGCCGGAATGCGGCGCATTGGCGAGGGCCTGGGCGCGCACGTCGTCATAAGCGAGAACAGTCGCGATCTGCTCCGGCGCCGTCACGCCCATGCCGTTGAACAGCGCGAGCGCGCCGTCGCCGTGGCGGAACAGGCGCAGCATGGGCATCATCCGGTCGATTGCGTTAAGGAGCTGCGCCGGCGTCTGCAGCCCGCGCGCGGCATAGACTTGGCGCAAGGGAAGCAAATCGAGAAGCAGGTCGATCAGAATCTGCGGATTGCGGCTGACATGGCCGCCGTCGGGAAGGATCTGGCGCTCCAGCTCATCGACAAGCTGCTTGGTGCTCCTTTGCTGCGCCTTGCCGGCCGCTTCCGTGCAAAGCCCGAGCTCGGCGAGCGCGATGGCGACGACAAGGCGCTGTTCGCCGGCCAGACCCGCGCCCATTTTGCGATCGAGAAAGGCCTGGGTGCGGCCAATGCCTTTCATGAAGCGGCGATAAAATGCTCTGTCGGCGCCTTCGAGAATGATCGGTGATTGCGAAAGCCAAGCGAGCAGCCGGCGCGCGGCGACCTGAGGCTCCCAGGCCGGACTTTGGCCGGGCTTGCCCGCCAGGGTCAGAAAATCATCGACCAGGGCGCGGGCGTTGGCGCGGGCGACGGCCGTATCGGCGGCGCGCAAGTGGCGCAGCCAGCTAAAGCTCGCAAGCGCCTGCGCCCAGGCGGGCGAGCCCGGCTCCAATTCGAACGGCGAGCGCCCATGCGCATTGACGATCTTGCCGGCGAATGCGAAATAGCCGGCGTAGATGTCGGCCGCGAGCGTCGGATCGCTCGTTCTGATATCCTGCGGCGCGATCAGCAGCCGCTCGGGCGGTCGCCGCCGCAAGCCAACGATGGCGCGCCACGGCCCGCGGAGGCCCCGCCCCAGGATCGTCGCTCCGCGCGCGGCGAGAAGGCCGACCACGCGCAACCGGTCCCTGAATGTCGCGCCGGCCACGGGGTTCAACTCCTCGCTTTCACGCTCGCCGGCGGACTCGCGCCGCCGGGCCGCCGAGATTTTTTTCGGGCTGCCGCAGCATATTGGGGGCTTTCGCCAAACACGCCCCAGAGGTTGCTTTATCGTTTAAAATCCTGTCCGCTTTATTAACCGCGGCGGATCAGGCGCGCGGCGAAAAATCCGTCGAGCCCCGCGAGCCTTGGCTCGACGGCAGGCAGATGCGACGGCAGGGTCCGCAATTCGCCGTTCTCGTTCAGGAGCTCGGACAAGCCGCCCACCTCCTCGGCCTTAATCGCCGAACGGGCCACATCGGGATTGCGCCGAAGCAGGGCGGCGATTTGCTGCTCGCCCTCCTCCGGCTCGATCGAGCAGGTGGAATAGACGATCGCGCCGCCGGGCTTCACCAGTTCGACCGCCTTGTCGAGCATGCGCGACTGGGTCAGGGCCAGGGCGGCGATGTCGCCCGGCTTTTTGGTCCAGGCGATGTCGGGGTGACGC
Source organism: uncultured Alphaproteobacteria bacterium (assembly GCA_963829515.1). GTDB lineage: Bacteria > Pseudomonadota > Alphaproteobacteria > Rhizobiales > Beijerinckiaceae > Methylocapsa. The sequence continues at coordinate 414,337 of CAWHIP010000005.1, forward strand.
CTGATCGTGCCCGTGGCGAGACAAGGGGCGTCGAGAAGGATCGCGTCAAAAGGCGCGGCCTTGAGCGTCGCGATATCGGCGACGACCACGTCGGCATGGAGGCGCAGCCGCTCAAAATTCGCCGCGAGCCTTTTCAACCGCTCGGCCGAACGGTCGATCGCGACGACCTCGGCGCCCGCCGCCGCGAGTTGCGCCGCCTTGCCGCCCGGCGCCGCGCAAAAATCGGCGACCCGCCGGCCCGGCCCAATCGGCAGAAGCCGCGCCGGCAAGGCCGCCGCCGCGTCTTGAACCCACCATTCGCCCTCGGCGTAGCCGGCCAGCTCCGTGATCGGTTGATGCGTCGAAAGGCGCAGCGATCCGGTCGGCAAGAGGCTCGCGCCGAGCCGCTGCGCCCAACTCCTCCGGATTGGACTTGACGGTGAGGTCGAGCGTCGGCTCGCAGCGATTGGCCGCGGCGATGGCGCGCGCGAGATCCTCGCCATAGGTCTTGCGCCAGCGCGCGGCGAGCCAAGGCGGCGTATCATGATCGAGCGGATCGCTTTGCGCGAGGATCTCGCTCGCGCTCCCGCGCGAGATTGCGCAGCACGCCATTGACGAGAGCCGCATAGGGCGCGCGTCTTGGACTCAAGCACGCGTCATGCGGACGGCGAGGTCGACGGCGGCGTGATCTGGAACGTCCAGAAAAAGAATTTGCGCGGCGGCGGCGATCAGGGCCCATTCGAGCTGCGCGACCTGGCGCGGCAAGCCCTTTTCCAGAAGCTCGGCCAAGCGCGGCGCGGATCGTGCCGAGCCGGCGCAGCGCGACAGTGACGATCGAGCGCGCCAAGGCGACATCGCGCGCGTCAAGCCCGCCGAGCCGCGCGGGAATGGCCCGAGCGGAAAAACAATCCTCGAGGGAATGCGATTTGGCGACGATGTCGGAGAAAATCGCGGCGGCGGCGATGCGAACCGGCAGGCCCGGATGCTGCTCGGCCTCAAGCCGTTGCGCCTCCGCGGAGCCATTTTGACCGGGTCGGCTCGACGACGCCTTGCGGATCCGCCGCCGGTCCGCGGGCGGACGCGGAGGCGCGTTCAAATTCCAGCTCCGCTGCGAAGGCCTTGGCGAAGAATCATGGGCTTTTGTAGCACGATCGCTTAAATGGTTTCGCGAGTTTTGTTCATGATCCCAAACCTAGAGCATGTTCCAAGCCCCCGGCTCGCCCCACCGAAGCAGGAAACGCTCAAATCCAAAGCGGCGAAGCAGGTCCGCGGCGAATATATCCCGCAAGACTTTTGAAGCCTGCTCCAATATGTATGTTTGGGGTACCGTAATGGAAGAATCAAAAGATTCGAAGACAACAGTGGAAAAGCAGTCGCCTCCCAAAGCCTTGCCCGCCAAAGTCTTGCCTGCCGCCGCCCAACGCGCGCTCACGGAGGCGGAAGAGCGCCGCCGCCTGGCCGCGCAAACCGCGCCCGCCCAACCCAAAGAGATCAATGGCCGCGACGGCCCCGAGCCATCGCGCTATGGCGACTGGGAAGTGAAGGGCATAGCCAGCGATTTTTAGGGCAATCGAAACCTCTCGAAATCCACTGTGGCGAGATCGGTGAGATAGCGCCTTTCGCCCTCGCGTCGCCATCCTTCCGAAAAATGCGCGAGAAGCCACAGCGCTTCGTCGAGCCAAGCTGCGGTCAAGGCCCGGCTCCAAACCGCGCGTTCCTCGGGAAGCCAGGCGACTTGTCCGCAATAGGCTTCGTAAAATCCGCTCCATTGGCCGGGGCTCCAAAGCGCCCCCGGAGAAGGCCGCAAATCGCAATGGAACAAGAGCGCCGCGCAGGCCGCATCATAGAACTCTCGGCAATCGTCCTCCGTGGTCGGGGTCCACGAGAATTGCGTCGTCCTTGCCCGAAAAGACGAGATTCGAGGCTTTGAAGTCCCAGCTGCAGGCGGTGGAAGGCAAGGGATAGGCTCGGCTCGGCGGGTTCCGGCGAAATTCGTCCAAATGGCCCGCTGTTTTATCCTCGAACGCCTTTACGAGATCAGGACGCCATTGTGTCAGATGATTTACGCAAAGCTCGATATTCGCCATAGTTTTGTGCTGATCCGGCGGGGGAAGTCCGGCCAGAGAGACCATATCGAGCCCCAGATCCGCGCCCTTCGCATGAATTTGCCCGAGCAGGCGGCCGGACGGACGCCCGCAGGTCGCCGCGCGATCCGGAATAGGCCCGGCCTTCGACGAACGGGTAGAGCACCCAGGACCATTTATCGAAAGGATGAAGCTGCCGCGGATTCGGCGCGAACCGAGCGACCGGCGCCACGACACCCACTTCGTGGCCGCGCAATGCGTTGAGCCAATTCGCGATCGCGCTGGCGGAGGATCGCGGATAGCCGGTGCGTTTCAGGACCAGATCCTGCCCACCGGCTCTTATGCGATAGACGGGGGCATAGGAGCATAGGCTCGTCATTTCGATCGATCGAGCAAAGCCGAAGGCCGATGCGGCGTCGCGCGCAGTGTCTCCGTCGGGCTCCATCGAACTCGCCTGCGATTGGTTGGGCCTTCACAATTGCGCTGCCCCCGGCGCGTTCGGGCGCTGCCGCAAACATGTCTTTTCTTACCCGCTCAATCCCCCAACCAAGGTCGGCAGATCGAGCGGCCGGAAGCCGTAATGCGAAAGCCAGCGGATATCGGCCTCGAAGAAGGCGCGCAGATCCGGCATGCCATATTTCAGCATCGCGATCCGGTCGATCCCCATGCCCCAGGCGAAGCCCTGGTAGACGTCGGGATCGAGCCCGCAATTTCGCAGCACATTTGGATGGACCATGCCGCAGCCGAGAATTTCAAGCCAATCCTCGCCCTCGCCAAAACGGATCTCGCCATCCTTGCGGGCGCATTGGATATCGACCTCCATCGACGGCTCGGTGAACGGAAAATAGCTCGGCCGGAATCGCATCTTCACATCGCTCACCTCGAAGAAGGCCTTGCAGAACTCCTCCAAAATCCATTTCAGGTGGCCAAGATTCGCCGAACGGTCGATGACCAGGCCCTCGACCTGGTGAAACATCGGCGTATGCGTCTGGTCCGAGTCGCAGCGATAGGTGCGGCCCGGACAAATCACCCGGATCGGCGGCTTTTGCGCCAGCATCGTGCGCACCTGGACCGGGCTCGTATGGGTGCGCAGCACTTTGCGGCGGCCCTCGGCGTCAGGGTTGAAGAAAAACGTGTCGTGCATGTCCCGCGCGGGATGGTCCGGCGGGAAATTCAGCTTGGTGAAATTATAATCGTCCGATTCGATATCCGGCCCTTCGGCGATGGCGAAGCCCATGTCGGCGAAGATCGCCGCGAGCTCATCCATCACTTGCGTCACCGGGTGGATGCGCCCGCGCTCGAACCCCAGCGGGCGGGCCGGCAATGTGACGTCCACCGTCTCCGCCTTCAGGCGCGCATCGAGCGCCGCCTCCTTCAGGATCGCGCGCCGCGCGGCCAAGGCCTCGCCAACCTCGTCCTTGAGCGCGTTGATCGCCGCGCCCTGCTCCTTCCGCTCCTCGGGCGCCATCTTGCCGAGCCCTGCGAGCAGCGCCGAAATCGAGCCCTTCTTGCCGAGCGCCGCGACCCGAACCGCCTCCAGCGCGGCCTCGTCGGCGGCGGCGGCGATCTCGGCCAGGACTTGCGCTTGGAGGGCGTTCAGATCGGACATCGCCTAGATTCGTCCTTATCAGCCAATGGTCATCGGGAATTCTCGAGCGTCTGTCGCGGAGCCGCCGCGCGACCTATGGCATAGGAGCCGGCGCCGCTTCAAGCCGCGCCGCATCGCCTCGCTCCCGCGCCGTTCCGCCTTGACAATGTTGCGCCGCAGCGATACGAGGCGGCCAAGGTCCAGCCAGATCAAAGGAGCTCGCCATGGTAGGGCGCTTCGTCGCTATGTTTCTCTGTCTCGGCTGCGTCTTGTCCGGGCCCGCCCTGGCCGATGATGATCTCCTGGCGAGATCGCGGCAAGTGTTCGAACCGATTCCGGCTACGCCCCCGGAGCTGCCCGGCAACCCGGCCACGCCGGTGAAAATTGAGCTTGGCAAACAGCTTTATTTTGAGCCGCGACTCTCCGCGAGCCATTCGATCAGCTGCGCCTCCTGCCATAATTTGGGCCTCGGCGGCGCCGACGCCCAGCCGACCTCCATCGGCCATCATTGGCAGCGCGGCGGCCGCAACGCGCCCACGGTTCTGAATTCGGTGTTCAACCTGGCCCAATTCTGGGACGGCCGCGCCAAGGACCTCGAGGAGCAGGCCGGCGGCCCCGTGGTCAATCCAATTGAAATGGCCTCACAGGAGGCCGACGCGGTCGATCTGCTCAATACGATCCCGGGCTACCGGGACATTTTCGCCGCGGCGTTCCCGGGCGAGGCGAACCCAGTCACATTGGCCAATGCGCAAAAGGCGATCGCCGTTTTCGAGGCTACTCTGATCACGCCCAACGCGCCTTTTGACCGTTTCCTCAAGGGCCAAGCCAACGCCCTGTCCCCAACCGAAAAAGAGGGGCTGGCGCTCTTTCTGGACAAGGGCTGCGCCAATTGCCACAATGGGGTCAATATTGGCGGCGGCATGTACGCCAAATTCGGATTGGCGATCAAACCCGGCGTCGAATTCCTTCCGCCGGAGGACAAGGGCCGCGCCAAGGTCACCAAGGCGGATGACGACGAATTTGCGTTTAAGGTTCCCACCTTGCGGAACATCGCTTTGACGGCGCCCTATTTCCACACCGGCAAGGAATGGGACCTGCGCAAGGCGGTGGCCCTGATGGGGGCGACGCAAATCGGCGAGCAGTTGAGCGACGAGGATATCGACAAGATCACCGCCTTCCTCGGCAGCTTGACCGGCGACCAGCCAAAAGTGACCTATCCCGCCCTGCCGCCGAATGGCTCGGCGACGCCGCAACCCGCGCCCTGACAAAATCGTCGATCGAGCGGGCGCGGCCTATCACCTTGTGACGGATGCGATCCAGGCGAGATAGGATTGCGCCCCTCTCTCAATTCCGATCTGGATAATTTCGGGGACCGCGTAATCATGCGCGGCCCGGATCGCCGCTTCGACGTCGGGATAGTCCAAGCTTTTGATTTTACAAAACAGCATGAACTCATGCGTGTTTTGAACGGCGCCCTCCCATTCATAAAAGCTGTCGACCGGGAAAATCTGAACGCAGGCGGCGAGGCGCTTTTCGATCAGCATCTTCGCAATGTTCTGCGCGCTTGCCGCGTCTCCGCAGGTCGTCATGACGAGCGCATATCCCGAAGTCACCCGATCGCCGCCTCGGTTGCAAGTCGCGCCGCCGTGACTTTGGCGCAACTCTGATTCCGCCGCTTATTTGACAATCTTTTTCGTCGCCGCGCTCAACCAGCGTCGCGCGGCGGGATCGTCGAGCAAGGGCGCGATTTCCCGCCGGACGCGGGCGTGATAGCCGTTGAGCCAGGCGATTTCGTCGGAGTCGAGGAGCTTTAGATCGACCAAGGAAAGCTCGATCGGCGCGAGCGTGATCGTCTCGAAGCCAAGCATCTCGCGTTCGCCGCCGGCGATCTCCAGAGGTTCGACCACGACCAAATTCTCGATGCGAATGCCCCAATGCCCGGCCTTGTAATAGCCGGGCTCGTCGGACAGGATCATGCCAGGCTCAAGCGCCGCCGAACCGAGCTTTGAAATACGTTGCGGCCCCTCATGCACGGAGAGATAGGAGCCGACGCCATGCCCGACGCCATGGTCGAAATCGAGACCCGCACGCCAAAGGGGAAGCCGCGCAAGCGCGTCGATTTGTGCTCCCGACGCGCCTTTCGGAAAAACCGCGCGGGCGATCGCAATATGCCCTTTCAATACGCGGGTGAACCGATCGCGCATCTCCGCGGTCGGCTTGCCCACAGCTAGGGTGCGGGTGACGTCGGTCGTGCCGTCCTCGTATTGGCCGCCCGAATTGATCAGAAAAATTCCTTTGCCGATCCTCCGGTTGGTTTTCACCGTCACGCGATAATGCGGGATGGCCGAATTGGGTCCCGCCGCGGCGATCGAGGGAAACGACACGTCCTTTAGTTTGCCCGTTTCGCGCCGAAAGGTTTCAAGCGCTTCGGCCGCGTCAATTTCGCTGAGATCGCCGGTAGGGGCATGGACCGAAAACCAATGCAGGAAGCGCACGAGGGCGGCGCCGTCGCGGAGATGCGCCTGGCGCGCGCCGTCGAGCTCGGCGGCGTTCTTTTTAGCCTTCATCAAGGCGAGCGGATCGAGCCCGACCTCGACGACGCCCCCTGCGCTCTTGACCGTCTCGACAAGCTTGGCGGGCACGGTCGCGGCGTCGAACAGGACCTGCTTGCCGTCCCTGCCAAGAGCTTCGAGGTCGGGCGCCAGGCGGAGCGGCTCCTCAATGTCGGCGAGGCTCGAAAGCTTGCCGCGCAAACCGCCATCCAGCTTGCCGGCGTCGACATAGAGGCGCGGCTTGCCCTCTTTCAGGACGAGGGCGTAGGCGAGCGGCAGCGGCGTATGCGACACGTCTCGGCCGCGAATGTTAAAGGCCCAGGCGACCGAATGGGGGTCGCTCACCAGCAGCGCATCCTTGCCCGCGAGCGCGGCGGCGGCGCGCGCCAGCTTCCTGCTTGCGGTCTCGCCGGCGTATTTGCGCGCATGCGGGCTGATCTTGCCCAGCGGCGGCGGCGGGCGATCGGTCCAGATCCGATCGATGGGGTTCGGCTCGATCGCGACGAGCTCGGCGCCCGCGGCCTCCGCCGCCTTGACGAACCGCTCGACCTGACGCGGCGTATGCAGCCAGGGGTCGTAACCGAGCCGGTCGCCGCGGCGCAAATTTGCTTCAAGCCATTTCTCGGGGCTCGTCTCTTCTATTGCGACAGGCTGGAAGATCGCGAGATCGACCTGACCCCTCACCGCCAAAGCATAGCGGCCATCGACAAATATCGCCGCCCGATCGCGCAGAACAATGGCCTGCCCCGCCGAGCCGGTAAATCCGGAAAGCCAGGCGAGCCGCTCCTCCGATTCGGAAACATACTCGTTTTGATGCTGATCGGCGCGGGGGACGACAAATCCATCGAGCCCAAGACGGTCAAGCTCAGCCCGCAAGGCCGCGATCCGGCCGGCGCCTTGCGAAAGATCAGCCGGATCCTCAAAGGATTGAAAGAGGCTTTCGAACATAATTCCAGACTAAAGGCAGTTCAGCGGCGCCGCAACACGCCTCTTGCCTTGCGGCCGTCCGGGATGGGCGCGCTCGCCGCCTATTTGGCCGCCGCTCCCAACCCTTCGCCCAGCGAATGTCCAGGCAGCGACCCGGCCTTCCAGCGCAAGCCGAAATCGTGCATTTCCGCTTCGAGGCATTCCACCTCCAGCCTCAGCGCGCATCCAGCCGAGAAAATCACCTCGACCACGCCAGCCGGAGCCTCGGTCTCCGTGAAGCTTATGCTGAGAAGATTGAGAAGAACGGAATGGTCCTTCTGCGCAAAGCCCAAGCATTGCGCTCGGAGGACGCGCTCGAAGTGAAGCCCGGCGCGGCATCGCTCGCAGCCGCCCTCCATCGCCTTCACCCAATCGAACCGGGACGCGACGATCGCGAATTGCTTTGAGCGCGGCAGATAGGCCATATCGCCGACGCGAACCAAGGCGTCTTGAAGATTGGCCGAGATCACCTTCAGATCCTCGTCGTCGAAGGCGATCAACCGCAATAGTTCCGACATCGCGCCCTCCCTGAACAAGGCCGCCAGACCGACCCGCGACGCGTCATTGAGTTTCCACCGCAAGCTCCATCCAGATTTCTCTCGCCGGATTTTCTGAATCCAATTTTCCTTGAACGGAAAACGACGCCCAGAGCTTCTGATTGAGCTCCGCCCGACGACGCGACGCGAAACGGGTTTGGATAAGCAATCAGCGGACCGATTGCCATGAGTTGGGAGCGGCGCGGGGCCGTTTCAAGGCGAAGCTAGCCGGTCGTCGGTCGATTTGCATCGGCGCGGCGCTCAATCTGGAAAGCCGCGGGGCGGGAGCATTGCTAGCTCGGACCAGAAATCCGTTCAATGATCGCGCCGCAGCCGCCGAGCTTGTCCTCAAGGCGCTCGAAGCCGCGATCGAGATGATAGACCCGATTGACCGTGGTTTCGCCCTGCGCCGCGAGAGCGGCGATGACCAGCGAGACCGACGCGCGAAGATCGGTCGCCATGACCGGCGCGCCCTGGAGCTCGTCCACCCCGTCGACCAGGGCGGCGTCGCCTTCAAGGCGGATATGAGCGCCGAGCCTGGCCAATTCCTGAACATGCATGAAGCGATTTTCAAAAATCGTCTCGGTGATCCGCGAGCAGCCCTTCGCCTTTGTCATCAAGGCCATGAATTGCGCCTGCAGATCGGTTGGGAAGCCGGGGAACGGCGCGCGTCGCCACATCGACCGGCGAAAGGCCCGCGCCATTGCGCTGCACGCGCAGCCCTTCATTGGTGACCGAAATCGTCGCGCCGGCTTGTTCAATGACGTCTATCGCGCTCTCCAGAAGGTCGGCGCGGGCCCCTTCGAGCAGGACGTCGCCGCCGGCCATGGCGACCGCGATCGCATAGGTGCCGGCTTCGATGCGATCCGGCAAAACGATGTGGCGCGCGCCCGAGAGCCTGGCCACCCCCTCTATCTCGATCGTCGACTGTCCCGCCCCTTTGATCCTCGCGCCCATTTTATTGAGGCAATCGGCGAGATCGACAATCTCGGGCTCCCGCGCCGCATTGACGATGAGCGTGCCGCCTTTGGCGAGAGAAGCGGCCATGAGCGCGGTATGGGTGCCGCCGACCGTGACCTTCGGAAAATGGATCTCGGCGCCAATCAAGCCTTTCGGCGCGGTCGCGCGGACATAGCCCGCCTCGATCTCGACACTGGCCCCGAGTTTCTCGAGCGCCATGATGAGCAGATCGACCGGCCTCGTTCCTATCGCGCAGCCGCCGGGGAGGGAAACCTTCGCTTCGCCCATGCGCGCGAGAAGCGGCGCGATGACCCAGAAGCTCGCCCGCATCTTGGCGACGAGCTCGTAAGGAGCCATCGTATCGACAATCGTCTTGGCGGTGAGATGAATCGCCCGGCTCGCGTGTGGTGTGGCGCCGAGCCGACGTCCATCGACGGAATGATCGACGCCGTGATGCCCGAGAATGCGCAGCAGCATGCTGACATCGGCGAGGCTCGGGATGTTCTCAAGGGTGAGCGTTTCCTCGGTCAGCAGCGAAGCGATCATCAGCGGCAAGGCCGCGTTTTTGGCGCCGGAAATCTGAATGACGCCGTTCAGCGCTTGGCCGCCGACGATGCGAATGCGATCCATCAATCCCCCATTTCAAGAAAGCCGCGTCACTTGTGTCGCGCGGCGGCGTCGCTTTCGAGTCCGCTCTTCTTGGACCGCCTGTTTGTCGGCTGTTTCGCCCGCCCGGCGATCGCGGCTTTGGGCTTTGCGGCGGCTCAGATTGGCGCGCAGCGCTTCAGCAAGGCGCTGGCGCTCCGCGATCTTGCGCGCGGCGGCTTCCTTCCGATTCGGCCGACCCTGGTCCTCCTCGCCCGCGCCGGCCATGTGTCCGTCCTCGCTCGCCATTTGACACTTGGATGCAGCCGCGCGGGATAATCCCATGGATTCTTGTAAATGGCCGCGCCGGCCAAGACAAGGCCAGCCGAGCCGCCGCTCCAACTTGCCTAACTGGCGAGCCTATGGCACATACGCGCGCGCCTCGTTACGCCTTTAAGCTTAACGGCGCCGTGACAAGGGCTGCGGTAGCTCAGTGGTAGAGCACTCCCTTGGTAAGGGAGAGGTCGAGAGTTCAATCCTCTCTCGCAGCACCAGTAAAATCAAAAAATTGTCCATCTGAGCGCTGCTCGGATTTGGATGGTTGGGGCCAATAGGACCTAGCAATTCAGAGGCGTGGCGCTCTTTCCCCGCGCATTCACCGCTTGCGGCCGAAGGCGACGGCGATCACCACCGTCGTTTCCCTTGGCGGCGGATCGAAGGGCGCGCTGGCTCGGATCGTCTTCAGCGCGCTTGCGTCGAGCTTCGGCTGGCCGCTGCTGGCTGCGACCCGCAGGGTTTCCGGACGGATCTGTCCGTTGGCCAGGATGGCGAAGGAAACGGTCGCTGCCCCATGCCACCCGGCTTGCCGCCCTTCGTCGGGATAGATCAGCTTGGCCTGGACTTTTTTGGTCAGTCGTTTGACGTAGTCCTTGAAGAGATCAATCTCCGCGTCGCGATCCGCTCTGATCGTTTGCTCATTCTGACGCTGCTCGACGCCCATAATGTCGCGCGAGCCCCCGTCGCCCGAGGTCGTCTTGGCGGGCGGTGAAGCATTTTGCGCAGGTTTGGCCGGCGTCGGCGGCGGGGCAGCCTCCTTCTCATCCGTCGCGACATCAGGCGGCTGATTGTCCGCCGCGGCCTTTGTAACGGCGGCTTCCGCTGGTCTCGCCCGTTCCGCCGCCTCCCCCTTTGCCTCCTGAAGAACCTTTTGCTCGGTTTGGCTGTCGGCGATGAGACCTTGCAGCTCGACGACAAGCATCGGCGGCTCATCGGGCGCCGCCGCCAAGCCAAGCAGGGCGAAGGGTAGGCCAAGCGCTAAATGCAAAGTGAGCGACGCGGCGAAGCCGTGATAAATCGTGAACCTCATTCCGCCCATCGCCTTTCTCCTCGGCAAGGCCCCGCGTGAAGACCTCCGCTCCAGGACTCTACTTGGATAGGCTTTGAGTTTGCACGGCGACCTTGTTGAAGTTCAGCCGCCGGAGGAGGTCGGCGACGTCGACGAATCCTTGGAACGCAAGGGCGCGGTCGGCGCGGATCAGGAAAGACGTATCTTGCGGAAGGCCGCTGAGGCGGCTCTCGAACTCGTCCTTCGACGCCGGAGCGCCCTCGAAATAGATCTCCCCGTCGGCGGCGAGCTCGATCGTCTTGTCCTGGCGCTTCTCGACCTGCTGCGGCGAAGCCTTTGGCAGCGAGACTGGAATGCGGCCGGTCGTGATGAAATTTGCCGTCGTCAGCACCATGGCGAGCAGCACCAACATGATGTCCACGAAGGGAATGACGTTGATCGTCTCGAAAGGCCGGTCATCCATGCGCGATCTCCCATTCAAGCAGCAGCACCTTGGCTTTGCGCAAGAGCGCGTTGTAGGCGACCACCGACACCAGCGCCACGACAAGACCCGCGGCCGTGGCCTTCAAGGCGAGCGCAAGTCCCATCATGATCTTGCCGGCGTCCGCCGAAGTGTCGAGACTTATGTTGTAGAAAGTCAACATGATGCCGAGAACCGTGCCGAGCAAGCCGATATAGGGCGCGTTGGCGGCAATCGAGGCGACCAGGAAAAGCCGTCTGGTCAACGCCAGCTCGAGCGCCTTGACGTTTGTGAAGCTCCTCAGCTCGATGGACCGGTAAAAAAACAGGCGCTCCAGCCCGATCGCGACGACGGTGACGCTGAGCGCGGCCAGCAGGCCAATGACGCCGAAATCGATCGCCGGCGACAACCATTCCATCTGCATTGCGGCTTTCTCCCAATCCCCTCAAGTGGCCCTTCAGGCGTAGCGTCGGGCGGCCTAAAAAGTCAGGCCCGCCTGCACCAGCCCCTTGGTCCACCGGTTGTAGGTCTGGGCCCCGCTGTCGGAGCCATAGGTATGGGCGACCATCGCCTTGAGAATAAAGTTCCGGCCGGGCGAATATTCATAGGTTCCGTAATAGCCAAGCCCTATGTCGTTCAGCTGCGTGTAGCTCTTCTGGATCGTCGTGTAGGAGCCGTTCTCGAGCCAGGCGGCGCCGACGTCGGTGAACAGGCCGAGCGCGTGGCGGTAGCCATAAAGGACCGGGAGGGCGTATTTCAGCTCCGGCGTCGCTAAATAGCCGCTGTCGCCGCTCAAGCCCTCGTCATAGGAGCGCACGCCCCAATAGCCGGTCAGGCTCATTTGCTGGCTCGAATCGAGATTTCCCGACAGGGATTTCTGGCCCCTGAAATAGGTCGAGAATGACAGTTTATCGTCAAGGGCGAGGGTCGCGGTGAGGGAGAGGTTGATCTTCGCGTAGTTTCCCGCCGTGTCTATGCTCGCGACATTCGCCGCCCTCTCTTTCGAATCGGGGAAGTTCACATAGCCCGCGGTGAAGGAGAATGACCCGCTCGTCGTCAGCGGCAAGCCGAAGAGGGCGCCGGCCGTGTCGCGGCTGATCGCCGCGGTGCCGAGATCAATCGTCCGGTCGGCGAAGGACACGCCGAGCAGCTTGTCGTTCAGCGCCATATGGGCGTAATAACCCGAGATGTAGATGCTGTCGTCGCGCTGGCGGCGCATCGCATAGGTCAGGCTGCCACTGATCGCGTCTGCCGTGCCTGTCCCTTTGGTGTCGGCGTAGACGCCGCTGAGCGCATAGGTCGTGCGGAAGGCTGCGATTTCGCCGCGCAACCCGTCATATCCCACTGGAAAGGAATAAGCGGCGCGGCCGTTGACGAGGTCAGTCGAGGCCGAGGCGATGCCAAACAGCGCGAGCCTGTCGCCATAGCCGAGCGGCGAGTTGACGTTGAGCCCGGCGCTCACCCGATCCCGCCCGGTGAAAGGCGAGCCGAAATTGTCGCCGATGAGATAGCCGTCAATGCGGCGCGCCTCCGGAACGCTGAACAGGAAATCCGACGTTCCCGGCTGGGCCCCCGGCCCGATCGCGACCCTCGGCATCGCCGCGCCAGGCAGATCCGACATCAGCAACATGGCGCGTTCAAGCGGGTCCTTTTGAATGATCGGCGAGCCGGCGAGCGCCTGATCGACCACGCCTTTCAGATAATCGTCGCGCACAAGCGACTCGTTCTTGAGCGCGAGCGTCCCATATTCGCCGGGGACGAGCGTGATCTTCAATACGCCGCCGCTCGCATCCTGGGCCGGCACATAGGCCTTGGCCACCAGAAAGCCCTTGCTGCGGTAGAGCGTCGTGATCTTCTCCGCCGCAGCGTAGATCTCGCCGAGCGTCAGCTTTCGATTCTCATAGGCGGCCAGGATCTCGCGCGCCTCCGTCTCGCCGCCGAGCTCCGGCCCCTCGATCTCGATGGCGCGAACGAACAGCGTCTCGTGGTCCGCGATGGTGAGTTGCGGCTCGCTGATCTGGGGCAAGACCGGCTCGGCCGCCGGCGCCTGCAGCGGCGGCCGCCGCGCCGCCTCGGCGTCGCGGACCGCGTCGCCGAGATTATAGGGCTGGACCGGGACAACGCTCTGCGCCTGAGCCTGCGATGTCATGCCGAGAGGCGCCGCCGCCAGCGCGATCTGGAGCGCGCCGCAGCGCGCGATGAAGAGAGCGAGTTTCATAACGATAAACCTTTTGGGCCGGAGGCCCTCGCTGTTGGGCTTGCCCGGCTATTGGGCTTTCTGGTCGGACTCGCCGGGCTTGGCGGAATTATCCTCCAGGTTGTAGCGTTGGCCGTTGATCTCAATACTGCGGATGCTCGCGCCATAGCCCGCGCCGCGCGCCTTGACATGGGCCTTTTGCGGCTTCGGCGGCGGCGCGACATGCCGGGGCGCCGGCGGCTCCTCGGCCTCGGCCTCTGTCTCGACGGCATGGCGCGGCGGCGGCGAGAGCGCCGCATGGCGCGCGCGGCCTGCCGATGAGCTCGGCGTCGCCGCACGCCGCTCCTTGATCTCGATATTGTCATCGATCTTCGGGCCGGCGATCGCGGCGGTCGCCTGCTTGCCGGCGGTAGAGATGGAGGCGCTTGGCGGAACCGCCGCCGTCATCTGCGCGTCCGTCGTGGAAATCACATTTGCCGCGGCGGTCGCGGCTATGGCGGTCTGAGCGGCTTGCGCCGCAGCGGCCGGATCGTGATACGTGCTGCTGGCGACGGTCCCACTATCGGCCCCGACCAGCCCATCGACGTTTCTCACGCCCGTCACCGTCCCGCTGGCCGAGCTGTTCCTGACATCGCCATCGTTCGTCCCGATCAGCCCGCCCACTTCCGAAAAACCCTTCACATTCCCGAAGGATTGCACCCCGCTGATCGACCCGTCGTTGTTTCCGATCGCTCCTCCGACGTTGGAGGCAATGCCGTTGACCGTCAAATTCCCAAGGCCGATGGCCGTCACATTCCCATAGGACGTCGAATTGACGACGGCGCCGCTAAAGGTGGATCCATCCGAGTTGTATCCAACCGTATTGTTTCCGACCAACCCACCGACATACTGAACGCCAGCAACGTAGGCCACGCCATCAATGATCGCCGGCCCAACCGTCACATTCACATTGACATTGGCGGAGGAGTTGGCGATCGCGCCGCCGTAGTTCACGCCAACCAATCCGCCATAGTTCTCTCCCTCCGCCTGGCCGTACGTCCATGTCACCGTCAAAGTTCCCGTCGCGGTGGAGCCGGTGATGCTGCCAGGATAAGAGCCGCCTGCGATGTTGGTTCCAACCAGCCCGCCGACGCTGACGCTATTGGTTGCCGAAACATCCACATAGGCGTGGGAATTGATGATGGACCCTGCGTTGTAGCCAACCAGCCCGCCGATGTCTGTGCTATTCAGGAGGCCGTTCCCGCCGTCGCTCAATATGCCCGCGGCAGCGACATTGCCTTTGGCCGAGGAGTTGCTAATGGTCCCGAAATTCTGCCCGACCAATCCGCCATAGCCGCCGCCGCCGTTGAGCGCGGATATATTTACGTAATCGGTGTGGCCGTTATAAATAACGCCTTGATTGAAGCCAACCAGTCCGCCGACATTGAAAATCCCCGTCATTGTGGCGTTGATCGAATAAGCGTTGCTGACGGTGCTCCCCGTATAACTGACTCCCGCCAAAGCGCCGTCATTGCCGGTATTGACGCCGCTAGCATTCGTGTCATTGATTTTGACGTTCACCAGCCCAATGTCCCGGACCGTGCCGACGCCAGTAACCGTGGTTATCCCTGTGTTGACGTCGACGGTGGTTGAGCCGATGCTTCCGATCAAGCCGTCATTGCCATATCCGTTCGTATCGTTGACGGTCAGATTGCTCACCTTGTGCCCGAGCCCTGCCAACGTGCCGGCCAGAGTGTTGACCACGGGACCGGAATAGGTCGCGCCCGAGGCGTCGAGATCTTGGGCGAGGGCGTAATAGCCCGTCGCCGTGGTGAAGACGGGCGTTCCGTTCCAGTCGCTATAGACCTGATTGCCGTGGGAATTGAGCACCGGCTGGCTGAGCGCGGCGAGCTGGGCCATGCTGTGGATCAGCGTATAGGCCTGTCCGTTGATGCTGAGCGTGGCGTCGGCGCCGCTAAGCGTCACCGAGGCTGGGCCGACTATGACGGAGCCATAACTGTTCGTCGTGAGATTATTGATATAATAGTTCGTCCCCGCCTTGACGACGCCTGTCGTGGCGTAGCCGCCATAATTCAGCACTAGTCCGGCGCTGGCCCCCGTGGCGGTGATCGGCGCGTTGATGTTGATATTGTAGGTCGCGTCTAGCGTCAGCACGGTGTTGGCCGACCAAGTCACCTCGGCCGTTGACATTGATATCGCCGCCTACGCCCCTGCCGCTGGTCGATTCGAGCGTGATGTTGGTGTTGCCGAGAAGAGAGCTGAGCGTGGCGCCGCTAATGTCGCCGCCGCGGCCGATCGTGAAGCCGTCAGGGTCGATCAGCCAGCTCCCGTTCTGGCCGCTTGCGGACTTAGTGGTGATTACGGCGTCGTCGGCGATTGTCACGCTGTTGCCGCTGGTCTCGATCGTCCCACCCTTGCCGCCCTTCTGCGCCGAGGCGTCGAGCGTGCCGCCCACATTCACCGTCCCGCCCGAGGCCAGAAGCTTGATCGAGCCGACATGGACCGTGCCCTTGTTGGAGCGGCCCCCGTTAGAGCCGCCCTTGAGCGCGGCCATGGTGCGCGCCTGGATGACGCCGGTATTGCTGACCTGCGCCGACAGAACGGCGTCGGCCGCCTTGGCGGTCAGGATCACCCGGCCGCCGTCGGCCTTGATCGCCCCCTTATTCTCGACGAGCGCGTTCAGCGTTCCTTCGTCAATCGTCACGTCTATCAGCAAATCGCCAGCGAAATTGAGGGTGATCTTATTGCCCGACGCCATCGCCACCGTGCCGAGCGTCGCGGTGATCACGCCCTCGTTCGAGACCGTCTTGCCGAGCAGCGCGACATAGCCGCCGTCGCTCGCTTGGATCTTGCCCATGTTGACCACCGACGCCTGGGAGGAGCCGGAGAATGTGTAGTTTCCAGCCTTGAAATTGGCATTGGAGATGTCGAGCGTCGAGGCGACCAGGCCGCCGACATTGACCTGCGAGCCCTTGGTGAAGAGGACCCCCGCCGAATTGACGATGAAGACCTGGCCAATGGCGTTGAGCGCGCCGGCTATCACGCTTTGTTCATTGCCGACGACCCGGTTAAGGGTCACCGAGGAGGTGCTCGGTTGGTTGAAATTGACGGTTTCCTGAGCGCCGATGGAAAAGCTCTGCCAATTGATGATAGCCTGGTTAGTGGACTGGTTGATGTTGGTTGTGTCGCCGGCTTGGGAGATGGTGGCGGAGCCCTGAACGACCGAGCCGCCGCTCGGCCCCGCCAAGGCCGGCCGCTGTAAAACCGTCAAAGCCGCGATAGCCGTCATTGTGGCCAAAGAGCCCTGGAACGCGCGCAGGCCGGCGGATGAGCGCGGCCGGAAGGACAAGGCCGCCGCCGGCGGATCACCGCGCCGCGCCGCGCCGCCGCACATAAAGCTATGCCTTTGTTGGATTAGAGTATTTCTGGGAGGCGTGACTGCGAACATGGCGGCGACCTCGAAAACATAGCGTAGGCAGGCGCTAAGCTATATATTAAACGATACAGAAACATCCGTTACAGCTGGCCTGACGTCAATGCGAAACAAGGCCCCCGCGCGCGATAGCTCGCCAGTGTGGCGCATAAGCAACGTTCGCGCTCCCTTGAAGCCACATTGATCTGCGGCGCATCCACGCTGATGCGCGGCGCAAAGAGCAGAAGCCCGCGAAAGCGGGTTCGGAGTTCTGTTGGACGATGACGTGATTGGCTGGATCAGGAGCCAACGCCGCGAGCGCCGCGCGAGCCAAGGGCGCTGGAGCCGCCGACGAGCAAGGGAATTCTATCTGAAGGGTCGAGGGCGGCGCTGGGCCGGTTGAGCGCGCCGCATTCACAGGACCGTCAATGCGGCTCCGTGCAAGGACTAGCCTTGAATTGCGCCCTGGCGCCGCCCGTCATCCAAAACCGAGAAGCGGCTAATGGTCCGAGGCCGTGACTTTAAGGGTCGGCTCGACCGGGAACGGTTCTGTGACCGGCCCGTCTGAACGGGTCCGATAGAGCCGCCTATTTATTTTGTTTTGATCAGAGCGGCTTCCAATCAGGCGGCGTCATGGCCGGCATTGGCTTCACCGGGACGGCCGACGCGGGCAATCGAACTGATCAGCCGCCGATCACGGTGGTGATGACTTCACCGCCGCGTCCGATCGTCAATTTCCAATAGAGATGCTTGCCGCTCGTCGCCTTCTCTAGTTCCCGCGTCGTCGAAATCTTGGCGTCGTTGATGGAGAGGATGACGTCGCCTTTCTGAAAATTGACCGCCGCGGCGGTCGAGCCTTCCTCGACTTCGCTGATGACGACGCCTTCGCTCACGCCATGGAGCGAAAACTCCTCCGCCACGGCGGGGGACAGATTGATCACGGTCGCGCCGCTGAAAGGCGAATTCCCTTGCGGCTTGATTGGCTCGCGCGCCGGAGTTTCGGGAGCGGGGACCAGCTTCAGCGACGCGGGGATCGAATGGCCGTTGCGCAGCAGGGTCAGAGAGGCCACCCCGCCGAGCGGCTTGGTCGCCATGCGATAACCGAGGCTCTCGGGATCGTCGACGGCTTGGCCGTCGATCGCGACGATGAGATCGCCGCGCTTCAAGCCCGCCTCGGCCGCCGGTCCGCCCGCCGCCATATCGGCGACGAGTGCGCCCGCGGGCCTGTCGAGCCCCAACGAATTGGCGATATCGCGCGATAGGCTTTGCAGGCTCGCGCCAAGCCAGGGCCGCCGCACTTGGCGGCCGCCCCCTTTCGCGGCGGCGACGACGATCTTCACCATATTGACCGGAATTGCGAAGCCTATCCCGACCGAACTTCCCGTCTGTGAAAAGATCGCCGAATTAATGCCCGCAAGCCGCGCCTTCATATCGACGAGAGCGCCGCCGGAATTGCCCGGGTTGATCGCCGCATCGGTCTGGATGAAGAACCCATAGTCGGAAATGCCAACCTGCGTGCGAGCAAGAGCGGACACAATTCCCTGGGTCACCGTCTGTCCGACGCCGAAGGGATTGCCGATCGCCAATACGACGTCGCCCACTTCGAGCGCGTCCGGAATCTCCCAAATCCATGACCGGGAAATTCTTGCCGCCCTTCAGCCTTAGGACGGCGAGGTCGGTGCGCTGGTCGCGCAGCACAATATCCGCGTCGAACTCACGCTTGTCGGCGAGCGCCACTTTCACATCCGTCATGCCTTCAATGACATGATAATTGGTGACGACCAGGCCTGACGGATCGACCAGCACGCCGGAGCCAAGCGATTGCGCGGTCGGCCCACCCGGTCGGGAATTGCCGCCATCGCCGAAGAAACGGCGAAAGACCGGATCGTCGAAGAGAGGATTGCGCGGGCGCCTGTCGGTTCTCGACGCATAAACATTGACGACCGCCGGCTGCGCTTTCTTCACGACCGGAGCGAAGGAAAGCATGAGATCGCTCGCCGCCTCCGGCGGCTGCCGCGTGATCTCGGCGCGCAGGCATCCCGGCGAGAGCGAAGCAGTAAAGACCAATGCCGCGAGGAGGCGCGCGGCCGCGCGAATTGAAATGGAGACACGCTTGATTGTCATGGATCGCTCCGGATTGACCGGTTTCAGCCCCTTAGGGCAAGGCGGAATTAAACCATGCGCCGCGCGGTCAAACGGATTGAACCGAAGGGTCCAGGCCCGAATCTCCGCCGAATGGCCGCGTCCCAGACCTGTCGTGGCCGATAAAGCAGATGATTTGACAGAGCGGCCCGGCTCGAAAGGAGGCGGCCGAGCTCAATAAATTTCCATTTCAGCGCGATCCCGCCGCCGCCGCGGCGTTTCCGCTCGCCAATAGTCCTCCACCGCGCGGCCGAACCGGCCCGCGAATGTGGCGAACGGCTGGACCAAGCCAAGTCAGCCGCGCGTCGCAGGCCCGACCCGCCAGGCCGCAGGTCCGCGCCGGAGCCAGAAAACTCGCTCGAAATCTTTCACCGCGCCCTATGCGGCTTCGTCCTCGCCGCTCAAGACCGGACCCGAATCCTTGCCCTTCGCCTCGACATCGCGATCGACGAACTCAATCACCGCGAGCGGGGCGTTGTCGCCATAGCGAAAACCAGCTTTCAAAACCCGCGTATAGCCGCCGTGACGCTCCTTATAGCGCGAGGCGAGAACATCGAAAAGCTTGCCGACCAGGGCGACGTCCTTGATCTGGGCGATCGCCTGGCGGCGCGCATGAAGATCGCCGCGCTTGCCAAGCGTGACGAGCTTCTCGACGATTGGGCGTAGGTCCTTCGCTTTCGGCAGCGTTGTGACGATTTGCTCGTGCTTAATTAGCGCTTGGCTCATATTCGCGAACATCGCCTTGCGGTGTTCGTGGGTGCGGCCGAAGCGGCGCTTGGCGTGTCCGTGATACATGGCTTTCTCCGTTTTCAGGCGGCCGCCGCGCCACGGTACGGCCGCTCCAGCCCCGCCCTCCCCGCATCCGCTGCGGGATCAGGACTGGGCCGGTTTTTTAGTAATGTTCTTCAAAACGCTTGGCGAGTTCGTCGATATTCTCCGGCGGCCAGCCGGTGACCTCCATGCCGAGATGGAGGCCCATCTGGGCCAGGACTTCCTTGATCTCATTCAACGACTTGCGGCCGAAATTCGGGGTTCGGAGCATTTCGGCTTCGCTCTTTTGGATCAGGTCGCCGATATAGACGATATTGTCGTTCTTCAGGCAATTGGCCGAACGCACCGACAATTCGAGCTCGTCGACTTTCTTGAGCAGCGCCGGATTGAAGGCGAGCTCGGGGATCGACGGGGTCGTCTCGACCCGCCTCGGCTCCTCGAAATTGACGAAGACATTGAGCTGATCCTGCAGGATCCGGGCGGAGAAGGCGACCGCGTCCTCCGGCGTCAGGGAGCCATTGGTTTCAACCTGGAGCGTGAGCTTGTCGTAATCGAGAATCTGGCCTTCGCGCGTATTCTCGACCCGGTAGCTGACTTTCTTGACTGGAGAATAAAGGCTGTCGATCGGGATGAGACCGATCGGAGCGTCTTCGGCGCGGTTGCGGTCGGCCGCGACATAGCCCTTGCCGGAGCTGACGGTGAACTCCATGCGGATCTCGGCCCCTTCGTCCAAGGTGCAGATGACGAGGCTGGGGTTCAGAATTGAAATATCGCCCACCGTTCCGATGTCGCCGGCGGTGACCTTGCCTGGCCCTTGCTTTTTCAAGATCATGCGCTTCGGGCCGTCGCCCGGCATCTTGATCGCAATATCCTTGATATTAAGGACAATATCGGTCACGTCCTCGCGCACGCCGGGGATCGACGAGAATTCGTGGAGAACGCCATCGATATGGACGGAGGTGATCGCCGCGCCCTGTAGCGACGAAAGGAGAATGCGGCGCAGGGAATTGCCCAAGGTCAAGCCAAAGCCGCGTTCGAGCGGCTCGGCGACGATCGTCGCGAGGCGCTTTGGATCGTCGCCCGGGATGACTTCGAGCTTGCTCGGCTTGATGAGCTCCTGCCAATTCTTTTAAATCACGATGGCGCCTTTCCCAAATGCGAAGGCGCCGAGCGGCGCCTGCCCAATCCTGCGGACCTATAGATAGGTGCTTAAGCGAATTTCGAAACGACGGACCCGTGAGAGCGCTTTCAGACCCTGCGGATTCCAAAAGCGGCTCCAGCTCTTTGATTTGTCGCATTTTCTTGACGCGAACCGGCGGACGCTCTCGAAAATGCTTCCGAGCGCGTCCCGATCAGACAGTCTCACCCGATCGAAAAAGAATTGCTTCTGCTCTTTGAATTTGGAGCATGTTCCATGCTCCAGGCCTCACACGCGCCGGCGCTTGCGGGGACGGCAGCCATTATGCGGGATCGGCGTCACGTCGCGGATCGAAGTGACGGTGAAGCCCGCGGCCTGCAAGGCGCGCAACGCCAATTCTCGACCCGAACCCGGGCCGGACACCTCGACTTCGAGTGTGCGCATTCCATGCTCGGCGGCCTTTCTCGCGCAATCCTCGGCGGCCATTTGCGCGGCGTAAGGGGTCGACTTGCGCGACCCCTTGAACCCCATGGTTCCGGCGGAGGACCAGGAGATCGTATTGCCCTGGGCGTCGGTGATCGTGATCATCGTATTATTAAAGGTCGAATTCACATGCGCGACGCCGGACACGATATTCTTGCGCTCGCGGCGGCGAACGCGGGTGGCCTCTTTTGCCATGATTTATTTCCTTCAAGCGCGCCCGTAATGCCAGGCGCTCGGGAGTTTCAACAGAGCCTCGGCCGGCTAAGGCTTAATTCCTAACTACGCTCTTCCAGACGGGTCTTGGCTTTAAGCTTTAGACCCGCTCGCGCCTTACTTTTTCTTACCGGCGATGGGCTTGGCCTTGCCCTTGCGCGTGCGCGCGTTAGTGTGCGTGCGCTGGCCGCGAACCGGCAATTGGCGCCGATGCCGAAGGCCCCGGTAACAGCCCAGATCCATCAAACGCTTGATATTAATGGCGACCTCGCGGCGCAAATCGCCTTCGACGAGATAATCCCGGTCGATCGCCTCGCGAATCTGCAAGACCTCCGCATCGGTCAATTCGGCGACGCGCCGCGCGGACGGGATGCTCACCTTCTCGCAAATTTCCTCGGCCTTTTTGGGGCCAATGCCATGGATATATTGGAGCGCGATGATCACGCGCTTGTTCGTTGGGAGGTTGACGCCAGCAATACGAGCCAAAAGATCTTCTCCATATGTGCCATGTTTCGGCTTGAGAACATGGCGGCGGATGTTTCGCCCCGCGTCCGGTGGAGGCCGGCCCTTGCGAAGCCGCCCGACAAAAAATCCCCGCGGGGCCAATTTTGACCCCTCGTCAGGATAGATCTCGGGCATGAAGCGAACCTCTTAGCGGATCGAAATGTCGGCGTCAACTCGTTCGCGGCTGCGAATCGGGTTGCGCCGCGCGCGCCAAGGCAAGACCGCAAGCCGAGATCAATCGATCACTTGGGTCCATCAGACCGGGCTTCCGCGACTCTCCGCCCTTGTCCGCTCCCTGCGGAGGATGAGAAAAAGCGGCGAACGGCAAACTGTCCGCTGCCGCTGCAACCCCTTGAGTTTCATTATGTTCGTGATTTTGATGCGTATCGAACCGAACCCACCGCGCGCCAACCGCCGCCGCCAATCTGCATGGCTTGCAAACCATCCTGTTGCATTGGCGGATTGTTTACGCCATATAGCCACGGCTGACGGCGGCGTCGCCGGCGTGGATGCGGGTGTAGCTCAGGGGTAGAGCACAACCTTGCCAAGGTTGGGGTCGAGGGTTCGAATCCCTTCGCCCGCTCCAAAATTCATCAATGAAATCAAGCAGATAAAAGCGGCCCTTCGGGGCCGTTTTTGCTTACACGACCTGTTACAGCCAGAAATGTAAGCTCCTTGTAAGCAGCCAAAAGCCAAGCGCGGGATATGGAAACGCGCTCTGGAGGTTTTCCACCTCACGGGATCCGATCCCCAAGTCCTGAGCCGAGGCCGCGCTATCGCTGGCCGATCGCCCCATAATCAGAAGATCATGAGCTTACGGCGCAGCTTCCAGCGAGGCTGCGCACGCGCGGAGAGGTCATGCGGTTTTCGTCGCCCGCCGAACTCGTGCTCGCGTCCGGGGTGCGGCTCGCCGTGTATTGGCATCCGATATACTATAAAATATGAGATATAGCTCTTAAGGCGCCTCCCCATGACGAAAAGCTCCGCGATCACGCAGATTGGCCTCTTGGCGGCGATCGGCGCCCTTTTGATCGGCGCGCCGTCGGCCCAAGAGATAAAGCCCGATGGGTTTGAGGATCGCGAGGCCGTCGTTCTTGCGCCCGCTGAAAAAGCCTATGTCCTTAATCAAATGCGGCTCTTCGTCGAGAGCGTTCAAGCCGTCGCGGAAGGATTGGCGGAGGGCGATCTTGCGAAAGCAGCGGAAGCTCGGCGGCGCGCGGGATGACGCGCAACATCAACGATCCGGCCTTCCCTGCGACATTGCGCGCCAAGCTTCCCGACGCCGGGAAGCAACAATTCGGCCGAGGCCTGCGGCAGGGCTTCGACGGTCTCGCGCAAGGCCTCGCCGATGAGCAGGATTCAAGACAATCCTTGAAGCACTTGAGCCGAGTCATGACGAATTGCGTGCGCTGTCACGCCGCCTATCGCATCGTCGACGCTCTGCCCTGACCGACGGAGGCCCATGCGGATGCGCGCTCTTCTCTTGCAAGCTCTCTTGTCTGCGATTTTATCCTTGGCCTCGCCCGCGTTTGGCGAGGATCGCGACATCAGGCTGGTTGCGGCCGGTAGTTTGACCGAAGCCTTCAACGCCCTGATCGCCGACTATGTCAAAACCCATCCCGTCCATATCGCGACGATTTGGGGACCGTCCGGGACCCTGCGCGACTCTCTTGAAAAGGGCGAAGCCTTCGACATTTTCGCGTCCGCCGCCTTGCCGCATGCGCAAATCCTGTCCGAGG
This sequence comes from uncultured Alphaproteobacteria bacterium, assembly GCA_963829515.1. Classification (GTDB taxonomy): domain Bacteria; phylum Pseudomonadota; class Alphaproteobacteria; order Rhizobiales; family Beijerinckiaceae; genus Methylocapsa. The sequence goes on from CAWHIP010000005.1 coordinate 437,991, forward strand.
AAGCCATTGCGAGCCCCAGCGTGCTCTTCCTCCGCAACGCGCTGTGCGCGATCGTTCCCACGGCCTCGAAGGTCGCGCCGCCCGTTCACCCTTCGCCTCCCGCACCGCGCCGAGAATGCGGGCTTTGGTGATCCGGCCGAGATAGTTCTCGATCGTCGGAATCCAGCCGGCGGCAACCATGTCGAGGTCGAGCGCTTCGGCAAGCCGATCCGCATGGGCGAGCACGCGGGGCCGACGGTTACCTGCGAGCGGTGCCAAAAAGCTGACGCAGATAGGCCTCCGGCGCCCCCGACCAGGCTCGCGAACTGGCGGAAGCTCCAATGGGTCGGCGAGACGGGCGTATCCGAGCCCGGCAGCGTCAGCGCCAGCCGCTCGGCGTCGTCGCTGCTCGCATCCACCCCGGATCGCCGCGCTCTCCACCGTCCGGGTCCGGCTGCGCTCCGTCCGGCCGCGGACAGCCGCAAACAGGTCCGACAGGGACAGGTAGCGCTCGTCCGCCGGCCGCGAGAACCACTCCGAGGACACGCGGCCGATCCGTTCGCCGCGGCTGACGTCCACCTTGTAGCCGCCCGGCGCATTGTGGCGGGCATCCAAAACATCAATCTGGGTCATGACGCGGATCTCCATGACGGGCGCCGGCGGCCGTTCCTCCAGCCCTCAACCCGTCACGGAAATCTCGTCCACTCTCTATCCTCTAATGGGGGGCGTTGCGGGGAACTCCCGTGGAAGGGGGCCGCCGACCGCGACACTGGTCAGGGGGAATGCTTTCCCTTCGAGACTCGGCAGAACATCGTCGCTCCTGCTTCATATTGGCGAGGTTGGCGTCTCCGAGCGATCGAGCGCCTCCAAACGCTCGGGCATGTCGGGCAGCTTCAGCGTCCCTTCCTATCACGGGAAGGGTGTTTGGGGAATGATTGGCGGGTCGCGCCTCGGTTTGAGTTTCGGCTTTCGACCGATCTCAGCCGTCAGACCGGCTCCAGTCGATTCTCCAAAACGGACATAGCACTGGCGCTAGGCAGGCACGCGGCAAGAACCAATGGCTTTACGCCCCATGGTTCGCTCCAACCATGCAGGCCCGTCAGATGCGCGACAGCTTTCCGCTTGGCGCCGGGCGTACTAGCACGCGATCCGAAATAGTCGGCTCCGACTTTTCGCAAAAATCCCGCTCCAGGTCTTTACAATCGATCACGCTTCATGATTTTGGGTCGACTCTATCCACAACCACTCTAACATAGCGCGACAGTTCCCTCCGTCCACTCGCCCTCACCGCTTTGGCTTTGCATGGGCGTGCCGCCGAACCTTAATAGAGAGTGAAGGACGCCTCGCGCAGGCTATTTGACTTGTCTTGTTTGATACAAACCTCGACCAAGGACGGAGCGGTTATAGAGCAGAGTATATCGAGACGCATTGAACTGGTTCTTAAAGGTCTGAATTTGCAATGTTCCGTTGTCGCGGCTCAAAATTTGCTTGGGCCTTGATTCGCATGATGCAATTCGAGCCCTTGGTCGCGGAACTGAGCCGCCTCTCTGGAAAAACGGGTATTTTGTATGTCGCATAAGCTCCAACTCGGAATGGGCTTCACATTTGAGCAGCTTTATACAGTCGAGGGGGTGGTAGCGGTCGACCAGGCGTTCATCGCACATGTCGCCGAAACCGACGCCGCGCTTCACAACCGTCTCGTCGCCGCGCGCACCGACGCGGCGGCGCTCGACGCCAAGGAGCAATCGGACCTAATCATTGACGCGGCCCCGCATGTTGAGGATTTCATCGGGCGTCTCTTTGGCATTTCCGATGAGATCGCGGCGATGCAGGCGCGCCACAATGAGCTCGCGCCGATCTATGCGGTCAAGCGTCTCTTCGTTCAGCGCCAAGCCGTCAAAGGCGTCACGGTGGAAGAAGCCGAGGCTATCGATGGGCCAGCCACCAAGGCGGAACTGGAAGATTACTTCGGCGAGCCGCTCACCGAATTGAGCTACGCCCGCCACGTGCAATCCTGGCTCGATAATGAAACCCACGAGGCGGCTCTTGATCTGGCTGCGGACTATGCGGCTTGGGCGACGCTTACCGAAGCCGGCCAGGCTGCGCATAAATCCGCGGTGTTGTTTCGTGTGCCCCATAAGCTCCATTCCGAGCATCTCGTCCCGGTCGAGACGGAAGTCATCAACGGCGTGACTCAGGCCCGTCTGCCGAAAGACCATCACAGGCATCGCGACGGCTTCGCGCTGACCGACCATGGCATGGATTTGCGCGGCTCGCTCGATCAGGCGAATTACTGCATCTGGTGCCACAACCAGAGCAAGGATAGCTGCTCGCACGGATTGAAGGATAATGAGACCGGCGCCTTCAAGGACAGTGCCTTCGGCGTGCCACTGGCCGGATGTCCGCTCGGAGAAAAAATCTCCGAGGTGAATTTATTGAAAGCACGCGGTTTCGCGATTGCCGCGATCGCGGTCGCAACGGTCGATAACCCGATGTGCGCGGGGACCGGTCACCGCATCTGCAATGATTGCATGAAGTCCTGCATCTATCAGAAACAGGAGCCCGTCGACATACCCCAGGTCGAGACCGAGACCTTGAAGGACCTTTTGTCCCTGCCTTGGGGTTTCGAGATCTACTCTTTGCTGACGCGTTGGAGCCCGCTCAATCTGAACCGCCCGACGCCGAAGCCCGCCACGAATTATAAGGTCCTCGTCGTCGGCCTTGGGCCAGCGGGCTATACGCTCTCGCATCATTTGATGAATGAGGGACATACCGTCATCGCGGTGGATGGTTTGAAGATCGAGCCGCTCGATCCGGCTTTGTCAGGCGTCGATCGATTCGGCAAACGCATGCCGTTTGAACCCATCCACAACGTGAAGACCCTGATCGAACCCTTGGAGTCGCGCTCGAGCGCGGGCTTCGGCGGCGTCGCCGAATATGGCATCACCGTCCGCTGGGACAAAAACTTTCTGAAGATGATCCGGCTGCTGCTGGAGCGCCGGAGCCAGTTCACGATGATCGGCGGCGTCCGCTTCGGCGGAACGATTGACATCGATAAGGCCTTCGAACTCGGCTTCGATCACATCGCGCTCTGCGCGGGCGCGGGGCGCCCGACCGTAATTCCTATGATGAATGGCTTGGCGCCGGGCGTCCGGCAGGCGTCTGACTTCCTGATGGCCCTGCAATTGACCGGCGCCGCGAAGTTCGATTCGATCGCAAACTTGCAGCTCCGCATGCCTGTTGTCGTCATTGGCGGCGGCCTGACCGCGATCGACGCCGCCACGGAGGCCATGGCCTATTATCCGGTGCAGGTCGAGAAATTCCTCACTCGCTATGAAACGCTCATCGCCGAACATGGCGACATTGTCGTGCGTTCCATCTGGTCCGAGGCTGAGGCTGAGATCGCCGACGAATTTATCCACCATGCGCAGGCCATTCGCGCCGAGCGTAAGGCTGCGCATGCGGCGGGGACGAAAGCCCAAGATTGCCGAACTGATGGAGCAATGGGGCGGGGTGACGATCGCCTATCGCCGCCGTCTCATTGACTCGCCGAGCTACACGCTGAACCATGAAGAAGTGAACTTGGCCATGCAGGAAGGCATCCGCTTCGCGGAAGGCCTCACCCCGAGGAGGTTAAGGTCGACCGCTACGGGCACGGCGGAGGCTCTGTCGTCTCGACGTCGAAGGCGGCGAGCAAGTTGTACATGCCCGCGCGTCGATCATCGTGGCGGCGGGAACCCAGCCGAACACAGTGCTTGGCCGCGAAGATCCGCATAATGTCATCCTCGATGGCCGTTACTTCCAGGCGATCGACGAGGACGGGCGCCCGTCAGCCGGAGAAAGCTTGCAAGCCGCGATGATGTTCATGTGTTGATGAGCGCCATCCCGAGGACGGCGCGCCATCAGCTATTTCGGCGATCTGCATCCTTCGTTTCGCCGGCAATGTCGTGAAGGCGATGGGCAGCGCCAAACAGGCTATCCGGTGGTTATCGCGAATGCTGGCCCGCCGCGCGCCGCAGAGCCGTCGCCCGCACGAACTCGTCGCGCGCCATGAACGACGAATTGCGCGCCGTGGTGCACGACGGTCGTAGCGGCTGACGCCGAATATCGTCGAAGTGATCGTCGCGCGCTCCTTTCGCCGCGCGTTCCTTCGAGCCGGGGCAATTCTATCGCTTGCAGAATTTCGAGACGCTCGCGCCGCGCGCCGATGGCACGACGCTCGCCATGGAAGGCCTCGCGCTGACCGGCGCTTCGGTCGATCGAGGAGCAAGGGCTTCTTTCGACCATCGTGCTGGAAATGGGCGGATCGTCGGATCTCTGCGCGCTGTTGAAGCCGGGAGAGCCCGTCATCCTGATGGGTCCGACGGGCACGCCGACGAAACGCCGGCGAAGGAAACCGTGCTGCTCGTCGGCGGAGGTCTCGGCAATGCGGTGCTTGTTCTCCATCGGGCAGCGCTTCCGGGCAGAACGGTTCCAAGGTGGTCTATGTTCGCCGGCTACAAGAAGATCATCGACCGTTACAAGGTCGAAGAGATCGAGCACGCGGCCGACGTCGTGATCTGGTGCTGCGACGAAGCGCCCGGCTTCACGCCGACCGGGTGCAGGAAAGGCCTTCGTCGGCAACATTGTCGAAGCCATCGCGGCCTATGGCCGCGGGCGATCTCGGCGAGCCGGCGATCCCGCTCGACGAGGTCGATCGCATGGTGGCGATCGGTTCGGACGGCATGATGCGCGCGGTGGCGCAAGCGCGGCATGGGGTTTTGAAGCCGATTTCCTGAAGAAGGGTCATCACGCCATCGGGTCAGCATCAACTCCCCCATGCAATGCATGATGAAAGAGATCTGCGCGCAATGTCTGCAGCATCATCGCGATCCTGACCGGAGACGAGACGGTCGTGTTCTCTTGCTTCAACCAGGATCAGTCCCTCGATCACGTCGATTTCGGCAGCCTTCGTCAGCGCCTCTCGCAAAACAGCGTGCAGGAGAAGCTGACGAAGTTATGGATCGATCGGGCTCTGCGTCAATTGGGCTGGCGCGAGCACCTCGCAGCCGAGTGAATGCGGAGAAAGACAGCTTGATAATCTCAGCAGCTAAAGTTTAACTTAAGGCAGCAAGCAACGTTCTTGCGGCTGCGGCCCTGCAAAGGGATTAGCACATCGGTAATCACGTTGGCGCGGACCGAGCGCCACCTGGGAGGTAGTTATGACCTATGTCGTGCTCGATAATTGCATCAAATGTAAATTCACGGACTGCGTGGTGCCTTGCCCCGTCGATTGTTTCTACGAGGGCGCGAATATGCTGGTCATTGATCCCGAGGTCTGTACCGATTGCGGTCTTTGCGAGCCGGAATGTCCGGCCAAGGCGATAAAGCCCGATACCGCCAAGAACCTTGGTATTTTTCCTAAGCTCAACGCCGACATGGCGAAGATCTGGCCCAATCTCACAGTCAAACGGGATGCCATGCCGGAGGCCACGGAATTCTGCGGCAAGGCGAATAAATATGAGGAGTTTTTCTCGGCGGATCCGGGTGAGGGCGGTACTAAAAAGAAAAAACCCAAAAAGGATAAAAAAGAGGGCCAATAATATTTGGCGCACGCCCCATTTGACCAGACATCTGGCGGATTGAATTAAGCTCTAAGATTTTATCCAAGACCTTCTTGAGTTAGATGAGTCGGTTGTGATTCCCTTGCGAATGTCAATTCGTAAGGGAACGCGGCATATGGAAGCCCGAACGTCGTCTCGCCGCCGACCCAGCCGCGGCCTTCGTTATCCGAGGTACCTGAACGACGCCGAGCGGGCGCTGATCGCGCTGCAGGGCGGCTCGATGCGTATCCGCTCTTCCGTCGATGCGGGCACGATCGTTCTCGCCCATGTTCCAGGGTTGCGCGACACGCCGAGGCAGAAGCTGCTTCACGCCGCAGGCGCCACGGCGCGACGGCCGCCGCCTTTGAAGATGCGCGCCGTGGGCCGGGGGTAGAGTCTCATGGCGAAAAGTGGTGGCGTCTCAGTTTGACCCGGAGGTGAAATTCAGCCACGTGTAACTGATGACGGCTTTGCGCCCGGTTACGCCCTAGACAGAATGACCGCTTTCCAAGTTGCGGGCCCGGGAGCGGACTGGCGGAAACCCACCATCGCGGAAATTCAAACCGAGACACTACCGATTGGCGTGGAACAGTGCTAACGCGAACAACACCGCCTATGCTGGGAGCATGATCTTCCCTCGTTTCAGTGGACATCCATGCTAGCTTTCCGAAGCTGGAGAGGAGTGTCTGATGAATGTCGTGAAGCGTAGACTTTACCGAGGTCGCCCGTTCCTATCAGCCCTGCCATATCGACCTGGGAGTCCTGGTGGGGATTGGCGCCGGGAGGCATGCTGCTCGCGTTTCGGTCGCCGAGAGCGGCATCAAGAGGAGGCTGCAAGACGACGGCGCGACCGAGTTTTGGCTGTGGCGGGCGGCGGCGCGTGTCCGAGGACTTCCCCGAGGTGGTGAAGCCGTATGGACGGACGCTGCGGCAGCGTCACCACCAGTTCCAATTCGCCGCCGATCGCTTCCACGTAGCTCCGCAGGGTTGAGAGGTACATGTCGGCTTGCTTTTCAATCTTGGATACGGATGGCTGCTTGATCTTTAACGCGGTCGCGATATCGGCTTGCGCCTTGCCGGCGATCAGCCGCAGCTCGCGCAGGCCCTCAACCTCCTGGCGTAGCTCCTGATAGCGCGCCTCGATCCTCTCCTGCCGTTCAGGCGGAAGCTCGGCGATGATCTGGTTCAGGTTCCGTCCCATCTCACTTTCCCTTCTTCGCGGCTTTCAGTCTTTCCACATGAGCGGAAAACCTGAGATCCGCCTTGGCGATGATCTGCTTGTAGAAGCGTTTCTCGCTCCCACCGGATTTGTCGCCGGCCACAAGCAGGATCGCCTTTCGCTCGTGGTCGAACGCGAAGGCGGCGCGCCATTCGCCATCCGACGCCTCGAACCGCAACTCCTTCATATTGGCGTGCTTCGAGCCTTTGAGCGTGTCCGCGTGCGGGCGACCGAGCTGCGGACCATAGTCCGCCAGCAGCTTGGCGACGGCGAGCAACGCATCCTGGACGCTCTGCTCAAAAGCCAGAAACTCCCCTTCGAAGGCGTCGTGGAACTCGACATTCCAGCTTATGGCTATATAGCCTTCAGGCTATGTTGTCAATAAGCGCGTCTTGTCACGAGGCCGGGAATCATGCGGCTTCTTTCCTCGCCGTAGCGGCGTCATCCCGGCCGGAGGCCGACAAAGAGGCGATTTCCTCGCATGTCCGTGTCGCGGCGAGTTTGAGCGCCTCGTCGATGTGGACATACCCCTGGGTGACGCCTCTGGCGGCGTGGCCGAGGAGTGCGGCGATCGACAGCTCGGAAAAGCCCAGGTCGCCGGCGACGCTGCCAAAGGTATGGCGTAGCGTGTGAGGCGTGACCCCCTCGATCTTCGCGGTCGTGCATAGCCGAGCGAGGCAACTCTTCGCCGCTGTGAAATGGCCGTCTCCGACATCGGACGGAAAGACATAGTGGCACTTCTTGCGCGCTTGTGGGCTGGCCGCAAGTTGGGCGGCTGCTGGCCCGATCGCACGCACTTGGCCGTCGCTTTTTGTGTCGGGGAAATGGACATAGCCCTGATCCGCATGCAGCCAGTCTCGCTTCAGCCCCTGGGCCTCGGAAATCCGAAAACCTGTCTGAAGCATGAAGCGCACGGCGGCCAGCGCGATCGGGTGCTCACCATTCCGTTCGCCGACGCGTATCGCCTCCCCCAGCTTTCGGATCTCGGCGATGCTCAGACGGCGCTCCTTCTTTTTTCCAGCCAGCTTGCGTACGCCGCCGGCCGGATTGGCGGCGATGATGTCCAGGCGCACGGCGTGCGCGAAGAGGCTTTGCAGCGTGGAAACCGTGCGTGCGCCGACACCTCCGCCGCCCGTGGTCGCGCCGCCGCGGCCAGCACAACGCGGCTTCGCCGTCTTCCCGGCCGCGATGTCCGCCTGCATGCCCTCGATATCGGCGAGCTTCAGCGCGCGGACCTGCCGGCGCCCGAGCAGCGGTTTGATGTGGGTTTCGATACGGCTGCGATCCATGGCGAGCGTGGATGCCTTGATCGGGCGGTTGCGCCGCCCAAGGATGCGGCCGGCCTCAGCTTCCGTCAGATACCAGCCGCACAGCTCCGCGACAGTGATTGCGTCCCGCGAGCCGGCATTCTCCTCGGCAGGGTCCGCGCCGCCAGCGACGACGCCAAGCTTGATTTTGGCCTGGTCGCGCGCTTGCTCGACCGTCAGCACGCCATAGCGCCCGATAACGATACGTCGGCTGCGACCCTCCGCATTTCGATACTGGAGGATGAACGTCTTCAGACCGGAGGGGATGGCGCGGACGCCGAATCCTCGCAACTCACTATCCCATAGGAAGCCCTGCCCCTTTTCCGGAGGCGCGAGCGCATCTACGGCCAGTCTCGTCAGCTCGCCATCTGCTCGTATTCTGCTTACGCTACCACGTCAGCCGCAGAATGTATGCACGCTGTAAGCAGATGGAATGGCAAAGTGGGCGGCGAACGAATACGGCTGGGAGTCGTCCGATATGATAATACGCTATATTTCAATTACTTATCGTAATATGGCGGGCGGCGGGATAACCTGGCGTAGCCCGATAATGACCTTGCCAAGGTTGGGGTCAAGGGTGCGAATCCCTTCGCCCGCTCCAAAACTCATCAATGAAATGAAGCAGATATAAAGCGGCCCTTCGGGGCCGTTTTTGCTTCCCCGCTTCAGTCTACGAAACCGGGGAAGCATGGGGGAAGCAGCAGGAAGCGCGTCGTAGCGGGCTCGCGGCTAGTTTCGGCATAGGTAAAGCCTCGGATCTATCGTTAGCAGCTGCTCCCAGCGAGCACGCAGGTCCTCTGTATCGCTTATCGTCACTCCGGCCGGGCTTGCTTCCCGAGAGCGCGATGTATGCTCGGATCTGCTTCCCTGAAATCCTGGGTGACGGCAAAGGCATCATCGTTCAGATCCCAGGCCAGCTTGACGCATCGGCATAACGAGGCGCCGTAAATCGGGCAGCCGCACGAAGCCATGCTGTGAATAGGCATGGAATAAGGACCCCGATTGGGATCCCGTTTCGATGCTGATTGACACTCGGCAGAGGTAGTCAAATACCTCGCCGATCCACTTTGTCGCTTTCAACCCACGCTCCAGCTCTGGATCGATTTTTGTGGATGCCTTGGGTGCGATAGCGAAGCCGGCGCGCCAAGCGCGGATCCCGAAGCGTCTGCCGAACTATGTCATCGCGGGCACGCGCGATCCGGTCAGCGCAAACAGCAGAGGCCTGGGCCAACTTCTTTCCGCCTATCAGGCCGCCGGACTTCAACGGGTCTCATACCACTTCTATCCCGGACGCCCGCCATGAGCTCTTCAACGAGACCACCCGGGACGAGGTGACGCGCGATTTGCTCGCCTGGCTCGATGAGGCGACTGGCCAGCGCGAGTACTCAAACCGTCGCCACCCGCAGCCGACGGGACGGCGTCCTTGGGCCTGAAGCCATGCCTCTTGCGGAGTACCCGCGATCGCCGCTGCAAACAACGGGGAAGCTCCCTTCCGCGGCTATTCTCATGGGAGCGCCGCCGTCTGAGTAGAAGCCGCCGGCGTTCCGGCAATTGAGAGCTCCCAGTCAACGGCACCACTATAAATCACCAAAGGATCAAGCGCCCCCCAGCTGTGCCGCATCAGTCCGGGTCCCTCCAGAACTCATGGTCCGCTCACTCAAAGAGGGGATGCCGCCCGCTGCTTGTCAGTGCGATCTTCGTTCTGCAGCGCCGGCTCGATCTTCAAATAGCAACGCAACCGCTTCGCGTCTTATCAGCGAGAGTTTGATGTCATTCGAGATCGCCTCGGTCAACGCCCCTTGGGGAACTTATTGTCCGGGACGCACTTCTTCTTCATGTAATGAAACGTGTTCACAAGTCGAGCGAAAGCCTTTCCGTTCTGCACTGAGATCGGGGAGTCCTTGTCCCTTTATTGTTTGAGAGGAGATAGCGTTCCTATGGCGTACCAAACGATCAATCCGTATACGGAGCAGTTGGACCAAACCTTTAACGAGCACACGGACGTGCAACTGGAGGAAATCATCGCGAGGGCTGAAGAAACATATGAGAACGACTGGCGTCGGAGATCCCTGGCGGAGCGTAAAGTTGTTGTAAAAAAAGCAGCCTCAATTCTGCGTGATAGGGGCGACGAGTTCGCCAAGCCGATTACGGTTGAAATGGGCAAATTGTTCCGAGAGGCCCAGGGAGAAGTTGAACTGAGCGCGGATATCTTGGACTATTATGCCGACAACGCGGAGACGTTTCTGGCCCCAGAAAAGCTAAAGGTAATACAGGGCGAGGCGTTCATCGAAAACACCCCGCTGGGTGTGCTCTTCTGCATTGAGCCCTGGAATTTTCCCTACTACCAATTGGCGCGTGTCGCGGGACCGAATCTCATGGCCGGCAATACTCTGGTCGTGAAGCATGCCCCGAACGTCCCGCAATGCGCGCTGGCGTTTGAAAAGCTCTTCCTGGATGCTGGAGCGCCAGTGGGTGCTTACACGAACGTCTTTATCACGAACGAACAGTCTGCCGCAGTCATCGCGGATGCGCGGATCAAGGGCGTTGCATTGACAGGCAGCGAAAGAGCCGGTGAGGCCGTCGCGTCCGAAGCTGGCAAGGCTCTTAAGAAGAGTACGATGGAGCTTGGCGGCAGCGACGCCTTTATCGTCCTGGACGATGCTGATTTAGATACGGCGGTCAAGTGGGGCGTATGGGGACGGCTAAACAACACGGGACAATGTTGTGTCGCCGCAAAACGGTTCATCCTTCACGAAGACATAGCCGATATATTTCTAGACCGCTTTCAAAAGGAGTTCAACACCCTGGCGCCTGGCGACCCGATGGACCCGAAGACGACGCTTGGGCCGCTCTGCACGAAAGGCGCACTCGATCTTGTCCAAAAGCAGATCGAAGATGCGATTCAAGGCGGTGCCCAGGTGGTCGTGGGGGGCAAGCGGCTAGACCGGCCAGGTTACTTCCTGGAGCCGACGATTTTGACCGACATAAAGCCGGAAAACCCAGCCTACTATCAGGAGTTCTTCGCTCCGGTGGCTCTCGTCTTCCGCGTCAAGGATGAGAATGAGGCGATAAAACTGGCGAATGATTCGCCCTATGGGCTTGGGGGATCGGTAATCACCAAGGATATCGAGCGCGGCAAGCGGGTTGCGCGCCAGATCGAAACGGGCATGGTATTTATCAACACAGCGACATGGACTCAGCCAGATCTTCCCTTTGGCGGAGTGAAGAACTCAGGCTATGGCCGCGAACTCTCGGCGCTGGGCATAGGCGAATTTGTGAATAAGAAGCTAATCCGCGTGGCGTGACACATTTCAGGAGGGCTGTTTACTGCGCATGCTGTCTGAAAAATATCGTACAAGGGGAGTTGGCGGTGCGCCAACAATTTGATGTCTTTGTCGCTCAGGCGCCAAGCGCCCTCGCGGAGAATTGGGGGCGGCATGTGGCGCTCGGGCTGGGTCTCGCCGTGCGTGGCCTCTTGGCTATTTGGCGCGCCAGGGCCGCAATCCTAGTCCATGTCGTGCGTCTCGGCACCTTGGCCATTGCCGTAGCCGTAGCCGTCGCCGTTCTCGTGGTCGCGCTTTCTTTCACTGGCTATTGGACCGGCTTTTTCATCCATGTCCTGTGGGCCATCCCACTTGCGAGGCGAAGGCCTATATGTCATCGACGGCCCGCTGAGCTTGACGCTCGGCGGGTGTCTTCTCGCCGGCTGTCTCGTCGTCGGCTTGTGGGCGATTGGGCTCTTCGTCTCGATGGGAAGATTGACGCAGTCGGGGCTCCGGGTCGCAGTATGGTAAGAACGCCCGTCGTCGGGAATTTGGTCAGATGCAAAGGCAAGCACGCGTTCCTTTCATCGGCTTAGTGGATTTCAGCCGAATGCCGGCGGCGGCGAACAAACGAGCGACGGAACTGTGAGGCGTCGGTTTGGCGGCGGGAGCGAGAATGGCGCAGATGATGGATTTGATTGCTGTCGCAAAGGCGACCGCCCACGATCCGCTCGTCGGCGCGTTCGCCATCATGGCGGCTGGCGTGTTCGTCAGTCGATTGCTGTTCAAACAACAGGCGATTTGGCGGGCTATCGCCCGGGTCGCTTTTTTAATTCTCCTGACCCTGCTCCTGCTGCATAGTGGAATCATACCTTATGAATCCCTTCAGCCGAGCGGAGCGCCCGCACATGACGTAGTAGTCGGAATATTGAAGATCGCCTGGTGGCTTTGGGCGGCATGGTTCTTGGTTGCTCTAATCCATAGCGTGGTTGTGTTCGAACGCCGGCCGCGCGAAGGAAAACTAGTGCAGGATCTTGTTTCCGCTCTGATCTATTTGGCCGCAGCCTTCGCCATCATTGCCTATGTTTTCGATCTCCCTGTCCAAGGCTTGCTCGCCACCTCCGGCGCCATCGCCATCGTCCTCGGCCTCGCGCTTCAAAGCACTTTGAACGACGTGTTTTCTGGCCTCGTCCTCAGTTTCAGCCGTCCATACCGGCCAGGCGATTGGATCAATATTGACGGGGGAACCGAGGGCCACGTTCTCGAAATGAATTGGCGCGCGACGCATGTTTTGACGTCGCGACAAGATCTCGCGATCGTGCCGAATAGCACCATCGCAAAATCAAAAATCGTGAATGTGAGTTTTCCATCCAGCACCCATGGAATCACCGTAGCGGTCCAGCTCGAGTCGAGAACGCCGCCTGCGAGCGGCGTAAACATTCTCGAGCTTGCGGTCCTCAACTGTAGATCGATCCTAGCCGTCCCCCGGCCGACAGTTCGCGTCGTCTCTATCGACGCGGCGCAAACGGGATATGAACTCACATTTTTCGTCGAAAAGCGCGGGTTCGAGACGGAGGCGCAGAATGAGTTGTTCGATCTAATCTTTCGGCACGTGACCGCGGCCGGCGCCCGTCTGGCGTCACCCAAGGACGGGCCATTTCAATCTCGCGACGAAGAGGCCCTGAAGACAGAAAAGCTAGGTCCGGACAATGTGCTCGGTCTCGTAGCGATCTTCGTCGCCCTGACGCCAAATGAGCGGGCGGCGATTGCCGCGAAGCTGAGGCAAATCTCGCACGAGAAGGGCGACGCGTTGGCGGAACCTGGAACCGTGCTGCAGTCCCTTTTCATAGTTGGTAATGGCGTCCTATCAGTCACGAGGAAGGACGACGGCGGCGAGACAGAGGTGCTGCGCTTCGGGCCAGGAGATACCTTCGGAGAGATCGGTTTGCTAACGGGAGCCTCTTGTGGCGCCAGCATTACTGCGCTCGTACCCTCCACGGTCTATGAACTCGCGAAGATGGACCTCGCGCCAATGCTGGAGGCTAGACCGCTGGTCGCGCAGGAGCTCAGTCGCGCGCTGGCTCGGCAGCAAGCAGCTGGTCGCGCGCTCGCCACCCCTGAGCTCGACAAAACCGAACCAACGAGAAGATTGAGCGCGTGGTTCTCCGAGCGGATACGTGAGCTGTTCGAGCTTCGAAGCGTGAACTGACATTTTGTCGAAAGGATTTGGCGCGAGCCGATCCCAAATGGCTGGAGAATGATCAAGAGATGGCGCCCGCCGGCCAAAATGCTGAAGACCTAAAGAAATCCCCAACCAAGACCGGGGAGCGCGTCGCGCATTCGCGGTCCGGGGACCGGCCTGATCCTGTGCGCGACGCCGTGCCGCCCGCTCGCGCGGTCGCTCGAACTCCCGCCATCATAGTAACCATTATCGTCTTCGCGATCGTTGGCCTGTCGCTTTGGTATTTGGTCCAGCCGCAGCCTCTCGTCATCCAAGGCGAAGCCGACGCCACTCGCATCGATATCGCAGCGCGGGTTGACGGCAGAGTCGAAATGCGCCCCATCTCGCGCGGGGACAACGTCGCCGCAGGCCAGCTGCTTCTCCAGATCGAAAACCCTGAGTTGCTCGCCAAGCTGCGCGAAGCAGAGGCGGCAATGGCCGTCGCGTCCGCGGAGCTTGCGCATATCGAAGCCGGCACGCGCGAGGAAGTGATCGCCCAACGAAAGGCTACCGTTGATAGCGCGTTGGCCAATCTCACTCTCGCTCAACGGACCTATGATCGCATCAAGGAGCTTGCCGCGTCTGCGAATGCGCCGCTCCAACGTCTCGACGAAGTCACGAACTCACTCCAGGTCGCGCAGCGCAGCGCGGATCAAGCGAAGCTTGCTTATCAGGAGGCGATCGCAGGATACACGCGGGAGGAGCGCGGCGTCGCGCAGGCCAATGTCGCCAAAGCGCGAGCATCGATCGATACGATCAAAACGCAGGTCGATGAGCTTGTCGTGACGGCGCCGGTGTCTGCGCAGGTCTATCAGATCGGCGCCGAACTCGGAGAATATGTTTCGCCGGGCGTCCCCCTCCTATCCCTGATTGATCTGAGCGATGTCTGGTTGCGCTTCGACCTCCGCGAGGACCTCGTGAAGGGCTTGAAGGTCGGGGATAGGTTTCAGATGCGGGTCCCTGCGCTGGGGGATCGCCTCATCACGGCGGCGATCAGGGTCATCGCCACGAAGGGCGAGTATGCCGGGTGGCGGGCGACGCGCGCGACCGGTGATTTCGATTTGCGAACCTTCGAGGTCCGCGCCTATCCGGTTGAACCCATTTCGGAGCTTCGGCCGGGAATGAGCGTCTACGCCGAGTGGCGGGGCGCAAAGCGATGAAAGCGCCGCCACGCCCTGGCATCCTTCTTGTCGCCGCGCGCGAGCTGCGCTGGATGCGGCGTGACCGCCTATCCCTCTTCCTGGCAATCGGCGTGCCGCTCATCGGCTTTGCGATTTTGGCCTGGACATTCAGCAACGCCGTCATCCGCGACCTCAAGGTAAGCGTGGTGGACGCCGATCGAACGCCGACGTCGATGATCTACGTGCAGGCGGTCGCATCCGCGTCCGCCGTGAGCGTCGCGGAGCGATCCGGCGATCTCACGAGCGCAATGCATGCGATACGCTCCGGCGACGCCATCGCGGCGGTCTACATCCCGGAGAATTTCGAGCGCGATCTCATGGCGCGAAAGCGGCCCCAGATCATCGTATTTTACAACAGGCAGTACTTCACGCCGGGCAACAATGCCTCGAGCGCAATATCCAACGCAATCGCGGCGGCCACGGCGACGCTTCCTCCGACATCGCCCGCAAAAAGCGCCTCATTCAAACCCGGGTCCTTGCTCGTCGAACAATACGTACTCACGAATCCAGCGCTGAACTTCGCCCAATTTTTGCTGCGCGCCATACTTCCCACGGTTCTTCACATCGTGACGGCGATCGCCGCCGGATATGCGGTCGGCTCGGAGTTCTCGACGCGTAGCCAAAGGGCCTGGATGAGAGCGGCGGGAGGCAGTCCGCTTGCGGCTCTCGTCGGAAAATTCGCTCCGCTCTTCGCCATTTTCATCCTGATGATGGTTGTCGTCGCCGTAATAATCCATGGATTCTACCACATTCCTTTCCGCGGCGATTCAATTTTGATGGGCGCGGCCGCCTGCCTGTTGGTGATCGCCTACCTTTCGGTCGGAGCTCTTTTCCAGCTTTTGGTTCGGAATCTTGCGCTCGGCCTGAGCCTCACCGCCATCTTCTGCTCCCCGGCCTTCGGTTTTGCCGGGGTCGGCTTTCCTCTGCTGGGGATGGATGGGTTCGCGCGCTTTTGGGGGACGCTGCTGCCGCTGCGCTGGTATATTCAAATTTTGTTCGACCAGGCGGTTCGTGGATTGCCGACATCGGTGTCGGCGGCGCCCTTCGCCATTCTGGGCGGCCTTCCCTTTCTCTATTTTGGGTTCGGATGGCTCCGCCTGCGCGCGATCATAAAGGTTGCCCCCGCCCACGTCACCGATTCGGCGCCAATCAATGAGTTCGAATCTGGCGGCGGCGTCCGAGCGGCGATGGCCGCCGAATGTCGCCGCATTCTCAGTGACCGCGGCGCCTTTGGCCTGATCGTGTTGGCGCCCCTCATTTACGGCGTCCTTTATCCACAGCCTTACCTCGGCCAGGTGCTCCGCGGCATACCCATTGCGGTCGTGGATCAAGATGCAACTGAACTCAGCCGCGATCTTGTTCAGACCCTGAACGCGGATGAGGCCATCAAGGTCGAGGTTCGGGCGGCAACATTGGCGGAGGCGCAGGCCGCGCTGGCAAGGCGTCAAGTCTTCGCAATTCTGGGAATTCCCGAGGGGACGGAACGGGAGGTGCTCAAAGGAAACAAGGCCCGGCTGGCCGCCTATGTCGATTCGGCGTATTTTCTTCTGTATAATCGCGTAGCTCAGGGGATTTCCGAGGCGAGCGGCGCCGTTAACGCGAAAATTGCCGCGCACGGCGCGGGATCCAATGGAAGTCTCGCCCACGCGGCCTTGATCAAGAGCTCTCCAGTCGAGCTGGTGACGGAGCCGCTCTTCAACCCCACAGGGGGTTACGCCAGCTATGTCGTCCCAGCCGCTTTCGTGCTGATCCTGCAGCAAACGCTTTTCATGGGCTGCGCAACATTGGGCGGCGTCGCATTCGAGCAGAGTGGACCTGAGGGTCGGCGAAGCCGTGCGGGCGCTCGCGCCATAATCGGCCAAGCGCTCGCGCATCTTTGCCTCGCGATGCCCGGACTAGCCCTCTATATCATCATCCTGCCTCATGTGTACGGCTTTTCGACTCTGGGTCGTCTCGTCGATCTCTTCTTGATGGCTGTCCCGTTCGTTCTGTCGGTGAGCTTCCTGGCCCAGTTCGTCGGAGCATGGTTCAAGCGCCGGGAGACCGCTGTGCTTCTCTTCATCGCGGTTAGCCTACCTCTGTTCTTCATGGTCGGCGTATCATGGCCTGTTGAGGCCATTCCCAGCGCGTTGCGCTCCGCCAGCCGAGCATTTCCGAGCACCTCCGCCATCGATGGGCTCGTGCGCATCAACCAGATGGGAGCCTCCCTCCACGATGTCGCCCGCGATTGGACCACCCTGTGGATCCTGGTCGCCGTCTATGGCGGGCTCGCTGTCGCAGCAAGCTATCTCTCCGCCAGGGAGCAAATCAGCCATGACCGCTAGATCACCCCGCCGATGGCTCGCGCCCATTACAGCCATCGCTTTTGTTGGGTGCGCCGCAGGCTTGGCATATTATTGGACGTCCCGAATTCCCGCAGCGGCGCAAATTCTGGGCGTCGTGCGCGAGACGGAAATCCACATTTCTCCCGAAACGAGCGCCCGCCTTGGGTCCTTTCAGGTTATCCCCGGGCAAAAGGTTCACAAGGGTGATATCCTCGCCATTCTGAGCAGTCCTGAACTTGCGGCCTCGGTCGAAGAAGCCAAAGCCGCCGCAGCCACGGCGAGGGCCAATCGCGACAATGTCTTTGCCGGAGTCCGCAAGGAGGAAGTCGACAGCTCGGCGCAGGACGTCCGCATTGCGGAGGCGAACTTGGCGCTCGCCCAGCAGCAATACGCCCGCGCGGCGTCGCTCGCGTCCAGAGAGTTCGCCACCAAGCAGCACCTCGATGAAAGCGCGACCGCATTAAAACGTGCGGAAGCCAGCGTTACTTTAATGCGAGCCGCCTACGCCCAGAACAGAGCCGGCCCGACAAACGAGGAGCGCGTCAGCGCGGAGGCGAAGGTGGCGCTCGCCAACGCCACCCTCGTGGACGTGCAAGCCAAATTGGCCAAGACCGTAATTGTGGCGCCCGTAGACGGCGCTGTGGGCTTGCTAGTCGCTGAACCGGGAGAGGCGATCTCGCCGGGGCAGTCCATCATGACTCTTGAGGCCGGGGAGGAGCGATGGGCTACCTTCACCGTCCGGGAGGATCTGCTCCAAGGGATCGCAGTCGGCGCGCCTCTGGTCCTACTCACGGCGAGAGGCGATCGGATCCCAGCGCAGGTTACCGAATTGCGGCCGCTCGGCGAATTCGCCACTTGGCGCGCGGCGCGCGCCGTCGGCGATCATGACATCAATAGTTTCCTCGTCCGCGCCGACCCAAGCGCGGATACGCAAAGTTTGGAGCCAGGAATGACCGTGTGGCTTGAACATGTTACTGGCGCCGACGGGCGCCGCTAATGACCGGGCGGAGAACTGTAGGATTCGCCGATCCTGGATCAGTGCTTGTCCTCGTCAGGCATTACGCTGTCCTCGTTCCCATGGCGCGGGAAGCCGGGTTTTTGTCAATCCGATTGAGAAGCGTTCTCCAGGCGAGCTTGAAAAAGAGCCGCTTATGGCGCAACTCGTACCAGTCATCCGGACTTTGCGTTCGTCTTTTAGTCGTTCTTGGGCTGCATCGACTCCTCGGAGCAGATGGCGGATGACACGTCCCTGATGAAACCCGGCCCCTTAACCCGGCCCCTTGGCGAGCCGGCGGCCGAGCGCCTGCAGGAATCCTTCGTATCGCTCGGCGCCCTTGGCGCGGGCGGCGGCCCGCGTCTGTTCAGGCAGGGAAGGCGTCGCCATCAGCCAGAAGCGAATGAAGAGAGCCATGGTTTCTGCGGAGATCCCGACGTCGCGCTCCAGCCGCTCCATTTGACGCGTGATTCGGTCGAGCCGGCGCGCCAGCGTCGCCTCCTGACGTTCGGCGGCGTCCGGCGACAGAAACGAGGCGATCGCGGCTTCGGCGACAAGCGACTTCGGCTTGCCACGCCGATCCGCATATTCGGCAAGCGCCCGCATCAGGTCTGGCTCGAGATAGACCGTGAATGCTCTTTCATGGCGCGTCACCGCCCAAGATCATCGCCAGGGTCGAGCGCAGCCTGCCGCGCGACGGTCCGCATCCGCTGACGGAGAACTCTCGCCTGAACGGGTTCATCGTCGGCTTCGTCCACCAAGCTCGCGAACGGATCGGTCGGTTGCGGAGATTCCGGCGCAATCGCCTCATGCTCGGGAAGGTCTGGCTCACGCCGGATGCCGGCATTGTCAGGATCTTCGTCGGATGATCCGCCAGGCGCCAGTTGAGGGTCTGCGGAGATCGGCAGCAGTGCGCTCCAATCGTCATGGCGCGCATTTCGGTCGCGGTGCCGCGCGCGTCCGAGACGCGTTTCGCTGTTCGCTCGTCGTTGGTCGCGAAGGCGACGCTCACATGGCAATTGTCGAGGATGGCGTTGTTGGCGCCATAGGCTTTCTCGATCTGGTTCAGGCTCTGGGCGATGAGGAAGCTTTTGAGCCCATAGCCCGCCATGTAGGCCAAGGTCGAACTCGAAGAAATCGAGGCGCCCGAGCGCCGGGAAGGCGACGAGCATCGGGCCCCAGAGGATCTTGGTCGCGGACATATGGTCTCGAGAAATTTCCAGTCGCCTCACCTCACGGGAAACCAACGGAACGCCGCAAGGCGAAAAATGCGTTGGGCGAAGGTCCTCGCAGATTGGCGCGCAAATACCGGGGTGCTAAAATTAGAAACCGGGGAGCCTTAAATCCCTGGGCCATCGACTCATTAAACGGCATCCAGATGCGGATTGAAGCGAGCTTGACGCCTGCTAGGAAATTGTCGGCGCGTTTGTCGCATCGCGTGGCGACAGCCAGGTAGTACTCGATTTTGTTGAAGAAGCGCTCGACGAGGTTGCGCTGTCGCTAAAACCAGGAACTGAAGGCCGGGACATTCCTGCGGTTGGGCATCGGCTTGATGTTGGCCCAGGCGCCACGGTCCTCGAGGCTCTGACGCAGCGCATCGCTGTCATAGGCGCGGTCGGCGAAAAGAATCTGCCCGTCGGCCAAGGCCTGCGGCATGTCGACTGCGCGGCGCCCGTCATGCGCCTGGCCTTCGGTCAGCTTGAGGTCGATTGGCAGTCCTTCGGCGTCGACGAACGCGTGGATTTTGCTCGTCAGCCCGCCCCGCGAGCGCCCTCCGGGCCGTTCCAACGATCCTGGGGATCGCTGGAACCTTCGGCCCCTCCGCCCATTCAACGGCATCCAGCGTCTTTTTTTGGGCGTTGACGGCGTGCTGATGGACACGGATCGAGGAGGAGTCGATCATCTGGATGTCGCCGTCGTAAGCCTTTGACACGGCTTTGAGAATGCGATCCTAGACGCTCGCTTTGCGCCACCGGTTGAAGCGGTTGACGCAGGTCGTGTGGGGGCCGTAGCATTCCGGAATGTCGGCCCAGGGCGCGCGGCTTGTTTGGCAGCAGAGGCTCGATCACCGACCACTCGAAATCCGTCAGATCAAAGCGCGCCATCTCAACCTCCATGATTTGAAGATTGAATCATGCTCGAAGCGATTCGTGAATCCCGATAATGGGTCTATGACCTAGTCCGGTAAGCCGCCGAGCGAACCGTCAGCGGCCTCAGCAGCGCAATCGGACGTCTCATCGACGCCCTCACGTCAAACGAAAGCGCGAGCTTTTTCGCCAATGACGCCTATTCGCTAATGACGCCTATGAGGCTCTCTCAAATTTGGAAGATATTCTTGGCCAGGTCCAGCCCAACCGTGACAGGTTGCATGACTGACGATCCTGGCTTGGAGCTCCAAGATAAGCGCGCAATCCACGTCATCAATGCGGGCGACGAAGCCGCCCGCATCATCATTTCCGCCGAGCGGAGGCGGCGCGTGACATTTCCTGCCCGCGCCGCGAACTGGCTTGGTTTGGCGCAGGCGTCGAAATCGCCGCTATAAGAGAACCGGTCAGGTGAGACGCAACTCGATGAAGTCGCGCAACTCCGGCGGGACGATCACAGCTTCAACCTCCTCGGTTGTCCCATAGACGAAGGGACGCAGCTTGAAGGGGTGGCCGTTGCGTCCGGCGAGGGAGGCGAACTGGGCGCCCTCATAAAAGGCGTTGCGAAACGCCTCCTCGCTCCCGAACCCTTGCCGCCCCGTCACCGAAATCTCCGTCAGAATGACCGGACGATCCGTTTTGATGCGGTTTTGCAGACCCGAAAACACAAAAGGCTCAAAACCTTCGACATCCACTTTCATGATGTCGATGCGGCCCAAGCCCTCTGCTTCAAAAAGAGGATCGCCTTTTTTGATTGTCAGCTTGACCGGCGGCGCTTTGCGTTCATCCTCGTCGGGGAGGAATGTGCCGATTCCGCTATTATTCCCTTGGCCCGGATAGTAATCCAGCACTTCGTCCTTGGCGCCAAGAGCAAACGGCATCAAGCGCACGTTCTTGAGATTATTCAGTGCGATCTTCTCCTTGATCAAAGCCTGCAATGCTGGGAATGGCTCGAAAGAGACGACCTGATCAGCGACGCCAGCCATGAAAAGCGTATGATGGCCAGCATTGGCTCCAATATCGACGAAATTGATCGTTCCGCCGCGCCGGGTTCTGATCTGCGATGCTATTTCCTTGAGAAGGGTTATTTCCGGCGTGGCCATGGAGCCGTAACAAAAAACTTCCCAATCGATGAAATGCGCCAAATCCCCGGGATATTTTAGACCGAAGAAATCCACCTCGAACAGATAGTGTGGGCAGGTATCTGGATTCTGAGCAATCTCAAAAGGCGATCTTGCCCCCTTGGCATCCAAGTCTGATGTCCAATCCACCTGACGAGCTTTAAAAGCGGAGGAAATTCATTTTCGCGATGAAATTCTCTCCGCCCCCCGTCGTCAAAAGACCAGTGCCGGGCCATTAATCACTCCGCTCTGTAAAGAGAACAATCGTCGGTTGAAGATGACGCGCCGCGACACATGGGTTTTCGTCCCGTGTCGGTCGCGGGTTTTTGGTGCTGGTTGTTTTGGGGCCGTGGGCTCCTTGATCCTGGCTGATCCTCTGCGTGATCATGCCAGCGCGACTGCCCTAGCACAGGTGGGTGTTCCGAGTCCCGCCTTTTTGCCGGACAAAGGCCGCGCTAAAGCTGAGAATGTCGCCTTTGACATCATTTGGCAACTCTTAAATCTTAGGCGGGCGAGCGCCGCGCTCCTCAAACCATCGCGCCCTTTGTCCATCTCGCCAGGGTCCGCGTCATGTTCGCGCGATTGACCAAGCCAAGCCTTCGCCCAAGACCCATTCCATCTTGGATCGCGTCTCGCAAGCCGCCCGCGCCAAGCGCCTGGCCACGAACAGCGCCCGAACATCCCCTCCCGGCTTTTCCCGTCGCCACGGATCAGTTCCGGGAGCGCTCCTGCCATTCGCGCCGCAACACGAACCGACCTGGATGCGGTTGGTTTGCTTAAGTCTTTGCAATAATTTGAGTTTAATGGTGGGCGCGACAGGGATTGAACCTGTGACCCCTCCCGTGTGAAGGGAGTGCTCTCCCGCTGAGCTACGCGCCCGGCGCCGCCGCCAACGGCCGCGACAACCTTGGCCGAGACGTCCAAGGCTTTCCATATTCGCCGCACCGTCGGCGAACCGCGACCTTTATGGATGGCCGACGATCGAAGTCAAGCCGGATTCCAGCGCCGTCCGGAGCCGCGTGAGCGAAGCATTATTTGATCGCGCCGTTGGGACTTCGGCCAGCGCAAAGGCCCTGGTCCTGATCCCTGTCGGCCGCGGCGAGGCAGGCGGCGAGACGATCGTACCAAAGGGTCTGATCAGCCGGCGTGAAATGCGCATTGGCCGGACTGGGATTGGGAACGACAAAAATCCGGGTTCGGCCAATCCGCGCCGCTTGCAGACCCAGGCTCGGCTTTGAATTGGGGCCCGCCAAGCTATGATGAAGCTGTCGATAGGCGGTCACGCCGTGAAAACAGGCGATCTTGGGCTGGCGCTGCTCGAGCTTTTCCAGGAGGCTCGCCAATCCGGCCGCGAATTCCGCGGGCGCGAGATCGGTCGCTCTCGGGGTTGGCCGTTTCACGGCGTCGGTGAATCCAAAGCCATGGTCAAGGAGCAGCCGGTCATGCTCCGGCTGCAAAAGCTCGGCGCCAATCGCCGCCCGCGCGGCGAGGCTCAGGCTGGAGCGTGAGAAGGCCGGCCAGAAGCGGTTCGCCTTGCGGGCGAAATAATGCCCTTGCGCGGCGGAATAGAGCGAAGGGTTGATGCCGACGAAGAGCACGTTCAGCCCATCGCGGACGAGATCTGGAAGGCCTGCCGGCGGGTCTTTATCCAAAAATTGTTTCAAAGCCTGTCGCAAGGGTTTCAGGGATCGCCGCCGTCGCGGCTTCGACCGCGGCTTATTCGTCAAACGGCTCTTCAAGGTCTCGTCTTGACGCATTCTTTACGCGGTCAACGTCAATAAAATGCAATATGACGCCGTCATCAATCGCGTCGCGGAATAGGCGGATCCTCCTGCCGCCGCACCCGCTGCGGGAGCGCAAATGAAGAACCGGATGTTTGGGCGCAGCGGCGTCGGGACCGCATTCGCCTTGGCCGCATTGGGCTTGGCTCTGACCTTGGCGAGCGCGAAGGCGGCCGAGGACGCGCCCGCCTCGGCCGGTGGGTTCGATAAGATCCAAACCATCGTCATCATCTATGCGGAAAACCGCAGCTTCGATAATCTCTACGGCGGGTTTCCAGGCGCGAATGGCCTCGCCAATGTGACCCCCGAAATGGCGCTGCAATTGGACCGCGACGGCTCGGTTTTGAAGGAGCTGCCGCCAATCTGGAACGGCCTCACCGCGAAGGGCGTCGCGCCGGCGGTCACCCGGGCGCAGACCGCGCATCTGCCGAATGCGGTTTTCGCCATTGACGATCCAGCGGGGCTAAACACGCCGATCAGCGCGCCCACGACCGATCTCTGGCATCGCTTCTATCAGAACCAAATGCAGATAAACGGCGGCAAGAACGACCGCTTCGTCGCCTACGGCGATTCCGGCGCCTTGGTCATGGGTCATTACGACGGCTCGAAACTGCCGCTGTGGTCGGTCGCGCAGAAATATGCGCTCGCCGACAATTTCTTCATGGCGGCCTTCGGCGGCTCCTTCGTCAACCATTTCTATCTGGCCTGCGCCTGCGAGCCGAGATATCCGAACGCCGATCAAAGCCCGGCCAAAGGCTTGATCGCCGCGGTGGAAGCCGACGGCATGAGCCTGAAGCTCGCGCCCGACTCGCCAAAATCGGCCCTGGACGGCGTCCCGAAATTCGTCAATGACGGCAATATCACGCCGGATTTCTATGCGGTGAACACGATGCAGCCGCCCTATCAGCCAAGCGGCAATCGGCCGGCGCCTGGCGGCGACACGGCTTACGCCGATCCGGCCGCGCCGACGACGCTCCCGCCGCAGACGGAGCCGACCATCGGCGACCTGTTAAGCCAAAAAAGCGTGAGCTGGGCCTGGTATGCGGGCGCCTGGGGCGCGGCCTTGACCGGCTCAATGGTCGAACCTTCGCCGAATTTCCAGTTCCATCATCAGCCGTTCAATTATTTCGCCGCCTACGCGCCGGGGACCCCCGCGCGGGCCGAGCATTTGCGCGACGGCGGGCTCAACGGCGCCTTGTTCATCGAGGCGATCGACGCCGGCGCGCTGCCGCAGGTCGCGTTCTACAAGCCGCAGGGAAATCTCAACGAGCATCCGGGCTACGCCGCGGTTCTCGCCGGCGACGAGCATATCGCCGAGATCGTCACGCATCTCGAAAAAAGCCCGCAATGGGCGCATATGGTCGTGCTGATCACCTATGATGAAAATGGCGGGTTTTGGGACCATGTCCCGCCACCCAAGGCCGACCGCTGGGGACCGGGGAACCGCATCCCGGCGCTGATTGTGTCGCCCTTCGCCAAAAAAGGCTTTGTCGACCACACACTTCTCGACACGACCTCGGCGCTGCGGCTGATCACGCGCCGCTTCGACCTGCCGGTTCTCAACGGACTCCGGGAGCGCGACGCGGCCATGGCGGCGGCGGGCGGCCAGAGGCTCGGCGACCTGACCAGCGCGCTCGACCTGTCCGCGCCTTGAGATAGAGCAAGTCCCTTCTGCCCGCATGTGCGAAAAGGGGCTTAAAGCCGGTTGGGCTTTGCAATTGGTCTTATCTTGGGCGCGGCGGCGCATGGATACGCGCCTCGTTCGTCGCGGAGCATCGCCATGAAGGCCCAAATCATCGAACAGCTCGGGCAGAGCGAAATCCTGCTTCCCTCGCTCGTCGCGGAAGGGCTTGCGGCCAATAATCGCGTGAAGGTTAGGATGAGCGCCTTGCAGGCTGCGGCGCAACATGCGCGCGAGCCGGCGGCGCCCCCGATTGATCTGTCGGCTGAATGCGAGGCCGCAGGTCTCGGCCTTGCGGCGGTGAAGGCCCTTGTCGGCGGCGCGCGCCTCGCCGCGAATGGCCGAATCGCGATCCCGAACCTCGGCAAGCTGACGGCGGGCATTCTTGAGGACGTGACGATCATGATCCGCGCGGTCGCGGTCGGCGATCCGCCTGAAGGCGAGGCTTCGGCGAAGCGCCTCGCCGCGATCGAAGCCGCGGGCGCGCTCGCGCCGGCGGAGGACATCGAGCCGGCCGCCATCGCGCGGCTGACCGGCGTTTCGGCGACCGGCGGCGACAGCCTTCATCGGCTCGTCATGGATCTGCATAAAGCGTTGAACCGGCTCGCCGCCAGCTGCGCCGAGGAGAATCTCGCCGGGGCGCATGTCCATGGCTTGCAGCCCGAGGATAGGCCGGCCGTGGAGGCGTTCATGCGCGGCCTCAATCGCACCAAGGCCTTGAAATTCGCGCATCCGGGTCTCGCCGCCACGGCGGCGCGAGCGGGCGCGCGCCTCATCATCCAAAACGACATCGGAACGACGGACGCGCATGTCCTGGTGCTCGGGGTCGAAGGATGTTCGGTGACCGTCACCCACACGGATGTCCATCTCGCCCGCGCGAAGTTCTTCATCGGGCTTTTCGACAAATTCCAGGTGGCCTGGAGCGGCCTCGAGGCGAACAAGGTGGAAGGAGCCGCCGACGGCGCCTTCTATCTCGTCACCGGGCGGTTCGCCGGCGGCAGCCAGGAAGACCGCGACGCTTTCCTGGAGGCCATAGGCGCGGCGCTCGTTTTCCTCATCGATTGGAACAAGGCGCGAAAGGTCCTGCGCCTTTGGGTCGGCAAGGGCGACGCGATCGCCATCCTCGATTGGGCCGCCCGCAATCTCGTCGGGCACAGGGCCTTTCTCGAACTCGGCGGCGCCGACCTCGTGGCCTCGGCGGTGCGCCACGCGATCCCGACTCGGATCGGCTTCGGCGAAAGGCTTGATTCGTCGCTCGGGCGCGAATCGGCGGTCGATTTCTTGAGAACAGTCCTGAAGATCTCGACCGAAGCCTTGCTCGAAGGGCGATCGGTGCGCCTGGTCAGGGACCGAATCGAAGCCGATCTCGTCCGCCGCATGGAGCGGGTCGAGAGCATGTTGCTCGCGGTCGTCGTGCGGCAGGCCGGGCTCGCCCGCGAGATCGCGGCGGCGCTCGCGGTCAATATCGCCGATAGACGATCGGGACGCCAGGTCGACGGATCGGCCATGGCGGCCTTCGCCCGGCGCATCGAGGAAAAAGCCGATCGCATAGCGATTGAAGCGCGCAACGAGGTCGCGCGTTTCGACGCCGCCGCGACGATCGAAGAACTCGTCAATGGCGTCGAAGCGGCGATCGACGAGCTCGAACAAGCCGCCTTCATCGCCTCGCTCGTGCCGGCCGGGGTCGATTCCGCACTATTGGAGCCGCTGGCGGAGCTTTGCGCCGCGGCCGTCGCCGGGGCCGAAGCGGCGGCCTCGGGCGTGGTCGCCGCGGCCGAGGCGCCGGAAGGACGGCGCGCCAATTCCGAGGATGCGCTCGCCGCCGTCGCCCGGCTGATCGATGTCGAGCACATTGCCGACGCCGCCGAACGGACCGTGACGACCCAAGTCCTGCTCGGCGGCCTCGATCTCACGACGGCGCTGTCGGTTCTGGAGCTGGCGCGGGCGATTGAGCGCGCGACCGACCGACTGGCTGGGTTCGGACACCGGCTGCGCCAACATGTTCTCGCTGATTTAGCGGCATAAGGATTGAGCCATGCAAATCGTCCGCATTGGCGATGGGTCCGCCGAACATCATTCGGCCGATCATATCGGCGCCAAGGCCGCCAATCTCGCGCAAATGGCCGCTCTCGGCCTGCCCGTGCCCCCGGCCTTCGTCCTGCCGGTCAAGCTTTGCGCGGCAATCCTTGAAGGCGAGCCTCATGCCGAACGGCATTTGGTCGATGGCCTGAAGGAAGGCGTCGCCTTTCTGGAGCGAGTCACCAGCAAACGCTTCGGCGATCGGCGCGAGCCGCTGCTTGTGTCGGTGCGCTCGGGCGCCGCTCGATCGATGCCTGGCATGCTCGACACCGTGCTCGATGTGGGCTGCAGCCTGGCGGCGGTTCGCGGCCTCATCCGCCTAACCGGCAATCCGCGCTTCGCCTGGGATTGCCGGAGGCGGTTTCTCGAAGGCTACGCCAGCGTCGCGCTCGGCCTCGATCCGGCCCCGTTCGCCGCGGAGCTTGCGCGGATCGTCACCGCCGAAGCGGCCGGAAGCGAGCGGGAGCTCGATGGCGAAGCGCTGGAAAGGCTCGCCGCCGTCTATCAATCCTTTGTCGAGGATGAGTGCCCCTCCGAAGACCCAATGGCGCAGCTCCTCGGCGCCGCGCGCGCCGTCTATCGATCCTGGACGAGCGAGCGCGCCTGCGCCTACCGCCGTTTGGAGCGGCTCGAACATTTGCGCGGGACCGCCGTGACCGTTCAGGCCATGGTCTTCGGCAATCGCGGGCTGACGTCGGCGGCGGGCGTCGCATTCTCGCGCGATCCTTCGAACGGCGCCCCGCGCCGGTGATCGACGTGTTGTTCGACGCCCAGGGCGAGGATGTGGTGTCTGGGCGCGTCACCCCCAAGACCGAGGCCGCGCTCGCCGAGGCGCTGCCCGCCGTCGCGACAGAGCTGCGGGATATTCTGGCGCGCCTCGAGCATGAATATGAAGATGTGCAAGATGTCGAGTTCACCATTGAAAGCGGGCGGCTGTGGATTCTTCAGACCCGATCGGCCAAGCGCACGCCGCGCGCGGCGCTGCGGATCGCCGTCGATCTTGTCCGCGAAAATCTGATCACGCCGCATGAAGCCTTGCGCCGCCTGCGCGGTCTGAACCTCGATGCGGTCGCCCAGTCTCGACTGGTCAAGGCGGGCGACCCGGTCGCGCGGGGCGTCGGCGCATCCTCCGGCATAGCGGTCGGGCGGGCGGCTTTCGACACGGCGGGCGCGGAGCGTCTGGCTGGCTCGGGCGACGCGGTGATCCTCATGCGGCCAACCATGACGACGGATGACGTCGCGGGCCTCGCCGTCTCCGCCGGCGTCTTGACCGCGATCGGCGGACGCACGGCTCATGCCGCGCTGGTCGCCCGGCAGATGGCCAAGCCTTGCGTGGTCGGCTGCGACAGCCTTCGCATCGACCTCTCCGCCCGGCGGGCGCAAATAGCCGGCGCGGCGATCGAGGAAGGCGACTGGATCTCGATCGATGGCGACGCGGGGGCGATCTATCTCGGCCGCGGCGAAATCGTCGAGGAGCGACCCGAGGCCGAACTGGCGGAGCTCGCGCGCTGGCGCGGCGGCGCGGAAAACGCCAAGCCGGCGGCCGTGGGAGCCAATCCGAAAGCTCCCAAGCCGCCAAACCAGGCTTCGATCAAGGCGTGAGCCCTATTTGCGTCGCGGGCTCAAACGTAATCGACCGAGGCGACCTGAAACGTATGGGCGGCGTCATCCTCGTCGCGGATCGCGACATAGGCGCCTATGGCGAATTGATCGCTCTCGAGATGCAGCGCTTTCTCGTCCTCCGCATTGGGCGGGCTGGAGTAATGGAAGGCCCACCCGCCGCCCTGCTTGCGCTGGAGATGACCGACTTCATCCTCCTCTCCGTCCCGGAATCGGACAACTCGGCAAAGGTCGCGATTCGCCTTCCAGGCCTCAAGATCGATCCGCGCTTGAGGATCGAGCGGGAGAACGAGGATATAGCCGTCTCGCGCGCTGCCTTCGGGATGGCCTTTTTCGCGCGCCAATTCGAGGCGGATGCGGCGAAAATTATGCGGAAACGGCTTATGGCCAGGCGCCGGATGGGTTGGGGCGTGGGACAAAACGCGCATTCCTTTTTGATCATGACAATATTGAAAAATATTGCCCCGCTCTAAGCCGCTTTCTGGGCGACCGCGGCGCGAACCTCTTCGATGATCCGGCCCGTCTCGACGCCATAATCATCGGTCGCCTTGCGCATGAATTGCGACTGCGCCTCCATGAATTCGGGAATATTGGCGCAATGGTGCATGCGCGATAAATATTCCGCTTGCGCCTGCAGCCGGCGCGCCGTGAAGCGCAACGTCTCTTCCGCCACCGCCAAAGGCAGACGCAGAAACGCTTCATTCCACCATGCCCTGATATTTGCGCCGGAAGCCGCAGGATCATTGCCGTCGAGGCCGAAGCGATATCCGGTCGAGCCTATGTTGGTCATCGCGCTTCTCCCATTGGCGTTCAAAATCTTCCTATCCGCCAAAACCGAACCAAATGGCCGTCGATCGCGCCATGATTTGGATCAGAAATTCGCCGATCTTTGCCGCTTCTTGGACAATATTCTCGGGCCACCAATCCAGATCCACGGCAGGCGGTTATTTGAGCGCGGCCTTGACCGATCCAGACGCCGGTTTTGCATCGCTTTAAAATGCGCCCGCCCTCCGAACATGTTCTTAAAACTGTTGATCGACCTTTTCGATCGGAACAGACTCCAATTTATTGATCTGGAGCGCGTTCATATCGATTGGACGGCTCCATCCAATCGGAGCGCCCTCTAAGCGGAGCGCGCCGGAGCAAGCCTCGGGGTCTGGCCTAACTCGGCGCGCTGGATCGGCGGGAAATCCTCCGCCGTGATCGCCTCCTTGGTCAGCAGGAGCTCGGCGCCCTTGTCGAGATCGGCCCGCCTCCGCGTGAGAATGTCGCGCGCCTCGGCGAAGGCTTCGGCCACGAGGTCTCGGACGCTGAGATCGATTTCGCGCAGAGTGTCCTCCGAGGCGACGGGCTTATCGCGCGGCTGTGAGTCGAGGAAAAATTGCGGCGCCGCCTTGTAGGTGCGCTGTCCCACCTTCGGCGCCATTCCATAGAGGGTCACCATCTCGATGGCGATGTCGGTCGCGCGTTGGAGATCATCCGCGGCGCCGGTCGAGATATCCCCGTCGAAAAGCAACGCCTCGGCGGCGCGGCCGCCAAGGAGCACGGTGATGCGATGCCGCAATTCGCTTGCGGCAAGCACGAAACGGTCTTCCGTGGGGCGCTGGATCGTATAGCCGAGCGCGCCGACCCCGCGCGGGATGATCGAGACCTTCAACACCGGATCCACATCAGGCAGGCTCGCCGCGACGAGAGCATGGCCCATTTCGTGATAGGCCACGCGGCGGCGCTCGGGCGGCGTCAGAATCCGGCTTTTCTTCTCGATCCCCGCGACGATGCGCTCGATAGCGGCGGTGAAATCATCCAGTGTCGCCGCCGCGCTTTTGCGACGGGTGGCGATGACCGCCGCCTCGTTGACCAGATTGGCGAGATCGGCCCCGGTGAAGCCCGTCGTGATGCTTGCGACTTGATCGAGATCGACCGCCGGATCAAGGATGATCTTGCGCGCGTGAACCTTGAGGATTTGGAGCCGGCCCTGGCGGTCCGGACGATCGACGAGAACCTGCCGGTCGAAACGGCCAGCCCTGAGCAGCGCGGGGTCGAGGATTTCGGGTCGGTTCGTCGCGGCGAGCAGAATGACGCCAATCGACGGATCAAAACCGTCGAGCTCGGCGAGGAGCTGATTGAGCGTCTGCTCCTTCTCGTCAACGCCGCCGAAACCGCCGGCCGAGCGGGATCGGCCGAGCGCGTCGAGCTCGTCGATGAAGATGATGCAGGGCGCGGCCTTACGCGCCTGCTCGAAAAGATCGCGCACGCGCGCGGCGCCGACGCCGACAAACATTTCAACGAATTCAGACCCCGATATGGAGAAGAAGGCGACGCCGGCCTCTCCGGCCACCGCGCGGGCGAGCAAGGTCTTGCCCGTTCCGGGCGGCCCGACGAGCAGAATGCCTTTGGGCGCGCGGGCGCCGAGCCGCCCGAAGGATTTCGGGTCCTTGAGGAAAGAGACAACTTCCTGCAGCTCGAATTTGGCCTCGTCGACGCCGGCGACGTCCTTGAACGTGACCTTAGTGTCGGTCTCGACATAGACTTTCGCATGCGACTTGCCGATGGTCATCAGACCGCCGAGCCCCTGCTTTTCGGCGAAACCGCGAAAAAGAAACACCCACAAGAGATAGAACAGAAGCGCCGGGATAACCCAGGCCAGGATCACGCCCATAATTCCGGATGAAGGCGCTCCGGTGACCTTGATCCCTTCGGCGGCGAGCCTGTCGGCGAGAGCGGGATCGACCCGCGCCGTGACGAATTTGCTGACGCCGCTCGACGTCGGCGTTTTGAGCCCGCCTTCGATCATGTCCGACCCGATCACGACTTCGGACACTTGCTTTTCGGCGACAAGCTTTTCAAACTCGCTATAGGGAATTGTCTCGGTTTGCTGATAGGCGGTCCAGGCCTGCTGCAGCAGCAGGACGCCAAACACGGCGGCGATCAGGTACCAGATTGCCCAGTTCTGTTTCCGACTGTCGGACGCCATGGCACGCTTACTCCAAAGCCGCCGGATCGAAGCTTACGCCGCGACGCTTCTGCTCGTTCGGGTCCGACGCGAAGGCGTCCTTCCTAGCCGTGGGCGAACGAACTCGGGCTGATTTGGATCAACGCCTCGCCCAAAGAACGCTCTCCCGCCGATAGAACTGGAGCTCAATCGGCGGAGATCAAGAATTTTTCGCGGCGAAGCCCGGAGGCGGCTTTCGCCTTGGGCGTGGATTTACGCGTGATCGGCGCATCGGAGACATCGCTCCCGCGGCTAACGGCGGTTGCTTCGACCGCGCTTGCTTTAAAATCGCCCCAAAGCCATGCCTAGCTTCAGCTTATATTGAAATCGGCGGTTCCATTCAGCGAGCAAATGCAATGCTATTCCGTGACTCAGGCCTGCTTTTGAGGCGATTTCTCAATGCCTTTGACCTTGCGCCGGCGCAAGGTCGCCGGCTCGCCACGCTCGCCTCGATGGTCGTACTGGCGGCCGCGGCCTATGCGGTCGTCGCGACCGCCGGCGCGGGCCCCGCGTCCGGGATCGCCGCTCCAACGGCCGACGTCTATGTCTCGCCGACCGGCAATGACGCCTGGACCGGCCAGTTCCCGAATAAGAACGGCGACAAGGGTCCCGTCGCCACGCTCCATCGGGCCAGGGAGATCATCGCGGCGAAGCTCGCGGGCCCGGGCGGGCAGGCGCGCGATTGGACCGTGATGCTTCGCGGCGGAACCTATTATCTTCCCGCCAAGGAGGTATTCACCTTGGCCGATTCCGGCGGCCCGGGCCATGTGGTGACCTATGCCTCCTATCCCGGCGAGACGGCGCGCATCAGCGGCGGCCGGGTCCTCCAAGGCTTCGCGGTCGATCCCGCGACGGGATTTTGGACCCTCCATATCCCGGAGGTCGCCGCCGGCTCCTGGTATTTCGGCGAGATCTGGGTCAATGACAAGCGCGTGAAATGGCCGATCCGGCCGGCGCCTAGCCACGACCGCTTTCACGTCGCCGCTCATGTCGCGAGTTCCGGCTCGGCGGCGAACGACATCGTCAAGCCAGCCGACTATGGCGCGCGCGTGATCTTCGTCTCGCGCACCGCCCCCGGCCGTGACGACCTTACTGATCGTTTTGGATACAATCCGGGCGAGATCGACGCGAGCTGGACGAACCTCAACGACGTCATGCTCCGAACGGCTGGTCCCGGAGCCGCCGATAGTCTTCTTCACATCAGGTCAGTCGATCCGGCGCACCGGATCGTCACGATGGATTTCGCATATTCTGAGCGTCTTGCCCGTCGGCGAAACCTGGCGGCGGGAGAATGTCTTTGAGGACCTGGGAACGAATTCTCAGGTCGGAGAGATGTATCTTAATCGCAAGACCGGCGTGCTGACCTATGTCCCGAGGCCTGGCGAGACCCCATCGAATTCGACGGTGATCGCGCCCTACGCCGCCGAGCTGATTCTGATCTCGAACGCGCGGACGCTCGGCCCGCCTGGACGCCTTGTCGGCCGGATCGTCTTCTCGAACCTGACCTTCGCCCACACCAACTCGCCGACGCTCGCGCAGGGCTATATTGGCGAACTCGGGAATCACTCGGAAGATCCAGTCGGGGCGATCACGGTTATCGGCGGAACCGGCGTCAAGCTCGATCACGTAACGATAACCCATATCGGCGAAGCCGCGGTGATTTTTGGTCCGGGCTCGAACGCCAATGAGGCGAAAGACAGCACGCTGAGCGATATGGGCGCGAGCGCGATCATCGTCGGGCAAGAGCCACGTCGCAACCCATCGAAATATCCAGACAATTTGTTGAATGGTCCGAGCACCTCGGAATGGAATGTTGGCCGCGCGACAATATCCAACAACCTTATTACTGATTTCGGTCATGTCATCAATAATTCGACCGGCGTATTCTTTGGACGCGGAGTTTCAAACTCAATTATAAGCCACAACGAGATCAGCGTTGGCCCGGCATGGGCGATACTGGTCGGGCGAGATCACGGGCCAACTCTGATAGATCCATTATTCCCCGGACCAAGAAATAACGAAATTTCATGGAATTATATCCATGATCTCGGGTTTGGCGGGGATTCGACCGCGCAGGATTGGGGCGCGATCTATACGATCGGCCTACAGGATGGAACCATTGTCGAATATAACAGAATAGAACATGTGACCACATCAATTCATCCAGTCTATTACAGAAACACGCTCAATTCTCATGGCAGGGATGGGATGCTGCTCTACACTGACGACCACTCCCACGGCATAACGATACGGAATAATATTCTATCAGGCAGCGGCAATTTTCTTCATTCCCTAAAAGGCACGGAGAACGTGGTCTCCAACAATATTTTTTACAGTAAAAACGATTCCCCAAAACTTAGCGACGATATGACATTTAGAATGCTTTGCTGGACGCATTATTTGGAAGAGCAGGGACGCCTGTTTGGAACGATAACTCACAATATATTTGTGATTGATCGAAAAACCCCTACAGCGATTCCGGTTCAGCTATTTGGCAGCGCCAATCCAAAAACGGAGTATGGCCCGGATGTCCTGGCCTCCGACTATAATTTATACTTGCAGGTGGGCGCGACCATCACCCATTTCGACCCGGATTACACATTGGAGGCCTGGCGAAAAACGCGCGGGCAGGACATCCATTCCTTGTTCAACGTCGATCCGCTCTTCGTGAACCCGGACGCCGGAGATTTCAGGCTCCAGCCCGGCAGCCCGGCGCTTGGTCTTGGGTTCGTCCCATTTGATCTCTCCGCCGCCGGGCGCAAATAGGCGCGCGAAGCGCCGCATGGAGCGGGCCGGCGCGTCAGGCGCCGCCGCCTGCAAGACCCTCCAGCAACCGCCGCGCGCGGATGAGATGCGGCCGGTCGAGCATCTCGCCGTCCAGGCTGATGACCCCGGCGTCGGGCTCGGCGGCGAAGGCGGCGACGATCGCGCGGGCTTTGTCGATCATCTCCGTGGAGGGCGTAAAGGCCTCGTTGATGACGGCGACCTGAGCCGGATGAATGGCCATCTTGGCGGAAAATCCGTCGCGCCGCGCCGCTTCGCACTCCAAGCGAAGACCCGGCAGGTCGCGAAAATTGAGATAGACCGCATCGATGGCCGCGACATCGGCCGCATGCGCGGCGAAGAGCGTGAGCGCCCGGGCGAGCGCATAAGGCGCCGTGTAGGCGCCGTCCGCGCCGCGGCTGGTCTCGGCCCCAAGACAAGCCGAAAGGTCCTCGGCGCCCCAAGCAAGCCCGGCGAGGCGCGGGCTCGCGCCGGCATAACCGCCCATGTTGAAGATCGACGCCGCCGTTTCGGTCACGATCGCGACCACAAGCGTCGAACCGTCGGCGAGATCATGTTCAGCTTCATGGACAGCGAGCTTGGCGCCGAGATGCTGCAGCGACGCCGCGTTGACGCATTTGGGGAGCAGAACGCCATCCGGCGCCGCTTGCATCACCGCGTCGAGATCGGCGTCGATCAGGCCCGAGTCGAGCGCATTGACGCGCACATAGAGCATCGGGCGCGGCTCGTTGCGCTTCGCCTCTTTAAGATATTCCAACGCCATCCGCCGGGCCTTGGCCTTGTTGACGGCGGCGACGGAATCCTCAAGGTCGAGCAACAGGCAATCCGCGCCGCTCGCGCAAGCTTTCGCGAGCTTTCTTTCGCTGTCGGCCGGAACAAATAGCTGCGAGCGCATGAGATGAAATCTCAACCTGGCCGTTTCTTCATGAAGGCCTGACGCCGGCATTCGGCGACCAGCGCGCCGTCCTGGCGATAGGCGCGATGGATGAATTCGACCACGCCCGCGTCCGACCGCGATTTCGACTCTCGCTTCGCCGCGATTTCGCTCGTCACATGAATGGTGTCGCCTTCAAACAGGGGCGCCGGAAACTTGACCTCGGTCATGCCGAGATTGGCGATCGTCGTGCCGATCGTCAGGTCGTTCACCGAAATGCCGATCATCAGGCCGAGCGTGAACAGGGAATTCATCAAGGGCCGTCCCCACTCGGTTTCCGTCGCGCAGAAATGGGCGTCGATATGCAACGGCTGCGGATTGAGCGTCATGTTCGAGAACAACATATTGTCCATTTGCGTGACGGTCCTGGTCAGCCGATGCGCGATCGTCGCGCCGACGACGAAATCCTCGTAATAGAGCCCGCCGCGCTGGTGAACGCGTGGGGGTCCCGTTGTCTCTCCCTTTGGGTCAGCGCCCATCGCCGTCTTCCTAGCCTGTTGGTCTCTCGCCGCCGCGCATCAGGCCGGCGAGCCTGGCGTAGTGCAACAGCAAAATCGTCTTGGCGTCGATGATCTCGCCGCTGTCGATCATCGCCAGCGCTTCGTCGAACGTTGGCTCCAACACTTCAATATCCTCGTCTTCCGCTTCGAGACCGCCGCCGGCGCCGGTCCGATCCGCCGCGACATATTGGGCGACGAAAAAGGTGATCCTTTCGCAAAAGCTCCCCGGGCTCATATAGGCCTCGAAAAGCCGGCGGGGATGGCGCACCGTAAATCCGGTCTCCTCCTCGGCCTCCTTGACAATTCGCGCCTCGGCGTCAGCGCCTTCGAGCTTGCCGGCGCAGACTTCTATCAGCCCGTCATGCCCGCCGGAGAGAAACGCTGGCGCGCGGAACTGGCGCACCAGCACCACCGTGGCGCGCTCGGGGTCATAGAGCAGGATCGCTGCGCCGTCGCCCGCATCATAAACTTCGCGGGTCACGTGTTGAGAGCGGCCGTCGTAACGTCGGCGCTCGAACGAAATCTTCTCCAAGAGGCCGCGCCCCTGGGCGAGGATCTGGCGGCCGAGAATGCGAATGGCTTCGACCATGTTTCGATTTCCAACTCTCGATATCCAAGTCTCGATATCCGAGTCTCAATATCCAAACTGTTCGCGCAAGATCTGCTCGTTGAGCGAATGGCCGGGATCGTGGAGAAGCACGAGCCCGGTCGCATGATCCATCGCGACCGTGACCTTGATGATGTTTTTCAGCTCGAAATGATCGGCGACCACGGCGACCGGGCGCTTATCGGCTTCGAGAATATCGATCGTGATCTGCATTTTGTCGGAGAGCAGCGCGCCACGCCAGCCGCGCGGCCGAAACGCGGAGATCGGCGTCAACGCCACCATCGTCGCGTCGAGCGGCAGAATCGGGCCATGCGCCGAGAGATTATAGGCGGTGGAGCCGACCGGGGTCGCAACCAGCAGGCCGTCGGCGGCGAGCTCGCCGAGCCTCTCCTTGCCGTCGATCGAGATCCGCATTTTCGCGACTTGATAGGATTGGCGCATGAGCGAGACTTCATTGATCGCCCGCGCCTTGACGGTCTCCCCCTCCATCTCGATCGCCCGCATCAGCAAGGGATGCACGACCGAAGCCTCGGCTTCGTCGAGGCGCTGGATGAGGTCTGGGCCATGAAACTCATTCATGAGAAAGCCGACCGTGCCGCGGTTCATCCCGTAGATCGGCTTGTTCGCGCCCATGAAGCGGTGCAGCGTTCGCAACATGAGGCCGTCGCCGCCGAGCGCGACGATGACGTCGGCCGCCTCGGGATGAACATTGCCGTAGCGCGCGACAAGCTCATGCAGCGCCGCCGTCGCCTCCGGCGCTCCGGAGGACAGGAAGGCGATGCGCTCAAAGCGACGTCTTGCGCCTTTTTCGGCGGCCATGGTCTTGCGCTCCTCGGGCGCTCTAG
Organism: uncultured Alphaproteobacteria bacterium; assembly: GCA_963829515.1. Taxonomy (GTDB): domain Bacteria; phylum Pseudomonadota; class Alphaproteobacteria; order Rhizobiales; family Beijerinckiaceae; genus Methylocapsa. The sequence goes on from CAWHIP010000005.1 coordinate 475,149, forward strand.
AGCGCGTTCGAATTGGATTGAATCATCCAATCGATAAGAACGCGCTCCAGATCAATAAGCTGAAGCATGTTCCGATCGAAAAAGTCGATCAACTTAACATACTCTACGCGACGACATCGGCCCGGTCGCCGGCGAGAAGGAGTTGCGGCACTTGGGTAAAGGTCCAGGCGTCGCCGCGCCGGTCGAAAACCCAGACGAGATCAACCCGCTCAAAGGGCCAATATTGCGGCGCGCTTGTCGCATCGCCGAGAATGACGTTGGCGATCAGATGCAGGGTTGGATGTTTCCAGGCGATCAAGGCGGGACCCGGAGCGGCGAGGACCTGGCGCGTCAGCTCCGCCTCCTGGCCATAAAAATAGTCGCAATTCAATTCGACATTTGATTCGGCGCGAAGCAGCTCGGCGAGCGGGAGCAGCGTGTATTGCGGGCGGAGGCTCGGATCCTCCGGCGCCGCTTTGCAAGCGTAGAGCGTTTGCGGCCGGGCGAGGGCGGGATGGGCGAAATGACCGTCGCGCGGCGCGAAGAAGCGCGCGAGCGCGCCGGCGCGCTGCCAGCCGCGCACGGTGAGCGATTCCTTGTCCTTTCGCCCTTCCAGGTTGACCCCGCGGAATTTCTTGTCGGGGCTGGGCCTTTCCGAATGGCGGATCAGCATGATTTTGTCGCAGCTCATCGCAAGGCTCCGAGGCTCGGGCGGGCGGCCGCCGCGCGGTGGTTCAGCATTTGTAATGGCCGGCGATCAAGGCTTCGAAGGCGGCGGCGGGGAGAAACGGCTTGGCGCGCGCGACGGCGGTTTGCGCCAAGGCGCCTACAGCATGGCGCAGCGTGGGCCGCTCGGTCTCGATGATCCGCCGCACCGCCCGGCTGACCAGGGCCGGATCGGCGCCGCCGGTTTCGTCTTTCTTGATCACGCCGAGAGCCGCTTCAAAGGTGGGCCGATAGGCCGAGCCGTCGCCGCTCCCGGCGGTCAGCCGCCGCGCCGCCGTGAAGCCGGTGGCGAAATCGCCCGGTTCGACAATGGCGACGCGGACGCTGGAGCCACGCAGCTCCATGCGCAGCGCTTCGCAATAGCCCTCGAGCGCGAATTTGGCGGCGCTATACATGCCCTGGAACGGAACCGCGATCAGGCCGGCGATGGAGCCAATGACGACGATATGGGCGCGGTCACGGGCGCGAAGATGCGGCAAGGCCGCGCGGCAGACGCGGTGATTGCCGAAGAAATTGGTCTGGAACTGCGCCAAAGCCTCCTCCGAGTTCGTGTCCTCGAGCGCTCCGGCTATGCCCATTCCGGCGTTGCTGACCACGATGTCCAAACCGCCCTCGCGCTGGACCATGGCGGCGATCGCCGCCTCGACCGATGTGTCTTCATCGACATCCATCTTGATCAGCTCGAACGCGCCATGGGGATTGGCCTTGCCCGAGGCCTTCCGCGATGCGCCGTAGACACGATAGCCCGCGCTGTGCAGGTCCTTGGCGATCGCAAGGCCTATGCCCGAACTCGCCCCCGTGACCAGCGCCACACGTGTGTTATCCGCCATGCCGAGCCCCCTTTTCCCTTATTCCATTGTTGGCGGCGCTTCCCTCGGGAGCCGCGCTCGGCGCCGATTCGCCGGTCCCGCTCATAGTGCATTCGCGTTCGCCCGCGCCGCAAGAATTGTTTCAGCCGCATTTGACAGCTTTGCCCGCCCGCCATACGGTCGGCTCGTCCGGGATGCGAAGAAGGCGGTGCGAATCCGCCGCGGTCGCGCCACTGTCAGCGATTGCGCCGCGCGCGTGTTTGTCTAAGCGCGCCGGAGACGCGTCGCGAGCCAGACCTTCCTTTTCCGGAACGACCAAAGACGTGGGACGCGTCATCCCGGGAGTCATGACATGAGCAACGCGCTTTCCGCTCCGGCCGCCAGGCCGACGCCGATCCCAGTCCGGGACATTCTGCCTTGGCTTGCTTTTGGCGGGCTCCTCGCGCTTCTGGCAATCTATTTCGTCGGAGCCGAGCAAGGCGCGACCGCGCTGTTTCCCGGACATTATATCCACGAATATGTCCATGACGGGCGCCATCTCATGGGCTTCCCCTGCCATTGAGGCGCGCGCATCATGGTCGGTTCGCTTCTGGCCCGGGGAATGCTCGCCGGAGTCCTCGCGGGGCTTCTCGCGGCGGCGTTCGGGGCGCTGGTCGGCGAGCCCTCGATCGAGCGCGCGATCGCCTATGAAAGCGCCGCGGCGCAAGCCGCCGGCGAGATTCAGGAGCCCCCAATCGTGAGCCGCGACGTTCAGCGCGGCGCGGGGCTTCTGACCGCCGGCGCGATTTATGGCGCGGCGATCGGCGGCATTTTCGGCCTGGGCTTCGCTTTTGCCTATGGGCGGATCGGCGGAGCCGATCCCCGCCGGGTCTCGGCGCTTCTCGCCTGCGCTGGCTTCATTGCGTTCGCGCTCGCGCCGGCGCTCAAATATCCGGCCAATCCGCCGGCGATCGGCGCGGCCGAGACGATCGGCGCGCGCACGAGCCTCTATTTCATCATGGCCCTCGGCTCCGTCGCGGCGATGATCTTCGCCACGATGATCGGGCGATCGGCCGCCGCGCGGCTCGGCGCCTGGAGCGCCGGGCTCGTCTGCGCCGCCGTTTTCATCGCTCTGGTCGCCGGCGCGGCCATCTTGCTGCCGGCGGTCGATGAAGCGCCGGCCGATTTTCCCCCCGATGTCCTTTGGCGGTTTCGCCTCGCGTCCTTGGGCGCGCAGGCGGCGCTGTGGAGCGCGCTCGGATTGGGATTTGCGATATTGACGCCCTCCGCTTACGGGGCCGGCTTGGCGCCACGCTGAATTTCGACTCGCGCGGGCCGCGCGCGTAGTTTGATGTCCAACAGGTTGGAAGGGCTCCTTTCAGGACCTCGACACAAGATATCTCGGTTGATGATGATGGAGCGCATCATGGAGCCAGAGCATTTTGGAAGTGAGCAAATCACCGAAGAAGACCGCGCCTATCGCGGATCATTTTTCGCCGAGGTGCGAGACGCCGTCTTCGCCAATCCCTATCAAAAAGTTTGGGGCGGAGAGGGGGAGCCGCCTCTTCCTAAATACGAGGTGACGTTATCCAGCGTATTGCGCGGCCTTCTACCTTTTGGCCGGCGATATCTGCTTCGACAAGCCTCGGAACGCACCGTTGATTCCCATGCGGACCTGCGCTGGGGTCCGGACGGGAAGGGATTCCGGCGCCTGCAGCACCCAAGCGGCGTTTGCCTGACGGGCTTGTGGGAGATCACTGAAGATACTGAATATTCGGGCTATTTTAGCAGAGGCAGCCGAGCCCTCGTCGTCGGACGTTATTCAAGCAACGTGGTCGAGCGCGGTCAGACACGATCCTTGGCGCTTGTCGGCAAGCTGTTTCCAACGACCGATCCCAATCACGCCGAGCCGCTCCTGACCGCGAGTTTCATCACCCAGGAGGACCTTGGCGGCGGGCATACGGAGGACATCAATGACGCCGAGCTGCGGAATGCTCCCAATGTGACCCCCTGGCCTCGCGGTAAGAGCGCGCCGCTTGTCCTGGTTTCGGTTGTCACGCTTGTTGTCTTTACCCTCGTCGATAAGAAAGCCACCATACGTCAGCTTCACCAGATCGCCGAACTCGGCAAACCCGGGGACCAACCCACGCGGGCGCCGACTTTCATGCGCATCCTGGTTTCGGCCGAGCAACCCAGGATTGAAGGCGACGCCCTGGATCTTCGCGAGGAAATTTTGGCGCAGATTTTCGACAAGGGCGATCCCGCTCCAAAACGCAAGCTCACCTTCCATATCGAAGTCACGGATGAAGGGACGACGCGAAACATTCTGGGTTTTGTCCGGCGAAAATTCGCCAATTGGCGCCGCATTGGCAAATTGACCTTCGATGACGCCACCGCTTCATACAATGGCGACTTTGTCCTTCATTTCAATCATCCGGGCTGGCGCGACGACAAGAACAATCCCGCGACGGCCAATCGGCCAAGCGTTTCGGGGGCGTAAATATGCGCCGACGCGCGCGGCCGCCGCAAGATCCTGTAATGGGCGGTCGTGTCCCGTTTGAAATTCCGCAATGGGTGGGTTTCCGCCAGTCCGCTTTTGGGCCTGCAATTTGGAAAGCGGTCATTCGGCCTGGGGTGGGCTGGCCGAAAGCCGAAAGTCCGCTCCGCGGCGACACAACTAAAGAAGCAGCCGTTCGATCCCCTGACGCATCGACGTAGTGGCATAAACAAGCGGATGAGTGTCCGTCCGGGATTCACGAGGCTCGGGCGGCGGTGCGCAGGAGTTCAGTCTTCTGCCTATGAGATCATCACAAAATTAAGCTGGGACTTGCTTTATTCCTTCGCATGGCTGGCCCATTCTGGACAGGAACGGCAGTTTTACGAGCGAGCACTCATGATTTACCGACCTTTACATTGCTTCGCGATCTTCGTTGGATTGATCGGGGCCGCCCACGCCACGGCGCCGGGTTCTCTGGAAGCGAAATGCAAAAATCATTGGGGCGTAAACGCGACTGTCCCGAAACATGTAAGCGAATGTGTAGAGGGAAAAGTAGAATGCAATGATGAGGACTTAGCGTGGGCCGAACAAGATACATCATGCGGAGCTATATTGCGCCATAGGAGGAACGATAAATGAGCATTCCCGCAATAAATTGGCTCTCCTGACCCAATGGCGGGGTTCAGGCTCAGGCGATCGGCGATCGAACGACGTAGAAGGGCGCTCTGCGGTCTGCCACCCCACCTTTGTGATCGACTGCTTCTGAGAATCGGAACCTAGCCTTGGAGCGACGAGGTTGGGTCGAAAGCCGAAATTCAAACTGAGACGCTCCTTAAAGGGCGAAGGCGGCCTGATCTCTCTGATCGAAACCGGCGAAGGGCGCAACCGGTGGGTTACGAAAAGACGCCAATCCATTGGATTAAACCATTCGTCAAAACAAATAGATAGGCCCATGAGCGCTGTGCTCGGCAGTGGCCATGTGCGGGCTTTCTCGGTGGATGGCGCTTGCGCCGACCGAATGGCTCCGCCAATCATGTCAGATTGATTCGGCTGGGACGCGCCAAAATGCTCAAAGGCTCCATCGCCGCCGTCGGCGACCATTTCCTGGTCGGCCTGCGGCCAACGCCCTTCCTGCATGAGCTCGACCGGGCGCTGCTCGCCGAGCTGCGCCCGGCGGGCGTCATCCTTTACAAAAGCAATTTCCGCCACGATCTGCCCTATGACGGCTGGCTCGAAAGCCATGCCCGCCTCATCGCGGATATTCGGGCCGCGGCCGGCCGGCGGCGGATGTTCATCGCGATCGACCACGAGGGCGGCCGCGTGTGCCGGACGCCGCCGCCAATCACCCGATTCGCCTATGCCGCCGAATGGCCGGAGCACGCCGTCGAGGTCGGCAAGGCGATCGGGCGCGAGCTCGCCTCGCTCGGCCTCAACCTGAATTTCGCGCCAGTGCTCGACATTCACACCAACCCAAAAAACCCGGTGATCGGCCCGCGCGCCTTTGGCGCGACGGCGGAGGCCGTGATCGCGGCGGCGATTTCCTTCATGCGCGCAATGCAAGCGGAAAAAGTCAACGCCTGCGGCAAGCATTTTCCGGGCCACGGCGACACCAGCGTCGACTTCCATCTCGGCCTTCCGGCGCTGGACCTGGACATTGACGCGCTGCGCCAGCGCGAGTTGAAGCCTTTCGCCGCCGCGATCGAAGCCGGCGTCGGCATGCTCATGACCTCGCATATTCTCTTTCCGGGCATCGATCCCGATGTGCCGGTCACCTTGTCGCGGCGTTTCATCACCGAGATTTTGCGCGGCGAACTTGGCTTCGCCGGCGTCGCCATTTCGGACGATGTCGGCATGGGCGCGATGAACGGCTTTTTCGACGCGCCGGATCGGCCGCCGCCAATTTCATGGCCGCGGGCTGCGATATGTTGATGGTGTGCGCCCATTTCACCGACACCGACCGCGCAAGGCGCTTCGCCGAGGCGATCGTCGGCGCGATAGAGCAAGGCCGCCTCGACGAAGCTCTTCTGGCGCGTTCGCGGGCGCGGATCGAGGCTTTGCTTGAGCAGACGCCGATGAACGAGGTTCGTCGTCTTCCGGACGAAGCACTGCGGGCTCATAGCGCCGCCGCGGCGCTCTACACCGCTCCGACCGTTGAAGTTGTGTGAGCGGCTGGTTCGACTGGGCGCGGATTAAATGTCCAGCGACCGGTTCAAGCCGCCTGGAATGGCAACGCGTGGAGGGCCGGAACGCGGCGATCCTCCCGCGTTAGGCGGGGTAGCCTAAAACGTAAGTGAACTACATAGCCCGACAGATTTTTTATTCTATTTGTCGGACATGACAAATTCGTGCATCAAGGAGGTTTGCGGAGGAAAAAGTGCCTCGAACCTTGTCCGGAAAGATAGATACTTTGCTGGCGCTGCGCGCCGATGGGCGGCTCCTTGTCGGCCGGGAGCGGATCACCCTGCTTGAAGCCGTGATTCAGCATGGCAGCATCACCAAGGCCGCCGAGATCGCGGGATTCAGCTATAAAACCGCTTGGGATGCGGTCAATGCGATCAACAATCTTCTGCCGCGGCCGGCCTTCATAACCCATACGGGCGGGCCTCGAGGCGGCGGGGCGGAGGTGACCGACGAAGGGCGACGCCTTATCAGCGCCTTTCGCCGATTGGAGGAAAAACTCGGCCGGATCTCCAACGCGATTGTCGAAGAGGGTCTGGAAAACGAGCGGGACCTCCTGTTTTGGGGCATCGGCCTGAAGCTCAGCGTCCGCAACGCCTTCCACTGCGAGCTCGTGGAAATTATCCCAGCGCCGGTCAATGTCGAAGTCAAGCTCAGGGTTTCGCCCGAGATCGAAATCACCTCCATCATAACCAACGCCAGCATAAGCGAGCTTGGCTTGACGGTTGGCCGCTCCGTCGTCGCGATGGTCAACGCATCCTCCGTCATGCTGGCGCCAAGGGAAGCCGCGCCGCGCATCTCGGCGCGCAACAAAATCGCCGGGGTGGTGATCGACCGCGCCAACGGCGGCATCGACGCCGAGGTCACGGTGGATATAGGCGGCGGCAAGACGATCATTTCGATCGTCACCCAGGAGGCGGCCGAGGATCTTGAACTCAAGACTGGAGCAAACGTCTGGGCGATTTTCAAGACTTCGCATGTCATCCTGGCCAGTGATTGACGTCTCTCGACAAAGCTGAAGCGCCGTCGCCAACGGCGAATCTGAGCCGGAGACCGTCAGCTTGACTTCATACAGTTTTTCTATAGGGTTAATAGAGAACTGATGGGAGCAAGACATGAATTGGCATTGGCGCGATCGCTTCGGATTTTTTCAACCGTTCAGGCGCTCGCCGTCGGGGCTTCGGTTTTCGCCCCCTCCGCCCTGCTCCAAGGCCCGGCGCGCGCGGCGGAGGCGCTGCTCAACGTGTCTTACGATCCGACCCGCGAACTCTATCGGGCGATCAATGAGGCCTTTGTCGAGGACTGGAAAGCGAAGACCGGCGAAATCGTCGCCGTGCGGGCGTCGCATGGCGGCTCGGGCACCCAGGCCCGCGCCGTGATCGACGGCTTGAACGCCGATGTGGTTACCTTGGCGCTCGCCGCCGACATCGACTCGATCGCGGCGAAGACCGGCAAGATTCCAGCGGATTGGCAAAAGCGCCTGCCGAACAATTCGACGCCCTATACGTCGACCATCGTCCTCGTGGTTCGGAAAGGGAATCCGAAAGGGATCAAGGACTGGGACGACCTGATCAAGCCCGGGGTCTCGGTCATCACGCCCAATCCGAAGACATCCGGCGGGGCGCGCTGGAATTTTCTCGCGGCATGGGGCTACGCAGCGAAGAAATTCAACGGCGATGAAGCCAGGATCAAGGATTTCGTCGGCGCGGTCTATAAAAACACCCCCGTCCTCGACACCGGCGCGCGCGGCGCGACGATTAGCTTCACGCAACGGGGCTTGGGCGACGTGCTGATATCCTGGGAGAACGATGCCTATCTCGTGTCCGAGGAATTCGGCAAGGACATATTCGATATTGTCGTCCCGTCCCTCTCCATCCTCGCCGAGCCGCCGGTCGCGCTGGTCGACGGCAATGTCGAGGCCAAGAAGACGCGCCAATTGGCGCAGGCCTATCTCGATTTTCTCTACACGCCGAAAGCGCAGGCGATCATCGCCGCCAATTATTATCATCCGGTCAAGCCGGAGGCGGCTGCCCCGGCTGATCTCGCCCGCCTCGCCAAGATCCCGCTCGTGACCGTGGATCAAGATTTCGGCGGCTGGGCCAAGGCGCAGGCGAAATTCTTCGCCGACGGCGGCGTTTTCGATCAGATCTACGGCGCGCGGAAGTAACGCCGGCGGGACAGGCGTTTGGATAAGCCGCCGTTGACCTATGACGGAGTTTCTCTGACATGACCAAGGCCAATTCGCGCAGCGCCGACCATCCAATCGAGGCTTTCTTTCTCGAACGCTGGTCGCCGCGGGCTTTCAACGGGGAGGCCATTCCCGACGCCGACCTCAAGACCATTTTCGAGGCGGCGCGCTGGGCGCCTTCCTCGTTCAATTCGCAGCCCTGGCGCATCCTTTACGCGCGGCGCGACACGCCGGATTTCGCCAAGTTCCTGGGGCTTCTCATCGAGTTCAACCAATCCTGGGCGAAAAACGCCGGGGTCCTGGCCGTGCTCGTCTCGAAAAAAGAGCTTCCTGCCGCCGGGTAAGTCCGAACCGGTTCTGTCGCACAGCCATTCGCTCGACGCTGGCGCGGCCTGGGGCTATCTCGCGCTGCAGGCCTCGCGCCTCGGCTACGCCGCGCATGGCATGACCGGATTTGACATTCCCCGCGCCGCGCAGGAACTGAACGCGCCGGACGATTATCGGGTCGAAATGGCTTTCGCCCTCGGCCGGATCGGCGATAAATCGATCTTGCCCGAAGGCCTGCGCGCGCGGGAGCAGCCGAATGGGCGCAATCCGCAGAGCGATTTCGTGTTCGAGGGCGGGTTTCCAGCGGGCTGAACGCGCGTTTTGGAGCGCGTTCGCGTTCCAGATCAATAAGATGGAGCATGTTCTAAGCGGCGAGCGCCGCCTCAGGAGCCTGGACGCTGAGCCCGAGACTTGCGGCGACGGCCGCGTGAGTCACATGGCCCCGATGGACATTAAGGCCTGCGCGCAGGCCAGGATCGCGGGCGAGCGCCCCGAGGCCCTTGCCGGCGAGCGCCAGGCCATAGGGAAGCGTGGCGTGATTTAGGGCGTGGCTCGCCGTGAAGGGCACGGCGCCGGGCATGTTGGCGACGCAATAATGGACGATTCCCTCGACGATGAATGTCGGATTGGCATGGGTCGTCGGATGCGAGCTTTCAAAGCAGCCGCCTTGGTCAATTGAAACATCGACAAGGACCGCGCCTTGCTTCATCCGCTTCAACATCGGCCGGGCGACAAGCTTGGGCGCGCTGGCGCCGGGGATGAGCACCGCGCCGATGACGGCGTCGGCCGCGAACGCCTCGTCTTCAATGGCTGTCGCCGAGGCGAAGCGGGTCTTGGCCCGGCCCTGGAACAACTCGTCGAGCTGGCGCAGGCGCGGCAAGGAGCGATCCAGGATCGTGACGTCGGCGCCGAGGCCGACCGCCATGCGCGCGGCCTGGGTCCCCACGACGCCGCCGCCGAAGATCGCGACCCGCGCCGGCGGAACGCCCGGGACGCCGCCAAGGAGCAGGCCACGGCCGCCGTTTTGGCGCTGCAGCGACGCTCCGGCGGCCTCGATCGCGAGCCGTCCGGCGACTTCGCTCATCGGCGCCAGAAGCGGCAGACTGACGCCATCAGGCCCCGTCACCGTCTCGTAGGCGATGGCCGTGCAGCCGGACGCAAGGAGGCCCCTGGTCAGGTTTGGGTCCGCCGCGAGATGGAGATAGGCGAACAGAATTTGATTTGGACGCAGCAGCGGCCATTCGCTGGGTTGCGGCTCCTTCACCTTCACAATCATGTCGGACGTCGCGAAAATCTCCGCCGCCGCGCCGGCGATGGCGGCTCCCGCCGCGCGAAAGGCTTGGTCCGGCGCGTTCAACCCGAGGCCCGCGCCGGTCTCCACACTCACCTCGTGACCGGCGGCGACAAATTCCCGAACCGCGTCGGGCGTGAGGCCCACCCGATATTCATTCGCCTTGATCTCCTTCGGGACGCCGATCCGCATTCGCGACCCTCCGCAGCTTCAATTTGCTCAAGCATCTACAAGCCAAGTGGATATCGGGTCCCGATAATGCAATGCGGCGGCGGAGCAACCGGGCCAGGGTCCGGCTCGCGCAGGCGAAAGCGCTCTAAATCGTGAAATCCGGGCCGCTCGCCGGCCCCTCGCAAAGTTTCATGTCTTCGGCGCGGCGGCAGATATCGTCGATGGTTATGGTCTCGAGCTCGATTCAGGAAGGCCGCCCCCGCCGCTTCGACGATAGGCGCGACGACTTGGGTGACGAGCTGACAATCGGGCGGCGCCCCGGATTCGGCCTGAGTCTCGGACATCACCGCCCGCAAGACGGCGGCCGCGCTGATGCGGCGGCGCTCGCGGGCCAATTCATAGCCGCCGCGCGGGCCGCGCAATCCCTTTAAGATATTGGCGCGAACAAGAGTTTGCAGCAAGGTCTCGAGGTGGCGAGGCGGCAGCTCGAGCCGCGCCGCGAGCGCCTTGGCGGCGACCGGCGCTGGCCGCGCATGGATGGCTATATCGACGACCGCCGCAAGGGCCAAATGGCTGCGCCGCGAGAGGAGATTTATGGCCGGTCCTCCTCTTCCGCCGCTGCGCCGGTCGAGCCGAACCCCGCGCCGCCACGCGCCGTCGCGGTCAATTCCGGCGCCTCGAAAAACACCGCCCGCGAAATCGGGGCGACGACGAGCTGCGCGATCCTTGCGCCGCGGATGATCTCGAAAGGCTCGTCGCCCAGATTGATCAGCAGCACCCCGATCTCGCCCCGATAGTCGGAGTCGATCGTGCCCGGCGCATTGAGCACGGTGACGCCGGTCTGGCGCGCGAGCCCGGATCGCGGCCGAATTTGGGCCTCGTAATTTGGCGGAATTTCAAGCGCCACGCCGGTTGGGACCAGAAGCCTTCGGCCGGGTGCGAGCAAGGCCTTCGCTCCAGGCGCGAGGGCCGCGACAAGATCCAAGCCCGCCGCGCCAGCGGTTTGATAAGCCGGCAGCGGCAATCCTTCGCCATGCGGCAGACGTCTGACGGCGATCGCGAGGGCCTCGGTCATGGCCGCGCCCCATTCAGCATTCCGGCGAGCTTCGTCACCAGACGGCGCGCGACCTCATCCTTGCTCAAGTCCGGCCAGGCCTCCGCGCCTGCTTGGGTCATAAGCGTCACTTCATTGCGGTCGCCGCCCATGACGCCAGCGGCTCCCCCCACATTGTTGGCGACGATCATATCACAACTTTTGCGGGCAAGCTTTTGTCGCGCATTGTCGAGGAGGCTTTCGGTCTCGGCGGCGAAGCCGACGACGAGCTCCGGGCGGCCGGTCGAACGTCCAGCGATCGTCGCCAATATGTCCGGGTTTTCGACAAGCGCGAGCGACGGCGCTCCATTCGCGCCTTTCTTGACCTTATGTTCCGACGCTGCGGCCGCGCGCCAATCGGCCACCGCCGCAGCGGCGATGAAAATATCCGCCGGCAAGGCGGCCTCCACCGCTTGGAGCATCTCCCGCGCGGTTTCGACATGAACGGTCATCGCCCCAGGCGGGTCCTTCAAGGCGACCGGCCCGGTCACAAGCATCACGTCGGCCCCGGCGGCGAGGGCGGCTCTTGCGATCGCATGTCCCTGCTTGCCTGATGATCGATTGGCGATATAGCGCACCGGATCGATCGGTTCGCGCGTCGGTCCCGAGGTGATCAGAACGCGCTTGCCAGCGAGCGGGCCATCGGCCGCGTTCGGCGTCGCGAGACTTGGCGGCAGAGCGATGGTCGTGTCTTGCGCCAGCGCGGCCTCGATCGCGGCGAGAATTGCCTGCGGCTCGCTCATCCGGCCTGGGCCATATTCGCCGCAGGCCATGTCGCCATCTTCCGGGCCGACGAAGAGCACGCCATCCTGGCGCAACGTCGCGACATTGCGGACCGTCGCCTTGGCGAGCCACATTCGAAGGTTCATCGCCGGGGCGACAAGGATCTTTTTGTCGGTGGCGAGGAGCAGCGTCGAGGCGAGATCATCGGCGAGGCCATGCGCCATCTTGGCGAGGAGATCGGCGGTCGCCGGAGCCACGACGATCAAGTCGGCGTCGCGGGACAATTCGATGTGGCCGATTGTCGCCTCGTCGGTCAAGGCGAACAGATCTTCGTAAACCTTTTCGCCGCTCAGGCTCGCGACCGAAAGCGGCGTCACGAAATGCGCGCCCGCGGAGGTCAAGACCGCCCGAACCTGCGCGCCGCGCTCGCGGAGACGGCGAATGAGCTCAAGCGTCTTATAGGCCGCTATGCCGCCGCCGATGATGAGAAGGATGCGTTTCGCCGAATTCCCGGTCATGTCGCTCGCGCCTACGCGCCGCGCCGTTCTTCCGCGCAAGACGCCGAAATGACAGGGCGGCCGGCGGATTTCCTAAAGCATTTTTCAACAAAGTGCGAAAGCATGCTGGAAAATTATTCCTATGAGCTTCCCCCGCCCCCTGGCTCGGAAGCCTCTCTAAATTTTTGATTTATCCCACCTTCTTATCGCAGGTCGTGACCCGCTCGTCTGCCGCCTCGGGCCGGCGTCAGCCTTCCAAAGGCGCAGGCGCCGCGGAAAAACCACGTGCCCAGCTACGTAGATATAGGCGTCGCCGCCGCACATTGAAATGACGAGTCCGGCCGAATTTCCCAATTGCACGGACCAATCGGACCTAGGGACGCGGCTTGGCGCCGATCCAGGCGCCGCCGGCGCGGCCCCGAACATGCCCTAAACCGGAATGCCGCTCGCGTCCGCGAATTTCCGCAAATCGTCGCGCAGGGAATGACCGCCGGTCACGTCTTGGAGAAGGCTTTTGACGAAAGTCTCGGCTTCGCCGAGATGGGTCGCGAGCACCATCGCCTTGACCGGGCCGATCGAGGCCGCCGACATGGAAAGGCCGCGAAACCCGAGCGCCAGCAAGACCATGGCCTCGAGCGGCTTGCCGCCCATTTCGCCGCAAAGCGTCAAAGGCGTTTCCGCCGCCCGCGCCTTGACGACAATGCGCCGCAAGGCGCGCAAGACCGGCGCGGAGAGAACGTCGAACCGCGACGCCACGCGCTTGTTGTCGCGATCGACCGCATAAAGATATTGGATGAGATCGTTGGAGCCGACGGACAGGAAATCGACGCTCCGGCAGATTTCATCGAGCTGCCAGAGCATGGACGGCACCTCGACCATGATGCCGAGCTTCAGGCTGGCCGGAGCTGGACGGCGATGCAGCTTCAACATGGCGAGTTCGCGCTCGACCAGGGCTTTTGCCGATTTATATTCCTCCAAGGTCGCGATCATCGGGAACATGATCCGCATTTCGCGGTCGCCGCCGGCGCGCAAAAGGCCGCGCAATTGCGAGCGCAGGAGCCCGGGCCGGTCGAGGCCAATGCGGATGGCGCGCCAGCCGAGCGCCGGGTTTTCCTCCTCGACCTGGGTCATGTAGGGCAGGATCTTGTCCGACCCTATGTCGAGCGTGCGAAAGGTGATCGGCTTGCCGCCGACGGCGTCGAGGGCGGCCCGATAGAGCGTCTCCTGCTCGCTCATGCGCGGAAATTGAGGGGAGAGCATGAACTGAAGCTCGGTCCGGAACAGGCCGACCGACTTGGCTCCGGTCTCCGCGACATGTTCGAGATCGACGAGAAGCCCGGCGTTCATGTGCAGATCGACCGCGACGCCGTCCCTGGTCAGGGCGGGCACGTCGCGCAATTTGTGGTACTGCTCCTGCCTGCGGGCGCGGAGCCGCGCTTTTTCGGCATAAGCGCGTTCGACGTCCTGCGGCGGGCGCAGATGGACGTCGCCGGTCGCGCCGTCAATGATCAAGGCGTCGCCCGGTTCGGCGAAATCGATGATATTGGCGACGTCGCCGACAGCGGGAATTCCGAGCGCGCGCGCCACGATGGCGACGTGGCTCGAAGCGCCGGCGTTCTCCAGCACCAAGCCGCGAACCTTGGCGCGATCATATTCGAGCAGCGCCGCCGGTCCCATGGTGCGGGCGACGATGATCGAATTTTCGTGCAGATCCTCGTACGCGGCGGCGAAGCTCTGACCGGTCAGCTGATGCAGGAGCCTGTTGGCGAGATCATCGAGATCATGCAGGCGCTCGCGCATGAAGGGCTCGGTGCGGCGCTGCAATTTGGCGCGGGCGTCGTTTTGCACGCGTTCGACCGCGGCTTCGGCGGTGAGGCCCGTCGCGATCGCTTCGCGCAGCCGGCGCAGCCAGCCGCGATCATGCGCGAACATGCGGAAGGTTTCGAGAACCTCATGATGCTCTCCGGGCCCCATGTTCCCGCTTTCGATCAGCACGTCTATCGAGTCGCGCATGGCCGCGATCGCGGTGTCGAGCCGCTCCATCTCCCGCTTCATATCCTCGGCGACGAGCTGCTTGACGATGACGCGAGGCTCATGCAGGACGACATGGCCAAGCCCAACGCCGTCGGCGATCGGCGTTCCCTTCAGGGCGAGAGGCCGGCGCAGGGCGATGTCATTGCCGGGAAGGACGAGCGACTGCAGCTCCCCGGACGCGATCATCTCGGCGAGCAACATGGCCGTCGTCTGAAGCGCTTCGATCTCTTCCTCGGAATAGCTGCGGCGGGCTCGGTTCTGGACGACGAGGACGCCGAGCGTGTTGCCGCCGCGCAGGATCGGCACGCCGAGAAACGAGGTATAGATCTCTTCGCCGGTTTCCGGCCGGTAGGAAAATGACGGATGCCGCTGCGCGTCGGCGAGGGCGAGAGGTTCGGCGGTCTCGGCGATCAGGCCGACCAGGCCTTCGCCGGAGCGCATGGTGGTCAAGTGAACCGCTTCCCGGTTCAGGCCTTCGGTCGCGCAGAGCTCAAGCCGACCATCGGCCCGCAGCACATAGACGGAGCAGACTTCCGCGACCATGTTCGCGGCGATGTGGACGACGATCTTGTCCAGTCGCGCCTGCGGGCTGACCGGCTCCACCATGACTTCGCGAAGCCGCCGCAGCAGCAGACGGGGTCCGCCGAGGGCGCCATACATGGCAGTTTCCTGTTCGGGCCTAGGGGCCTCATGATCCTCTATCGGCAATCCAGATTGTCCAAGGGAGCGCTACGCTGGGCCGATGGCTTTGGTTTTTTATTGCCTCCCGCCTGTTTAACCCGTGCAAACTCCGGACCGCAAGAGAGACCGCGACAATATGATCATTTTCGACTTGCTCCCGGGGCAATTCTTCGATCGGCCCGCCGCCAAAGAGAGATGGTTAACCTTGGAATTATTCCACACTCGACCGAATCTCCCGAAAGCAACGGCTTCACTTCCGCTTCGCCATTTGGAGACAGGCGCCCGAAAGGGAACGCCGCAGCCGCAAGTTCGCCGCGCGCGCGGCGTCAGGCTTTGTCCAAGCCGTAAAGCGAGTGCAGCGTTCTGACCGCCAGTTCCGTATAGGCCGCCTCGATCAGAACCGAAAACTTGATCTCCGACGTCGTGATCGCCCTGATATTGATGCCTTTTTCGGCAAGCGCCTTGAATGCGAGCGCGGCCACTCCGGCGTGGCTTCGCATTCCGACGCCAATGGCTGATATTTTGACCACGTCGGTCGCGCCATTAAGGTTGGCGAAGCCGATTTGCGGCTGCGCCTGATGCAAAATCGCTTTGGCGCGCTCGAAATCGGCCGCCGAAACCGTGAAGGTCATGTCTGTCACCCCGGAATTCTCGGAGGCGACCTGGATGATCATGTCGACATTGATATTGGCTTCGGCGAGCGGCATGAATATGGCGGCCGCGACTCCCGGATGATCGACCACTTTACGCAAGGTGATTTGCGCCTCGTCCTTGGAAAACGCGATGCCGGTGACGACCTGCTGCTCCACAATATCCTCCTCGTCGCAAATCAGGGTGCCGGCTTTCGGGTCGCGCGGATCGTCGAAGGATGAGCGCACATAGGTCTTGACTTTATAGGCCATGGCGAGCTCGACCGACCGGACCTGGAGAACTTTCGCGCCAAGCGAGGCCATTTCAAGCATTTCCTCGAAGGCGATGCGGTCGAGCCGCTTGGCTTTGGGAACAATCCGCGGATCGGTTGTATAAACTCCGTCCACATCGGTATAAATGTCGCAGCGGTCGGCTCCAATGGCGGCGGCGATCGCGACGGCGCTGGTGTCGGAGCCGCCGCGGCCGAGCGTCGTGATGCGGCCCGTCTCCTTATGGAGGCCCTGAAAGCCGGCGATAACCGCCACTTCCGCGCGCGCCTCGAAGCCGTGGAGGATGGCGGCGGCGTTGATTTCGGCGATCCGCGCCGAGCCATGCGAATCCGACGTCAAAATGGGAATTTGCCAGCCCTGCCACGAGCGCGCCGGGATGCCCATGTCCTGGAGCGCAATGGCGAGAAGGCCGGCGGTCACTTGCTCCCCGGAGGCGACGACGAAATCATATTCGCGTCGGTCGCAAAGCTTGGCCGCGTCCTCGCACCAGCCGACAAGCTCATTTGTCTTGCCCGACATGGCGGATACGACGACCGCGATATTCTCGCCGGCCTTGCGTTCGCGCGCGACATGCCTTGCGACATTGCGAATCCGCTCTATGTTCGCGACCGAGGTGCCGCCGAATTTCATGACAAGACGGGACATCTGGTCGAAAATAACTCCGTTTGCCGCGTTTTGGCGTTAAGTCAGCCGGATCTTTTCGCGTCGCGGCCATTTGGGTCGGACGCTCGGGAAATCCGGCGAGACTTTAATTTAGAAGGATTCGGCGGCAGCTGCACGGCTGGCCCGACGAAATCCGAATAAGGCGAACCCGCCTCCGCCCGCGCCCGGATAGCTTGGGCGGCGTCGGTTCGGCGGGCATGCCCGCGAGGCGTGTCAATGACGTTCGAGCGGGCGCGCCCTTTTAGCCTGCTCATGGGGAAAGGTTCAAGCCATGGACAGCGAAGAAAAGCTCCGGCGCGACGCGACGATCGATCCGGAAGATGTCGTCCGTTTCGAGAAGCTCGGGGCGGAATGGTGGAACCCCAAGGGAGCCATGTGGGCCCTGCACAAGTTCAATCCCGTCCGTTTGGCCTATTTGCGTGACCTGCTGTGCCGCCGCTTTCCGATCGAGGGCCGGCCGCGCGACCGCCACGGCCATGAACCGCTGCGCGGCCTCGCGATTCTCGATATTGGCTGCGGCGGCGGCATTCTGTCGGAATCCTTGGCGGGGCTCGGGGCGCGGATGGTTTCGATCGATCCGGGCCGCGCCAATATTGAGGCCGCGCGGGATCATGCCGCCCAATCAGGCCTTTCGATCGACTACCGCTGCATGACCATAGAGGAGCTCGTCACGGAGGGGGCGCCTTTGATGTCGTCCTGACCATGGAAGTGATCGAACATGTGGCCGATGTCGGAGCCTTCCTCGGTTACGCAGCGGCGATGGTCCGGCCGGGCGGTATGCTGATCGCGGCGACGCTCAACCGGACGCTGAAGAGCTTTGCCTTGGCGATTGTGGGCGCTGAATATCTGCTGCGCTGGGTGCCGCGCGGCACCCATAATTGGAGCCAGTTCGTCATGCCCGAGGAGCTCGCTCGGGCGCTGCGCCGCAACGGACTGCATATCGTCGATGAGACCGGCGTCGCCTATGATCCCGTGGTCGGCAAATGGCGGCTTTCTCACGATATGGACGTGAATTACATGGTCGCGGCCGAAAGGCGGGCCTGATCCCGGCGGCCTGGGACCTAGCCATTTTGGCGCATTTTCCTGACGCGAACCGGCGTCCGCTTCGCTCGAAAATTCTCTAGATCTGGCGCAGCATGAGCCGTAGCGCCTGCGCGACGCGGCCGAATAGCTCGTCCCAATCGCCAAGCTGGTTTTGCCGGAAGAGGCGCATCGACGGGTACCAGGGGGAATCCTCGCGCGCGAGCAGCCAACGCCAATCGGCGGTCTGCTTCAAGAGCACCCAGACCGGGCGGCCAAGGGCCCCGGCGAGATGCGCGACGGACGTATCGCAGGTGATGATCAGGTCGAGGCTTTGCATCGTCGCCGCCGCGTCCACGAAAGCGTCGGCTCCGGCGTCAAATTCAGCGCTCAGGGTTTCGAGCCAAGGCGCCTCCTGCAAATCCTCGGACAAAATCGGATCCTCCAGCTTCTGGAGGCTGATGAGCCGGACGCCCGCGAGCTCGGCGAGATGAGCAAAATGAGCAAGCGGAATCGAGCGGCTCGGGTCCGCCTTGATGGCGGCATTGCCGCGCCAGCAAATGCCGATCTTGAAGCCTTTCGGACCGATCCGAGCCGCCCATTTCCGCGTCAGCTCGGCTTCGGCCTTGAGATAAGGGGTCTGCGCCGGAATGGTCGCAAGCCTAACCTTGAGCGCGCGCGGAAGGCTGGATAGGGCGATCTGGTAATGGAAATGTTCGCCTTCGGCGAGATCGTCAACCAGTCGAATCGGCGTTTTGAGTCCTTCAAAGAGGCGATGCAGCCTTGCGCGGCAAAAAAACGTGACCTTCGCGCCTTGGCCGGCGAGAATTGCGAAAAAGCGGGAAAATTGGATCGCGTCGCCAAGGCCCTGCTCATCGAAAACGATAAGGTCGCGGCCGGCGAGATTTTCCCCGCGCCATTCCGGAATAGGCAGCTTGAGTTCGTGTTTCGGCGTATGGCCCGAGATCCAGCGCCATTCGTAAAGATCCCAGCCGGCCTCGAATTCGCCGCGGAGCAGAAGCAGGGCCGCTTTATTGTTTTTAAAGTGAGCTGCGGTCGGATCGCACGCCAGCGCTTGATCATAACTCGCCAGAGCTTCGTCGAACCTGCCGAGATGCTGCAGGGCCAATGCGCGCCCGCAGAACGCTTCGGCGTAGTCGGGCAGAAGCTCCAATGCCGTCTCATAGGCGGCTAGCGCCGCTTCCGGCCGCTGCCGCGTCAAAAGCAGATTGCCGCGGTTGGACCAGGCTTGCGGGAACAAAGGCTTCTGGCGCAAGGCGGCGTCGAAATCGGCGCTCGCGTCTTGCAGGCGCCCGATCAAATGCAGGGCGGAGCCGCGATTATTCAGGAGATCGGCGCGGTTTGGCTCTTGTTCGAGCGCGGCGTCATAGGAAAGGATCGCTTCGGCGGGTCGATCGAGGTCCTGCAGGAGATTGCCGCGATCGATCAAGGCGTCGATGAAGTCGGGCTTGAGCCTCAGGGCTTCATCGAAGAACTGGAGCGCGCTTTGCGGCCGCCCAAGGTCGCGCAAGACCCGGCCGCCCGCGCGCAAGGCTTCCGGATAGGCCGGATTGAGCTTCAAGGCCATGTCGTAGGACGCGATCGCCTCGTCGAGCCGCATGGCCTCGCGCAATAAATTGCCGCGGTTGTAGAAAAGCGTCGGATGGACGAAACCCAGGCGCAAGGCCTCGTCATAGGAGGCGAGCGCTTCGGCGCCGCGATTGAGCTGCTGCAAAGCGGCGCCCCGATTGGACAGGGCCTCCGAATAGCGCGGATTGAGCCGCACGGCCTGGTCGAACCAAGAGAGCGCGCTCAGATTTTCTCGCGCGCTCAGATAGATCAGGCCGATAAGGTTCGATTTGACGTAGCCGCTCTCGCGGGCGCAGCTCAAACCGCCGAGGCGCGCGAGCGCCTCCGGTATTTGGCCGGCATTGAGAAAATCGATCGCTTGATGCACGGCGGCGTCGGTCGCGTAGCTCAAATCGGCTGCCTTCCTGGATGGTGCGACGCCATTAAAGGACGCCAGGCTTGCCCGGGACTGGCGCCCTTCACAGATCGCCGCCGGACGGGCTAGGATTTCAGCAAATGCTGGAGAATTAAAAAATTGCCGCCTGGGGGGATCACCATGATGGCGCACGACTTGATCTCGCGGCGTTCCGCGAAGCTGACGCAAGCGATGCTGGAGGTCAAAACCCATCGCGTTTTTTCGATGGTGAGGTCGCAGGCGGACCTTCGCTGCTTCATGCGCTGGCATGTTTTCGCCGTCTGGGACTTCATGTCGCTGGTCAAACGCCTTCAGCGCGAATTGACCTGCCTGGAGGTCCCATGGGTTCCGCCAAAATGCGCCCATGCGGCGCGGTTGATCAATGAGATTGTGATTGGCGAGGAAACCGACGCCGATGGTCATGGCGCGCATGCGAGCCATTTCGAAATTTACCTCGCGGCGATGCGCGAAGTCGGCGCCGAAACGGATGAAATCGAACGGTTTGTGGCGCTTGTGCGCGAGGGCGTCTTGGTCGAGGAGGCCTTGCGGCGATTGAACGTCGAACCGGCGATCCAGGCCTTTGTGAAGTCAACGATCGACATGGCGCTTCATGGCGACGCTCTGGAAGTTCTCGGCGGCTTTTTCTATGGTCGAGAGGACATCATCCCGGCGATGTTCCGCAGACTGCTTGAAGATTGGGCGATAGAAGAAAATGCCGCGCCGGCTTTTGTTTACTATCTCAATCGCCATATTGAAATCGACGGCGAGTCCCATGGTCCGGCGGCCTCGGCGATCATCACCTCGGTCGCGGGCGATGATGAGCGGAAAAGCGCGCTCTTGATCGAGGCCGCTGCCGACGCCCTGAGCCGTCGTATGGCGCTTTGGGACGCGCTGACGCGGCGGCTCGCGCAATTGAAAGGCGAGCAAGCATTTTGACTTGGCGAGCGCTAGTTCGTTCCGAGTCGAATGGAAATCATGCGAAATCAAACAACTGGAGCCCGTCCGCGGCGCCAAGTCCGTTCAATTTTTTGGGCTGTCTTCCGCCCCGCCGCGCTAAATTGTGAGTGGCTTTTCGCGGCTCGCCATTCTAGGCGTCACCCCGATGCGCTGGGAAGCCCGGACCAAGCGGCGGCGAACGAAGGCCAGCTCAACCCAATTCGAAAGGTGACAGATGAACGCGCGCGATTCGAACCTGCTTCGTCATAAGGCTTTTGTCGGCGGGGAATGGATCGAGGCCGCTCGCGGCGGCAGTTTCGACGTGATCAATCCCGCCGACGGCTCGGTTATCGCGCGCGTCGCCGATTGCGGCGCCGAGGACGCCGAAGCCGCCGTCGCGGCCGCGCAATCGGCTTTTCTCGTCTGGCGCGGAACGGCCGTGAAGGAGCGCGTGCGCATCCTGCGCCGTTGGTTCGAACTCATCCTGCAGCACAAGAACGAGCTCGGCGACCTGCTCGCGCGCGAGCAGGGCAAGCCCATGGCCGAGGCCAGGGCCGAGATTGTCTATGGCGCCGCTTTCGTCGAATGGTTCGCCGAGGAGGCCCGGCGCGTCTATGGCGACGTCATCGACGCGCCGGCGCGGGGCCGCGAAATCCTCGTGCTGAAGCAGCCGATCGGAGTCATGGCGGCGATCACGCCATGGAACTTCCCAAACGCCATGATCACCCGCAAAATCGCTCCCGCCCTCGCCGCCGGCTGCGCGGCGATCGTCAAGCCGGCGGAGGAAACCCCTTTGTCCGCGCTCGCCCTTGGCGTGCTCGGGCAGGAAGCCGGCCTTCCGCATGGCGTTCTCAACATTCTGCCGACGACCCGCGCCGCCGAGGTCGGTCTCGTCTTGACCGGCCATCCGCTCGTGCGCAAAGTCTCGTTCACCGGCTCCACCGAGGTCGGCCGGACGATCATGCGCCAATGCGCCGAGACAATCAAAAGCCTGTCGCTCGAGCTTGGCGGCAACGCCCCCTTCATTGTTTTCGACGACGCCGACCTCGACGCCGCGGTCGCCGGCGCGCTCGCCGCGAAATATCGCAACAGCGGCCAAACCTGCGTCTGCCCCAATCGCTTTTACATTCAGGCCGGAGTCTATGACGCCTTCGCCGAAAGGCTCACGGCGGCGGTCGCCGCCCTGCAAGTCGGCGCCGCCTTCGAGCCGGGCGCGCAGCAAGGGCCTTTGATCACGCCAGAGGCGGTCGCCAAGGTCGAGAGCCTTGTGGATGACGCGGTTGGCAAGGGCGCGAAGGTCCGGATTGGCGGCGCCCGTCACCCGCGCGGGGGCAATTTCTTCGCGCCGACGGTGCTCGCCGACGTGCCGCCCGACGCGCGCCTGCTCGGCGAGGAAATCTTCGGGCCAGTCGCGGCGCTTGTCCGCTTTGAAACGGAGGCCGAGGTCATCGGCCTCGCCAATGCGAGCGAATATGGTCTCGCCGCCTATTTTTACGCGCGCGACCTCGGCCGCGCCTTTCGCGTCGCCCGCGCGATCGAGGCCGGCATCGTCGGCGTCAATCAGGGCGTCATATCCACCGTCGAAGCGCCTTTTGGCGGCGTGAAGCAATCGGGCCTCGGGCGCGAAGGCGCGCGCCATGGAATCGAGGAATATCTCGAGGTCAAGGCGATTCACATTGGCGGGCTTTAGATCCCGATGATTGCGAAATCATCGGGAATTGATCCTAGAGCTTGACCGGCCTCTCGATCGGACGAGCCGTTTGATCAAGAAGGCCTTTGACGCGCGGCCTCAAGCGCGCGGCTTAACCCCGGGTTTCACATGGTCTTCCAGGAAGAAGCGCAGCATTTCGCGAGAGGCGTCGGGACCCTTCGGGTCCGTATAGGATCCCTCCGCGCTGCCGCCGGACCAGGCATGCCCTAGGCCTTCGATCGCCCAATATTCCACATGCGGCGCGCCGCTCGCGTCGGCAATCACTGTGCGGGCGTAGGCGCGGCCTCCGTCGGAGCGGCCGTGATGCGTCTGCTGCGTCGCGCCCTTGAGCCCGGCGCGGGCCGCCGCGACGATTGTTTCAGCGTTCGCCGGATGCACCGTCGAATCGGAGCCGCCGTGAAAAACGATGGTGCGAACGCGCTCCTTGGCGCCATGTCGGCGGCCCGCCGGGTGCGGACTGGGAGCCGCGCTTGCAAGGCCCCGCATGGCGGCGAAGGCGGACGCCGCGTCGCTCGCGGATTGATAAGCCAATCCCGAATGAACGCCGGCCGCGCCGTAAAGCTCGGGATAGGTCGCGCTCATGACCGCCGCCATGGCGCCGCCGGCCGACAATCCCGCCACATAGACCTGCTTCGGATCGATGTCGAACTCCGCCATGAGGCTGCGCGTCATGCCCGCTATGATCGCGGGCTCGCCCGAGTCGCGGATCTGGTCGCCGGCGTTGAACCAATTCCAGCAGCCGGATTGATTGGCCCGCTTCGACTGTTTGGGATAGGCGACAATGAAGCGCCCCTCTCGGGCGAGCGAATTCATGCCGGTCCCGCGCGCGAAGTCGTCGGGGTCCTGGGTGCAGCCATGCAGCATGATGATCAGCGGCCGCTTGCCGCCGACGTTGGTCGGGACATAAAGCTTATAGTCGCGCGCGCCCGCTTCGGCGGCGTAGGCGCGGGTCACAAACGCCTCCGCGGCGGGCGCGGCGGGCGCCTTGCGGACCGGAGCGGACGGGCTTGGCCGCAGATCCAGGATAGAGGTCTCGGCTTCGGCCGGCTGGCTCCAGGCGTCGGCGATCGCCTCTCCTACAAGCGTCGCCGATTCCAGTATGGCGGCGGCGTCGCGCGGCAAGGCGAGATTGGCCAGACCTGAGTCGAGACGTCGCGGGCCCGCGTACGAAAAAGTCTTGGCGGCCGCGCCGAGCCAGGAGCTTACGGGGCGGCTTGCGTCCGTAGCCTTGCCGGGCTCGTCCGTCGAAAGGGCGCGCTGGATGGTTTGCGTCGCCTCCAGCACATTTTGGCGGCGCGTCAGCTCGGTGGCTTTGCGCATGGCGGCGCCAAAGAGGGTTTTCATGCATGCGTCCTTTGTTGGGAAGACATTGGCTTGGAGGTCAGCGGATGCGATCGGAGAGCGCCGTCTTGACCGCCTTGCTGGCTTGCAGGGCGCCAAGAACGGTGATCGATTCGATTGCCGCGCGCGCGAGCTCGGGCGTAACGTCGTCGGCGATCGTCGCGAGCCCGACGACCTGAATCCGCAGCTTCTCTCCGGCGGCCTGCGCCGCCTCCAATTGCTCGCGCTTATAGCGGCGCAAGCCGAGTTCGAGGGTCTGCCGCGTCATGGATTGCTTGACGGCATCGGCGTGAGCCGCAAGCTGATTCCGAATCGCCGTCCTGATCAGGTCGGTGCGATTGGAGTAAAAGCCCTCCCGCACCAGCAGATCGATATAGCCGAGGTCGACATAGCCGAGGTTGATCGTGATCTTCTCGCTCTCGCCCGGCTTGTCGCGCAGGCGGTGAATTTCCCCGGCCACCACTGTCTCCATAACCATCTGTATGGATGGTATATGGATGGAATCCGTCGCAATTGCAAGGACGATTTCATCCGCTCTCGCCGGATCGAGCTTCCTATCATCCAAGCAAGGCCGCGCAAAACCACCGCCGCGCGCCGAACCATGTTGCGCGACGCCGCGACGTGGATCGCCAAAGCCGCACGGAACCTCGACGCGCGGCTCTAGCCCCCTCTAGGAAGCATAGATAAAAAAGTATCTATTCTGCCATAAGCATTACAATAAGAAAATATAATACCTAAAAATAGAAATACAATTCTTTTATACAGATGCGCCGCATTGACGCTTTGTTTAGTGTTGTGGCCCATAACGTCAATCTAATACGGGGTCATGTGATTCTATATTGTTCAGGCGTCGCGCCGCTGTAATTGAGCCGAGTCGCAATTGCTTCGACTTGTCCTTTTCTCAGGCCGGCCGGCGGCCGAATGCAAGCCTTCACCTCGTTGGCGCCCGGTCGGGCATCCCTGTTTTTTGCGAGGCAGCATGTCGCTTTCAAATCTTGCCATCGTTCGCAAGCTGAGCCTTGGCTTCGCTTGCGTTCTCATCGCCGTCGCCGTCATGAGCGGAACGCTGTTCCTCACCTTGAAGACGCTCAACGACGCGGCGGCGCTCAACGAGAAGTCCTATGCGGTCGTCGATGATCTCGCCCGCGCCTTCACGGCCGTTTCGGAACAGGGGCTGATCGAGCGGGGCTATCTCATCACCCGCGACAAGCAAATCGGCGATCAATACAGTGGCGCGGTCCAGGACTTCGCGGCCTCGATCGGGAAGGCGCGCAAAGACGCCGCCGGCCACGCCGAAATTCTCGCGCTCCTCGATAAGGTCGAGACCGCGGCCAACTTTTGGCGGACCGAATTCGTCGACCCGGTGATGCGGCTGACGCGCGAGGACGCGCCGTCGGATCGGGCCGCGGAGATCATCAAATCCGCCAAGAACGCGGAAGCCCGGGCCGCCTTTCGGGCGGCCGCGCAGGCCGCCCGAAGCCAAGTCGACGCCTGGTCGGCGGAGACCCAGAAGGACCAGGACTGGTTCATGCGCCTTGCGCATGTTTCATTGATTATCGGCGGTCTTTCGGCGCTCCTTATCGCGGTCTTTGTCGCCTGGTGGCTGACCCAAGCCATCGCCCGGCCGGCGACCGAAATGACCGCGACGATGAAGGCGCTTGCGGCCGGAGACGCTTCGGTCGCGGTTCCCTTCCTCGGCCGCAAGGACGAGCTCGGCCTCATGGCCGCCGCGGTCCAGACGTTCAAGGACGCGGCCATCTCCAAGGCGAAAAAACAGGCCGAGGAAGCCGAGGCGATCAAAATCTGGCAAAAGGAGGACGAGGAGCGCGCCGCCCGGGAGGCCGAGGAGGCGCGCCAGGATCAGATCGCGATCAATGGCGTCGCCGACGGACTTCGCCGCCTCGCCGACGGCGATCTCGTCTACCGGATCGAGACCGCCTTCGCGCCGAAGACCGAGCAGCTGAGGACCGATTTCAACAGCGCGGTCGAGAAGCTTCAGCGCACGATGCAGAGCATTCATCTGAACACCCAGGGCATCCATTCCGGCAGCGGCGAAATCTCCTCCGCGGCGGATGATCTGTCGCGGCGCACCGAGCAGCAGGCGGCGAGCCTCGAGGAGACGGCGGCGACGCTCGACGAGATCACCGCGACGGTCAAGAACACCGCGCAAGGCGCGCTGCATGCGCAAGAGCTTGTGTCGGGCGCGAAAGCCGACGCGGATCGGAGCGGCGAGGTCGTGCGTCAGGCGATCGCGGCGATGGGCGGCATTGAGAAATCGTCGCAGCAGATCGGCCAGATCATCGGGGTCATCGACGAGATCGCGTTCCAGACCAATCTTCTCGCCCTGAACGCCGGCGTCGAGGCGGCGCGCGCCGGCGACGCCGGGCGGGGCTTCGCGGTGGTCGCATCCGAGGTGCGGGCGCTGGCGCAGCGCTCCGCCGAGGCCGCCAAGGAGATCAAGGGCCTGATCTCGGCCTCGACCACCCAGGTCGGCCAGGGCGTCGACCTTGTCGGCGAGACGGGCAAGGCCTTGGGCCGCATCGTCGCTCAGGTGGCCGAGATCAATTCGGTCGTCGCCGCGATCGCGTCGAGCGCGCAGGAGCAGGCGACCGCGCTGCACCAGGTGAATTCAGCGGTGAACCAAATGGATCAAGTGACCCAGCAGAACGCCGCGATGGTCGAGCAAACCACGGCGGCGGCGCATTCCCTGAGCCAGGAGAGCGACGAGCTCGCGCGCTTGCTCGGGCGGTTCCAGGTCGGACGCGAGGCGGGCGCGACGGTCGAGCCGATCCGCGCCAAGCCGCGGCCCGCGCCGCTGGCCGCCCGCCCGGCCCTGAAGACGCTCAAGGGACAGGCGCGCGGAGGGGCGGTTCGCAAGCCCGAGGCGGCGCCCGCCGACGACAGCTGGGAGGAGTTTTGATGCCCGTCTTCCCCGCTCGCGCGGATCACCCTTCCCGCAGCGTCGAGCTGCCCGAGATTCTCGATCTCAAAGCCGCGGCGCCGCTCGCCGGAGAATTCCTCGGTCACAGGGGCGAGGACCTGGTGGTTGACGCCTCCCGCGTGCGGCGGCTTGGCGGCCAATGTCTGCAGATTCTTCTCTCCGCCGCCATGACCTGGAAGGCCGACGAAGTCCTGCTCTCCTTCGTCAACCCCTCTCCCGACTTCGTCGAAGGCCTCGCGCGGCTCGGGATCGCTCCAGCGGACTTCATCGATCAGGAATTGCGGCAATGAACAAGACAGTGCTCACAGTCGATGATTCGCGCACCATGCGCGACATGTTGATGCTGGCTCTCTCCGACGCCGGCTATCGTGTGGTGCAGGCCGAGGACGGCTTGCACGGGCTCGAGGTCCTGCTCGGCGAGACGCCCGACGTCATCGTCACTGACATCAACATGCCCAGGATGGACGGCTTTGGCTTCATCGAGGGCGTGCGCGGCGACGATCGCCACCGCGCGGTTCCGATCCTTGTCCTGACGACGGAGAGCGACGCCGAGAAAAAAGACCGGGCTCGGCGCGCCGGCGCCACCGGCTGGATCGTCAAGCCTTTCGATCCGGTCAAGCTCGTCGCCGCGATCCGCCGCGTCGCCGCCTGAACTCGAACAAGGATCCGCGCTCATGGATGCGATGGCGGCGATCAAGCAGACATTTTTCCAGGAATGCGAAGAACAGCTCGCCGAGCTGGAGGCCGGACTGCTCGCCATGCAAGACGGCGGCCATGACGCCGAGACGGTGAACGCCGTCTTTCGCGCCGTGCATTCCATCAAGGGCGGCGCCGGCGCGTTCAGCCTCGACGATCTCGTCCATTTCGCTCATGTTTTCGAGACCGCGCTGGACCATGTCCGCGCCGGCCGGCTCGCGCCGACGCATGAGGTCGTGGCGACCATGCTGCGCGCGGCCGATGCGCTCGCGGATCTGGTGCGGGCGGCGCGCGACGGCGGCGGCGTGGACGCCGCGCGTTGCGCCGCGCTCGCCGCCGCGCTTCGCGCGCTCGATCCCGGGGCGGGCGCGGCCGACGACCTGGCCGCCAACGCCGAAATCGAGGCCGTGGACTTCCAGCCCGTCCCCATGGACGAATCGATGTTCGACGACGACCTGGCCATGGCGGCCGCGCCGCGACGAAACCTATTCAGCATTCGCTTCAAGCCGAAGCCGGTCCTCTACGCCAAGGCGAACGAGACCGCCGTGCTTTTGCGCGAGCTCGCTCAGCTTGGCGAGACGACGATCATTTGCGACGCCTCCGGCCTGCCCTTGCTGCCCGAGCTCGATCCGGAAGGCGCCTATCTCGCCTGGCGCATTGAGCTGACGACCAACCAAGACGAGGCCGCCGTCCGCGAGCTGTTCGAGTTCGTGGAATGGGACTGCGACTTCGACATTGAAAGCTGCGCGCTGGACGATGTCGACGTCGCCGCCTTGATCCAGAAAATGCAGGCGAGCGTCGAAGCCGAGCTTTCGGCGCTTGCGCCGCCGCGCGCGCCGCAGGCCGGGCCGGCCGAACTCAACTCCGGCCTGCCCGTGGTTGACCTCGCCGCGGCGCGCCAAAAAAAGACCGGCCAAGTCGCGGGCGAGGCGGCGACGCAGAAGCTGGAGCAGGCCGCCGCCGCGCTCGCCCAGGCCACGATCCGCGTCGATCTCGATCGCGTCGATCGGCTGATCAATCTCGTCGGCGAGCTCGTCATCAATCAGGCCATGCTGGCGCAGCGGGTTCAGGAGGCCGGGCTCGTCCGCGCCTCCGGCGTGGCGACCGGCCTAGACGAGCTGGAGCAGCTCACCCGCGAGATTCAGGACAGCGTGATGGCGATCCGCGCGCAGCCGGTGAAATCGGTGTTTCAGCGCATGCCCCGCCTGGTCCGCGAGGTCGGCGCGATGACCGGCAAGCTGGCGCGCCTCGTCACCGAGGGAGAAAACACCGAGGTCGACAAGACGGTGATCGAGCGTCTGGCCGATCCCTTGACCCATATGATCCGCAACGCGATCGACCATGGGCTCGAGACCCCCGAGGCGCGCGCCGCGGCGGGCAAGCCCGAGGAAGGGCTCGTGCATCTCTCGGCGGCGCATCGCTCCGGCCGCATCGTCATCGAGGTCTCGGACGACGGCGCCGGGATTGACCGCGCGCGGGTCAAGGCGCTGGCGGCGAGCAAGGGCCTGATCCAAGCCGACGCGGCGCTCACCGATGACGAAATCGACAATCTTATCTTCCTGCCGGGCTTCTCGACCGCGGCGACCGTGTCCGACATCTCCGGGCGCGGCGTCGGCATGGACGTGGTGCGGCGCTCGATCCAGGCGCTCGGCGGGCGCATCTCGATCGCCTCGCGGCCGGGGCAAGGCTCCACCTTCACCATGAGCCTGCCGCTGACCTTGGCGGTGCTCGACGGCATGGTGGTGACGGTGGCCGGCCAGACCCTTGTCGTTCCCTTGACCGCCATTGTCGAGACGCTGCAGCCAAAGATCGCCGACGTGCATGGATTTGGCGACGCCGCCCGGGTGATCGCCATTCGCGACCATTTCACGCCCCTGATCGATGTCGGCTGCGCGCTTTCCTATCGGGCCGACAACGCCGACGCGCTCGCCTGCGTCGCGCTTCTCGTCGAATCCGAAGGCGGCGTCCGCAGCGCGCTGCTGGTCGACGCCATCCTCGGCCAGAGGCAGGTCGTCATCAAAAGCCTGGAGGCGAATTATCGCCATGTTCCAGGCATCGCCGCCGCGACCATACTCGGCGATGGCCGGGTCGCCTTAATTCTCGATGTCGACGCCGTGGTCGCGAGCTCGCGCGCGGACGCCGGCATCGAACAATTTCTCGCAACAACAGGTTGACGCCCATGACTGAGATCACCAGGACAGACTTGGCGAGCGCCCGCGAGCTTATCGCCTTCCGCATCGGGGCGCAGGAATTTTGCGTCGACATCATGTCGGTGCGCGAGATTCGCGGCTGGACTCCGGCGACGGCGCTGCCGCAATCGCCAAGCTTCGTGCGCGGCGTCGTCAATTTGCGCGGCGCCGTGTTGCCGATCGTGGATCTCGCCGCGCGGCTCGGCTTCCCGCCAGCGGAGCCGACCGCGCGCCATGTCATCATCGTCGCCCAGATCGACAATCAGATCGTTGGGCTTCTGGTCGATGCGGTGTCCGACATTCTGACCGTGACCGACGATCTCGTTCAGGCGACCCCGGACGTCGCCTCGGACATGGCGAAAACCTTTGTTCGCGGCGTCCTCGCGATCGATCGCCGCATGATCAGCCTGATCGCGCTCGATCATGTTCTACCGCCGGCCGAGCGAGACGCGGCATGACCAGCGCCCCGTTCGCCGATGTCGCGACCGAGGACAAGCCGAGTCTCGCGCCAGGCGAGTTCGTTCTTTCGCGCGCGGATTTTCGCCAGATCGCGGCGATGCTGCACGCCGACGCCGGTATTTATCTGCCGGACTCGAAGGCCGCGCTTGTCTATTCGCGGCTGGCCAAAAGGCTGCGCGCGCTCGGCCTTGCGAGCTTCCGCGACTATTGCGCCCTTGTCGCCGGACGCGAAGGCCTCGACGAACGCCAGAAGATGCTGGCGGCGCTCACCACCAACGTGACCCGGTTCTTCCGCGAGCCGCATCATTTCGAGCTGCTCGAACAGCAGGTCTTGCCGCCGCTTCTCGACGCCGCCCGCCAGGGCGAACGCGTGCGGCTCTGGTCGGCGGCCTGCTCCAGCGGCCAGGAGCCCTATTCGATCGCGCTGACCATTCTCTCCCTGATGCCGGACGCCGGCAGGTTCGACGTCCGCGTCCTCGCGACCGACATTGATCCCAATATCCTCGCGGAGGCGCAGCGCGGCCTCTATTCCGAAACCATTCTCGATGCGGTCCCGGCTGGGCTGCGGGCGCGCTGGTTCACGCCAGCGCGCGCGCGGCCAGGCCGGCGCCCCGAAGACTTATTGCGTCGGAGAGGCGCTGCGCGAGCTGGTGGCCTTCCGTGAACTCAATCTCATTGGGTCTTGGCCGATGAAAGGCCTCTTTCAAGCGATTTTTTGCCGCAACGTCGCGATCTATTTCGACGAGGACACGCAGGCGAAGCTTTGGGGCCGGTTCGCGCGCGATGCTTCGCCCCGGCGGCCGACTCTATATCGGCCATTCGGAACGGATCATGGGAGCGGCCGCGGCTCTGTTCGAGAGCGAGGGCGTCACCGCCTATCGACTGCGGCGGAGGGCCGGCGCATGAGGCCCGTCCGCGTTCTCGTCGTCGATGACTCCCTGACGGTGCGAAGCCTCATTCGCGCATTGCTCGGGCGCGACCGCGACGTGGAGGTCATTGGCGAAGCCTCTGATCCGCACGAGGCCCGCGCCGCGATCAAGGCCTTGAATCCGGATGTGATCACGCTCGATGTCGAGATGCCGAAAATGAACGGCCTCGAATTTCTCGACAAGATCATGCGGCTGCGGCCGACGCCGGTGATCATGGTTTCGAGCCTCACTACCCGTGGCGCATCGACCGCGATCGCCGCGCTCGAAATGGGCGCCTTCGACTGCGTCGCCAAGCCGGGGCCGGGCGAGCAGGACAATTTCGCCGAGGCGCTGGCGGCGAGGGTCAAGGCCGCCGCTGAATCGCGCCCGCGGCTTCTGTCGAAGCCCGATCGCGCCGCGCCGCGCCGAGCCGCGGCGTCTTCCGCCGAAGCTGCGGCGTATCGGCCGGACGGACGCATTGTCGCGATCGGAGCCTCGACCGGCGGCGTGGAGGCGCTTGTCGCGCTTTTGTCCGAATTTCCACCGAACTGCCCGCCGACAGTCATCACCCAACATATGCCCGCGACCTTCACCAAGACCTTCGCCGAACGTCTCGACCGTCTGAGCCGGCCGACCGTCACCGAAGCCGTCGACGGCGCGCCGCTAGCTCCCGGGCGTGTCTATCTTGCGCCCGGAGGGACTTGCCATCTGGCGGTCGGAGCCACGGCGCCGTTTCGATGCCGCCTCGTGAAAGGCGATCCGGTCAACGGGCACCGGCCATCCGTCGACGTATTGTTTCAATCGGTCGCCAAAGCGGCCGGGGCGCAGGCTCTTGGCGTGATTCTCACCGGAATGGGCCGCGACGGCGCCGAGGGCCTGCTCGCGATGCGTCAGGCGGGCGCTCCGACCCTTGGCCAGGATGAAGCGTCCTGTCTCATCTATGGGATGCCGAAAGCGGCGTTCGAGCGCGGCGCAATCCAGAAGCAAGCTCCCTTGAATAGAATTGCCGCAGAAATCCTGCGCATCACCGGCTCGGAGTGAGAAGGAAAAGCCCATGCCATTCGCATCCGCCCTGCGCGTGCTAATCGTCGATGACCAGCTTACGAGCCGGCTGCTGATTCGCGGCGGTCTGCAGGAGCTCGGCATTTCGGACATAGAAATGGCCGCCGATGGCGAACAGGCGTTCAAGATCATGACGGCCAAGACGCCCCATCTGGTCATCTCGGATTTCAACATGCCCAAGATGGATGGAATCGCGTTTCTGCGGGCCATTCGCAATTATGAGCCGACCAAGAAATCCGCTTTCATCCTCATGACAGGGCGAGGCGACAAGGAGCTCATCGAGCGCGCCAAGCAGCATGGCGCCAATAATGTCCTCGCCAAGCCCTTCACGGTGCCTGTGCTGAAGGCGCAGATCGAGGGCGTCGTGGGGCGACTGAAATGACGCCGAACCAGGCCGAGCCCATGGCCCGAACTTTCGCCGCCGCAGGCGAACAAAGGGTTCACATCATCCAAGGCGAATATCACGTCAGCGACGATCCGAACGTGATGTTGACGACCTTGCTCGGCTCCTGTGTCGCCGCCTGCCTGCGCGACCGCGTCGCCGGCGTGGGCGGGATGAACCATTTTCTCCTGCCAGGGCACGATTCCCCTTCGTCGGGCGGAGAGGCTGGATCGCAACGGAAGGAAGCCGAGCGCTATGGCGTTCACCTGATGGAGCTTTTGGTCAATGGCCTCTTGCGGTGCGGCGCGCGGCGCGAGCGGCTTGAGGCGAAACTTTTCGGCGGCGCAAGGACAATGGACGGACTTTCCGATATCGGCGCCATGAATGCGAGTTTCGCGGAACGATTCCTTCGCAACGAAGGGATTCGCTTGATTGGCGGCAGCCTGCGTGGCGACCAAGGCCGCCGCATTCAATTCTGGCCGGTGTCCGGGCGGGCCCGTCAAATCTTCCTCAGCGCCAGCCAAATTCCGCCGCCGCAAAAAAGCCCGGCGCCCAAATCTTCAGGCGGCGCGGTTGAATTCTTTTAGCAAGGCGCTCGGCGCTTTTGACGCGCGCCGGCGGCGCGAAGACGCGCGAAACATGAAAGGCCGCCACGGTTTCGCGCGGTCAACCATCAAGAAAGGATTGCAAGATTTCCGACGCATGCTCGAACATGAAAACGCGAAACGCGAGCGCCGAGGCTTCCGCTTGTCCACAGGCGCCGATCGGGGACGTGCTCGGCCGCGTAAGCCATGAATTGGCGCATCTCGGCCGTCAGCTCGACGATCTCGAAGCCGTCATCGGGCCGCTCATCCTCGCCGCTGGGCGGCGCGAGGCCGATGTGCTGCACCACGCGCAGGGCTTCGATCACATCGGCCAGAAACTGGCGGGGCTCGCGGATTTCCTCGCGGCCTTGGCGCCTTTCGCGTCAAGCCAATGGCTTGTCGATCCAAGCGCCGCGGCGAGAGTTTTCACTCTGGCGGATCTGGCCGCGCGGCTCAAAGCTTCCGGCGACGCGCCTCAGATCTACGCCGACCCGGCGTCTTTGGCCGATTGGGGCGATTGCGAGCTTTTCTAATCAGAAGTTCGGTCGAGACGAATAAGAAGAAACGTCTTAGCGCCGCCATTTTTCCGCCGCGGCGTCATCTTCCTTTTTCGCCCCGACCCAGTCGCCGGCGGCGGACTTGGCCGCGTCGCCGGTCCGCAAATGCTGCTTTTTCCAAAACGGCGCCTGAGTCTTCAGGAAATCCATGAGAAACGAGGCGGCGGCGAAAGCTTCGCCGCGATGCGCGCTCGCCGCGATGACAAGAACGATGGGTTCGCCCGGCTGGATCAGCCCGTGACGATGGATGACAAGGAGGCCCAGGAGAGGCCAACGCGCCAAAGCCTCGGCTGCGACCCTTTTGATCTCCTCCTCCGCCATGCCAGGGTAATGTTCGATTTCGAGCGCCGCGAGAACGCCGCCTTCGTCGCGGCAAAGCCCCGTGAAGGTCACCAGTGCGCCGATGTCAGCGCGGCCTCGCGTAAGCTTCTCAGCCTCCTCGGCGGCGTTGAAACTTTCCTTCTGAACGCGCACGATCGCATCGGCGCTCACGCTTCATCCTCCTGTCATCGGAGGAAAAAAGGCGATTTCCCGCGCCGCCGCTATTGGCGCGTCATGCTTGACATGAGCATGATCGATCGCGGCCCGGATCGTTTTCATGTTCTCGAAAGCGGCGGCATAGCCGTCGCCCTTGTCGCTGAGCCAAGCCATGAGCTCGGCGACCGTCGAAATGCGCTCCGGGGGCGAAATTTCCTCCTCGGCCTTGCCGATACGCTCGCGCACCCAGGCGAAATAAAGAGCTTTCATGGTTTCCTGCTCGTGGCCAGCCCAGGGGCGGTGGAGTGGGCGTCACTCGACGCCCATATGCTTCAACCCTGCTTTCAGATAATCCCACCCTGTGTAAAGGGTAAGCAGGGCGGAAATCCAAAGCAAGGTCAGGCCAATGAGGGTCGTGCCCGGCAGCACCTCGTCGCCCGCCGGGCCGGCGATCAGAAATCCCAGGGCGACGAGCTGCAGCGTCGTTTTCCATTTGGCGATTCGGCTGACCGGAATCGAGACTTTGAGCTCCGCCAAAAATTCCCGCAAGCCCGAAACCAGGATCTCACGGCACAAAATGATGATCGCCGCCGACAGTGAATAGCTTACGATCGTATGGTCCGCGACGAGCATCATCAGAACGGCGGCGACGAGCAGCTTGTCGGCGATGGGATCGAGCATCTGGCCAAGCGCGGATTGCTGCGACAAGACGCGGGCGAGATAGCCGTCAAGAAAATCGGTGATTCCGGCGGCGATAAAAACGCTGAGCGCGACCCAGCGCATCCATGCGATGTCCGACCAAAACAGGCAGCCGACGACGACGGGCACCGCCGCCACCCGGCCATAGGTCAGAAGGTTAGGCAGGCTCCAGGTCCGGCTTGGACCAGTCGAAATCGATGTGATCGCCATAAGTCCGAAGGAACATTCTCTCGGGGGCCGCGTCAATAGCGCCGCGTTTTGAAAAATGGCGGCGCGCCGAAAACGTCTGTGTCGCCGCCTATCCGCCACGCTCGTGAAAAAAATCATAGACGATTCGGGCGGTCGCCGCATTGACCCCCGGCACTTTTTCGAGATCCGCCAGGCCGGCCCTGGAAATCGCCTTCGCGGTGCCGAAAGCATGCAGCAGCGCGCGCTTGCGCATCGGGCCGACGCCGGCGATTTCGTCGAGCGGGTTCTTGGTGAAGTCCTTCTTGCGTCGCGCGCGATGCGTGCCGATCGCAAATCGATGGGCCTCATCGCGCAGCCGCTGCACGAAATAAAGCGCCGGATCGCGCGGGGACAACCTAAACGGCTCCTTGCCGGCGACAAAGAAAGTCTCTCGCCCAGCGTTGCGGTCGACTCCCTTGGCGATGCCCACAATCGCCACGTCGGCGACATCGAGCTCCGCCAGAATGGCCCGGGCGGCGTCGAATTGGCCTTGGCCGCCGTCGATCAAGATCAGGTCTGGCTTGCGTGGGAAAGCATCTTGGGCGTCCTCCTCGTCGCTCTCCGGCGGGGCTTGGTTCTTGGTCGCGGGTTGGCTGTTTGGCTTCGGCCCCGAGGAGTCCGCGCCAGCCTCCGGCTGGGCCCCCGCCGAGGCCGCTTCCTCTTTCATGAGCCTTGAGAAGCGTCGCTTCAGCACTTCGCGCATCATCCCGTAATCGTCGCCGGGGGTCAGATCGTCTCCCTTGATGTTGAAGGTGCGATAATGCGTTTTCATGAACCCATTCGCGCCGGCGACGATCATCGCCCCGACCGCGTTCGCGCCCATGATATGGGAATTGTCATAGACCTCGATCCGCCGGAGCTTGCCCGGAATGCCGAAAGCCTCGGCGAGCATGGCGAGAAGCTTCTCCTGCGAGGCGGCTTCGGACAATTTTCGGCTCAGAGCCTCCCGCGCGTTTTGCTGGGCTTGCGCGACGAGCTCCTTCTTCTCCCCCCTTTGCGGCGCCGCAATCTCAATTTTATGGCCCGATCTTTCGCAGAGCGCCTGCTCCAGCACGGCGCCGTTCTCGATCTGATGTGAGAGCAGAATCAAGCGCGGCGGCGGCTTGTCGGCGTAAAATTGGGCGAGAAAGGCGTCGAGCACCTCGGCCGGAGACAAGCTTTTATCGGCGCGCGGGAAATAGGCGCGATTGCCCCAGTTCTGATAGGTCCGGAAAAAGAAGACCTCGACGCAGAACTGGCCGGCCTGATCGACAATAGCGAAAACATCCGCCTCCTCGACGGTTCGTGGATTGACCCCTTGCGCGCTTTGGATGGCGGAAAGCGCGGCGATGCGGTCGCGCAGCCGCGCCGCCCGTTCGAACTCCATCACACCGGCGGCGGCGGCCATCTCTTGCGCCAGGAGATCGCGCACGGCTCGGCTTTTGCCGGACAGGAAATCGCGCGCCTCCCCCGCGAGCAGGGCGTAATCGGCCTGGCTGATCTCGCCGGTGCAGGGCGCCGAGCAGCGCTTGATTTGATAAAGCAGGCAGGGCCGGGTGCGATTTTCGTAATAGCTGTCCGAGCAGGAGCGCAACAGAAAGGCGCGCTGCAAGGCGTTCAAGGTGCGATTGACGGCCCAAACGCTTGCGAATGGACCAAAATAATCGCCCGCGCGGCTGCGCGCGCCCCGGTGCTTGGCGATTTGCGGCGCGGCGTGGTCGCTGGTCAGCAGAATATAGGGAAACGATTTGTCGTCGCGCATCAAAACGTTGAAGCGCGGCTTCATCTGCTTGATATAATTGGTCTCAAGCAGCAGCGCCTCGGTCTCGGTCTCGGTCGAGACAAAGACCATTGAGGCGGTCAGCGCGATCATTCTGGCGATGCGATTCGTATGGCCGAGCGCCCGGACATAGCTTGCAATTCGCTTGCGGACGCTTTTCGCCTTCCCGACGTAAAGGACCTCGCCATCGGCGGCGATCATGCGGTAGACGCCGGGACCAATCGGGGCATGGCGCCAAAAGCGGCGGATGACCGCCGCGCCGCGGCGAACCGAAGCCGGGGCCGCGTCATCTTCGATCGCCAGCTCCAGATCGGCGAAGATTTCGCCGTCGTCCCCATTCGCTCCGGCGGCGAAGCCGTCGATTGGCGGTTCCGAAGGGGGTGAGCCATGCTTTTGAACGCGCGTCATGACCTCAGATTTAGGCGATCCCCCTCGATGTGCAAAGGCCGCATAAAGCTGCGCGGCCGACAGACCGGCGCGGCCGTCGTCCGATGAGATGCCCAAAGAGTCCTTCGCAAAAATTGATCAAATTTTTCGACGTCATGCTCTTAGAGCAATTGCAATTGCTCCCCTTGGCGAGCCGGAGGCACAAACAGGTCGCACCGCAGCGACTTGCGGCTGCCGGTGAGCCCGATTCGCGTCATCGCCGCCTCGAATTCGGCGCCCGATCATCCAGGCATAGGGGCCTGACCCCGTCATGCGCTCGCCAAAAGCGGCGTCATAGAGCTTGCCGCCGCGCGCAGAGCGCACGAGAGCGAGCACGCGCCTGAGCTTGCCCGGATAATGCGTGAGCAGCCATTCGGCGAAAATCTCGCGGAGCTCGAGCGGCAGGCGCAACATGACATATCCGGCCTCGCGCGCGCCCATGGCGTGGGTCCGGGCGAGAATCGTTTCGATCTCAGCGTCATTGATGGCGGGGATGATCGGGGCCACCATGACGGCGGTCGGCACGCCGGCCTCGGTCAGGCGCCTGATCGCATCGAGCCGGCGCTCGGGGGCGCTCGCCCTTGGCTCCATTTTCCGGGCGAGGTCGGGGTCGAGCGTCGTGATCGAGAGAGCGACTTTCACCAAGCCCTTTCGCGCCATGGGCGCGAGGAGATCCAGGTCGCGCAGAATTAGAACGGATTTGGTGACGATGCCGACCGGGTGGTTCGCCCGCGACAGGACGCCAAGCAGGCGCCGCATGATCTGCTCCTTACGCTCGATTGGCTGATAGGGATCGGTATTGGTCCCAATCGCGATCGTCTTGGGCCGGTAGCCAGGCGCCGCCAATTCGCGCTCCAGCACATCCGCCGCGTTCGTCTTGGCGAATAGCCTCGTCTCGAAATCGAGGCCGGGCGAAAGGCCAAGATAGGCGTGCGTCGGCCGCGCGAAACAATAGACGCAGCCATGCTCGCAGCCGCGATAGGGGTTGATCGAACGATCAAAGGAAATGTCCGGCAAATCATTGCGGGTGATGATTGTTCTTGCGCGCTCCTCCGTCACATGCGTGGGCGTCATCGCCAACTCCTCCGCCTCGCCCCAGCCGTCTTCCTCAAAATGACGCGTCACAGGTTCAAAACGCCCGCCGGCGTTCGATCGGGCGCCTCGGCCGCGTTGGACCGACCGGATCGACGGGACCGCCAGCGCGGCGAATGTGTCGTGAATATGGTTTTTCACTTGCGCCATTTTGTCGTGTTTTCGCGGTAAAATCGTCATTACAGACCAGAACATTTAGGGCTATTAATAAGAACAAATACAAAACATATCGATGTAAGTCAAATGTTCCTGTGGATAAGTTCGCAAATGCGCCAAAGGTCTAGGAGGGGCCGCGGGCTCGCTTTTCTCTCCCTGGGTCAGTTGCGCTGGGGCCCTCAAAGTCGCGCGAAATTTGTTCCCCTCCAGCCACGGATAAGCCTCGCGGAGTAGAGCTTGCGCTATCCCTGCTTGGCTTTGGCAGCGCTGAAGCCTGTGGACGAGATAAACTTTCCGCTCCTTTTGATCGCGCGAGAGCAAGCTCGGCGGGACAAGCGCAGAAGAGTTCCCGGGAGCGGCTCTGAAGCTATTGTTGTCCAAACCAAAGCGGAGACCGCGCCGTGAAGCTTTTTTTTAGAGCCGCATTATTCAGAGCCGTCATCGAGTCTCCCGCTGGCGGCGCCAATCGTTTCTTCGGCGGCCAGCTTGTCGCCCTGCGACGTGACCGGCGCCATAGGGCCAGAAGCGCGCGCTCCCGACGGGCTGCCGGTCTTCGACGTCGCGGCCAATTGCGCGGCGGCTTTCGCCTCGAAGGAGGCGGCCGGCGAATGCATGGCCCGCGAGAAAATCTCCCGTGCGAAGATCGAGTCAAGTTGGATGTCATTGTCCGAAGCGGTCAAGCGCATCTGCGTCGCGCGCATTCCAAAAGGAACCGCGAGGGCCTATTTCTCGCTGGCCGACTGCTCGCTCAAGGAAGGGCGCTTGGACCGATTTAGATCTACGCAGGCGGAGCGCTGATCACTGTCTTCTGGGCTTTCGCGCCGACATCGAGGCGAGAGCAAGGCGGGGAGCGTCGCGCGAGGCGGCTCCAACGCTTTCATGCGATGCCGCCCCAGCAACGCAGTTATTTCCAACTAATTGTTCAATTTATTGATTTCACTGGCGCTGCGGGAGATGGTTGGTTTTTTGCCCGTCATCGGGCTTTCGTCTGTCTGGACAACGCAATCGTCCCCAATGAAAGGGATGGAAAGTTGCGATTTCAACCGCCCGCGACCGGAATCAGAATTTTTAAAATCATCCGCGGGCTCTGCCCGGAGCCGTCATGGGCGCCGCCAAGGCTTGTCCCAAAAAACTAATCGTCTGATTGTTCGGAAGCTGCCCCAGCCCTAATAGGCTTCGAAAATGCCCCATTGCTCCACAGCCAGATAGAGACACAGCAAAACCAATGAACCGGAGAGTGCTCCCGGCATCCAATTGAATGCAATTTGACTGGCGATCGCGATATAAATTGCTGTCCAGATTGTCTTTTTCATCGCCTGGCCTCAACCTCCGGGAATGTTTTCGTCGCGCCACAACCCAACAACCGGCGGCGCGGCGCGGGACGCGCGCTTGTAAATTGCGATCGTCACGCGAACATGACGAACCTCATGCGGACGCGATCATAAATCGGGCCAAATTCATTTGAGTTGCAGACGGCCCCGCGGCCGGAGCCAGTCGCCCCGCTCCCCCTTGAACGGCCGGCCGCTCGCCGCCGGCTCAATTTTCCTCGAGCTCGATCAAGGTCCCCGCGAAATCCTTTGGATTCAAAAAAAGGACCGGCTTGCCATGGGCGCCGATTTTCGGCTCCTCGTCGCCGAGGACGCGCGCCCCACATTGCTTCAGACGCTCCCGCGCGGCGAGAATATCCTCCACCTCGAAACAAACATGGTGGATCGCGCCGGCGGGATTTTTCGCGACGAAATTGGCGATGGGAGAGCCTTCGCCCAGCGGCTGGAGAAGCTCTATCTTCGTATTGGCGACCTCGACCAAGACCACCGTGACGCCATGCTCCGGCAAGGCTGTCGGCGCGCTGACCTTCGCGCCTAGCGCGTCGCGATAGATCGCGCATGCGGCGTCAAGATCCCTCACCGCGATGGCGACATAATTCAATCGCCCGATCACCTGCGCCGTCCCCTTGCGCTTCGATCAAACCTCGACCACGAGGACATGCACCGCAGGCCGCTTGCCCCAGGCCGAGGCGACAGCGCTGCGCACCGCCTTTTCGATCGCCGTCGAAACGATATCGGCGTCGCGCCGCTTTTGTCGAGGCAAATGGTCGAAGGTTTGAAAAAGCGCGTCGTCCACGATTGCGTCCATCGCGGCGCCGTCGCGGGTGCGGGCCGGCATGCCGGCCGTCATGACATCCGGCACTCCGGCCAGGTCGCCCTTGGCGTTCACCGCCAAGGCGATGGTGACGATGCCTGACACCGCCAGCCTTTGGCGGGCCCGAACGGCTTCATCGCTCGCCGGCACGAGCGTATTGCCGTCCTTGCAAAGGCGGCCGCTCGGGACCGCGCCGATGACGCCGGGTTGACCCGGCGCAAGCAAGACAATATCTCCATTGCGCGCCTTGACGACATGCTCGGCCCCCTGTTCTTCGGCGAAGGCCGCGTGTTCCGTCAAATGGATCTCTTCGCCATGGGCGGGGATTGCGATCTTGGGCTTGGTCCAGGCGTAAAGCTGGGCGACCTCGCCACGGCGCGGATGACCCGAGGCGTGCACGAGCGCGGCGCGGTCGGTGACGACCTCGACGCCCGACCGGATCAGATTGTTGATGATGCGGCCGACATCCCTTTCATTGCCGGGAATCGTCCGCGATGAAAAAATCACCTTGTCGCCTGGGCTCAGGGTCACGACGGGGTGCTCGCCTTCCGAGACGCGGGCGATCGCGGCGCGGCTCTCGCCCTGGCTGCCGGTCGCGAGCACGACGACCTTGTCGCGCGCCAAGTGCGGGAAAGCGTCGACTGAAAAAAACTCCGGCACGCCATCAAGATAGCCGCATTCACGCGCGACGCCGACAACCCGCTCCATCGCCCGCCCGACAAGGACGACATTTCGCTGCGCCGCCATCGCGGCTTCGGCGACGGCGCGAATGCGCGCGACATTTGAAGCGAAAGTCGTGACCACGACGCGCCCCTGAGCTTTGGCGACGATCTCGCGCAAGGTCTTGCCGACGTCGCCTTCGGAGGGGCTCAAACCGTCGCGCAAAATATTCGTCGAATCCGAAATGAGCGCGAGAACGCCCTCCGCCCCGATCGCCTGCAGGCGCTTCGCATCGGTCGGCTTGCCGAGGCCTGGCTCGGAATCGATCTTCCAATCGCCCGAATGAAGGACGAGGCCGAGCGGAGTTCTAATGGCGAGCGCGCAGCTTTCTGGGATCGAATGCGCGACCGCGATAAATTCGACCCGAAACGGCTCGATCGCGACGGTCGCGCCTTGCGCGACGACCTCGATTGGGACATCTGGCGCGCCGTCCTCGGACAGCCGCTTGGTTTGCAGAAGCTCGGCGGCGAAACGCGTGGCGTAGAGCCGACATCTGAGCCTTGGCCAAAGGTCGGCGACGGCTCCGATGTGGTCTTCGTGCGCATGGGTGATGATGAGCCCGACGAGATCCTCCCGTATCTTGTCGACAAAGGAGATATCCGGGACGATCAAATCGATTCCGGCAAGATCTGGTCCAGCGAAAGCCACGCCGCAATCGACCATCAGCCATTTCTTCGCGCCCTTGCGGCCATAGCCGTAAAGGGCGAGGTTCATGCCGATCTCGCCTAGGCCTCCGAGCGGCGCGAAGACGAGCTCGTCACTTCCCTCAATCATCTGTCACGACCTTTCCTCGAATTCCGACTGCGCGAGCAAGAATACATCGCCCGCGTCGATTGCGACCTCACCTGAGGCTTGCGCGACGATGAGACGCCCCGTCGCGTCAATCGTCTTGAAGACGCCCTCGATTGATTGCGTGGGCCTCGACACGCTGATCCGCGCGCCAAGGCCGGCGGCGAGCGAAAGCCATTCGGCGCGGACCGTCTCGAACCCGTCGCCGCCCGCCCAGGTCTCCACCCAATCAGCCATCGCCGCGGAAAGCTGCTGAAACACAAGCTCAGCGGCGATCGGGCGGCCGGCGATCGCGGCGAGATTGGTCGCTTTATAGAGCGCATCCTCGGGGTGGGTTTGGCAATTCACGCCGATCCCGGCGACGCAGGCGAAGCGTCCATCCGGCAGGGAGGCGGCTTCCAGGAGAATTCCGGCGAGCTTGGCGCCTTCATGGAGAAGGTCATTCGGCCATTTGAGCGCCAGCCTTTGATCGCCCGAAAGAATATCGCGCAGGGCGGAAGCGAGGGCGACGCCGGCGACGAAACCAAGCTCGGCGGCGCGGCGCGGCGGCGCCGGATCGATCAGAAGCAGGCTCGCATAGAGATTGCCCGGCGGCGACGCCCAGTCCCGGCCATTGCGGCCCCGGCCCCTGCTCTGCAACTCGGCGACGATCCAAAGCCGCCCCGGATCGCCCGCTTTCGCGCGCGCCAGAGCCTCGTCATTGGTCGAAACGAGCCGGCCAAGGCGGGATGATCGATAGCCTTTGTCGTGGGCCGAGCCGGCAAGAGGCAACAGGGCGAGACCACCTTCAGAAAAAACTCAAAACAGGGATTTCGCCGCCGCCGTCGTGGCGTCGATGAAGAGACCCGGATAAGCGAATAAGAACAGCACAAGAAGGCCCGTCGCCGCAAGCACGATGCGCAATGCCGGCGTAGGTTTGTCGAAAGCGGGCGCCGGCTCGTCGAAATACATGACCTTGACGATGCGAAGATAATAGAACGCCGCCACCGCGCTCGACAGGACGCCGATGACGGCGAGCGGATAGAGCTGCGCCTGGATCGCTGCGTTGAACACATACCATTTGGCGAAAAATCCGGCGAGCGGCGGGACGCCCGCGAGAGAGAACATCATGACCGCGAGAAAAAAGGCCGTGACGCCATCGGTCCTCGCGAGTCCGGAAAGGTCGCTGATCTTCTCGACCAACTCGCCGCCAATGCGCATCGACAGAATAGCCGCGAAGGTTCCAAGCGTCATGACAAGATAAATCGCCATATAGATCAGCACCGCGGCGACCCCGACTTCGGTAGCCGCCGCGAGGCCGACCAAGGCGAAGCCAATATGGCCGATCGCGGAATAGGCCATAAGGCGCTTGATGTTGGTCTGGCCGATGGCCGCGAACGCGCCAAGCGCCATGGACAGGATTGAGATGAAGACGATGATCTGGCGCCATTGCGCGGAGACGCCCGGAAATGCCGTCGTGATCACGCGCACCGTGATGGCGACGGCGGCTATTTTCGCGGCCGAGGCGAAAAAAGCGGTGACCGGCGTCGGCGCCCCTTCATAAACATCGGGAGTCCACATGTGAAATGGCACGGCGGACATTTTGAAGGCGAGCCCGGTCATCAAGAAGACGAGGCCGAAGACGACGCCGAGGGACGCCTTGCCATGCACGGCCTCCGCGATCCCGGCGAATGAAACCGTCCCGGCGAAGCCATAAAGGAGCGACGCGCCGTAAAGGAGCATGCCGGAGGACAGCGCGCCAAGGACAAAATATTTGAGGCCCGCCTCGGACGCGCGAAGGTCGTCGCGCTTGAACGCGGCGATCACATAGAGCGCGAGCGACATGAGTTCGAGCCCGAGATAAAGGGCGATGAGGCTCGTCGCCGAGATCAGCATCAGCATGCCGAGCGTCGCCAAAAGAATGAGGATCGGATATTCGAACTTGGCGATTTTTTCGCGTGCT
The DNA here is from genome assembly GCA_963829515.1 of uncultured Alphaproteobacteria bacterium. Lineage (GTDB taxonomy): Bacteria > Pseudomonadota > Alphaproteobacteria > Rhizobiales > Beijerinckiaceae > Methylocapsa. Next base: position 519,105 of record CAWHIP010000005.1, read on the forward strand.
AGAAAATCCTGTCCCATCACAAGGGTGACGAGCGAGCCGCCAAGCGTCAGCACTTTCATGAAACGGCCGAAACCGTCATCGATGAAGGCGCCGTCGAACACCACGGCCTCGGTCTTGGCTCCGAGCAGAATGGCGAGAATCGCCGCGCCAAGCAGCCCGACCGCGATCTCGGTCGTCGGTCCATCCGAGTCCTTGCCGCGGACCGCACCGAAAAGCAGGAGCGCTAGCGCCCCGAGCGCCAGGATGACTTCCGGCAAGGCATGCGCGAGGGCGAGGGAAAGTGGCAACATTCTGATCAGCCTCTAGAGCATTTTCGAGCGACGTGGCGGTGGTTCGCGTTGAGTGTATGCGGCGAAACAAAAAAGCTAGCCGCTTTCAGATTCCAGCGAATTTGAAAGCCGCTCTAGTGCAAAGCCAACGCCGCGGTCTTGGTCGCGGCCAGCGCCTGGTCGTAGCCTTTGATGAGCGCTTCAATGGACACGACCGAGCTATCCAGAATGGGCCCTGGATGAAATCCATAGAAAAGGGTCAAGGCGACCAGCGGCGCAAGCAGCGCGACCTCGCGCCCAGACAGATCGAGGATCGCCGCCAACGCCGGCTTGTCGAGGACCCCGAAAATGATCCGGCGATAAAGGTAGAGAGCATAGGCCGCCGACAAGATGACGCCTGTCGTGGCGAAAAACGCGACCCAGCTATTGACTCGGAACGCGCCGAGCAGCGTGAGGAATTCGCCGACGAAGCCGGAGGTCCCCGGCAGGCCGACATTCGCCATGGTGAAGATCATGAAGGCCGTGGCGTAGAGCGGCATGCGGACGACGAGTCCGCCATAGGCCGCGATCTCGCGCGTGTGCATGCGATCATACACCACGCCGACGCAAAGGAAGAGCGCTCCGGACACAAGCCCATGCGAGATCATCTGAAAGACCGCCCCCTGCACGCCCTGCTCGGTCATGCTGAAGAGGCCCATGGTCACAAATCCCATATGCGCCACAGACGAATAGGCGATGAGCTTCTTCATGTCCTCCTGCACCAACGCGACGAGCGAGGTGTAGATGATCGCGATGATCGAAAGCGCAAAGACCAGCGGCGCGAAGTAGGCTGAGGCGTCAGGGAACATCGGCAGCGAAAAGCGAATGAAACCATAGCCGCCCATCTTAAGCAGGATGGCGGCGAGGATCACCGAGCCGGCCGTGGGCGCCTCGACATGGGCGTCCGGAAGCCAGGTGTGGACCGGCCACATCGGCATTTTGACCGCAAGCGAGGCGAAGAACGCCAGCCACAGCCATTTCTGCATGGATGAGGGGAAACTCGTGTGCAGCAGGACGACGATATCGGTCGTTCCGGCGACGCCATACATGGCCATGATCGCGAGGAGCATGAGCAGCGAGCCCGCGAGCGTGTAGAGAAAAAACTTGAAGCTGGCGTAGACCCGCCTCGGCCCGCCCCAGATCCCGATAATGAGGAACATCGGGATGAGGCCGCCCTCGAAGAAGAGGTAAAACAACACCACGTCGAGCGCGCAAAACACCCCGATCATCAAGGTTTCGAGGACGAGAAAGGCGATCATATATTCCTTGACGCGATAGGTGATCGAACGCCACGAGGCGGCGATCGAGAAGGGCATCAGGAATGTGGTGAGAAGCACGAAGGGCAAGGACAGACCGTCGACGCCGAGCTTGTAGACGAGGCCGGAGCCGAACCAGCCCTTCTCTTCGACAAGCTGAAAATCCGCAGTGGCCGGATCGAACTTGGCGTAAACATAGAGCGACAGGAGAAAAACGATCACTGTTGTCGCCAGCGCGGCCCAGCGCGCATTGTTCAAGGCGGCCTCGTCATCGCCGCGCAAAACGAGGATGAAGGCCGCGCCCACAAGCGGCAGAAAGACGAGGCAGGTCAGAACGCCGAAACCAAACATCAGCGCACTCCCCCAACCACGAACCATGTAATGACGGCGGCGACGCCGACGAGCATCGCGAAAGCATATTGGTAGATGTAGCCGCTCTGCAGCTTGACGACCCAGCCAGTCGCATCGACGACTCGCGCGGCCACGCCATCCGGCCCAAGCCGATCGATAATGGCGCCGTCGCCTTCCTTCCAGAAGATGCGGCCAAGCCGGAACGCCGGGCGCACGAAGAGGAAATCGTAGAGCTCGTCGAAATACCATTTATTGAGGAGAAATTCGTAAAGACGCGGCGTCTGCCGGGCAAGCCACGCAGCCGTGCCCGGCGCGAGAATATAAAAGTAGAGCGCGACCAGAAATCCAAGCCCCATGAAAATCGTCGGGATCTGACTGACGAGGCGGGGGATGTCCTCCCGCTCCTCAAGGATATGATTGTCGGGGCCAAGAAAGAGCGCGCCTTTCCAGAATTCGGCCGCGCCCTCGCCGATGAAAGCGTGCTGGAACACGAATCCTGCGAACAAGGCGCCGATCGCCAGGACAAACAAGGGGATCAACATGACTATGGGCGATTCATGCGGCTCGAGTCCATGACCGGCGTGACCATGCGCGCCATGACCATGGGCGTCATGATCATGCGCGGCATAGGGATCCGGATCGGCCCGATGGTCCGAAGCGGAATCATGTTGGATCGGCTCGGCATGCGCCGCGGCGGCCCAGGCCGGCTTGCCGAAGAAGGTCAGGAACACGAGGCGCCAAGAATAGAAGGAAGTCAGCCCGGCGGCGATGGTCGTCATCAGGAAGCCGTAGAACGCGCCTTTCTGATGCGAGGCGAAGGCGGCTTCAATGATCGCGTCCTTGGAGAAATAGCCGGAGGTATAGGGAAAACCCGTGAGCGCCAGAGTGCCGATCGTCATCATGGCGAAGGTGAAGGGAATTTTCCGCCAGAGGCCGCCCATGTTGCGCATGTCCTGCTCGTGATGCATCGCCACGATCACCGATCCCGCGCCGAGGAACAGGAGCGCCTTGAAGAAGGCGTGGGTGAAGAGGTGAAATATGCCGATGGAATAGCCGCCGACGCCGAGGGCGACGAACATGTAGCCGAGCTGCGAACAGGTCGAATAGGCGATGACCCTCTTGATGTCGTTTTGCACAAGGCCGATCGTCGCGGCGAAAAGGGCCGTCGTCCCGCCGATAATGGTGACGAAGGTCAAGGCCGCGGGAGCTTGCTCGAACAGAGGCGAAAGCCGCGCGACCATGAAGACGCCGGCGGTCACCATGGTCGCCGCGTGGATCAGCGCGGAAACCGGGGTCGGGCCCTCCATGGCGTCCGGCAGCCATGTGTGCAGCAGGAACTGCGCCGATTTGCCCATCGCGCCCATGAAGAGAAGCAGGCAAGTGATGGTCAGCGCGTCAAAATCAGCGCTGAACACATGGATGGTCTTGTGAGCGAGACCGGGCGCGGCGGCGAAGATCGGCTCGAAGGCGATCGAATTGGTGAGGACGAAGACCAGGAAAATGCCGAGCGCGAAACCGAAATCGCCGACGCGATTGACCACAAAGGCTTTGATCGCGGCGGCGTTGGCGGATGGCTTTTCGTACCAGAAACCGATCAGAAGATAGGACGCCAAGCCGACGCCTTCCCAGCCGAAGAACAATTGAATGAGATTGTCGGCCGTCACCAGCATCAGCATGGCGAAGGTGAAAAGCGAGAGATAGGCGAAGAAGCGCGGCCGCGAGGGGTCTTCGCGCATATAGCCGATCGAATAAAGATGCACGAGCGATGAGACCGTCGTGACAACGATGAGCATCACCGCCGTCAGGCTGTCGACCCTGAGCGACCAATCGACCTTCACCGCGCCCGAGGTGAACCAATTGCCGAGCATTGAGATGCTCGCCGGTCCAGACCCGAGCGCGACATTGACGAAGACCGCCCAAGACAGCGCCGCCGAGATGAAGAGCAGGCTAGTCGTGACGATCTCGGAGGGGCGGTCGCCGATCTTCCAGCCGAACGGCCCGGCGATCAGAAACCCCAGAAGCGGAAGGAAGACGATGGCCGCATACATGGTCAGGCTCAACCCTTCATCATGTTGATGTCTTCGACCGCGATGGAGCCGCGGTTGCGATAATAGGTGACGAGGATCGCTAACCCTATCGCCGCTTCGGCGGCGGCGACGGTCAGGATAAACAGCGCGAAAACTTGGCCCGTCAAATCGCCGAGGAAAGCGGAGAAGGCGACAAGATTGATATTGACCGAAAGCAGGATCAGCTCAACAGACATCAAAACCACGATGATATTTTTGCGGTTCAAGATAATGCCGGCGACCCCAAGCGTGAACAGAATGGCGGCGACAACCAGAAATTGGGTGAGCGAGATCGTCATTGTCTTCTCCTCGCGAAAGCGCGACGCCGGCCCCGCCTCAAACGCCCTGCCTCGACGCGACCTTGCGAATTTCGACCGCTTCGGCGGGGGTTCGCGCATTCTGGATCGAGACGTCCTGGCGCTTCACGCCGACCTTATGGCGCAAGGTCAAGACGATGGTGCCGATCATCGCCGTCAGCAAAATGAGCCCGGCCGCCTCGAACTGGTAGACATATTGGGTGTAGAGGACGCGGCCGAGCGCTAACGTGTTCGTCATGCCAGGCGGAGCGGGCGTGGTGACGCTCGCGAGAGCGCCCGGTCCGATCGACCAGGCGCCGAGGACAAGAACGAGCTCGGCGAAGACTATGAGCCCAATGGTTGCGCCAATCGGCAGATATTGCAGGAACCCTTGCTTGAACTCGGCGAAATCGACGTCCAACATCATGACGACGAAGAGAAACAGCACAGCCACCGCGCCGACATAGACGACGACGAGGATCATCGCCAGAAATTCCGCGCCAAGCAGGAGAAACAATCCCGCCGCGTTGAAAAAGGCGAGGATGAGAAAAAGCACGGAGTGAACTGGATTGCGCGACGCTATCACCATGAAGGCGGCGGCGATCATGACGGCCGAGAACAGATAGAAGAACAGCGTCGCGACGCTCATGGCCTAACCCCGTCGGTGGCGCATCCCTTTCGTAATGGGTGCGTCCTGTTGAAACAATCTCGCGTCGCGACGCAGGCCAGGCTGGGTCCTCCAGCGATCGCATCGCGCGTCGAGCGCATAAGAGGAGATGCGCTCACCGGTAAGGCGCGTCGAGCGCGATGTTGCGGGCGATCTCGCGCTCCCAACGCGCCCCATTCTCGAGAAGCCGGTTCTTGTCGTAATAGAGCTCCTCGCGGGTCTCGACCGCGAATTCCGCATTCGGCCCTTCGACGATGGCGTCGACTGGACAGGCCTCCTGACAGAAGCCGCAATAAATGCATTTGACCATGTCGATATCGTAACGGGTGGTGCGGCGGGTGCCGTCATTGCGACGCGGACCAGCTTCGATCGTGATCGCCTGGGCCGGACAGATCGCCTCGCAAAGCTTGCAAGCGATGCAGCGCTCCTCTCCGTTGGGGTAACGGCGCAGCGCATGTTCGCCGCGATAGCGCGGCGATTGCGGGTTTTTTTCGTGCGGATAGTTCAGTGTCGGCTTCGGCTTGAAGAAATAACGCATCGAAAGCATGAATGCTCCGACGAACTCCGTCAGAAAAAGCGCCTTGGCGGACTGGTCGAGTTTCATTGTCTAGTCCTCGGAAGCCGACGTCATTGCGCCATGCCCGCGCCCCAGCCGGTGATTTCGAGAACACCGGCGACGAGGACCACCATGACGAGGGAAATCGGCAAGAACACCTTCCAGCCGAGCCGCATCAGCTGGTCGTAGCGATAGCGCGGCACAAAGGCTTTCACCATGGCGAACATGAAGAAAACCGCGGAAATCTTGAAAACAAACCACAGGACTCCGGGTATCGCGGTGAATGGCCAATAGGGTATCGGCGAGAGCCAGCCGCCGAGAAACAGGATCGTGATCAAGGCGCACATGGTCATGATCGCCACATATTCGGCAAGCATGAAAAGCATGTAGGGCGTCGACGAATATTCGACCATGAAGCCCGCCACGAGCTCGGATTCGGCCTCGACGAGATCGAACGGCGGGCGGTTCGTCTCGGCGAGCGCTGAGATGAAGAAAATGACGAACATCGGGAACAAAGGCAGCCAGTACCAGCCGAGCATCCCGTAGCGCGTGTCTTGCGCGTTCACGATGTCGCCGAGATTGAGGGTTCCGGCGCACAGCAGGACGGTGATGATGACGAAGCCGATCGAGACTTCGTAGGAGATCATCTGCGCCGCCGAGCGCAAGGCGGACAGAAACGGATATTTCGAATTCGAGGCCCAGCCGCCCATGATGATCCCATAGACGCTGAGCGAGGAAATCGCGAAAATATAGAGCACGCCGACGTTGAGATCGGCGATCGCCCAGCCGTCGGCCACGGGAATGACCGCCCAAGCCGCGAGGGACAGCACGCCCATGACGAAAGGCGCGAGCAGAAATACGCCTTTGTTCGCTCCGTCCGGCACGCACCGGCTCCTTGAAGACGAACTTCAGCATGTCGGCGAAGCTTTGAAAGAGCCCCCAGGGACCGACCACATTGGGGCCGCGCCGCAATTGCACCGCCGCCCAGATCTTGCGGTCGGCGTAAAGGACATAGGCGATATAGATCAGGAGGATGACGAGCATGGCGACGCTTTTCACGAGGGTGAGAAGCAAAGGCCCTATCCAAGCGATTTGAGTCATGGCCTTCTACTCCGCCGCGCGACGCGCGAGATCGAGGGCGAGCGCTGAGCAGTCCGCCATGACCGCCGAAGAGCGCGCGATCGGGTTCGTCTGATAGAAATCGGCGATCGGCGAAACGAAAGCCGCGTTGCCGGGCTTCGCGCCGCTCGCAACGAGCTTTTCCGCGTCCCAAGCGGCGGCGGGGGCGATCTCGTCGAGCCTGGCGAAGTGTGGATGCGCGTCATAGAGGCGCGCGCGCAGGCCCTTGAGCGAATCGAATGGCAGCCTTTGTCCGAGAACGTCGGAAAGGGCCCGCAGAATCGCCCAATCCTCGCGTGCGTCGCCGGGCGGAAAATTGGCCCGCTCAGCCAATTGCACGCGCCCCTCCGTATTGACGTAAAGTCCGGATTTTTCCGTATATGTCGCCCCTGGCAGGATGACGTCGGCGCGGGCGGCGCCGCGATCGCCGTGAGCGCCCTGATAGATCACGAAAGCGCCGGGCTCTATCACAATCTCGTCCGCGCCGAGATTGAAGAGGACGTCGAGCCGGCCGCCTTTCGACATGGCCGCCGCGTCGAGGCCGCCCGAGCGCGGAATAAAGCCGAGATCGAGCCCCCCAACGCGGGCCGCGGCCGTGTGCAGAATCGAAAACCCGTTCCAGCCATCCTTGACGACCCCGAGCGCTATCGCGGCCTTGGTCGCGAGCGAGAGGACCGCCAGCCCGTCCTCCCGCGCGAGAGCCCCCTGGCCGATCAGAAACAACGGTTTTTCCATCTTGGCCGGAGGATGCTCCACGAAACCCGCCAAGGTGTCCGGTCCCGCTCCAAGATAAGCGTAATCGTACGTGAGATCAGCGTTCTCGCCGATGACCCCGATCTTGAAGCCGCCCCTTAGCCAACGCTTGCGAATACGGGCGTTCAAAACCGGCGACTCTTTGCGCGGATTGGAGCCGATGATCATCAGGCCGTCGGCCTGATCAATGCCGGCGACGCCAGGGTTAAAGAGATAGCTCGCGCGGCCGAAGCTCGGATCGAGCTTGGCCCCGTCCTGCCGGCAGTCGAGCGAGTTGACGCCGAGCTTTTCCAGCAGGGACTGCAAGGCGAACATATCTTCGACCGCGCAGAGATCGCCAGCAATCGCGCCGATCCGCTCGGACGGCGCGGCTTTGACCTTGGCGGCGATCGCGGCGAAGGCTTCAGCCCAAGAGGCCGCGCGCAATTTTCCGTTCTCGCGCACATAGGGCCGGTCAAGACGCCTGGTTTTCAATCCGTCGACGATCTGGCGGGCCTTGTCGGAAATCCATTCCTCGTTCACGGCGTCATTCACGCGCGGCAGGATGCGCATCACCTCGCGCCCGCGCGCATCGATGCGGATCGCCGAGCCGAGCGCGTCCATGACGTCGATCGACTCCGTCTTAACGAGCTCCCAAGGGCGCGCCTTGAAGGAATAGGGCTTGGGCAGCAGCGCGCCGACCGGACAAAGATCGGCGACATTGCCCTGCAGCTCGGAGCTCATCGCGGTCTCGAGATAGGTCGTGATCTCCATATCCTCGCCGCGTCCGATCGCGCCGAGGTCGCCGGTGCCGGCGACTTCCGCGGTGAAGCGCACGCAGCGGGTGCAATGGATGCAGCGGTTCATCGAGGTGCGCACGAGCGGCCCGATATATTTATCCTCGACCGCGCGCTTGTTCTCGGCATAGCGGGAGGAATCGAAGCCGAAGGCGATGGCCTGGTCCTGCAGATCGCACTCACCGCCCTGATCGCAGATCGGGCAATCGAGCGGGTGATTGATCAGCAGGAACTCCATCACCCCTTCGCGCGCCTTCTTCACCATTGGCGATTTGGTGAGGACGACAGGCGGCTCGCCATTGGGGCCGGGGCGGAGGTCGCGCACGGCCACGGCGCAAGACGCCGAAGGCTTGGGCGGTCCGCCCTTCACTTCGACGAGGCACATGCGGCAATTGCCGGCGATCGAAAGCCGCTCATGAAAGCAGAAGCGCGGGATCTCGGCGCCAGCCTGTTCGCACGCCTGCAGCAGCGTATATTCGGGCGGAACCTCGATCTCGACCCCGTCAACAATGAGTCTGCTCATGCCAAGTCCTCAATACGGCGGTTCGACGAGATCGAGGCGCCGCAAATATTCGAAATCAGATTGTCGGGCGCGTCCGCCATCGAACGTCCTACTCCGCCGCGACGCCGAAGCCCGTGACCGGCTCCGGGTGCGGGTTTGCGGCATATTGGTCGATGCGCCTTTCGATCTCATGACGGAAATGCCGGATCAGGCCCTGCACCGGCCATGCGGCCGCGTCGCCAAGCGCGCAAATCGTATGGCCTTCGATCTGAGTCGTGACCTCCAGCAAAATATCGATCTCGCGCTTATGGGCGCGGCCCTCCGCCATGCGCGAGACGACGCGCCAGAGCCAGCCCGTGCCCTCGCGGCAAGGGGTGCATTGGCCGCAGCTCTCATGCTTGTAGAAATAGCTGAGCCGCGCGATCGCGCGGACGATATCGGTTGATTTGTCCATCACGATCACGGCCGCCGTGCCGAGGCCGGATTTCAAATCGCGCAAAGTGTCGAAATCCATGGCGGCGTCGATGATCTCATGCGCCGGGACAAGAGGGACCGACGAGCCGCCGGGGATGACGGCGAGCAGATTGTCGGAGCCGCCGCGAACGCCGCCGCAATGCTTGTCGATCAATTCGCGAAACGGAATCGACATGGCTTCTTCGACATTGCACGGCTTGTTGACATGACCCGAGATGCAGAAAAGCTTGGTGCCGCTATTGTTCTTCGCGCCGAAGCCGGCGAACCACGCCGCGCCGCGCCGCAGGATCGTTGGCGCGACGGCGATCGATTCGACATTGTTCACCGTCGTCGGGCAGCCGTAGAGGCCCATATTGGCCGGGAAAGGCGGCTTTAGCCGCGGCATGCCTTTCTTGCCTTCGAGCGATTCGAGAAGCGCCGTCTCCTCGCCGCAGATATAGGCGCCCGCGCCATGGTGCACGTAAATGTCGAACGGCCAGCCGTGGATATTGTTCTTGCCGACGAGCTTGGCTTCATAGGCCTGCGCGATCGCGGCCTCGAGGCGCTCCCGCTCGAGGATATATTCGCCCCGGATGTAGATGTAGCAGGCATGCGCCTCCATCGCGAAACAGGCGACGAAACAGCCCTCGATCAGGAGATGCGGATCATTGCGCATGATCTCCCGGTCTTTGCACGTGCCGGGCTCGGATTCATCCGCGTTGACGACAAGGTAGGACGGGCGCGTCGGATCGGCCTTGGGCATGAAGGACCATTTGAGCCCGGTCGGAAAGCCGGCGCCGCCGCGCCCGCGCAAGCCCGACGCCTTCATCTCCGCGATGATCCAGTCCTTGCCCTTGTCGATCAGCTTTTTCGTATTGTCCCAAGCGCCGCGCGCGAGGGCCCCCTTGAGGCCCCAATCGCCGAAGCCATAGAGATTGGTGAAGATGCGGTCTCTGTCCTCAAGCATCTCTTTCCGCCTTACGATTGCTTATGTTCAGGCGAGGTCAGCGGGCCGCTGCGGCCGTCGGCGCCATAGAAGGACGTCAGGGAGGTCAAGCGTCCGGCCGGCTCCGACGTGACGCGGCCGGTCTGCGAGCCGACCTTCACCGGGCGGCCGGCGACGAGATCGTCGAGCAATTTCTCGAAATTCTCCGCCGTCAGATCCTCGTAATAATCATCGTTGATCTGCACCATGGGCGCATTGCAGCAGGCGCCGAGACATTCGACCTCCCGCCAAGAGAAATTGCCGTCCGCAGTCACCTGAGCTTCCTCCCCAACGCGGCGGCGCAAGATCGCCTTGATCTCATCCGAGCCAGCGAGCAGGCAGGGCGTCGTGCCGCAGAGCTGGACGTAGAACCGGCCGACGGGCGCGAGATTGAACATGGTGTAGAAAGTCGCGACTTCGAGGACGCGGATATAGGACATCCCAAGCTGGTTCGCGACCGCCTCGATCGCCGGCTTCGGCAGCCAATAATTATTCTGCTTTTGCGCCTGCCACAAAAGCGAGATGACCGCGGAAGCCTGCCGGCCCTCCGGGTATTTCTTCACGATCGCCTCCGCGAACGCCTCGTTCTCGGGCGTGAAGGCGAAGGACGTGGGTTGCTGCTCGGCGAGCCGGCGGACGGACATGGTTGTTTACCCCATTAAATCGCGTTGCGCGGCGAGGGCGCGACTGGACCGCGTCCCGCGCGGCCCGTCTGGCGTGAAGGGTCGCAGCCTCATCGATCGACCTCGCCGAAGACGATGTCGATGGAGCCGAGAATCGCGCTGACGTCGGCCAGCATCGACTTGCGGCAGAGAAAATCCATCGCCGCGAGATGAGCGAAGCCGGGCGCCCTGATCTTGCAGCGATAGGGCTTATCCGTGCCGTCGGAAACGAGATAAACTCCGAACTCGCCCTTGGGCGCCTCGACCGCGCTATAGACTTCGCCCGCCGGCACATGGAAGCCTTCCGTATAGAGCTTGAAGTGCTGGATCAGCGCCTCCATCGAGCGCTTCATCTCGCTGCGAGAAGGCGGCACAACCTTGCCGTGTTTCGCCGCGACCGGCCCCTGCCCGTCCTTCGCCGACAGTTTCTCGATACATTGCTTCATAATGCGCACGGACTGGCGCATCTCCTCCATGCGAATGACCTGCCGGTCGTAATTGTCGCCATGGCGGCCGATCGGAATGTCGAACTCCATCTCCTCATAGCATTCATAGGGCTGCGCCTTGCGCAAATCCCAAGGCGCGCCGGAGCCGCGCACCATGACGCCGGAAAAGCCCCAGCGCCAGCAATCTTCGAGGCTCACGACGCCAATATCGACATTGCGCTGTTTGAAAATGCGGTTGTCGATGAACAGCGCCTGCAAATCGTCGCAGGTCTTCAGGAATGGATCGCACCAAGCGTGGATATCGTCGATGAGCTGCTTGGGAATATCCATATGCACGCCGCCGGGGCGGAAATAATTGGCGTGCAGCCGCGCGCCGGACGCGCGCTCGTAGAAGACCATGAGTTTCTCGCGCTCCTCGAAGCCCCAAACCGGCGGCGTCAAGGCGCCGACGTCCAACGCCTGCGTGGTGATGTTGAGAAGATGCGAAAGAATGCGGCCGATTTCACAAAAGAGCACGCGCAGCAATTGGCCGCGCCGCGGAACCTCGAGGCCGAGCAGCTTTTCAATAGCGAGGCAGAAGGCGTGCTCCTGATTCATCGGCGCGACATAGTCGAGGCGATCGAAATAGGGCACGTTCTGCAAATAGGTGCGCGCCTCCATCAGCTTTTCGGTGCCCCGATGAAGCAGGCCGATATGCGGATCGACGCGCTCGACGACTTCGCCGTCGAGCTCGAGAACCAGCCGCAGGACGCCATGCGCCGCCGGATGCTGCGGGCCAAAATTGATCGTGAAATTGCGGACCGGGTTGTCGCTCATGAGACGGACTTCAACCTGCGTTGGTCATTGCGGCGGTTTCTACGCGGCGGATTCAATTGGGATTATTCTTTGCCTTCTCGTCACCCGGCAGGACATAGTCGATCGCGCCCTCCCAGGGCGACAGGAAATCGAAGCTGCGAAACTCCTGCGCGAGCTGAACCGGCTCATAGACGACGCGCTTGCGCTCATCGTCGTAGCGAACCTCGACATAGCCGGTCATCGGAAAATCCTTGCGCAAGGGATGGCCGTCGAACCCATAATCCGTCAACAGGCGACGCAAATCAGGGTGGCCCGTGAAAAGGACGCCGAAAAGATCATAGGCTTCTCGCTCGAACCAATTGGCCGCGGGATAAAGTCCGGAAAGCGACGGGACCGGAGTCTCCTCGTCGGTCGCGACCTTGATGCGGATGCGGCGATTATGCTTCGGCGACAGAAGATGCGTGACGACGTCGAAGCGCTGTTCGCGCGTTGGATAATCGACGGCGGTGAGATCGATGAAAGATATGAAGAGGCAGCTTGGATCGTCCCGGAGATAGACGACGGCGTCGGGGAGCTTGGCTCGCTCGACAGACAGAGTCAGCTCGCCATAGGCGGTCGAAACTGCGCTGATCGCGCCCGGCAGAGCCGCCGCGATCGCATCGCCCAATTGCTTCAGGTCGCTGTCCATCTCAACCTTTCCATCCCCGCCCGCCAGCTACGTCCGAGCGACATGACGGCCGGAGCCCTTGCGGCGCCTCCCAGCCTTTGCGTCATGTCGCATTTTCACGCCGGAACCCAGCAGGAACTAACGCTCGATCGTCCCGGTGCGACGAATTTTCTTCTGTAGAAGTAGAACGCCATAGACCAAAGCTTCCGCCGAAGGCGGGCAGCCGGGGACATAGATGTCCACCGGCACGATGCGGTCGCACCCGCGCACGACGGAATAAGAATAGTGATAATAGCCGCCGCCATTGGCGCAGGAGCCCATCGAGATGACGTAGCGCGGCTCGGGCATCTGGTCATAGACCTTGCGCAGGGCCGGCGCCATCTTGTTGGTGAGCGTGCCGGCGACGATCATTACGTCCGATTGCCTCGGCGAGCCGCGCGGGGCAAAGCCGAATCGTTCAAGATCGTAGCGCGGCATGGCGGCCTGCATCATCTCGACGGCGCAGCAGGCGAGCCCGAAGGTCATCCACATGAGCGAGCCGGTGCGGGCCCAATTGATCAGATCATCGGTCGCCGTAACGATAAATCCCTTGTCGGCGAGCTGATCATTGATCGAAAGAAAATAGGGATCATTGGCGGCGACCGGCCGCACCAGCCCGCCGCTCGAGCCGGCGCTTTGATCCCGTGGTTGTGGAGGGCTCAATCCCATTCGAGCGCACCCTTTTTCCATTCATAGACGAAGCCTATGGTCAAAACGCCCAAGAAGACCATCATCGACCAGAAGCCAAAAGCGCCGATCCCGCGGAAAGCCACGGCCCAAGGGAACAAAAAGGCGACTTCGAGATCGAAAATGATGAAAAGCAGCGACACCAGATAGAATCGCACGTCGAAGGTCATGCGGGCGTCGTCAAAGGCGTTGAAGCCGCATTCATAGGCCGAAAGCTTCTCGGCGTCGGGCGCCTTGAAGGCCACCAGAAATGGCGCGATGAGCAGCGCACCCGAAATGACCGCGGCGACGGCCATGAAAATCACGAGCGGCAAATATTGATCGAGAAGGCCTGGCATGAGCTGGCTCGGTCTGGACCGACAGAGGTCGGGAAAGATCGGAAAAGCAAAAGGCGCGGGCCAATTGCTTGGTTCGGCGCTGCGATGCCTATCGCAGTGCAAAGACCGAAGCAAGATGAAGTTTCAGGCGAGCCGAAGCTCGGCCGCGCTTCCGCCGCCCATCGCCGTCTCGCCGGCGATCGAAGCCCATCCCGACGGGGCAGGGCCAGCAGGCGCAATGCGAAGATTTGGCGATATGGCGAGAGAGACGGGGCTCGAACCCGCGACCTCCGGCGTGACAGGCCGGCGCTCTAACCAACTGAGCTACTCCCCCGCGAGGGCTGCACATGGCAACGCGCTGGAGATGTGCCGGATAGGATAGGCGGCCGAGCAAGTCAAGCAAGAAGACGCGAGCCGAGCGATCGCTGCATGAAACGCCGCCACGAATCATCCAAAGGCCGACGCTCAAACTTCGGCTGAACGGCGGAGGGCGCGGCCCTTTCCCTCGGCGGCCTGGCCAAGATGGAACTTATGCGGCGCGAAGAGGTTAGAATGGCCATGTGCGCACATGTTCATCAAAGTAAACTTGACTGGAGGCAGTGATGGACTGGAACCGTATTGAAGGAAATTGGAAGCAGATCAAAGGTCAGATCAAGCAAAAATGGGCCAATCTGACCGACGATGATCTAGATAAGATCGCCGGCAAACGTGAACAGCTCGAAGGTAAGCTACAAGAGCGCTATGGCATAGCCAAAGATGCTGTACGGAAAGATGTCGACGATTGGATGAAAACCTTGCATTGACGAAGGCTCTGCACTGACAAGAGCTGACGGCTTCCTCGCGCCTCATCCTCGCGAAAGAGCCCTGGGACTTAAGCCCTCTCCCGCCAAGTACGGGGGAGGGCGCGCTCAAATTGCATCGGCCAAGACCAAAACGCGGGCGCCGCCACGGCTGCGCCAACCTGTCGACCCGGCGCGCCGGGCAAGCCAAGTTCATGATTTTGCGCCATGATCGAAAATCTCGGCGAAGGAGCGCCGCCGCTTCCGCGCAATTCATCGGCGCGCGACGAGAGCCCTCAGCGATCAGAGAGCGAGGCAAGGACAAGACATGCTCTCCACACTTCTCATCGTCATTTTGATTTTGGCCCTCATCGGCGCTCTGCCTAGTTGGCCCTATAGCGCCGGCTGGGGTTATGGACCGGGCGGATTGATCGGCACGGTGCTGATCATCGTCCTCATCCTCGCGCTGCTTGGTCGCGTTTAGCGCCTCAGCTCGCGCGACGCCAGGGAGGGCTCCGGAAACACGCTTGGTGGGCGGTGACGGGCTCGAACCGCCGACCCTCTCGGTGTAAACGAGATGCTCTACCAACTGAGCTAACCGCCCGGCGTCCGCGCGCCGCCTCGCCCGCGCAAGATCTCCGGCGATGGTTCGCATGCCCGATTTGCAGCGTCAACGGCGTCCCTTATGGCGTCTTTTAGCGCGGAAGCCTAGTTCGCCAAAGCGAGAAAGGCCGCGCGGCTGAACCGCGCGGCCTGAATTTCAATGTGAAGACGGCCGACGCCGGCGTGAGCCGGCGTCATGCTCAATGGGCGATGGCGCCCGATGCGTCCTCGTCGGTGGCGAGCGGCGCCGCCGCGATGGCTTTCGCATCCTCCTCCCAGACGATTGGCGTCGGCAGGCGCACAAGCGCGTGCCGCAGCACTTC
This sequence comes from uncultured Alphaproteobacteria bacterium, assembly GCA_963829515.1. Taxonomy (GTDB): domain Bacteria; phylum Pseudomonadota; class Alphaproteobacteria; order Rhizobiales; family Beijerinckiaceae; genus Methylocapsa. The sequence continues at coordinate 534,511 of CAWHIP010000005.1, forward strand.
ATCCATGCGCGCCACCGGCACGATTTCGAGCGCGTTTTTCACTGAGTTCGGGATGTCGGCCAGATCCTTCGCGTTCTCCTCGGGGATGAGCACCTTCTTCAAGCCTCCGCGCAGGGCGGCGAGCAATTTCTCCTTAAGCCCGCCAATCGGCAGAACCCTCCCGCGCAAGGTGATCTCGCCGGTCATGGCGATATCGCGATGGATCGGAATGCCGGTCATGATCGATACAATAGCCGTCGCCATCGCGACGCCGGCCGAAGGTCCGTCCTTGGGCGTCGCGCCTTCCGGGACGTGGACATGGATGTCGCGCCGGTCGAAAACCGGCGGCTCGATGCCGAAATCGACCGCCCGCGAGCGGACATAAGAGGCCGCCGCCGAAATCGACTCCTTCATGACGTCGCGCAGATTTCCGGTGACCGTCATCCGGCCCTTGCCGGGCATCATCACGCCTTCGATCGTCAGCAATTCACCGCCGACCTCGGTCCAGGCGAGCCCCGTGACGACGCCGACCTGATCCTCGGTCTCCGCCTCGCCATAGCGGAATCTCGGCACGCCGAGGAAATCGGCGAGGTTTGCGTCGGTGACCGCGACCACCTTGGCCTGATCGGTCAGGATTTGCTTCACCGCCTTGCGCGCCAGCTTGGACAGCTCGCGCTCCAGATTGCGGACGCCGGCCTCGCGCGTGTAGCGCCGGATCATCGTGATCAGGCCAGCGTCGTCGATCGACCATTCCTTCGGCCCGAGGCCATGCTTCTTGAGCGCCGCCGGGATCAAATGGCGTCTCGCGATCTCGACCTTTTCATCCTCCGTGTAGCCGGCGATGCGAATGATCTCCATACGGTCCATGAGCGGCGCCGGGATGTTCAACGTATTCGCCGTGGTCACGAACATGACGTTCGACAGATCATAGTCGACTTCGAGGTAATGATCGTTGAACGAATGGTTCTGTTCGGGGTCGAGAACCTCGAGCAAAGCCGATGACGGATCGCCGCGGAAATCCATTCCCATCTTGTCGATTTCGTCGAGCAGGAAAAGCGGGTTGGAGCTTTTCGCCTTGCGCATCGACTGGATGATCTTGCCCGGCATGGAGCCGATATAGGTGCGCCGGTGGCCGCGAATTTCAGCCTCGTCGCGCACGCCGCCGAGCGACATGCGGACGAATTCGCGGCCCGTCGCCTTGGCGATCGACTTGCCGAGCGAAGTCTTGCCGACGCCTGGCGGGCCAACGAGGCAGAGGATCGGCCCGGTCAGCTTATTCGCGCGGCTCTGCACGGCGAGATATTCGATAATGCGCTCCTTGACCTTTTCGAGGCCGAAATGCTCGCTGTCGAGCACGTCTTCGGCGACATGCAGATCCTTCTTGACCTTGGAACGCTTGTTCCACGGAATTGAAAGCAGCCAATCGAGGTAATTGCGCACGACCGTGGCTTCCGCAGACATCGGCGACATTTGGCGCAATTTCTTCAATTCGGCCACGCGCCTTGTCGCGCGCCTCCTTGGACAGTTTGGTCGTCTTGATGCGCTCGTCGATCTCGGCGAGATCATCCTTGCCGTCCTCGTCGCCAAGCTCCTTCTGGATCGCCTTCATTTGCTCGTTGAGATAATATTCGCGCTGGGTCTTCTCCATTTGGCGCTTGACCCGCGTGCGGATCCGCTTCTCGACCTGCAGAACCGAAATCTCGCTCTCCATCAGAGCCAGACATTTCTCGAGCCGCTTCGCGACCGAGAAGGTCTCGAGGACCGACTGCTTGTCCGAGATCTTGACGGCGAGATGGGAAGCGATCGTATCAGCGAGCTTGGCGTAGTCGTCGATCTGGGCGACGGCAGCGACGACCTCCGGCGAAATTTTCTTGTTGAGCTTCACATAGCCTTCGAACTCGGCGACCACCGAACGCGCCAGGGCTTCGACCTCGACCTTGTCGATCGGCTCGTCGGCGATCGCCTCGGCGTCGGCTTCATAGAAATCATCGGTGCGCGTATAGCCGTGCACCTTGGCGCGGACCTGCGCCCTCGACAAGGACCTTGACCGTTCCGTCGGGAAGTTTCAGAAAGCTGCAGAACCGACGCCAACGTGCCGGTGGTGAAGATCGCGCCGGTCGCCGGATCCTCGTCGGACGCGTTGATCTGGGTGGCGAGGAGGATGAGCTTGTCCGCCTTCATGACTTCCTCGAGGGCGCGAATCGATTTCTCGCGGCCCACGAAAAGCGGAACGATCATATGCGGAAATACAACAATGTCGCGCAGCGGAAGCACGGGATAGCTGTCGATCGCGCCGGGGAGAACAGGCTCACGCTTCTGGGTCATTTTATCGTCCTATCTCGAAACGCGTTTCGATCTTTGCGCCATTGGCCGCCTTTCAGGAAAGGCCGCTCACATAACTAGCTCTGAATGCGTTCGGCGTGTTGAAGGCTGTTTAGGTTGGCGTAACATCACTTGCTAAAAACCAGATGGCGATTTGCGCTTCCGGTTTCAAGCGCAAGCTTCATGCCGAGAGTTGGCGCCGCCGCGCGCCGTCTAGGAGGACCAGCGCAACACGCCCCTCGCGACTTCATGTCGCGCGGAAATCTCGCTCACGCGCTCGCGCCGCTCTTCTCATTGCGGTCCGCGTAGATATAGAGCGGCCGCGATTTGCCTTCGACGACATCGGGGCCGATGACCACCTGCTCGACGCTGTCGAGACCGGGCAGATCGAACATCGTGTCGAGCAATATGCCCTCCATGATGGAGCGCAATCCGCGCGCGCCCGTGCGCCGCTCGATCGCTTTCTTGGCGACCACATTGAGCGCCTCATCCTGGAACGTGAGCTCGGTGTTCTCCATCTCGAACAGCCGCTGATATTGCTTCACCAAAGCGTTCTTCGGCTCGGTGAGAATTTTCTTCAGCGCCTCTTCGTCGAGATCCTCCAAGGTCGCGATGACCGGCAACCGGCCGACGAATTCCGGGATAAGCCCGAATTTCAGCAGATCCTCGGGTTCGACCTTGCGGAAGATCTCGCCTGTCCGGCGCTCGTCAGGCGCCTGCACCGTCGCGCCGAATCCGATCGAGGCGGTCTTGCCGCGCGTGGAAATGATCTTCTCGAGCCCCGCGAAAGCCCCGCCGCAAATGAACAGGATATTGGTCGTGTCGACCTGCAGGAACTCCTGCTGGGGATGCTTGCGCCCACCCTGCGGAGGCACGGACGCGACCGTGCCCTCCATGATCTTCAAGAGCGCCTGCTGGACGCCTTCGCCCGAAACGTCGCGGGTGATCGACGGATTGTCGGATTTCCGCGAGATCTTGTCGATCTCGTCGATATAGACGATCCCGCGCTGCGCCCTTTCGACATTATAGTCGGATGCCTGAAGGAGCTTCAGGATAATGTTTTCGACATCCTCGCCGACATAGCCCGCTTCGGTGAGCGTGGTCGCGTCAGCCATGGTGAAAGGCACATCGAGGATGCGGGCCAAAGTCTGGGCGAGCAGGGTCTTGCCCGACCCGGTCGGGCCGATCAAGAGAATGTTCGATTTCGCCAGCTCGACATCATTATGCTTGGTGGCGTGATTGAGCCGCTTATAGTGGTTGTGGACGGCGACCGAGAGCACCCGCTTGGCCTGCGGCTGGCCGATCACATAATCATCCAGAACCTTGCAGATCTCCTTCGGGGTCGGGATCCCGTCGCGACTTTTCACCAGCGAGGATTTATTCTCCTCCCGAATGATGTCCATGCACAGTTCGACGCATTCGTCGCAGATGAAAACCGTCGGGCCGGCAATCAGCTTGCGGACCTCATGCTGGCTCTTGCCGCAAAACGAGCAATAGAGCGTGTTTTTCGCGTCACCGCCGCCGACCTTGGTCATGGATAGTCTCCGTAACGACCGCGGTCATGTGCGAACCCCGGTCATGCTGAGTGTTCTGGCGGCTTTAAGAATCTCGAATTCTCTAACCACGCGCGCTGGCGGACCGCACACGAACCAGCCCGATAGTCTAATCTCCGGCCCCGTTCTCCTTAGAAACTGCGCCCAGACGATGAAATGCAATCATGTTCGCGCCGCCGAAGCAAGGCCCTGACGTTGCGAAAGGAGTTTCCATTCTTATCTGGTCACGCCGCCGCAACATATTAACGTTACGATTGCGCGACCCAAACAACTCAAATGCTAGCGCCTCGGAACCATAAACAAGCAAAATATGTGCCGTTTGTGCGCGCCCAAGAACGGTCGACGAACCCGGACGACAGGGGTCTTTCTCCCTGAGGCCTTGTCCGCCTTCGCCCCGTCCCTCTCGCGACGTCTCGGGGCCGACAGCGCCCTCGACAGAGCAGGCCACTCTCCACCGACGCCGATTCGACTTAAGCTCTTCGCCTCGAACGTCATGCTGGCCGTCGCCGATTAAAAAATCGGCAAAGCCCTGCGCCCGACTTCACTTGCTTTCGGCGCCGGGCGCGTCATCTGGGCGCTTGAACCACACATGGTCCACGATCCCGAACTCCTTCGCCTCCTCCGACGACATGAAATGGTCGCGGTCCAGCGTGTTCTCGATCGTCTCGTAATCCCGGCCGGTATGCTTGACATAGATTTCGTTCAGCCGCTTTTTGACCTTCATAATATCCTCGGCATGGCGAAGAATATCGGAAGCCTGGCCTTGGAAGCCGCCGGAGGGCTGGTGGACCATGATTCGCGCATTCGGCAAAGCGTAGCGGCTATTCGCCTCTCCGGCGCAAAGCAGAAGCGACCCCATCGACGCCGCCTGGCCGACGCAGACCGTCCAAATCTTCGGTTTGATGAATTGCATGGTGTCGTAAATCGCCAGGCCCGCCGTCACGACGCCGCCCGGCGAATTTATATACATATTGATTTCCTTCTTCGGGTTTTCCGCCTCGAGGAAGAGAAGCTCGGCGATGATCACCGAGGCCATATGGTCCTCGACCGGACCGGTCAGGAAAATAATGCGCTCGCGCAGGAGACGCGAATAGATGTCGAACCCGCGCTCGCCGCGGCTCGTATTTTCGATAACCTGTGGAATTAGGTAGTTAGCGTAGATTTCAAGTGGGTCGCGGTCGCGCATGTCGGGTTTTCCTTGATCCAGAGCTAGATAGCCGCAAGAAGCAGGCCGAGCCGGCCGAATGCTTGGCGACCCATTGGCGACCCATGCCTGAGAAGATAATGGCTCCCTCCGTGATCGCAATGATGTCCCGCCGACGACGGTGTTGTCCCACCCCGGCGTCACGCCGGCGACGCCTCCGGCGCCGGCTCCGCCTCTTCGTCCGCGAACGTCAAAAGTTCGTCCTTCGAGACCGGCTTGTCGGTCACTTTGACAGGCCAATAATATAATCGACCACTTTTTCCTCGAAGAGCGGAGCCCGGATCTCGGCGAGCGCCTGCGGATTCTTGCTGGTAATACTCCCAAACGATCTTTTCCTGGCCCGGGAAGGAGCGCGCCCGCTCGATCAAGGCCTGACTGACCTCGTCGTCGGAAATCTTGACGCCGGCCCTTTCGCCAATCTCCGCCAAGAGGAGGCCAAGCCGCACTCGGCGTTCGGCGATCTTCTGATAGTCGGCGCGCGCGGCCTCCTCGGTGGTGCCTTCGTCCTCAAAGCTGCGCCCGCTGCGGCTCTGCTCCGCCTCGACCTTCCGCCAGACCGTTTCGAATTCCTGCGTCACCAGCCCTTCCGGCAGATCGAACGCATATTTTTTGTCCAGAGCGTCGAGAAGAGCCCGCTTCCATTTGCGGCGCGACGCCGCCGCATAGTCGCGTTCAATATTGGACCTGATCAAATCCTTTAGCTTGGCGAGATCCTCCAGGCCGAAAGACTTCGCCAGATCGTCGTCGATCTTGATCTCGGCCGGGGCGGCGACGGCCTTAAGCGTGACGTCAAATGTCGCGGCCTGGCCGGCGAGCTTGGCCGACGGCGTAATTTTCCGGAAATGTGACCGAGAGCGCTCCGGCTTTCGCCGAGCTTCAGCCCTTCGACCTGCGCTTCAAAACCGGGGATGAAACGTTCCGACCCGAGGACGACGTCGGCGTCCTGGGCGGTCCCGCCTTCAAAAGCCTCGCCGTCGATTTTGCCGACGAAGTCGAGCGTGACCTTGTCGCCATGTTCGGCGACCGCCGCGTCGCCCTCTTTCGCGACATAGGCGCGGTTCTGCTCGGCGAGCCGGTTCAAGACCTCGTCGATCTCCGCTTCGCCGACCTCGGCGACGGGCCGCTCGATCTCGATATCGTCATAGCCGCCGACCTCGATCTTCGGTAGGACTTCGAGCGCGACGGTGAATGCGAAATCGGCCTGCGCCTCGAAAGCTTTGTCGATCTCGTCCTTGTCGCCGGCGAAATCGATCTTGGGCTCGAAAGCCAAGCGAAACGCATTGTCTTCGACGATCTTGCGATGGGCCTCGTTGACCGCCTCCTGGACGACCTCCGCCATGATCGAGCGCCCATAGAGACGCTTCAAATGCGCAACCGGCACCTTGCCCGGACGAAATCCATTGATTCGCGCCTTGGCCTGCACCTCGGCGAGCTGGCCTTCGAGGCGGGTCGCGAGATCGGCGGCGGGAAGCACCACCTTGAATTCACGCTTGAGGCCCTGCGCGAGGGTTTCAGTGACTTGCATCTGAGGTTATACCTTTTCGACTTATGCGCTCATTGAATTGAACGCCCGATAAGATCCGCGTCGGCGGCACCGGCTCGAGTCGGACAGCGCCGCGGTGGGCTTCAAGGACTGGTGCGGGCGGAGGGACTCGAACCCCCACGATTTTCACCACCGGAACCTAAATCCGGCGCGTCTACCAGTTCCGCCACGCCCGCGACGCGCCCGATGAAGGGCGTCCGCTCCGTCAATCCCACTTTCCTTCCGGCTCTATAGCAATCACATTTGCCGGATGCAGCAAAAAAGTGGCGCGCCGCCGCGCGCAAGGCGGGTTCGCTCGTCCCAAGCGATGCGATTTTCACAAAATGAGGTCGCGACGCTGCCAAGCGGCTTATTTGCCTCACCCGCTTCGGCCCTTAATCACTCTTTGAGGCCATCGGAAAGCCGCAGGACCGTCATGTCTCCGACCCGGATCATTAGCCGCCGTCGCCTCCTCGGCTCCGCCGTGGCGGCTAGCGTCGCGAGCCTCCCTGCGCGAAGCGAAATCGCGGCGGCGATGGAGGACGGCTTCCGCATCCTGGAAGCGCGCGACGGCGCGTTGCGGCTTGCGCCGGAGCCCGCCGGCGAGACCGGCGGTCTGGGGCTATGATGGTCAAGGTCCCCGGTCCGTTGCTGCGCGTCAAGAAAGGCGAGGAGGTGAAAGTCAGGCTCGTCAATAGGCTGGCGCAGCCGACGAGCCTGTGCTGGCATGGCGTGCGGATCGCCAATGCGATGGATGGCGTCGCCGGCCTGACGCAAAAGCCCGACGCCGCCCGGCGGCGTCCTTCGATTATCGCTTCACGCCGCCCGATAGCGGCCTCTATCTGGTATCATCCGCACGTCCTGCCCCACTCAGGCGAGCAGCTCGGCCGCGGCCTTTATGGCGTCCTGATCGTGGACGAGCCCGAGCCGCCCCAGGCCGATTGCGACGTGCTCGTCGCGCTGGACGATTGGAGCCTCGACGAAAACGCTCAGCTCATCGGCGATTTCGGCTCACGCCGCCAACGCTTTGGGCGCGGGCCGCCTCGGGCCGCTCGTCACCGTCAATTCGCGGCCGGCGCCCGTCACGGAGACGTTGCCGCCCTCGTCGCGCGTGCGGCTTCGCATCTTGAACGCCGCCGTCGCGCGGGTCATGCTGGTCGCCTTCGCCGGCGCGAAACCCTGGATCCTGGCGATCGACGGCCAACCCTGCGAAGCCTTCGAGCCGGTCCGGCGGACGATCCCGATCGGCCCGGGCGCGCGGTTCGACGTCATGCTCGATCTGCCGGCCGAAGCAGGCGTCGAGGCGGTCTTGACCCTGCGCGGCGACGACGAGCCCGATCGCGCGCTCCTCGTCTTCAAGACCGAGGGGGAGCCCCGCGCGCCCGCGCCCCCGATCGCCTCGCTACCGCAAAATCCCCTTTTGCCGGCCGTGATCAAGCTGCAAAACGCGCGCAAGATCGATATTGTCATCGAGCCTCTCGCCAAGTCCGGCGAGGCCGCCGTCAGCCCCGCTTCGACCCGTCCGCTCTATTGGAGGCTGAACGGCGTCGCCTCGGAGGGCTTTGGGCCGACGCCGCTATTTTCGGTCAAACGCGGCGCGCCCGTAACGCTAGGCCTGATCAACCGCACCGGTTTCGTCCAGCAAATCCATGTTCACGGGCATCACATGCGGCTCCTGCATGATCTCGACGACGGCTGGGAGCCCTATTGGCGCGACGCCGTGCTCGTGCCGGAAGGCAAGACCAAGCATGTCGCCTTCGTCGCCGACAATCCCGGCAAATGGGCGATCGAATGCCTAATGGCCGAGCGCCAGGCCGCCGGAATGGCGACCTGGTTCGAGGTGACGTAGCGGGGTTCGCTCAGGGCTCGCCGCCGGCGGATCGTGTCTCAGGTTGAATTTCCTTGGGGGGTTTCAGTCGGTCCACTTCCGGGCTGGCATTTTGGAAAGCGGTCATTCTGTCTATGGCGTGGCCGGGCCGATTCCCGTCGGTCCGCTTTTTGGGAAAACAATTAGGCAGCGTGCGGACACACGACAAGTGACCGCAGTACTCCACAATCGCTATGACTCTGACGAACAGCCATGCTTTTGCCCGCCCGCGTCGGCGCGCTTGGACCGACGCCGTCACCTATGCCGCCAGGAGGATCACCTTCGTCTTGACCGGCGTGCGCTCGTAGAGGTCGATCATGTCCTGCGTCAGGAGGCCGGTGCAGCCGCTGGTGACGCCCTTGCCAATCGACTCAGGGTCGCTGGTGCTGTAGATCGTGCAGACCGTGTACTTGCCGTTCTGATAAAGATAGAGCGTGCGGGCGCCGAGCGGATTGTCAAGACCTCCCGGCATGCCGCCGGCATATTTGCGCGCTTCCGGCTGGCGCTGGATCATCTCCTTGGGCGGGGTCCAGGTCGCCCATTCCGCCTTGCGCCCGACGTAAGCGTCGCCGTTCCACAGGAAGCCCTTGCGGGGAACATTGGCGCCATAGCGGGTGGCGTTTCCCTCGCCTTCGATGCGGTACACATAGTAGCTCGCGGGATCGATGATGATCGTGCCGGGCGCTTCCTTGCTGTCATAGCGCACCGTCCGGCGAACATATTTCGGATCGAGCTTGGCGACGTCGACCGCCGGGATCGGGAATTTCTTGTCGGGCACGGGCCCGTAAAGCTTCGCCGCCTCCATGCGGGCCATGTCGTCTGTTGTCGCGCAACCGGCGAGGCCAAGCGCGCCGAGGCTGACGGCGGAGCCGAACAGAAACGACCGGCGGTTGAGAAGTTCCGACCGAAGCCCAGGCAAAGCCGCGTCGTCCATCTCGCCGGCGTCGGCGATCTCACCGTCCATGATCATGATTTTGGAGTTTCCCATATCCTGTCGCCCGACGAGAGAATGCTCCGGCATATGCCCCATGAACATCCTTGTTGAGCTGAGATTGCCGTCACATCGCTCGATTGGCAAGGCCAAGCGTCGCTGGGCGGGGCTTGCCATGTGCGAGAATCCGTCCGTGTGGTCTCGCAGTCACACATCGCGCGGGCTTCGCAGGAGCAGCTCTCGTCCGCTCAATGACTGGGTTGGGCGCTCTGCAGTCGGGGCCGTAACTTCGTGAACGCCGGCTTCTGAGAATTGGAAGCTGGTCTTGGAGCGACGTGGTTGGGTCGAAAGCCGAAATTCAAACTGCGACACTCCCCGCCGCCGGCTCCGATCAAAAATGAGAGCATGACGTCGCCCGACGACCCGCGCCGCTTTTCGGCGTCATGCTCCAGGATCGTTTCGCGCCTTGCGCAGCTTGGCCCAATAGGCGAGCCGCTCGCGCAGATCGCGCTCGAAGCCGCGCCCGCTCGGTTCATAGACCCTCCTGCGCCCAAGCGCCTCCGGCCAGTAGTCCTGGCCCGAAAACGCGTCGGGCGCGTCATGGTCATAGACATAGCCCGCGCCATAGCCTTCGCTCTTCATGAGCTTGGTCGGCGCGTTGAGGATGATCTTGGGCGGCGGCGAGGAGCCATGCTCCTTGGCGAGCCGCGTCGCGCTCTTGAAGGCGGCATAGGCGGCGTTCGATTTCGGCGCGGTCGCGACATAGATCACGGCGTTGGCGATCGCGAGCTCGCCTTCCGGCGAGCCGAGAAAATCATAGGCGTCCTTGGCGGCGTTGGCGATGACGAGCGCCTGCGGATCGGCGAGGCCAATATCCTCGACCGCCATGCGCACCACCCGCCGCGCCAGGAACAAGGGGTCCTCGCCGGCGTCGAACATGCGCGCGAGATAATAGAGCGCCGCGTCAGGGTCCGACCCGCGCACCGATTTATGCAGCGCGCTAATGAGGTTGTAATGGCCCTCCTGCGCCTTGTCATAGATCGGCGCGCGGCGCTGCACGATCTCGGCGAGCGCGGCGGCGTCAAAGAGCTCCCCCGGCGCCGCGGCGCGCCAAACCTCCTCGGCGAGCGTCAGCGCGGCGCGGCCGTCGCCGTCGGCCATGCGGACCAAAGCCGCGCGGGCGGAAGGGTCGAGCGGCAAAGGCCTGCCTTCAAGCGCTTCGGCGCGCGCGAGCATTTTCTCGATCGCCTCGGCGTCAAGGGCGCGGAAAATCAACACGCTCGCCCGCGACAGCAGCGCCGCATTGAGCTCGAAGCTCGGATTCTCCGTCGTCGCCCCGATCAGCGTGACCGAGCCATCCTCCATCACCGGCAGAAAACTATCCTGCTGGGCGCGGTTGAACCGATGCACCTCGTCCACGAAGAGCAATGTGCCTCGCCCGGCCGCGCGCCGGCCCCGCGCCTCCTCGAAAAGCTTCTTGAGATCATTGACGCCGGAAAATATCGCCGAGATCTGGACGAAGGCGAATTTCGTCTCATGCGCGAGAAGCCGCGCCACCGTCGTCTTGCCGGTGCCCGGAGGACCCCAGAAAATCAAGCTGCCCAGCGCTCCGGAGGCGATCCGCCGGGTCAACGCGCCTTCTGGTCCAAGCAAATGGTCCTGGCCGACGACTTCGGCGAGGCTTTTCGGGCGCAGCCGGTCGGCGAGCGGGTGCGGCGCTTCCTTCTCGAGACCGGCGGCGGCGAAGAGATCTGTCATGTCGGCTCAAATCTGGGCCGCGCCCGAGGCAAAGTCCAGCGGACCCGGAAAAGGCGGCGGTTGGTCGGCTCGGCCTAGGAAGCGCCTTGTTTGTCATACCGTTTGATCAGGCGGTCCCGCTTCAACCGCGAAAGCCTCTGGATCCAGAAGATCCCGTCGAGCTGGTCGATCTCGTGCTGGAGGCAGACGGCGAGCAGGCCATCCGCCTCTTCGACCTGCTCGACGCCGCCGAGATCGCGGGAGCTCACGCGGACGCGCGCGTGACGCTCGACCTCCTCCATGACGCCCGGCATGGAGACGCTGCCCTCCTGGCCGCAGGTCATCTCGGGCGAGGCCCAGATGATCGTCGGGTTGACATAGGTCCGGACCCCGCTCGGCGGTGAAAGTTCGATCACGACCAGCCGCTGCAAAACCCCGATATGCGGGGCCGTGATCCCAACGCCCGGCGCGGCCCGCATGGCCTCGAGCAGATCGCCGGCGAGTGTCTGGAGGCCGGCGTCGAAGCTGGTCACCGGTTCGGCGACCGCGCGAAGGCATGGGTCGGGAAATCTTACGATCGGCCGAGCGGTCACGGCGCCCCGCCCTTCACTCCGAGCCCGAACTCCCATCGAGAAAGGCGATCCGGACCATGTTGGTCGCACCTGGCGTGCCGAACGGGACGCCAGCGACGATGATGATGCGGTCGCCGGCCTTGGCGAACCCTTCCCGCGCGGCGAACTCCTCGGCCCGTTTCGCCATGTCGTCTATGTCATGCGCATCCTTGGTGACGACCGAATGCACGCCCCAACTGATTGCGAGCCGCCCCGCCGTCTCCCGATTCGGCGTCAGGGCGAGGATAGGCGCGAGCGGCCGCTCACGCGCGAGGCGAAAGGCGGTCGAGCCGGAGGAAGTCCAGGCGACGATCGCCTTCAGGTCGAGCGTCTCGGCCACGTTTCGCGCGGCGACGGCGATGGCGTCCGCGCCGGTCGCCTCGGGAGCCGCCGCGCGCTGGGCGTTGATGATGCCGCGATAATAGGCGTCCCGCTCGACCTCTTCGGCGATCTTGTTCATGGTCGCGACCGCCTCGACCGGATATTGGCCCGCGGCGCTTTCGGCCGAAAGCATGACGGCGTCGGCGCCTTCGAACACGGCGGTGGCGACGTCCGACACTTCGGCGCGGGTCGGCACCGGCGCGGAGATCATCGATTCGAGCATTTGCGTCGCGACGACCACCGGCTTGCCAAGCCTGCGCGAGGTGCGGTTGATGCGCTTTTGCAGTCCCGGCACTTGTTCGAGCGGCATTTCGACGCCGAGATCGCCGCGCGCGACCATCAAGCCGTCGGAAATCTCTACGATTTCGTCGAGCCGCGAGATCGCCTGCGGCTTTTCGATCTTCGACATCACCAGGGCGCGGCCGCGGGTGAGCTTCTTGACTTCGATGACGTCTTCGGGCCGCTGCACGAAAGACACCGCGATCCAGTCGACGCCGGCTTCAAGGCCGGCCTCAAGGTCGGCGCGATCCTTGTCGGTGATCGCCGAAACCGGGATTTCGGTGTCGGGCAGGCTCACGCCCTTGCGGTTCGAAATCTCGCCGCCGACATCGACGATGGCGACCGCGCGCGTCGCGTCGGCCTCGATGACGTGGAGGCGGACCTTGCCGTCGTCGATCGAGCAGCGTATGGCCGGGCTCGAGGGCGCGCAAAATTTCCGGGTGAGGCAGGTAGACGCGGGTTTCGTCTCCAGGCTCGGGGTTGGAGTCGAGCGCAAAGGTCGCGCCCTTGACGAGCTTGACTGCGCGATCCTTGAACGCGCCGATGCGCAGCTTGGGGCCTTGAATGTCGAGCAGGACGCCGATCGCGCGGCCGCATTCGTTTTCGAGCGCGCGGATCATGTCGACCTGATCGCGCATATTGTCATGCGTGGCATGGCTCATGTTGATGCGAAACACATCCGCGCCGGCATGGAACAGGGCGGCGAGCGTCGCGGGATTCGCGGACGCCGGCCCCAGGGTCGCTATGATCTTGCATCGACGCAGACGCCGCATTGAAGCCTCGTCACTTGAATTTAAGGATTGGGCCGCACTTGGCCCGGATCAGTCAATTGAACGGTCCAGTTCTTTGCTTCCTTGCCCGTGTCGACCTCGAAAAACCCGGTCCGATCGAACCCGCGCACGAAGCAATCCTCCCGCCCGAGAATGCGGAACTCACGGTCGCGCGTGCACATGAAGGCTTTGCCCTTCCATTCGCCGCCGCGCTCATCCATCGCGTAGACATAATAGAATTCGGCCGCCAAAGGCCCGCGCACCAAGACCTCGCAGGCGCTGGCCTTCAGGTTCCACCAGCCCTCGCTGACCCAGGTCTCGCCGTCGGTATAGGCGAGCGCGACGCTGACCCGGCTGCTTGAATTGTTGCAGAGACGAAAATCGGCCCGCGCCGACGTCATCGCGGCCATCATGGCGGCGAAAGCTATGATGGGCGGGATAATGGGTAGTTTCATCGCCGTCAAGATCACGGTCGCCTGTCAAGTCTCGAAACGCCGCCTTGGCGGAGCCGGCGGGCGCGAATCGCCGCGTCGCGCGCACGGGCGGCGGCGCGGCCGCACGATTGCCGCCTCCCGGATCAATGCGCAAGCAAAACTTCCCTGCCGCGCGAGACCTATTTCCACACGCGCGAAAAATGCTCTATCCGTCTATTTTGTCGTTTTCCGGACCGCTCGCCGCCTCGCTTCGCGCCAAGGGGCGCACAACCCCCATCAAGCCACATTCTAGGAGAAAACCATGCCGGCTCCGCCGCGACCGGACGCCGCGCAGGATCCGGTCGAGCACATCGACGGGCGCCTCGACGGCGGCGTCCTTCTGATCTGCGATCACGCAACCAATGCGCTTCCGGATTCCTATCGGGCGCTCGGCTTGCCGCCGAGCCAGCTCGAACGCCATATCGCCTATGATATCGGCGCGGCCTGGATCACCCGGCGCCTCGCGGCGCTTTTCGAGGCTCCGGCGATCCTGAGCCGTTTCTCGCGCCTTCTGATCGACCCCAATCGCGGCGCCGACGATCCAACGCTCGTCATGCGGATTTCCGACGGCGACATCATCCCGGGAAACGCCCGCATCGGCGCGCAAGAGATCGAAACCCGCCGCGACCTATATTGGCGCCCCTACCGCGCCGCGATCGCCGCGAAGATCGAAGCCATGCTGGCCCTCGGCCCGCCCCCCGCCGTCCTATCGATCCACACATTCACGCCATTTTGGAAGACGAACGCGCGGCCCTGGGAGATCGGAATCCTCTGGGACAGCGATCCGCGCCTCGCCAAGCCGCTCATCGCCGCGCTCGCCGAAGACGGGATCATTGTCGGCGACAACGAGCCTTATGACGGCGCTCTCGCCGGAGACACATTGGACGAGGAGGTGACAAAACGTGGCCTCGCCGGCGTCCTAATCGAGACGCGCCAGGATCTTGTCGCGCGGGAAGAGGCGGCGGCCGCTTGGGCGGAGCGGATCGCGCGCGTCCTTCGCCCAATTCTGGGACGCCCTGAGCTTCATCGCATCGAGTTTCATAAGAGCCGCACCGGGCGTCATGCTTAAGCGCGCCCGGCCACGGGATCGCGGGGCGGGATTGCGGGGATTGCGCCGCGCATGGCTTGACGGCCGCGCGTCGAGGCCGCATTGCGGGCCTCCATTCGCGTGAGCCGGTCCGGCCACGCGGCAAATCGTCTGCGCCAAGACGCCGTTCCGCCTTCGGCGGCGGCCCTTCACAAACAAGGAACTACGTTTCATGACGGCGGACATAGCCGAAACCGGGGTCGCGGCGCAGGAGCTGCAGCAATTCGTCGAGAGAATCGAGCGGCTCGAAGAAGAGAAAAAAGCCATTTCCGACGATATTCGCGACGTTTACGCCGAGATGAAAGGACGCGGCTTCGACGTCAAGGCGGTGCGCCAGATCATCAAGATCAGAAAGCAAGACCATTCCGAGCGTAAGGAGCTCGAAGCCATTCTTGAACTCTATATGTCAGCCTTGAACATGACCTGAGCTACATTGACGCATTCAAGATATTTTGTTTGCGCCCGCAATAATCATCTGACCGACTTATGTTACTCTTTGGTTCGAGTTTCTTGAATTGGATGAGGTCACGCCGCGATGACGCATGACGCCAGCATTCTCTTTTCGCCCTTTCAACTTGGCGACCTTGAACTGAAGAATCGGATCGTCATGGCGCCTTTGACCCGCATTCGGGCGACGCACGAAACCAACGCCCCCAACGAGCTTAACGCGCTCTATTATCGCCAGCGCGCCTCCGCCGGGCTGATCATCAGCGAAGCGTCGCAAATTTCGCAGCAGGGACAAGGCTATATCTGGACCCCTGGGGTCTTTAGCGAGGTCCAGGTCGAAGGCTGGCGGAAAGTGACCGACGCCGTGCATGGCGCGGGCGGCCTGATCTTCATTCAGCTTTGGCATGTCGGGCGCGTGTCGCATGTCTCGCTTCAGCCCGGCGGAGTTGCGCCGGTCGCGCCATCCGCCATAGCCGCAAAGACCAAGACCTTCATCGAAACGGGCTTCGTTGACGTCTCCGAGCCGCGGGCGCTGGAAATCAAAGAGATCGCGGGAATTGTCGCCGATTACCGCAAGGCCGCGGAAAACGCTAAGCGCGCGGGGTTCGATGGCGTCGAGATCCATGGCGCGAACGGCTATTTGATCGACCAATTCCTGAAGGATGGGACAAACAAGCGGACCGACGCCTATGGCGGATCGATCGAGAACCGGGTGCGTTTCACGCTTGAAGTCGTCGACGCGATCTTGGGCGTTTGGGACAAGGCTCGCGTCGGAATCCGCCTGTCGCCGGTAAGCCCCGCCAATGATGCGCTAGACAGCGCGCCGGAGAAGATCTTCACCTATCTCGTCGAGCAGCTGAGCGCGCGCGGCCTCGGCTTTATTCATATCGTCGAGGGCGCGACCGGGGGTTCGCGCGACATCGCACCCTTCGATTTCGTCGCTTTGCGCAAGGCTTTCGCCGGCGCCTATATCGCCAATAATGGCTATAGCCGCGATCTCGCGGTCGAAGCCCTGCGCGACAACCGCGCCGACCTCATCGCATTCGGCAAGCTCTTTATCTCAAATCCGGATCTCGTCGAGCGGCTGCGCCGGAACGCGCCGCTCAATCCGCCCCATCAAGAGACCTTCTACGGCGGCGGCGAGGAAGGCTACACGGATTACCCGACGCTGGGCGAGGCGGCCGAATAGGGCCGCGCCGCGCCGCCCCGCAGAGCTCCTACAAGGCTTCCAAGACCTTCTTCAATTCGGCCTTGAACGGCGCGGCGGTCTCGGGATTGGCGAGCGCGAAAGCGACATTGGCGGCGAGAAAGCCCAATTTCGAGCCGCAATCGAACGTCTTTCCATCAAAACGCACGCCGTGGAAAGATTGGCTTTGGGCGAGCGTCTTCATTCCGTCGGTCAGCTGAATCTCGCCGCCCGCGCCCTTTTCGCCTTTCTCGAGGATCGGAAAAATTTCCGGCGAGAGTATGTAACGGCCGGAAATCATGAGATTTGACGGCGCCGTCCCCTTCGGCGGCTTCTCCACCATTCCGGTGATCTCGAACGCCCGGCCGAAATCCTTGCCCACTGAGACGACGCCATATTGATGCGCCTCCTCCCAGGGACACTCCTCCACCGCGATAATATTGCCGCCATGTTTCGCATAGGCCTCGATGCATTGGGCGAGGCAGCGGCCGCCTTGGCCATTGGCCGGCGCGGTCACCATATCGGGCAGCAGCACAGCGAAGGGCTCGTCGCCGACGATCTCGCGCGCGCACCACACCGCATGGCCGAGCCCGAGCGGCGCCTGCTGGCGCGTGAAGCTCGTCGCGCCGGCGGCTGGCAGCTGCTCCGTCAAGGCCTGATATTCCTTGAGCTTGCCGCGCTTTTGCAAAGTCTCCTCGAGCTCGAAGGCGATGTCGAAATGGTCTTCGATCACCGCCTTGTTGCGCCCCGTCACAAAAATGAAATGCTCAATCCCGGCCTCGCGCGCCTCCTCGACGACATGCTGAAGCACGGGGCGATCCACGATCGTCAACATTTCCTTTGGGATTGATTTGGTGGCGGGGAGAAACCTTGTTCCCAAACCCGCGACCGGAAAGACCGCCTTACGAATGCGCTTTGTCATTTGTCAGTCCTGAAAAGCTGTGGCGTAGCCTTATGGATTTATCATAGCGGACAATGATATGGAAATTTTGAGTCTGATGAGCGCGCGGCGGCGGAAATCGCCGCGCCGAGAAACTCTTGGCTAATTTAGCTGTTTTAACTGTCGACATATGGCTTTTATCAGACTTTGTTATCTTCTCCACTCAAAGCGGCGGCCTCATCCGCCCGGGCGGCGCGCGAAAGCGCCCTCGCGACGGACTATTGGCGCAGCGGCTTGTCGAACGCATGACTTTGGCCCAACGACAGCGCGTTCCGATCGGGGAGCCCCATCTGATCGAACGGCAATCGTTCGAACTCAAAGACGTGAAGCATGCTGGAATCAAAAAATCGTTCAACTTATTCATGCTATGTCCCAGCTTGGGAAAAGCCGCGCGGCTCCTGCGGTGAGGCGATGCGGCGGGGCCTAATGCAACGGGAGAGAGCATGACGGTTCTGGTTACGGGCGGCGCCGGCTATATTGGCGGCCACATGGTGCTGGCCCTTCTCGACGCGGGCGAGCGGGTTGTCGTCCTCGACAATTTATCGACCGGCTTTCGCTGGGCGGTCCCCGAGGCGGCGCAACTTATTGTCGGCGATTTCGGCGACGCGCCTCTCCTCGACTCAATTCTGGCCGAGCACGACATCGACGCGATCGCCCATTTCGCCGCCAAGATCGTCGTGCCGGAACTCCGTTACGGACCCGCTCGGCTACTACGCCAACAACACCGCCAAGGCGCTGAGCCTGCTCGAATGCGCCGTGCGCGGCAAGATCAAGCATTTCATCTTTTCCTCGACCGCCGCGGTCTATGGCGAGCCGCAAGTCAATCCGATCTCGGAACAGACCGCGCTCGCGCCGATCAACCCTTACGGCCGCTCCAAGCTCATGGTCGAATGGATGCTGCAGGATGTGGCCAGGGCGCATGACCTCCGCTTCGCCGTGCTGCGCTATTTCAACGTCGCCGGCGCCGATCCGAAGGGCCGTCTCGGTCAATCGTCGCCGAAAGCGACGCATCTCATCAAGGTCGCGGTGCAGGCGGCGCTCGGGCATCGCGACGGCATGGACGTTTTCGGCGCGGATTACCCGACCAAGGACGGGTCCTGCGTCCGCGACTATATTCAGGTGACCGATCTCATCGACGCCCATATGCTGGCGCTCGACCACCTTCGCAAGGGAGGCGAGAGCCTGACCTGCAATTGCGGCTATGGCCGCGGCCATTCGGTGATCGAGGTCATCGACGTCGTCAAGCGCCTGTCCGGCGTTGCGTTCGACGTGCGGATGTCCGGCCGGCGCCCTGGCGATCCGGCCTCGCTCGTCGCGGCCTCGGACCGCATCAAGTCGATGCTGCATTGGGCGCCGCGCCATGACGATCTCGGCGAAATCGTCGGCCAGGCGCTCGATTGGGAGCGCCGCCTGCATAACCGCTCTCTTGAGGCGGAGCGGCGATAGGCTAGACCCAACCGCCGATCTCGCGGGCGACAAGATCGAAAATGACCATCATCCCCATTTCGCTGTCATTGAGGCAGGGGACCAGGGCGAAATTTCGGCCCCCGTTCTGGATAAAGACCGAGCGGGCTTCGATGTTGATTTCATGCAGCGTCTCGAGGCAATCGGCGGCGAAACCCGGGGTGACGACGATCAGGTTCTTGATCCCCTCGCGCGCCAGGCGCTTCACCGTCGCTTCGGTGGAGGGCTGCAGCCATGCCGCCGCGCCAAAGCGGGACTGGAAACTGATCGGGCATCGCTCGGCGCTGACCCCCAAATCCTCGCGCAAGAGCCGCCAAGTCTCCTGGCATTGATCTAGATAGGGGTCGCCCTTGGCGATTTCGGACTTGGGCAGGCCATGGAACGAGACGACGATCGCTTCGGGAGGGAAGTCCAACCGGGCGACGGCGGCGCGCACGGTGGTCGCGAGAACGTCGATATAGGTCCGATCGTCGAAATAGGGCGGCGCGAAGCGCACCGCCGGGTCCCATTGCATGCGCTTCAAGGCCGCGAAAACGGCGTCATAGACCGAGGCCGTGGTCGCCGCCGCATATTGCGGATAAAGCGGCGCGACAAGGATTCTCTCGCAGCCATGGGCTTTCAGCTCCATGATGGCCGGGCCAATTCCTGGCGCGCCATAGCGCATCGCCCAGGCGATGAAAAATTGTTCGGCCCCGCGACCGTGCTTTTCGAGCCCGTCCGCCCGGATCCAGGCGGCGAGCTTCTCAGCCTGCGAACGCGTGATCGACCTCAACGGGCCTTCATCGAGCGTCTTGTTCCAGATCTCTGCGTATTTCTTGGCCACGCGAGCCGGGCGCAGCCAGAGAATTATGAAATGCAGGATCGGCCACCAGATGATTCTCGGCAGCGGAACGACCCGGCGATCGGACAGAAACTCCTTGAGGAATTGGCGCACCGGCCAAAATCTCGGCGCGCGCGGCGTGCCGAGATTAACCAGCAGGATGCCGATCTTGCTGTGCGGGGCCGCCGCATTCTTATTTGCGGGAGCGTCGGACTGTGACATTTCTTATGAAGCCTGGCTGAAATTAAACTGCGCCGCAGCAAGGCTCCCAAATACGCCTTCTCCGCGACATGGACATCACGAAAGCGAATTATCCTCATGATTCGTCGATGGGACGCGGGTCGGCAGGCGGGACGCGCGCGCGATGTGGGCAAAGCTCACTCGAGCTCGGAGTCGCGCAGCCTTACGATGACTTCGACCTGCGCGATGCGTTTGCCGGCGGGCGGCGGCGGCAGGCGCATGAGATCGACCGCCACCTGCGGAATATCGATCAGGATATTCGCGCCTTCGACCAGAAAATGATGATGATCGGCGACATTGGTGTCGAAATAGGTTCTCGACCCGTCGATGGCGATCTCGCGCAGGAGGCTGGCCTCGGTGAACTGATGCAGGCTGTTGTAGATCGTCGCGAGCGAAATCGAAACGCGCGAGGCCTGCGCCTCCTCATGCACCATCTCGGCGGTGAGGTGGCGGTCACCCTTGGCGAAGAGCAGCCAGCCGAGCGCGATCCTTTGGCGCGTCGGCCGAAGCCCGGCGTCGCATAATTTGACGCGCACGTCGTGAAACGGACAGCCTGCCAACGCGCCCAGCGCCGCCTTGGCGCGCGCGCCGCGGCGCGCCTTGCTTGAACGTTTTGAGTGGGCCGCGCGAAGGGCCATGTCGCCAACTGCCTTATATTGCTCGGCCGGCCCCGAGCCGGCGAGTGAATCTTTTGAAAGATAAGGCATTCCGCGCGATCCGGCAACCAGCGCCAGATATGCTGGCACGCGCGCTGCTTGTGATGTCAACGGATTTTCCCATATAAATTAAGGATGGAAAGGCCGCCTCTATGCCGCAGATCACGATTTACACGACGGCAACCTGTCCCTATTGCCGCCGCGCCAAGGAGCTCTTGCGCCAAAAGAACCTCGAATTCGTCGAAATTCCCGTCGATCATGACCCCCCCGCGCGCATGAAGATGATGGAAAGGGCGAATGGCGGCATGACGGTCCCGCAGATTTTCTTCGACGACATGCATATCGGCGGCTGCGATGATCTCCACGAGCTGCATTACGCCGGCAAGCTCGATCTGCTTTTGGCCGATCTGGCGCGATGATCAAATTCGCGTTGGTTTGCGCCGGAGGACATGAATTCGAGAGCTGGTTCCAGACCGGCGCCGCCTTCGATCACCAGGCTGGGGCCGGCCTCATCCTTTGTCCCGCCTGCCGAACCACGAAAGTGGCCAAGGGCATCATGGCGCCGGCCATCGCGAGCCGCGGCCGGGAAGCGCCGCTCGCCACCGCGCCCGCGGCCGAAGCTTCGGCGCATGGCGGCTCGGCCCCCCAAGGATCGGCCAATGTCGCCCTGCTCAACGATAGCGATCGCGAATTGCGCGCGATGATCGCCGAGATGCGCGCCCGCATCCTCGAACAGACGGACGATGTCGGCGAAAGATTTGCCGAAGAGGCGCGTCAGATCCACCACGGCCTCGCCCCGGAGCGTCCGATCCATGGGGTGGCGAGCTTCGCGGACGCCCGCGCCCTGATCGAGGACGGCGTCGGAATTCTGCCTATCCCCGCGGCTCCCGGCGACTATAATTGACGCGGCTCATCGCCGCCGACGGCGCAAACCAAGGGATTGAAACGTGACCCAATTATCCTGGCGCGCCGTTCGGAGGCTCGCGATCGCGCTCGCGGTTTTCGGCGTCGCTTCTTTCGCGCGCGCCGCGCCGCCGGATCCAGACTTGACCCGCGAAGCGGTCCTGAGCGATCCCCAGGCACCTGTCGGCGGCGATCCGCAAGGCGACGTGACCATCGTCGCCTTCTTTGACTATAATTGTCTTTATTGCATGAAGTCGCATCCGGAGCTCGTCAAGCTTCTCGAAACGGACCCGCATATCCGGCTCGTCTACAAGGACTGGCCGATTTTTGGCGACATATCCGTTTACGCCGCCCAAGTCGCGCTCGCCGCGAACCTGCAGGGCAAATATTCCGCCGTTCATGACGCCCTGCTCGCGACCGGCGCGCGAAAATCAAGCAAGGATCAGGTTCGCGACATCGCCGCCAAGGCCGGCGTCGACATGGCCCGGCTTGACGCCGATCTCAAAAACCATGCGGCGGAGATCGATATGCTGCTGAAACGCAATGACAAGCAGGCCGTCGGAATGGGGTTTTCGGGGACGCCGGTCTTTCTGATCGGGCCTTTCCTCATCGCCTCGCCGCTCGACCTGCCAGGTTTCCAGCAAGCGGTCAGCGACGCGCGGCAACGGCAAAAGCCTTAAAGCGCCGTTATTTATGCATCGGCGAGCCCGCGCTTGCGCAAAAGCGCCTCGGGCGAAGGCGCGCGGCCGCGGAAACCCTTATAGGCCGCGTCCGGATCGCGGCTATAGCCGGCGGAATAGACATAATCGCGCAATCTTGTCGCGGTCGCGGGATCGAAAATATCGCCGCACTCCTCGAACGCCTCGAACCCGTCCGCGTCGAGGATTTCCGACCAGAGATAGGCGTAATAGCCCGACGAATAGCCGTCGCCCGAGAATATATGCTGGAAATGCGGGGTGCGGTGGCGCATCACGATCGCCTCCGGCATTCCGATCCGTTCGAGCTCTTTCTTCTCGAAGGCGAGAACGTCGATCTTGTCCGGCTCCGGCTCAAGATGAAGCCCGAGATCCACCAGGGCCGAGGCGGCGAATTCAACCGTGGCGAAGCCCTGGTTGAACTGGCGCGCCGACAAAAGCCGCTGCAGCAGCGCCTCCGGCATGGGCTCCCCGGTTTCATGATGAAGGGCGAAACGGCGCAGGATTTCGGCCCGCTCCAGCCAATGTTCGTAAAGCTGGGAGGGAAATTCGACGAAATCCAGGGCGACGCTCGTGCCCGAGATCAGCGGATAAGTCACGTCGGACAACATGCCGTGCAGCGCATGGCCGAATTCATGAAAGAGCGTATGGGCGTCGTCGAAGCTCAAAAGGCAGGGCTCGTTCTCGCCCGTCTTGGCGAAATTCAGCACATTGACCACGATCGGCAGGCTTTCGCCGTCGAGCCGGTGCTGATCGCGGAAGGAGCTCATCCAGGCGCCGCTGCGCTTCGAGGCCCTGGCGAAATAATCGCCGATGAACAGCGCGATCTCCTTGCCGTCCGGGCCGATGACCGTCCAGGACCGCGCTTCTTGATGATAGAGCGGAATGTCCTTGCGCTCGACGAAGGAGAGGCCGAACAGCCGCCCCGCCGTATAGAATGCCGCCTCGATCAACCTGTCGAGCTGAAGATAGGGCTTGGTCTCGCCCTCGTCGAGGTCGAACAAAGCCTTGCGGCGCTTTTCGGCATAGTAGCGCCAATCCCAGGGCGCGACACGGAAATTGCCGCCCTCCTCGGCGACGATCGCCTGCAAAGCCTCCTGCTCGTCGCCGGCCCGCGCCCGCGCCCGCGTCCAGACCGATTCCAACAGGCCCAGCGCCGCCTCCGGCGTTTTCGCCATCCGATCAGCGAGGCGGAAATGGGCGAAAGTCGGAAAGCCCAACAGCTTCGCCCGCTCGGCGCGAAGCTTGACCATTTCGGCGGCGATCAGACGATTATCGGTCACGCCGCCGGTCTCGCCGCGCATCGCCCAGGCGCGAAAGGCCTTTTCGCGCAGATCGCGCCGCGCGGAAAATTGCAGGAAAGGCTCGATGCTGGAGCGCGCCAGGCTGATCCCATGCTTGCCTGGAAGGCCGCGATCCGCCGCCGTCTGGGCCGCCGCCGCGACAAGCGAAGGCGGCAGGCCGGCCAGATCCTCGGGCGCCTGAAGGACCAGCAGATAGTCTTTCTCGTCAGCGAGGACATTTTGGCTGAAGGCGGTGCCGAGCGTGGCCAGCCTTTCGCCGATCTCGGCGAGCCGCGCCTTGGACTCCGCCGGAAGACCGCCGCCCTGGCGTTTGAACGCAATATGGTAGCGTTCGAGAACCCGCGCTTGCTCGGCGTCGAGCCCGAGCTTGTCGCGCCGCGCCTCCAACGCCTCGATTCGGCGGAAAAGCGCGTCGTTCAAATAGATTTCGCTGCGATGACGCGAAAGGAGGGGCGCGATCTCGCGTTCGATCGCCTGAAGCGCGTCATTCGTATCGGCGCCGGCGAGATTGAAGAAGACGGAGGAGACCCGGTCGAGGCTCCGCCCGGAACGCTCCAGCGCGGCGATTGTGTTCTCAAAACTGGGCGGCGCGGGATCGGCGGCGATGGCGGCGATTTCGGCGCGCTGCGCGGCGAGCGCCGCCGCGAAAGCCGGCCGGAACTGCTCGGCCTTGAACAGATGGAAAGGCGGCGCCTCGAACGGCCCGGTCCACGGTTCGAGAAGCGGGTTGCCGGCGCTTGAGCTTGTCTGATCCATGTCGAGCGCGCTCCAGTTTTCGCGCAGATATTCAGTATAGGAAGTTTGCGCGGGCGGAGGCAATGAATTTGGGGCACGGGCGTCAAACTCGGCGGAAACCTCGGCCGCGCGCTGCTTTTGGGTCGCCGTGCTTGAAACGAAGGGAAACATGTTCGCCGAGCCGGCGGATCAGCTCTGAACCTAAATTTCATTTTTGTTTCAATGCTGTGTACTATTTTCAACTCAGCAAGACGGCTCCTCGCGGGTATGCCCGCAAAGGAAACTCTGCTAAAGCTCGCGCTCCATTAAGATAACCAGCCAGAGCCATGCGGCGGCGAAATTAATGGGGGCGCGCCGTGATGTATTGGATCTACGATTATCCGCCCTGGGCGGTCGGTCTTTTATTCGTCGCCGTATTTGTCGCCGTGACCTGGATCGGCATTTTTCTGACGCGCGCGACAATTCATTCCTGGGTTCATCGGGACGACCGCGCGAACCAAATGGTCGGCCTTGCGCTGTCGAGCTACTCCGTTTTCTTCGGGCTGTTGATCGGCCTGCTTGCGGTCGCGACCTACCAGAATTACGCCAATGTCGGCGATATCGTCGACAAAGAGGCCTCCAGCATGTCGGCGCTCTATCGCGATTTCAGCGCCTATCCGCAACCGATCCGCGCTCGGTTGCAGGAGGTCTTGCGCGAATACGCCCGCTATACGATCGAGGAAGGCTGGGACCAGCAGCGGAAGGGCGTCCCGCCAACGGGCGAACCCGAACGCTCCGGCTTGATCGCTAAAATCTTGCTAGCCTTCCAGCCGAGCAAGGAAAGCGAAAAGATCATCCATGCGGAAGCTCTGCGGCAGAGCACGCACAGAGTTCGAGCTCAGCCGCGCGCGGATGTCCAATGTCACGCTTGGCCTGCCGGCCGTCCTTTGGTGGGTGGTCGCCTTTTGCGCGCTAATGAACATCGCTTTGATTTGGTTGCAGGACATGGAAATCCACGTGCACCTGATCCTCGGCGGCGTCCTTGCGTCAATCCTCGCCGCCGTGATTTTCCTGATCGCCGAACTCGACAATCCATTTCGCGGCGGCGTGAGCATCACCCCGCAGTCGATCGCGCGCGTTTATGAAACAGTGATGAAACCGGATGAATTGGCGACGGACAAAGCGAACTAGAATACGGAGGATGCCGCGAAAGCTGGCCGGAGGAAGTGCACCGGGTGAACCGATGCAAAAGGCGGCGCCTCGAACGGCCCGCTCTAGGGTACGAGAAGCGGGGGGCGCCGGTGCTTGAGCTGTTCCTTCCCACGCTTTTGTGAATTCATGCTATTTTTCCGCGAACGCCCGGAAGAAACAGCAGAAAACACATGTCCGAATTCCTCACGACGCGCGAGCTCGCGGCCATGCTCCGCGTCAAGGAGCGCAAAATCTACGAAATGGCGGGCGACGGGACGCTGCCGGTGCGCCGCGTCACGGGGAAGCTTTTGTTCCCGCGCGAGGAAATCGCGGCGTGGATCACATCGAACGGCGCCGCCGCCAAACCCGCCGCGCGGCGCGAGCCGCCCGCGCCCTCGGCCGCTCCCGCCATCATCGTCGGCGGCCACGATCCGCTCCTCGAATGGGCGCTGCGCGAATCGCGCTCGGGCGTCGCCGCTCTTTTGGATGGCGCGCTCGATGCGCTCAAGCGCGGCCCGGGCGAGGATTATATCGCGGCGGGCCTGCATATTCCCGAGCGCGAAAACGGCGGCTGGAACGTCGCGGCGGTGAGCGAAGCTTTCGCCGATAAGCCCGTCGTCCTGATCGAATGGGCGAAGCGCACCCGCGGGCTGATCTTCCGCACCGATCTCGGCCGCTCGGTTGGATCGCTTCGCGCGGCGCGCGGCATGCGGTTTCAACCGCGCCAGAAGGAATCCGGCAGCGAAATGGTGCTGGCCCAATTGCTCGAACGCGACGGCCTGCGGAGAGCGGATCTTCATTGCGTCGAGACGGTGGAGCGGACCGAAGCGGATCTCGCCATGGCCATCGCCGACGGCAAGGCCGATGTGGGGCTCGGCGTCGAAGCCATGGCGCGTCAATTTCGGCAGGGGTTCACGCCACTGATCGTCGAGCGATTCGATCTTTTGGTGTGGCGCAAGGCCTATTTCGATCCGCCTCTGCAGAGGCTTTTGCGCTTTTGCGCCAGCGAGGCTTTCCGCCAGCGCGCGGAAGAGCTTGGCGGCTATGACGTGACCGGTTTCGGGACGGTGCATTTCAATGGACCGTGATCGGCGCGCGGCCCTGATGGCGAGACGCCGATCAAGCTTAAGCAGCCGGGCGGCTCTTTTATCTCAACCGAGACGCTTTGCGTTCGGGACGGGAGAGCGCCGAAAAGCATGCTCCAAAAAAATTGATCGATTTCTTCGATCAGAACCTGCTCTAAACCCGCAGCAGCCGCTCATTCTCGTCCAGATGCGCCTGCCAATGCTGGCGTTCAAGCTCTGGGTCCAAATGCTCCTCTTGCGGGACTCCGACGCAGAGATAGCCAACGAGTTTCCACGCTGGCGGCGCGTCAAGCGCCGCCGCCAGCGCCTTTGGGTCGAGGATCGACACCCAGCCGACGCCGAGGCCCCGCGCGCGGGCGGCGAGCCAGAGCGTATGGATCGCCGCGACGACGGAATAATCCAGCGCTTCCGGCATGGTCTTGCGGCCGAGCCCGGCCCCGGCCGGCGTCGCATGATCGCAAAACACGGCGAGATGGACCGGGGCCTCGCGCAAGCCGGCGAGCTTGAGGCGAGCGTAAAGCGCGGCGCGCTCGCCTTCATAGCTGTTGAGCGCGGCGGCGTTGCAGGCGGTGAAATTTTCGATCACGGCGTCGCGGCGCGCCTGCGTCTCGACGCTGACGAAACGCCAGGGCTGGCTATTGCCGACCGAAGGCGCGAGCGCGGCGATCGCCACAAGCTCCTCGATCCGCGCGATCGCGACCGGGTCCGGCTTGAACCGGCGCACGTCGCGCCGCCATTTGAAAAGATCGTCGAGGCGGCAGGCGAAGGCGTCGTCGAAGCTCGGCGGGCTCTCGTTGGGATCGCAGCGCCTCACCGTCCGGCCCGCTGGACGCCGAAATCAAAGGCCGCATCGTCCAGAAAACGCCCGCCCATGCCGTCCTCCCACGTCGCTTTTTTATGTAGTCTTCACGTGGCGAACCGGAAATGCAAGACATCGCCGTCGGCGACGACATAATCCTTGCCTTCGAGCCGGAACTTGCCGGCCTCGCGCGCGCCGGCCTCGCCCTGACTGCGCGACATAATCGGCATAGGCGATGGTCTCGGCGCGGATAAAGCCTTTTTCGAAATCGGTATGGATGACGCCCGCCGCCTGCGGCGCCTGCGTGCCCTGCTCGATCGTCCAGGCCCGCGCCTCTTTCGGGCCGACGGTGAAATAGGTGATGAGCCGCAAAAGCCCATAGCCGGCGCGGATGACGCGGTTGAGCCCCGGCTCGGCGAGGCCCGACGGCCTCCAGATAATCCTTTTGCTCCTCCGGCGGCAGCACCGCGATCTCGCTTTCGATCTTGGCCGAGACGACGACCGCACGGCGCTTTCCTCTGCCGCCCGCGCCACGACCGCCTTGGAAAAGGCATTGCCGTGTGTCGGCCGCGCCTTCTTCGACATTGCAGACATAGAGCACCGGCTTCGACGACAGCAGGCCGAGGCCATTGAAAAGCTTCTGCTCCTCGGGCTTCACCTCGGCGAGCCGGGCGGGCTTGCCCTCGCGCAGCAGGACGAGGCAGCGCTGGACGAGATCGAAGCTCTCCTTGGCCTCCTTGTCGGCGCCCTTTGCCTTTTTTTCGAGCGCGACGACGCGCTTCTCCAGGCTTTCGAGATCGGCGAGCATCAGCTCGGTCTCGATCGTTTCGATATCGTCGATCGGCGCGATCTTGCCCTCGACATGGGTGATGTCGGCATCCTCGAAACAGCGCACGACATGGGCGATGGCGTCGCATTCGCGGATATTGGCGAGGAATTGATTGCCGAGCCCCTCGCCCTTCGAGGCGCCGCGCACCAGCCCGGCGATATCCACGAAGGTGAGCCGCGTCGGGATGATCTCCTTGGAGCCGGCGATTTTCGCCAAAGTCTCGAGCCGCGCGTCCGGCACCGCGACGTCGCCGACATTGGGCTCGATGGTGCAGAAAGGATAATTCGCCGCCTGCGCCGCGGCGGTCTGCGTCAGCGCGTTGAAAAGAGTCGACTTGCCGACATTGGGCAGGCCGACGATGCCGCATTTGAAACCCATGGGGATGAACTCGTTTTACTGTTTGTTCTGTCGCGCGCCGAACGGATTGACGATCCGCATTCCCGAGATCACCTGGCCATCCTGCATATCCTCGGACATGAAGAGCTTGCACCCGGCCAGGAGGGCCGAGGCGATCAGAAGGGCGTCCCACCAGGCGAGGCTCGCTTCGTCTTGAACCGCCCAAGCCTTGATTGTCGTTCGCGCATCAAGGGGCGCGACGCACCAAGGCGCGAGATGGGTCAGAAACGAACGGGCCGCCTCGACTGGGACGAGACGGCGCCTTTCCGTCAGAACCCTATAGCACTCATTCAGATTTTGGGGCGAGAGGACCAAGGTATGATTGGCGATCGTCCGCCTCAGCAAATCTGTCGACGCCGCGCGTTTCATCGGCTCCGCCGGGTCGAGGGCGTAGATCAGGATGTTGGTGTCGATGAAGAGCCGCGCGGTCATAAAGGGCGTCCCGCTTGGGCAGGTCGGCGGAGACGCCGGCAAAGCCGGGGCCGCTCAGGAAAAATTCGAGGCCGGCCAGTTGGTCCGCGCCCCGGCCCATGCGGGTTTCCAGGAGATGGCCGACAAAGGCCGACATGCTCAAGCCCCCCTTGGCCGCTTCGACGCGGAGCCATTCGGCGACATCCTCGCGCAAGGTGATGGTGACGTTTTTCATGACACGGATATCGTGTGACACGAGTCCTGTGTCAAGTCGGGGAGATTGAATGCGCCAAGGCGGCCGCAGGCGGTTTCCGCCTTAAACGGAACGGCCAACCCCAGCGCGAAGGGCTTTTGAAGTCAAGGACCTGAAGGCCAGCGGAGCTGGCGCGCCTAAGGCGCGTCCTTGAGTTCAAAAGCCCTTCGCGCTCTCCTGCCGCCGTCCGGTTTAAGGGGAGCTTTCGCTGGGGCGCCAGGAACTTCTGCGTCGCCGCGTTACGGGCACCGGACCAGAATGCTGCATTTATGACCACGCTCTAGCAATGATTTCGATAATTTTGCCAAGAGCGGGATTATGCCAAGCTGCTTCGGCGAACTCTTTGAGCGCGTCGGCATTTCTCGCGACGAAGGAGAGGATTTCAGGCGAATGATTGTAGGCGGCAGCCCCCGCCGCGCGGTAAACGCCCGCGCGCATTTCCTTCACCGCGAACGCCGGCTCACGACGGACGAACGCGTAAGCCGAGCGGAGAAGCTGGATTACAAAATTTCCGGTCGTCTTTCGGGATAGGTCAACGGCTTGATCGCCGTCAGCGCCGGCGGGGGCCTTCGCCGCCGCCTGGTCCTGCTCTGCGACGGCCTCGATCGCGGCGGGGGTCGCAATGTTCTCGGAATCTCGAACAGCTTCCACGATTGGCGCTGCCGCAGCCACGACCCGCTTGGCTGCGTCAAGTTCCGCTGGTCCAAGGCGTGTTTCATCGAACTCGCGCCCTTTCGGGTCTCCCGCGATGAAGATGTTCCATTCATGGACGAGGTCGCGCAAGGATTCCGCGACGAGAGGCGGCAAGCGCGCCGGGTCTGGCTCGGCTTTCGCCGTCAACAAATCGTCGGCCTTGAGGCGAAGCCGCAGGGTGTTGCCGCGAGACCAAGCGCGACTGATCAAGACCTCTTCAATTCTTTCCGGCAGGCTTTCTAAAAATCGTGTGACCGGACGGCTCAAGTCGCCAAGCTGATTGTGGCCGAACCCTGCGAGAACCTCGGCCTTGTCGCGGGTCTCCTCATAGAATTCTCGTTGCAAGGCGTCGGCTTGGGATTCAAGCGAGGGCGGATCCGGGACGACATCAATGAGTTTCTGGGCGTTTTGCCCGAAGGTTGTAGCGACCGGCGCTTGGTCGGGTATCGCCTCTATTGGCGGCTCCTCGCTTGCCTTTAGCCGCTCGATTTCCGCGATCCGCCTTTTGATCGCTGCGTTGACCACGGCGGGGCCTTGGTCCCAGAGCTCGTCCTCGATCTCGACATAGGCGAGTTCGTGATTCTCGTCCCTGACGCGGCCTTCGAGACGGTGCTCGTACCAATCCGTCCAAACATCCCAATCCTGCCCGGCGGCAAGGAGCTCCCGCTTCAGGTCTCGCCATAAATTCCCGAACTCTTCTGGCTGACCTTGAGGCCAGAGCGGCGAACCCGCGATGACGGAAGCCACCATCCCCTCATCCACACGCGTAGCGTCCGTGGAAATCGCTCGCCACCTGGCGGCGGCGTAGGCGGCGGTGGCGGCGTAGGCGGCGTCGGCGTCGGCGTAGGCGGCGGTGGCGGCGTAGGCGGCGGCGGCGTCGGCGTCGGCGTAGGCGGCGGCGGTGGCGGCGTAGGCGGCGGCGTGGCGGCGGCGGCGTAGGCGGCGGCGTCGGCGTCGGCGTAGGCGGCGGCGGCGGCGGCGCGTAGTCCCGTCGCCTGGTCCGGATATTTGGCGGCGGACCAGGCGACGCCGTTAGCACGTAAAACCGGCAACATGAAGACGGCGTAGAAATCGTCTAAGAGCTGCTTTCGCGCGGTCCAAACGATCGGCAAGACGCGCAAGGCCGCCCGCGCCGCGAAGGCGACGCTAACCTCGCGCGGCTTCCCTCGAAGCCACGCCTCGAATTCTTCGCGGTTCTTGATCTCGACCAGCGGCCCCTCCTCCGCCTGCCTTGGCGGCGCCTCGCCACTCCCAGCATGAGCGCGACGGCGAGATTCGGCAAGGCGCCGGCCTTTGGCCCTCCGCCTGCCCTACCCCTCAACCCTCCAGCGCGACGCAAGCTTCGCCTGCTAGGCTCACGCAAGCCGCAAAATTATGCAGAAACGTCGCTCCCTTAATAATTCTGTCATAAAATGGATAGACCGCGCGCGCTATCAAGCCTCCGCTCAAGCCCGCCGCAAGCGCGGCGGCGCGCACGGGGAGATTACAGAATGACGAAACTGGGACATGCGCTTTGCGGAATGGGCGTCAGCCTTCTGGCCCTGACGGCCGGCCTGGCCGCGCGGGCGGACGACAGCCATGGTCAAGACGGCCAAGGGCGCTACGCCCATGTGCTGCTGATCAGCGTCGACGGCTTGCACGCCGTGGACCTCACCAATTATGTCGCGGCCCATCCCAACAGCGCCTTGGCGGCGCTCTCCAGCCATGGCCTGACCTATCCGAACGCGCTGACCTCGGCGCCGTCGGATTCCTTCCCCGGCCTGCTCGCCCAAGTGACCGGCGGCACGTCGAAAAGCCATGGCGTCTTCTACGACGTCTCCTATGATCGCACGCTCTTCGCCCCGAGCGACACGTCTTGCCAGAACCCTCCAGGGTGGCAGCCCGCCTTCGACGAGAGCATCGACAATGACAAGACGAGCTATACCGGCGGCGGAACGCTGGGCCAGCCGCTGACCCAGATCAACCCGGCCAATTTGCCGCGCGCCCTGGTCGGCGGAAACTGCGTTCCGGTCTATCCGCATGATTTCATCAAGGTGAACACGATTTTCGAGGTGATCCACCGCCACAATCGCCGCACCGCCTGGGCCGACAAGCATCCGGCCTATGACATCGTCAATGGCCCGTCCGGCAAGGGCGTGGATGATCTGTTCACGCCGGAGGTCAATTCAAACAATTCCGTCACCGGCCAGGACGCGACCACGGGCTTCCACAGCATCGAGCGCAATGATCAGTACAAGGTCAATGCGCGTGCTGAACGAAATCAATGGCTTGGACAGCACGGGAACGAATCGCGTCGGCGTGCCGGCGATTTTCGGCTTCAACTTTCAGTCGGTCAGCGTCGGGCAGAAGCTCGCCAAGGGCAATCCGAACGACCCGCAAGACGCCGGCCTGATCGGCGGCTATGCCGACGCGATCGGCCAGCATCCCAATAATGGCCTTCAGCTCGGCCTAGACTATGTGGACGCCCAGCTCGGCGCGATCGTCGCGGCTTTGCAGGCCGCGAAACTCGACAAGGATACTTTGGTCATCGTCTCAGCCAAGCATGGCCAGTCGCCGATCAATGTCGCCCTCCGCCAAGCGGTTGACAACTCGCCTTACACCAACGCGCCTGATTTCGCCGCCTCCGCCGACGACGACGCCGGCCTCATCTGGCTCGGGCCGCAGCAGCAATGGGCGGATTATCTGGCCGCGAAGGCCTATATCCTGAGCCAGAAAACCGCGCTTGGAATCGTCACGCTGCTGGACAAGGACGCGCTCACCAAGCTCTATCAGAATCCCTTCACCGACAACCGGACGCCGGATTTCATCGCCATCACGACGCATGGCTTGATCTACACCAGCGGCACCAAGCTCGCCGAGCATGGCGGCTTCGCCAATGACGACCGCAATGTCGCGCTCCTGGTCTCGAATCCCGGGATCGCCGCCAGGACCATCAATGCGCCGGTCGAGACGCGCCAGATCGCGCCGACGATCTTGCAATGCCTCGGTCTTGATCCGGACGAATTGAAATCCGTCCGCGTCGAAGACACGCAAGTGCTCCCGGGCTTCGGCAGGCACTGACCACCGCGCGCTAAACGGCTGGAGCCCGTTCTGATCGCAGAAATCGATCGGAACGGGCTCCGGCTGTCATTTGATCGACTCAGAAAGAAGTCATCTGGACTTGAGATTCGGCGGGAGAGCCGAGCGGCGGATCGAGTTGCGCGGAAAATTTCGGCGGGGCTGACGAAATGGACGGCGTCGGCGCGGCCGATTGGTTGCGCGGGGCGCACGGTCCCGGCGCGGCCGTCCTCCGCGGCTCGGCGCCAAAGCCTCAGCTGTCAAACCGCCCGCAAGGGCCGGCGGTTTTCAAGCGGTGATGCGCTCCTCGTCGTCGCTCGGCTCGCGCAGGACATAGCCGCGGCCCCAGACCGTCTCGATGTAATTGCGGCCCTGGCTCGCATTGGCGAGTTTCTTGCGCAGCTTGCAGATGAAGACGTCGATGATCTTCAATTCGGGCTCGTCCATGCCGCCATAGAGATGATTGAGAAACATCTCCTTGGTCAAGGTCGTGCCCTTGCGGAGCGAGAGCAGCTCCAGCATCTGATATTCCTTGCCGGTCAGATGGACGCGGGAGCCCGCGACTTCGACGGTTTTCTGATCAAGATTGACGATGAGATCGCCGGTGGCGATGACCGATTGGGCGTGCCCCTTGGAGCGCCGCACGATCGCATGAATGCGGGCGACGAGTTCATCCTTGTGGAACGGCTTGGTCAGATAATCGTCGGCGCCGAAGCCGAGGCCCTTGACCTTGTCCTCGATCGCGGCGAGGCCGGACAGAATGAGGATCGGCGTCTTGACCTTGGCGATGCGCAAGGTCCGAAGCACCTCATAGCCGGACATGTCGGGAAGGTTCAGGTCGAGGAGGATGATGTCATAGTCATAGAGCTTGCCGAGATCGACGCCTTCTTCGCCGAGATCCGTCGCATAGACGTTGAAATTCTCGGATTTGAGCATCAGCTCTATGCTCTGCGCCGTAGCGCTGTCGTCTTCAATCAATAAAACGCGCATCTGAGGTCCCCACTTTCCCCCCGTCGGTCGCCTGCCGGCGCGCGAGATCGCCCGAGGCTCCACCCTGGGGGCCGGCATCCGGCCGATCCTCCAGCGATGAGGTCCTTGCGACGAATTTCGTAACCTTAACGGGCATTGGTTAACAAATACATTCCCCTTGCCAGGGACTTCCAAATCCTTCTCCGCCCAGCCCTTGGCCCCGATCCGATGAGCTTATTTGACAAGACAATATACAAAGTAAAATCAAATAGTTGGAGCGAGTCGACGCGATCCGGCCGGGCGGTTTTTCAATGACGGCCTCACGTTGACAGCCTCATGCTGGCGCCGAGCCGCTGATTCGCATCGCGTCAGCTGAAGGACAGCTTGGCGCCAGAAGCTTGCGCGACGAAGGATTTCACGCGCGCCACCGTCAAATTTCGCGCTCCGCCGGCCCAATCGCGAGCCAATTCGGCGCGGCGGGGCAAGATCTCCCTGATCGCAAGAATTCCGTGATCGAACGCCGCGGTAACGAAAGGGCAACTTTGCTGCGTCAAAGTTCCCGCGTCGGAGCGAAATCTCGGATTGCTCCCCGGCTGGGGGCTCACCTGCATGATTGCGTCGAAACTCATTGGGAGTGGAAGGAAATGAAGCTGCAGGATACGGTCGCGCGCCTCAAGCGCTTCCAGGTCGATGAAAAGCGTCGCCGGGTCGCGCAAATCGAATCCATGGTGGCGGAGTTTTCCCGGATCGCGCGGGAGCTCGACCAGGAAGTAGCGCTCGAAGAGCAGCGGGCCGGCATATTCGACGCCTCCCATTTCGCCTATCCGACCTATGCGCGGGCCGCGCGCACGCGGCGGGACAATCTAAATCGGTCGGCCGAGGAGTTGATGGCCCAGCTTCAGGAGGCGAGGAAACGTCTCGACGAGGCGCTCGCCGAATTGAGCAAGACCCTAGGCCCGGAGGGACGCGAGAGGGCCTCCGAGCCGGCCCTCGAGGCCGCCGCCAAGTCTCTTCCCGACCAGCCGCCGCGATTGCGGACGGTTCAAGCGGGATAGCCCGAGCTGACCCGCTTGACCAGAGCGCGCGTCTTGGCGCCCGCGCGATTGCGGCGAGGTTGGGCGCCGCCTCATGGACAAGAAAGGCGATTTCCGCGCTTGCGCACTTGCAGTCAAGCCGCGCATGGTGCAGGGAGATGCCGATCACACGCAGCTTAGAATCTGTCGCGGCGGCGACCCTGGCCGGAGCGTCATGAAACGAATTCTTGATTTTGTGTGGCCGGCGCTGGGCCTCGTGGCGGTTGTGGTTTCGCTCTGGCTCCTCTACCGGGAATTCCGCGGCGAATCCGTCGGACCCGAGGTCTGGGAGCGCGTCAAATCAATCTCGCCGACCCACTATATATTTGCGATCCTCTCCACTCTCGTCGCTTACGCCGCGCTCGCCTGGTATGACAGGATCGCCCTGCTCCATCTCGGCGTCAAACATATTTCGTGGGTGTTCATCTCGCTGTGCTCCTTCACGACCTATGCGCTCGCGCATAATATCGGCGCGACGGTTTTTTCCGGGGGAATGGTCCGCTACCGCGCCTATAGCTCGAAGGGGCTGAACGCGGAGCAGGTCGCGGTGCTCGTCGCGATTTGCTCGCTGACCTTCCTTCTCGGCGTGATCCTGCTCGGCGGGCTGATCTCAGTGTTTGAGCCGGAGCAATTGAGCCGGTTCAGCGGCCTCATGTCCGGGCTGGAGCTTGGCTGGGTTGGCAATAAATTGCGCGACGGCTTGCAATACGCCACCGACCCGACTGTGGCGCGCGCGATCGGCGTGGTTTTCCTGGGCTTGATCGGGATTTATGTGATCGGCTCAGTGTTCCGGTTCAAGCCGCTAGTCATACGCGGGTTCGTACTCGAATATCCGCACCCGGAGATCGTCGCGCGGCAGCTGATCGCGGCTCCCCTCGAGCTTCTCGGCGCCGCCGGCATCATCTATTTCGCTTTGCCCGAGGTCGGCAATCCCGGATATTTCGTCGTGCTCGGGGTCTTTCTCGCCTCCTTTTCGGCGGCGCTGGCGTCCAATGCGCCAGGTGGGCTCGGCGTCCTCGAAGTCTTGTTCATCAACGCCATGCCTTCGACGCCGAAGGTCGAAGTTCTCGCCGCGCTGCTCGTCTTCCGGCTTTTCTATCTTCTGATCCCGCTGGTCATATCCATCGTCATCGTCATCCTTTTCGAGCGGAGCAAGCTCGAAGAAGTGCTGCATCACGACGAACATCATCCCCTCCCCGAAACGGCGCCCGAGCCTGACGCCAAGCAAAAGGACGCTCAAAAGCGGGTGGGCTATCTCTAAAGGCGTCGCGCCGCCGGGGGGCGGCCGATCGATCCTTCAAAAAAGGGCAAGGCCTCCGGAACATTGTCCCGGAGGCCCCCGATTTGGCGCTGCCAGAGGGAGAGGACCCCGGCGGCAACGTGGAATTGGCGCGGCAATGCTTCAGCCACAGACGCGGACGCGGCGATAGCCGACAATATTGCCGTAAACGTCGACGACCGGCTGCCGGCTGATATAGCAGCCCGCGTAGGTTGGGCCATAGCCGTAATAGGGAGCGCTCGCCGCGGCGGTCGCGCCGAGAGCGAGGCCTGCGGCCACGCCGCCTAGGCCCCAGCCCCAGCCATGATGAAAGCCGCCCCAGGCTGCGGCGGGAGTTGAAGTCGCGGCGACGCCAAAGGCAAGGGTCGTGACGGCGAGGCCGACGGCAACGGCTTTACGGAAATCTAGCATGGATCTCTCTCCCTTCATGCGCCGGATGGCGGTTTGCGCCGGCGATGAAGGGAGACTAGCTGGCCCTGGTCCAAGCGACTGTGTCGGCGCGCACGGGCCTGGACCTACGCCCCAACCGAGGGGAGGGGCGCGGCCGGATCGAATTGGCGCGGGCGGCGGATCAGGCCCGCGCGCTTACATCACGCCGAAAGGGCCAACCTTCAAGCCGTCCGCGATTTTCTTCTGCTCGTCGCTGAACGAGGCGTAGAGCGGGTCGAGCGCGGATTTGATCGCCTGCATTTTGGCGAGATGCTCCGCCATGCGCTTCTCATGCGCTTCGAGCCGGGCGGGGAGGGCCTCCGAGGCGTCCGCCTCGGCCGGCGCGCTTGGCGCGGCTGCGTCTTCGGCGGGCGCGGCGCCGGTCTTCTTGATCGCGCCAGCGTCAGGATAGGAGCGCTCGCCGCCATAGATGAGACCGGGCTTCGCGCCGGCATGCGCCGCCCCGTCATGTTCCGACACGACCCATTTCGCGGCGGCCAGAACCGCGCTCGAAAACCCGTTCCATTGCGGCAATTGCGCGTCGGTGATCTTGAGCTCGGTCTTGAGGGCGGCGAGGCGCTCATCGGCGTGTTCAGCCAACTCATGCATCATCGACCGCATTTTCTCCATCGCGGCGTGATGGGCGGCGTGGCCCGCCTCGCCCGCCTCATGGGCGCGCCCGGGATTCGCGGTCGCCAAAGCGAGCGCGACAGCCGCGCCAAGGGAAAGAACGGACAAGGGACGAGAGATACGGGCCTTCATAAGCGTGCTCCT
This sequence comes from uncultured Alphaproteobacteria bacterium, assembly GCA_963829515.1. Lineage (GTDB taxonomy): Bacteria > Pseudomonadota > Alphaproteobacteria > Rhizobiales > Beijerinckiaceae > Methylocapsa. The sequence continues at coordinate 571,834 of CAWHIP010000005.1, forward strand.
CATTGCTGTTGGTTCCTCTTCTATTGGAGGTGGCGGGCGCGGCGAGGGCGATCGCCTATTCGCGCCGGCCGGACTCGCGCGCGACGCCCGCCAAGAGCCTCGCGCGAAATGACGCAAGGCCTCGTGGAAACATCGCGCAATTGCGCCGGGAGCGCAATTCCGCCTGGCTCAGGCTGAATAGCCGTCGGAGGCGACAGAATCGTGAAAGGAAACGTCGCGGCGAACCTGGCCAAGCTATGCCGGGGAGGCGGCAGGCGCGATGATCTAGGTCAATCATGCGGCCTCTCGCCGGCGCCTCGGCTAAGGCCGCCTATTGGCGCGAAACGGACTTCAGGCGACGGCACCGTGGCAATGCTTGTATTTGCGGCCTGATCCGCAGGGGCAAGGCTGGTTGCGGCCGACTTTGCCAAAGGCCGCGGGCGCGCCGCCGGCCTCGCGCACGAGCGTGTCGACCGCGGCGGCGTCTCCGGCGCCGGCGCTGAACACGCGCTCCTGGCCTTGCGGCGCCGCCTTCGCGCTGCTCGCCGCGGCGAAGACGGCGCTGGCTTCGCCGTCTTGCGGCGGGGCAAGGTCGAAAGCCGCGCCCTGCTGCGGCTGGATCAGGCTCGGCGGCGGCTCGAAGGCGACTTCGACGCGGTTCAGCTGCGCCGTCGTGAGCTCCCGCAAATGGGTGATCAGCACGTTGAACAGCTCGAAGGCTTCGGACTTGTATTCATTGAGCGGATCGCGCTGCGCCATGCCGCGCCAGCCGACCACCTGACGCAGATGATCGAGCGTGAGCAAATGTTCGCGCCAAAGATGGTCGAGCGCCTGCAGCACGATCTGCTTTTCGACATAGCGCATGACCTCGGCGCCGTTCTTCTCGACCCGGGCGGCATAGGCTTCGTCGGCCGCCTTCTGCAGCCTCTCCTCCATCTGCTCCTCGTCGATGCCCTCTTCCTTCGCCCAATCGGCGAGCGGCGGAGCGATATTGAGCTCGGATTTGGCCGCTTGCTCCAAGCCTTCAATGTCCCAGGCCTCGGGGTAGGCGTCGCGCGGAATATGTTTCGTGATGAGATCGTCGACGACGCCATGGCGCATGTCATGGATCATGCCTTCGAGCGAGTCTTGCGCCATCATCTCGCGGCGCTGCTCGAAGACGACCTTGCGCTGATCGTTCATGACGTTGTCATATTTGAGAATATTCTTGCGCATGTCGAAATTGCGCGCCTCGACCTTCTGCTGCGCCTTCTCAAGCGCCTTGTTGATCCACGGATGCACGATCGCCTCATCCTCCTTGAGGCCGAGCTTGACGAGCATGGACTCCATCCGCTCGGATCCAAAGATCCGCATCAGGTCGTCCTTTAGCGACAGGAAGAATTTGGAGCGGCCAGGGTCGCCTTGGCGGCCGGCGCGGCCGCGCAGCTGGTTGTCGATGCGGCGGCTCTCATGCCGCTCGGTGCCGATGATATAGAGGCCGCCGGCCTCGACCGCCTGGGCGCGGAAGCGCTCGACGTCGGCGCGGATCTCGGCCTCCTTCGCCTCGCGCTCGGGACCTTCCGGCAGATTGGCGCATTCCTGCGCGACCCGCATCTCGACATTGCCGCCGAGCTGGATGTCGGTGCCGCGGCCGGCCATGTTGGTCGCGATCGTGATCGCGCCGGGCACGCCCGCCTCGGCGATGATATAGGCCTCCTGCTCATGGAAGCGCGCGTTCAGGACCGCGAAAAGCTTCGACGGCTTGCCCGCGCGCGCCGCCGCGTAAAGCTTCTGCAGCGCTTGCGGCTCGTCAAAGTTGATCTGCTTGTAGCCATAACTTTTCATGGCCTCGGCGAGCTGCTCGGATTTCTCGATCGACGTCGTGCCGACGAGCATCGGCTGCAGCTTCGCGTTGGCCGCCTCGATCTCGCGCGTGATCGCGCGCAGCTTCTCCTCCGAGGTGCGATAGACTTCATCATCTTCGTCGAGGCGTCGGACCGGCCGATTGGTCGGAACCTCGACGACTTCGAGCTTATAGATCTCGGCGAATTCATCGGCCTCGGTCAGCGCCGTTCCGGTCATTCCGGCGAGCTTCCCATAGAGGCGGAAATAGTTCTGGAAGGTGATCGAGGCGAGCGTCACATTCTCGGGCTGGACCTGGACATGCTCCTTCGCCTCGAGCGCCTGATGCAGTCCTTCCGAATAGCGCCGACCCGGCATCATCCGGCCGGTGAATTCGTCGATGATGACGACCTCGCCCTTGCGGACAATATAATCCTTGTCGCGCTGAAACAATTTATGCGCGCGCAAGGCCTGGTTCACGTGATGCACGATCGTGACATTCGCCGCCTCGTAGAGCGAGCCTTCGGCCAGGATCCCGGCCTCGCGCAGCAAGTCCTCGATGTGCTCGTTGCCGACCTCGGTGAGATTGGTCGTGCGCTGCTTTTCGTCGAGGTCGTAATCCTCGCGCGCAAGGCTCGGCAGGATCTTGTCGATCGCGTTGTAGAGATCCGACTTATCGTCGGACGGCCCGGAAATGATGAGCGGTGTGCGGGCTTCGTCGATCAGGATCGAATCGACCTCGTCGACGATCGCGTAATGATGGCCGCGCTGGACCATCTGGCCAAGCTCATATTTCATGTTGTCGCGGAGATAGTCGAAGCCGAACTCGTTATTCGTGCCATAGGTGACGTCGGCGGCGTAGGAGCGGCGGCGCTCATCGTCGTCGAGGCCATGCAGGATGGTCCCAGTGGTCAGGCCAAGGAAATTATAGATGGCGCCCATCCATTCGGCGTCGCGGCGGGCGAGATAATCGTTGACGGTAATGACATGGACGCCCTTGCCGGCGAGCGCGTTGAGATAGGTCGCGAGCGTCGCGACGAGAGTCTTGCCCTCGCCGGTGCGCATCTCCGAAATGCCGCCCTCATGCAGCACCATGCCGCCGATAAGCTGGACGTCGAAATGGCGCTGCCCGAGCACGCGCCGCGCCCCCTCGCGGACCGTGGCGAAGGCCGGGACGAGCAGCTGATCGAGCGTCTTGCCGGCGGCGAGCTCTTCGCGAAACGTCACGGTTCGTGCGGCAAGCTCGGCGTCGGTCAGCTTCAGCAATTCGGGCTCGAGCGCGTTGATCGCCGCGACTTTCGGCCGATAGCCTTTCAGGCGGCGATCATTCGCCGACCCGAAAATCTTCTTCGCGAGGGACCCCAACATTATCCAACGACCTTTCCGGACATACGGCCAGAGCCAATTCAAAATTCACTTGCCAACATTCACTTGGGCTTGCGCTTGAGCCCCGCCGCTCCATGAAACGGGCTCGGGAATCCGCTCAAGCGCGCAAGGGCGTAAACCCAAGCGCGCGGGCTTGTCGAGTGGCGGGCTCCGGCGCGACCTCCAAGGGTGTCGCGCGGGACGCGAGCGGAAAACCGGTCGCCGCATTTCCTCATCCCGCTTTATGTGGGGTCGGCGGCGCCAAATCCCGCGCGATCAGATCCAATTCGTCGGCGCGGAAAACGCGTCCACGCCTTGGACCGGACTTTAATAGGAAGCGCGCCAAGAGTTAAGCGCGCCCATGGTTTGGTTTGGCGCTTCAACCCCATTCCGGCGCCCAAGCGCCGGTCCCGCCGAGCCGCGAATACGGACAACGGCTCAACCTTGGCGCGATACAGCCAAGCTGCGCTCGCCCCCTTGGCCGCGTTCAGCGCCGACGTCTCGACGAAAATTGCGCTCCCGCGTCGAAAAAGCGATCCTAAAGACATTCGCTCGACAGATAAGAGGGGGGTTTGACCTTGTCAAATCCGTGCGTCCGTGCATGTGTCGCGCCGTTCCGCATGCGTTCAAGCTCAGCATCGCGGTCCGACCCCGATTTGCGCCTCAAAATTTATCCTCAGCCCGGAGCTCAACTGCATGATCTTGAAGCACTCCTTGCGCGACCTGGCCTTGGGCCTCGCCTTCGCCGCGGCCCTGGCCGGACCGGCGAGCCTCGCAGCCGCTCCCGCCTCGGCGAAGGTCCTCGCCACAGTCAATGGGAAGGAAATTACCGACGAGGACGTGAAGATCGCCGCTGACGACCTTGGCTCGAGCCTGCCGCCTCAGCTCGACGGCAAGGCGCGCGAATCCTATGTGCTGGATTTTCTGATCGATGGCGTCCTGGTGGCGCAAAAGGCGCAGGCCGACAAGCTCGACCAGACCCCGGATTTCGCCAAGAAGCTCGCCTATTATCGCGAGAAGCTCTTGATGGAGATCCTTCTCGGGCAAGTGGCCAAAAGCGCCGTGACCGACGCGGCGCTGAAGGCCACTTATGACGAGGCGGCCAAGGCGCAAAAGCCGGAAACCGAGATCCACGCCCGCCATATTCTCGTGCCGACCGACGACGACGCCAAGGCGGCGTTGAAGCGCATCAAGGCCGGCGAGGATTTCGCCAAGGTGGCGAAGGAAGTCTCGAAGGATCCAGGGTCGGAAGGCGGCGATCTCGGCTGGTTCACGAAGGACCGCATGGTGCCTGAATTCGCCGACGCCGCGTTCAAGCTCGAGCCGGGCCAGATCTCCGAGCCGGTCAAGAGCCCATTCGGCTGGCACATCATCAAGATCGAAGGCAAGCGGCAGAAGACGTTTCCCTCCTTCGACGAAGTCAAGGACCAGGTCACCCGCTATGTCGCACAAAAGGCGCAGGGTGAGCTGGTGGCGGAGCTGCGCAAGACCGCCAAGATCGAGCGTGCGGAGCCTCCCGTTGATCCGGCCGCGCCTGCGACGCCGGCCGCTCCGGCTCCGGCCAAGAAATAAGGCTGCGCGCCGACCATATCTGGGCGCGGCTTTTTGGCGCGCGGAAGACGACCGCGCGTCAGGATCGCGTCCGGCCCCTGGCGCGCCGCTCACGCCAAGGCGCCAAGACATTGGAGCCGCGGCCTTGACGCGGCCGGCGCGCTCCGGCTAACCGGGCGATAGATCCGGGGCCGGCCGGGCCTCGACCGTTTCGAACATCGATTTCGAAGGATCCGACACCCCATGGTCGCCGTCGTTTCCCCGCTCGCGCCGAAATCCTATCCCGACCTGCCCGAAATCGATGGCGTGCGCTTCGCCACCGGCGCGGCCGGCGTCCGCTACAAGGGCCGCACCGATGTGATGCTCGCCCTGTTCGACAAGGGCACCCAGGCCGCCGGCGTTTTCACCAAGTCGAAATGCCCTTCGGCGCCGGTGGACTGGTGCCGCGCCCGACTTGCGGGCGGCAAGGCGCGGGCGTTGGTGGTCAATTCCGGCAACGCCAACGCCTTCACCGGCAAGAACGGAGCGCAGGCGGCGAAATTCACCGCAAGCCTCGCCGCCAAGGCCACGGGCGCGCCGCCGGCCGAGATCTTTCTCGCCTCGACCGGGGTGATCGGCGAGCCGCTCGACGCCTCGAAATTCGAGGGCGTGTTCGAAAAGCTCGCGGCCGCCGCCGCGCCGGGCGGGCTTTTCGAGGCGGCCAAGGCGATCATGACGACCGACACCTATCCTAAGGTCGCGACCGCCCGCGCGGTCCTCGGCGGCGTCGAAGTTTTGATTTCCGGCATGGCGAAAGGCGCCGGCATGATCGCGCCAGACATGGCGACCATGCTCGCCTTCGTCTTCACCGACGCGCCGATCGCGGCTCCGGTCCTGCAATCCATGTTGAGCAAGGGCGTGCATGGCTCGTTCAACGCGATCACGGTGGATAGCGACACCTCGACCTCCGACACCTTGCTGCTTTTCGCCACCGGCGCCGCGGCCAAACGCGGCGCGCCGCCAATCATCGCCGCCAATGACCGCCGCCTCGCCGGCTTCAAGGCGGCGCTCGACGGCCTGCTCCTCGATCTCGCGCAACAGGTGGTCAAGGACGGCGAAGGCGCGCGCAAATTCATTCAAGTCAGGGTCGAGGGCGCGGCGACCGCCGCCGCCGCCAAGACGATCGCGCTCTCCATCGCCAATTCGCCCCTGGTGAAGACGGCGATCGCCGGCGAGGACGCCAATTGGGGCCGCATCGTCATGGCCGTCGGCAAGGCCGGCGAGCGCGCCGAGCGCGACAAGCTTGCGATCTGGTTCGGCGACATTCGCGTGGCCCATAAGGGCCTGCGCGATCCGACCTATGACGAGAAGCAGGTCTCCAAGCTCATGCAGGCGCAGGAGATCGACATTCGCGTCGAGATCGGGCTCGGCAAGGGCGCGGCGACAGTGTGGACCTGCGATCTCACCAAGGACTATGTGGCGATCAACGGCGACTACCGCTCGTGACGCACGAGTCCTGGCGGTGAAGCTGCTTCTCGTCGTCGCCGTCGCCCTCATCGACGCCGACGCGCGGGTGCTGATCGCGCAACGGCCGGAGGGCAAGCAGCTCGCGGGCCTGTGGGAGTTTCCCGGCGGCAAGGTCGATGCGGGCGAGCGGCCGGAAGAAGCCCTCATCCGCGAATTGCGCGAGGAACTCAACATCGAGGTCAAGGAGCCCTGTCTGGCACCCTTGACCTTCGCGAGTCATGCCTATCCCGAGTTCCATCTGCTCATGCCGCTCTATGTCTGCCGGCGCTGGGAGGGATTTGTCGAGGCGCGGGAGCACAAGGCGCTGAAATGGGCGCGGCCCAAGGACCTCCGCGCCTATCCCATGCCGCCCGCCGACGCGCCGCTCATTCCGCCGCTGATCGATCTTTTGGGGTGAAGCGTCCTCTTCAGACAAGTTCAACTTTGGGTGACTTTTTTTCGCGCTTAATTCAAATTCAATGGATTCCTCGGCCCTGCGGTCTAAGGTAGAATAAAAATTATGGCCTTTGCAGCGGCAAGTCACAGAGACATCCCATTTAACAATCAGGTGCTCAGATGGGCACGAGAGCGGCATGGGCGAAGTTATGAAGACGCAGCAAGAGGCGTCGGCGTCACCGCGGCTAAAGTGATCGAGTGGGAAAGCGGGACTGCAAAGCCAACCGTTAGACAGGCGAGAAAGCTTGCTGAAATTTACGAGCGGCCGTTTCTTGAGTTCTTCTCGAAGCAAATACCAGTAATAGCCGAACCTGAACTAGTCCCTGACTTCCGCCTATACCGTGATGCACCACCGCCTGAGGAAAGCCATAAACTCCTTGAAATCCAGGCATGGGCTGAGACGCTACGCCTGAACGCTCTAGATCTATTTGAAATCCTGGGATATCAGCCGCCAACCTTCCCCAGCAGCCTATACGCCGACATCGCTGCAAACCCCGGCTAGGTCGCCGCGTTTGCTCGGGAAGTATCTAAATTCTGGATATCGGAGCAGATTGAGCTAAAGGCCAGCGATCGGGATACTCTGCCCAAGATACTTCGACGCACGCTCGAAGGTCTCGGTATAATTGTACTCAAGAACAATGCTCTGTCGCGCTTCCACGCGCGGGGGCTTTGTATTTTCGCGTCCCCCCTTCCCGTCATTGTTTTCGGCGAAGAGGCACCGAGTGCGCAAGCTTTCACGCTCGCCCATGAGCTAGGCCAATTAGTGCTTAAGCAAAGCGCTATAATCGGGCCGCCTCCGCCCCGTTCTCGTAGCTCCTCATCGGCAAGGGTTGAAACGTGGTGCAACGAGTTTGCGGCGGCGTTTCTTGTGCCAGAAAATGCGCTTGCAGAAATTATCTCAAAGCCGCCTCGTCCGGCAGCTTCAATGGACGATCAGGGGCTACTCAGACTAGCAAACAGATTTAGCGTCAGCCCACAAGCCATGCTCATCCGGCTCGTCAACCTCGGTTACGTCGATGCGGACTATTATTGGCTGGTCAAGAGAGAGCAGTTTATAGCCGCTGAAGGAGCTTATAGCAGCGGAGGGCGCTCTAAATATTACGGTTCTCGCTATCGCTCGGCGTGCGGTGATCTTTACACAGGCCTTGTGCTCGAAGCATGGAACGTAGGCCGTGTCACGAACCATAACGCAGGCGAGTTTATGGGAATTAAAAATCTTGTTCATCTAGAAGCAATTAGAGATAATTTTGCGGTGTAATCTAAAAAATATTGCCTCGATACGTCGGGATTAAGTAATCCGCTGGAATTCCTGCCGGATGATATACACGCGATCCTGTGGGCGCGTATTTGTGACGTCATTGTTGCCGGGAAGTTCGCGGTCACGAAGGAAATATATGACGAACTCGTCCGCCTTCCCGGGTCGATTGGAGATTGTCTGAAGAAAAATTGTACCTCCCTTCAATTAGAGGTAGGTGAGGACGATTGGAACTGGACCACCTATCTTGAACATGTTGAAAGAATGAGGCTAACTTACAAAGCAGTGATTTCGGAATACAATGGCAACCGAAAAAGCACTATCTGTTTGAATGACGTATCGATTATCGCTCTGGCCAAAACTCTCACATTGCCTGTTGTAAGTATGGAAAGCCTCAGCACTCAAGATAGTAACAAACGGAAGCGAATTCCAAATGTTTGTCAGGATGAGGGCGTTCCGCATCTAAACTTTAATCAATTTTTGCGCGCGGAGGGGATTCGAAATTGACAATCGCGCTTAAGGACGCCACGTCAAACACTTCTATGGATAATTTCTCAATTCATTTCTCCTCCCTCCCCGCCTCCATCGCCAGCGTCTCGATGTCGCCCAGAATCGCCGCCACATCGAGGGATTGGTTCGAATAGATCTCGCGCACATCGCCTGCGCGGTCGATCAGGAACACTTTCAGCAAATGATTGAACACCGGCCGGCCCGCGCTTGAGGCGTCGCGATCTATCGCGATCTCCTCGCCAAAGCCGCGCAACAGAGGCCTCAGAAAGAAATCCGAATAGGTTGTGAGAAAATGCCATGGCGGGACGGCGGCCTCGGCTTCATAGGCGCGGGAGAAAGCTTGCAACATGGAAGGCGTATCCCGCGCCGGATCGAGGCTGATGAAGACGAGCCGGACTTGGCCCTGTAGATCGGCTCTCTCCTTGAGGCGCGCGCGCAGATTTTCAAAAGCCTCCCAGGCGAGCGGGCAGCCTTGCGGGTCGGCGCAGGACGTGTAGAAAAAGCTCAACAGCGTGATCGAGCCCGTCGCATAGCGCGACAACAGGCGCGGAAATCGATCGCCTTCAAGCACAATTCCTTGCGGCGCGTGGAAAATATGGTCCAGCCTGTAGGTTCCTGGCGCCGGATAGGCGAAGCCGGCGCCATCCTCCGCGCGCAAGGGCGAGAGCATCGCGGCGCAGATCAGCGCGGCGGCGAGAAGACGGCGCGCCGCGACAGCGTGGGTCAGGGCGCAGCCTTGTCGGCGGCGCCGGAAAATTTCATGTGATGCGGACGTCCGAGCTTCTCCTTGAAGAAATCGACCTCGAACTTGAGGTTCAAATCCTTGCCGTCCCAATCATAGGCGCGCAACACCTGCTCATTGTCCTCCCCCTTTTTATCCCAATTCGCCAGCAGCGAGGACGTGATGTAGACGCGCTTTCCGTCCCAGCTTTGCGAGATCATGTTGACCTGCTTGCCGGTGGTCTTTTCGTAGATCTGCGTCGGATGCTCGGGATCGGAAATATCGAACAGATGCGTCTTGCCATCCATGAATGTGTTGACCCACAGACTCTTCGCGTCGGCGGAAATCGAGATATCCACGGGCAGCGGGATTTTGGCGGGGTCGCCGATCGTCGCCACCTCCTTGGCGCGCCATTGGTTCTTGTCGTCGCGGCGCACGAGCCAGAGCTTTGAGGTCAGCGCCGTGGCGGTGATCGCCCAATCATCGCCCTCCTTCAGCGACCAACGGATTTCGAGCGGCGCGCCCGGAACGGCCAGGATTTGTTGCGGCTGCATGGATTTGAGATTCCACAAAACCATTGTATTGCCAAAATTCTTCATCGCATCGGCGTCGGTGACGAGCTCGCCGAGATCGCGCATGTAATTATTCCAGCCGGTGAAGCTCGACGTCAGCATGACGTTCTTTTTCGGATTGATCGCAATATCATAGCCATAGCCGTCGCCGCCCTTGTCGGTCGGAATCGGATGGGCGGAGAGAAACTCGCCTTGATTGCTGTAGATGGCCAGGCCGGTCACGCCATCATGCGTTGTGTTGGACAAGGTGCCGATCACCATGCGGCCAGGCACCGCGTAGAACGTATGCGGGCCAACATAGCCGGTCTGGTCGGGCAGGTCCTCGATCGTCTTGACGAGCTTCGGGCGGGACGGATCGGCGCCAACATCGAAGACGAAGATCTTGCTGTCCTCGAGCCGGCCGGCCCAAAGATATTTGCGGTCGTCGGTGAAGCCCATATGATGCGCCTCGCCGCGACCGCCGACGGAAATGGCGTTGACCACCTTGCCATAGCTTTTCGATTTCGGGTCGACATCGACCGTCACGAGCTTGTCGGATTCGTCGCCGAGCCCTTTTTCGCCGAGCGCCCAGACGTGCAGATAGGCCTCCTGGCCCTTGATGAGCGCCGCGGTATAGGGCGAAAGGCAGGTTTCGTCGGCCCGCGCCAAGGGCGCCACGCCTGCGAGAGCCGCCGCCAATAGGCCCGCCGCGAACCGGCGCGCAACACATCTCTCCATTTATCGCTCCTGGTTCATCTTCACGCCGCGGAGCCGACTAAGCTATAGCTTGTGGCCGCCGGCCCGATCAGGAACCGCCAAGCCCAGCAAATGGTTCAAAGCGGATAAGGCGGCGCTGGCGCCGCGTCCGGGAGAAGCGCCTAAAAACCACGACAAGTCTCCGGCCGACCGAAATTCGAGCAAGAAAAGCGCCAAACCCTCGGCCAAGTCATGGCGCTCCTGAAGGCCCCGAACCGCGAGATCAACGATGAGCCTTACCAAATGTGACAAACCGATTGTGCGCGGCTTCTTTGAACGGCGCACCTTCAGCATCCAATATGTCGTCTCGGATCCGGCGACGAAAAAATGCGCCATTATCGATCCCGTGCTCGACTTCGACGAGAAATCCGGATCGACCGCGACGGAGCAAGCCGATGCGATTCTCCGCCATATCGAGACGGAGCGCCTGGAGCCCGCCTGGATTCTGGAGACGCATGTCCACGCCGATCATCTCTCGGCCGGCGGCTATTTGCACGAGAAAACCGGGGCGCCGATAGGCATTGGCGCGCAGGTCTCCGGCATCCAGAAATTCTGGAAGGACATCTATAATTTGCCGGATTTTCCCGCCGACGGCTCGCAATGGGATCATCTTTTCGCCGATGGCGAGCGGTTCCGCCTAGGCGAAATCGAGGTCGAGGCGCGGCTTTCGCCAGGCCATACGCCGGCCTCGCTGACTTATATCGCTGGCGACGCCGTCTTCGTGCATGACACGCTCTTCATGCCGGATTACGGCACCGCGCGCGCCGATTTCCCCGGCGGCGACGCGGGCGCCTTGTGGCGCTCGATCCAGGCGATCCTCGCGCTTCCCGACGCATTCCGGGTCTTCACCGGTCACGACTACCAGCCGGGCGGCCGCGCGCCTTTATGGGAGAGCACGATCGCGGAGCAGAAAAGCGCCAATATTCATGTCGCCGAAAAGACCGAGGCGGAATTCGTCGCGCTTCGCCAAGCCCGCGACAGGACCTTGGCGATGCCGAAGCTCATCCTGCCCGCGGTGCAGGTCAATATTCGCGGCGGCCGCCTGCCCGAGCCGGACTCGAATGGCCGCCGCTATCTGAAAATCCCGCTCGATGCGTTCCCAGGCGTCAATTGGGAGGAACAGCATTGCGCGCCCGCGCGAACCGGGCCATGATTCAAATGTCATGGCTCGGCTGGAAGGGCGTCGCGGCCATGGTGAGCGAGAGCGCCGCTCCGGCGCTTTCCGTCGGAATGGGCGAAAAATGCTCCAAGGCAAGCCGTTCGCCGCAAGCGGAGATGTGACTCCCGAGCTGCTCGGACCGAGCGATTACGAAGCCTTGGCCGAGCATTTGCGCCGCCGGCACGCCGTGTCGGATCGGTTCGGCCTCGCCTGTCACGCGCCCTTTTCCAGCGCCGAAGACATGCAAGACCCGGAGGCGCGGATGCGCCGCCTCTCCCAATGGGCGCGGCCGCTGAACGAGCCGTGCTGGCTGCGATCCTGGGCGATCAGGAGCGGCGCGGGAGAATCAATCGCGGCCTCGCTCGACCTCGGCGGTCCCGAGCTCAAAGCCGAGCTGCACCGGGCTCGGGTGTTGCTTGGGGTCGAGCCCGCCTTTTGCCGGCGCGGCTTTGGCGAGCGGCTGCTTCGCCGCGCCATCGGCTTTGCCCGCGACGCCGGCCTCGCCTGGCTCGACCTTTGGGTCTTCGCCCATAACGCCCCGGCCTTGGCGCTCTACCGGAAAGTCGGCTTCGTCGAGATCGGGCGGTTTCAAGATCAGTTTCGCGCCCGCGAAATGTCGATCGACGATATCGCCATGGCCTTCCGGCTCGATCCGCATCTGCCGCATGGCGTATTCCCGACCGCGCCGCGCTAAGGTTAGACGAGAGGCTGGGGGGCAGTTCGAATTTCGGCTTTCGACCCGACCTCAGGGTTCTAAGACCAGCTTCCGATTCTCAGAAGCAGTCGTTCACGAAGTCGGAGCGCGAACTGCCGAGCGCCCATTTGAGCCGTCCAGCCTACAATAGCCGCTTCTCCAGAGCGGACGTCGACCCTAAGGAGGTTCACGGCTATGATGGATGGAAGGCAGTCATTCGTCGTGCTGTGAGTGGCGTTTCGATCTGCGGCAACCCCGATCAGGGCACTCAACGAGCACCCGCAGGTTCGCAACCGAAGGATCTCCGGTCGATCACGCAAGAGAGCGGTCCATCTTCGGTATCGAGATGGAGGGCGTTCGCCCATACCACATGGCCGCGAAATGTGACCGGACACAGGATCACATTCCTAGCACCATCATATTCAGCGCGACGCCGGCAGTCATTATATAGGCTAGTATAGAGAGTTTCGAAGACGGCGCCCTGTGGAATGATCTCCTGCGGCGCGGCCTCGCCAAACCGCATGTCCTCGGCCCCGCGCTGCCACTCGCTTTGCGTCAAGCGGAGGACAATTCGCTTTTCTTGAGGATTAGACTGTTGCTGCTGAGGCTTTCGCTGCGGCGCGCTGGGCGGTGGGAGATGACATATGAGTTGCGCCGTAAATAATTTCGCTTGCGCTGCAATTTCGGCTGGCCCCAGCGGCGTCGTGGCGGCGGATGTGTTCGGTTCAAAGTTATTCGCCTTCAGAAAACTGATGGCGACGTCCGCCTTGACTGCAAAGTTAACATTTTGGCTCAAAAGGAGAGGATTTAGTTCTGCGACTACCACGCCGACGACATTGCCCGACTGGTCAAGCAAAGGACCGCCGCTGTTGCCAGGCTGAACTGGCGCCGACATTTGAAGTTTTGTCGTGTCGCCTCTGATGCCTGCCAGCTGGCTGATGTTGCCCACGGTGAAGGCGCCGGACTTCGCAAGCAGCCCAGGCAGAGGAAAGCCGTAGGCTTCAACGGTCTCTCCGGAAGCAACGCCAGCGCGCAAGGCGGGGACAATGGTCGCCCCTAGATCTGAAGAGATCAAGGCGAGATCATTCTCCTTGTCGGTCGCCATTACGAGAGCCTCGCGCAAGGGCGATCCGCCAAGCGATATTTGCACTGACGAGCACTTTTCAACGACGTGATTTGCCGTCAGCACGGACCCGTCGGTTGATACGAAGAAACCTGTGCCGCCGCCTACCCCAGGCTCATTGGAGAGAGGGCCCAACGAGCCGCCGGAGCCGCGCGGGTCTGGCAGATCGGCGATCGCGCCGCGCTGGCTTTGGCACTCCCGCGCGGCTTGAAGCGCGGCGCCCGCCCCCTTAGGGCTATGCTTAAAGTTGTCCGTTCAGTCGGAAAGAGCGCAACCGCTGGTCCAAAATCGACCGAAAGCACATAAGCGCGAGCAATTTCATATTGAAATCCAACGTTTAAAGCTAGACTTGCGAGTCCTTTCGCAGAATCCGTTTGAATGCCGACAAAATTACCCCTCCAACGCGTGTAAGGCGCAGTCACGAGAGTCAGCTCGTAAGTTTTTCCAACCTCGACCCAGTTCCAGTTGGGGTTAGTGAACGCCAGATATGCGCCAATACGGCTATCTCCAAGACCAAGCCACAATGTGGTTAAACCAATATATCGATCGGAAATGCTGTCGGCCGCGACACACCCATTGATCAGATTACTGTAGCCTATGCGCCATCCCTCGATCTGGTCGCCATAGGGATGATCGATGTTGAGGCCACCCGCCTGCGCGCATTGGAGAGTTGCGAGAACCACAATAGCGGCTTGGAGAAGCGTTACAAACTTGCGCATCGTCCGTCAAAAATCCAAGGCTTTTGGACCTCGCCGGCTTATTTGTGCCGACGCGCGCGCGGATGCGCTTTCAATAGCTGCGTCTGGATCGTGCCAATTAAGGTGTTAATTTATAACTTTTCGGAAGATGCGCGCAATGAGCAGGATCAAATAAATGCGTGGAGACGCCCTGATGTCGGCTAAGCTTCAAGAAAGGAAAAGGAAAAGGCAGTTCTCAGCGTGCGCGATGGTCGAATGCCGCCGATGGCCGCGCGGACAGGAATGGCCGCTTCGATGCCCGGCTTCTCCAAAGATGCCATTCTCCTTTCGGCCAGACCGGCCCGTGAGCTCGAAGTTCATCATGTCACAAGGTGGCGCAAAGCAGCAATCCAAACTGAGACAGAGCCCGACGACGCGCCGCTCTTGCGCCGCCTCACCCCCGCCGATGCGGCTCGACCAGCAGATCCAGCGGATACCCGTGAAAGCTCTTGTCGGCCGCCAGCACGACATGCCCGTGGAACTTCTCGACGCCCAAATCGCCGCGGCTCATGAAGTCGCTGAGCTCATTGTAATGCTCGATGTCGCGGCAGATCACCCGCATCAGATAATCGATCCGGCCGCCGATCTTGTAGCATTCGAGCACTTCGTCGCGCTTGCGGATCGCGGCGAGAAAACGCTCGAAATCGGCTTCGCGGTGGTTTTCGAGAATGACCTCGACGAGAAGCATCACCGCGCTGCAGACTTTCGCGAGGTCGAAATCGGCGATATAACGGCGGATGAGCCCGTCTTTTTCGAGCGCCTTCACCCGGTCGAGACAGGCGCTCGGCGAAAGATGCACCTCCTCGGCGAGGCGGACATTGCTGATCCGCGCGTCGAGCTGAAGCCGCTGCATGATCCTAAGGTCCATTTCATCGACGATGTGTCGGCGCGGCATGGGTCTCTCGCGAAGTGACGGCGATCTGATTCGCAAGAGGATAAGCGCGCCGCCGCCGCCGCGAAAACGGTTGTCCCGAATTTTTGCGGGCGAACCCCGCGCAGCTTCGGATAATCTGCGCCCAAGAAGCTGATTTCCGGGGAAAAAGCGCGGTTTTTATGCGATATATATTTTTGTCGCGAGAACCGTCGAAGCGCGCATTTTTCAGCTGAAGCGGTGCGTTTCGGCTAGAAATTGCTGTGTGGAGAGATAGAGCGTCACCCATGCCCCTGCAACGCCTCATCGACCGCGAAGCGCGCTTCAGCGCGAAAAACTACGCGCCTTTTCCAGTCGTCCTCGCACAGGGACGCGGCGCGCATCTCTTCGACGTCGAAGGCAAGCGCTACATCGACATGATGAGCGCCTATTCGGCGGCGAGCTTCGGCCATTTGCATCCCCGCCTCGTCGCGGCTCTAACGCGCCAGCTCGGACGCCTCGATCTCGTTTCGCGCGCCTATCATTCCGACAATCTCGGCGGATTTTGCGAGGATCTCGCGAAGCTCGCGGGCCTCGACGCCTGCCTCCCAATGAACACAGGCGCGGAGGCGGTCGAGACCGCGATCAAGGCGGCGCGCCGCTATGGCTATGACCAGCTTTCGATTCCACGGGACAAAGCCGAAATCATCGTCGCCGCCGGAAATTTCCACGGCCGCACCACATCGATCATCGGCTTCTCGACCGATCCCGCGACCCGGCGCGGCTTTGGCCCTTTCGCGCCCGGTTTCGTCGTCGCGCCTTATGGCGATGCAGCCGCGCTTGAAGCGTTGATCGGGCCCTGCACGGCGGCCGTGCTCGTCGAGCCGGTCCAGGGCGAGGCGGGAGTCATCGTGCCGCCGACGGGCTATCTCGCGGCGCTGCGCCGCATCTGCGACCGGCATGGCGTCCTGTTGATTTTCGACGAGGTCCAGTCCGGCTTCGGCCGCACCGGACGCAACTTCTGCTTCGAACATGAAAACGCCAAGCCGGACGGCCTCATCGTCGGCAAGGCTCTGGGCGGCGGGCTGCTGCCGGTCTCCGCTTTCGTGGCGCGGCGCGCTGTGATGGATGTGTTCGATCCGGGAAGCCATGGCTCGACCTTCGGCGGCAATCCTCTCGCCGCCGCCGTCGGGCGGGAGGCCATCCGCGTGCTCCAGGACGAGGATCTGGCGCGGCGCAGCTTTGTTCTCGGCAAGGTCCTGCGCGACGCGCTGGCCCGTGTCGATCATCCGGCGATCGTCGAGGTTCGCGGCAAGGGACTCTGGGTCGGCGTCGAGCTGGACGGCGCGAAGGTCAAGGCGCGCGACGTCTGTCTCGCCATGATGCGGCGCGGCGTCCTCACCAAGGAGACGCATGAGACCGTCATTCGCTTCGCGCCGCCGCTCGTCATCGAGGAGGCCGATCTGCTTCAGGCAGTCGAAATCTTCCATGACGCGCTTGAGGACGCTTATCCCGCCAATGTGGCAAGCTACGCTCTGTGAGGCCGACGCGATCCACGCTTTTCCGAGCCGCGCTCCATCCTATTTCTCCTGAATGCGGCCGAGATAGTCGACGAGCGCTTGCTCGCGCGTTTTCCGTCCTGGCTCATCGCCACGCATTGGTCGGTAACCCCAAACGGGCATGTCGCGAGGACCGTGAGCTTCGACGTCTTTTCTTCCGTCAATGGTTTCAATGACGGCGCCTTGTGGAAAGACGCCTCCGCTCCTTTTAGCGAGCTGGGTCAGATCAGCAGGCGCTGTCTTCAGCTGAGCAGCGAGAGGCCCGCCACCTTTCCCGTCAACGCCATGGCAGACCGCGCATTTCGACTTATATTCGATTTGACCCTTGTCCCAGTCCTTGGACCAAGCCGGTCCATGGACTCCTAGGAGTGCGCCGATGAAAATCATCGGCAATTTCAGTTCAGTCCTATTCATCTTGGAACCTGTTTTGAGGCTGAAAAGCCTAAGGGGGAATGACAAAGGCGTCGTCCTTGCGGCTCATGCGCCACTTCCTCGATATTTGATCATGATGACATCGGATTGAGCCAACTCAAAATCATCATGGTCTCGCGATCGAGATCGCCGACCCTGCCCCCGGCAGGCGGAGGGCTGGCCTCGACGCCAGTTCGCTCATGCCGTGACGATCGATGAAAGACAGGCGCAAAAACTAGAGCAACATCATCTTAGGCCTTGTGAGGCTGCTGCCGATCAGGAGCATAAAACGTCCGATTTCGCGCTCCCATCTTTCTCCGCGCCTTATGCGCCGGCCGATGAGCCCATCGCCGCCGAGCTTCTCGCCGAAGCGAATTTTTCTCGCGAGGCCGAGGCGCGGATCGATTCATTGGGCGCACGGCTGATCGCGGCGGCGCGGGCGAAATCCTTCCGCATCGGCGGCGTCGAAGATCTGCTGCGCGAATATTCCCTGTCGTCGGAAGAGGGCCTCGCCCTGATGGTGCTCGCCGAGGCGCTGTTGCGCGTCCCCGACGATTACACCGCGGACCTGCTGATCGAAGACAAACTCGCCTCGGGCCATTGGCGAAGCCATGCCGGCGGCTCGGACGCTTTGCTCGTCTCCGCCGCCGCCTGGGCGCTTGGGATCACCGCGCTTGTCATCGAGAAAGGCAAGACCGCGCATGGAGTTGTCGCCGCGCTTGGCCGCCGGATCGGCATGGGGGCGCTGCGCGCCGCCGCCCGACAAGCCGTGCAGCTCATGGGATCGCATTTCGTCTTCGGCGAGACGATCGCGGACGCGTTGAGCCGCGCGGCCTCCCGCGACGGTCGCCTTTCGCGCTATTCCTTCGACATGCTCGGCGAAGGCGCCCGGACGCAGGAAGACGCCGAGCGCTATTTCGCCGCTTACGCGCAGGCGATCGACGCGATTGGCGCGCAGGCGTCGCGCGAGCGCTCCGCCAGGCGGCTCGGCATTTCGGTCAAGCTCTCGGCGTTGCATCCACGCTACGAGCCGCAATCTCGCGGGCGCGTGCTCGCCGAACTCACGCCGAGGGTCGCGGAACTCGCGCGCATGGCCAAGCAACATGACCTGAATTTCACCATCGACGCGGAAGAAGCCGACCGGCTTGAGCTTTCGCTTGCTATTGTCGATCTCCTCCTGGCGGACGCCTCGCTTGCAGGCTGGGACGGCTTCGGCCTCGCCGTGCAAGCCTATCAGAAACGCGCCGCGGCGGTGATCGATCACGTCGTCGCGGCGGCGCGATGCCGCGATCGCCGCGTGATGCTGCGGCTCGTCAAGGGCGCCTATTGGGACAGCGAGATCAAGCGGGCGCAGGAGCGCGGCCTCGCCGATTATCCGGTCTTCACCCGCAAGGCGATGACCGATTTGAATTACCTCGCCTGCGCGAAGCGGCTTCTCGCCGCGCGCGACGCCGTCTATCCGCAATTCGCGACCCATAACGCGCTGACCGTCGCGACGATCGTCGAACTGGCCGGCGGCGGCGAAAGCTTTGAATTCCAGCGCCTGCACGGCATGGGCGATGAGCTTTTCGCGGGTTTGCGAAATGAATGTCCAGACCTTCCCTGCCGTGTCTACGCGCCGGTCGGCGCGCATGCGAATCTCCTCGCCTATCTGGTCCGACGCCTTCTCGAAAATGGCGCCAATTCCTCCTTTGTCGCCCGCCTCGGCGACCCGCATATCGCCCCGCGCGAGCTTCTCGTCCGGCCGCAAACCATGATCGGCGACGCGTCTTGCGCGCGCGCGGCGCGTTTGCCCTTGCCGCAAGACCTTCACATGCCGGCGCGCAAGACCGCGAAAGGCGTCGAATTCGGCGATCGCCGGACGCTCGCCGCGCTGATGAGCGCGATCGCCAAGGCCCGGCCCCTCCGCGAGGCCGCGCCCATCGTCTCCGGGGCGCGGCGCGACGGCGCGGCGCGGGCCATCGTCTCCCCCATAGACGGTTCGATCATCGGAACCGTCCATGAGGCGGGCTCCGGCCTCCTGGCCGAGGCCATGCAGGCGGCCCGCGCGGGCTTCGGGCGCTGGTCGCGCGCGCCGGTGGGGCTGCGCGCCGCTTGCCTCGATCGCGTCGCGCGGGATCTCGAAGGGCAAGCGCCGCAATGGCTCCATCTGCTCCAGATCGAGGCCGGCAAGAACTTCTCGACGACGCCGTCGGCGAATGGCGGGAGGCGATTGATTTCTGCCGCTATTACGCACAGGAGGCGCGGCGGCGTTTCGCGCTCGCCGCCGCGACGCCGGGACCGACGGGAGAAGACAACAGGCTCTATTGGCGCGGCCGCGGCGTCTTTGTGTGCGTGAGCCCTTGGAATTTTCCGCTGTCGATCTTCATCGGCCAAGTCGCCGCGGCCCTTGTCGCGGGCAATAGCGCGCTGGCCAAGCCAGCCGAGCAAACGCCCTTGATCGCGGCGGCCGTGGTCGCCGCGTTTCATCGCGCCGGCGTCCCGGCCGAGGCCTTGCATCTTTTGCCTGGCGCCGGCCAAACCGGCGCGGAGCTCGTCGCCTTGCCGGGCGTCGCAGGGGTCGCCTTCACCGGCTCTATGGAGACGGCGACGGCGATCAATCGCGCGCTCGCCGCAAAAGACGGGCCCATCGCGACGCTGATCGCGGAGACCGGCGGCGTCAATGCGATGATCGTCGATGCGACAGCCTTGCCGGAGCAGGTCGCCGACGATGTCACGGCCTCGGCCTTCCGCTCGGCCGGGCAGCGCTGCTCGGCGCTTCGGCTTCTTTGCATCCAGGAAGACGCGGCGGACAAGATGATCGCGATGATCGCTGGCGCCGCGCGCGAGCTTCGGGTCGGCGATCCGCGCGACCTTGGCGTTCATGTCGGGCCAGTGATCGACCAGGCCGCCAAGGCGAGCCTCGAATCCCATATCGCGGCGATGCGCGGCCGCGCCATCGTCCATCTCGCTATGGAAGCTCCAGCGCGCGCGCCGCGAAATGGCTTCTATGTCGCGCCGCATATTTTCGAGCTCGCGGGGCCAAGCGATCTCGATCGGGAGATTTTCGGGCCGGTCCTCCATGTTGTTCGCTACAGGGCGGAGGAGCTCGACCGCCTGCTCGACGCCCTTGAGACGAGCGGTTATGGTCTGACCTTGGGGGTGCATTCACGCATCGACGCCACGATCGAGCATATCATCGAACGGCGTCTCGCCGGAAATTGCTATGTCAATCGCAACATGATCGGGGCCGTTGTTGGAACCCAGCCCTTTGGCGGCTTTGGCCTCTCGGGGACTGGACCGAAGGCCGGCGGACCGCACTACCTCGATCGTTTCTGCGTTGAGCAGACGGTGTCGATCAACACCGCCGCCGTTGGCGGCGACGTGGGCCTCATCGACTCCGTTAAGTGACCTTTGCCCAAGGCGCGTCTATTTCCCCTGCGAGATCTCCTTGCTTTGCAACGCTTCGGCGAGTTCGCGAAACGCGTCCTTGCTCGGCCCGGAGCGCGGCGATTGTTGCATGGCTTCATAGATCTTGGGGACCAGCGCGATCGCTTGGTCGAGCTCGGCGTCGCCGCCTTCCTTGTAGCCGCCCATCAGGCGCAGATCGCGGGTCTCCTCATAGCGCGCGATGAGGCCACGCAGCTTGACGACGAGATGATGCTGCTCGGCCGACCAAGCCAATTGCGCCAGGCGCGAGATCGAGGCCAAGACGTTGACGGCGGGAAAGCGGCCCTGGTCGGAAATGGCGCGGTCGAGAACAATATGTCCGTCAAGCGTGCCGCGAATGGCGTCGGCGACCGGATCATTATGATCATCGCCGTCGACAAGGACCGAAAAAATCCCCGTGATCGAGCCCTTGTTTTCCTCGCCGGGACCGGCCCTTTCGAGAAGCTTCGGCAGATCGCTGAAAACGCTTGGCGCATAGCCCCGCGCGACGGCTGGCTCGCCCGCGGCAAGCGCGATTTCGCGAGCCGCATGGGCGAAACGCGTCGACCGAATCAACGATAAGGAGCACCAATTCGCCCTGATCGCGGAAAAATTCGGCGATTGTCATGGCGGTCCTTGGAGCCAAGCGCCGCATTGTCGGGCTCTCGTCCCCCGTCGCAACGACGGCGACTGCGAGGGCCCGGTTCGCGGCCAAGGCGTCATCAAGGAATTCGCGCACTTCCCGGCCGCGTTCGCCAACGAGCGCGATGACCACGGCGCCGAAATCGCGCGATCCCGCGAGCATCGCAAGGAGCGTCGATTTGCCGACGCCTGATCCGGCGAAGATTCCGAGCCTTTGGCCGGCGCATATGGGCGTGAAGAGATCAATCGCCCGCACGCCGGTCTTCAATGGCTTTTTCACCCGTGCGCGTCGCATGGCGGGCGGCGGCGCGGCGTCGATCGGACGGCTTTCTTCGCCCCGGCGCAACGGACCCGCGGCATCGATCGGGACGCCGAGCGCGTTGAGCACCCGCCCCTTCCAGCTCGCATGCGGCGCGAGGCGCAAGGGACCGACCCGATAAACCCTGGCGCCGAGCCGCATCGGCATGTTGCTCTCGAAGGTTTTGACCGTCGCGCCTTCCGCATCGATCCTCACGACCTCGGCAAGCTGCTTGTCGCCATCGCGGGCGAAGTCGACGCAGTCCCCGAGGCGCAGGAATCGCGATAGCCCCGTCACGCGCGCATAGGACGGCGCGACCTCCGCGACGCAGCCCGAGACCTGAACCAGCGCCAGTTCGTGGCGCGCGGCTTCAAGGGCGAGCTCGAGGCGCGTGAGCGCATGTGATGTCACGATGAAGAGCCGAGCGTCTTGATCGCATCCTTGAGCGAGGATTCGGATCCAGCCAGCGCCGACGAGATATTATCGAAGGCGCGCGAGATCGTGATCAATTTCGCCATTTCTAGCACCGGATTGACATTCGCCCCCTCGACGTAGCCTTGCGCGATCCCATTTTGTGTGAAGTCGAGGACAGGCGTCGCCGGCTTGTTTGAAATGACTCCCGAATTGGCGTAGCGCTTGAGCGTCGCGGTCTCGTCCAGACTGAATAGACCAATGGCGCCGATCTGACGACCGCTTTGCGAGATCATGCCGTCTCGCGCGATGGATGGCGGCCCACCATCGGGTTCGAGGAGAATCGGCGTATTGCCGGCGTCGAGGATCGGATAGCCGTCGATGCTCTGCAATTCGCCGCTCTCCAGCATGCGCATGCGGCCATCGCGCGTGTAGACCGTGCCGGCGGGCGTTTGCAGCGCAAGCCAAGCCTCGCCCTGAACCGCCACATCGAGCGGGGCGTCGGTTTTGGTCGGAACGCCGGGCCGACGAGAAAGATAGGTTTCGCCTTGCGAGGGGAATGCGACTGGCGTGTCCCCGGCGCGCGAAAGAAGGGTCTTGAAATCGATTTCCTCGGCCCTGTAGCCTGGCGTGCTTTGATTGGCGACATTTGCGGCGATCGTCGTCAGCCGCCGCTCCAGCGCCATCTGCGCGGAAAGGGTGACGTAAAGCCCGGACTGCATGAGCTCAGGAGCCTCCGAGTTTCAAGTTTGCGATTTGGAGCAGGAGGCTGGAGCTGATCCCCGGCGAGGAGACGAGCAGAGCCGATGTCGCCGGCGCCGTTTGCGTTGTGGCGTTCTTCGAGTCGTAGGTCGCGGTGAAGCGCTCGATGAATTTTTGCAGCTTCGCCGGGTTCTGCAGATCGCTGATCTTCAACGCCTTGTTAAGCAAAGTCGCTTGCGTGTCGATGGGCTCCTGCGACATCGTCGGCGACAGGCCCAGCGCGGTCTGCACGACGCTCAACAGCTGTTTATCCGCCAGAATGTTGTAGGCGCTGGTGATGCTTGGGGCCATGCGTTGAAAGTAGAGCGCCATCTGGACGCCCTGGTTTTGCTTGCCCGCGTCGGTCTCGAGCGTCTGCTCGACATAATTGCCGACGGCGCCTTGCTGGGCCGACGTCGCCTGCGTCGCCGCCGCGCCGTTCGCGGCGAAATTGAACGCCGTCGCGAGCGCCTTGTAGCGGGGGTCGTTCAACGTATTGGCGAGGCTCGTGTTGCTGGAGATCCCGCCTTCGAGAACCTTGCGAATCAGCCCTTTCGCGTTCATCATGTCGCTGAGGCCGAAGGCCGTCATGACAAAAGTGTAGAGCTTGTTGTTATTCAAAAGATCGTCGACCGACTTCACATTGCCGATATTCGCTAGATAATATTGCGTCGCCCGCGCGACAGTTGGCTCCGCCGCGGTCGTCGCCAATGTCTTTGAATAATTTTTTACGATTGAATTGTAATATAGGGTGGCTGTGAGCATGGCTGTCCGCCGCGAAAGAGGCGAGCGGAGTTTTGTCTACAGATCTTGCCCGGGCCTTAACGCGGCCGCGCGCAATCGAGTCAAAAAATTAATCGGGCATAAATCTCGCGCCTGTTTCAAGATGCGATTGGGATGGGATGCCGCGCCGCTTAGAGCGCGTTCCGATTGGATGGACTCATCCAATCGATAAGAACTCGCTCCAGATCGATAACTTGGAACATGTTCTGATCGACAAAGTCGATCAAAATTTTTTCGGAACATGCTCTAGGCGACAAGCCGGTCCGGCATTTCCATCGGGCCGCCGTAATAATTGATATAGCGCTCTTCAATATCGGCGAGCGGCATGATCGTGAAGACGTCGGTGGTGCCGAATTGCGCGTCGATCACCGCGCCGTCGCCAAACCGCGCCCCCACGCGCAGATAGCCCTTGAGCAAGGGCGGCAAAGCGGCGATTCCCTTGCGCGGGTCCACGGCGGCCTTGTCGAGTATGGCCATCTCCACGCGGCCGCTGCGCGGGCGAACGCTCCATTCGTCGGCGGCCGAGGCTTCGTAATGCAGGAAGCTCAAGGGCAGCGCAAGCGCAAGCGGATTGACGCCAGGCAGGCTGGCGCAACCGATCAGGACGTCGATGCGGTGGTGCTTCGCATAGATCCACAGTCCACGCCACAAAAGCTCGATGACGCGCTTCGAGCGGTATTTGGCATGGACGCAAGATCGGCCGAGCTCCAGAAACCGTTTATCCGGATGTCGTGCGAGAAGCGGCGCGATGTCGAATTCGCCTTGGCTGTAGAAGCCCGGACCGCGCAGCGCGACCTCCCCGCGCAGGAGGCGATAGGCGCCAACCACCTTCGGCTTTATTCGCCCGAAACGATTGCGCGCCTCCCTGTCGATGACGAGGAGATGGTCGCAATAGGCGTCGAAGGGACAAATGTCGCGCCGGATCAGCGCGGCCCCCTGCTGCGGCGTGGCGCCGCCTTCCTCGTAGAAAACTTGATAGCGTAGACGCTGCGCCTTGCGGATCTCGTGTTTCGCGGTCGCCAGCCTGACTTCGAATGGTCCGAA
This sequence comes from uncultured Alphaproteobacteria bacterium, assembly GCA_963829515.1. GTDB lineage: Bacteria > Pseudomonadota > Alphaproteobacteria > Rhizobiales > Beijerinckiaceae > Methylocapsa. The sequence goes on from CAWHIP010000005.1 coordinate 596,144, forward strand.
ACAACCAAGCGAGGCGGCTAGGCCCGACAGGTCGCGAATGACGCGGCGGCGCTTGATGAATCGCGCGGGCCGGTGAACGATTCCGCTTAATGGCGCGCCGATGGCCCACATGATGTCACGGTTCTCGCCGAGAAAATGTTAAGCGATAACGGTAGGAGCGCAGCGCGAAGCTTTCATGACGAATTGGCCGCCACGGATTCAAAGTGTCGAAACGACTCTTGCATGGAAATGACGCGCGCCTGTCATCAAATTGCAAGTCCGCTGTATTAGAGGGAGGCCTCAAAGGCGCCGGTCACTTTCGCCGATCACTTGGGAGTCGCAGTTCGAACTCATGGCCTATTTGCGCATGCTGGCGATCGTTTTCGCGTTGATCCTTTGCTTGGCGGCGGCGCCTTTTCTATGGGCCGCCCAGCGGCGGGGTTGGCCAATCCGGCTCTGGATCCCGATTTTCATCAGCCGGACGCTCGCGCGCCTGTTGCGGGTCGAGGTCAGGGCGAAGGGCTCCTTCGTCGCGGACGGGCCGCGCCTGCTCGCCGCGAATCATGTGTCATGGATCGACATTCTCGCGCTGTGCAGCGTCGAGCCGGTCTGCTTCCTCGCCAAGAGGGAGGTTGCAAGCTGGCCGGCCATTTCAACCTTGGCGCGATTGCAGGAAACCGTCTTTGTCGATCGAACCCGGCGACGGACGATTCCGGCCGCCAATGCGGCGATGGCGCGCCGCATGCTGGCCGGACGCCGCGCCCTTCTCTTCCCCGAGGGCACCACGGGCGACGGCCTGACGCTGCGCAAATTTCACAGCTCGCATTTCGCCGCCGCGCGCGATCTTCTGGCCGAGGCGCATGAGGTCGAGGCGGTTTGGGTGCAGCCCGTCGCCATCCGCTATTCGTCGCCATCGGCCGCGTGGTTCGGCGACGCCTATTTGCTTCCGCATGTCTGGTCGATTCTCAACGGCGATCCGATCCGCTGCGATCTCGTCTTCGGCGAGCCGCTCGCCTATGCGCGGGGAACCGACCGCAAGGCCCTGACGCAACAAGTCGCGGCCGCGATCGCCGAGATGCTCGCCGCGAGGAATCCCGCATGCGACGGCGCGGCGCAGCGCCCGCCGCTGGGATGCGCGCCCCTCGCGGCGACGCACGTTTCTTGATCGCTTGGGGCAATCGGGCAAGGTTTCCTTGACGGAGCGATGCCGCCAACCCGCGCTTAAAAGAGCCGCGCCAAGATCGGCGCGATGAGGAGCCCGCTATCGCAGCGGCCGGCGCCGCCGGCTTTGATCCTATGCTTGGATGCTGTGCTTGGCCGCCGCCGCATGGACGACGCGGATCCCGCCCGCAAGCCATCTCCAGCGCTCGAAATTATAAAATCTTCCGCCCCATCATGGATTATGGTAAATTAATCGTGAACGAGGATCTCACGATGTCGAAACGGCTGCGAGAAATGCGTCTGTCCCGCATTCGCGCGGCGCGCGCCGAGACGCCCGCCGCCGCGCCCGACCCGGTCAAGAAATTCATCGAGAAGGCGGACGACCTCGACGCCGCGCGCCAGAGCGTCGAGGACGCCGCCGGGCTCAGCGGCGGGCTGTGGCTCAGCTATCTTTTCACGCTTTTCTACATCGCCGTCGCGGCGGGCGCCGTCACCCACAAGGATCTTCTTCTCGAAAGCGCGGTCAAGCTGCCCTTTCTCGGCGTTGAATTGCCCCTCGTCGCATTTTTCGCCCTGGCGCCTGTTTTGTTCGTCATTTCGCACGCCTATACGCTGACCTATTTCGTCCTTCTGGCGTCCAAGGCCGGGACCTTCAACGCCATATTAAGCAAGAAGATTCCCGATCCCGATGCGGCGCCCACGCCGGGCCTGAGCCCAACGCGCGCGGCGGAACTGCGCGAGACCCGACTCGGCCTGCGGCGACAACTGCCGAGCAATATTTTCGTCCAATTTCTTGCCGGACCGCGCGACATCCGCGATGGCGGCCTTGGCTGGTTCCTGAAGGCGGTCGCCTGGATTTCCCTGGTCATCGGCCCTGTGCTTTTGCTGCTTCTGCTCCAGGTTCAGTTCCTGCCCTATCACCTCGAATGGGTGACTTGGGTTCAGCGCCTGGCCCTTATCGCCGATATCGCGCTCTTGTGGATTTTATGGCCGGCCGTGCTGGCGAGCCGAGGCGAAGTTCAATGGCCGCGGCTCTGGCGCCATCCGGCCGTGACCCTCGCGAGCCTGGCGCCGATCTGCCTCGCCTTGATCGTCGCGCGTTTTCCCGGCGAATGGATGGACGCGCATATCGGCCATAAACAATGGATTCCGCCCAATCCCGTCACCGCATGGCTCGGGGCGACAAACGAGAAAAAAGCTCCCAAATCGACGTCGTTTCACGATCTTTTATTCAACGGAGACATGGATGACGTAACAAGGCGGCGCAAAAGCCTTTTCTCGAATACGCTGGTCCTTCCGAAGTTCGACGCGCTCAAGGCCGCGAAGATCGACAATTTAGACGGCGTCGGCGAAACCTTGACCCTAAAGGGGCGGCATTTCGAAAATGCGATTTTTAATGAAGCGGACTTGCGGAAGGCCAATCTGGAGGGCGCGCATCTGCAGGGCGCGTCGCTCTATCAGGCGAATCTGCAAGGCGCGAGGTTTTATGCCGCAGATCTTCAGGGGGCCTCTCTCTACCAATCGCAGCTTCAGTGCGCATCGCTCGGCAGCGCCGAGCTTGAAGGCGCGCTGCTCGAGGACGCCGAGCTTCTGGGGGCCTATGCGGAAGACGCGAAGCTTCAAGCAGCATCCCTCTACAAGGCACATCTTCAGGCCGCCGTGCTCTCCGGAGCGCAGCTTCAGAACGCTTTTTTGCGTGAGGCGACGCTTCAAGGAACGTCGCTAGACAAAGCGAAGCTTCAGGGCGCCGAATTCGATGATGACCCGCCTGCCGTCCCGGCCGAAACCTACTCCGACCTCTGGACGAAGGTCGAGAAGCAAATGACCGAGAATAATCTGCTGAGATTCACGCAATGCGCCAAGAGCCTAGGTCTCCTTTCGAATGCGCCTTTGGTCATTGAAGGCAAAAGCGTGCAAAGCGGCGCCTCGGCAAACGACCTCAAAGACCTCGTTTGCTCCAATGCTGAGAATGGCGCTTACATTTTGCGCGGCCTTATCAGGAGTGGGCGAATTGAAGCCAAGAGCGACCACGGCAAGAGCGACCAAGCCAACCGTCTGCTCGACGCGCTCCTCAATCCGCAGTCCACGAAGGATTGTCCGGTCGCATCCGCCTTGACCGATGACGAACGCTCTGAGCTGCAAAGGATCGCGGACGCAAACGCGCGAAAAACGCCAGCGCCAGCCTCCGGGCGTTGACGACTCAAACCCGGCTTGACGCGCGAGCCCCGCGCAGGCTTGCTGCGCCATCCTTGCTTCATGAGATGGCGCTCGACTCTTTTGCCTCAGCTCGCTTTCCCCCCGCCGCCGCAGGACGGCCGCCAGTCCGAGACCGCGCTGCTCGTCGCGCGGGGGACGCGGCGGCTTTTGCGCCGGCTCAAATTCTCGACCGTCGCCGAGCTGCCCTTGCTCTCCGGGCGGCGCGCCGACCTTGTCGCGCTCGCCGCCGATGGCGGGATCCACATCATCGAAATCAAATCCTCGGTCGCCGATTTTCGCGCCGACATGAAATGGCGCGACTATCGCGCCCATTGCGACCAGCTCTTTTTCGCCATTCCCGAAACCGTGCCGGTGGAAATCATGCCGCCGGACGCCGGCCTCATCATCGCCGACGCCTATGGGGCGGAAGTGCTGCGCGAGGCGCCGGAGCATAAAATGGCGCCCGCGACCCGCCGCGCCATGATCCTGCGCTTCGCCCATGCGGCGGCGCATCGCCTGCACGGGCTCTCCGACCCCGAGATCCTCGCCCAAGGCCCGCTTTAGAGCATGTTCTTCCCGCGAACCGGCGCCCGTTTCGCCGGAAAACGCTCTAGCGCGCCTGGCTCGCGGGCGTGATCGCGACGGATTCGCCGCAGCCGCAGGCGGAGGTCTGATTGGGATTGTGAAAGGTGAAGCTCGCCTGGAACTGGCTCGCCTCGAAATCGATCCTGGCGCCGAGGAGGAACATCAGGTCCTTTGGCGCCACGACGATTTTCACGCCCTGGTCCTCGACCACTTCGTCGACCGCCTCAATCGCGTCGGCGAGCTCCATGGTGTATTCCATCCCGGCGCAGCCGCCCGTCGTCACCCCGACCCTGAGCCCGGCGACGGGGCGGCCGGCGGCCTCGATCAAGCTCCGCGCCCGCGCGGCGGCGGCTTCGGTCAGAGACAAGACGGCGAATTGCGCGTTACCCATGTAAAACCCTCCGGACCCGCCAAATCCATCGCGCCGCGGGACAAGGCCTATATGGCGCGTCGATCTGGAATGTTTAGGGCTTGCTCGACAGAAACCGTGGAGCTTTCGGACCAGATCATGCGTTGAAGCGCTACGATCGAATGGTGCGGCCAGCGCCGCCAAGCTCCCTCGCATGGCGGCGGAAATTCTTGTTTCCAGGTCGCCTGACGACGTGAGCGCTAGCGCACGCCGGCGCGAGAAAGCTTCGCCTAAGCTCCATCATCGCTCGACGACCGGGCGACGCCAAAAGACCAAGCAAAGGACCGCAGATGAACATTTTCAAGAATTTCGCCGCCGCCGCCCTCGTCGCCGCCGCTCTCGCGGTCGGGGTCACGGCTTCCTCGATCCCGGCCGCCGCGCATGGCGGGCATCATGGCGGCCACCACGGCCACCACGGACATCATGGCCACCATCATGGTCACCACGGGCATCATCATGGCCATTGGCGGCATCACGGGCATTGGGGGCATCATTACCATTACGGATATCGTCATTACGGATATGGCCACTATGGGTATCGCCACTATGGCCGCGTGTGCCCTCCCGGCACCCATCTCGGCTATGAAGGCAAATATTGCCATCCGAACCGCTATTGACGCCAGAAACGAAAGAGACCTGGTTCTTGGAGGAAATCCCTCGAACGGGTGAAGCCGCATGCGGGCGGCTCCAGGGCGGCGGCCTCACGCCGCCTTTTTCATCGCGAGGGCGGCGATGGTCCGCAGGATCGTCCGCACGCCGTCCAATCGCTCCGCCGTATCGGCGAAATCGCGGATGAACACGATCTTCATGTCGGGCCGCACCTTGGCCTCGGAGCCTTGCTCCGCGACATAGCGCACGAGCCCTTGCGGATTGGCGAAGGAATTGTCGCGGAACGCAATGATGACCCCCTTCGGCCCCGCCTCGACCTTCTCGACATGGGCCTGGCGGCACAGAACCTTGATCGCCACGAGCTTCATCAATTGCTCGACCTCGACCGGCAAAGGCCCAAACCGGTCGATCAGCTCGGCCGCGAAACTCTCGATCTCGGCGTCGGATTCGAGCGCGGCGAGACGGCGATAGAGGCCGAGGCGCAACGGCAGGTCGGCGATATATGTCTCGGGGATGGTGACCGGAGCCCCGAGCGTGATCGTTGGCGACCAGGCCTCTTCGGCGGGCTCCTCTATGCCGGCCTTCAGCGCTTCGACCGCCTCCTGCAGCATTTGCTGATAAAGCTCGTAGCCGACCTCCTTGATATGGCCGGACTGCTCGTCGCCGAGGAGGTTGCCGGCGCCGCGAATGTCGAGATCATGGCTCGCTAGCTGGAACCCCGCGCCGAGCGAATCGAGTGATTGCAGCACTTTCAGGCGCCGCTCGGCCTGCGGCGTCAAAGTGCGGTTGGTGGGAACCGTGAACAGCGCATAGGCCCGGATCTTCGAACGCCCGACCCGGCCGCGCAATTGATAGAGCTGGGCGAGGCCAAACATGTCGGCGCGATGCACGATGAGCGTGTTGGCGGTCGGGATGTCGAGGCCGGACTCGACGATGGCGGTCGAGAGCAGCACGTCATAGCGGCCGTCGTAGAAGGCGGCCATCTTGTCCTCGAGCTCGGTCGCCGGCATTTGCCCATGCGCGACGACGAATTTCACCTCCGGAACGTTCTGCCGCAGGAAGGCGGCCAACTCGTCAATATGGTCGATGCGCGGGCAGACATAGAAGCTCTGGCCGCCGCGATATCTTTCCCGCAGCAGGGCCTCGCGCACGAGCAATTCGTCGAAGGGCGAAATGAAGGTTCTAACCGCGAGCCGATCGACCGGCGGCGTCGCGATGATCGAAAGTTCGCGCACGCCGGTCAAGGCGAGCTGCAAGGTCCGTGGGATCGGCGTCGCCGACAGGGTCAGGACATGGACCTCGGCGCGCAATTCCTTGAGCCGCTCTTTGTGCTTGACGCCGAAATGCTGCTCCTCGTCGATGACGACAAGGCCAAGGTCCTTGAACGCCACGCCCTTGCCCAGCACGGCATGCGTGCCAACGACGATCTCGACATCGCCCGACGCGGCGCCGGCTTTCGCGGCGCGCAGATCGCCGGCGCTCGCCATCCGCGACATTTGCGCGACTGAAATCGGCAAATGGGCGAAGCGGGCGGCGAAATTCTTGGCATGCTGGCGGGCGAGAAGCGTCGTCGGCGCGATCACCGCGACCTGCTTGCCATTGATCGCGGCGGCGAAGGCCGCGCGCAAGGCGACCTCGGTCTTGCCGAAGCCGACGTCGCCGCAGACGAGCCGATCCATCGGCCGGCCTGACGCCATGTCGTCGAGGACCGCGTCGATCGTCGCCTGCTGGTCCTCGGTCTCGTCATAGGGAAATCCAGCGCAGAACTCGGCGTAGAGCCCTTCCGGCGGGACCAATTTCGGCGCGCCCTTGGTCTCCCGCGCGGCGGCGATCTTGATGAGGCCCGCCGCCATTTCGAGGATGCGCTTGCGCATCCTCGCCTTGCGCTTCTGCCAGCCGACGCCGCCGAGTTTGTCGAGCGCGACATCGGTCTCCTCCGAGCCATAGCGCGATAGAAGCTCGAGATTCTCGACCGGCAGGAAGAGCTTGGCGCCATCGGCGTAATGCAGCTCCAGGCAGTCATGCGGGCAGCCCGCCGCCTCGATCGCCTGGAGCCCGATAAAGCGCCCGATGCCGTGATCGACATGGACGACAAGGTCGCCTGCGGTGAGCGCGCCGACCTCGGTCAAGAAATCCTGCGCCCGGCGCGCCTTCTTGCGGCCGCGCAGCAACCGGTCGCCGAGAATATCCTGCTCGCTGACGAGGGCGAGATTGCCCGCCTCGAACCCCTGCTCTATGCCGACGACCGCCAAGGCGAGGGTGGCCGGGGGCAGCGCGAGCGCCTGCGTCAGCGAAGAGACGGCCGCGGCGTCGGTCAGGCCATGGTCGGCGAGGACATGGGCGAGCCGCTCGCGCGAGCCGTCCGACCAGCCGGCGATGACGACGCGCTTGCGGCCTGCCTGCAGCGCCCGCACATGTTCGACGGCGGCGTTGAACACATTGGCGTTTTCATCGGCGCGCTCGGCCGCAAAGCTTCGGCCGGGTTTCGACACGCAGTCGACGACCAAGCCAGCGGTGTTTTCGCCGCCGCCGAAGGGCGTGACCCGGACGAGGCGCGCCTCGTCGATGCGGCGGCGCCATTCCGCCGCCGAAAGATAGAGCTGGTCGGGCGGGAGCGGCTTATAGGTCGCGCGATTGGGCTCGGCGTCATAGGCGCTTTTGCGCGCGCCATAATAATCCTTGATCAGCGCCAGCCGTTCGCCGGCCGCTTCCTCGACCAGCGGGTCGAGGATCAAGGGCGCGGGCCCCGCATAATCGAACAGCGTGTCGAGCTTTTCATGAAATAGCGGCAACCAATGTTCTAGGCCCGGATGGCGGCGGCCCTCGCTGATCGCCTCATAAAGCCCATCGCCGCGCGTCTGCGCGCCAAAGAGGCCGACATAGGCCTGACGAAACCGGCGCATGGTCTCGCTCGTCAGCTGGACCTCGCTCATCGGGACGAGATCGAGACCGCGCATCTGGCCGATGGTGCGCTGCGTCTCGGGATCGAAGGTGCGGATCGATTCGAGCGTGTCGCCGAAGAAATCGAGGCGGAGCGGCTGCGGCATGCCGGGCGGGAACAGATCGAGAATACCGCCGCGCACCGCGTAATCGCCGGCTTCGCGCACGGTCGAGGCGCGCGCGAAGCCATTGGCCTCCAGCCACCGGGCGAGCGCGTCCATGTCCACCGCATTGCCGGGCGCCGCGGAAAATGTGTCCCCCGCAATGGTCTGCAAGGGCGCCACGCGCTGGAGCATCGCGTTGACGGTGGTCGAGAGAATGCGCGGGCGCTCCAGCGCCGAGCGCGTGCGGGCGAGCCGCGACAGAACGGTCATCCGCCGCGCCGAGACGGCGGCGTTGGGCGAGACCCGATCATAGGGCTGGCAGTCCCAGGACGGAAAATCCAGGATCTCGATTTCGGGCGCGGCGAAGCCCAGGGCCTCGCCGAAGGCGCGCGCCCGCTGGCTGTCGCGCGCGACATGGACGAGGACCACGGCCCGCGTCTCGGCGTCGCGGGCGAGTCCGCGCGTCAGATCCGCGACGCAAAAGGCGTCGAAGCCGTCGGCGAGGTTCGAAAGCGTCAGGGAGCCGCCTTTGGCGAGCTCGGCGGTCACGCGTTTGAAATCGGTCACGATTGCGAATTCGGTTCGGAGGATTTCGGCTGAACGAGCGCGCGCGCGACGCCCGGTGATCAAGGATTTCGGCGCAGGCGCCGAACGCCCGCGAAACGCCGGCCGGCCGGAGCTAGCGGAGAGCCGCAGCTCCCTTCTCCACCATTCGCCCCGGCAAGGAAATAAGAAATTTACGCCGAGCGCCGACGCCCGTCACTCATGGATCGGGCCAAGATGGGTATGAAAAGCCACGATCTTACGGAAAACTGGCGTGTCATAGCGCTCGGGCGGCTCGGCCTCGCCGGTCGCCCAGCTGAAAACGTCGCGGTCGGGCGCCTCCAGCAGCGCCTCCAGATCGTCCAGCTCCGCCTCGCTGAGAGCAGCGATTTCAGCGTCGACGAAACCGCCGAAGATGATGTCCATCTCGAGCATGCCGCGATGGCGCGAGCGAAACACGATGCGGCGTCGGCGCGCGTCGAGATCGGCGCTTGTCGCCTGCAGGGCTGACATGGATTAAGCTCCGAAAGCCGCGACGCCCCCGGCGCGCCGCCCAAGGCAATATAGCCTTGGCGACGGCGCCTGTCAGCTCTCGAGACCCCGAACCCCCATCCGCGATGCGGCCCTCTCTCCTCAATGCTCTGTTCGCCTCCGCCGCGAGCCTTCCCGGCGTCGGGCCGAAGACCGGAAAGCTGCTCGATCGGCTGCTCGGCGAGAACGGCCATGAGGCGCGCGTCGTCGATCTTCTTTTCCGCCTGCCCTATGCGACCATCGACCGGCGCAACCGGCCGAAAATCGCCGACGCGCCGATTGGCGCCGTCGTCACGCTGGAGGCCATGGTGGTCGAGCATCGGCCGCCGGGGCCGCGTTCAAAGGCGCCCTATCGGGTCCTCGTCGAGGACGAGACCGGCGACGTTCTGCTGGTTTTCTTTCTCGCCAATCCGCAATGGATCGAAAAGAGCCTGCCTCTCGGGGCGCGGCGCTGGGTGTCCGGGAAGCTCGAGCTTTGGGACGGCCATCGCCAGATGGTCCATCCGGACCGCGTGCTCGACGCGGAAGGGCTCGCCAAAATGGCGCCGATCAAGCCGGTCTATGCGCTGACCGAAGGGCTTTACCCCAAAGTGCTCGGCAAGGCGATCGAGGCGGCGCTGGCGCGGATTCCGACCCTGCCCGAGTGGCGTGACGAGAGCCAGGCCATGTTGCGCAACCTGCCCGCCTTCGCCCAGGCCTTGCGCGACGCGCATCGGCCGGACGATCCGCAAGCCGTCGCGCCGAACACGCCGGCGAGGGTCAGGCTCGCCTATGACGAATTGCTCGCCGGGCAGCTCGCGCTCGGCCTCACGCGGGCGCGGATGCGGCGCGCCGCCGGGCGGGCCAGCCCAGGCGACGGGCGGATCGCCGATCAAATTCTGGCGGCCCTGCCTTTCTCCTTGACCGGGTCGCAGCGAAAGGTTCTGGCGGAGATCAACGCCGATCTCGCCGGCCCGAACCGAATGCTGCGCCTGCTTCAGGGCGATGTCGGATCGGGCAAGACGCTGGTCGCCCTTCTCGCCATGGCCTCATGCGTCGAAGCCGGGCGACAGGCCGCGCTGATGGCGCCGACCGAGATCCTCGCCCGCCAGCATTATCAGTCGCTGAGCGAATTCGGCCGAGGCGCCGGGTTGAAGCTCGCGCTCCTCACCGGGCGCGACAAGGGCGCGGAGCGCGGCAAGATCCTCGAGGGGCTCGCTTCCGGCGCCGTGGATATCGTGGTCGGCACCCATGCGCTTTTCCAGGAAAGCATCGCCTTTCGCGATCTTGGCCTTGCGGTGATCGACGAGCAGCATCGCTTCGGCGTGCATCAGCGCCTGGCCCTCGGCGACAAAGGCGAGGCGGCGGATATTCTGGTGATGACCGCGACGCCCATTCCGCGCACCCTGGCGCTGACCTATTTCGGCGACATGGATATTTCGACCCTGACCGAAAAGCCAGCCGGGCGGCAAGGCGTCGAGACCCGCGCCCTGCCGCTGGAGCGTATGGACGAGCTCATCGCAAGGCTGCGCCGCGCGGTCGAAGCGGGCGCCCGAGCCTTCTGGGTCTGTCCGCTCGTCGAGGAGAGCGAAGCCCTCGACGTCGCGGCGGCGCAGGACCGCTTCGCCCATCTCGCCGACATTTTCGGCGACAAGGTCGGGCTCGTCCACGGCAAGATGAAGAGCCGGGACAAGGACGCCGCCATGGCGCGCTTCGCGGAGGGAGCGACGCAAATCCTGGTGGCGACCACCGTCATCGAAGTCGGAGTCGACGTTCCGCAAGCGACGATCATGGTCATCGAGCACGCCGAGCGATTCGGCCTCGCCCAATTGCATCAATTGCGCGGCCGCGTCGGACGCGGCGCCGGCAGATCCTCTTGCCTGTTGCTCTACAAAGGCCCGCTCGGCGAGACCGCCAAGGCGCGCATCGAGATCATGCGCGAGACGGAGGATGGGTTTCGCATCGCCGAGGAGGATCTGCGCCTGCGCGGCGAGGGCGACGTGCTCGGCGCGCGGCAATCCGGCCTGCCGGGCTTCCGCCTCGCCGATCTCGCCGCGCATGGGTCTCTGCTCGCGCTGGCGCGGGAGGAGGCGCAGCGGATCGTCGTGGAAAACCCGCGCCTCGAAGGCCCGCGCGGGGATGCGCTGCGGCTGTTGCTCAATCTGTTCGAACGCGGCGAGGCCATCAAGCTGTTGCGCGGCGGATAAGCTATTGCGCGGCGTCGAGTTCCCGGCGCAGGCGCGCCGCGCGCAACCAATCATACCAGTCCCGCAAACCTTCGCCCGACCGCGTGGAAAGCCGGATCGAGCGGATCCCGGGATTGACCTCGCGCGCCATGGCCTCGCACCGCGCAATGTCGAAATCGAGATGCGGGCAAAGATCGATCTTGCTCAGGATCATCAGTTCGGCGGCGCGGAACATATGCGGATATTTGAGCGGCTTATCCTCGCCCTCGGTCACTGACAGCACGACGACCTTCGCGCGCTCGCCGAGATCGAACAAAGCCGGGCAGACAAGATTGCCGACATTCTCGATCATGACGACCGAGCCGAAGGCGGGCCGCAGCGCGTCGAGGCCCCGACGCACCATCGCGGCTTCGAGATGACATCCCGTGCCGGTATTGACCTGCACCGCCGGCGCGCCCGCGGCCTTGATGCGCTCCGCGTCATTGAGCGTCTGCTGGTCGCCTTCGATGACAAAGATCGGGATCTCGGCGCCGAGGTCGCGGATGGTGCGCTCCAAAAGCGAAGTCTTGCCGGCGCCGGGAGAGCTGACGAGGTTCAGCGCCAAAATCTCCCGCCCGTCGAACCAGGCGCGGTTGCGTTCGGCGAGCGCGTCGTTCTTGGCGAGAATCGCGCGCTCGACATCGACGCTCGCCCCATGCGCCGCCGCCAGCGCGGCGACAGGCGGCGCCAAGTGGGGATGGGGATGCGCGTGGTCATGGCCATGATCATGCGGGTGATCATGGTGATGGTTGTGTTGGTGATGGTCGTGGTTGTCGCCATGATGATCATGTGGGTGGTCATGAGTAGAATGCTCATGCTCATGACCGTGCGACAGCGGCGCGCCTTGCGCCAATTCCCCGGGCGCTCCAGTCTCGACATTGGTGACGGTGACCACGGCTTCGCCGCCGCATCCGCAGGTGACGCACATCAGACCATCTCCACTTCCATGCACTTGATGTTGAGCTCCTCGCCGCTCAATCTTTCGAGCCGCGCCGAGCCGCAGCCGCAACGGCCAAAAATTTCATCGAGCGCGACCTCGCCGCCGCAGTCAAGGCAGCGGGCGCGGCCGGGCACTTCGATAATGTCGAGCGCGGCTCCATCGAGCGCGCCACCCTGCGCCACGACGTCGAAGCAAAAGCGGATCGCCTCCGGCATGATCGCGGCGAGCTTGCCGATTTCGAGCGTCACCCGCGTGACCTTGCGGCCAGCGGCCTGCTCCGTCACTATAGCGACGATTGACTGCGTGATTCCCATTTCGTGCATCGGCCGCTCCCGCGGAACCTCAACATACTCAACACATGCTCAACAAATTCTCGGCAATTGCTCGCCAACCAACATATCCACGATGCGCTTGCCGCCGAACTTGGTTTGCATCGCCACGCGGCCGGCGGGACCCGCCGTGACATGGCCGATGATCGCCGCGTCCCTGCCGAGCGGATGCGCGGCGAGGGCCGCTCTCGCCTTTTCTGCAACTGCAGCCGGCGCCACGACGACGATCTTGCCCTCATTGGCGAGATAGAGCGGATCGAGCCCCAGGATCTCGCAAAAGCCCACGACCTCGGCGCGCAGCGGCAGCGCCTTTTCGTCGATCTCCATGCCGACGCCAGAGGCCTCTGCGATCTCGTTGAGCACGGTGGCGAGGCCACCCCGCGTGGCGTCGCGAATGAACTTCACCTCCGGGCAGGAGTCGAGCAGCGCGTCTATGAGACCGTTCAGCGCGGCGCAATCGCTCTCGATCGGCGTGTCGAGACGCAGATCGCCGCGCGCGACGAGAATTGCGGCGCCGTGATCGCCGAGAAGGCCGTTGACCAGAATGGCGTCGCCGATCTCAGCGCGATGCGCGCCGAGATCCACACCGGCGCGGATCACGCCGACGCCGGCGGTGTTGATGAAGAGCTTGTCGCAGGAGCCGTGGCCGACCACCTTGGTGTCGCCGGTGACGATGGCGACGCCGGCCGCCGCCGCCGCCTCGGCCATCGAGCGCGCGAGCTTGCGCAAGAGGGCGACCTCGACGCCTTCCTCGATGATCGCGCTGCATGACAGATAGAGCGGCTTGGCGCCGCCGACCGCGAGATCATTGACCGTGCCGCAAACCGCGAGCTTGCCGATGTCGCCGCCGGGAAATTCGAGCGGATCGACGACGAAGGAATCGGAGGTGAACGCAAGCCTGTCACCGTGCCTCGCAAGATCGCTCAAGGAGATGCGCGCCTGATCCTCCAGCGGCGCGAGCACGGGATTGTCGAAGGCCGAGACAAACACGTCGTCGATCAGATCGCGCATCGCCTTGCCGCCGCCGCCATGAGCGAGGGTGACCTTGGCGACATGCACGCCGTCGCGCAATTTGCGTGTTGGCCGCAGGATCTCAATAGGCGCGATCTTGCTCATGCCGCGTCGGCCGCGCGCCTCGCGCGCAGCCCCTCCAGGTCGCCATATTGATAATAGGCGGCGCAGGCTCCTTCGGAGGAGACCATCAAGGCGCCGAGCGGCGTTTCCGGCGTGCAGGCGCCGCCGAACACTTTGCATTGCCAAGGCTTGATCACGCCCTTGAGAACCTCGCCGCATTGGCAAGATTTCGGATCGGCGACATGCAGCGCGGGGATCGCGAATTTGCGCTCCGCGTCATAGCCCGCATAGGCGGCGCGGATGCGGACGCCCGAATGATCGATCGAGCCGAGGCCGCGCCATTCAAAGAATTCGCGAAGCTCGAAGACCCGCGCGATGGCGTCGAGCGCCGCCGGATTGCCGTCCTGCGGCGCGATCCGGCCATATTGGTTTTCGATCTCGCAGCGGCCCTCGCTGATCTGCTTGAGGACGAGCCAGATCGAATGGAGAATGTCGAGCGGCTCGAATCCGGCGACGACCAGCGGGCGGCGATAATGCCGCGCGATGAAATCATAAGGCCGCGCGCCAATGACCATCGACACATGCCCCGGCCCAAGAAAGCCGTCGAGATTGAGCTCGGGCGAATCGAGGATCGCCTTGATCGTCGGAATGATAGTGATGTGGTTGCAGAACAGCGAGAAATTCGCGACGCCCTCGGCCTCGGCCTGGAGAATGGTGAAAGCGGTGGAGGGCATGGTCGTCTCGAAGCCGAGGCCGAAGAACACGACCTCGCGCCGCGGATTTTCCCCCGCGAGGGCGAGCGCGTCGAGCGGCGAATAGACCATGCGCACATCGGCGCCTTCGGCCTTGGCCTGCAGCAGGCTTTTCCGCGACCCCGGCACGCGCATGGCGTCGCCGAATGTGGCGAAGATCACGCCCGGCGTCTCCGCGATCGCGACGCAATCGTCGACGCGGCCCATCGGGAGAACGCAGACCGGGCAACCCGGACCATGCACCAGCTCGAGATCCGCCGGCAGCATGTTGGCGATCCCGTAGCGAAAGATCGTATGGGTATGGCCGCCGCAGACTTCCATGATCTGGAGCGGCCGGCGACGGCCTTCGGCCAAAGGCCGCGCGAGCGCGCTTATCGCGGCGAGCAGGGCGGCGGCCTTGTCGGGATCGCGGAATTCGTCAACATATTTCATGATCCGGCCTCCCGTCGCGTCGGAGCCGACGCCCCGCCCAAGCCGCGATCGTCGGCGAGCAGCGTATGCGCAAGGTCCCACAACATGTGATAGATCGCGACATGGCATTCCTGCGCCCGGTGGATGCTGTCCGTCGGCGCAATGAGGCAATGGTCGAGGCCGGCCTCGCGCATGCGGCCGCCATCGCCGCCGGCAAGGCCGATCGTCGCGACGCCCATCTCCCGCGCCCTGCGAAAAGCGTGCAGGAGATTCGCCGAATCGCCGCTTGTCGAAAGGCCGATGAGGCAATCGCCTCGACGCGCCTGCGCGGCGAGTTGGCGGACGAAAATATGCTCATGGCCTATGTCATTGCCGACGGCGGTCAGCATGGCGACATCCGCCGCGAGGTTGAGCGCCGGAAGCGCGGGGCGGCCCGCCGTAACTGGATGGAGAAACTCCACCGCGATATGGGCGGCGTCGCAGCTCGAGCCGCCATTGCCCATGGCGAGAAGCTTGCCGCCAGCGCGATAGGTCGCGGCGATCGTCCGCGCCGCCGCGATGAGCGCGTGATCATTGTCCTTGAAGAAAGCCTCGAAGACCTGGGCGTGATACGCCGCCTTTTGCGCCACCGATTGGACGAGAACGGCTTCGACGTCGACGGCGTCGAGCCGCTTCCCAGTGAGGAAAGGGTAGAGGTCTTGCAGCCGATTGTCCTCGACCATGTTGATCGCCTTTTTTCGCGCTTGCTAGAGCTTTTGTCTAATCGCATTTTCTTCAAGCGAACCGGCGCCCACTTCGCTTGAAAATGCTCTAGGCTCGGCCAGAGCCGCGCATCGCCGCGATCTCCTGTTGCGCCTCGCCGAGCTCGGTGAGGATGCGCAAGGTCTCCATCGCGGCCTGCTCGTCGATGAGGCTCATGGCGAAGCCAACATGCACAAGCACCCAATCGCCGACGCAATCCTCGACCGCGCGCTCCCCGATGATGCAGGCGATGTTGATTTCGCGCTTGACCCCAGCCACATCGACGGTCGCCAGCTTGCGACTTGGGTCGGTGATGGCGACGATCCGGCCGGGAATGCCGAGACACATAAGTTTATCCTCCACGATCGGCGGCGAGACGCGCCGAGGCCACGGCCGCCTGGCCGAGCGATAGGCCGCCATCATTGGTCGGCGCCCTGGTCTGCATGAGAACCTCGAACCCGTCGGCCTCCAGGCGGACGATCAGCTCTTCGGCGAACGGGCGGTTTTGGAACACGCCGCCAGACAAGGCCACGCGCCGCGTGACGCGCGCGCCGCCGTCCATCACAACCTTGGCGACCATGGCCGCCACGGCGCGCGCGAGCCCTTTATGGAAACGGGCGGCGATGACCGCCTTCGGCGCGTTCTCGTAGAGATCGCCGAGCAGCGCCTGCCACATCGCCGCCGGCTCGATATAAGGCAGACCCGAGCCTTTCAGATTAGGGATGGCGAACGGGTAGGCGAGATCCTCATCGACTTCGGCCAAGGCCTTGTCGTCGACCAGCGCCTCGAGCCGCATGGCGGCTTCGCCCTCATGCAAGGCGGCGTCGCGGCAGAGCCCGATGGCGGCGGCGACGGCGTCGAACAGGCGCCCGCAGGAACTCGCCGGCGGCGCGTTCACCCCTTTTTGGATCATCGCCGCCATGGCGTCGATCGGCTTGCCTTTCAGGAAATCATAAAGCTCGGTCTCGGCGAAATTCGCGGCGAAGGCGGGCCAGCCCATTTCGGCGAGGATATGGGCGAGCGTGTTGCGCCAGGGCTCGCGCATCGCTTGAGCGCCGCCCGGCATGGCGACCGGCTTGAACGTTCCAACGCGCCGGTAGCCCGCATAATCCGCGAGCAAAAACTCGCCGCCCCAAATCGCGCCGTCATCGCCAAGACCCAGGCCGTCAAGGGCGACGCCAAGCGTGAGGCCCGCGCCGGCGGCGACGCCATTGTCCGCCAGGCAGCTCGCGACATGGGCGTGATGGTGCTGCGTCTCGATGAGCGGCAGAGCTTCGGCGAGGGCGATCTTCCGGCCCAGTTTGGACGAGAGATAGTCGGGATGGAGATCGACGGCGACTGCTTGCGGCCGGTGCGCGTAAAGCGCGCCATAGAGATCGAGCATCCGCTCGAAATCGGCTAGCGTGCGCGCCTCTTCGAGATCGCCCAAATGCTGCGACAGGATCGCCTCGCCGTCTTTGACCAGGCAGAATGTGTTCTTGAGCTCGGCCCCCAACGCAAGGAGGGGCGGGCCACCGCGCAGGCCTCGCGGCAACGCAAGCGCGCCCGGCGCGAATCCGCGGGCGCGGCGGATGACCCGAGCCGCGCCATTGACGACGCGGACGACCGAATCATCGAGCCGCGCGGCGATGCGGCGATCATGGCTCAAGATGAAATCCGCGAGGGCGCCGAGCCTCTCCCGCGCCTCGTCATCATCGACGACCTGCGGCTCGTCGGAGAGATTGCCGCTGGTCATCACCATCGGCCGATCGAGGCGGCGGCAGATGAGATGATGCAGCGGCGTATAAGGCAGCATGAAGCCCAACGTCGATAAGCCGGGCGATACCGTTTCGGGCAGCCTCGGCTCGCGCCGCGCCGCGAGCAGGACGATCGGCGCGGCGGGCGACGCCAGCGACGCCTCCTCCGCCGGACTGACCAGCGCGTAGCGGCGGATGATGTCGAGGTCTCGCGCCATCAGCGCGAAAGCCTTGCTGTAGCGCCGCTTGCCCGACCGCAGCCGCGCGACCGCGTCCGCGTTGGTCGCGTCGCAGGCGAGATGATAGCCGCCTAGGCCCTTGATGGCGACGACATGGCCCTTGAGCAGCATGCCCGCGACCGCATCGGCGTCGTCGAGCATGCTGAAGGCGGAAAACTCCACCGCGCCGGCGCCGGTCTTGGCGATGGAGACCTTTGGACCGCAGGCGTGGCAGGCGATCGGCTGCGCATGGAAACGGCGATCGGCCGGCGTCTCATATTCGGCTTGGCAGGCCGCACACATCCTGAACGGAGCCATTGTCGTGCGCGCGCGGTCATAGGGCGCCGCGCGGACGATCGACAGGCGGGGGCCGCAATGGGTGCAATTGGCGAAGGGATAGCGAAACCGGCGCGCGAAAGGGTCACGGATTTCGGCGAGGCAATCGGGGCAGGTCGCGGCGTCCGGCGCGACCTGCGTATGCATGTCGCCGCCGCCGCTGACGGATATGTGGAAACCGTCGAGGCCGCACGGCTCCGCCGCCGGGCGCAGATCGAGCGAGTCGATTCGCGCGAGCGGCGGGCATTCGTCCCTCAGCGCGGCGACGAGGCGCTCCGCGAGCGCCCGCCCGGCGGCGATGCGAATGAGAACTCCCTCGCCGTCGTTGAACACTTCGCCGCTCAGCCCCATGCGATTGGCGAGGCGCCAGACGGCGGGGCGGAAGCCGACGCCCTGAACCAGGCCGCGGATGCGGATCTCGGTGGCCAGAACCTCGGCGCATGCGGCGGTCATCGCGCCACTCTCCACAAGAGCACGCGATTATTGCCGGAATCGGCGACGACCGCCGTGTCGCCCATGGCGGCGACGCCATAGGGCCAGCACAGGCTGTCGCGCGCCGGCGCCTTCCAGCGGTTGTCGCCCTTGGCGGCGAAATCGGGCTGCCCGCTCAAACTGCGCGCCGGCGCGCCCATGGCGAGCTCGCCGATCGCGAAGCCAAGAAGGCGCGAATTCGCCGTATCGGCGACGATAAGACGCTCGCCCATCACTGCGCAGGCGTAGGGCATGTTGAGGCTCGCCGCGTCCGGCCGATAATTGGCTCGATTATGCTCGGAAGCGGAGGGACTGTTCTGGCCCAGGACGAAATCCGCCGGCGCGCTATTTTCGTTCGGCATGCGCCGCCAAACCATGACGCGATTGTCGCCCGAAT
This sequence comes from uncultured Alphaproteobacteria bacterium, assembly GCA_963829515.1. Lineage (GTDB taxonomy): Bacteria > Pseudomonadota > Alphaproteobacteria > Rhizobiales > Beijerinckiaceae > Methylocapsa. The sequence goes on from CAWHIP010000005.1 coordinate 614,810, forward strand.
CGGCGACGAGCAGCGCCTCGCCGGCGGCCGCCGCCGCATGCGGCCAGCGCATGCCGCGCGAATCGACGCCGAGCCCGCCATTATCGTCGCGGCAATCCATTCGCGTCTGGCCGAGAACCAAATCCGCGGGTGTCCCGTTCGCGCGCGGGATCTCGCGCCAAATCAGCGCGCGGCGATTGCCGGTGTCGCAGACGATGAGGGATCGGCCGACGATGCTGACGCCATAGCACCAGTTGAGGGTGTTGGGACCCGGCTCGCCGCCGCGATTGGCGCGCATTCCGGTGAAATCGGCTTGGCCGAGGACAATATCCGCTGGCTGGTTGTCGGCGGTCGGCAGCCCATGCCAGATCAGGACCCGGTGGTTCCAGGCGTCGGCGACGGCGAGGACCTCGGCGCTCGCGGCGACGCCGGTTGGCACGTTGAGCGTGGCCGCGCCGGGCTCGCCCTTGGCGTTGCGGCCCTCATGGGCGAAATCAGGCTGGCCGATGAGAAAATCGGCCGGCGCAAAATCTTCCGTCGGGCGGCGGCGCCAGACCAGCAGCCGATGATGGCCGGTGTCGGCGACGAAAAGCGGTCCTTCCGCCGTAGCGAGGGCGGCCCCTCGCGGGCCAAACATGGCCGCGGCCGAAGGCGCGACCGGGATCGTGAGGTCGAAGCCGGCGGGTTTCGATCCGAGCACGATTTCGGGCCCGGCCGGATCGAGGAGCGGCGGCGCCGGCGCGGCGAAGGCTTCGGGCGGCGGATCAGCGAGAGCTTGGAGCGAAACGCGCATCGGCTTAGCCCTCGAGCCTGATTTCGACGCGCCCACCCATAACGCGCAGGGCGATCGGCTGCAATTGCGCCTGAGGCGCCGTCAGACATTCCCCCGACATCAAGTCATATTCAAAACCGTGGCGCGGGCAGATGATTCGTCCCTGCGCAACCGCGCCGCCGGAAATGGGCGAGCCCAAATGCGCGCAAGCATCGCGGAAACATGTCACGAGCTCGCCCAGGCGGCTGAAGATCAGCGGCGCGCCTTTGACCGCACAGGCCTTCACGCCCTGCTCGGGAATCTCGGCGAGGGTCGCGGCGTAAAGCCAGCCGCCGTCGCGCCGCGCCGCGAATGGGCTGACGAAATCGACCGCCGCCTTGGCCGCGCCGGCGCCCTTCACCTGCCGCACCTGCTTGATCTCGGGGCAATGCTCCTCGATCGCCTGCTTGACCCCAGCGACGAAAGTCAGGGTCGAAGACGGACAATGATCGCAATTGCCGAGAAAGCGGACTTCGACCGCGTCCGGCGGAACAAAAGCCGCGAACTCCACATCGCCGCCATGGGAGGCGAGCATCGGCCGGATCGAGGCGAGCGCGCGCTCGATGCGCTCCTGCAGGCTCGGCTGGACCAAGCCATGGCGTCTCAGCACGGCGTAGACCAGCGGATCGGCGGCGGCCCCGCGCAGCGCGTCGAGCGCGCCGGGCGCGGCCTTGACCTCGGCGATGAGCTTGCGCAGCGCGCCTTTGTGCATGGCTTCGATGGCGCGGCGATAGGCGAAGACGATCATGCGCTGCGACTCGTCCCAACCGGCGATCAAGGCCTCGAACCGCTCCATGTCGGCGAGCAGCTCGTCAACGCTTTGGCCGGCCAATTCGCCGCCCTTTGGCGCTTCGTCTTCCGACGGCTGCGCATGCGCATTCACGATCGCCTCCTTAACAACGGGCGCGGCCAATATTCAGGCTCGCGAACGCTTCAGCGGTATTTCAAATCCTTGAAAAGATACGGCTGCGCCGCGCCGCCGACGAACCCGGCCACAACGCCCGCCAACACGACATTGGCGAGTTTCGCCACGATCAGGAACACGAGCACGGTCAAGCCGATTCCAATCGCGAGCTGGCGCAACGCCGCCGTCTGATCTTGAAACAATTTCCCCTGGAAGAAGAGGATGGCGGATGATTTCACCATTTCGAACATGTCGACTGCCCCTCAGAACAGAAACGCGGCGAGGATGACGCCGATGAGAACGCCGACCGCGCCGGCGAGCGGCCCGTAGAATGCGCCGATCCAGGCGGCGAGCTCATTGCCGAGCGCCTTGCCGCCGACCGCGATCCCGCCGACCGCGCCCCCAACGAGAGAGAAAGCGCCGCCGAGCAAGATGGCGACAAGCCCCAGAAAAAACGACCAAATCATCACGCGCTCCCCGTCATCCAACCCTTGCTTAACTCATTTTATTGAAGGCCCATCGCGCGTTGGCCGGCGGGCGCCGACTGCGCCGCCTCGGCTTCGATCTCGGCGATCATCTCCGCCACAACCGCGACCTTCTGGCGCTCGCCGAAGCCGGCGAAAATCGCCTCGGCCTCGCGATAGCGGCCAAGCGCCGCATCGAGATTGGCGGCGTTGCCGGCCTCGGGCCGGGCGGCGTCATCGGGAAGATTGCGCAGGCAATTGGCGTAATTGGCGATGGTGTTGGCGTATTCGATCGGAGTCGCGGCGCGCGTGCGGACCTTGAGCGCTTCGTCATAAGCGTCGAGCGCGCGCAGGCAGTTTTCGACCGAATGGCTCGACGACGCATATTGCAGGGCGTTGCCGAGATTGTTTTGCAACATGGCGTATTCGCTCGGATGATCGATGATATTGACCACCTTCAACCCTTCCTGGAACGCCTGCACCGCGAGAGCCTCGCGCATCTTGGCGCGCTCGTCGGTGAAGGGAATCGACAGGAAGGCGATCGCCAGATTGTTCTGAAGGATGGCGTATTCCCGCGGAAACGCCCGGGCGTCGAACGTTCGCAGCGCTCTTTGATAGGCCGAGATCGCGGCGGTGATCGGGGCCGCGTTGGCGGCCGCGAGGCTTTGAAAGACGAGGCCGAGATTCATCTCGATTTCGGCGAGCTCCTCGGGGGCGCCTTCATGCTTGAGGATGTCGCGGGCCGCTTCGAGATTTTCGCGCGCGCTCCGCAAAGGCGCGATGTCCTCGGCGGGGATCGCCTGCAGGGCGGTCGCCAGACGCGCATGAATCCGGCCGCGGAGAAGATAGAGTTCGGCCGGGCAGAGCCCGAGCGCCGCTTCATAGAGCTTGACCGATTGAAGCAAATCATCAGCGGAGCGCGGCCGGATCTGCAAGCCCATGGCCATTTCCATGAGCATCTCGACCTTTCCCGCGAGCGGCGCGTCCTGCGCGTCCACGGCCGCCAGAGCGGCTTCAACATCGGTCTCCGCGCGCGACGGCATGTCTGGCGCTCCTCCCAAGCAGTCGACCCGATTTAATTCGGTTTCTTACCTGTCAGGATTATGCGTTTACGCATCAGGAGTCTAGTTTACTTTCGTATCGCAAACTAAGTTTGCTAGCGCGCAAGCAGGGCAAGCGTCGACCGTTTTTCCTCCCCCGTCGGCGGCGCATGATTCAGGCTGAGAAAAATCCAACGACCATGTATCCCGCCCAGGCGTCGCTCCAAATGGCGTCGAAGCGCTGGTCGTTTGTCTCGTCGATCCCGTTCAGGCGGAAGAAATCGGCCGCGTGAATCGCGCGATCGCCGCGCGCATTGACCTGTTTCACCAGGAAGCCGCCGGCCGCCGCGTTGAAGATCGGCATGATCAGCAGATCATCGCCGTCGCGCAGCAAGGCGATGTTCGCCACGCTCCCCAAACGCGCGGCGAAAGACGCCGCGTCGATATAGACATGATCGCGATGGATGCGCAGAGGCAAGGCTTGACGCGCGGAAAGCGTCTCGCTCATGGCGCGGGCTCCGCCGCCAGATAGGCCCCGATCATCGCCGTAACACGAGCGGCGACAATATCGGCGGCGCGGGCGACCGGATCGGAAAGTTCGAGGCCGAGATCAAGGCTTTGCGCCTCGATGAGAAAGACTGTCACATCGTCGGGAAAATTATTGGCCCAGATCCGCCGCCCCGCGTAGAGCGCGTGGTCCCAGCGAAAATCATGCAGGGTGAAGCTCGGCTCGCGCCGGTTTTCAAGCGCCGATCCGGGCGCTTCAAAGACCGCGCCGGGCTCCGCGCCGCTCGAAGAGGCGTCCAAGATAATGAGCTTTTGAGCCCCCCGGGCTTGAAACAGGACGTCCATGCCATTCGTGCCGGCGTCGAAGATCCGCAGCCGCGGCGACGGCCCAAAGCCCTGCGCCATCAGGCGCCGAGCGACAATGACGCCGACGCCGTCGTCGCTGCGATTGAGATTGCCGCAGCCGATCACCGCGAGCATGAGAGACACCCCTGGAACGGCGGCGGGCGGTTTCGCGCGCGACGGCGAAGCTGCTTTCGCCCGCTGTTCAAATCCGCCACAGGCGACACCACCAATCCGGCTCGACCGGCACGGCGAGCTCGGGAAGATCACACCATTTCCGATGCACGAGGTAATACATGCATTCCATGCAGCGATATTGCTCCTCGCCGAAGGGATGATTGATCAAGCCGACGATCACGAGCTTGCCTTGCAGATCGTCCGGGCTCAATTCCCGCAACTCTTTCAGAATTTCGCCGAATTCCTTCTCGGTCTCGGGGATCGGCTCGGTCTTTGTCTTCAATCCCTCCGCCAACAGCTTGGTGATTTTTTCAAGAACCCCTTGTGAGTCCGCCGTAGTCATGAAATCGCCTCACGAAATCCCTGGCGGCGATCGACCCCGCGCCACGCGCCGCAAAGGCTCCGCCGAAAATCAGCCGCGCCAGATCGGTCGCGTCTGGGCGTGAATATATACCCGCTCGGGCCGGTTGTAAGCATGCTACATAGCGGAATCGGGAAATGCCTTTAGCTCGCGATGAGGCCGCGCCCCGACGAGCCCGGAGGCCATCTTGTCCACGTGTGTTACGCCTTGGACGTGGACGCAGCTGAAAATCTCTTTAGAGCCGCGAATCAACGGACAGGCGCGATCCGCATTCTTTTGCGGACCGCGCTGGGGTTTGGCGTCCAGTTTCCGGCGTCGCCTCAAGCGGTCCTGAAGCGGGCGAGCTCCGCGCCGGTCTTGGCGTCATGCGCATGGACGGTGCAGACCAGGCAGGAATCATAGGAGCGCGCGACATGGCCGACTTCGACCGGATCATGCTTATCCTTGATCGGCGTGCCGATCAGCGCCTCCTCGATCGGTCCGCGCTCGCCGGTCTCGGCGCGCGGGCCGACGTTCCAGGTCGTCGGGGCGATCATCTGATAATTCTTGATCTTGCCGTTTTGGACCTCGATCCAGTGGCACAAGGCGCCCCGAATGGCTTCCGTCGCGCCCCAGCCGCGTCCATCCTTTTCGGTCGGCTTGACATACCATTCATCGGCGAGGCGCAGTTCGCGCAGCACCCGCTCCATTTCGCGATAGATCTTCACGCCCTCATGCATGCGGGCGAAATGGCGCAACATCACGCTCGCGCCGCCGAGCTTCTTATACATGTCGAGCACCAGCGGATCATAATGCTGCCAGCTTTCGCCATGCTTGCCGCCGGCGACGAGCTGGCGCGCCAGCGGTCCCGCCTCGAGCCGGCCGTTGTCGATGTGGGCGACCGCGGTCGCCCACGAATATTTGCCATTATGATCGAGATCGTTCTTGGAGATCGGCTTGGTGGTGCGGTCGAACGGATGCACCGGGCTCGCCTCGTCATACCAGGCGTGCAGCGTGTCCTCGCGGGTGAAGGACTGGTCCATCAATTTATGGCTGTCCGTCTTACCGTCATAGACGCCGCTCTTCATGATGACGGCGGCGTTGCGGCCTTCGATGGTCGGATGATTGTATTTATCCTCATGGGGGAGATAGCCCCAGGTGACATATTTGCCGAGGCCGACGCCATATTTGTCGAGGCCGATGTCGAGGCTCATGCGCCAGAACAGGCCGAGGTCGGAATTGGCGTGCTCGGGCCGCTCGTCGAGCCAGGCGAGGAAATCCTCATAGGACTTGATTTGCTCATAGCGCTCCAGCGAGCACCCGAGCCACATGGGCTCCATCCAAGTGCGGCGGAAATACTCGAGGATCGACCACGCGCGGGTGACGTCCGTGAGCGTCGGCGCGCTCATGACGCCGCCCGGCACCATATAGCTCGAATGCGGCCATTGCCCGCCGAGCAGCGCGTAAATCTCCACCGGCCGGCCGGAAATCGTGACCCCGGCCTCGTAATGCGTCCCGGTGAAGGGCGCCCAGCGTTTCACCGCCTCCTCGTAATAGCGGCTGCCGGAATAGGCCTTGTTCGTGTAGTCGATCATGAACAGGCCATAATGATGCCGCGGCAGGCTCTGGAGCGATTCCGCGAGCTGGCCGAGATTGCGCGCCAGAATCGCGTTGCGCGGGACGGTCGTCGCCCAGGCGGTGTCGAGCGCCCAGGCGGCGCAGGTCAGATGCGAGGCGCCGCAAATGCCGCATGCGCGGGGGGTTACGACCAACCCCGCCTGCGGATCCTTGTCGCGCAGGATGATCTCGAAGCCGCGAAACAATTCGGCCTGGGTCCAAGCATTGACGACAACGCCGTCGGCGATGTCGACGCGCACGTCGAGGTCGCCCTCGACGCGGCCTACCGGAGATATGTCAAGCGTCTGAACGGCTGCTTCAGCCATGATGCGGTGCTCCTGAATTGCAAGCGAGGCGGCGCCCAAGGCCCGTCCCGATCAGCGAAAGCGGCGGCCGGTTTCGCGAAAAAATCATGCTCGGTCGAATGCCGCCGGGCGAGATCCGAAAGCGGACCCCGCCCTCGGCCATCCGGTCAGACGACGAAAATATCCTTCTCCGCCCAGGCGGGGGCGGCGGCCTTGGCGGCGGCGGTCAGCTTGACATAGCCGGTCTTGTCGACGCCGGCCGGCATGTCCTTCGGCACGCCCATCACGGTCTGGGTCTTGAACACCGTACCCGGGGCCAGATCGAAGAAGGGAAACTCCGGCTCGGTGCAGCCGAGGCAGGGCATGCCGGCGCGAGTTTTCGAGCTTTGCCGGTTCCACAAGATGCGGTTGCATGGGCTGTGCGTCATCGGCCCGCGGCAGCCGAGATCATAGAAGAGACAGCCCTTGCGCTGGCCGAAGGCCGTCGCCGAGACCTTATAGGCGAAATGCATGTTGCGGGTGCAGCCGGTCTGGGTGAAGCTCGTGAAAAAGGTCTTCGGCCGCTGGAATTCGTCAAGGCTGAGATCGCCGGCGCGACCCGTAGCGACGGCGACGAGGATCTGGGTGACCCAATCTGGATGCGCCGGACAGCCCGGAATATTGATGACGGGAAGCCCGGCCTTTGACTTGAACCCGGTCCCGAGCGATCCGCCAGGGGCGCGCTTCAAAAATTGCAGCCCGACCAATTCGCTTGGATTTGGCGCGGTCGCCGGGATGCCGCCCCAAGTGGCGCAATCGCCGATCGCGACCACGAATTGCGCCGCCTCCGAAAGCTCCTTGACCCACTCCTTCATCGGCCGGCCGGAGAAACGATTCCAATTGCCGGTGCCGTTCGGCGCGTTCACGACCGTGCCCTCGAACACGAAAATATCCAGCGGGATCTTGCCGGAAACGCAATCCTGAAGCAGTTGCTTGACATTGTCGCCGAGCTCGAGGCCCAGCGAGGGATGCCACAGGACATTAATGCCAAAATCGGTCACGAGGTCGCAGGCGCTCGGCTCCTCGGCATTGAGAAAGGACATTGTATTGCCGGAACAGGCGCCGCCCTGGAGCCATAGAAGATTGGCCATGAAATTCCTCCCGCGGCGCCTCGCCTTCATGCATGGGGAAGGTCGCCGTCCGGCTCGAGGCCGCAAGCTTCATGCCTGGAGCCAACCAGTTTAAAATTATTAAAATTCAATATCTTAAGCCAAGTCACATGAGTTCAAAACGTCAAGCTGCATAGAAACTTTGTTGGCGCCTGCATAGTTAGTTTTCATTGCCATCAACAAAATCTCTAGCCATGACGGTTGCCGCATCGCGGGCATTCGACCTCCAGCGCATAGCCGAACCAGACGCCGCGACAATGGCTGCACCAATGCCCGGTCATTTGGCTTTTGCGCATCCCAAGGCGGCGCGCCATGGCGCCGACGCCAAGATCGGCGAAGCCGCCGGCGCTCCCCGAAGGCGTCGCCCGCGACAGCGGAAAACGGAGGATCTCGGCGGATTTATTCGCGTCTTCGTCTCCGGCGTCCATTGGCGCGCCCCTTCATTGCAACTCAGCCCGCGCGAGTCGCGCCTTCGGTCAAGGCGTAGCGGCGGATCTTATTCGCGAGCCCGACCCGAGACAGGCCCAATTCCCGCGCCGCCTTGCTCTGATTCCAGCGGCATTTCTCAAGCGCCTGGCGGACCAGCTGCCCTTCGAGCGATTCGACCATTTCCTTCAAGGTCCGGCCATCGGCCTTGAGGACCAGCCGATCACGCGCCGCCCCGCGCAAGGCGGCCAGGGCCGGCGAAAGATGCCGCCGCGTTAAATATTCGCCATCCTTGGCCAGAGCCACCATGCGGCGAACTTCGTTCTCGAGCTCGCGCACATTGCCGGGAAAACGATAGCTCTTGAAGATCTCGATCACGTCATTGGAGACGCCGAGAACGCGATTGCTGAGAAGGCCGCCATGCTTACGCACGAAAAATTCGGTCAGCACCGGAATATCGGCCGGCCGCGCCCGCAAAGGCGGCACTTCGAGATCGAAGCCTTTCAACCGAAAATAAAGATCCTCGCGGAACTGGCCGGCCCGCACCAATTGCTTCAAAGGCTTATTGGAGGCGGCGATGATTCGCACATTGGCGTGCATGGTCTTGTCGCAGCCGAGCGGCTTCACCTCGCCTTCCTGCAGGAAGCGCAGCAGGCTGACCTGAAACGATGGCGAGACCTCGGAAATTTCATCGAGGAAGACGGTTCCCCCATCGGCCGCGCGAAACAGGCCGAGGCGATCGCTGACCGCGCCGGTGAAGGCGCCGCGCTTGTGGCCGAACAGTTCGGAATGCAGCAGCTCGTCGCGGACGCCGCCACAATTTTGCACCATCAAGGGGCTAGACGAGCGGCAGGAATGGAAATGCATCGCCCGCGCGAGCAATTCCTTGCCGGTTCCAGTTTCCCCCTCGATGAGAACCGGCAGATCGGTGCGGGCGACCTCGCGGGCCAGGCTGCAGAGCTCCGCCATCGCTTCGCTGGCGTAGACCAGGCGCTCGAAATGCGAGGTCTCGGCGCGCGCGACGCCATCGGGCTTGCTTTGGAGAAATGTCGAATCATCACCGATCTTGAGCTCGCGAACGAGACGGCGGTGGCGGCGGGCGAGCTCGCCTGTCTCCAAGGCGCGCTTGACGACGAGGCAAGCCTGTTCGGCCTGCAGCGGCTTGGTCAAATATTGATAGGCCGCCGTGCGGGCGAGCGCCTCGTTTAGGCGCTGGCCGGCTTCGTTGTCGACAAGGAGGATGCGCACAAGATGCGGATGGGTGAACCGCAGCCGCGACAAAAAAGCCACGATGTCGCTATCTCCGGCTTCGACATCGGCGAGAATCAAATCGACATGGGCGTCATTGAGCACGTCGGCGGCCTCGTCGCCGCGCGCCGCCATGATGACGCGATAATCGGGCTCGCGCGTGAGGGCCTCCGCCGCGGCTCGAAGCCGCGGGCATGCGTCGGCAACGAATAAAATCGTCGATTCGATGCTCATGCTTCGGCGCGGCCCCTCCCAATCGCCTGGAGCGCTTTCAGCTCCCTGAAAGTAGCTCCAGCTTTGTATTTTGTCGCATTTTCCGCGCGCGAACCGACGCTCGCTTCATTTGCAAATGCGTGAGATCGCGCTGTCGCCGCCCTCGACCGGACGCCCTTTCAGGGTCATTCCCGGCCGAGCCAAACTTCGCGCAAGTCCTGACTTTCGCGCAAGTCCTGGGCGCGCAGCCTGAATATCTCGGATTTCCCAAAGATCGCCTCATTTTGAAGGTTCCGTCAACCGGATCAAAGCTGGAGCAGCGGCCTTGGTTTGCAAAGCTTGGGTCAGGTTTGGCGCCCAGCCCGACTTTGGTCGGCTGTTTCGCCAATCGCGCGCGGGGTTTTCAAACGCCGCAACCGGCTTCGCCAAGCATCCGGTCCGTGGCTCTTAAAATCATACGCGACATCGATACCGACATTTTAATCCGCATTTAACTAAAAATCGCCCCAATGTAGCGCCAGCAATGTTGTGAGGTTTTTTGCGCTTTACCGGATTCTAGTCGGGTTTTTCGTCATTCGCGACCGGTGTTTTTCAAACGCCGCAACCCGTTTCGCCAATCGCACTGCGCTTGGCTCTTAATCATACGCGACATCGATACCGACATTTTAATCCGCATTTAACTAAAAATCGCCCCAATGTAGCGCCAGCAATGTTGTGACATTTTTTGCGCGGAGATTCTGACTGGCTGTGAGGCGCCCCCAAGCAGCTCTTGTGGTCGAGCGCTTTCCAGTCGGCCGAGTCCCGCCGATTGGGAAGGACTTGCTCCAGTTCGAAAGATTTGGCGCGGGCCTCGCGCCGCGAAGTGAAATCATTACGAAAGCGAGACGAATGACATACGAGATCGATGCGCCACATGATTTCATTCCATTGAAGCGCCGTCGCATATCTCGGGCAGTTTTTTCTTTGACCATTCCAGGCGCCGCCGCCCTCGGCATCAGCGCGTTGGTTGGCGCATGGATGCTCTATTTCCGTCCGGCCGAAGCCCCCAACATGGTCGCCCATACAGTCGTTAAGTCGCCGGAAGCGCCGACACGCGTGGCGGCCGCCGCCGCGAATCCCTATGGCGCGCTGTTCGACCCTAGATCTACGTCGGGTTCGACGCCGGTTTCCCTCGCACACAGTTTTCCGCTCGAAGCCGAACTCGAGTCGAGCGCGCCTGAGGCCATGGTCGCGACTGCGGAGCAGGATGACATCGCGCCAACGCCAATGCCGGCGGCGCCCCAACTCGCCGAAGGCGCGCCTTTGCCAACACCGCGTCCCGCTGAGCTCGGCTCGCTTGCGAGCCATGGCCCCATATCTACGCCCGCGCCCAGCCGCCGGCTGGCGCAACAGAGCAGCAAGACGATTGCGTCAGCCCCCGCCGCGGATAATCGCTCGTTCTTCGAAAAGCTTTTTGCTCCCGCGCAACCTTCGGGGCCTGTCCTCGCCTATGCGGCGCCAGAAAGTGTCGTTATTGACAAGGCAAGAAGCGTCGCTCCCAGCCCGTCGGCGCGTTTCGATCGCGGCACCGCGATTTATGATATCTCGGCGCATACCGTCTATCTTCCCAATGGAACAAGATTGGAGGCGCATTCGGGCCTCGGCGACAGATTGGACAATCCGCGCTATGTGAGCGAGCGAATGCGCGGACCCACGCCACCAAATGTCTATGAGCTTGAGCCGCGCGAGGCGCCGTTCCACGGGGTGCGGGCGTTGCGCTTGAAACCCCTCGGCGGCAGCGTCTATGGGCGGACAGGCCTTCTCGCGCACACCTACATGCTCGGCCCGAACGGCGATTCGAACGGTTGCGTCTCCTTCAGGAACTACAACGCATTTTTGCAGGCCTATCAAAATGGCGAAATCAAGCGCCTCGCGGTCGTCTCGCGCCTGAACTAAACGGCAAAATGGGACGCCTACACGGGACGCCGAACGACCTCGTGGCGCGTTGCGCCTGCGACGCGGCTGGATCGCCCACATAGCAGAGCGTTCATTCGGCGGCTTTCGCTGTCTGATAAAGGCTCCAGATCGCCTTGGCGCCCAATCCCTTGACAAAATCCTCGTGCGCCGCCCGCTCTTCCGCGCTCGGCGCGAAGACGCGCGGATTAGGCCTTAGCTTCAGCAAGGCTCCGGCCGCGGTCTCCTCCGCGGTTCCGCCGGCGGCGAAAACAAGCGCCGCCTGACGCCCGCCGGTCAACTCGGCATAGACTTCCGCGAGAATCTCCGCGTCCAGCAAGGCGCCATGCTTGGCGCGGCGCGACGCGTCGACGCCATAACGGGCGCAAAGCGCGTCGAGACTATTGGCGGCGCCGGGATATTTGCGCCGGGCCAGAGCCAATGTGTCGATGATTCGATCCTGCCCGATCGGCGCGAGATCGAAGAAGGGCGAGTTCCGCATTGAGAAAGCGCAGGTCGAATTCGGCGTTATGGGCCACAATCATGGCGTCGCCGAGAAAATTCAAGAGATCGGCGCTAACCTGCGCGAACAACGGCTTGCCGACGAGAAACTCGGCGGAAATTCCATGCACCCGAAAGGCTTCCTCGGGGATGTCGCGTTCGGGGTCGAGATAGACATGAAACGTCTGCCCGGTTGGGATGGCGTTCAAGAGCTCCACGCAGCCGATTTCGATGATCCTGTGCCCTTTCGCCGGGTCCAATCCGGTCGTCTCCGTGTCGAGAACGATCTCGCGCATGACATCCTCAATCTTCGCTTCGGCTCGCGCCTTTGTCGGCCGCGCCCGCCAAGGCGCGCAAGACGCCGCGCACCTGCCGCTCGGCGACGGCGAAACCCAGTCCGGTCTCGATGATGAAATGCGCCCGCGCGCGTTTCTCCGCATCCGGCATTTGCCGCGCGAGTATGGCGGCAAGCCGCTCCGACGTCATTCCCGGGCGCGCCGCCGCGCGCGCCTTTTGCACTGTTTCCGGCGCCGTGACGAGAACCACGGCGTCAACGGTCCGTTCGGCGCCGATCTCGAACAGCAAAGGCACGTCGAGGAGGACAAGGCGCTCGCCAGATTTCGCCGCCTCGGCGAGAAAAGCTTCGCGCGCGGCGGCGACCAAAGGATGGATGATGGCCTCAAGCCGCCGCAACGCGGCGGGATCGTCGAACACAAGCGCGCCCAGCGCTTGCCGGTCAACGACGCCATTCGGCGCAACGCCCGGAAACGCCGCCTCGATCGCAGGGGCGGCGGCGCCTTGGTAAAGCGCATGCACAGCGGCGTCGGAATCATGCGACCATGATTCCCTCGGCGCGGAACATAGCCGCCGTCGTCGATTTTCCCATGCCGATTGAACCGGTCAGACCGAGAACGAACATCAGGCGCCCTTCGGAATATCCGCCTCGACCAAGCGGCGCAGCTCCGAGGTCACAGTCGGCTTGACGCCGAACCAGCGGGCGAACCCCGGCGCCGCCTGATGCAAGAGCATGCCCAGGCCGGAAACCCCACGCAAGCCTCGGCCCCTGGCCGCGCGAAGAAACTCGGTTTCGAGCGGAACATAGACAATATCGCAGACAATTGCGCGCGGCGGCAAAGGCGCGAGATCAAGATCGAGCGTCGGCTGGCCGCTCATGCCGAGCGATGTCGTGTTGACGAGAAGATCCGCGTCGGCCAGCGCGCGGCGGGCATCGCCCCAGTCGAACGCCTCGACCGGAGCACCGAATTGCGCCGCGAGCGCCATGGCGCGCCCCTTGGTGCGGTTGACGAGCGCGATCCGTTCGATCCCGCGCGACAAAAGGCCCTGGACGATCGCCCGCGCGGCGCCGCCCGCGCCTAGCACCACCGCCTTGCTGGCGCGATCGGCCCACCCCGGCGCGTCTTGATCCAGGGCGGCGACAAACCCCTCCACGTCCGTATTGTCGCCGCACAGCTCGCCGGCCTCGAACCACAAGGTGTTCACGGCCTGAAGCCTCGCCGCCGTTTCGGTGGTCCGGGCGCAAAGCGCGAAGGCCGCCTCCTTATGCGGCACGGTCACATTGGCGCCGACGAAGCCGGCGGCGGCGAGACCCTGGATGAAATGGGCGAACTCCTCCGGCGGAACGGCGGCGCGTTCATAAGCGCCGGCAAGTCCAAGCTGCGCCAGCCAGAATCCATGGATGATTGGCGAGCGGGAATGCCCAGCGGGCCAGCCGATGACGCAAGCTCTTGGCGGGCGGTCCGGCGCGATGGTCATTGCAGCAGGCTGCCTTTCTCACGCAGAAAAGCCAGAAGCGGCAGGAGCGGAAGTCCGAGGATCGTCGAATGGTCTCCTTCGACTTTCTCGAACAAATGAACGCCAAGACCCTCGATCTGATAGGCGCCGACGCTGGCGAGCGCCGCATCGCCGACCAAAGCGAGATAGGCCTCGATGAAAGCCACCGACAACGGCCGCATGGCGAGCCGCGCGATGGGCGCGGCCTCGAACAGGATCTTGTTCCCCCGCGCCGCGCAAATGGCGGAATGAAGCTCATGCGTGCGGCCGGACAAAGCCGCGAGCTGCGTCGCCGCCGCCGCGCGATCAATGGGTTTGACGAAAACTTGCTCCGCGAGCGAAAGCGTCTGGTCGGCGCCGATGACCAGACGATCCGGACGCCGCGACGCGACGGCCAAGGCCTTGGCTCGGGCCAAATGACGCGCGATCTCCGAGCCGCCGGCGCCAGCGGCCCGCAGCGGCGCTTCGACGGCGCGCTCGTCGATCGCCGCATCCGCTGTCTCGAACGGAATGCCGGTGGCGGCGAGAAGCCCGCGCCGCGCCGCACTTTTCGAAGCGAGCATAAGCGGCGCGCCGCCGCGCCAAATCGCCGTCATGACGAAGCGATAATCCTCAACCTATGGATCTTGTAAAGATCGATGATCGCCGCCGCCGTCTCCTCGATCGAGCGGCGGGTCACGTCGATCATCGGCCAGCCCCGCCGTTCGAAGAGCTGGCGCGATTGGGCAAGCTCTTCAGCGACGAGATGGCGATCGACATAGGGCGAATCAGGGTTCGCGTTCAAGGAGCGGAGCCTTGTCTTGCGAATCTGGACGACGCTGTCCGGCGTCGCTAATAGGCCGACGACGAGCGGCCTGCGCAAGTTTTCGAGAGATTTCGGCAAAGGGACATTGGGCACAAGCGGCATATTCGCGGTTTTGACGCCGCGATTGGCGAGATAGATGCTCGTCGGCGTTTTCGAGGTCCGGCTCACGCCGATCAGAAGAACGTCGGCTGCTTCGTAGTCCTCCGCCAGCTGGCCATCGTCATGAAGCATGGTGAAGTTCAAGGCGTCGATCCGCCTGAAATAATCGGCGTTGAGCATATGCTGCGCGCCGGGGCGCGGCTTGGCCGGCGTTCCAAGATAGGATTGGAACAGGTTCAAGATCGGCTGCAGAACCGACAGGCATGGCGCCCCGATTTCGCGGCAGCCTTCCTCAAGGCGGCGCGCGAGCTTCTGATCGATCAGGGTGAACAGAACCATGCCAGGCGCGGCGGCGATTTCGCCGATCGCCCGATCGAGCTGGGAGCGCGTGCGCACCAAAGGATAGACATGTTCGAGCGAAGACACATCCTGATATTGCGCCGCGGCGGCGCGGCTCACCGCGATCAGCGTTTCCCCCGTCGCATCGGAAATCAGATGCAAATGGCAGACATGACGCTCCACGAACGGCCTCGCGGGGATATCGAGAACGCAGGGATTAGCTGGGACAAGGGTGGATAAATCCGCCATCGACCCGCTGACAACTAATTTCTCGCCATGGCTCGACTTTTTAGCCGCGAAATTTTCAACAGGCGTCGGCATGGGACCAAGAATAAGCCGCGCCTGTGGATCATGCCTATCTTGGGGAAACTGTTTCGACGGCACCCTGTCAAAAAACATTAGCACACGGAAATTGCGAGGTGATTTTGCTCCGGATCAAACGCTCGGCTAGGCTGTGAATAAGCGGGATAAATAAGGAGGCTAGAATCCAATTGTGCAAATCCGCGCATAACGCTAATCCACCTCCTAATCTAAATAGAAAAAGCTTTAAGAAAGATTCATAAATTATTAAGGATTTATCAGAGCTTGGATGAGAAACCCAAAGCCCAAACCAAGCCTTTTCTCAGCGCGTTGGAAGGGGATACGCGCTTTCCCCCACCGCTTTGGCTGATGCGGCAAGCCGGGCGCTATCTGCCCGAATATCGCGAGATCCGCGCCAAGGCGCCCTCTTTCCTCGATTTTTGCTATACGCCTGCTCTTGCAGCGGAAGCGACCTTGCAGCCGATCCGCCGGTTTGGATTCGACGCGGCGATCCTTTTCAGCGATATATTGGTCGTCCCCGACGCGCTTGGCCAGAAAGTCAGCTTCGAGTCCGGCGAAGGCCCAAGGCTCGACCCCATCCTATCCGCCGAGGATTTCGCCAAGCTTAACGAGCGAATCGACGTCGCCCGTCTCGCGCCCGTTTTCGAAACGATCGAACGGGTCGCTGGCAACCTTCCCGAGGAGACGGCGCTGATCGGCTTTTGCGGCGCGCCCTGGACCGTCGCGAGCTATATGCTCGCCGGGCGCGGCACGCCCGATCAGGCGCCGGCGCGGCTGTTCGCCTACAGGGATCCCGAATTATGTCAGCGTCTCATCGACCGGCTCGTCGTGGCCTCGATCGATTATCTTTCGGCGCAGATCGAGGCCGGGGTCGAGGCGGTGCAGATTTTCGACAGCTGGGCTGGTGTTTTGCCGGCGGGCGAGTTCGAGCGCTGGTGCGTCGCGCCGATCAAGGCGATCGTCTCCGGCTTGAGGCGCAAGGGGAGCGCCGTTCGCATCATTGGCTTTCCGAAAGGCGTCGGCGTTCGCTTGGAGGCGTTTGCGCGCCAGACCGGCGTCGATGCGCTTGGGCTCGACAGTTCGGTCGATCCCGCCTGGGCCGCCGAGGCTTTCGACAAGAGCCTTGTCCTGCAGGGAAATCTCGATCCATTGGCCTTGCTTGCCGGCGGGACGGCGCTGGAGGCCTCGGCGCGGCGAATCCTGGCCGCCTTCAAGCGTCGTCCGCATATTTTCAATCTCGGCCATGGCGTCCTCCCGGAGACGCCGCTCGCCCATGTCGCCCGGCTGGTCGAGCTTGTCCGCCAAGGGTCCGCCGAATGAACGACGCCTATCATTGGACCAAGGTTCTCCACATCGCGGCGATCATTTCCTGGATGGCTGGGCTGCTCTATCTGCCGCGTCTTTTCGTCTATCACGCCGACGCGCCGCAGGGCTCGGCGCAGGCGCGGACCTTCACCGTGATGGAGGGCCGGCTGCTGCAAATCATCATGCGCCCGGCCCTTGTCGTCGCCTGGCTCACCGGCCTCGGCCTTGCCGCGCAGGCGGGGTTTTTTCACGCGGGTTGGTTGCAGGGAAAACTGCTGCTTGTCGTTTTTTTGACCGCCATGCACGGATATTTCAGCAAAATCGCCAAGGATTTCGCCGCCGAGAGAAACCGCCGCGACGCCCGCTTTTATCGGATTCTCAATGAAATTCCGACGGTTCTGATGCTGGGGATCATTATTTTGGTCGTCATCAAGCCATTTTGATCGGCGCGGCGAATCGCGGTAGGATTGCTTTTGCTTGTCAAAGCATCCAAATCCATATATTCATAGGGTCCCTCCTCTAGGCTATTGGCTTTCATCAGGCGCGTGCGAAGCGCCGCGGCGAAACCTTGCACCTGTTTATCGGGACTTGCGCGCCTGTCCTAGCCGGACATGGTTGCGTCTGTGTTTTCCCGACCTTGCGCGAGCGGATCGCGCCATCTTCCAAGGACTTCATCCCCATGCGGGAAATTAAGCTGCAGGACTTGAAGCTCAAGTCGCCGACCGAATTGCTCGCCTTCGCCGAAGAGCACGAAGTCGAGAACGCGTCGATCATGCGCAAGCAAGAGCTCATGTTCGCGATCCTCAAGCAGCTCGCGAGCCGCGACGTCGAGATCGTCGGCGAAGGCGTCATCGAGGTGCTGCAGGACGGCTTCGGCTTCCTCCGCTCGCCCGAGGCGAATTATCTCGCCGGGCCGGACGATATTTATGTCTCGCCCTCGCAGATCCGCCGGTTCGGCCTGCGCACCGGCGACACGGTCGAGGGCCTCATCCGCAGCCCCAAGGAAGGCGAGCGCTATTTCGCCCTTCTGAAGGTCAATACGATCAATTTCGAGGACCCGGAGAAGATCCGCCACAAGGTCCATTTCGACAATCTGACCCCGCTCTACCCCGACGAGCGCCTGCATCTCGAGGTCCAGGATCCAACCAAGAAGGATCTGTCGGCCCGGGTCATCGACATTGTCGCGCCGATCGGCAAGGGCCAGCGCGCCCTCATCGTCGCCCCGCCCCGCACCGGCAAGACGGTGCTGCTGCAAAATATCGCCCAATCCGTCACCGCCAATCATCCGGAATGCTATCTGATCGTCCTGCTGATCGACGAGCGGCCGGAGGAGGTCACCGACATGCAGCGCTCGGTCCAGGGCGAGGTCATCTCCTCGACCTTCGACGAGCCGGCGGTGCGCCATGTCCAGGTCGCCGAAATGGTGATCGAAAAGGCCAAGCGCCTCGTCGAGCATGGCCGCGACGTGGTGATCCTTCTCGATTCGATCACGAGGCTCGGCCGCGCCTATAACACCGTGGTGCCGTCCTCCGGCAAGGTGCTCACTGGCGGCGTCGACGCCAACGCCCTGCAGCGCCCCAAGCGCTTCTTCGGCGCCGCCCGCAATATCGAGGAAGGCGGCTCGCTGACCATTATCGCGACCGCGCTGATCGACACCGGGTCGCGCATGGACGAGGTGATTTTCGAGGAGTTCAAGGGCACCGGCAATTCGGAGATCATCCTCGACCGCAAGGTCGCCGATAAACGCACCTTCCCGGCGATCGACATCACCCGCTCCGGCACCCGCAAGGAGGAGCTGCTGGTGCCGCCCGACGTCTTGAAAAAAATGTATGTGCTGCGCCGCATCCTGAACCCGATGGGCACGGTGGACGGGATAGAATTCCTGCTCGGCAAGCTGCGCGAGACGCCCAAGGGCAACGCCATGTTCTTCGAGGCGATGAACACCTGAGCGCTCTGGTCGGCCGCGCGATCAATGAGTTTTTGCGCGCTTGGTCGCGACTTTCTTCGCCTGCCCTGAATCCGGGAGGCGCCGCCGCTTGCGCCGTGAGGATTCGCCCGCGCAGCCTCTCGACCTTATCGATGTAATAACCCGCCCCGGCCTTGCGATATTCCTCCAAGGCGCTTTCGGCCTCGGTAAGGGCCAAGGCTAGGAGCTCCGGCGCCTTGGTTTTGCGGAACAGCGCTTGATGTGCGATCGCGAGATTATTCTGCGTCCTCGCCCATTGGAGCGGCGCGCGCGCGGGTATTTTCCTCCAGCGCGGCGCGATAGGCGGCGACCGCTTCTTCCAGCCGGGCCGTCCCGCTCTCGCGCTCCCCGAGCCTCATGAGCGCAAGACCGAGATTCATCTGCGTCCTCGTCCATTGGAGCGGCACGCGCGCGCGGGTATTTTCCTCCAGCGCGGCGCGATAGGCGGCGACCGCTTCTTCCAGCCGCGCCGTGCCGCTCTCGCGCTCCCCGAGCGTTTGGAGCGCGTTGCCGAGATTCATCTGCGTCGCCGCCCAATCGAGCGGGACGCGCGCGCGGGTATTTTCCTCCAGCGCGGCGCGATAGGCGGCGACCGCTTCTTCCAGCCGCGCCGTCCCGCCCTCGCGCTCCCCGAGCGATCCAAGCGCGTTGCCGAGCCAAGTCAGCGCCACCCCGCGCTGATCCGCGTCGCCCGCGACGGCCTGCATCCGGCGCGCGACCTCGATCGCCTCGACAAGCGCTTGATTGTCGCCGAATTCCCCGCCCTGTTTGTAAAGTTCATGTTCCTGGTGACCCAGCAGCGCAAAATATTTGCTCGGATCGAACCCGGCCATGAGACCCGCCGCCTCGCCATATTTCGCCGCCGCCGAGCGATAGGCGAGCTTGAGATCATCCAAGCGGGCATCTAGACCCAACACCGTCGCCTCGTCGCGGTTGGCGCCTTCGCGCTGTTTGCGCGCCGCCTCGCGCCCGCGCGCCAGGACTTGGCTCGCGCCGTCAAGGTCGCCCTTGTTGATGAGGGCTTCGGCCTGTTTCGCCAGCGCCGCCACGGCCGGCGAGCCATGCTGCAGCACAGCGACTTCGGCCCGGAGCTTGACGAGCTCCTCGGCCTTGGCGTCGAGGATTTTCGGAATATCCTCGTCCTTGACGCCGGCCTCGCCCATCTTGAGGAGAATGGACCGCAACGGCGCGACGTCAACGCCCTTTTCGCGGGCGACCTGCGCCGCCAGCTCTTTCTGCGCGGCGGTTAGCTCCTTCATTTGCTCGACGAGCGGCGCAGCAACTTCTTTCGCGTCGGGACCGACATTGATCGGCGCGTTGTAGGTGGCGCCGGGTCCAGAGCCAATCACGTTCCCATTGTGGAGCTCGATTGTTTGCGACGGCCCTTTCGCGTCAGGAGCTGGGAAGAAGTGAACATAAACCGCCCATAAAGCGGCTACCACAGCCGCGAGTCCTGCGCTGACCGAGCCAAGAACGGCTCGGTTCTTTTCATCCTTGAGCCAATCCACAACCCCAGACATCGGCAGGCCCCGTTGACCGGCGCCGGCGGCGCCTCCGCCATATTACCGCGCCTCGCGTCGCCGCAAAGCGCAATTTCCCTGGGGCTCGCGCCCCGCCGCCTTGGGTTTTCCTCTCCGCACGCCCTATACTCGCGGCGTAAACCATGCCGGGAGTCCATGCGTGCCGCAGGAGTCGGAGCAAGCCCCCCGCATCGCCGATGTCCTCATTCCGGTCGCCGTCGATACCGCCTATTCCTATCAGGCGCCGGCCGGGCTCGATCTCGCCGAGGGCGATTTCGTCGAGGCGCCGTTGGGCGCGCGAATGACCATTGGCGTGGTCTGGAGCCTGCGGCCGGTGCCGGCGGGCGCGTCCAATCTCAAAAGCGTCGCGGCAAGGCTCGATCTCGCGCCGCTCAAGCCCCCTTTGCGGGAGTTCATCGATTGGGTCGCGCGCTGGACCATGAGCCCGCGCGGCATGGTCTTGCGCATGGCCGCGCGGGCGCCCTTTTCCGCCGGCCCCGAGCCTGTGCGGGTCGGCGTCCGCCTTTCCGGCGCCGCGCCCGCGCGCCTGACGCCCAAGCGGGCGCGCGTGCTGGCTGCTGCCGAAGGCGGCCTCGCCTTCTTGAAATCGGCGCTGGCCGAGGCCGCCGCCTGCTCGACCGGCGTGATCGATGGCCTTGTCGATGATGGCGCGCTGGAAACCATCGCCCTGCCGCCGGAGCCCGTCGC
This sequence comes from uncultured Alphaproteobacteria bacterium, assembly GCA_963829515.1. Classification (GTDB taxonomy): domain Bacteria; phylum Pseudomonadota; class Alphaproteobacteria; order Rhizobiales; family Beijerinckiaceae; genus Methylocapsa. The sequence continues at coordinate 635,618 of CAWHIP010000005.1, forward strand.
GCTTCCTTGCGATCCGCGTTTCGCCGCGCCCGCGCTCGAAGCCGATCAGGCCACGGCGGCGCAATGTCTCACGGAACGGGTCGCCGCGCGAAAATATTCCACGACCCTGCTCGAAGGCGTGACCGGCTCGGGCAAGACGGAGGTCTATTTCGAGGCCGTCGCGGCCTGCCTGGAAGAAGGCCGGCAGGCCTTGATCCTGATGCCGGAAATCGCGCTCACGACGCAATTTCTGGATCGTTTCGCGGCGCGGTTCGGGGCGCGGCCGGCCGAATGGCATTCGGGCGTCTCGGCCCGCAAGCGCGCCCGGATCTGGAGCGCCGTCGCCTCGGGCGAGGTCAAGACGGTCGTCGGCGCGCGCTCGGCGCTGTTTCTCCCCTTCGCCGATCTCGCCGCGCTCATAGTCGATGAGGAGCATGAGGCGGCCTATAAGCAGGAGGATGGCGTCAATTATCACGCCCGCGACATGGCCGTGGTGCGCGGGCGGATCGAGAAGGCCGCCGTGATCCTCGCCTCGGCGACGCCCTCGATCGAGACGCGGGTCAACGCCGAGCAGGGCCGCTATGGCCATCTGCGGCTCGCCGCGCGGTTCCAGGGCCGCGCCATGCCGGAGATCGCGGCCATTGATCTGCGGCGGGAGGCCGCCCCGCGCGGAAAATGGATCGCGCCCCGCCTCGTGGCGGCGCTGGGCGAGACGCTTCAGCGCGGCGAGCAGGCGCTGCTCTTTCTGAACCGGCGCGGCTACGCCCCGCTGACTTTGTGCCGGAGCTGCGGCCACCGCTTCCAATGCCCGAATTGCACCGCCTGGCTCGTCGAGCATCGCTTTCGCCGCGCCTTGATGTGCCATCATTGCGGCCATGTCGAGCGAAGGCCGCATGTCTGCCCAAATTGCGAGGCGGTGGAGTCGCTGGCCGCCTGCGGCCCCGGCGTCGAGAGATTGGCCGAGGAAGCGGCGGAGCTGTTTCCAGACGCCCGCCTCCTGGTTCTGTCTTCCGACTTTCCCGGCGGCGCCGAGCGCCTGCGCTCCGAGCTCGACGCCATCTCGCGCGGCGCATGCGACATTGTCATCGGCACGCAGCTTGTCGCCAAGGGGCATAATTTTCCGCTTCTCTCCCTCGTCGGCGTGATCGACGCCGATATTGGGCTGACCTCGGGCGATCCGCGCGCGGCCGAGCGCACGTTTCAATTGCTCCAGCAGGTCACCGGCCGCGCCGGGCGGTTCGAGACCTCGGGCCGCGCCCTAGTGCAGACATGGCAGCCCGAGCATCCGGTGATGCGGGCGCTGCTCTCGGGCGATTTCGAGCGGTTCTTCAGGGAGGAGACCGATCAGCGCCGTCGCGCCGGCCTGCCGCCCTTCGGCCGTCTCGCGGCGCTGATCGTCTCAGGCAAGGACGCGGCCTCGGCCGAGGCCCATGCCCGCGCCCTGGCCCGCGCCGCCTATGGTATTCCGCCCTCGGACCATTGGCGGCTCGCGCCGGCGGGCGGGCTGCCGAGCGCGGATGAAATCACGCTGCTCGGGCCGGCCGAGGCGCCGATCGCGGTCATTCGCGGCCGGCACCGGTTCCGTCTGCTTTTACGCGCGCCGAAATCCGCCGACCTGCAAGGATTCTTGCGCGCCCTGCTCGCGGCCGGCCTGCCGGAGCGCGGCGGCGTGAAGACAGCGGTCGATATTGATCCGCAGAGTTTTTTGTAACACGGCGACAGGCATTTCGGCCTTCACCATGTGAAGTCCACGGCCTTCAGGAAAGCCCGTGCGAGAATCATGTGGCCGGCGAGATTCGGATGCACCCCGTCGCTGGCCAAGGCCAAGGGCGGAATAGCCGTCAGGACGCGGTCGAACGCCGCCTGAGAATCCACGAAAACCGCTTGGTGGCGCGCGGCGATCTGGCGCACCGCCTCTCCATAGTGATCCATTTTCGCCCGCATCGGCTCGGCCCGGTTGGATTCGATGTAATAGGGCGCCATAAGCACCAATCCTTCGAGCTGCGGCCGCGTCGCGCTGACGAGCCGCTCCAAAGTGGCGGCATATTCGTCCAGGGGCACGTGCATTTCCGGTTGCAGCGGGTTGGTGAAATAACGCCACACATCATTGATGCCGATCATGATCGACAGCCAATCGGGTTTTGCGTCCAGAACGTCGGGGTCCCAACGGGCGGCGAGATCGCGCACCGTGTTGCCGGAAATTCCGGCGTTGCGGATGAGGATGTTTTGCGCGGGGCAGGCGGCGCTGAGCAGGGCGTGGACGAGGGCGACATAGCCATTGCCGAGGAGCCCGCTGACGGAATTGGCGACGGGCCAAGCGCGGCCGCAGTCGGTGATCGAGTCGCCGATCATGAGCAGCGTGCTGTTGGGACGGATCTTCATGGGGTCTTGCTCCAATTCTTCGCGCCTCACTCCACGCGGGGCGGACACATTCGCAAGAGGGCGGCGCGGACTTCTCCGGTTCTTCGCTCGAAAACAAGCGAGGCGAGATAGGCCGCCGACAGGCAAACCGCGATTGTGACGCCAAACTCCATGAAGGGCGCCAAACTCGGCGGAACCTGGTTGCGGGGAAATCCGGCGCTTTGAAACAGGGCGACGACGAGGAACACAAGCGGCAGGTGGATGGCGTAGAGCGTGTAGGAGAATCTCGCCGCCCAACCGAAGAAACGCGGCGCGAGCGGAAACGAGGTCAAAGGGCGGCACGCGATGGCGAGGGCCGCGCCGGCGGCAATGATCATGTTGGTCTCAAGCCCACTTTCGCTCCTGAGGCGCCGCAGGACTATTCCGGCGATGAGCAAGCCGGCGCCGAGAAGCCCCGCCTGGAGCGGGACGAGGCCGGCGCGCAGAATGCGGCGCGATCCCGCGCCGAGGAACCAGACGCTGAAGAAAAACGCCGCCCGGGCGGGATAGTGGCAGACTGTCGCGGCGATCGCGCAGACAAGCGCAATGGCGATCAGGCGAAAAGCAAGAGACGCCTTCCACATGATGAGGTGAATGAGCGCGGGGGCGAATAAATACAGCGCCCATTCGAAGCCAAGCGACCACAAGGCGGGATTTTGGTCCCAAGCGGGACAACTGAAACCCTGCAATCCAGACAGGAAGCAAATCGCCTGCGCGGCCCCGTCGAAATCCAATTGTTGGTGCCCCGTCAGCGCCCCGTTGGCGGGATCGTTGATAAGCAGGGCGCCAGCCAGGAATATTCCCTCCGTGATGACCAGAGCTGGAAAATAGACGGTGTAGATCCGGGCGAAACGCGCGATGATGTAGCGCGTAAGATCAAAGCCGCCGCGCTCGATGGAGTCGGCGAGGCTTCCGCCGATCAGGAAGCCGCTCAGCACGAAAAATATGACGACGGCCTCATCGCCAAGGCCGGTGACGGCGCTAAACAGTCTCCACATGACGCCGGGCTGGTCGGCCGCGGCGCTATCGAGAAAATAGAACGGGCGGCTATGCGCGAGCACCACAAGGAGCGCCGCCGTCGCGCGCAGAGCATCAAGGAGCGGCCAATGAGGCGACTCCTTGCCGGACTTTTGGCTCAGCGTCTCTCGTTCGGCGGATGTCAGCATGAGATCCTGTCGCCGCTAGGGCATGGCGTCTTAGGACGGCTTGTGGGTTCGGCGCGACGCCGACCCTTGTCCGTGTCTGTGGACGGGTTGTTGGTCCGGCCTCCGGCGCATTCCGCGCGGATGGCGCTGATCGCAAGAGGCGAAATTCACCCCTCGCCCTTGAGGCGGCGGCAGACCGCGTCGAGCTGCTCCAAGCTTGCGTAGGCGATCCGCAGCTCGCCGCTTTCGCCTTTGTTGACCAGGGAGACCTTGAGGCCGAGCGCCGCCATCAGTGTGGATTCGAGCGCGCGCGTATCGGCGTCCTTTTCCGCGCCCGCGCGTTTCGCGCCCCCCTTTCCCTTTTGCGCCAGCCCCCGCTCGGCGTCCTCCTGCACGATTCGCTCGACATCGCGCACGCTCAAGCCCTGCGTGACAATGCGCTCGGCGAGCGAGTCGAGGATCCGGCAAGGCGAGGAGCGCGCGCGCGTGGCCGGCGGAAATGCGTCCCGCGATTAAATGCTGCTTGGTCCGCTCGGGCAGTTTCAAGAGGCGCAAACTATTGGCGACATGGCTGCGGCTCTTGCCGATGACCTTGGCGAGATCGCCATGCGAATAGCCGAACTCCAGGGCGAGGCGGTCATAGCCCGAGGCTTCCTCGAGCGCATTGAGGTCGCTGCGCTGCACGTTCTCGATGATCGCGAGTTCGAGCGCTTGGCGGTCGTCGGCCTCGACGCTGATGATCGGAACCTCATGCAGCCCGGCGCGCTGCGCCGCCCGCCAACGCCGCTCGCCGGCGATGATCTCAAAGGCGTCGGCGAGGCCCTGAGCCGCGCGCACGAGAATGGGCTGGAGAATGCCCTTCTCCCGGATCGAGGCGGCGAGATCTTCGAGCTCGCTCTCCTCGAAGTTCTTGCGCGGATTGCGCGGATTGGGCCGCAGAAACTCGATCGGAATTTTTTTTTGCGCCCGGGCCGAGTCTGGCGCCTGCCCAGAATCGCGCGCGTCGCCGAGGAGAGCGGCGAGGCCGCGGCCCAGGCGGGGCCTTGGCTCATCCGCCATTTTGGAGGCTTTCGTCATTTGTTTCCCCTCGGGATTCGTCGCCTTGGACGCCGTTTTGGGCGCCGCCCGGCGGGAGCTCGCCGTCGCGATAGCGCCGCTCCCGCTGGATCACTTCGGAGGCGAGCTTCAGATAGGCTTGGCTCCCGGCGCATTTCAGATCGTAGAGCAGGACAGGCTTGCCATGCGACGGCGCCTCCGAGATCCGCACATTGCGCGGGATGACCGTGTCATAGACCTTGTCGCCCATGAAGCCGCGCACGTCTTCGACGACTTGCGTCGCCAGGCTGTTGCGGGAATCGAACATGGTGAGGACAATGCCGTGCACCGTGAGGCCGGGATTGAAGGTTGTCTTGACTTGATCGACCGTGCTCAGAAGCTGCGACAGGCCTTCAAGGGCGAAGAATTCGCATTGCAAGGGCACGAGTACGCTATGGGCCGCGGCCATGGCGTTCATGGTGAGAAGATTGAGCGAGGGCGGGCAGTCGATGAGGACATAGGTGAAGGCGGCGGCGTCGGGCCCAGCGCTCCGCGCCGCCTCCAGGTCCTGCAGCGCTGTCTTGAGACGGAAGGCGCGATCTTTTTGCGCCGAGATCTCGAGCTCGAACTCCGGCGAGGTCGAGGGTCGCCGGGGCGAGGGTGAGCCTTGGCACCGCGGTCGGTTGCAGGACGGCGGCCAAGGGCTCGTCGCCGACCAGGACGTGATAGGTTGATATCCGGCGGCCCTGGCGGTCTATCCCGAGTCCTGTCGAGGCATTGCCTTGCGGGTCGAGATCGATGATCAGCACCTGTTCGCCGATCGCCGCGAGCGCGGTGCCGAGATTGATCGCGGTGGTTGTCTTGCCCACCCCCCCTTTTTGATTGGCGAGCGCAAGGACGCGCATGGGCGGCGGCGGGGACACTATCGTCTCCTCAAAGGGCTGAGGGGCCAGAGCCCGTTTAATTGCACAAAATTAAACATAGAACGATTATCGCGAGCACTTGATAGTTTAATCTCGCGCGATTTCATTGTGAACTTGTCGGCGCGTAGCTCGCGCGTGGCTGGAGCTCTTCACGCCTGCGCACAAGGACGAGGCGCGCCGACGCGCATGTCTCGCTCTCCAGGGTCGTGATAAAATATTTACTTGCGGTTAATGAATCGGTCAATTCCGCTTCCACCTGTTGTCCCTTGGAAAAAACGCCGACAGCGCCTTTTTCGATCAGATTTTCGGCATAGCCGAGCAGAACGGGGAGGGGCGCGAGCGCGCGGGCGCTGACGGCCTCGACGGGCTCGGCAAATCCCGGCAGGATTTTTTCAATCCGGTCGCAATGGATGATCGCGCCGGCGCCTGTTTCACGTGAAACTTCGCGCAGGAAAGCGCATTTGCGCCGATCCGCTTCGATCAGATGAATGCGCGCTCGCGGCTCGTCGGCATGGCGGATCGCGGTCACAAGGCCGGGGAATCCCGCCCCGGATCCGAGATCGAGCCAAAGCCGCGCCTCGGGCAGCGCGTCCGAAACTTGAAGCGAATCGGCGAAATGACGAGTCCAAACTTGGTCGAGGGTCGAGGCGCCGACCAGGTTGATGGTCCGCTGCCATTTTTTTAAAAGCTCGGCATAGATCTTGAGCCGGCTAAGCGTTTCCGGCGCGAGCTCGGCGAAGAGCGGATGCGACGGTCCATCGTCGGCAGGCCCCTGGGCAACTCTCTTTTTGGTCCGGCCCGCCAAACCTATGATCCTCCGCCGCGACGCAGCTTCGAGGCCAGCAAGGTCAGGGCCGCCGGCGTCATGCCTTCAATGCGCCCGGCCTGACCCATGGTGCGCGGGCGAATCATTTCGAGCCGGCCGCGGATCTCATTGGAAAGCCCGGAGAAGAGGGCGTAATCGAGCCCGTCAGGAATCTCCAACGCTTCGTCGCGCCGGAATGCGTCAATGTCCCTCTGCTGGCGGTCGAGATAGACGGCATATTTCGCGTCGATCTCGATCTGGCCGGCGGTTTTCGCGTCGATCGCGCCGAGCCGCGGCCAAATAGCGCGCAAGCGCGCGATACCGACTTCGGGCAAAGCAAGAAGCTCGAACCCCGTCCGGCGCAATCCGTCTTGATTGACTTTCAGCCCCTGCGTCGCCGCCTCATTGGGGCTGAGGCTAAGCCCCTGCAATAGCGCCCGCGCCTCGGCGAGCGCCGCCGCCTTTTCGGCGTAAGCCGCCCGCCGCGCGGTCCCGACGCAGCCAAGCGCAACGCCGCGTTCGGTCAAGCGCTGATCGGCATTGTCGGCGCGCAGCGACAGCCGATATTCGGCGCGCGAGGTGAACATACGATAAGGCTCGGTCACGCCGCGATTGATGAGATCGTCGATCATGACCCCGATATAGGCCTCTGAGCGGTCGAAAATGATCCCGCGCCGCCGCCGGCGAAAGCCGCCGCGTTCAATCCGGCGACGAGACCTTGCGCCGCCGCCTCTTCATAGCCGGTCGTCCCATTGATCTGGCCAGCGAGAAAAAGCCCCGTGACGCGCTTTGTCTCCAGACGGGGGGTCAATTCGCGCGGATCGATGAAATCATATTCGATGGCGTAGCCTGGCTGCAGGATCGCGACCCTGGCGAGGCCCGGAATTGTCCGCAGGAACCGATCCTGAATCTCTTCCGGGAGAGAGGTGGAGATCCCATTCGGATAGATCGTCTTGTCATCGAGCCCTTCCGGCTCGAGAAAGATCTGATGCGACTCCCGTTCGCGGAAGCGCACGACCTTATCCTCGATCGAAGGGCAATAGCGCGGGCCGCGTCCCGAGATCGCGCCGGAATAGACCGGCGAGCTTTTAAGATTATCGAGGATGACGGCGTGGCCGGCCTCATTCGTATGGGTGATGAAGCAATCGATTTGAGGCCTGTCGATCGTCGCGGTCAAAAACGAAAAAGGCTCAGGTTCATCGTCGCCGCTTTGTCGCTCAAGCGCCGCCCAATCGATTGTCTCGCCATCAAGCCTTGGCGGCGTTCCGGTTTTCAGCCGGCCGGCTCGAAATCCCCGCGCCTGCAGCGCCTCGCGCCAGATGATTGGATGGCTGCTCGCCCATGCGCCCGGCGGGAATCGTTCTTTCGCCGATATGGATCATGCCGCGCAGGAAGGTCCCGGTGGTCACGACCAGGGCGGCGCAGGCGATCTCATCGCCTCGCGCGGTCTTGACCCCGGCGATGCGTCCGTCGCGAATAAGGAAATCGGCGGCCTCTCCCTCGACGATTCTCAGATTTTCGGTCGCCTTGAGGGCCTCCTGCATCGCCTTGCGATAGAGCTTGCGATCGGCCTGGGCGCGCGGCCCGCGCACGGCCGGTCCCTTGGCGCGGTTGAGGAGGCGGAACTGGATACCGGCCGCGTCGGCGACCCGGCCCATGAGCCCGTCAAGCGCGTCGATTTCGCGCACGAGATGGCCTTTGCCGAGGCCGCCGATCGCCGGATTGCAGGACATCACGCCGATCGTGGCGAAGGACTGAGTGAGCAGCGCGGTTTGCGCCCCGAGCCGCGCCGCCGCCGCCGCCGCCTCACATCCGGCGTGGCCGCCCCCGATCACGATGACGTCGAAACGATTCAGCATTCCGCTCCTTGCCCCTGATTGACCTGTTTCACGTGAAACAGGGGAAGCCGCCAGACCCTGCTTGCCCCACGCATTTGCACATGCCCGCCTCCCGCCTTTTACAGCCTCTCTCTTACTTCCCTATGCAAAATCGGGAGAAAATCTCACCAAGAATATCCTCCACCTCGATCGGGCCGGTTATTTTTTGCAAGGCGAAACAAGCCGCGCGTAAATCTTCGGCAATGAGCTCCACGGGAGCCGCCGGATCCGTCAAAATGCGGTCGAGCGCATCCGCCGCCGCTTGAAAAGCCAGGCGATGCCGCGCCTTGGTGATCACGCCGGCATATCCCTCGTCGCCCAAGGCTCGGGCGAATTCTATGATCCGCGCGATCAAAAGATCGAGATTCTCTCCGGTCTCGGCGCTGATCTGGAGCCCCTCTTGATGCTGACCCTGGGCGAGATCGCATTTAGTGAAAATCGGCCAGATTTCGGGTCCCGAGATTTCCGGTGCTTGAAGAGTCTTGGGGATCGCACGGGGACCGCCCGCCTCGCTCAGCCAAAGAATGAGATCCGCCTTTTTCGCGCGCTCCAGGGCGCGGGCGACGCCGATTTTTTCGACGGGGTCCAAACTTTCCCGCAGGCCCGCCGTGTCGATCAGGGTCACGGGGCAGCCCCCGAGATCGAGATGAAGCTCGATCAGATCGCGCGTCGTGCCGGCTTCGGGCGAGACGATCGCCGCGTCGCGCCGGGCCAGCGCGTTGAGAAGCGTCGATTTGCCGGCGTTGGGCGGTCCGGCGATCATAATGGCGAGGCCCTCGCGAATGCGCTCGCCGGCGCGCCCCATCTTGAGTTCGGTCCGGAGCGCGTCACGCACGGGCGCGAGGCTTTCGCCAATGCGCCGGCTCGTCGCGGCCGGAACCGCCGCCTCGTCGGAAAAATCGATTTCAGCCTCGACCAAGGCCGAAGCCTGGAGCAGCACGCCGCGCCAGGCTTCGGCCTGTCGGCTCAAGCGCCCCTCCATCTGGCGCAAGGCCTGCCGGCGCTGCCATTCGGTCTCAGCCGCGACCAGATCGGCGAGCCCCTCGACTTCCGCCAGATCGAGCTTGCCGTTCAAAAGGGCGCGGCGGGCGAATTCCCCAGGCTCGGCCGGCCGCGCGCCGGGAAAGCCGCCGATCGCCGCGATTAGCCGGGCGACGACCGCGCGGCCGCCGTGAACATGGAGCTCGGCGCAATCCTCCCCGGTGAAGCTGCGCGGCGCCGGAAAAAAAAATCACGAGTCCTTGTCGATCGCCTCGCCGGAGGCCGGATCAGTCAGGGTCGCGAGCGTAGCCACCCTTGGCTCGGGCAGTTTCGAGATCATTCCCTTGACAATCAGCCGCGTCGCCGGCCCCGATAGGCGCAGCACCGCGATCGCGGCACGGCTCGTGCCAGAGGCGATGGCGAAAATCGTCTCGTTCCTCATCGCGCCCGCGCCTGCTTCGCAGTCTCAAGAGGCATGTTGCGATTTCGCATTGTTTTGACGCGCCCACCGAAGAGAAGATCGCCTATGTCAGCCAATGAACTCAGCCGAGCCGCAAGCCCCTATCTTCTGCAGCATGCGCATAATCCGGTCCATTGGCGGCTCTGGGGCAAAGCCGCCTTGCAGGAGGCGCAGGATCTGAAAAAGCCGATCCTGCTCTCGGTCGGCTACGCCGCCTGCCATTGGTGCCATGTGATGGCGCATGAAAGCTTCGAGGACGCCGAGACCGCCGCCGTCATGAACGAACTTTTCGTGAACATCAAGGTCGATCGTGAGGAAAGACCTGATATAGATCATATATATATGTCCTCCCTCCAGGCTTTCGGCGAGCGCGGCGGCTGGCCGTTAACCATGTTTCTGACCCCCGCCGCCGAACCTTTCTGGGGGGGAACCTATTTTCCCAAGGTCGAGCAATATGGAAGGCCGGCCTTCGTGACCGTGCTGCGGACGGTCGCCCACGCCTTCCACGCCGAGCCGGACCGCATCGAGAAAAACACCAAGATCGTCCGCGAGGGCCTGTTGAAAACCGCGCCGCGCGGCGATGGCGGCGGCCTAACTTTGGAGCAATTGGACAATCTCGCGCCTCAGGTGGTCAATTTCATCGATCAGGTCGATGGCGGCCTGCGCGGCGCGCCGAAATTTCCCAATACGCCGATTTTCGAGTTTCTCTGGCGCGCTGGGGCGCGGCTCGGCAAGGTCCCCTATCGCGATCTCGTCCGACTGACCCTTGCGCATATGTCGGAGGGCGGCATTTATGATCATCTCGGCGGCGGCTATGCGCGCTATTCGACGGATGAGCGCTGGCTCGCGCCGCATTTCGAGAAAATGCTCTATGACAATGCCCAAATCCTCGAGCTTCTCGCTCTCTGCTATCATGAATTTGGCGACGATCTCTTCTTGGCGCGGGCGCGCGAGACCGTCGGCTGGCTGACCCGCGAAATGACCAATTTCGAGGGAGCTTTTTGCGCGAGCCTCGATGCCGACAGCGAGGGGGTCGAAGGCAAGTTTTATGTCTGGACCTGGGACGAGCTCGTCGCAAGGCTCGGCCAGGAGGACGCGAGCTTCTTCGGCAAATTCTACAACGCCTCGCGGATCGGCAATTGGGCCGAGCATCCGCAGGGCGAGATGGTCACCATCCTGAACCGCCTCGACGTCCAAGCGCCCCACTGCCGAGGAGGAGGCGCGGCTCGCGCCGATCCGGCGCCGCTTGTTCGAGGCGCGCGAAAAGCGCGTCCATCCCGGCCTCGACGACAAGATCATGGCGGATTGGAACGGGTTGATGATCGCGGCGCTGGTCAATGCGGCGACGCTTTTGGGCGAGCCGGGCTGGATCGCGCTCGCCGCCCGCGCCTATCATTTCATCGCCGAGACGATGCAATTCACCGACGCGGAAGGCCGGACGCGCCTCGCCCATAGCTGGCGAGCGGGCGTCTTCGTCAAGCCCGGCATGGCGCTCGATCACGCCGCGATGATGCGCGCGGCCCTCGCCCTGCATGAGGCGCGCGGCCTGCCGGCTTTCGCTTCGATCCCGCCGCGCGATTATCTCGCCGACGCCATCGCCTTCGCCGAGGCGATCGAGACCTATCACGTCGATCCGGAGAGCGGGCTCTTGCGCATGGCCGCCTCGGACGCGACCGACGTCATTCTCCATCTCGCGCCGACCTCGGACGACGCCATTCCCAACGCCCATCCGGTCTATCTGTCGGCGCTTGTCCGGCTTGCCGGCCTCAGCGGCGACGCGAGTTGGCTCGCCCGCGCGGACGCGTTGTTCAAGGCGGTCGCGCCCTCGGTCCGGACCAGTTTCGTCGGCCATGCCGGCATATTGAACGCGCTCGACCTGCGCTTGCGCGCCAAGGAGATCGTCACCGCCGGGCCAAATCGCCAGGAGCTCTATGAGGCGGCCCTGGCCGCGCCATTCTTCGACCGAATCGTGATGGATATCGACAGGCCGGAGCAGATCCCGGAGGGCCACCCCGCCAAGGCGCAAGCGGAGATCGCCGGGGAGGCCGCCGCTTTCGTCTGCTCGGGCGGGGCCTGCTCGCTGCCCGTGCGCGGCAAGGAGGCTCTGCTCGACAGCTTGCGCTAAATCGGCTTCAACCGGCGGCGATCGATCTCTCCGCGTCACAGGTTGAGCCATGTCCGACAAAGAAGCCGCGATGCCGAACGAGGCGCCGGTCATCCGCACCATCGCCATGCCGGCCGACACCAATCCGGCCGGCGATATTTTCGGCGGCTGGTTGATGTCGCAGATGGATTTGGCGGCGGGCAGCGTCGCCGCCAGAGTATCGCGCGGGCGGGCGGCGACGGTGCGGGCCGAGGCCATGGTCTTCCACAGCCCGGTCTTCGTCGGCGATGAAGTCAGCCTTTTCGCGCGGCTGGTAGGACGCGGCCGGACCTCGATGCGGATCGCGGTCGAGGCGTGGCGGCGCGCGCGGGACTGCGAGGAAAGCACGAAGGTGACGGACGCGCTGTTTGTGTTCGTCGCGATCGGCGAGGACCGTAAGCCAAGGCCGTTGCCGGAGTGAGCTGGATTTGGGACATGTGTCTCGCTAGGGAATAAAATCTAACTTTCCGCGCTCTACAGCGCGAGATGCCGCTCGCCGAGGCCGTTAGCCCGAGATTGAAACGAAGCCGAGCTTCGCTGTCAGTTGGCTGCGGCGCAGATTGTCACAAGTCGGCATAGGGAATTTGGGGCGCATTCACGAAATTCGAGAATCATAAGAACTGACCCCTATCAATGCCGCGTCGGGAGTTCGTACATGACAGCTAGCCCGGCGCCGACGACAGCGACAATCAACACCTGAACCAGCAGAATCAGCCGGTTCACTTTCCTCAACAGCGTGATCGTATTCAGCAACCCGTGAGCCGTATCCTGCCGTCCGTACAACATCAGTCGGTTCTTCGCTTCATCGCTTAGAAACAGCGGTATCGAAGGGGTTTCTTCTTCATCAGACCGTTCAGCGTGTGCGCCAGAATTGGCCACCAACTGATTGACCAACGAATCGTGATTTGGGTCTGATTTTGGGATCATCTCTATTGTCGCGTTGAGACCGATTGCCCTATTCCGTTCCATCATGGCTGCTCCAATCTGGCTGCAATGACTCAAAATATCAGTCACTCGGCGAGGTATTTTTCTACAAGTGGCAAATGTTGACTTCCTGTTCCAAAAACTCGCGTAGCGGCAGACGAAACCGATATTCTGTTCACGCTCTTTACGAGCGAATTCGGCTCCGCCGTCCTTATTTGAACGGTGACGTTAGTACAAACCGCCGTTGCCGAAGAGTGAAGGACTCGTGTAGCGGATGAGCGACGAGCGGGTTTGCTTAAGCCAGAATGTGAGGCCGTTGCGCTGTTACCGCTTCGATTCTTTCGGCTTGTTGAAACTTGGCGACCCAATTTTGTTGGTCGGGGGTATCCGGGACTTTGACGCCACGCGCTTCGCCGATCAATTCGAAGGCGGCGCCCGGATCGAAGCCGAGGAGAACAAGAACGCAGGCGGCGACAAGAGCGGCCCGCCCGATCCCGGCGCGACAATGAATCGCGACGGCCTTCCCTTCGCTCAGTCGTTCGGTCAGCCCACGGACGAAGCGGATCGTCTCCCCTATCGATGTGGGGACGCCGCGATCGGCGAAAGGAAAGGAGAGGAGCTCCAAATGCGCCGCGCGGCAGAGCGTGAATTCGCCTTCGAGACCGAGCTCCGTGATCTCCTCGGGCTCGAGCAGGCTCACGACAAGATCGATTCCATCAGCTTTCCAGCCCTTAATCTCGTCCTCCAGCCAATCGCCGGCGCGAGGGCGTGGCATGATCGCCAATCGTCCGTTGGAGATTAAATCTATCCAACAGATGTCAGGGCGCATCTCAGGACCTTTCCGCGCGGCGGCGCTCTCTCCGGAAAATCGATCGCCTCACATCTTCTTCAACCCCAGGCTCTTGCCTTCCTTCGGGTCCTTCAGCCAGGTCCCGTCCGATTGCTGGTCGAGATGGGTGCTATGGCCCTTGCGCGCGGTCAGCACGAGGCGGCCGCCGGTGATCTGCCAGCCGACCGGATCGAAGATCACAATGCCTTGATCGCGGCAGCCGGGGGCGAGCGACGCCTTATTGCCGCCGCGCGCCGCGGCCTTTGCGTCCAGCGTCACCATGCAGCCGGTGTCCTTGCCGCCCTCGCGCAAAACCGAATAGCGGCCGGCGGTCTCGCTTGGCGTCGTGGTCCCGCCCGTCGCTTTGGCCTTGGCCGCGAGCTTGATCGGCTTTGGAGCCACACTATCGTCGGGCGCGGCTGTCGCGGCCGGCGCCCCAGCGCTAAGGAACAGGCTCGCGGCGAGAGCCAGCCCCGTCAAAATCGGCGCAAGCCGCGCCATGCCCCGCATCTCGCACGTCATTCCCATGGTTCCCAATATCCCCAAGCCGACTGGACACTTCGCCAGAAGTTCCGCTTTTTCCTACAGGTAGCGAAAATCCGCGCTTTAGGCCAACCTTATTCGTCACGCCGCATCGGTCGCGCCCGAAACTTCCGCGAGGCCTGCGACTCAGCGCCGGGACGCTTGATTTGTCGCTCCGGCTAAAATGCGCTATCGATTCTTGGGCAGAGCCGTCGTGGCGGCCTAAGGCGTGGGTGAAATCCGCCTGACTTCGGCGTTTCGCTTCGGCCCATTCCCGGAGAGGTTTTTTCAGTTTTGCAGAGCTGCGTAGTTAGGGGCGATCGCGGCGGCCGCAAAGCGATGGACATTCCCCGCGCGGCCGATAAGATTGCTCCTTGTTCAGAAGCGGCGGCGCGGGGCGCGGCCTCGAACGGCGCCCTGACGCGGCAGGCAAGGCGCGCGATAGGCTTCCGCCCGCAAGTCCGGTCCGCGCGAGATGCGCCGCGAGCTCCCAAGCCGCGCCACCGTTCGCCAAGCTCTGGATTTCCAAGCCTCGGAATTCCAAGCCTTCGATTTTATGGAGAGTTTTCCGTGTTTCGGCTCGTCGGCCTTGCGCTTTGCTGCCTGGGTTTTAGCGCCGCCTCGGCAGACGCCGATATCGTGCGTGCGCGCTACGCCGTGAGCCTGGTCGGGATTCATATCGGCGAAGTGACGGCGGCCGGATCGCTCGGCGCGGCGAATTATCGGGTCGATCTCAACGCCAAATTGACCGGTATCGCGTCGCTCTTGGCGAATGTGAAAATGGCGCTGGCCTCGACCGGCGCGTTTCACAGGGGAGTCGTCGCCCCGGCGACTTTCGCGACCACATCGGCGAGCTCGCATGAGACCCGAACCGTGCGGATGTCGCTGAACGCCGGGACCGTGAAAACGGTGGAGATCATTCCCCCTTGGGAGGATAGGGACGGAAGGGTTCCCGTCACCGAGGCGCATAAGCGCAACATACTTGACCCGACGAGCGCCTTCATCATGGCGGTTCCGGAGGATCAGCCCCTGGTCGGGCCGGCGGCCTGCAACAGGACCATCCCGATTTACGACGGCTTCGTCCGTTTTGACCTCACGCTCTCCTTTGTCGGAACGAGGGATGTCGCGGTGAAGGGCTATTCCGGTCCGGTCTCGGTCTGCGCCGCGCGCTACACGCCCATTTCGGGGCATAAATGGGATTCGAGATCGGCGCGGTTCATGGCCCAGAATCGGGAGATCGAGGCCTGGCTCGCGCCGGTCCCGCGCGCCCATGTGGTCGTGCCTTTCCATGTCGCCTTGACGACCCTCGTCGGCGCGGCGGTGATCGACGCGGTCGAATTCTCCGTCGAGCCGAGCAACGTCACCGCGACCAGCACGCATTGATCCTAACTTTCGATCTCCCCGAGGATCCTCGCCTTGGATCCTCTCCCTGGGCGAAGGCGCGGAGCGCCGCAGCCCAAGACCCGCGCGCAGGCAAGGCCCCCTTCACATGATCACGCTTTACACGTTCGGCCCTCATTTCGGCCTGCCCGACGGGAGCCCTTTCGTCACCAAGGCGATGCTGCTCTTGAAGCTCGCCGGGCTGCCCTTCGCGGAGGACCGCGGCGGCTATGGCCGCGCCCCGAAATGCAAGTTGCCCTACATCGAGGATGATGGCGAAATCGTCGCCGATTTCGACCTTCATCCGGTTTCACATCGAGAAGAAATATAAGTTCGACTTCGACGCCGGCCTCGACTTCGACGCAAAAGGCGACCGCCTGGGCGGTCGAAAAAATGTGCGAGGACCATCTCTATCTGGCGCTGCTGGCGGTCCGCTGGCTCGACCCCGCCAATTTCGCCAAGGGTCCGGCGCAATTCTTCGACGCCGCGCCTTTCCTCATCCGGCCGATCGTCCGAAGCTTTGTTCGCCGCAAGGTCGAACGCAACCTGATCGCGCAGGGCTTTGGCCGCCATTCGAAGGATGAAATCGCGACCCTCGCGATTCGCGACATTGACGCGCTCGCCAC
This sequence comes from uncultured Alphaproteobacteria bacterium, assembly GCA_963829515.1. Classification (GTDB taxonomy): domain Bacteria; phylum Pseudomonadota; class Alphaproteobacteria; order Rhizobiales; family Beijerinckiaceae; genus Methylocapsa. The sequence goes on from CAWHIP010000005.1 coordinate 651,647, forward strand.
ACTTCTCGGTGACAAGGACTTTCTAATGGGCGCGAAGCCTTGCGCGGCGGATGCCGCGGTCGGGGCCTTCGTCGCCCATATCCTGGCGCCCGCTTTCGACACGCCGATCCGGACCGCCGCCGAATGCCGCGCCAATCTCGTCGCCTATCGCGACCGGATCATGCAGCGCTATTTTCGCGACGCGCCGCTCGCCGAGCGGGTCGCTCCGGCCGACGCGGCCGCGGCCAGCGAAGACCTTGGATCGACTGACCCTAAAATCGTGAACCCGGCCGAAGTCTTAAGATTCGGCGGCGCTTGCTCGGCGCCGCTCACTTCAAAAACACGTAAATATCGGCTTCGAGGGTCGCGTCATTCGCCTCTTTCGTGTCGGTGAGATATTCCTCGACGAAAAGATTGCGCGCCTCGAGGCCCTTTTCGTCGAGAAAAGCGGTGATGAGGTCATAGGTCGAGTCGATATCGTCATAAGAGCCGCGGTGAAGGAACTTGATCGCCTTGCCGGAGGGGGAGACGCCGATTTTCACGCCATCGGCGAGATCGGTCTTGTCCTCGGGCTTATTGGCGATCGGCACCATGGCCTCGAAGTGAAAATTATTGTCGTCGGTCGACAGGAAGACCGCGAAGGGCCGCCCCGCCGGCGTGAGATCGGCGGCCTTGATCGCGGCGTCGACCTTGGCGATGGCGGCGGTCACGGCCTTGTATCCGTTCGGCCAATCCGAGTCGCCGCTCAGCAGGGCCACCGGCCGGGCTGGGACGTCGAGCGTCACCGTCGTGGCGTCGCTGGGTACGCCCGGCGCGGTATTTGGCGATTCCGACTCTTGCGCGGCTGAAGGCGCGGTCTCGTCAGACGCGGGGGCGGCTTTATCGGCCGCCGCGACAAGCGTCTGGGCCGCCGCCGGCGCCGCGAGGCTCCCCGGCAGGACCAAAAGCGCGGCGAGAGCCAAGACGGCGCCCGCAAATCCGTTGAATTCGCCGAACCTCATGTGCCGCTCCCAATTCGCTGCTCGCGCCCGCCTCGCGTCATGCTCGGCTTTCCTCGAAGGTCACTTTCTTCGAGGGAAGGCGTTTGGCGGACGCGCCGCCGACTCTCAAGAAACGCCCAACCTTCGACAAAACGATGGCCGTCTCCACATGTTTTTCCTATATGGAAGCTAAACCACGGATGGATGACTTCCGCCATGAACCCTCTCGCCCACAGGCTAGTAACGAAGATGAACGGCCTCGGCAATGAGATCGTCATACTCGATTTGCGCGGCGGCGGCTTGATGGTCAGCGGGGCGCAGGCGCGGGCGATCGGCAAGGGTGTTGGCTTTGATCAGCTCATGGTGCTGCAGGATCCGGTCTCGGCCGGGGCCGACGCCTTTATGACGATTTTCAATAGCGACGGCTCGCAGGCCGGCGCCTGCGGCAATGGCACGCGCTGCGTCGCCTGGTTTCTTATGCGCGGGGAGCCGCGTGACGTGGCGACGCTGGACACCAAGGCGGCGCGGCTCGAATGTCGGCGTCTCGGCGATTGGACCTTCGCCGTGGAAATGGGCCGTCCGCGTCTCGCCTGGGACGAAATCCCACTGCGCGATCCGGCCGCCGACACACGATCGATCGATCTTCGGATCGGCCCGCCCAAGGCGCCGATCCTGTCCGGCCCGTCGGTCGTCAACATGGGCAATCCGCACGTGATCTTCTGGGTCGCCGATCTCGACGCCCATGACCTTGCCATGATCGGCCCGCGCGTCGAGACGAATCCGATTTTCCCGGATCGCGCGAATGTGTCCTTGGCGCGGGTCGTCTCGCCGGCCCATATCGCCTTGAAGGTCTGGGAGCGCGGCGTCGGCCTGACGCGGGCCTGCGGCTCGGCCGCCTGCGCCGCGCTTGTCGCCGCCGCGCGGAAAAATCTGACCGGGCGCGAGGCGGTCGTAAGTCTTCCGGGCGGCGATCTCCAGATCGCATGGCGCGAAAGCGACGATATTGTCGTCATGACCGGGCCGGTCGCGTTCGAGTTCGAGACAAGGCTCGATCCGGCTCTATTCGCGGACATAGCCGCATGATCTCGGCGCTCACGAGCTCCGCGCTTTTGGCGGACGCCGAGCCGCCGCCGTCTGACGTCGAGGTCGTGAGCTTCGGCTGCCGGCTCAATCTTGTCGAATCGGAGGCCATGCGCCGGGCGGCGCTATCCTCCGGGCGGAGCGGCCTCGTCATCGTCAACACTTGCGCGGTGACGGCGGAGGCGGCGCGCCAGGCCCGTCAGGCGATCCGCAAGATCAAGCGCGAGCGGCCGAGCGCGGAAATCATCGTCACCGGCTGCGCCGCCCAGATCGCCCCCGAGCAATTCGCCGCCATGGCGGAAGTTTTCCGCGTGATCGGCAATGTCGAGAAAGCTGATCCGGCTATTTGGGACTCGCGGGGGGACCAGGGTGAAGCCCGCCGGTTGGACGCGGCCAAGATCGAGGTTTCCGACATCATGGCGTCGCGCGCGGGGCCGCAGGCCTTGAGCGAGGGCGTCGAGGATCATACCCGCGCGTTTCTCGCCATCCAGACCGGATGCGATCATCGCTGCAGCTTTTGCGTCATCCCCTTCGGGCGCGGCCGTTCGCGCTCGACGCCGCCGGCGGAGGTCGAAGACGCGGTTCGCCGTCTCGTCGGCAAGGGATTTCGCGAGATTGTGCTGACCGGGGTCGATCTGACCTCCTATGGCCAGGATCAGTCCGGCGCGCCGCGCCTCGGCGGGCTCGTCAAGGCACCTGTTGCGCGCGGCGCCCGAACTCGAGCGGCTGCGGCTCTCCTCGATCGACTGCGTCGAGGCCGACGCCGATCTCCTCGACGCCTTCGCCAGCGAGGCGCGGCTGATGCCGCATCTCCATCTCTCGCTCCAGGCCGGCGACGACATGATCCTGAAGCGCATGAAACGGCGCCATAGCCGGGCCGAGGCGGTGCGCTTCTGCGCCGAATTGCGCCGGCTGCGGCCGGAGATTGTCTTTGGGGCCGATCTCATCGCCGGCTTTCCGACCGAGACCGAGGCGATGTTTCGCAATAGCCTCGCCCTCGTCGAGGACTGCGGCCTGACCCATCTCCATGTGTTTCCGTTTTCGGCGCGGCCCGGAACTCCGGCCGCGGAAATGCCGCCAATCGCCGGACCGCTTGTGAAGGAGCGGGCGCAAAAGCTGCGCGCGGAGGGCGCCGCCGCCTTGCGATCGCATCACAAGGCCCAGATCGGCAAGGTCCTGCGCGTTCTGACCGAGCGGGGCGGCATGGCCCGCGCCGAGGATTTCTCCCGCGTCCGGCTCGCCGGCCAGCCGGCCTCGCTCATGCTCGATGTCGAGATCCTGGGCGCCGACGGGGACGCGCTCCAAGGCGCGTTCCGCCCGCCCGTCAAATCGTCGCCAATTTTTAAAGACTTGCAAACTATCCTTCGATGAAGCCCATTAAAATTCGCGGGAGTTTGTAAAAAGGCTCTCAGTTTTCGTTTTGTCGCATTTTCGTGGCGCGAATCGGTCTGCGCTTCGCTCGAAAATGCTGTCGAGGCGCGCCATTAGCGGAGAAAGACTTGCCGACGCTCATTCGTTTCCTCATCGGCCTCGGCATACTGGCTGGGCTTGTCTACGCGGGCATGATCGCGCTCGTCACCTTCGTCGAGCCCCAGTCGCGCGAGATGACCCAGACGATCCCCGCCGCGCGCTTGAACAAATAGGGCGCGGGCGATGGCGGCCGGCAAGCGATCCGCCTTGATCGACGCCTTTCTCGACATGATCGCGGCCGAGCGCGGCGCCGCCAAGAACACGATCGAGGCCTACGCCCGCGACCTCGCCGATTACGTCGCCGCGTTGGATCAGGCCGGCAAGACGCCATTGCAGGCGACCAGCGACGATATTCGCGCCTACCTATCCCGGCTCGCCGCGCTTGGGCTTAAGCCGGTCTCAAGCGGGCGCAAACTCTCGTCGCTGCGCCAGTTTCATCGCTTTCTCCTCGCCGAGGGCCGCCGCGCCGATGATCCGGCGGCGATCCTTGAAGGGCCGCGGCGCGGCCGGAGCCTGCCGAAAATTCTATCGGTGGCGGAAGTCGATCGTCTTATTTCCGTCGCGAAAGAGGGGCTCGACGACGCGACGCGGCCGGGGCCGGAGCGGCTGCGCGCGCTGCGCACCGCCGGCCTGCTGGAGCTCCTCTACGCCGCCGGCCTGCGCGTCTCGGAGCTTGTGGCCTTGCCGAAAAGCGCGGCGCGGAGCAAGGAGCCTTTCCTCTCCATTCGCGGCAAGGGTGGCCGCGAGCGGCTCGCGCCCATGTCGGAGCCGGCGCGCCAAGCCATCCGCGCCTATCGCGCCTTGCTGGAGGAGCAACAGCCAGGCGCGGCGTCCGGCCCCTGGCTGTTTCCCGCGGAGAGCGCGAGCGGCCATATCACAAGGCAGGCTTTCGCGCGCGATCTCAAGCTCTGCGCGGCGGCGGCCGGCATAAGTTCGGCAAGGGTGAGCCCACATGTGTTGCGTCACGCCTTCGCGAGCCATTTGTTGCAAAACGGCGCCGACCTCCGCGTCGTGCAGGAATTGCTCGGCCACGCCGATATATCAACGACGCAAATCTATACCCATGTGCTCGACGAGCGGATGAAATCCATGGTGCGGGATCTACACCCGCTGAACGACGAGTGATGGGGGGAGGCTCCGCCATGGGAGCCGCGGCGACCGGCTTACATGATCTCATGTGATGCGAAGCGGACATTGACCGGCGCCGATCCGGTGGTCTTTAACGGGGAAAAAGGTCGCCAAGCCTGAGCCGCTCCGCCTTGCCGCTTGTGACCCTTGGCCGATATTCGTCGAAGAATCAGTTTGGCTGTCTTGCCTATCGCGCTGCGAGGCGCCGAGAGGAAAGTCCCATGGACGCTTGGTGGTATTACTCGGAAAGCGGCGAGAGCGTCGGCCCGACGTCCGCGCAGGTCATCGCCAGTTGGATCAAGCAGAACCAAAGTCAGGCGCATTTCGTCTGGCGGGAGGGCATGCCCGACTGGATGGAGGCAAGCATGGTCCCGGAATTTGCAACCTGGCTCCAGGCGGCGGAGCCGGCGCTGGCGCGCGATGGCGGGACTGGCGCGCAAACAAGCAGCGAATTCGGCGGGCGCGCGCGCCACGCTCGCGCAGCGCGCGCGGCGCGAGCTGATCGAATATCTTGCGATTTCCGTCTATCTTTACATCTGTTTCGGGGCGTTGATTTTCTACAAGGCGAGCATTCTCCATGGCCAGGGAATTGAGATAACTGTATTTGGCCTAGCCATCGCGAAAGCTCTCGTGTTGGGCAAATTCGTTTTGACGCTGCAAGCGTTCAAGATCGGGGAGAGCGGAAAACGCGGAAGCGCCCCGCTCGCCAACATCCTCAAGAAGTCTTTGCTATTCAGCCTGCTTCTTATCTTCCTGACGGTGATCGAGGAGATGATTGTCGGCCATTTTCATGGACGGGCGAGTCGGGAGATTTTAAGCGAAATCGCCGGGGGGACGTTGCCGCAAGCCTGCGCCATAGGCCTGCTTCTCTTTCTGATCCTGATCCCCTATTTCGCCTATCTTGAAATCTCCGCGAGCCTCGGCGAAGGCGAACTGTCGAAACTCCTGATTCAGCGCCGGTCGCCGGAAAGTTGAGAAGAGGCGAGCCTCGACGCGGGACTGTTTCAATCGGAGTGAAGGGCATGACGGAGAGCGACGAAATCAATTCGGTCCGGGCCTTGTTGACGTCCAAGCCGAGGCCCGTCGGCTGGGCGGAGCGGCGCGAACGGCTCGACGAAGTCGGCTCGATATGGCCCGTCGCCGATGATGTGCGGCTCGATCCGGTCGATCTCGACGGCGTTCCCGGCGAATGGTCGATCGCACCGGGAAGCGATTTTGCGCGCGTCCTGATGTTTTTCCATGGCGGCGGCTATTGCTCGGGCTCCATCCGCAGCCATCGCCGCATGGTCACCGAGGCGGGACGGGCGGCGCAATCCCGAACGCTGGCGGTCGCCTATCGGCTGGCGCCGGAGCATCCTTTCCCCGCCGCCCTCGACGACGCCTGGACGGCTTGGCGTTTCCTGCGCGCTCAGGGCGTCGCGGCCGGGCGGATCGCTGTCGGCGGGGACAGCGCCGGGGCGGGGCTCGCGGCGGCCCTGATCACTCGGCTGCGCGACGCCGGGGAGGAGATCCCCGCTTGCGCCTGGCTGGTCTCGCCCTGGACCGATTTGACAATGTCAGGCGACACGCTGGCGACCAAGGACGCGACGGACCCGCTGATCCATAAAGCATATCTCGAGGAATTGGCCGACGCCTATCTTCCGGCTGAAGTGAATAGGCGGGACCCGCTTGTCTCGCCTCTCTTCGCCGATCTGACAGGCTTTCCGCCGACGCTGATTCAGGTGGGATCGGCCGAAACCTTGCTCGCCGACGCCGCCCGCTTCGCCGCCGCGCTGGGCGGCGCCGATGCGCCTGTGACATTGGAGATCTGGCCGCACATGATTCATGCGTGGCCGGTGTGGAACGCGCATCTGGAAGCTGGCCGCCGGGCGCTGGCGCACGCCGGCGCGTTTCTCCGCGAACATTTCTGAGGCGACGACAGGACGCTTCAGGTCAGGTCGCGCAAATGCCTGAAGACGATGACGCGGGAGACGAAGCCGGTCACCAGCGCGATGCAGGCGGCGATGAGGACGATCGCGCCATAGACATTGGGGCCGAGCGTGAAATCGCCGAACATGACGTCGACCTGGTCGCCGGAGGGCGTCGCCCGCCACCAGCCAGACAGGGTCGAGGCGGCGAAAAAGGCGAGGATCGCGGCCCCGCCGCCAAGCGCGCCGCCGCGCAGGCCGAGACGAAAGAAATGGCGCTGGAACTGGCGCGAAATATAATCGTCGGCGGCCCCGACGAAATGCAGGATCTCGATAATCTCGCGATTGCCCGCCATCGCCCCGCGCGTGGCGAAGGCCACCGCGAGAAACATCGCGGTCAGGACCAGCGCGAAGATCACCGCGGCGGCGAGGACGACGGTCTTGGCCATGATCGCAAGCCGCTCGATCCAGAGCCTATGGTCGTCGACGCTTGCGCCAGGAACCGCTTCCACCAGCCGCCGCTGCAAGGCGGCGGTGTCGAGGCGCGCCTCGGGATCGAGGGCGACGACGATGAGGCGCGGGACCGGCAATTCGGAGAGATCGAGATTGGCGCCGAGCCATGGCTGCAAAAGCGCCTCGGATTGATCCTTCGTATAGGGTCGCACGGCGGCGACGCCGCGGGCCTTTCGCGCGAGCTCGGCGGCCTTGGCGGAATCGGCCTCGATGTCGCGGCCGACCATCGGGCGGACCTGGATCGTCATTTCATGCGCCACCTGATCCTGCCAGCCGCGCGAGGCGTCGGCGATCAAGATGGCCGCGCCGGCGGCGAGCGAGGCGAGAAAAGTCATGATGGCGACCACGGTCACGAGCGCCCGCCCGGCGATGGTCGAAGCCGGCACCAGCGCCTTGTCGGGCCTTATGTCGATCCCGTCCGATCCGCGTCGGTCGGCGCGCAGCCCCCACGTCCGCCGCCACGCGCCCGTCAAAATGCCCATCGATCGCCTCGCGCCATGGCGCCCGCTCCATTTTACAACCCGACGTCAATCAAAAATATGAAGACGCCCGTCGCCAAGCACGAGCCGGCGGGCGCCGTCGAACTGATCCATCAAGCCGAGATCATGGGTGGCGATCACCACCGACGTTCCGGATTTGTGCAGTTCGGTGAACAGCCGGAGCAGCCGGCGCGCGAGGCTCGGATCGACATTGCCGGTCGGCTCGTCGGCGAGGAGAAGCTCCGGCCGCACGATCAAGGCCCGCGCGATCACGGCGCGCTGCTTCTCGCCGCCGGAGAGCACCGGCGGCAGGATATGCATCCTGTCGCCGAGCCCGACCCAACGCAAGAGCTCGGTCACCTCGCCGCGATAGCTCGCCTCGTCCTTGCCGCGCACGCGCAAGGGCAGCGCGACGTTTTCATAGGTCGTCAGATGGTCGAGCAGGCGAAAGTCCTGAAAGACCACGCCGATCCGTCGGCGAAGATCGGTGATCGCGCCCTTGTCGAGCGACAGGGCGTTGCGGCCAAATAGCGTGATCATGCCGCGCGTCGGCCGCAGGGCGAGGAGAATCAGGCGCAAGCAGCGTCGTCTTGCCGGCGCCGGAAGGCCCGGTCAGAAATTGGAACGACTGAGGTTCGATCGAAAAGCTTATATCCTTGAGGATCTCCGCTCCCATCCCATAGCGCAGGCCGACATTTTCGAACCGGACCAAGCAAGACCTCGTTTGCGCTGCCTTGAAGCTTTCCCGTCTAGCCGGATTTTCTTCGAGCGTCCAATCGATCCGATCTTCGGTAGTGTTTCAGCATGAATTTTTGCAATGGGCCGAAACCGGAATGGCTGCTATTGGGCGTGCAACTCGGTGAATGCGCATCAGTCGTGCGATATAGACAGCCCCGCGAGAAGCGGAGCATAGGCGGCGAGCCTGCGGGATACGAACTCGGTGAAGAGCCGCACGCGCTTCGTCTTGCGTGTCTCCCCCTGAGTGAGAAGCCAAAGCGTTGCGTGTGTTTTCAGATCGATGCCCGGAACCCTCGCCAGTAGGCGATCGGCATCTCCAACGAAACACGGCAGTTTGGTCATACCGATCCCTTGCCTTGCCGCAGCGATCTGCGCGTCGGCGTCCGGCGTCCTGAACGGAACCCCCGTCGCACGAACCTCGCCCTCGTCGACCCAATCCGGACCTCCATCACCGCCGACGACGATGGGCCGGATGGGATCCGGCGCGCCCGCGCGCCACGCGGCTAGTCGATCGCGGGATATGTAAACGCCGCCGAACAGCTCCGGCCCCTTCAGGCCATGAAGATTGAGCGGCAGGGTCTTGCGATCGGAAACGATCGCGGATCGCGACGTCCGCCTCGCGGTTGGTCAGATTCGCCAGCTCGCCGGACGACAAGATCTCCATCTCGATGTCCGGATGCAGACGCGCAAAATCGGCGAGAGTCCGGCATGAGCAGGTGTGTCGCGAGGGACGGAGGCAGCGTCACCCGCAGAAGCCCGCGCACGCTCTGGTCGCGCCCGAAGACGCGCGTCTCCAGCTGGTGCGACGACGCTTCCATCTGGTTCGCGAGCTCGAGGACCTCCTCGCCCGCAGCCGTCAGGCGGTAGCCCGAAGGCAGCTTTTCGAACATCTGCGCCCCGAGGCGTTCCTCGAGCTGGGCGATGCGTCGCAGCACGGTCGCGTGGTTCACACCCGAGGCGCCCGGCGGCAGCCCGCACTGAGCCTCCGCGCGCGGCGGCAAGAAAGTAGCGAACGTCATCCCAGTCGATCATGGTGCATTCCCGCGCCGCGAGCTGCGCCTTCCGAAGCCCATTCTAACACGCTGAGCCGCAGTGCGCGCGAACGCCGCGGCGTTCAATCGTCTAACTGGATCGTTTTCGCACCACCGATGTGCGCGATTCCGCACTCACCGCCTGCCTCCGGCGAACCCATGTTGAGGCTCTCGGGGGACCTCCCCGTACAGCCAAAGACCCGAGACGGCGAAACAAGGACTGCACGACATGACCAGATTGAATGGAAAGACCGCCGTCATCACGGGCGGCGCTACCGGCATCGGCCTCGCCGCGGCAAAGCGCTTCATCGAGGAGGGCGCCTTCGTCTTCATCTTCGGCCGCCGGCAGGAAGCGCTCGACGCCGCTGTGGCCGAGCTCGGGCCCAATGCCCGCGCGGTGAAGGGCTCGGTCTCGGATGAGGCCGACCTCGACCGACTCTATGCGGCGGTGAAGGCCGAGCGCGGAACCCTCGACATCGTCTTCGCCAATGCCGGGGTGGGAAGCCCGCTTCCGCTCGGCGAGATCACCGCCGAGCACATTGACGAAACCTTCGACACCAATGTGAAGGGTACGATCTTCACGGTCCAGAAGGCGCTGCCGCTGATGGGCTCGGGCGGTTCGATCATCCTGACCGGATCGAGCGCCGGCACCACGGGCGCCCCGGCATTCACCGCCTACAGCGCGAGCAAGGCGGCCGTGCGCAACCTCGCGCGGACCTGGGCGGAGGACCTGAAGGGCACCGGCATCCGGGTAAACGTGCTGTCGCCCGGGGCGACGGCGACCGAACTCGCGAAGGAAGCGCTCGGCGAGGAAGGCCAGAAGGCCTACGGCGCGATGACTCCGCTCCAGCGCATGGCCGATCCGGCGGAGATCGCGGCCGCGGCCGCCTTTCTCGCGTCGTCGGACAGCAGCTTCATGACCGCCAGCGAGGTCGCCGTCGACGGCGGCCTGGCGCAACTCTGACCTCGGCGCGATTCCGTGCCTAGCTCACACACAGCGAAAGACAAAAGATTATGAAAGCACTCGAAGGTAAAATCGCAGTCATCACGGGCGGAAGCAGCGGGATCGGGTTTTCCACAGCCAAGCGCTTCGTGGAAGAAGGTGCGCACGTCGTGATCACCGGGCGAAGAGAGAAAGAGCTGATGAAGGCTGCAGCCTTCATCGCGAGAAACGTTACGACGGTCGTCGGCGACGTGTCGCGCTTGGAAGATTTGGACCACCTCTATTCCGTCGTGAAAGAGAAACATGGTCATATCGACATTCTCTTCGCGAACGCGGGCGCAGGGACTATCGCACCGCTCGGGGTCGCTACTGAGGCCCATTTTGACCAGACCTTCGATGTGAACGTGAAGGGTCTGTTCTTTACGGTGCAGAAGGCCCTTCCTCTCTTCAAAGACGGCGGTTCGATTATCCTGAACTCTTCAGTGTCGAACGTGTTGGGGCTTCCAGGGTTTAGCACCTACGCCGCGAGTAAGGCTGCTGTGCGCAACTTTGCGCGCGCTTGGACACTGGAGCTGAAAGACCGCAAAATCCGCGTGAATGCGATGAGCCCCGGGCCGATCGAGACCCCCGCCTTAGAGACAACGACAGGCCTTACCCCTGAGCAAGCCGAGCAAGCGGCCGCCCAGTTTGCGTCACAGATCCCAATGGGTCGCAGGGGAAAGCCAGAGGAAATTGCGGCTGCCGTCACCTTCCTCGCCTCCGATGAAAGTTCTTACATCACCGGCGTGGATCTGGCGGTCGATGGAGGCATGGCGCAGGTCTGACCCGGCGTTAACACAGGCTCGGAGAAGCATTATGCGCTATGCAATTATTGGCTTCGGCAAGATCGGCCACGCTCTTGCCAAGGCGTTTGCCCGCAAGGGCATCGAAGTGTCCGTGGCAACCACGCGCGACCCGGAAAGCTTTGCATCCGAAGCGGCCGCGATCGGGCCCAAGGTCATTGCCAAAACACTGGCGGAAGCCGTCAAGGCGGACATCATCTTTTTGGCTGTCCGTTTCGAGGCGCACCCGGATGTCGCAAAGGCGCTGTCCACTTGGCAGGGTAAGACCATCGTCGACGTGACCAACGCCTACGGCGTGCCCCCTGCGGACCTGGGAGGAGAACCCTCTTCCAAGGCTATCGCACAGGCCTTCACTGGCGCTAGACTGGTCAAGGGTTTTAATCATTTGGGCGCTGCCGTTCTTGCCCAAGATCCGGCGGTGCATGGTGGCAAGAGAGTCGTGTTCCTGGCGAGCGACGATGACGGCGCCGCAGATGAGATTGGCGCGCTTGCGGAAAATCTCGGTTTCTCGCCGATCAAAGTCGGCGGGCTTGCGGAAGGCGGGCTGCTAGTCCAGGCGCGCGGAAATAGCTGGGGTCATCTGATCTTCAAGGACCTGGTCAAGTTCGACTGACGACCACGGCGCGCCCACCGGCAGGGTCATGATGCCGGGATCGGATCGAGCGCGATCCGATCCGTGCGAAATGGAGAAATTCCTATGAGCATTGAGAAGAACATCCAGACCGCGAAGGACTTCTTCGCCGCGATCGGCCGCGGCGACAGGGAAGCTCTGCTGGCGCTGGTCGCCGAAGACATCGAGTGGATCATTCCGGGCGAGGACTGGCCGCTGGCCGGCACGCGCCACGGACACGCCGGGCTGGCGGATTTACTTGAGACGGCATCCAAGTCGATAGAAACGTCCACGGAACCCCGGGAGTTCATAGCGCAAGGAGACCGGGTCCTCGTCGTCGGATTCGCGAAGGGAAAGATCAAAGCTACGAACAAGACGTTCGAGGACGACTGGATCTTCGCCATCACAGTCCGGGACGGCAGACTGACGAGCATCCGGGAGTACATCGACACACAGGCATTGGCGCGGGCCTCGCGGATGGACGCTTCCGGGCTGCCGTAGCGTTGGCCATGTGCTGCCATCGGCTCGGGGTAGACGGTGGATCAACCGCGGATCGCCCCCCGCACTCCGTGCGCTCGTCGTATGCCCAACCGTAAGGGAGCTTCTGATGTACGACCAATCCAAGCTATCCGAGTTGATCCGGTTCGCACGAGTCGATGCGGGCTCCACCGTCATCGACGTTACCCAGGCGACGGCGACTACGTGGTTTTCTGACCCGACGCGTACGCCGAGTTAGTCCGCTTTCGAGAGGATGAAGAATGTAGCCAAATGACCGATCTGGGCGCGAAGCAGTCGTCGATGACAGGCGGCGGGATTTCGCCTTAGCGCCAAAATGACACACCACCCGTCGCCGACACTATTCGGCGGTTAGAAATCTCTCATCCACCGGGACGCCATGGCCGTTCGCCAATCGATTGGTCTCGTTCGCCACGCCGATCACCGCGAGCAACTCGGCCCATTGCTCATCCGTCATGCCTTTGGCGCGCGCCGAAGCCCTGTGCGACGCGATGCAATAGGGGCAATTATTGGTGACGCTGACGGCGATATAGATCAATTCCTTCGTCAAGGGGTCGAGGGCTCCAGGCGCCATGACTTGCTTGATGGTCTCCCACATACGCCTCAAGGTTGGCGGATGATTGGCGAGCGCCTTCCAAAAATTATTGATCCAGTCGATTTCGCGGGTCGCCTTGATATCCGCGTAAACCGCCGCCACCTCGGCCGAAGCCGCATTTTCCTCGATCAAAGCCGCCACTTCGCCGCCTCCTCTTTCGTTAAGCTAGTCGCCGCGTCGCGTAGACGGGTCGTCGATTTCGGCGCCGTCAAGCTTTCGCGGCAAAATCTCGGCCGTAGCGCGCGAGAAAGAGGCTGACGGCTTCCTCGACATGGGTCCGGATCTCCTCCTCGCCAAACACGTCCGATCCGGGCGTCACCAGTTCGCGGAGTTGGCGGTTGCCGACGACCGCGCCGAGAAAGAGCTTCGCCGCGAGCTCTGGATCGGCGCAGCAGAGCTCTCCGCGCCGCGTCGCCGCCCCCAGGTAACGGGCGAGCTTGCCCAAGGTGCGGGCTGGTCCCTGCTCATAGAAGATTCGGGCGAGCTCCGGCGCGCGCGGCGCTTCGGCTATGACGCCGCGCAACAGCGCCAGGGAATCCAGCTTCAGCACGACGCGCAACAGGTTCCGGCCGATGGCGCGCAAGGTCTCGTCCGGCGGGCCATCGTCAGGCAATTCGTCGTCGCCGCCGATGATCTGGGCGGAACGGCAGCGCATGATTTCGGAGATCAGACCCTCCTTGCTGCCAAAATGGCGATAGAGAGTCTCTTTCGAGGCGCAGGCTTCGGCGGCGATCATCTGCATCGTCGTCTCGGCGAAGCCGCGCGCTAGAAACACGCGCTCGGCGACCGCGGCGATCTCCTCGCGGCGCTTCTCCCCGCGCGGCACGCGGCGGCCGCCGCAGTCTTTCAAAGGCGTTGACACTTCGCCATTCTGCATATATCCGTACTCATAAGTTCGTTTAACTCAAAGATGCGCTTCCAGACCTAAGACGGCGTCCGATGCGCCATATGGTAGGGCGGCCCTTCAATGGACTCAACAGGCGACCTTGGCCTCTCATGACCGACATCAACTCAGACCCTGAGCCCTCCGGCGAAGCCGATGCGGCGCGAGCGCCAGGCGCAACCGAGGCTCCCGCCGCCGATCGCGCCGCGCCCGCGGGCGAAGCCGAGGCGGAGCGCGTCCGGGCGGCTCGACGTCCTTTCGTCCGGCGGGCGGCCATCGCCGGCGCGGCCCTGCTGATCGGCTTCGGCGCCTATTATTGGCTTGGGTCGCGAAATATTGAAACCACGGACGACGCCTATATCGACGGCCGCGCCGTGACGATCGCGCCGCAAGTCTCTGGGCTTGTGGTTTCGCTGGACGTCGCCGACAATCAATTCGTCCGCAAGGGCGATCCTCTGATCCATATCGACCCGCGCCAATATGTGAACGATCGCGATTCGGCCCAGGGGGCTCTTGACGTCGCCAAGGCCCAGCTCGCCGGCCAGAGGCTCGGCGCCGAAATCGCCCGGAAGAATTTTCCGGCCCTTCTGAAGCAGGCGCAAGCCCAGCTCGTCTCGGCGCAGGCGGCGGAAGTCAAGGCGCAAGCCGATTATCAACGCCAGCGCAGCCTTCCCAAACAGGCGACGACCCAGCAGGAGGTCGATGCGGCGACGGCCGCCCTGCGCCAAGCGCAAGCGCAGGTGCAGCTCGCCGAGGCTCAGGTAGCGCAGAATGAGCCTGCGCCGCAGCGCATCGGCCAGGCCGACGCCGATGTTGGCCAGCTGACCGGCCAGGTCGAGCAGGCGCAGGCCAAGCTCGATCAGGCGAATTTGAATCTCGACTGGACGGTCGTCAGGGCGCCGCAGGACGGCTGGATCACCAAGCGCAATGTCGAGCTCGGCAATTACGTGACCCCGGGCCAGCAGATCTTCTCGATTGTCTCGCCAGAGGTCTGGGTGACCGCCAATTTCAAGGAAACCCAGCTTGGCCGGGTTCGTCCAGGTCAACCGGTGAAAATCGAGGTCGACGCCTATCCGCGTCTCGACCTTAAGGGCCATGTGGACAGCATCCAGCTCGGATCAGGCTCGAAATTCACCGCGTTTCCGCCGGAGAACGCAACCGGCAATTTCGTCAAGATCGTGCAGCGCGTGCCGGTCAAGGTCGCCATCGACAGCGGCCTCGATCCGGCGATTCCGCTGCCGCTCGGCATATCCGTGGTTCCGAGGGTGACGGTGAAATGAGTGAGACGCCTGTAGCCGATGCGAGGCCGTGGAAGCCCGCCCATAACCCTTGGGCGATAGCCGTCGTCGTGACGCTCGCGGCTTTCATGGAGATTCTCGACACCACGATCGTCAATGTCGCCCTGCCGCATATCGCCGGCAGCCTGTCGTCGAGCAATGACGAAGCGACCTGGGCGCTCACCTCCTATCTCGTCGCCAATGGCATCGTGCTCACGATCTCGGGCTGGCTCGGCGCGATCATCGGCCGCAAGCGCTATTTTCTGATCTGCGTCGCCATGTTCACCCTCTGCTCGTTCCTCTGCGGGATCGCGAGCAGTCTGTCGCAACTTGTGGCCTTCCGGCTTCTGCAAGGATTTTTCGGCGGCGGCATGCAGCCAAGCCAGCAATCGATCATTCTCGACACGTTTCCACCGGAAAGGCGCGGCGCCGCGTTCGGAGTCACCGCGATCGCGACCATTGTCGCGCCGGTGCTCGGGCCGACTCTCGGAGGCTATATTACCGACACCTATAATTGGCGCTGGATCTTCTTCATAAACCTCCCGGTCGGCGCGATCGCCTTTCTCTTCATTTCAATCCTTGTCGAGGACCCGCCCTGGGCCAAGCGGGTGACGCGCCATATCGATTTCATCGGCCTGTTCTTGATTATATTGGGCCTTGGCTGCCTACAGATCATGCTCGATCGCGGCGAAGACGAAGACTGGTTCGGATCGCGCTTCATCGTGACCACGGCTGTCTTGGCGGCGGTCGGCATTTTCGGCGCGATCGGCTGGCTTCTCACCGCCAAGAAGCCGATCGTTTCGCTTGAAGTCTTCAAGGATCGAAATTTCGCGATGGGATGCGTGTGCATCGCGGCGACGGGCGCGGTTCTCTACGCCGGCGCGGTGGTGATCCCGCAATTCAGCCAATCGCTGATCGGCTATGACGCGACATGGTCTGGCTTGATCCTTTCGCCGGGCGGCCTCGCCATCATTGTCTTGATTCCGCTCGTCACAAGGCTGATGAAGTTCATCCAAACCCGGGTCCTGATCGCCACCGGATTTATCATCATGGGCGCGGCCTTCGTCTATTCGAGCCAGCTCACTCTGGACATTGATTTCCGCACGCTGGTCCTGATGCGGTCGGCGCAAACGGCGGGGCTTGCTTTCCTTTTCGTGCCGATCAGCACGATCGCCTACACGACCTTGCCGCGCGAGCTGAACGGCGACGCCACCGCGCTTTTCGTCGATGTTCCGCAATGTCTTCGGCTCGATCGGCATTGCCGTCGCGAGCAGCATGATCATTCAGCGGACTGCAAGTCCACCAATCCTATCTCGCGCAATGGGCGAACCCGTTCCATCAAGCCTATAACGAACTCGTCGATCGTTATGAGAGGGCGCTGATCGCGATGGGGCATGCGGCGAGTTCAGCCCATGATGTCGCGGTCGGGAAAGTCTATCAGGTTTTTCAGGCTCAAGCGGCCGTGCTCGCCTATTCGGATGTCTTTCTTTTGGCGGGGGCCGTGGCTTTCGCCATGGCGCCGCTCTGCTTTCTTCTCTCCGCCGGCAAGGGCGGCCGCGCCGCCGCGGCTCATTAGGCGTAGGTCGATGAGGATAGGACCCACTCATGCGCCCAGCCCGTTTCGCTTCTGGGGACCTAATGCGAGCCACATTCGGGATGAGAGGTCGGCGCGCCGCCGCCATCCTGGCGGCGCTTGCGGCGCTGATTGCGACATCCGGCTGCGCCTCGGTCGGGCCGGATTTCGCGCCGCCTGATCCGCTTTTGCCGCGCGCTTCCTTTTTCGCCAGCCGGCCCCGTCCGAAACCGACGCGGAGCTTCCTCCAGGCGGCCCGACGCGGAGCAATAGCGCGCAAGTCGACCCGAAATGGTGGGCGAGTTTCCGCGATCCGATCCTGACCTCGCTCGCCGAGAGAGTCGCCGCCGCCAATCTCGATCTGCGCTCGGCGAGCCTGAAGCTTGCCGAAAGCCGGTTCCAGCGCGGCGTGACGGCTTCGGCGGCTTTCCCGGCCATCAACGCCTCGCCGTCGTACCAGCGCGAGCTATACAGCCAGAACGGCATTTTGAGCCTGGCGAAGCAGTCCAACGGCCAGCCCATCCAAGTGCCGCCTATCAGCGTCTACCAGACCGGCTTCGACGCCTCCTGGGAGATCGACATTTGGGGCCATGTCAGGCGCCAGATCGAAGCCGCGGAGGCGGAAGTCGAAAGCGCGGAATATCAACGCCGCGACGCGCTGGTCTCGACGCTCGCGGAGCTCGCGCGCGACTATATAGAGCTGCGCGGGGTGCAGACGCAGATCGCGATCGCGAACGCAAATCTGGTCAGCTCGAACGATATCCTCCAGCTCACGCGGACGCGCGCCGAAAAAGGTCTGACGACCGGGCTCGACGTTGAAAACGCGGCCGCCCAGGTGGAGAGCGTTCGGGCGCAGCTGCCGAGCCTGGAAAATCAGGAATCGGCTTACATCAACGCCTTGAGCCTGCTTCTCGATGAGCCGCCCGGATCCTTGAAAAGCGAGCTCGCGAGGGCGAAGCCAATCCCGCCGTCGCCGCCGCGCGCGCCGCTTGGCGTCCCATCGGAGCTCGCCCGCCGTCGCCCGGATATTCGCCGCGCCGAATCCGAGCTTCACGCCGCCACCGCCAATATTGGCGTCGCGGTCGCGGATTTCTATCCGAGCGTGAAATTCAACGGCAGCGTCGGGTTCAACGCGCTCGATTTGAAAAATCTTTGGAAGGGAAGTTCGCTGCAATATCAGCTTGGGCCGAGCATTTCGCTGCCGATCTTTGAAGGCGGTCGGCTCAAATCGACCCTGGAATTGCGCGAGGCGCAGCAGCAAGAAGCCTATATTTCCTATCACAAGACCGTGCTTCAGGCCTGGCATGAGGTCGTCAACGCCTTGGTCGCCTATCGGACCGAGCAGGAGCGCCGGGCGCGCCTCAAGGCGCAGGTCGAGCATTCGCGCCAAGCCCTGACGCTTGCGCGTTCGCGCTACAATAATGGCGTCGGCGACTTCATCACGGTTCTCGACGCGGAGCGGACCTTGTTGCAGGCCGAGCTGCAGCACGCGCAAAGCACGACCGCCGTATCGACCGATTTCGTGCAGCTTTACAAGGCCCTCGGCGGCGGTTGGGAGTTGAGCTTTCCAAACGAGGACGCAACGGGCTTCGCCTCGGCGGCGCGGTGACGCCAATCTCTCTGGCGCGGCCGCGGCCGTAGCTCAGACGCCTCAACGGCCCTGAAGATCACGCAACCAGTTCGCGAAGCCGCGCGTTGCCAAGGCGCGGGATGTGGAGCTGGCTGGCAAGCCAGGCCTGGGGCGACTGGGAAGGCGAGACCATGGACAGGCGCGTGATCGAAGAAGAGCTTCCCGTGATCGCGCGGTTCGAGGTTCGCCGCCGCGCTTATCTTGGCCCTGACGGCGCGATCCGAGGCCGCCCGCCGGCCTTCGCCTCCGACCCCGATCTGCTGATTTCGCTCTTGCGCGGCATGGCGCTGACCCGGGCCTTCGACCTCAAGGCCGTCGCGTTGCAGCGGACGGGACGGCTCGGCACCTACCCTGTTTCGCTTGGCGAGGAAGCCGCCTCGATCGGCGTCGCGAGCGCCATGCGCGATGAGGATGTCCTGCTTCCCTCCTATCGCAATACCGGGGCGCAGCTCTGGCGTGGCGTCACGATGGAGGAGATCCTGCTCTTCTGGGGCGGCGACGAGCGCGGGAGCTGCTTCACCGGGCCGACGCAGGACTTCCCGGTCTGCATCCCCGTCGCGTCGCAGGCGACCCATGCGGCGGGCGTAGCCTACGCCTTCAAGCTCCGCAAGGAGCCGCGCGTCGCCCTATGCATGTGCGGCGATGGCGCGACCTCCAAGGGCGACATGTGGGAGGCGATGAATTTCGCCGGCGTGGCCAAGCTGCCTGTGGTGTTCGTCGTCGCCAACAACCAATGGGCCATCTCCGTGCCGCGCGGATCGCAAACCGCGTCCGAGACCCTGGCGCAAAAGGCGATCGCCGCGGGCTTCGACGGCGAACAGGTGGATGGCAATGACGTGATCGCGGTTCGCGCGGCGGCCGAACAGGCTCTTGCCGCCGCGCGTGCCGGAGAAGGGCCGTTCCTCATCGAGGCTGTGACCTATCGGCTCGGCGATCACACGACCGCCGACGACGCCGCGCGCTATCGCCCGCCGGAGGAGGTCCAGGCGCGCTGGAAGGAGGAGCCCATCGCCCGCCTGCGAACCTATCTCGTCAATCAGAAGGCGTGGACCAAGAGGGATGAAGAGCGGCTCGCCGCCGAATGCCAGGAGCGCGTGGAGGCGGCCGCCGCCCGCTATCTGGCGACGAGCCCGCGCCCGCCGGCGTCCATGTTCGATCATCTCTACGCCGAGCTTCCCCGCGCTTACGCGGGCCAGCGGAAAGAGCTTGAAGGTGAGCCCGATGCCTGAGGCGACGCTTGTCGAGGCGGTCAATCTCGCGCTCGCGCGGGCGATGGTGGAGAATGACGATGTCGTCGTCCTCGGCGAGGATGTCGGCGTCAATGGCGGCGTGTTTCGCGCCACCGTCGGCCTCCAACAGCGCTTCGGCGCCGACCGCGTGATCGACACGCCCCTGTCCGAGGCGCTGATCGGCGGCCTTTGCGTTGGCATGGCGGCGCAAGGCCTGAAGCCCGTCGGGGAGATCCAGTTCATGGGCTTCCTCTATCCCTGCATCGATCAGTTGGCGAACCATGCCTCGCGGCTGCGCACCCGCACGCAAGGGAGGCTGACCTGCCCGATGGTTCTTCGCACGCCGTTCGGCACCGGCATTCGCGCGCCGGAACACCATTCCGAGAGCGTCGAGGCCATGCTGGCGCATATCCCGGGCCTGCGCGTCGTCGTTCCATCCTCGCCCGACCGCGCCTATGGGCTCCTGCTTGCGGCGATCCGCGATCCCGACCCTGTCGTGTTCCTCGAACCGACGCGCCTTTATCGGGCGGTCAAGGCGGATGTCGAGGATAATGGCGAGGCCTTGCCGCTCGATGTCGCCTTCGTCTTGCGGGAAGGGCGCGACGTCACGCTGATCAGCTGGGGGGCGATGCTGAGAGAGACCTTGGCGGCCGCCGACGAACTTGCGGCCGATGGGGTCGGCGCCGAAGTGATCGACCTCGCCACGCTGAAGCCCTATGACGAGGAGGCCGTGCTCGCCTCGGTCGCGAAGACCGGCCGCTGCGTGATCGTGCATGAGGCGGCCCGCACGGGCGGCTTCGGCGCCGAGATCGCGGCCTGCGTCGCCGAGCGCGGGCTCGCCTCGCTGCTCGCCCCGGTGATTCGCGTGACGGGCTATGACGCCGTCACGCCATTGCCAAGAACTCGAGCAGCGCTACATGCCGTCGGTTGGCCGCATCGCCGCCGCCGCGCGCAGGCTCTGTGAATTTGGCTGAAACCATGGCGGGTTCCTTCATGCGCGCGTTTCTTTTGCCCGATCTTGGCGAGGGCCTCGATGAAGCCGAGATCGTGAGCTGGCATGTGACCGAGGGCGACCATGTCGTCGCCGATCAGCCGCTCGTCTCCGTCGAAACCGACAAGGCGGTCGTCGAGGTTCCGTCGCCGCGCAGCGGCCGCATCCTTCGGCTTTTCGGAGCCAAGGGGGATCTCGTGAAGGTTGGCGCGCCGCTCGTCGAGTTCGCCGAGGGAGCGGCGCAGGACGCCGGCACGGTGGTCGGCGAATTGACGAGCCTGGACGCGAAGCCCGCCGCGGCCTTGCGCCCTGGCGAACCGGCGCGCGCGCAGGGCTTTCTGGCGGTTCCGGCGGTGCGGGCGCTCGCCCGCAAGCTCGATGTCGATCTGGCCCTTGTGCAGGGGACCGGACCCGACGGGTTCATCACCAAGGCGGATGTCGAGCGCGCCGCGACTGGAGTTGGGGAGGCGGGACCGGCGGAGCCGTTGCGGGGCATGCGCCGGGCGATGGCGCAGCGCATGACGGCGGCGCATGCGAGCGTGGCTCCGGCAAGCGTGACGGACGAGGCCGACATTGACGATTGGCCGAAAGGCGAGGACGTGACCATCCGCCTTGTGCGCGCCCTCGCGGCGGGCTGCAAGGCGGAGCCGTCGCTCAACGCATGGTACAGCGCCGAGGCGGGGGAGCGGCGGCTCCTCGCGCGGATCGACGTCGGCGTCGCGGTCGACACGGAAGGCGGCCTGATCGTGCCGGTCGTGCGCAATGTCGGCGAGCGGGACGCCAATGATTTGCGCGCCGGTTTGGACCGCATGCGGGGCGATGTCGCAAAGCGCGCGATCCCGCCGGAGGAGCTTCGCGGCGCCACCGTCACGCTCTCGAATTTCGGCATGATCGGCGGCCGCTTCGCCAATCTTGTCGTCGTGCCGCCTCAGGTCGCGATCCTGGGCGCCGGCCGCATCGATTTGCGGGTCGTGGCGCGCGACGGCGCGGCGGCGGTGCGGCGGGTCCTGCCCTTGTCGCTGACCTTTGACCACCGTGTCGTAACCGGCGGCGAGGCCGCTCGCTTTCTCGCGGCGCTCAAGGCGGATATCGAGCGGGCCTCGTAAATGTTGCTCCGATTTGCGGATAGGATGGAGGGCGCGCAAGCGCCCGGACCGTCATGAGCGCGCAAGGCCGCCCCAATGTCAAAGGCGTCCTCCTCGACCTTGACGGCGTCGTCTATGTCGGCAAGACGGCTTTGCCGGGATCGCTCGACGCGATCCGCCGCTTACGAGACTCGCCCGTCGCGCTCAAATTCCTCACCAATACGACGCGGCGTCCCCGGCGTCGGATCGTCGAAGATCTTGCCGGGCTCGGGCTCATCGTCGCAAGCGAGGATGTCTTTACGCCCGCGGCGGTCGCGAGGGACTTGCTTTCCCGCCAAAACTTGACGCCGCTTCTTATTATCCATCCGGATTTGCGGGAGGATTTCATCGGCTTGCCGCAGGGCGGCGGCGCGGCCGTCGTCGTCGGAGACGCCGGCGCGTTCTTCACCTATGAGCTCTTGAATCAAGCCTATCGACAGATCCTGCGCGGCGCTGAATTTTTCGCGCTGGCGAAGAATCGCAACTTCCTCGACCATGACGGCGCGTTGAGTCTCGACGTGGGCGCTTTTGTCGTGGGGCTCGAATATGCGGCGGGCAAGGCGGCGACGGTGCTTGGCAAGCCCGCCCCCGCTTTCTTCAAGCTCGCGGTGGAAAGTCTCGGCTGTCGCGCCGAGGACGCCGTGATGATCGGCGATGACGCGGAAGCCGATGTGGGAGGCGCCATGGCCGCCGGCCTAAAGGCGGTTCTGGTGCGCACCGGGAAATACCGGCCCGGATGCGAAAGCTACCTCGCAGAGCCGCCGACCCATGCGGCCGACGATCTGAGGGCGGCGGTCGATTGGCTCTTGGGCTGAACGCGACAGCCTCGGCCGGTCCGTTGGCCTCTGACGCCGCGGGGCGGCGGCGCGTGCGGCCTGGAGCCGCGCCTCACGCCGCCTTTTGCTTAGGCTGCACTTCGGCCGAATAATCGTCGATCAGCGCGCGGGAGATCGCGCCCGGCGTGAACTTATACGCTCCAACCTCCGAGACTGGCGTGACCTCGGCCCCGGTGCCGCAGATGAAGCATTCGTCGAAGCCGGCGAGCTCCTCTGGCAGGATGCGCCGCTCGATCACTTCGACGCCCCGCCGCCGAGCGAGGTCGATCACCGTTCGCCGGGTTATCCCGTCGAGGAAGCAATCGGCGATCGGCGTGTGAAGGACGCCCTTCGCGGTGAAGAAAATATTGGCGCCGGTGCATTCAGCGACGCGGCCCTGCCAGTCGAGCATCATCGCGTCGGCGTAGCCGCGCCGCTCGGCGCGGTGTTTCGAGATCGTGCAGATCATGTAGAGGCCGGCGGCTTTGGCGCGGCAGGGAGCGGTCGCCGGATCGGGACGGCGATAGTCGGCGATATCGAGCCTGATCCCCTTCATCTTCTGCTCGATATCGAACATGCTCGGCCAGTCCCAGACCGCGATGGCGACGTGGATCGTCGAATTCTGCGCCGAAATCGCCATCATTTCACTGCCGCGCCAGGCGATCGGCCGGACATAGCAATTCTGGAAATTGTTCTTGTCGACGACGAGCCGCTTGATGGCGTCGAGCTCGGCGACGGAATAGGGAATCTCGAAGTCGAGCAGCTCGGCCGAGGTCCTGAAGCGTTCGGAATGTTCGGTCGACTTGAAAATCGCCCCACCATAGGCGCGCTCGCCTTCGAACACGCAGGACGCATAGTGAAGACCATGCGAAAGAACATGCAGCTTCGCGTCAGTCCAGGCGACAAGAGCGCCGTCCATCCAAATATAGCCGTCGCGCTGGTCGAAAGGCAAAGCCGCCATGGATCGCTCCTCCTCGAGCTTGCGGTTGGGGTCGCGGCTGCATCGAGGCGCCGCCTATCGGTCCTTGGAGACCGCCCGTCCCCGCATCCCGCTTTGACACAGTTTAAGGGACGCGCGCTCTTGATCGTCTCAAAAACCGCAATCCAGCATTGCCGGAGTCGCGAAATCCTGCAAGACTTCTCAAAAGCCCCGACCGCCTGCTTTGACCTTGACGCCTAACAATTTTGCTGAAATATGTCAATGATACTGCCATAAGGGCCTTGGCTTGGACTCGATACTGATCAAAAGGGTGGCTCTCCAAGGCGTTATGAAGGAGCCGCAACATGCGGGCGAGGGCGCGGCGGACTCTGGCGAGCCTCTGTTTGACCTGATCGAGCTCATGTTTTTCGCCTATCGCGATTTTGTCGGCGACGCTGATCAGCTTCTTGAAAACTTCGGCTTGGGCCGGGCCCATCATCGAGTTCTGCATTTCGTCAACCGGCGGCCGGGCCTGACGATCGCCGAGCTTTTGGACATTCTCAGGATCACGAAACAGAGCCTCAATCGCGTCCTTAAAGAATTGCTTGACGAGGATTATGTCGAATCGCGCCCTGGCGTGAAAGATCGCCGCCAGCGCCAATTGTTTCCAACCGCGCGCGGCAAGGCCTTGGCGCTCGACGTCGCGCGGCTGCAATCGCGCCGGTTCGTCCGCGTCTTCGAGCAGCTGCCCGAAGGCGCGCGCTCGGACGCGATTGATTTTCTCCTCGCCATGGTCGATGCGGGCGAGCGGGACAAAGTGGCGTCCCTCGTCGGCTGTGACCGGACCCTAGCCGCCGCGGGATCGCGCCGATGACCGCGAGTCCATTGGCGAGATTAACCAATTCCGCGCCGGCGGATGACGCCGCGCATCTGTTGATCGTCGACGACGATCGGCGAATCCGCGCCTTGCTGTCGCGTTTCTTGACCGATCAGGGCTATCGCATCACGACCGCCGGCGATGCGGCCGACGCAATGGCCTGCCTGAAGAGCCTCGCTTTCGATCTCATCGTGCTCGACGTCATGATGCCGGGCGAGAGCGGGTTCGATTTCGCCACGAGATTGCGGCAGGACGCCTCGGAGCTCGCGCATGTTCCGATTCTGATGCTGACCGCCCGGACCGACGCCCAGGACCGTGTGCGCGGGTTCGAATCCGGCGTCGATGATTATCTCGGCAAGCCCTACGAGCCGCGCGAGCTTTCGCTGCGCATCGCCTCCATCCTGCGGCGGGCGCAGCCCCGCGCGGCGCAAGGGCCGGTCACGCTGGTGCGCTTCAGTGATTTCACTTTCGATCTCGAACGCGGCGAGCTGCGCCAACGCGACGAGGTTGTCCGGCTGACCGATCGAGAACGCGATATGCTGCGCCTTCTCGCCGAAAACGCGGGCGAGACCGTGCCGCGCGAGGCGCTTGCGGGGTCCGGCGCCGCCGGCAATGAGCGCACCGTCGATGTCCAGGTCAATCGCCTGCGCCGCAAGATCGAGCGCGACCCGGCTAATCCGCTGCATTTGCAAACGGCGCGCGGCGCCGGCTATCGCCTGCTTGTCGACCGGTGATCTTGTAAGGATCATCGCTGAACCTGGGGCCGCCCTTGAGCATCTCGCTTCCAGCCGCCCTCGAGCAGCCACGCTCCTGGTGGCGGGGGTTTTGGCGCTGGCTCGCGGCGATCCTGCCGAAGGGTCTCTACGCTCGCTCGGCGCTGATCGTCATCGCGCCGATGGTGATCCTGCAATGCGTGCTCACCTATGTGTTCATGGAGCGGCATTGGCAGCTCGTGACGCGGCGGCTCTCGACCGTGTTGACGCAGGACATCGCCGCGGTCATCGAGCTTTATCAGGCTGATCCGAACGAGAAGGCGCGCGAGACGCTGGTCCGGATCGCGCAGGAGCGCCTCAAGATCGACGTCGAGTTTCTGCCCTTGGCGCCCCTGCCGCCGGTTTTGCCAAAGCCCTTCTTTCCGATTGTCGACCAGGCGCTTTCAAATGAGATCCGCCGCCAGATCGGCCGGCCGTTCTGGCTCGATACGGTCGGGCGATCGAACTTCATCGAGATCCGCATCATGCTCGATGACGCCATTCTGCGCGTCGTCGCGTATCGCAGCGCGGCTTACGCCTCGAACTCGCATATTTTCCTCCTCTGGATGGTCGGCACGTCCTTCGTCCTGATCGTGGTCGCGACCGCGTTCCTGCGCAACCAGATCAAGCCGATCTTCCTCCTCGCCGGCGCCGCCGAGGCCTTTGGCAAGGGGCGCGACCCCGAGTTTCGGCCGCGCGGCGCGCGGGAGGTGCGGCAGGCCGGCTACGCCTTCATCGAGATGAGGCGACGGATCGAGCGCGCCTTCGAGCAGCGCACCGCCATGCTAAACGGCGTCAGCCACGACCTTCGCACCATTTTGACGCGGTTCAAGCTCTCGCTCGCGCTGCTGGAGGAGAGCGACGAGGCGCAGGACCTGCAAAAGGACGTCGAGGAGATGCAGCGCATGCTCGAGGCCTATCTCGCCTTCGCGCGGGGGGCGGCGGGCGAAAGCGCGGCCGAGGTCGACATGCTTGATTTTCTGGACGATTTGCGTCTCGCCTCGGAACGGCGCGGCGGCAATGTCAAGGTCGCCTTCGTTGGCGATCCGATCGTCGCGGTCAGGCCCGACGCCTTCAAGCGCTGCTTGGCCAATCTCATCGGCAATGCGCAGAGCCACGCCAAGCATATCGCGATCGAGGCCAGCCGCGACGAGCGCTTTTTGACGATACATGTCGATGACGACGGGCCGGGCATTCCGCCGGAGCGGCGCGAGGACGTCTTCCGGCCCTTTGTCCGTCTCGACGAATTCCGCAACCAGGATCTGGGCGGGACGGGGCTAGGCCTTGCGATCGCGCTCGACATCGCCCGTTCGCATGGAGGTGACATAAGCTTGAGCGACAGCCCGCTCGGAGGGCTGCGGGCGACGGTCCGGGTGCCGGTGTGAAGCGCCGAGGCGGGCGCCGTTCAGACATCATGGCGCTCTTCGGACGCGCGATCGAGATGATTCGCGGCCTTGGACCGCCCAAGGCCGCGCCAGCCGAGGGACGACGGCGGTCGAAGACGGTCCGAAAAACAGGGGGGCTCATGCAAGCTGTAAATGGATGCGGCGGCGCGCTCGGAATGCGCGGATGGACGGCGATTTGGCTCGCTCTTTTGCTCGGATTTGCGCTGGTGGCGGGCGCTGGGGACGCCTCGGCTTGGCCGCGGAAGTTTGGTCCCTTCGCCTATGTGGCAAACTATAATTCCTACGATGTGTCAGTTATCGACATCACGGCGAACAAGGTGGTCGGTAACGTATCCGGTTTTGTGCATGCTGAAGCTGCAGCTGTAGCGCCAGATGGCCGATTTGTTTATGTTACGGATAGTTTGGTCGGGTCTTTCACTGGGTCAGTCAAGGTGGTTGATGCGATCAGTAACCAGCTTGTCGGTCGCCCCATCACGGTCGGAGCGTTCCCGCTCGGCATCGCCGTGACGCCTAACGGAAAATTTGTCTATGTCGCGAATTTCAGCTCAAGCAATGTCTCAGTCATTGCGACGGCCGCAAATGCCGTGACAGCGACAATTGGAGTAGACACAAATCCCGTCGCAATCGCCATAAGCCCGGACGGAACGCGCGCCTTTGTCGCGAGCCGGGCCAACAACGTCGTTTCTGTAATCGACACCGCCACCAACAGAGTGGTCGCCCGCATTCCGAATACCGGCGGTAATGGAATAGCCGTCACTCCAGATTTAAAGTATGTATATGCATCAAGTAATACGGAGAAGACGATTTCTGCAATTGACGCAGCGACCAACAACGTGGCTGCGATCATCCAGCTTCCAGAATATGCATGGGGACTTGCTGTTACACCCGACGGAAGATATCTCTACGCCGGAAATGTAAATGCCGGAACGGTCACGGCGATCTCAACAGCAAGCAACACGATCGTCAAGGCCGATATCCCGGTTGGTCCCACGCCGCGCCAGCTGGCGATCGATCCCAGCGGAACTCGTGTCTATGTCGTGAATGGCGATGGCGCTAACGTCTCGCTTATCGATATCGCCAGCAATACGGCGTTGCCGGAAACAATTCCAATCGGAGCGAGCGCGTATGGGATCGGCATCATAGCGCCGCCTGCGGGCGTGCCGTTCAAGGTCTTCACAACAGTTGGTCTTACCATTGCCCACGGGGCGACGCCTAACCACGGCTCATTCAATTACTATTCCGACCTCACGCTCGGCGACGCAAGCAACGGAATTCACCCCGATGCTGAGCCTGTCACCCTCAAGCTCGCCGATTTCAGCACAACGATCCCGCCTGGCTCCTTCGTCAAACAGGCGGATGG
The DNA here is from genome assembly GCA_963829515.1 of uncultured Alphaproteobacteria bacterium. GTDB lineage: Bacteria > Pseudomonadota > Alphaproteobacteria > Rhizobiales > Beijerinckiaceae > Methylocapsa. Next base: position 679,294 of record CAWHIP010000005.1, read on the forward strand.
CTCGTTCAGCTACGTGAAGTGGATAGGCAGCGTGCTGTTCAATTGCCGCATCGCGCCGCAAGGCGGCGCGCGTTTCGGCGTACATCTTACGGAGACGGGCCTTAACCTGCCCGCGGTGACGAATCCCGTTCAGGTGCAGCTGACGATCGGCGACGACAGCGGCCTCGACGCCGTCTACGCCGTTCTCGACTAGCTCGATGGAACGGCGTACCGAGGCCGGCCCGAATCAAGCTTCCGGCAGAATTTTGACGTCCGTCATCACCGAATTGGCGATAAAGCATTCGCGGTGCGCCTTGTCATGCAGCCGATCGAGATCTTCCTGCGTCGGCAGCTTATCCCCGCTGAACTTAATCCTTGGGCGCAGATCAACCCGCGTCAGGGCGAGCTTGCCATTGGCGTTCTTCTCGAGGAGCCCGACCGCGCCGTCTTCATAGCTATCGATGACAAACCCTTTGTTCGACGCCAGAGCGAGAAACGTCAGCATGTGGCAGCTCGATAGAGCCGCGACAAAGGCCGACTCGGGATCGACTCGGCGCGGATCGCCAAAATAAGCCGGCGCGGCCGACCCTTGAACCTCGACTCCATTATCGAACCGCCAAACATGGTCGCGACTGTAGGTCTTGTAGCCAAAATCGGCGCCGTCGCGCGCCCAGATGATGGTGGCCTTGTGCTCGGACATAGGGATCTCCGCATGTGAAATTGTGAATTCCAGGAGCATGTCCCGCCATGAGCCCCGCGCGCCGCCGGTCGCCGCGCCGTTCAGCTCATGGTCCGGCCGCTTGCGAGCCATGCCCTTAAGAAGGCGTCGGACCAGCGCGCCACGGCGGCGTCATGCCGAAGCCAGCCTCCGATATGGCGGTGGCGCGGATGCGCGCCTGGCGACGACAGGCGCTCGGCCGAGCGAATTGACCAGAGGCACATCATCCCGAGCGTGACCTCCGGGTGAAACTGAAAGCCATAGGCGGCCTTGCCGAACCGAAAGGCTTGCGCCTCGAAGTCCTGGCCCTTGGCCAACAGGGTCGCGCCCCTCGGCAGATCGAATCCCTCGCGATGCCATTGATAGACCTGATTGGGAAATCGGCGGTCGCAGAGACGATGGCCGTGCTCGGTCGGATGGATCGGGTAATAGCCGACCTCGACGCGGCCTTGCGGATGCGGACGAACCCTATGGCCGAGATGGCGGGCCAGCAATTGCGCCCCGAGGCAAATGCCGAGAAACGGCTTTTCCTCCGCGAGGGCGACCCCGATCCAGTCCATTTCCCGGCGCAGCCAGGCATGTTGGTCATTGGCGCTCATCGGGCCGCCGAAAACGATCGCGCCGTCATGATCCCGGAGGGTCGAGGGCAAAGGATCGCCGAACCGCGGGCGTCTTATGTCAAGCTGGCGTCCTTGCGCTTGCAAAATTCGGCCGAACCGGCCCGCCGAGGAATGCTCCTGGTGAAGGATGACGAGAATCTTACCGCAGGGTGAGAGGCTGGTTGGCATTGCTCGCAATGGTGAAGATGTGGGTTGAGCGTCAAAGGCTCGGGCGACGTTTTTGCTGCAAACGCGCGATAACCCATAAGATCAGCGTTTTTGGCAGGAAGGGCAAGGCCAAAACGGTGAATTTGTTCAATAATCCGGGTATGGCCTCGCGTCGTCCGGCGATCAGCGCGGCGTAACCCGCCTCTGCGACCTCGGCTGCCGACTGAGCCGGCAGATAGTTCAAGCCCGTTTCGGGGCCGAATCCGGCGCGCGACTGAAACCCGGTTTTCGTCACGCCCGGGCAGAGCGCGGTTACGCTGATTCCTTCGCCGCGCAATTCCCGCCAAAGCGCGCGGCTATAGGACAGCACGAAGGCCTTTGAGGCGTAATAGACCGCCATGCCGGGTCCGCCCGGAAAATAGGAGACGACCGAAGCGACATTTAAAATCTTGCCCTTGACCCTGCGGATTTCGGGCAGGAATTGCGCGGTGGCCTCCACGAGCGCGCGGACATTGAGATCGACGATAGCGAGCTGCTCGGAGGGGTCGAGGTCCGCGAAGGCGCCGATGAGCCCAAAGCCGGCGTTGTTCACGAGAATGTCCGGAGCCGCGCCGGCGGCGTCGAGCGCCGCGGCGAGCTTGGCCGCCGCGCCGGGCGGGGCGAGATCGAGGGCGAGGACGATCGGGCGCGGCCGACCCGACGCCGCAATCTCTTCGGCGAGCGCCTCAAGCTTGTCGCGGCTGCGCGCGGCGAGCGCGAGATCATGGCCATGGCGGGCGAAAACGCGGGCGAGATCCGCCCCAATCCCGCCGGACGCTCCCGTAATTAAAGCGACTCGGCGCTTTTGCGGCTCCAGGCTCATCCGAGTCCCTTCGCCGGCGCGGCAGTCCAAGGGCTTTTGAATTCGGCTTCGGGCGGCGCGCGTTCGCCCACGCGCTGGCGCAGCAGGACCCTGTCGCGGGTCGAGACGCCGAGAAGCTCGGCGACGCGCCAGATCGTGTTGTCCTCGAGCTCGTCGATGGCGCCGTCGGCGAAGGCGATCTCCCACATCATTTCGATGATTTTGAGCCGACCCTCCTCGTCGAGCACGCGCTTCAGGACGCTTGTGAACTGATAAAAATCGACGGCGTCGCGATCGCTTTGCTCGGCTTGCTGGATCAGCTCCGCGGTCGCCTTTGCGTCGAGGCCGAAGCGCTCCTCGATGATCGCCTTCAGCCGGCGCTGCTCGGCGAGATCGGTTTGGCCGTCGACATTGGCGGTATGGACGAGCAAGGCGACGGCGGCGAGACGATAATCATCCTCGCCGAAGCTCTTGTCGGCGCCCTCCGCGCCGGTCACCTCGGCGATGAAAGTCCTTAACGCGTCGAACATCCGTGTCTCTCCACCAGGCGCGCCTATGCGCCAACGCTCCAGGACAATGCTCCAAGACCGTGGCTCCAAGACCGTGGTCCAAAACATTGCGAATATGGGAATGCGCGGAGGAACGCGCATCCGCGAAGGTTCGCCTAGCCTCGATCTTTTGCGAGGGCAAGCCTCAACGTAGCAGCAAACAGGTCCAGTAGCCTTCCGGCCGATGATAGGCGCGGCGTAAATCCTTGATCCAGGCCTGGCATCTCGCCTTGGACGCGAAGCAGACTTTTTCGTCGCGCCAGTCAATTTGGCCGTAGAAGACAGGGTCGGGGCGCCCGCCGGAGAAATGGCCAAGCCAAACCGAAGGCCAGGGCAGGATTTTGGCGGTGACCGGGGGCGACCAGGGCGGGGCTCCGATCGAGCAGGGGACTCCGACGGTCTCCGGCGCCTCAGCCGGACTGAGCGGCGCCGGCTCCAGACCGAAGGATGGAAGGCCGAGTTCGACCGGGCCGAAGCCAAAATCCACGGCGCGGGCGGCAGCGGAAAAGCTCAAGCAGGCCGCAAGGGTCAAAAGCCCGCCAAGCCCATGCAAGACCCGCCTCGACGCCATGGCTCACCCTCCATATTCGCTCGCGCCTCGACACAAGGCGCATGAGCCGAATGGCGGCGATGCTACTTGCTGAAGCGCGACTTTGGAAGGCCCCCAAGCATGGGCTCGCCGAGATGAGATTCGGCGCTGGCTTCAAATGCAGCGGCGGTTAGGCGCGAATGCCGCCGGTGATTGCTCACGGCGCGGCGGCATTGACGAGGAGCCAAAGTTTAGATTTATTTAAATCACAAAAGCAGGCATTATTTCAAAAGATCGCGGTAGGAAATAGCTAGTTTAGAATAAATCTAAACTTTAAAATACTTGTTGTGTGGGCGTTTCGTTTGCGCTTATTTGATATGTCGACGCGATGGCGTTGAACGCTTGCAAACGGGGGCTCGCCACATGTTTCATCTTCATTCGCCGGCGCGCGCCGGCGCGGTCAGCGTGAGCGCCGTCGCCTTGGCGGCTTTCATGACGTCGCAACCCCTGCCCGCTCGAGCGGGGGACAGTCCGTCCCTCGCGCAAGCGCCAACCCAGCCTGCGATCGATCCGTTTCACGAGCTTGAAACCAAATATCTTTTCGGATTCACCGAGGGGGCCGACGTCGGTGAAGAGGGCGAAAAGGCCATCGAATTCGAGACCACGGGGTCGTTCCGCATGCGCGGCGGCTCGTACAACGCCATCGAGCAGGAGATCGAGTTCGAGGGCGTGCCGACCCAGTTCTTCGGTTACGAGCTGAGCGCGCATGGCCTGGCGCAATCCATCAACTCGGTCGATGGCCTCGACAATTTTCACAACATCAATTTCAGCGGCCTATCGGGAGAATTCAGATTTCTCCTCGTCGATCGCGGTCCTGGCTCGCCAATCGGCTTGACCGTCACCGTCCAACCCGAATGGGCGCGGGTCGATGACGTCAGCGGCGCGCTCACGCGCGATTTCAGCGCCACCTTCAAGGCCGTCGCCGATGCCGAGCTCATCCCCAATCGCCTCTACGCCGCCGCTAATTTGATCTATGAGCCCGATTACAGCCGGGCGTTCGGCGACGCCAAATGGCAGCAAAGCTCCAATCTCGGCCTGACGGCGGCAATGGCCTATCGAGTTCGCGCCGACGGTGACGCTTGGCGGAGAACTGCAATATTATCGCGCCTTCGACGGTTTCGGCATGCAAACCTTTCTCGGCAATGCGCTCTATGTGGGCCCGACCTTGCATATCCAGTTCACGCCCAAGATCATGTTGGCGGCGGCTTTCTCAACCCAGGTCTCCGGGCATGCCGCTGGGGAAACGCGCTCTTTGGACCTCACGAATTTCCAGCGCGACCTCGCCAATCTCAAGGTCGAATTCGAATTTTGACGCGCGTCTCACGAAAAATTACAGAATTTTCGGATGAGATCTTGCGTAAAACGATCGCATGAACGACGTGACCGATCCATGCGGAGCCCGTGCTCTTTTAGCGGCTATCGCCGCGGTTCCAGGAGATGAAAGATGCGGCTGATCGCCTCAAGACACATTGCAATTGGCGTTGGCGTGCAGGCGCTCTGCCTCGTCGCCGCTATTGTTTCAATCGCTTGGGCGCCGCCGGCCGCCGCCGATAATGCGGCGACCGTGCGTCTGTCGATCAAAGACCACCGGTTCCAGCCGGCGGAAGCGCGAGCGCCGGCCGGCCAGCCGATCACAATCGAAGTCCGGAATCTCGATCCGACGCCGGCGGAATTCGAGAGCAAGACACTGCGCGTCGAGAAAGTCGTCGCCGGAGGCGGCGTGATCACCGTCCAAATTCGCCCGCTCGCGGCGGGGCGTTACAGATTTTTCGACGATTACCACGAAGACACGACCGAAGGCTTCCTGGTGGTGCAGTGAGAATATTGAGATGCTCGGCGCGTTGATCATCGTATTTCGGGAAGTCATAGAAGCTGGCATCATCGTCGGCATCCTGCTCGCCGTGACAAAAGGCGTTCCAGGCCGCGGCCGTTGGATCGCCGCCGGCGTGGGGGCGGGGGTCGCGGGAGCCGCGCTCCTGGCCGTTTTCGCGGACCAGATCTCCGGCGCCTTGGCCGGCGTCGGGCAGGAGCTGTTCAACGCCGGCGTCCTCGCCCTCGCCGTCGTCATGCTGGCTTGGCACAACATCTGGATGGCGCGCCACGGGCGAGAGCTGGCAGCGCATATGAAGGAAGTCGGCGACGCGGCGGCGAAAGGTTCGCGGTCGCTCGCCGCGGTCGCCGTCGTGGTCGCCGTCGCGGTGCTTCGCGAAGGATCGGAGATCGTGCTCTTCCTCTATGGCTTGGTGATCTCGGGCGGCTCCACGGCGTCCGACCTCCTCGCAGGCGGGCTCATCGGCCTTTTGCTCGGCTGCGGGGTCACCGCCTTGACCTTTTTCGGCCTGGTCAAAATTCCCGGGCGCTATCTCTTCGGCGTCACGACCGTGCTCATCACATTTCTCGCCGCCGGCCTCGCCGCTCAGAGCGTCGTTTTTCTCCAGCAGGCCGGCGTCGCGACCGCCTTGGAGGAAACGGTCTGGGATACATCCACGATTTTGTCGGACACAAGTCTGCTCGGCCGCGTGCTGCATACGCTCATCGGCTACACCGACCAGCCGTCCGGAATGCAGGTTCTCGTCTACACGCTCACTCTCGTAGCGATCTTCGGCCTGACGAAAGCTCTGCGGCCGCAATCGGCGACGAAGCGGCCGGCGATCATCGGATAGAGGGAAATCCCAACCAGGGCTTAAGTCCGCCCAAGTCTCAAATCCCCCAAGGTCTCGTCCTATGCGGCCGGCCGCCGCCGCTCAACGCTTGCAGAGGCCGCTCGTGAGCCGAAATCCGTCGCCGGCCGGAGCGACGCCGACAATATCGAAATAGAGGCGTTGGGTCGGATCATCCTTGGCCAAGAACATGACCTGACATAGAAACTGGCCCTTGGAGAGCGCGTCGCAGCTCGCCTCGACGATCCGAAGACCCGGATCGTGCAAACTATTGGCCGCCGTCGCCTCCCGCTCATAGGCCTCCTGAATCGCCGGCGCGCTTGGAAGCGGGCCGCAGAAGAGACTCAGGAACGAGCAGGCCGCCATCGCGACCGCGGTCAGCCCCATGGCCGACTCCCGTTTCGCGCGCGTCTCAATAGGGCGAGGGAACGACTTGGATCTTCGCCATCATGCCCCCGTCCTCGTGCTCGAGGATATGGCAATGATAGACAAATTCGCCGAGCTGCGAGAACGGTATGTCGACGACGACCGGCGTCGAGGCGCATTGCCCATCGCGCCATTGCGCGATCGTGCAGTAGCCGTTCTGGTCATTGGCGACGGCGGGCGTATTGGGGCTCGCGACGGGCAACGGGATGTTGTCTTCCATGACGCCCGCGCCAAGCGCCGGATTGAGCTTGGTGGCTAACACAGAGTTAAGCGGGGCGGACTCCTGAACGACGCGGAATTTGGTTTGGTGAATGTGAAAATTGTGGTTTTCAGTCGCCAAATTGACCAATTCCCACGTTTCATGGACAGGCGTCTGGCCAGGCCCCAATGGCAGGCAAATGGCGTTTCTTGACGGATCGAAGGCGCTGACCGGAACCTGCGTTCCTTGGACGACCGCGCCATGTTCGTCGACTTCTTCATACCCGAGGCCGAAACCGTCCGAATTCGCATAGTCGACCAAGCCGAAGAAAATCCGCCGCCGATGCCCTGCCGGCAGCGGTTTGCAAAGAAGTGACAAGGGCGCCGCCTGCGCGTAGGGGACCTTGGCGGCGAATATGCCGCTCGCCTGATTGGCTGCGAGCGCGTCGCCCAAAATGGAAAGGCCGAAGGACGTGAGCGCGCGCGGCCCGGTCTGCGCGAATTGAACCTTGGCGAGGTCGATGGCCGGCCAGGAATCGCCGGCGGGGCCGGTGGTGATCCCGATCGTCTTGAAAGTCGCGGAGGCGCCTGCCGGAGATGGGACCGGGCGGAGGCTCGGATCGCGGTAGGTAATCCATAGTTCGACCCGCGAACTTGGCATCATTGTGAATTCGCTGACGCAGACAAAAGCCGAGCGCGGTGCGAGGCCGAGGCTTCGCGGGCACTGAGCGATCTTGAACCGGCCGCCGCCGAGTTGGATCAGCGCGCCCGGCGCGGTCGCTGGCGGCACATTGATGCTGACGCCATCGACCGAGACGAGCTGCATGATCATCGGCGCCTGATTGGCGTCATTTATGAGTTGCAAATCATAGGAGGCGCTGCCCGAAGCATTTGTCAGCCGCCAGATCTCGCCATCCGGATTCGTGATCCGCAAGCTTGGAAACAGCTGGCCGCTGACAGTGAAATACCAACGTCCGCCGGCGTAATTATTGCCTCCGTCGTCGGTCCCATCCGCGCCCGGACAGGACCCCCGACGGAGCTCCGAGCCATTGGCGGGAAATTGGGCGCAGAAGCCGGGATCTTCCTGGTTTAGCACCTCGCCGTCGGCGACGGCCGCCGAACCATTTTCAAACGCGATCGCGCCCGCGGCGAGCACCTGCATATCCTTGAGAATCAGGTGACGGACCTGCGCCTCCGGAATGCGCTGGGCATTGGCGTCGCCCTCGGCGTAGTCGCCCACCCGCCCGATCGAGATGATCCCGGACATGCCGCTCGACAGCTGATTGAGCGAAAGTCCATGAACATGCGGATGGAACCAGTAGGCGCCAGACGGGTGATTTGCCGGAATATCGATCTGGTAGTCGACATAATCCTTCACGGTTGAGCCGTGTTGATGGGTTGTCTGCGGCGCCGGCGTTCCATTGGCCGAATTATAGACCTGCACGAAAATATCGTCGCCGAATGTGGGATTGCCGACCGTGGGGGCGCGCGCTTGAACGATCAGCCCATGGGTGTGCAAATTGGTGAGATTGAGCGGCAAATTGGCTTGGCCAGGATCGACCGAATGGGTGACCTTGGTCGGGTCGAGCTTGGGCAGCTGGTTCACAAGGCGGATCTTCAGCCTGTCCCCCTTTTGCAAAGCCAGCCGAACGCCGCCGTATTCGGAGACCGTGGTTGAATTGGCGGGGCATTGGTTGCCTATCGCCTGCGCGCGCGGGCAGATTTCATATATCCATCCGGTCGGATGAATGACGGAACGACCCGCCGGCGGCATGAAGGAAATATTTTGAACTGGCAGCGGTTTGGCGACCATCAGGATATCGAGCAGGCCATTGGCGCTGGCGAAGACAGGCGGGTCGATGAAGGCGTCCGCGGTCGCGGGTCCGGCTTGGCAGGCCAAGGCCGTTCCGCCCACCATGGCCAAGGCGAGCTTTTTACAAAACATTCGCTACCCCTGAATTCATGGAGCTCGACGCCGACTAATTTTGGTCGGCGCATCAAAAGCTCGCTGGAATACAAGCATAGGAAATGCAGTTCTTCCGGTAGGTCAATAGTCTTTAAGAACATTGTATTTATTCTAATTATAAAACGGCAATCTAAACTTGAATTGCTCTTGGTGAAATGGCGTCTTCGGCGCATTGCCTGATCACACAATTGCATGCATGAGTAGGTCGAAAGGAGCCAACCGCCGCCGCCCAATCAGACAGTCTCATACGAATGTTCATTCGGCCTTCAGCGGCTCGGCGCCGGTCATGAGATCGAGGAGCTCTGTCGTAATCTCAGATTGTCGAGCCTGTCGCTCGTCCTGGCGCAATTTGTCGAGCTTGGCCGAGATATTGTCATGCGCCGATTCCATCGCCGCGAAACGCGCCGCATTTTCGCTGGCGATTGATTTCGACCGCCGCTTCGGTCAGCAGGGCGAAGACATATTCCGCCATAAGCTTCTCAAGCAAGGTTTGTGGCTCGAGATTGTGCAGGGGCTCTTGCCGTGGTTGTTGGGCCGAGAGCGACTTGAGGTCAAGCGGCAAAAGCCGACGCCGTTCGATCGAGGGCGCGCGGCCTTGGCGGGCGCGGATGAACATCACCTCGACCGTGGAGATCTCGCCGCGCCCAATGCGCGCGTAAAGTTCGGCGGACAGGCGACGGATGGTCTCGGGCACGCTAATCAGGCGGGTCGCCATTGGCGTCATCCACGTCAAGCGCCGCCCCCGCTCCGCGATTAGCGCGGCGCCTCGAGCGCCCAGCACGAAGAGCGCATCGCGCGGCTCAAGCGCGGCATTCGCGGCCTCCGCCAGGCGTTCGTTGAACCCTCCGACAAACCCTTGTTCGGCCGTGAACAAGACGAGCGCCCGACGCCCGCCCTGTCGCGTAGCTCTTTCGGGCGGAGTTTGCGGCATGAGCAGAAGGGCGCCGCCAATCGCGGCCGCCATCGCTTCGGCGTAGCGGCCAATGCCGGGAAGCGCATGCTGCGCCTCCCGCACGCGCATGCCGGCAAGGGAGCGCATCGCGCCGACAATGTCGCGAAGCTCGCCCATCCCGCCGATATGGGCCTGGATTTCGGCGAGGCGCGTCATGTCGGATCGCCTTCCGGCGCACCAGACATTCCAAGCGTGCGCGCCAGCGCCGCGAGCGAGGACTTGAGCCGCGTGCGCAACTCATCCGACAACGCCGCCGCGTGATCATCGAACGCCGCGGCCTCGGGGCAGTGCGCGGTCAACCAAGGCCCGAGCTCGCTGCGAAACTCCGCAATGCGGCCAAGCGGCGCGTCATCGAGGACGCCCTCGCTCAAGGCCAATAACAGCGCCGCCTCCTCGGCCAGGGACAAAGGAGCAAATTGCGGTTGGCGGAGGGCTTCGCGGATGCGCCGGCCGTGCTCGATCACATTGCGCGCGCGCGCGTCGACCATGGTGCCGAAGCGGGTGAAAACTTCGAGTTCAAGAAACTGGGCGTAGTCGAGCCGCAGGCTCTCGGAGAGCGCCTTGAGAACCGGAGCCTGGGTCTTGCCGCCGACGCGCGACACGCTTTTTCCGACATCGACCGCCGGCTTCTGGTCTTCGTAAAAAAGGCGTGGGTCGAGATAGATCTGGCCGTCGGTGATCGAAATCAGATTGGTTGGGATATAGGCGCTGATATTGCCGGCCTGGGTCTCGGCGATCGGCAGCGCGGTGAGCGATCCGCCGCCAAGTTCGGGCGCGAGCTTCGCCGCCCGCTCGAGCAAGCGCGAATGGATATAGAAAATATCCCCAGGATAGGCTTCTCGCCCCGGCGGCCGGCGCAGGAGAAGCGAGACTTCGCGGTGAACCGCGGCATGTTTGGTGAGATCGTCGATCACGAGAAGCACATCGCGTCCGCGGGCCATAAAATACTCGCCCATCGCGCAGGCGGCGTAGGGCGTGAGCCATTGCAGGCCGGGCGCCGCGTTGGCTTCGCCGACGACGAACAGACAACGCTCCGGGGCGCCATAGCGGCGCACCGCTTCGACCACCCGCGCGACCGACGACGCCTTCTGGCCGACCGCGGCATAGATGCAGATGACGCCGCTCGAACGCTGATTGATGATCGCGTCGACGGCGATCGCGGTTTTTCCCGTCCCGCGGTCGCCGATGATCAGCTCGCGCTGGCCACGGCCGAGGGGAATCATCGCATCCACGACCAACAGTCCGGTCGCCAGCGGCCGCGTGACCAGCGCGCGATCGACGATGGCGGGCGCCGGCTGCTCGGCAGGCGCGAACGCCTCGGCGGCGACAGGCCCGCCGCCATCGAGCGGGACGCCGAGCGCGTCGATGACGCGGCCGAGCAGGCTCTCGCCAATCGGAACGCGGGCAACCTCGCCGGTCCCGCGCACGACGCTTCCGGCATGGATCGCGCTTGCGTCGCCGAGCAGAACGCAGCCGATCGCATGCTCGCCAAGCTCGACCGCGATGCCGCGCACGCCGCCTTCGAACACAAGCAGTTCGTCCAGCCTTGCGTCCGGCAGACCCCGGACCATGGCCACGCCGTCGCCAATCTGGGCGACCCGGCCGATCTGTTCAAGTCGCGGCTCAAACGTCAGCGCGCCGAGGCGGGCGCGGCTTTGGTCGAGCCAGCCGCGCAACTCGCAGGCGAGCGTCGGCATCAGGCTTCGATCGCCGAACGGGCCGCGGCGAGCGCGCCGCGCCAAGAAAAGCGCAGAATGGCGGTCGGAAAATACAGCTCCGCGCCGGTGACGAGATCCGGGTTCACGTCAAAGGAGACGGCGAAATCTTCGCCGAACAATCGACGAAGGCGAGCCCGCCACGCGTCACACGCTTCCGGCGTGAGCGCTGAAGCTATCGCGACAGTGAGCGTTTCGCCGTTGTGGAGTTGCGCGGCGAGGGCGTCCAGCTCCGCTTTTGGAAGGGCTGTGAGATATTGTTCGATCCGATCGAGCCAAGCCTCCTCATGCGCTTTCACGCGCGCCTCGGCGAGCAGGCGCAGGGCGACGTCGGCGCCGAGATCGAGCGCCGCTTTCCGCGCCTCGGCCAGCGCCTCGCCGCGTTCCGCCGCGAGCATCTTGCGCGCGCGGTCGAGGAGCGCCGTCGCCTCGGCTTCGGCCTGGGCATGGCGCGCCTTGGCCGCCTCTTCCGCTTGCGCCGCCGCGGCCCAGAGCGCGGCCTCCCGCGCGCCAGCGACGCTGACGCGTTCCGCCTCGATCGCGCGGAGCTCGCTCGTCGCCTTGGCTTCGACCGCGCGGGCCTCGGCGAATTGCTTATCGACCTCGGCGCGGCGCGCGTCGATCATGCGCAGCATCGGTCTGTAAAGAAAACGATGCAGCAGCCAAACCAGAACGGCGAAATTGACCGTCTGCAGCCCGAAGGTCCACCAGTCGAAGCGCATGGTCAGCTGGCGTAGGGATTGGCGAAAAGCAGCAGAAGCGCCACGACCAGGCAATAGATCGCCATTGTCTCGATCATGGCGAGGCCGACGAAAAGGGTGCGGGAGATCGTCCCCGCCGCCTCGGGCTGACGCGCGATCGCGTCCATGGCGGCGGCGACCGCGCGCCCCTCGGCCAGCGCCGGCCCGATCGAGCCGATCGAGACGGCGATCGCCGCCGCGATGATGCTGATGACCTTCAAATCCATGGAGCCTCCTTTAGCCTTGCTCGCCGCCGCCGACCGCGGCGCCGATGAAGACCGTTGCGAGAACAGTGAAAATATAGGCCTGGACGACGCCGACCAGAACTTCGAGAACCATGAAGGGGATAGGCACGAAAAGTCCGGCGAGCGCCACGACGAGACCGATGACGAACTCCCCGCTCATGACATTGCCGAAGAGGCGCACCATGAGCGAGAAACTGCGCGTCACTTCCGAGACGATGTTGAGCGGCAGCATGATGAGCTTCGGTTCGGCGAAGCTCGCCAGATAGCCGAGGAGCCCCCGCGCCCGCATTCCGAAGAAATGCACTGACGCGAACACGATGAGAGCAAGCGCCGCGGGCGTCTCAAGCTTGCTCGTCGGCGCCGCGCCGCCGGGAACCAAGCCGGAAAGATTGGCGGCCACGAGAAAAATAAAGAGCGTGCCGAGCAGCGGCAGGAAGGGTCGCGAATCCTTGCCGATGACGTCCTTGATCTGCTCCATGACGCCGGTCACGACAACTTCGAGCGCCGCTTGCCGCCGGTTCGGGCGCAATTCGAGTTTGCGCGTCACGAGCCAGCTGCCAAGACTCAAGACAAGCATGATCGCCCATGTCGTCATCACAGGTCGCGTGATGGGAATTGGGCCGAGCTGGAACAGAATTGCGTTGGCGAGGGGCGAAGCCTGCATCACTCCCGCCTCCGCCGAGCACGCAGCGCGACTGCGCGCGCCGCAAGGAAGCCCAGAAACGCCGCGAGCAGCGGCGCCGCGCCGAGCCTCGCGATGAGCGCCAGAACGAGCGTCGCCGCCCCGATGCGTGCGAATGTGAGCGCCGCGGGGCCTAACCAGCCGCGCCCCGCGGCGAGAAGGGCGACAGTTCGGTCCAAGGCCGCGAAATAGACAAGCCCGAAGGCCGCGCCGGTCAAGGCCATCGCCAAGGGGAGCATGGCGAACGAGGCGAATGTCGCGCCGATCATTCGCCGGACATCCTTTGCCAGGCGAGCGCGCAGCCAAGCGCAAGGCCAGCGACGAGCAGGCCGAGCGTCCAGAAGATACCCGAAGAAAACATCCGATCGAGCCAGCGCCCGGCGAAAATGCCGAACAAGGTCGGCGTGACGATGGTCCAACCGAGCGCCCCGATCATGGCCAGGTTTTGGCCGATGGACCGCTCGCCCTCGCGCCGCCAGCGCGCGCGCCGCTCGCGCCGCCGCCTGACGGCTTCGGCAAGGCGCTCCGGACGCTCCGGCTCCTGCGTCATGGCGCGACATCCTTGATCTGCGCCGCGCCTGGACCACTCGGCGGGGCGTTCACGCGATCGGATCTGACGAGCCGGCAGATCTGTCGGATCGCCGCCAGGTATAGACGCTGGGCGTCGGTGCGCGCCGTTTGCTCCTCGTCGAGGCTGCGGCGGAACGCGGCGAGCACCTCGGTTTCTAGATGACGCAGGTCGTCGCTTGCGACCGCCTCCCGCGTCGCGACGTCGATCATCTGGCCGCCGCGCGCCGCGAGCATTCCGCCGCGCACGGCGACGTGATGCTCGACGCCTTCGCCATCGCGCCAAGTCACCACCGAAACCGCAAGCGCAGTCAGAAAGTCGGCGTGGCCGGGCAGGATGCCGAAGGCGCCGGTCTCATCTTCGGCGCGCAAAGACGAGACGCCGTCGGCGTCGACCACGATCGCAAGCGGCGTGCTCACGCTGAGCTTCATGCAGCCCCCTTCGCCGCTTGGGCCTCCTTGCGGCGGGCCTCGTCCAAATCGCCCACCATGTAGAGCGAGCTCTCGCCCCAGCCGTCGCTCTCCCCGTCCAGAATCGCGCGGCAGCCGGCAAGCGTCGCTTCAAGTTCGACCGACCGGCCGGATTTGCCTGTGAAGGCGACGGTCACCATGAAGGGCTGGGTCAGGAAGCGCATGAGGCGTCGCGCCCGCTTGACCGCATTGCGATCCGCCGCGCTCAGCTCTTCGATACCGAGCAGGGCGATGATCTCCTGGAGCTCGCGGTAATGGGCGATCGTCTTGCGAACCTCTTGGGCGGTGCGGTAATGCGCCGCGCCGACGAGACGAGGATCAAGAAGGCTCGACGTCGAGGCGAGCGGATCGACCGCCGGATACATGCCCTCGCTCGCCATGTCGCGGGACAGGACGATGGAGGAATCGAGATGGCTGAAGATTTCCGCCACGGCCGGGTCGGTGAAATCATCGGCCGGAACATAAACCGCCTGGATCGACGTAATGGCCGCGCCGGCGACCGAGGCGATCCGCTCCTCCAGCTCGGCGATCTCGCTGGCGAGCGTGGGCTGATAGCCGACGCGTGAGGGCATTCGGCCAAGCAGGCCGGAGACTTCGCCGCCAGCTTGAACTAGACGATAGACGTTGTCGATGAGGAACAGCACATTCTCATGCGCCGCGTCGCGGAAATGCTCGGCGATGGCGAGCGCCGTGAGCCCGGCGCGCCAGCGGGCGCCGGGCGTCTCGTTCATTTGCCCGAAGACGAGCGCGGTGCGCTTGAGCACGCCCGACTGCTTGAGTTCGAGCAGCAGCTCGTGCCCCTCGCGAGAGCGCTCGCCAATCCCGGCGAAGACCGAGAGTCCGGAATGCCGCTCGACCGTGGTGCGGATCAGCTCCATGACAAGCACGGTCTTGCCGACGCCGGCGCCGCCGAACATGCCGGCCTTTCCCGCTTTCACGAGCGGCGCCAGAAGATCGATGACCTTGATTCCAGTATGAAAAATCTCGAAGAGCCGCCAAGCTTGTCGAGCCGAGGCGAGGCCGCATGGATGGACCGGCGCGCGATGTCGGCGGGGAGCGCCTCGCCACGGTCGACGGGCTCGCCAATGGCGTTGAGGAGCCGTCCGAGCACCGCCTCTCCGACCGGCGCGCGGACGTTCGCGCCGAGGGCGCTCGCCAAGGCGCCACGCTTCATGCCCGAGGTATTTTCGAGCGCCACGACGCGTACGGTCGCGGGATCGAGATGCTGCTGCACCTCCGCGATGAGAGGCTCGCCGAGGTCCCAGGCGATCGCGATCGCCTCATCGACCGCAGGCAAGGCGCCGGTCGGGAATCTTACGTCGACAACGGATCCGTGGACCGCGATGACGCGGCCCAAAGCGACGCCGTCCCCGTCCCCTCGCGCCAGCGCCATTGTCGCAATCCTTTGAACCAAGACGGCGCCGCGTTGGCCGCACCGCATTGCTGCCGCAAATCGTCACACCAACCTGAAGCGCTTCCTGATCATGTGAGGCCGCGAGATCGACAGGTCCCGCTCGAATTCCAAAGGTCGGGGGCATGCGCCCAAAAAGTCGCGGTCCTTTGGCGGAGCGCGCCTCGGCCTGAACAGATGGACGACTGAAATTATAGTCCGGAATTGCTATTTTTTGCCAAATATGAATTGCTGCGGATTGCTCTCGATCGAACGGATCGCCTGGTTGATCACCTCCAACGTCTTGCGGCCGTCGACCGCCAAGGCCTCGTATTGACGCAATCCGGTCCCGGTAAAGCGGTTGACATTGGCGGCGATCTCTTTCAGCCGGCCGTCGAAATCATCGGCGACCTTGCGGATTGATTTCGCCGCTTCGGCGATCTCCCCGAACGCCCCTTTCGAGTCTCCGGTCGCGAGAAATCCATTGAGATTGGTCAGCACGCCGTCAACCTTGTCGGCCGCCGCATTGAGCTTCGCCGAAGTCGATGCGACATTGGCGACGATCGTCTTGACTTCATTCGGGTTGATCGCTTTCACAACCGCGTCGACATCGGTCGTCAGGGTCTCGAGTTTTCCGGTCAGCGGCTTGATCGTCTTGCCGACATCGGCCATCGCGCCCATGAAATCCTTGATTCCCTCGGAATTGGCGGCGAGCGCGTCGGAGAATTTCTCGACATTCTTCACCGACGCCGTGATGGCCGAGGCGCTGTCGTCCATGACCCGATTGGTCTTCGCGAGCAGATCCGCGGCTTGGTCGGAGATTTTGCGCGCGTTCTCCAGAAGGTCCTGGAAATCCGAGCGATCGGCGACGATCACCCCGGGCCCGCCGTCGGGACCAGGCGGGAGGGGCGGCGACTGGTCGGCGCCGCCGAATAGCGCAATGGACGCGACGCCGGTCAGGCCGGTGGATTCCAGATGCGCCTTGGTGTCGGCGCGAACCGGAACCCGCGCGTCTATGTCGACCAGCGCGGAGACATGGCCGGGATCTTGCGGCGAAAGGTCGATATTCGTCACGTCGCCAATCCGCACGCCGTTGAACAGTACCGGCGCGCCTTTAAGCAGGCCCGACACCGATCCGGTAAAGACGACTTTATAGGTATGGCGGCCGCCGGATCGGTCGCCGCCAGCGAACCAAAACACAAAGCCGAAAGCCGAAGCGATCACCGCCAGGGTGAAAGCTCCGATTAGGGCGTAATTCGCGCGGGTTTCCATGTTTCGAAGAGTCCTGTCTGCTCAGTCGGGCCTACGTCGCCGGCCAAACGCCGGCGCGCCCATTATCCCCCAAACACGCCGCCCCCTCGCTCGATGACTGAAGGATCGAATTGCCGCGCCCGCTTGCCATGGAAATAAGCGCGCAGCCACGGATGCTCGGCGGACAGCATCGCGTCAATTGGACCGGCCGCGATCACTTTTCCCTCGGCCAGCGCCGCGATCCTGTCGCAGATCGAATAAAGACTGTCGAGATCATGCGTCACCATGAAGACAGTCAAGCCAAGCGTCTTTTGCAGCGTGGCGATCAACTCGTCAAACTCGGCGGCGCCGATCGGATCAAGCCCCGATGTCGGTTCGTCGAGAAAGAGGAGCTCGGGATCGAGCGCCAGCGCCCGCGCCAAGGCGGCGCGCTTGATCATGCCGCCGGATAATTCTGACGGGTATTTGTCGGCCGCGTCAAGATCGAGGCCAACAAGCTTGATCTTAAGCATCGCCAGCTCATCGGCGAGCCGCGACGACAGACGCAAATGTTCACGCATCGGCACCTGGACGTTCTGCTTGACGGTCAGGCCTGAAAACAAGGCGCCTTGTTGAAACATGACGCCAATGCGCCGCTCGATGCTGTCATGTTCGCGCGCGGATATTTTATCTATGTCGGCGCCAAAGATTTCGATCCGCCCGCTTTCTTTGCGCATGAGCCCGAGAATTGTCCTTGTCAGAACCGATTTGCCCGTGCCGGAGCCGCCGACGAAGCCCAGAACCTCACCCTTGAAGACGTCGAGGTCTAGGCCGCGCATCACGCGCTCTTCGCCAAAACCAACGACGAGCTCCCGCACGCGGATCACGACCTCCGCCGCCGGACCGGCGGTCTCGGCTTGGGCGAGATCCGGCATGGCTCCGTCGCCCGTCAAAATCGGATTCCGGCAAAGAACATGGCGAAAATTCCATCGACCACAAGAACCATGAAAATGGATTTGACGACCGAGGCCGTAACTCGTCGGCCAAGGGATTCGGCGGAGCCCTCGACCGCCAAGCCTTCGACCGAGGCTATGAGCCCAATGACGAAGCCCATGAAAGGCGATTTGATCATGCCGCTTAGGAAGGTGTGGAGACCGATCGCCTCCGGCAAGAGCGCCAGAAAGCTTCGCGGGGTGATGCCGCCGTAAACCCAGGCCACGATAATGCCGCCAAAAATCGCCGACATGTCGCCGATGAACGTGAGCAGCGGAACACTGATGACAAGCGCAAGCATGCGCGGCGCGATCAGGACGTCCATCGGCTGCATCCCCATCACTTTCAGGGCGTCGATCTCTTCGCGCATCTTCATCGAGCCAAGCTCGGCCGTGATCGCCGAGCCAGAACGGCCGGCGACCATGATCGACGTCAACATCACGCCGAGTTCGCGCAGAATGAGAATGCCGACGAGATCGACCACAAGGATGGTCGCGCCGAAGCGCCGCAATTGAAAAAGACCCTGTTGCGCGACGATCGCGCCCACCAGAAAATTCATCAGCACGATGATTGGCACGCCGCGAAGCGCGATTGTCTCCATATGGGAAAATAGAGAAGCCGCGCGAAAGCGGTTTGGCTGGACCAGGCTTTTGCCGAGCGCCGCGACAAATTCGCCGAGACATTCGACGGCGTTCAAAAGATCGCGTCCCGCATTGGCGACGCTTTGGCCAACATCGGCGAGGAGATCAATCGCGTAAGACCGACGCCGCCTTGGCGGCGGGTCGAGCGGGCGATAGCGCGCTTCCTCGAGGAGGATCCCGAACTCGGGGCGGATCGACTCCAGCGCCGCCTCCACCCCTTTTGCTCCAAGCTGCTGGCGGGTCTTGTCGATCAGCCAAGCTCCGGCCGTGTCGAGCCGGGCGACGGCGCCGAGATCAAGAATTGCGCGCCGCGCCGCGCCGCCTTCGGTCAAAAGGGCTTTGGCGCCCGCCTCGATCGAGGCGGAGGCGTCCAAGGTCCAGTGCCCGGCGAGGCTGAGCCGCACGGAGTCGCCAGATCGTTCACTCGAAAATGTTGGACCGTCCAACACGTCAATCCTTTCTCGCCCGCATATTTTTTCGCCCGCAACCATTCGTTCGCTGGCGCGCCATGCGGGCTGGCGCGCGATTTTTTTAAGTCCCACTTAAGGCGAAGTCATGGCGAATTCTTGATCGTAACTGGGCGTGAGGCCCTGAAATACATGGATTACGACCGAGATCCTGCTTTTCTACTGTGGCGTTAATGTCACGTGATCCGCTCAAACAACCCCACGTGGCCCTACTTGGCCGAAACTGCCTTGACTTAAATCCGGTAAGAAACGCACCTTGCTGTCACTAACCAAGAGTTAGCCGTTAAGTGTTAACAGAATTGCGGGTTCGCAAGTGCAAACGGGCGGTGTAATTTGCCCTCGACGGTCTGGCTCCTTTTCGAGGGGCTTGCCTCTCGCGGGCGGGCGCGGGCCGGTTGGCCGTTACCTCGCCCTATTGGTTCTTCTGGCCCAGCTTCTTCTCCCAGCCGCGCAATGGCATAGGCCGCATGTCGCGGTTTCTTCGGCTACAGTGGCGGAATCCGAGCTTGCCTCAGCTCAGTCCGGCGCAGCCCGATCGGCCATTCCCTGTCAGCATCATGGCGCAACAGCCGATAGCCTGAATGGCGACCATGGCAAGGCGCCATGTTGCCCGCAGAATGAGTGTCCCTATCCCTGCTGTCAGCTCTACGACGCCGCCGCGATTGCGCTTCCGCCGCCGGACGCGGCGCTGGCGGTCTTTGCTCCGCTCCTGTCCGAAACGATCACGGCCTTCCAAATCTTCGGCCGAATTCGTCAGTCCGCCAATTTGGTCGGACGACCACGCGGACCGCCGATCTCGATCTGACGAGCTATCGCCCAGCGCTTTCGATGGCCGCATCACGGCCAAGACGCGGGCTTGTTCTCACGATCAGATCGAGGATCCATCATGTCTCACAAGGCTTCCATCACCTATGCGGCCGCGCTCATCGCCATAGCCGGCGTTAGCCCGGCGCTTTCCCACACCATCGTTGGCAACCGGGTGTTTCCGGCAACGCTCACCATCGACGATCCGGGCGTGAACGACGAATTGGCGCTGCCATCCTTCGCCTATACGGCCGCGGCCAATTCGGACGGGACGCTGGGTCCGCTTTCCTACACTTTCGGCTGGGAATATGCGAAAACCATCACGGCTGATTTAGGCGTTTCGGTCGGCTCCGAGGGCTTCACCTGGCAGAGAAATCCGCAGGCCGCCGGGTGGGCGAATATCGAAACGCAGATCAAATATGTCTTCTACCAGAACCCGGAGCATGAATTCATCATCGCCGGAGCGGTCAATTTCGAATGGGGCCATACCGGGAGTGGCCAAAGCTCGTCACTCCCCTCCGACCCTTACACGACCATCACGCCGAAACTCTATATGGGCAAAGGCTTCGGCGATGTCGAGGCGGATTGGGCGAAGCCCTTCGCCGTCACCGCCGAGGTGGACTACTCCCTGTCGACCCACCCAATCAGCGCATATCTAACTCAAGATCAATACGGCAACAATATCGTTGGCTTGGACCAGACGCCAACAATTCTGACCTATGGCGCGACGCTGCAATACAGCCTGCTCTACGCGAACTCCTATGTTCATGAGCTCCCGGAGGTTTTCAGGCGCCTCATTCCGGCCTTTGAAGGCATTTTCAGCTCGCCAGTATCAAACATTGGTCCGTCGCAATATGCGGTTCCGGGAACCCCTGGGGTCCCCGTTCACATCACAACGGGGGTCGTCGGCCCGTCGCTTTATTATATCGGCCAATATTTTGAACTCGGCATGATGGCACAGTTTCCGATCAATCAAGCGAGTGGCAAGCACGTCGGCGCCGTGGCCGTCCTGGATTTCTTCCTTGACGACATAGCCCCGGATACACTCGGCAAGCCGCTCTTTGGCCCACCGCAACGTTGGAAAACCAATTAAGGAGCGCGCGCCATGCAACAGTCTTTGAAACTTCTTACCGCAACCGCTCTCGTCTGCGTCCTCACAGCGACAGCCGCTTTCGCCCATGCCTTCCTGGACACGGCCTCTCCAGGGGTCGGCGCGACCGTGAGCGGGTCGCCGAGCGAGCTCCGGCTCTCCTTTACCCAAAGCGTCGTCGTCGCCTTCTCAAGCGTGACGGTCGCCGCCGATGGCGGCGGATCGGTTCCAACATCGAAACCGGTAATCGATCCGTCCAATCAACAAGTCATCCATGTCAGGCTTGGCCATCCGCTAAAGCCGGGCGGCTATACGGTGACATGGCATGTGCTTTCCGTCGATACGCACCGAACCGAAGGGACGTATCGCTTTACGGTCAGCTGAGATTGAGCCCATTGGGTGAGCTAGGCTTATCGTGCCGCCTAGCGACGCCAAGGAAAGCGCGTGGAACAGCTCCGCCGATCTCGTAAATGTTGTTTCATGCGCTTGAATTGGCGTCGCATCGATTTGGTCCGCCGCGCGGGCTCGCCACGCAATCTGCCCGTGGCGAGCGCCGCCGACCTCGGCGATAAAATCAATCATCGGCAGGAAACAAGGAGCGTCGGACAATGCTTATTGTTTTCTATCCCCTCGCCGCCTTGCGGTGGGTCCATTTCATATCTGTGTACGTACTGTTCGGGTCCTCGTTCTTTTGGTTCTACATGGGCGGTGTGCGGTCTTCAGCCGGTCCCGGCGGATTGCCGCGAACCCTTCGCGCGACAACAATTCTGCTGCGCGTCGCCGCGCCGGTGGCGTTGATTTCCGGCATCGGTTGGCTCGCCTGCATCCTGATCAACAGCACGGATGATATTCACAGCGTCGTCGATCCCGAAGATCTGCGTCTCTACTTCTTCGAAACGCCGTTCGGCTTGGTGTCGATCGTCCGCATCGCGCTTCTTGTGTTCGCCGTCGTGGTCGCCGCCTTGCCCTGGAACAACCGCGCCTGGTTCTCCGCACTTCTCCACATCGCCGCCTTGCTGTTGGTCAGCCAGGCCTATCTAGGCCACGCCGCGGAAGGCGGCGCGGGTCTCTATGGGGCCATCATGATCATCGTCTATAGCGTCCATATGTTCGCGGCCGCCGCCTGGGTGGGCGGCCTGCCGCCGCTCCTCTTCGCGCTGGTGGAGCAACGCTGCTTCGAGCCCGAACAGGCGCGCGAATGGAGCGTCGACATATTATTGCGCTATTCCGTGATGGCGATGGTGGCGGTGGCCTTGATCGTTGCGACCGGTGTCGCCAACGCAGGCTTTCGCGTCGCCGGCTCGTTCGACAAGCTGTTCGACACGTCTTATGGCAATGCATTGTTCACAAAGATCGGTCTCGTCGCAGCCATGCTGGTCCTGGCTTATTTCAACCGCTTCATCGCGCTGCCGCGGCTGCGCGCCGCGTCGTTGAACGGGATGGGGCAGATCAGGAGGCTACGCTACAGCACAGCGCTCGAACTCGCGCTAGGAGCTGCAGTCCTCGGCGCGGCGGCCGTCCTTGGCATCACGCCGCCGCCGCAATGAGCGGGACGGCGAATGAGCCGACGATGTCCATAAATTGACGCGTTTGCTTGTTATGCCATTCTTGCTCTGGGCAAGGAAATCTGGATGCAAGTGTTCTCCTCGGCGGCGCCGCGCTACGATCGAACAACTATCTGGCTCCATTGGGCGACAGCCGCGCTGGTGCTCGTCCAATGGCTAACGGCGCAGATCATTGATTTGTTTCCCAAAGGCATGCCACGGATCGAGGCGCGGTCCGCGCATATCAGTCTGGGCGTCTGCCTCGCCATATTGCTTGTCGCGCGCCTGGTTTGGCGTAGCGCGCGCGGGCGCGTCTTGCCGCCGGCGGGTCGCGGCGTCCTGCAAATAGTGGCGAAGGGCGGCCATCTTGCCCTCTATCTTCTGATCGGCGTCACAATATTCGTTGGATTGATGCTCGTCTGGGTGCGCGGCGATAGCGTTTTTGGCTTGTTCGCCATCCCAGCCTTCAACCCTGGCGACAAGAACCTGGCGGACAAAGTCGGGGATCTGCATGGCGCGCTTGCAACGCTCATTCTGATTCTGGCCGGCCTGCACGCCGCCGCAGAGTCTCGTCCACCATTTTCTATGGCGGGATGGCGTTTTGTTGCGGATGTTGCCTGGCGGCGATTAGGTTAATATGAGGCGACGCGAACGCCGATCCTCGGCAAATAGAAGCTTTAAGTCAAGAAGCCTAAAGGTTCCGGCCGGCAAGGCTGCTTTTGGCTCGCTCCCCCTTCGCAACCTCCCGTCATTTGAAACCGCGCGATGGATTCCCCATGCCAATGACGCCGCACTTGGAAAAGCACTTTCTCGCGTCGGCCACGGTTCGCGACATCGTGATCGGGATGGCCGACGGGCTTACAGTGCCTTTCGCGCTCGCCGCGGGCCTCTCGGGAGCGGTGTCTTCGACAAGGATCATCACGACGGCGGGCCTTGCCGAGGTCGCCGCCGGCGCGCTGGCGATGGGCCTTGGCGGCTATCTCGCGGCGCGCACGGATCTTGAGCATTACCAATCGGAATTGCAGCGAGAAAAAATGGAGATCAAGCAGCTTCCGGAAACCGAACGCTGGGAAGTCCGCAAAATCCTGCTTGAATTCGGCCTCGACGCCGCGCAAACGGAGACCGTGACCGCGGCGTTGACGCGCGATCCGTCGCGTTGGACCAAATTCATGATGCGCTTCGAGCTCGGCCTTGAGGAGCCGGACCCCGGGCGCGCGATCGCCAGCGCTTTGACAATCGGCGGCGCCTATGTCGTTGGCGGCCTTATACCATTGCTCCCCTATTTTTGGGCGAAGGCGGTTTCGCAGGCGCTTCCCATCTCCATCGCGCTCACCTTGACCGCGCTTTTCATTTTTGGCGGCGTCAAGGGACAAATGACCGGCGTCGCCCCCTTGCGCAGCGCTTTCCAAACGGCGATCGTCGGCAGCCTCGCCGCGGCGGCCGCCTTCGCGCTCGCTCGCCTCGTTGGCGGTTGAATTGAGCCGGCGGCGTTGCCGAATGGGCGGCCTTGTGCGACAGGTTGCGGCAAGCCCACCAAAATCCTGATCGCGGGTTCATGCCGAGGCTCAGCGTCGTAGTCGAGCGTTTTCCAATCGCCGGGAAATTTGTCATCTCGCGCGGCGCGAAGACCGAGGCCGTGGTCGTCGTCGCGACGATCGAGGACTCCGGCTGTCGCGGCCGTGGGGAATGCGTGCCTTATGCGCGTTATGGAGAGACGATCGAAAGCGTTGTGGGCCAGATCGAGTTGGTTCGCGCGCGGATCGAAGCCGGCGTCGATTGCGCCGCCTTGCAAATGCTGCTTGCTCCAGGCGCCGCCCGCAATGCGCTCGATTGCGCGTTATGGGATTTGGCGGCGAAGCGGCGGGGCGTTCCGGCGCATGAGCTCGCGGGCCTGCCGCCCCCGGCTCCCGTGACCACCGCCTTCACCATTTCGGTCGGGACCCCGGCCGAAATGGGGGCGGCGGCGTCAAGGGCGCGCGAACGCCCGCTGTTGAAAATCAAGCTCGCCGGCGAGGGCGATGTCGCGCGCATCAACGCGGTCCGCGCCGCGGCGCCGGACGCGACCCTCATTGTCGACGCCAATGAAGCCTGGACGCCGGCGGATCTCGACCGCAATTTCGCCGCCTGCGCCGCCGCCGGCGTCGTCCTGGTCGAGCAGCCGCTTCCCGCCGGCGGCGACGCCGTTCTCGCCAAAACCGAGCGCATCGTCCCCGTTTGCGCCGACGAGAGCGTTCATGACCGAACTGATCTCGACGCGCTGCGCGAGCGCTATGACGCCATCAATCTCAAGCTTGACAAAGCCGGCGGCCTCACCGAGGCCTTGGCCATGGCGGCGGCTGCTCAAAAACTTGGGTTTGACCTTCTCGCGGGTTGCATGGTCGCAAGCTCGCTCGCCATGGCCCCGGCGCTGCTGATCGCCGCAAGCGCGCGTTTCGTCGATCTCGACGGTCCGCTTCTCCTGGCGTGGGACCGACCCGAAGCGCTTGTCTATGAAGGCTCGCTCATCCTCCCGGCCGGGCCCGCGCTTTGGGGATGAATTTGGCTTAATGCGCCACCCGGGCGGCGCGAAATCCCATCTTTGAGAGAAAGGAATTCAGCGGACAAGTCCTTCTCGGCTTGGGTCACACCACATCGTCCGGGGCGAGCGCGCAGACCGTATCGCGCGCGGTCTCGATCTGCAGGGTCGCATGGCCGATCCGATAGCGCTTATGGAGATTGGCCGCGGCCGCCATGAGGAAAGCGTCGCCCGGATGCCCCTCCGGCATGACGAGATGGACCGTGAGCGCGGTTTCGCTTGTGCTCATCGACCAGATATGCAGATCGTGGAGATCGGCCACGCCCGGCAGCGCGCCGAGAAACTGGCGCACTTCCGCGCTGCTGATCCCGACCGGAACCCCGGCGAGCGACATGGCCACGCTCTCGCGCAGAAGTCCCCAGGTCCCGGCGATAATGATAGCGCCGATGATCAGGCTCAGCGCCGGGTCGATCCAATGCCGCCCGGTGAGCGTTATGGCGAGGCCGGCCAAGACGACGCCGGCCGAGATCCCGGCGTCGGCGGCCATATGCAGGAATGCGCCGCGCACATTGAGGTCGCGCTTGCGGCCCGAGGCGAACAGCGCCGCGGTGACGGCGTTGACGACCATGCCGACGCCAGCGACCGCCATCATGGCGCCGCCGGCGACGGGCTCGGGACCAAAGAAACGCTCGATCGCGGCATAGCTGAGGGCGCCCGTGACGATGAGCAGGAACATGGCGTTGAACAAAGCCGCCAGGATCGACGTCGCGCGCAGCCCATAGGTGAAGCGCGGCGAGGGCGCCTGTTTCGCCGCGATGGTCGCGGCGAAGGCCACGCCGAGCCCGAGCACATCAGAGAGATTATGTCCGGCGTCGGCAATCAGGGCCATCGAATTCCCGAGGAATCCATAGACCGCTTCAAGGACCACCACGATCAGGTTAAGCGCCATCCCAAGGCCGAAACGCGCTCCAAAGCTCGCGGGACCATGTTCATGCGCATGGGCGCCGCCATGGCCATGCTGGTGGGGGTCATTCATGGCGCCGCCATCGTCGAATCGGCCGAAGCCCAGGGTCTCCAGCATTCTATATCATGTCCGTGGGACGCGACGGACAGCGTTTTGCTTGGTCTCTCATTTGCGGCTTGGGAAAGTCCCGCGCCGCCCGGGAGATCGTGTAAAAACACGGCCGCGCGGGTCTTTCCGGGGAATTTTTCACATGACGCCGACCCGAGACGGCGCGAGCGCGTCGGGTCGCAAAGGAAACGGTTCATTGGCCTCAAACTCCAAATTGACGCGTCCCATCTTCACCGAAGGATCAACCTTGCGGCATGTGCTCGTCATGACGGCGGCGGCCTCTGTCGGCCTCATGTCAATTTTCCTCGTGGATCTTCTCTCTCTTATTTACGTGTCGCGTCTCGGCGATCCGAACCTCACCGCCGCGGTCGGCTATGCGACGCAGGCCCTGTTCTTTTTGGTGTCCATCAATATTGGACTCTCGATTGCGATCGGCGCCTTGGTCGCGCGGGCGATCGGCGCGGGCGATTGGCCCCGCGCGCAACGGCTCGCGGCCTCTGGCCTCATTCATGTCATGCTCGTCACCGGCATGGTCGGCTGCGCCGTTTTTTTCTACCGCCGCGATATTCTCGCTCTTTTCGGCGCCCGCGGCGCGGCTCTGGACGTCGGGGCGACCTTTCTCGCCATCACCCTTCCGGCAACTGTCCCACTCGGCCTCGGCATGTCGCTCGCGGCGCTTCTGCGCGCGGTTGGCGACGCGCGACGGGCGATGTTCGTGACCCTGTCGGGCGCGATTGTCACCGCCTGTCTTGATCCGATCTTCATTTTTGGCTTGGGATTGGGCGTAGACGGCGCGGCGATCGTCACCGTGATTTCGCGCCTCGTCGTGGCCGCCGTCGGTTTCAACGGCGCGGTTCGCAAGCACGGCCTTGTCGGCCGCCCTCGCCGGATGGCCGTCATCCAAGATTTGCCGGCGATGCTGACGATCGCGGCGCCGGCCATATTGGCCAATCTCGCGGCGCCCGTGGCGAACGCCTATTCGATGCGGGTCTTTTCGCATTTCGGCGAAGCCGTCGTCGCCGCCTTCGCTATTATCGACCGGGTCACGCCGGTCGCCTTCGGGGTCGTTTTCGCCCTTTCCGGATCCGTCGGCCCGATCATGGCGCAAAACCTTGGCGCGCGGCTCATTCTCCGGGTTCGGCGGACGCTCACCAATAGCTTCGCGTTCTCGGCGGTCTATGTCGTGATCGTGTCGGCTCTTTTGCGCGCGGCGGCGCCCGGCGTCATCGCAATTTTCGACGCGCAGGGCGAGACGGCCGAACTTGTGCGATTCTTTTGCGCCTATGGCGGCGTGCTTTGGTTCTGCCTCGGCGCGATATTCGTCGCCAACGCCGCCTTCAACAATCTCGGGTTTCCAATTCTTTCGACCGCTTTCAATTGGGGCCGCGCCACGCTCGGCTCCATCCCCTTCGTGACGATCGGCGCCGCCCGCTTTGGACCTGAAGGCGGCTTCCTCGGCTTGATCGCGGGCGCCGCCCTGTTTGGCGCAGGCGCCGTGATCGCCGCCTATTTTGTCACGGCCAAGCTCGCAAATCGCCCGAAGGGCGCGTAGCATTGCGCGCCTTCCCGCCAGAAAAGCATCGATCAATCCGCTTATCGCGGGTCGGCAGGGAGGAACGCCAATGTCCAATCTTTACGAGATCTTGCAAAACGCCCAGGACGGCCAGGCGCTCGAAAATCTGGCGAAGCAATTCAATATCTCAAAGGAAGAGGCGGACGCCGCCGCCAAGGAGCTTTTGCCGGCTCTATCGACCGGTTTTCTGAGCAAGGCGACCGAGCCTGGCGCCCTCGGCCTGATCATTGGGGCGCTGGGCGAGGGGCAGCATCTCGCCGCCTTCGCCGACCCGGCGGCGGCGCAATCGCAAGCGACGGCGCAAAAGGGCGACGAGATCGTCGCCCATCTGTTCGGGTCGGGCCAGATCAATGAACAAGTCGTCCAACGCGCTTCGGCGGCGACGGGCCTCAAGCCCGAACTTCTTACACAAATGCTGCCGGTCATCGCTTCCGTGATTTTGGGCGGCGTCACGAAATCGCTGCAAGGCCAGGGCTATGGCGGGATTTTCACGCAGCTTGTCAACGCCGCTCGCCAAGGCGGCCTCAACTCAATCCTTGGGCCGCTGATGGAGGGCGGCCCGTCCACGCCAGGACCACGGACCGGCCTGGAGCCTTCGCAAGGCTCGGCGGGGGCGAGCAATGGGCTTGGCTCCATACTCGGTCAATTGCTGCGCGCGGGCGCCCCGTCGGCGAACCCGCCGCAGCAAGGGCCAGGTTCGGGGTCCTCGAGCCCCTCCGCGGGGGGCTTCGGCGCTATTCTTGGGGCTTTGGTCGGAAATCTCCTTGGTCGGCTTGGCGCGCCGACGGCCCCGCCCGCGCCAGGCGCCCCCGGCCAAACGCGCCCCGCGCCGGGGCTCGATGCGAGCGCCATTCAGGCGGCGCTCGAAACCCTGACCAAAATGCTCCAGCCGGGGACGCCGCCGACCAGCCGAGCGCTTCATTCCGTGGAAAATGAACCTCCGGAGTCCGTAGCGGCGGCGACGGAGCCGCACCAAACCGGCCAAACGGAAAACCAGTCGCGCGCCGATCAACCGCGCGAGCCTGGAGCCTCGCATGAATTACGCGACGAGATCGGCCAAATTCTTGATCGCAAGGGCCCTTGACGCGAGGGCGCTGGTTGATCCGACGGTTGGTTATCCGATCAAGAAGGACTCACGTAAAATCCAAAGCTTGGAGCTAGTTCTGATCGAAAAACTCGGTCAACTTTTTTAAGAACAGGCTCCAAGCGGCGTCGCGCGCGGTCGAGGCTCTTTGGCTCGGCGGCGCGAGCGCGGCCCGCGCGTCAAAAATAGGCGTAGGCCGCGCCAAGGGCTCCGGCTAGGCCGAGCCCGATCGAAATATGCCATGGCCAGCGGCGGCCGCGCATGATGATCGAGATCGTGGCGATCGCGATGGCGACATGCAGAAACGTCACGGAGACCGTCAAGATGTGGTGGCGATGTTCGTGGCGCTCACTTTCGTGCAACTTTTCCTCGGTCTGATGTTCGAGCTGCTGGCCTTTTGCGAAAAGCTCTTTTTCATCCGCGCCATAGCGCTCCGCCTGCGTCTTGAAATCATCCACCGCGGCGCCGCCCTGCGCCGCGGCTATGGCGTAGAGGTTCTTCTTTATGCTTTTCGCCTGATAGAAATTCCAATTGTCGGTCGCCTTGTTTTGCAAGAGCACGGCGGCGTTCTTATCGCCTATTGTTGCGGCCGTCTCGATCGTCTCCAGACTGCCGACGCTCGCCGCGATGACGGCGAGGATGGCGATCGTGATCGACACTTGCGTCAGAAACGAATCGCCCAGATGCGCGACGTGCTCGGCATGTTCCGCGTGCTCGAAATGCTCGGTCGGAGACTCAGTCATGAACCTGCATCCTTCTGCAAAGATCTAGCAGCGGCGTCATAGAGCAAATTCCGGCGCTTTGGGAGCCGGATCGGCGGAGGAAAGGCTCCGAGGCGAAGGCGCGGCGATGGACAGGGCCCAGGGTTCGACTTATAAGCTGGCGCCATCGCGGGGCCTCCCTCGAAGCGCCCGCCGTATGAGGATTTCGAAGACCATGCCGGACGCCAGCATCGCCGATCTCTTGCCGGATTCCGCTCTGCTCCGCCGCACGATGGTCGAATGTCAGATCCGCACATTCGACGTGACCGATCAGACGCTGCTCGCGCGCCTGCTCGACGTGCCGCGCGAATATTTCCTGCCGGCCGATCTCGCGCCGCTGGCTTATTCCGACGCGAGCCTCTCGGTGAAGGGGACCAAGTCCGACGCAGGACAAAGAAGCCTCTTGCCGCCGCTCGTCCTCGCCCGCCTCCTTCAAGGCGCTGGAGTGCTTTCGAGCGATAAGGTTCTCGATGTCGCGCCGACGACCGGATATTCGACGGCGATCCTGGCTGGTCTCGCCGGGGCCGTCGTCGCGCTCGAATCCGACCCGGCCCTGCTGGAGAGGACGCGCGCCAATCTCGACGGATTTGGGCTCGCGCGGGTTCGCACGGTGTTGGGGCCGCTGGCGGAGGGCGCCCCCAAGGACGCGCCTTTCGACGTCATTTTCGTCAATGGCGCCGTTGAGGCCAATCTCGACCCGCTTCTCGCCCAGCTTCGAGAGGGCGGGCGCCTGCTCGCGATCCTGAGGCAGCCCGACGATCCGAGCGGAGGCGCAAGCAAAGCAGTACGCTACGAGAAGATCGATGGTGTGTTCGGCACGCGCGTCTTATTCGACGCTTCGGCGCCGCTTCTTGACGCGTTCCGGAAAGCCGCCGAATTCACGTTTTCTTGACGCTGCGCGAACAACCTTCTCAGTTTGGAAATTTCTCCTTTAATTATCCATATTTGAGTGGCTGTTGCATTTTTGCGCCAGTCGGCGGATTTGAGCTGGGCGGCGGGTGCGAGACGGATACACATCTTTCCCTGCTGCTAAACTCTAGTCCCCAGCTACAGTGCCTTGGCTGGAGCGCCTTGATCGGATCGGCGGATCGATCGCGTCATTTGGTCGAGGCGATGCGTCTGGAAATGAAGGATTGATCGCCAGCAATGCGCCGCGTCTCTCTTTTCAATTCGAATCTTCGTTCGCGCGCCTTGGCGCGCTTCGCCGGCTTCGCGATGCTTGGCGTCTGCGCGCTCGCCGCCCGGCCGGTCAAGGCGGAGACCATGTCGGCCGCCTTGGCGCTGGCCTATGCCGGGAACCCTGACTTAAACCAGCAGCGCGCCGGGGTGCGCGCGACGGATGAAAATCTGCCGCGGGCGAGCTCCAATTGGCGGCCGAGCGTCAGCGGAACGGCGCAGGCCGGGTACAATTATTTGGGCGTTTCCGCGGACACCCAAGGCAGTCTGCTGCGCCAGAAGACCGGCTCGGTGCCGAGAGGGTATGCGCTTAGCGTCACCCAAAATATTTTCGATGGGAATCGCACGATCAACGGCGTGCGGCAGGCTGAATCGAATATTTTCGGCGCGCGCGAAGACCTCCGCAACACCGAGCTCAACGTTCTGCTGAACGGCGCGACGGCTTATATGAATGTCCTGCGCGACACCGCGATTCTCGACTTGCGCCAAAACAACATTATCGTTCTCGAAGAGCAATTGCGGCAGACCCGCGACAGATTTAACGTTGGCGAGGTCACGCGGACGGACGTCGCGCAGGCGGAGGCAAGTCTCGCTTCGGGCCGTTCGGATTATTTCGCCGCCCAAGGCAATCTGCAAACCAGCATCGCCAATTTCCGTCAGGTGATTGGAATCCAGCCGACGCGGCTTGAACCTGCGCGGACCATCGAAAGCCTCCTGCCGCGCAATGTCGGCAGCGCCGTGCAAATTGGGCTTTCCGAGCATCCAATGGTTCAATCGGCGTTGCATGCGGTCGATGCGGCTGCGTTGCAGGTTAAATTGGTGGAAGGCGAGCTTTACCCGACAGTGGGCGTGTCCGCGAGCGTCGACAAAACCTTGGCGGCTAGCGGCTTTCCCCATTACGACGTGTTCAACACCACGGTCGTCGGCCAGATCACGGTGCCGATCTATACCGGCGGCGAAGTCTATGCGCGCGCGCGGCAGGCGAAGGAGACGCTTGGCCAGGCTCGGCTGCAGGCGGATCTCGAGCGCGATTTGGTGCGGGCCGGCGTGGTCTCGAGCTGGGGGGCGCTCAACTCCGCGCGCGCTGTCGTTCAATCATCGAGGGCCGCGGTCAAGGCCGCCGAGATCGCCCTCGACGGCGTCCGCGAGGAGGCGAAAGTCGGCCAGCGGACAACCTTCGACGTCCTTCAGCAGCAGCAGATCTTGGTCAACGCCCGCGTGACTCTCGTCTCCGCCCAGCGCGACAGGGTCGTCGCTTCCTATTCGGTGATGGCCGCGATTGGCCGGCTTTCCGCGGCGAATCTCAATCTGAACGTGACGCAATATGATCCGACCGTCCATTTTGATCAGGTCAAGGACAAATGGATTGGCCTTCGCACGCCGGATGGGCGCTGATCGGATGCGGTTGACCGGAAGACAGCTTCGGCCAAGGCGCGTCTGCGAAAGTCCCTGACGCCGCCCGCCCCTTTGGCGAAATCGGCTCTCCTGGCGCCCCCGCGCGAATGCGGTTGCCATCCGAGCTTTTGTCCACCGAAGTCGCGTCGGTTTTGCGTTGCGTCGGACTGTTCGCCTTGCCAGCCAGGACAAGCTAGGACAAATTTGGTCAGTCGAATTCGACGGCCGCGACGGCGGGTGATTCGCGCGGCGAATGATTTGCGCGGTGGTCAATATCTTCGACTTGCCGCTCGTATGAGCGTCATGTCCGTGTTTTGAAAGCATCCGAGATCCATGAGCGCAGCCAATCCCCTTCCGAAAGGTAATCCTCCGCCCGAACCGAGGGCGCACGAGCCTTCAATGGAGGAAATCCTTCTTTCCATCCGCCGGATCATCGCTGATGATCAGGCGCTTTTCGCGAGCCGCGACGGCGTTCCCGCAGAACCGCCACGGTCCGTCGAGGATCCGGACCGTGAGACATCCGACCTCGCCGGGGCGGCGAAGGGCGCGAAGCTGGAGCAGGCGGGCGCGCCCGGCAAGGGGACGAGTCCATCGTCGGACCTAGCCGAGGCTTCAATCCGCGGCGATGACCGGCCGTCCAGCGATGACCCGCTGCGCGTCCTGCATTATGTCGGCAAGGAGGCCGCGGCCAAAGTCGCGGCGGAAACGGCCGCTTTCGCCGCTTTCGCCAAGCCCGACGCCGCAATCGACCTTGGCGCGCCGCCACGTCTCCTCTCGCCCGCCGCCGACGCTTCCGTGGCGTCGGCGTTCAACGCGCTCATTGCCAGCCGCTTCGCGCGGAATTCGGACGCGGTCGCGGCCCTGACCCATGAAATGCTGCGTCCGATGCTCAAGGCTTGGCTCGACGACAATCTTCCGGCGCTGGTGGAGCGTCTCGTCCGCGCCGAGATCGAGCGCGTCGCGCGGGGGGATTAGCGCCCCGCGCCGCTCCTTTGCGCCCGCGCGTCGTGCTGGCGCAAGCTTCCGTGGTTCCGCGTCCATTCTAATGGCTTGCCTTTTGCGCGCGCCTTTGCGATCGCTCGCGCTTGGATAGGGTCCGACCCCTTCGCGGGGGCGGGCGCGCGACGGAAGACAGTATTCAATGATGGAAAAGACTTTCGATCCTGCGGCGGTCGAAGGCCGCGTCGCGGCGGCTTGGCGGGACGCCGAGGCGTTCCGTGCCGGACGGCCGGAGCGCGCCGGCGCCGAGCCTTATACGATCGTCATCCCGCCGCCGAACGTCACCGGCTCGCTGCATATGGGCCATGCGCTCAACAATACACTTGCAGGACATTCTCTGCCGCTTCGAGCGCATGCGCGGCACGCGACGTGCTCTGGCAGCCGGGCACCGATCACGCCGGCATCGCGACGCAGATGGTGGTCGAGCGCCAATTGATGGAGCGCCAGGAGCCGGGCCGGCGCGACCTGGGCCGCGAGAAATTCCTCGAGCGGGTCTGGGCGTGGAAGGCGGAATCCGGCGGCGCCATCGTCAGACCAGCTGAAGCGGCTCGGCGCCTCCTGCGACTGGTCGCGCGAGCGCTTCACCATGGACGAAGGCCTGTCGCGCGCGGTCGTGAAAGTGTTCGTCGCAGCTCTATCGCGAAGGGCTGATCTACAAGGACAAGCGGCTGGTCAATTGGGATCCGAAACTGCTGACCGCGATCTCCGACCTCGAAGTGCGAGCAGGTCGAGACCAAGGGCCAGTCTCTGGCATTTCAAATATCCGGTCGTCGATGACGAGCGGCGCGGAGACCGGCGAATTCATCATCGTCGCGACGACGCGGCCGGAGACCATGCTCGGCGATACGGCCGTCGCGGTGCATCCCGACGACGAACGCTACAAGCATCTGCATCGGCAAGAAGTGCGGCTGCCGCTGGTCGGCCGGCTGATCCCGATCGTCGCCGACGACTATTCCGATCCCGAAAAGGGCACGGGCGCGGTGAAGATCACGCCGGCGCATGACTTCAACGATTTCGAGGTCGGGCAGCAGGCACAGGCTGCCGCTGATCAACGTGCTCGATGCGGAGGCCGCGCTGACGCTCTCATCGACAATGCGGCGTTTCTTGCGGGCTTACCAGCCACGGAGCGCGGAGCTTCGCTTCGATCATGCTCGCACGGCCTGATCTCGCGAGGCGGCGCGCAAGAAGATCGTCGAGCTGATGGAAGCGCATGGCTTGCTCGACAAGATCGAGCCGACACGCACATGCCGTGCCGCATGGCGACCGCTCCGGCGCCGTCATCGAGCCTGGCTGACCGATCAATGGTATGTCGATGCCAAGACTGCTGGCGCAGCCGGCGCTCGCGGCGGTGCGCGACGGCCAGAACAAGCTTCATCCCGAAGAATTGGGAGAAGACCTATTTCGAATGGCTGGACAACATCCAGCCCTGGTGCATCTCGCGCCAGCTCTGGTGGGGCCATCAGATTCCGGCTTGGTATGGCCCGGATGGCAAGATCTTCGTCGAGGAGACCGAGACGGAGGCGGCAGATGCGCGGCGCCGCGAGCATTATGGCAGCGCCGACACAATCGCGCTCATCCGCGACGAGGACGTGCTCGACACCTGGTTTTCCTCCGCGCTCTGGCCGTTCTCGACGCTCGGCTGGCCGGACGAGACGCCGGAGCTGAAGCGCTATTATCCCGACCAATGTCGCTGGTCACCGGCTTCGACATCATCTTCTTCTGGGTCGCGCGGATGATGATGATGGGCCTGCATTTCATGGACGAGGTGCCGTTCCGCGACGTCTACATCCACGCCCTTGTCCGCGACGAGAAGGGCGCGAAAATGTCGAAGTCCAAGGGCAATGTCATCGACCCCTTGAGCCTCATCGACCAATATGGCGCGGACGCCTTGCGCTTCACGCTGGCCGCGATGGCGGCGCAGGGCCGCGACATCAAGCTCTCGACGCAGCGTGTCGAAGGCTATCGCAATTTCGCGACCAAGCTGTGGAACGCGGCGCGCTTCGCCGAGATGAACGGCTGCGCGCGCGTCGAAGGTTTGATCCGCGCGCGGTCGCCCATGACGCTCAACAGATGGATCGTCGGCGAAACCGCCAAGGCCGCGGCGCGAGGTGACGGCGGCGATCGAAGCCTATCGCTTCAACGATGCCGCCAACGCCGCCTATCGATTCGTCTGGAACATTTTCTGCGACTGGTATCTCGAACTGGCCAAGCCGCTGCTGCAAGGCGGGCGACGCCGCAAAGCGCGACGAGACGCGCGCGACGACGGCTTTCGTGCTCGATGCGATCCTCAAGCTGTTGCATCCGTTCATGCCCTTCATCACCGAGGAGCTTTGGGCGATCAAGGGCGCCGAGGGGCCGCCGCGGGAGAGCCTGTTGGCCTTGGCCGATTGGCCAGAGCCCGAAGATTAGCACTCGACTTGGATCGCAGCGCGGAGGCTGAGGCTGAGATCGGCTGGCTCGTCGATCTCGTCTCGGAAGTTCGCTCGGCGCGTTCGGAGATGAACGTGCCGGCCGGGCGCGCAGGTGCCGCTGGTGCTTTTGCGCCGGCCCGAGGACGCCGATCTCGAGGCCCGCGCGCTGCGCTGGGAGGAGACGCTGAAGCGTCTCGCCCGGCTCTCGGACATTTCCTTCGCGGGCGAGTCGCCGGCGCATTCGGTCCAGCTGATCGCGCGCAAGACGCTCGCGGCCTTGCCGCTCGAAGGGATCATCGATTTCGCGGCGGAGAAGGCCCGGCTCGCGAAGGAAATCGAGAAATTGGAGGCCGAGGCGGGAAAGATCGAAGCCAAGCTCGAGCAATGCGGATTTCGTCGCCCGCGCGCCCGAAGAGGTGGTCGAGGAGAACCGCGAGCGGCTCGCCGACGCGCGCGCCAGGGCGGAAAAGCTCGAGGCGGCGCTGGCCAGGCTCGGCGGGGCTTGACCGGAAGGCCAAGCCCGCGGCTCATCCGACGATCGCGTCGAGGACGAGCTTGCCGTTCAACAGGATGATGGCGAGCGCGATCAGGGCGGCGAGCGCGCTGGTCGAACGCGGCGCGATGAGGCCGCCCATCCGCCCGCGCGAGGCGGTGAACCAGACCAGCGGGACAACGGCGAAAGGCAATGTGAGGCTCAAGACGACCTGGCTCAGGACGAGGAGCCCATTGGTCGCCGCTTCGCCGCCGATGAAGATCGCCGCGACGGCGGGCACAATGGCGATGGAGCGGGTCAGCAGCCGCCGCGCCGCCGGATTGAGCCTGATATGAATAAAGCCTTCCATGATGATCTGCCCGGCGAGCGTCGCGGTCAGGGTCGAGTTCAGGCCGCAGGCGATCAAGGCGATGGCGAAGAGCTTGGGCGCGAGCGTGCTGCCGAGGAGCGGCGCGATCAGCCGATAGGCGTCGGGCAGTTCGGCGACCTCGAAGCGCCCATGCGCGTGAAAGGCGGCGGCGGCGAGGACCAGGATCGAGGCGTTGATGAGGAGCGCGAAGAGCAGCGCGATCGTCGAATCGAGGATCGCGAGGCGAATGGCTCGGACTTTGTCGATCAGGCGGGCGCCGACGGCGCGAGTCAAGACGATGCCGGAATGCAGATAAAGATTATGCGGCATGACGGTCGCGCCTAGAATGCCGAGCCCGATATAAAGCATCTGCGGGTTGGTGACGAGGTCGCGGGTCGGCAAAAGCCCTTTCGCCACCGCCGCCATGTCGGGCCGGGCAAGTACCAGCTCGATCGCGAAGCAGGACGCGATCAAGACGAGAAGCGCGACGACGAAAGCCTCGAGCTTGCGGAAGCCGAAGCGCATGAAGGCGAGCACGAGGAGCGCGTCGAACGCGGTTAGGATCACCCCGGCGCCGAGCGGCAGGCCGGTTAGAAGCTCGAGCCCGATCGCCGTGCCGATGACCTCGGCGAGATCGGTCGCGACGATCGCGATTTCCATGACGAGCCAGAAAACCAGGCTCACCAGCGGCGGAAAGGCCGCCCGGCAGACCTGCGCGAGGTCGCGGCCCGTCGCGAAGGCGAGGCGCGCCGAGAGCGCTTGCAGCACGATGGCCATCAGGCTCGACAGAACCGCGACGAACAGGAGCGCCGTGCCGAAACGCGAGCCGCCGGCAAGCGCCGTCGCCCAATTGCCGGGGTCCATATATCCGGTGGCGACGAGATAGCCCGGACCGGCGAA
The DNA here is from genome assembly GCA_963829515.1 of uncultured Alphaproteobacteria bacterium. GTDB lineage: Bacteria > Pseudomonadota > Alphaproteobacteria > Rhizobiales > Beijerinckiaceae > Methylocapsa. The sequence goes on from CAWHIP010000005.1 coordinate 716,245, forward strand.
GCTGAGGAAACGCCGCAGCGGCGAGCCAGCCTGGGGCACCACGATGCTGCCATGCGCCGCGCCCAGCGTCGGGGCGCCGCCGCCGCTCATCGACTGTGAAGCTAACGCCAATGCGAGGTTCCTTGCTAAACGCATAAAATGTAGCATCGGCTACAAATTTAGCAAACCATAAAAAATATTGACACAAACGCTTATTCTCGGAAGCTGCGCAAAGGGCCATAAGTCGCGCCGCGACTGCCGAGAAGGACCACGCGTTGGATGAGTACGAAAAAGCTGGTGCTGGCCCCATCTTCGGTCGAGTTGCCGGCGGAAGCTGATCATGCGCTTCGCTTCGAAAAGGCGCGTTCGGCGCAGGCGACGGCTGTGCTCGAGGATTATGTCGAGCTGATCGATGATCTGTTGGCCAGCGGCGGAGAGGCGCGCCCCACCGACATCGCCCGCCGGTTCGGCGTCTCGCATGCGACTGCGATCAAAAGCATCGCCCGACTGAAGCGTGAGGGGCTTGCGACTTCCAAGCTCTACCGCGGCGTCTTCCTGACGCCCGAAGGCCATAGCCTGGCCGCCCGCGTCCGCGCGCGTCACCGCCTCGTTGTCGATCTTTTGATCGCGGTGGGCGTTCCACAGAGCTGCGCCGAGCTCGACGCCGAGGGGATTGAGCACCATGTATCGGATGTCGCCCTCGCCGCCTTCTCTCGTTTTCTGAGGCGCCAAGGCGCGGCGTCCTGATCGCGGCTCCGACCTAGCGTGGCGCTGTAGAACCACGGCGCATTGGTTAACGAACGCGGTTAAGGGATTCTTAACCTGACGCGCGGAACCTGAAGCGAAGCAAGCAACTCAATCGCGCGATTGTTGCGGCGGATCGCTGAGTCCGGCGCCGGCGATTATATGTTGCGAGGTCGGGAGCGTTGCCTGCTTGGTTTCGTGATGTAGCGCGCCAAGGGTCTGAACGATGCTTTTGTGCCTTTTAAGCCACAGCCGGCGGCAAGTTAGCTTTGTCTTGGCCAACTAAGAAGAAAGATGTTTTTCATGCGCGAACAACTTGCTAACTTAGCACAACAGCAAGGTTAAACCGGCGGCGCGGCGGCGGGCTCGCCAGGCGCATCGGGCGACAGAGGTCGAGGCCGGCCAGCCCGAAGGGCCGGCGTCTGCTCTCGAACCACGAGCTACACAACCGGTCCCGTCTGGCGAACCTATTTGGGAAAGCTTTCATGGACGCGCGCATTTTCGCCAAGACGGGCGTCGCCAACCGGCATGTGACGGATGGCACATTCGGCGCGTCCTCTCTCGCCTATCGTGACGTCGTGAGCCTGAACGGCGCATCTCGAACTTGGCCCGTGGCCGGCCCTGGCTTTGGCGGAGCCGCTAAGCTTAGCGGAGCGGGCGCCGCCGTCGCGACGAGCTATGGCGTCGCGGCCAACAGTCGAGGCATGCGGCGTCAACGGATGCAATCATCGCTCGGATCTCGCCAGGGAAAAATTGTGCGGCCGGCGGTTCGAACAGCGATGGGGCGGCGGCGAGATGGGGAAATTATTGCGGCGGATTCCGCGATTAGATCGGTCATCCTCCATTTGGGTGATGCGGAATTGGCGGACCGCGGACAAAATTGTGTTTGGCGTAAAACCAAACTCGGTTGCGGCGCGTTATGGCTTCATGCCCACTTTGTTGGTCCGGCCGTGATCACGGCGGCGGCGCACTCCGGCGTCCTGGAAGAAACATATGTCCATGCTGACATCTAGTCGCGTCGCCGCTTTCGCGCTTCTTGCGCTCGCCGCTTCCCTCTGGGGCACGCATATTCGCGCGCTTGAAGGGGCAGACCGGACGGCGGTCGACAAGGCTCCGGCGAAATCCTATCAAACGCCGCGTGCGGCGCTGAAGGCTGGTCTCGAAGGTTTTCGGTCCGGCAATTCCAGCGCGGCGATCGAAGCTTTGAAATATGCCGCCGCCGGCGGCGAGTTCCTCGCGCAATGGAAGCTCGCCAAGATCTATGCGACCGGCGAGGGCGCTCCGCGCGACGACGTGAAGGCCTATGATTATTTCTCGCAGATCGTGTCGAGCTATGACGAGGATAACCCGAGCCAGCGCGACTTGGCGATCGTCGCCAACGCTTTTGTCGCGGTTGGCGTTTATAGACTAAATGGAATTGCCGACTCCGAAGTGAGGCCGGACCCCGCCCGCGCTCGGCAGATGTTCCAGATCGCCGCGACCAATTTCGGCGACGCCAACGCCCAATATAATTTGGCGCGAATGCTGCTCGACGGCGTCGGCGGCGGCGTCGAAAAGGACAGTCGCCGGGCGTTGCAATGGCTTGATCTCGCGGCCAAAAAAGGCCATCTCCAGGCCGAGGCTTTGCTTGGCAAGATACTTTTTGCAGGCGTGGACGGCATCCCGCCGCAGCGGCCGTTGGCGCTGATGTGGCTGACGCTGGCGCGGGAAGCGGCGATCGACGCGAAGCAGGATCAGGGGATCGTCGATTTCTACAATAAGGCCATGGCGGAAGCCAATCGCGAAGATCGCCAAGCCGCGCTGGTCTATCTGGAAGACCATTTGAAGCGGCAATATTGAGACGTCGGTCGGTTCTTCGCGCGGCGCCGCGACCGTCCACCAAGACGCTTAAGCCGGGGGTCGCCTGAAGCTCCGCCCTGGGGCTAGCACAGGCGAAACGCCGTGGCGCCACGCGCCGGAGAGCTGGCGCTTCCACGCGCATGGCCGCAAAAACCTGATCATCTGACTCAATATCAAAGGCATCGGAAATATCCGATGGTCTCACACGAACCTCAGCCGCTCCCTGATTTTGAGCCGAGTCCTTTTCGATCACGTGCCGCCATGTGATTGGGACGGGGGTGAGACGGTTTGTCCGAGCGCGCGTCTTGAGCCGGCGAGCTACAGGAGCAGCCGCATTGCCTCGACGCATCCCGTTCCCGCTCGGAGCAGGTCGCAGACCCAACCGGCGAGCGCGCGTTCCGATTGGACGGACTCATCCAATCGATAAGAGCCCGCTCCAGATCTATAAGGTGGCGCATGTTCGGATCGAAAAAGTCGATCAACTTTTTCGGAACCTGCTCTTGGCGGCCAATTGTCATTGGCGGGACAACGTGTCAGGGAAAACCTGTTTGCGCCGGGGAGGCGCCGGCCGCCGCCGATCCGGAGGCGGCGAGAGCGTCGCGTTCGCTCCGGCCGCGAACGCGACGGCCTAATGTAATATGGCGAAGGAAGATTGCGCATGATTGGACTAATCCGACTGGCTGGCGCCTTGATCTTGACGGTTTGCTTATTCGGCGCCCGCGCGGAGGCGCAGGACAGCAGCCTCATGGACATGAACATGGACATGGGATGCATGCTCATGGCCGGCATGCATGAGATGCGATTGGCGGTCTATTCGCATTCATCGGATTCACGGGAGGATATATGCGGCGACATCCCGGCGCCGGGACCTGTCTCGATCACGCTCAACGCCGTCTCAAAAGAGCTGCGGGACATGGCGATCGAAGTTCGCGTCGTTAGGGATGCTGGGACGTCGAACCTCGCGGCTGGCGGCGACATCGAGTCCCTGACGCTCGCCCATCTGCCGCCAAAGATCTATCGGACTGGGGTTGCGACTTTCCCCGTGACCTTCGACAAGCCGGGCAAGTATGCGGTTCTTCTGACGGTGAGCGACGACACGAACATGGTGATGTCCGGTCAATATGTCCTCACCGTGGAGCAGGGCGCGCGGCAATGGATTTACGTCCTGGTCTTCGCCGTGGCGGCGGTCGTGGCGGCGGCGGGATTTTACGTCTGGGACGAGCGTCGCAAGAAACTGAAGCTTTCGGTTAAAAGCAGCTGACGCCAACTGAAGGGCGGCGCCGGCCGCCCTTCCACCCGGCCTGGTGGGGATCCGCCAGGTACCGATACGGCGTTCGCCGGCGGCGACCGCCCACCGCGTGGGCGGGGCGGGCTGGGCCGCTTACGCCTGTTGAATGGCCGAGAGCCTCCAGTCGCCGGGTCCGCCGCCCACGCGTCGGACAAAGGTCCACATCTCGGTCGCCTGCTGAGGCGTTTGCAAATCGCCGGATACAATTCTCCCGCTGGCGCGATCAACCATCGCGTCGATCAGGGAAAACCGCAGTGCGACCGTGGCGTATTCGCCGGCCTGCTCGCGCCAAGCCTCGGAAAGGTCTCCCTGCAGGAATGACACCTGGGAAAGCCTGTTGACCAAGCCCTTTCTGGCGTTGGCGGCGAGTTCCTCCGCGAAATAAGAGGCCATCCCCGGCGTCGCGAGCGCCCGCAGGGCGTCGAGATCCTCCACCCCATAAGCGGTCTCGACCTGCGCCAGCCTTTGCTCGAACATGTTGAAATCCGCCGGGCTCACATCAAGCCGCTCGCCGCGCGCCGAGCCGCCGCCAAATCCGCCGACATTGGCTTGACCGCCAAGCCCCGCGAAGGGGCTCGGCGCCGGCCCGGACCCGAACGAGGAACCGCTCGGGAAAGCCGGCCGCCAACCGCGAATGAAAGCCATGACCAACCTGAACAAGAGGTACAAAAGCCCGATCTGAAGGAGCAGCCCGAGGATCGACATGCCGCCGCCCAATCCGCCAAACAGGCCATGCCCGAACAGGAGGCCAAAAAGCCCGGCTCCGAGAAGGCCGCCGAGCAAGCCGCGTCCAAAGGCGCCGGAAAAAAAGCCGCCTGTCGAGGGGCGCTGGAAAATACCATTGCTCGGTGAGGACATCGAACGCTGCAACGGCGCCGCGCCACGAGGGGCGGTCGCGGTCGCCGGCGGCGCGCTGAAACTTTGTCCCCCGCGGCTGCCGAACGAGCCGCCCCCGCCGGCGCGCGCGAACGCCTCCGCCGAAAGGCCGATCCCAAGCATTGCAGCAAAAACCAACATTAAAATTTTGTGGCGAAGAGCCATGACGCAAAGTCCTGCCGTTGAGGGGGCGTTTTCGCCCCGCGCGCCCTATATGGGGGGAGACTTGGCAAAGCGCAAAGCGCTTCGCCGCCAAACCGACCGGGGCCGGGGTTGGCTCGGCGGATTGGCTCGGCGTCCCGCGTGGACGCCGATTTTGTCATTTGAAGTCCATAATTCGCATTCTCGCGCTTCCGGCTCTCCGAGGCTTATGTTAGAAGGCGCGCGGTCCAAGCCGTGCTGGGGTTGCGGTTTTCTGGCGGAGACGCGAGAGTTGAACGACGATGAATGAGCGGCGCGCCAGTTTCGATTATGAAGATTTGATCGCCTGCGGGCGGGGCGACCTGTTCGGGCCGGGCAATGCGCAATTGCCTCTGCCGCCATTGCTGATGTTCGATCGGATCGCCGACATTTCCGAGAGCGGCGGGGCCAATGGCAAGGGCGTGGTTCTGGCTGAGTTCGCGATCAAGCCGGACCTCTGGTTTTTCGGCTGCCATTTCAAGGGCGACCCGGTGATGCCCGGCTGTCTCGGGCTCGACGCGCTTTGGCAGCTTCTTGGCTTTTATCTCGGCTGGCTCGGCCTGCCGGGGCGCGGCCGCGCGCTCGGGGTGGGCGAAGTGAAGTTTTCCGACCAAGTCTTGCCGTCGGTGCGGCGGATTATTTACGGCGTCGACTTGAAGCGCGTGTTCAAGACCAAGCTCGTGCTTGGCATAGCCGACGGCTGGCTCGAAGCCGACGGAACCCGCATCTATGAGGCCAAGGATTTGAAGGTTGGCTTGTTCCAAGCCGCCGCCTGACCAATATGCTGTGGGGCGGCTTTCGGCGCGCGCTTTGGGATTCCTGTATAGAGTTTTTGAGTTCGTCTTGGGGCTCGGGCCCGAGAAAAATCGGCCATCCGCAAGAGCCGGATGGAATTTCAGCGACCCACGCGAGAGGCCGCGACAAAAAAAGCCCCAATGGGCATGAATCGTCGCGCACTGCGCCGGCGCCGCGCGGCGGAATTGGGAGAAACGCATGAGACGGGTCGTCGTCACCGGGATGGGCATAGTTTCCTCGATCGGGAACAACGCCCAAGAGGTGCTGGCCTCGCTGCGCGAGGCGAAGTCTGGCGTCGTCAAGGCGGAAAAATATGCCGAGCTCGGCTTTCGCAGCCAGGTTCATGGCGCGCCGACGCTCAATCCGGAAAGCATGATCGATCGCCGCGCCATGCGCTTCCATGCCGCCGGCACCGCCTGGAATCATGTCGCGATGGATCAGGCGATTTCGGATTCTGGCCTGACCCCGGCCGAGATCTCGGATGAGCGCGTCGGAATCATCATGGGTTCGGGCGGGCCTTCGACGCGGGTCGTCGTCGAATCGGCGGATATCGCGCGCACGAAGGGGCCGAAAAAGATTGGGCCGTTCGCGGTGCCGAAAGCCATGTCCTCGACCGCTTCGGCGACGCTCGCCACCTGGTTCAAGATCAAGGGCGTCAATTACTTCGATCTCGTCGGCCTGCGCGACGTCCAATCATTGCATCGGCAACGCTTATGAGATGATCCAATACGGTAAGCAGGACGTGATGTTCGCTGGCGGCTGCGAGGAGCTCGACTGGACCATGTCGGTCCTGTTCGACGCCATGGGAGCCATGTCCTCCTCGTTCAACGATCGTCCCTCGGTCGCCTCCCGCGCCTATGACAAGAACCGCGACGGCTTCGTGATCGCCGGCGGCGCCGGGGTGCTGGTCTTGGAGGAATTGGAGCGCGCCAAGGCCCGGGGCGCCAGGATTTATGCGGAAATCGCCGGCTATGGACTGAGCTCGGACGGCTATGACATGGTGGCGCCCTCCGGGGAAGGCGCGGTGCGCTGCATGCGCATGGCGCTGCGGGACATCAAGACGCCGATCGATTACATCAACCCACACGCGACCTCGACGGAAATCGGCGACCTAAAAGAGATCGAGGCGATCCGGACCGTGTTTGGATCTGGCGACAAATCGCCGCCTATATCAGGGACCAAGTCCTTGACCGGCCATTCGCTTGGCGCGACCGGAGTTCAGGAGGCGATCTATTCGCTCCTGATGATGCAAAGCGGCTTTATCTGCGAAAGCGCCAATATCGAAGAGCTCGATCCTGCCTTCGCCGACATGGACATCGTCCGCAAGCGCCGCGACAATATCCAATTGCGCGCCATATTGTCGAATTCGTTCGGCTTTGGCGGCACCAATGCGAGCCTCGTCTTCAAGCATGTCGACGCATGAGCCGCCGGCCGCGGGCGGCCGCGCCTTGCTGATGCGGGGCAAGCGCGGCCTCGTGATGGGCGTCGCGAACGATCATTCGATCGCCTGGGGCATCGCCAAGACCCTCGCCGAGCATGGCGCCGAGATCGCCTTCACCTACCAGGGCGAGGCGCTCGGCAAACGCGTCAAGCCGCTTGCCGCGAAACTGGGCTCGACCTTGGTCCTGCCCTGCGACGTCGAGGATCTGGGCTCGCTCGACGCGACCTTCGCCGTGCTGGAAAAAGCTTGGGGGAGCCTGGATTTCGCGGTCCATTGCATCGCCTATTCCGACAAGGCCGAATTGAAAGGGCGCTACGCGGATACGACGCGCGGGAATTTCTTGCGCACGATGACGATTTCCGCCTTTTCCTTCACCGAGGTCGCGAAACGCGCGGCGGCGCTCATGCCGCGCGGCGGAGCCTTGGCGACCCTGACCTTTGGCGGCGCGAATAGGGTGATGCCCAATTATAATGTCATGGGAGTGGCCAAGGCGGCCCTGGAGGCGAGCGTACGTTATCTCGCCGCTGATTATGGCCCGCAAGGCGTCCGCGTGAACGCGATTTCAGCCGGCCCGGTCCGGACGCTCGCCGGCGCCGGAATCGCCGACGCCCGCTTCATGTTCAACTTCCAGAAGGCGCATGCGCCGTTGCGGCGCACCGTCACCATTGACGACGTGGGCGGCGCGGCGCTTTATCTTTTGTCCGATCTGTCTTCCGGGGTCACCGGCGAAATCCACTATGTCGATTCCGGCTATAATATTATTCTGATGCCACGGCCGGAAACCCAGAAGGCCGACGAGGGATCGGGCGAGTCCGCGCCGCCGAAAGAGTAAGCGCATCGCCGGCCGCCCTGAAGCCGCGGCGGCTCGACGCGGGCGGCGAGCCCCGCGCTTGTAAGGGGACCGGGCGCATGCTATCTGCGCCGGCGACCATTCGCGGTTTGGCTCGCGATTTCGCCGCGCATGGAGAGGTGGCTGAGTGGTTGAAAGCACCGCACTCGAAATGCGGCATAGGCGCAAGCCTATCGGGGGTTCGAATCCCCCCCTCTCCGCCAGGGCGCGGCGCTCAATTCTGCGCTAAACTTTGCAAATACCATACAAAATACTGCACGCAGCATGCTCTACGAAGCAGAATACGCTGGCGATATTCGCATTATTGAAGATATGAATTGGAGGCGTTCGCGGCGCCGGCGGTTATGATCCCCGTCTGGAGGGGCGGCGAAGCGGTTGGACCAAAATTGATGCCTGAAAGCCCGCTTGATGAAGCGAAGAAACCCTTCGTGCTTGCGCATGGCTCCTGGCACGGCGGATGGTGCTGGCGGCGCGTCGCGGATCGGTTGCGGGCGCAGGGCCATGCGGTCTTCGCGCCGAGCTTCACCGGAATGGGCGACCGCGCGCATCTCCTCAGCCACGACATCTCGATCGACACATTCGTGCAGGACCTTGTCGCCGTCATCCTGACCGAGGAGCTGACAGAGGTTGTGCTTGTCGGGCATAGTTTTGGCGGCGTTCCGATCACTGGCGTCGCCGACCGCATCCCCGAGCGCATAGCCCATCTCGTCTATCTCGACGCGGTCGTGCCCGAAAGCGGCGAGACCGCCTTCTCGACCTATCCAAGCCAGGAGGCCGAGGCGCGCATCGCCAGAGCCGAAAAAACAACCGGAGGTCTCGCGGTTCCGACGCCCGATATCCTGCCGGCCGTGTTCGGCCTAGCGGAAGGGAGCCCTGACTACGCCTGGGTCAAGCGCAGGCTCACGCCGCATCCGCTCGGCGCCTATACGCGAACCCTCACCCTCCAAAATCCGGTCGGAAACGGCCTGCCCCGCACCTATGTCTATTGCGCCGACCCGCCGCATCCTTTCATGGAAGGATCGCGGCGGCGCGTGCGGGCGGCGCCAGGCTGGAGCTGGAGCGAACTCGCGGCGCCTCACGACGCCATGATCACCCATCCCGACGAGGTGGCGCGCCTCCTCTTAAGGATCTAGTTTTTGCTCGGAAACCGGGCGATCGACGCGCGCGACCCCACGCGGCCGACCGATATTTCGCTTGCCAGCGTATAAAATTAGCGACAATGGATTTCGCTTAGAGCATCAGGGCGCGGCGGGACCCGCTTTGGCGGCCAAGATTGGCGGCCAAGACCGGAAAGAACGCGGTCGCGGCTGAAAAGACACTAAGGACAGGGGCGGATGTCGAGGGGGGCGAGGAGCAGACCATGACCATGAACCACCCCTATGGCGGGCCGGATGAACTGCCGGCCGTGTTTCCGATCTTCCCACTTGCGAAAGCCCTCTTGCTGCCGCGCGGCCAATTGCCGCTCAATATTTTCGAGCCGCGCTATCTCGCGATGGTGGAGGATGCGGTCAAGGGGCGGCGCATTGTCGGCATGATCCAGCCAGACCCCGAGGCGCCGGAGTCGCGCCTCACGCCGGCGCTGTTTCCGGTCGGCTGCGCCGGCCGCATCACCCAGTTCGCGGAAAGCGGCGACGGGCGTTATCTCATCACCTTGACCGGCGTCGCGCGCTTCAGGATCGTCGAGGAGATCGACGCAGTCACGCCTTACCGCCAATGCCGCGCCGATTTCACGCCTTTCCTCGTGGACTTCAGCCCACGCGCGGGGGAAGATTTGGTCGATCGCGACGGCGTGTTGCGCGCCTTGCGCGAGTTCGCCGAGACGAACAACCTTCAGATCGATTGGAGCAGCATTCACGAGGCGCCGAACGAAGCGCTGGTCAACGCGCTTTCGATGATGAGCCCGTTCGGAACCAGGGAAAAGCAGGCGCTTCTCGAAGCCGGAGACCTGAAGCGCCGGGCCGATGTTCTCGTCGCGATCACGGAATTCGAGCTGGCGCGCGGAAAAGGCGCCTCATCGCCATTGCAATAGGCGCGTTCTTAAAAAAGTTGATCGACTTTTTCCACGAAAACATGCTCCAGATCCTTGAACTGGAGCGGCTTCTTCCCGATCAGATGAGCTCATCCGATCAGGAGGCGCATTCACGAACCTTGAACGCCGGCGCGCCGGTCCTTCAAGTCTACCGCCAACCATGAGGGAGAAGACGATGGTGGACAGAACCCAAAAGACAAGCGGCAAGGCCGCGCCCGAGCCGTCGCGTATCGACCCGCGTCTGCTCGAAATCCTCGTCTGCCCGCGCACCAAGACGGTGCTCGAATATGACGCGCAAAAGCAGGAATTGATTTCGCGGGCGGCCAGGCTCGCCTATCCAATTCGCGACGGCATCCCAATCATGCTGCCCGACGAGGCGCGGCGTTTGGACGATTGATTGAGGTCGCGGCGCCTCGCGCCGGGAATCAGCCTCGCAAGCGTCGCGTCCGCGCGGCGCTCTTTTTTGAAATGGCCACGGGTTCAGCGGGCCGTTTCCTCCTGGCGCACCGCGCCGATATTTTTCATTATTGATTAGTGATCATATTCGCTTGACGCGAGTTCGCATCCATTCATCATGGAAGGGCTCGCGCATGGGTCGTCTTCAGAGACCCCAATCAAACAATCATGATCGAGCGGAAAGCCGCGCAAGTTCGAGCTGGTCAGCTCTGATTTGATCGCGAGGGATAGGCTTGCAAAAAACTGGCTTGGGGGAGGACGTGATGATCCGCAGATTGGCTCAAGCCGCTTTGGCGGCGATGCTGGCTTTTACCCTGCCGGCGCAGGCTTGCACCGGCATTCGCCTGATCGCCAAGGATGGCGGGGTCGCGCCGGGCCGCACATTGGAGTTCGGCGTCGATCTCAAGTCCGACGTCGTCATCATACCCAAGGGCGTGACGATTACCGGCTCGAGGCCCGACGGCGGCAAGGGGCTCACTTATACCACGAAATATGGCGCGATCGGAGCGAATGGCGCCGGATTGCCGGACATCGTCGACGGCGTCAACGACCAGGGCCTTTACGTCGGGCTGTTTTACTTTCCCGGCTATGGCTCCTATTCCGATGCGACCAAGGAGAACGCCGCGCGCGCCCTGGCGCCTTTTGAATACGGAACCTGGCTGCTCGGCAATTTCGCCAGCGTCGACGAGGTGAAGGCGAATTTCGACAAGGTCGTCCTTGTTCCAGTGGTCGTCGAGGCGATCAAGGAGGCGCCGCCGGTTCATTTCGTCGTTCACGACCGCAGCGGCAAATCCGTCGTGATCGAGCCGGTCGACCACACGCTCAAGATTTACGACAATCCGCTCGGAGTCCTGACAAATTCGCCGAGTTTCGATTGGCATATGACCAATCTCCGCAACTATATCAATTTGACCGTCACCAATGTTCCGCCGGTGGATCTGTCCGGCCTCAAGCTCGCTCAGCTTGGCCAGGGGAGCGGCTTGCGCGGCCTGCCCGGCGATTTCACGCCGCCCTCGCGGCTTGTCCGTGCGGTCGCTTTTTCCCAGGCCGCGCCGCCGCCCGAGACCGCGCCCGAGGCGGTTCTTCAGGTTTTCCATATCCTGAATAATTTCGACATCCCCTATGGCTCCGTGCGGGCGGATAGCGGCGGCGTCACCCATCTCGAATACACGCTCTGGACCAGCGCGGCCGATCTCAAGAACCTGAAATGGTATTTCAAGACCTTTAACGACCAGTCGATCCGGAGCGTCGATCTCGCCGCTGCGGTCGCCGCCGCCAAGGGCAAGATCAGATACATAAGGATGGACTCGAAGCAGCCGGTGAAGGATGTCTCGAAGGAGCTTAAATAGTCCATACCGTTTGACGCCGCCGCCAGAGGCGGGCGTCGAAGGGGAGGGGAGCCCGGTTTGAAAGCCAGGGTCTGGATCGCGATCGGGGTCGAGTTTTTCGTCTTCGCCGCGCTTTTGTTCGGCGGCGCGGGAACCTTTTCCTGGCGCGCCGCCTGGGTTTACCTGGGCCTTTTGTTCGGCGCCTCGATCCTGATGACGCGAAAAATCGCCCAGGACGCCCCCGCCTTGCTGGAAGAGCGGCTGAAACCGCCGTTCCAGCAGGGCCAGCCGCTTTGGGACAAGATCCTTTTGGCGGGGTTCATTGTCGCTTTCCTGGCCTGGTTCGCCCTGATGGGGCTCGACGCCGTCCGCTTCCGCTGGTCGGTTCCGCCGGACTGGGCGCCTTGGGTCGGGGCCGGTGGCGTGGCTGCCGCGATGTGGATCAGCTTTCGGTGTCTCCAGGCGAATCCCTTCGCCGCGAGCGTCGTGCGGATTCAGACCGAACGCGGCCATAGAGTGATCTCGAGCGGACCCTACGCTTATGTCCGGCACCCGATTTACGCCGCCGCCCTGCTCTTCCTCCCTGCGACGGCGCTGATGCTTGGATCCTGGGCCGGCCTCATTGCGACGATTCCGCTGGCCGGCGTGCTGATCGTCCGCACCGTCTTGGAGGATCGCGAGCTGCATCGCGCGCTCTTCGGCTATGAAGCCTACGCCCGCCGCGTCCGCTACCGGCTTCTACCTTATATTTGGTGACGCGGAGCGACTGGCCGACTTGACGCGAAGCCGCTCGTCGGTCACGCCAAGGGTTCAGCTACTAGCCCTCCGCAACAAGAACCCGCCGCGTCATGTCCAAAGCCGTCGCCGATCTTTTGACCATCCTCGATCTTGAGAAGATCGAGGAAAACATCTATCGCGGCCGCAGCCCTCAGGTCGGCTGGCAGCGCGTCTTCGGCGGGCTCGTGATCGCGCAGGCGCTCGTCGCCTCGGCGCGGACGGTCGAGGGCCGCGCGCCGCATTCGCTGCACGCCTATTTCCTTTTGCCCGGCGACCCCTCGGCGCCGATTATCTATGAGGTCGATCGCCTGCGCGACGGCAAGAGCTTCGCGACGCGGCGCTGCAACGCGATCCAGCATGGAAGGGCGATTTTTTCCTTGTCGGCGTCGTTTCAGATCGACGAGGAGGGCCTCGACCACGCCGTCGCGATGCCGGAGGTTCCGCAGCCCGACGCCTTGCCGAGCGAAGCCGATCATGCTGGAGCGATTCGGCGCGCTCATGCCGGAGCCGATTCGGCGCTGGTTCGCGCAAGACCGTCCGATCGAGGCGCGCCCGGTCGATCTCGCCCGCTATGTCCGCCACGCCGCCGGCGCGCCCGAGCAAATGGTTTGGCTGCGCGCGAGCGGCGTGCTCCCCGACGACCCGGCGATCCATCGCGCCGTCCTCGCCTATCTTTCCGATATGACGCTCCTCGACACCGCCCTCATCGCGCATGGGCGCACCGTGTTCGACACCGACATCCAAATCGCGAGCCTCGATCACGCCCTGTGGTTCCACCGGCCGTTTCGCGCCGACGAATGGCTTCTCTACGCGCAGGACAGTCCGAACACCGGCGGGGCCAGAGGCTTTACGCGCGGCCTGATCTTCTCACATGACGGCCGCCTTGTCGCTTCCGTCGTCCAGGAGGGCTTGATCCGCGGAAGATCGCGCGTTGGCTAACGATGCCCCCTGCGCATGGGCGGCGGGCTTCACGAAGGAGCCCGCGCGATAGGAACCGTCAAAGCCAGCCTCTGATGATCCTGCCTAAATTATCGCCATTTGGGCTCGCGCGCGACGGAAAGGGTGCTTTCGACGGCGAACTTCGGCGGATCCGCGATTCGAACAATCACATGCGGCAGCCGCGTTGAGCCTGCCAATCAGCACGTTTCGGGCAAAAACATCTGTGGTCGATTGCTAGGAGGCCCGTCGCTTGCTAGCAATGGCCTGAGCGTGACATGTCTCGCATGGCGCGCTCTTCGGCGGCGAGCCGGTTTCTCGGCAGTTCAAGGGCTCTCGGGTATACGCAACCAGGAAAACCGACATGAAGATCGTCATTGCGATTATAAAGCCGTTCAAGTTGGACGAGGTCCGTGACGCCCTGACCAATCTCGGCGTGCATGGAATGACTGTCACCGAAGTCAAGGGCTATGGCCGCCAGAAAGGCCACACCGAAATCTACCGGGGGGCGGAATATGCGGTTAGTTTTCTGCCCAAACTGAAGGTCGAAGTCGCCTTGGCGCCCGAGTTCGTCAACCAGGCGATCGAGGCGATCACCGCGGCGGCGAGGACTGGTCAGATTGGCGACGGCAAGATCTTTGTCGCCTCTCTTGAGCAAGCCGTCCGGATCCGCACCGGCGAGCGTGATCTCGACGCTCTTTGAAGACCTTCGTTTCTCCAGATCCGCAGGAGTTTCCAATGAAAATCGTTTCGTCTCCACCGATCGCGCTTCGGGCGATCGGCCTCGGACTTATTCTGGCCTGCGGCGTCGTGGGGCTGGCCCATGCCGAAGGCGCGGCGCCTACGCCGAACAAGGGCGACACCGCCTGGATGCTTGTCTCCACCGCGCTCGTCCTGATGATGTCCATTCCGGGACTCGCCCTTTTCTATGGCGGCTTGGTGCGCACGAAGAACATGCTGTCGGTGCTCTCGCAGGTGTTTGCGATCGTGGCGCTCGTGTCGATCATTTGGGTTATTTACGGCTATTCGCTCGCCTTCACCGAAGGCAGCGCCCAAGCGCTTCCCTATACCGACGGCGACAATGCTCCGCTCAGCTTTCTCGCCGGCATTCAATGGAACAATTTGATCGGCGGCCTCGACCGCGTCTTCCTGAAAGGGCTTACGCCGGATTCGACCTCGGCGACCTTCTCCAACGGCGTCGTCATTCCCGAATATGTCTATATGGCGTTTCAGATGACCTTCGCCTGCATTACCCCGGCCCTGATCGTCGGCGCCTTCGCCGAACGCATCAAGTTCTCGGCGGTGCTCGTCTTCATCCTTCTTTGGGTGACATTCATTTATTTCCCGATCGCGCACGCGGTTTGGTATTGGGCTGGCCCGGACGCGCTCGCGGACGCCGCCAAGGCCGTCGCGAGCGCCGTGGATGAAGCCGCCAAGGCGGAGGCGCAAACGAAGCTCGATGCTGTCCAGGCCAACGCCGGTTATTTCAACAAGATGGGCGCGCTCGACTTCGCCGGCGGCACGGTCGTCCACATCAATGCGGGCATAGCCGGCCTCGTCGGGGCCTTGATCATCGGCCGCCGCGTCGGCTATCCGCGCGACATCGAGCCGCCGCATTCCTTGACCCTGTCGATGGTCGGCGCCTCGCTTCTGTGGGTCGGCTGGTTCGGCTTCAACGCCGGCTCGAACCTTGAAGCGAATGGAACCACGGCTCTCGCCTTCGTCAACACCTTTGTCGCGACCTCCGCCGCGACCCTTGGCTGGCTGTTCGCGGAATGGATCGCGAAGGGCAAGCCCTCGCTTCTCGGAATGATCTCCGGCGCGGTGGCGGGCCTCGTCGCCATTACGCCGGCGTCCGGCTACGCCGGTCCGATGGGCTCGATCGTCCTCGGCTTCACGGCGGCGGTGGTGTGCTTTTTCTTCGTCGCCTACGTGAAGAAATGGGTCGGCTATGACGACGCCCTCGACGTGTTCGGCGTGCATTGCATCGGCGGCATCATCGGGGCCATCGGCACCGGCATTGTCGTCGCGCCAATTCTCGGCGGCGTCGGCCTGACCGACTATACGCTAAAGCCTGGCGAGGCGGCTCCCGGCGATTACGACATGCAGACCCAAGTGCTGATCCAATTGAAAGTGGTCCTTTTCACCCTTCTTTGGTCTGGCGTCGGCTCCGCGATTCTCTACAAGTTCGTCGATATCTTCGTCGGCCTCAGGGTCAAGAAGGACGCCGAGCGTGAAGGCCTCGACATCGCCGATCATGGGGAGCGGGCCTATAATCAATAAGAGGATCGGCCTGGAGCATGTTCTTAAAACATCGATCGACTTTTTCGATCGGAACATGCTCCAATTCATCGATCTGGAGCGCGTTCTTATCGATTGGATGATTACATCCGATCGGAGCGCGCTCTAGTCGGACCGGCGTCGCGGCGCGTGGCCGGTTTTGCCTGCTGACAGGACATCCCGACCGGGCGGCCGCGTTGAGCGTTCGTCCGGCGAACTTGTCCTTGCTTTTCCTCCGCGGCCGGGCGGGCGTCGGCTTGGCGCGATCGGGAGCCCCAAGACTCCGCCACGCGCGCTTCGCCCGCGCTGGAGCCGATCAAGCGCATATCCAGCACAGAAGTCATCTGATCGACAAGGAAGTGCGGCAGATCGATGGGATCGGCTTCCGCGCAACGCGACGCGGCGCGAACGGAGGATGGGCGGCCTGTTCTTGCGGGGGTCAAAAAAAGAGCGATAAGGTGGCTAGAACCGCGAAGGATCGCCGCTCGGCATCCAATGCCCAGCGTCGCAAGCAATAAGCCTTTGTTCGACCCCGTCGAAGCGGGTAATTCACGCAATCGGATCTTTGTCGAGGTATTGCATGGCTCGTGGTGAGGTAGCGAAGGCTTTGGCCGCGCTCGCGGCGCATCGGGTGGACATTGGCGGGCAAGCCATTGCCGATCTGTTTCGCGACGATCCGCGCCGGTTTGAACGATTTCATGTCGAGCTCGACGATATTCTGTTTGATTTCTCCAAGCATAGACTGAACGAAACGACGCTTCGGCTTCTGCTCGATCTCGCCCAGGCCGCCGATGTCGAGGCGCGCCGCGCCGCGCTTTTCGCCGGCGAGCCGGTCAACACCACCGAGCATCGTCCGGCCATGCACATGGCCCTGCGCAATCTCACCGGCAGGCCAATGTTCGCCGAAGGCCATGACGTCATGCCGGAGGTCCTGGCCGAACGGCGAAGAATGGAAGCCTTCGCCGAAGCCGTGCGCAATGGCGAGGTCCGAACGGCGCGCGGCGCGCGCTTCACCGATATCGTTAATTTCGGCATTGGCGGGTCGGACCTCGGCCCGGCCATGGCGGCCCGCGCCCTCGCGCCTTTTATCGCCGATCATCTGACTCTGCATTTTGTCGCCAATGTCGACGGCGCCGATCTTGGCGACGCCTTGAAGCGGGTTCCGCTCGAAACGACGCTGTTCGTCGTTTGCTCGAAGACTTTCACGACGCTTGAGACGATGACCAATGCGGCCAGCGCGCGCCGCCGCGTCGCCGAAGCGCTCGGGGAGGCGGCGGTCGCCGAGCATTTCTGCGCGGTCTCGACCCATCTCGACAAGATCGCCGCCTTCGGCATTAGAAGCGACCGCATTTTCGGCTTCTGGGATTGGGTCGGCGGGCGCTACTCGATCTGGTCGTCGATCGGACTTTCCCTTGCGATTGGAATCGGCGCCGAGAAATTCGAGAAATTCCTGCTCGGCGGCCAGGATATTGACGCGCATTTCACCAGCGCCCCGCTGGAGCGGAACGTCCCGGTTCTGATGGCTCTTCTCGGCGTCTGGTACCGCAACATCTGGGGATTCGCGACCCATGCGGTCATCCCCTATGACGAGCGCATGGCGCGCTTCCCGGCCTATCTCCAGCAGCTTGAAATGGAGTCGAACGGCAAATCGGTGGAGCTTTCAGGCGCTCCTGCGAGTTTGGCGACCGCGCCGGTCATATTCGGCGAGCCCGGCACCAACTGCCAGCACGCCTTCTTCCAGCTTCTGCATCAAGGCGTCGAAATCGTGCCGGTGGATTTTCTCGTCGCGGCGCAGCCGTCGGGCGCGGACCCCAAGCATCATCAGCTGCTTTTGGCCAATTGTCTGGCGCAGAGCCAAGCGCTGATGCAGGGCCGCTCGCTCGCCGAGGTCGCCCTGCGATTGGAGGCCGACAACATGAGCGCCGAGGCGATCGCCGCACTCGCGCCGCACAAGGTTTTCGCCGGCAGCCGGCCGTCGAGCACTTTCCTTTACAAGAAGCTGTCGCCGCGCGTTCTCGGCCAGTTGATCGCGCTCTATGAGCACAAGGTTTTTGTGCAAGGCGTGATCTGGAACATTAATTCGTTCGATCAATGGGGCGTCGAGCTCGGCAAGGAGCTCGCCGGCAAGCTCGCTCCCGTCATCGCTGATCCGACAAGCTCGACGGCGGCGTTCGACCCGTCCACGGCGGGCCTGATCGCCGCTGTTCGGCGACGCGGCGGGAGTTAGGCGCGCGGCGGCCGCGCTCAGCTGCCGGAGCCCTCGATTTCGCCCATGTGCTTCTGGCTATAGAGCTGAACGCCGAGCTGCTTGATGAGCTCGAGCTGGGTTTCGAGCAGGTCGATATGCTTTTCCTCGTCGATCAAAAGATCGTCGTAGAGCTCTTTTGAGACGCGGTCATGGACCGTGATGCAATATTCGGCGGCCTCGATATAGAGCGCGCGCGCTTCAAGCTCGGCGGCGAGGTCGCAGCGCAGGATCTCCTCAACAGTCTGGCCGATCCGCAGCGGATCGAGAACCTGAAGGTTTGGAAACCCTTCGAGAAAAAGAATGCGCGCGACAAAGCGATCGGCGTGGCGCATTTCCTCGATCAACTCTTCGCGCCATTTCTTGGCGAGCTCCCGGAAGCCCCAATTTTCGAAAATCCGAAAATGCAGCCAATATTGGTTGATCGACGTCAACTCGCTGCGCAAGCTCCGGTTCAAATAGTCGAGGACTCTTTCGTCACCCCGCATTGTGGCGCGCTCCTTTAAACTCCGCGACTGATATTCCGCGGCATTTCATTGATTTTGTTCTATCTTCCCGGCGAAAACCTCAACGGAGCCGAGCAAATGGTCCGGCGTCCAGCGAGCCCAAGCCGGCAACGCATCGGACCTATATAGACCCATATGAAGGTGTGAAAACCCGCCGCGTGACAAAAATATTTCAGGCGGCGCGGCTGCTGGATTGTGGCGTCACGGCGCAGGCGCTCATGCAAGGCAAGCGGCGGCCTCGCTGGCGTCGCAGGACGCGACGTGGCGACTTTCGCTCGGCGGAGCCTTTGTCAGAGCCTCGTCGATGATGGTCCGGACAGTGGCGATGCAGCGTCCGCAACTGGGGCTGCACCCCAGACATCTATAGACCGCGCCGGGCGTTCGCGGGCAGGACGCGCCATTAAGCGCGGCCCGGATTTTGGCGTCGGACAGAACGTTGCATGAGCATACGATCATTGGGGCGCCAAAGATGAAGCCGAACGACAAGATGACAGGACTATATTTAGCCTATGCACTGCTAAGGCGCAAGCGCCTATATGCAGTTTAAAATGGCTCCAATAAAGCAACGCTGTCTCTCACTTGTTTAAAACCAGTCAAAAATACTTCATTGCGCCAAGAGTTCTCGCTCGCGTCAAGAGTTCCCGCGCCGCTCGGTGGGCCAGCGGGGCGCGTCGAAAGGCAAGCAAGAACGAAGCCAATGCTCGCCCGCGGCGCTTTGCCGGCCGCTGATTTTTGCGCCCTCTGATATAAGCGCGGATAAGCCCGTTTCGCATGGTCGGGAGAGTTTAGCGATGAAAAATCATCTGTTTCGGCAAATTCGCGATCGAATCGGATCGCCGGATGATCGAAATCTTCCTGGAGACCCCCGGCGGCACATGCCTGACCTTCGCCGATGTCATGGCCCAATCCGGACGCGTCGCATCCGCGCTGGTCGAACGCGGCGTCGGGCCCGGCGACCGCGTCGCGGCGCAGATCGAGAAATCGGCCGAGGCGCTGATGCTTTACCTCGGCGCGATCCGAGCCGGAGCGGTCTTCCTGCCGCTCAACACGGCCTATACCGACGCCGAGCTCGCCTATTTTCTCGGCGACGCGGAGCCGGCGGTCGTCGTCTGCGATCCGGCTCGCCGCGAAGCCCTGGCGCCGGCGGCGGCCAAGGCCCGCGTGCGAGCGCTCGAAACGCTCGGCGCCGATGGGCGCGGCTCGCTCGCCGATGCGAGCGCCGCTCAGGCGGAGGATTTCGCGGACGCTCCGCGCGGCCCGGACGATCTCGCGGCTATCCTCTACACGTCGGGGACCACCGGCCGCTCCAAGGGCGCGATGCTCACCCACGCCAATCTCGCCTCCAACGCGAAGACGCTCGCCGCCGCCTGGCGCTTCAGTGCGGCCGATGTCCTGTTGCACGCGCTGCCGATCCACCACACGCATGGACTTTTCGTCGCCGTGAACACGGTTTTGTTTTCCGCCGGCCGAATCATTTTCATGGCGAAATTCGACGCCGACGAATGCCTGCGGCAAATGCCCCGCGCGACGGTCATGATGGGCGTCCCGACCTTCTACACGAGGCTCCTGAGCCATGACGGGCTGACCCGTGAGGCGACCGCGCATATGCGCCTGTTCGTCTCCGGCTCCGCGCCTCTCCTCGCCGAGACCCACCGCCAATGGGCGGCGCGGACCGGTTGCGCCATTCTCGAACGCTATGGCATGACCGAAACCAACATGAGCACGTCAAACCCCTATGAGGGCGAGCGCATCGCCGGAACCGTCGGCTTTCCCTTGCCCGGCGTGGATTTGCGGATCGCCGATCCGGAGACCGGAGCCCTTCTGGAGCGCGGGAACATCGGCGTCATCGAGGTCAAGGGGCCGAATGTCTTCAAAGGCTATTGGCGCAACCCGGAGAAGACCGCGGCGGAGTTTCGCCCCGACGGTTTTTTCATCACCGGCGACCTCGGCAAGATCGATGCGCGCGGCTATGTCCATATCATCGGGCGGGCCAAGGATTTGATCATCACCGGCGGGGAGAATGTCTATCCCAAAGAGGTCGAGGCGGAGATCGACGCCTTGCCGGGCGTCGTCGAAAGCGCCGTCGTCGGCTTGCCGCATGAGGATTTCGGCGAAGCCGTCGCGGCGGTGGTCGTTCGCGCGAAGGGCGCGAGCCTGGACGAGGCGGAGGTGCGGCGCGCGCTCGAAAGCCGCCTCGCGAAGTTCAAGGCGCCGAAGCGCGTGATCTTTGTCGCCGACCTGCCGCGCAATGCGATGGGGAAGGTGCAAAAGAATGTCTTGCGCGCCGAATATAAGGACCTGTTTGTTTCGGCGGAGAAATGAGCCCTGCCGTTGCGTCCCGTCACCCGCCATGCGGGCAGCGGAACTTCCGGATCTGCGTCAAATCCAGCGGCTTCAGGCTTGCGCCGGGCGAGGCCGGGCGCGATTCGAAGCGATAGTCCAGATCGCGGCCGCCGAGCGAAAAGACCGTCGCCCCCTCGCCCTCGGAGCGGCCGGCGTCGATAAGCCGGTAGATCGACCACACGCCGGTTTTTTCGATCACGGGGGGCTGGCGGCCAGGGCGTTGAAACGCGAGCGCGGCGCGGCGATTGTCGGCGGGGCCTGGCCATTGCGCCGTCGTCGGGGCGGTCTTGCGGCCCCGCGCGGCGATCATCGCTCCATTTATGTCCAGCCGGGCGGCGGCGACCGCCGGCGGCGTCACGCTGAAGGTAAATCCCGGCGCGGCGGTCTCGGCCGCGGCGAAAAAGGCGCCGCGGATTTCGGCGGCGCGCTGAAAATCCGCGAGCGTGGAAGGCCCGAGGCGCTTGCCCAGCGCGCTATCCTCGCGCCATTTCCATTCCGGCCCGGAGATGTCGGCGGCGGGAAGAACATGCTCGCTGGCGAATTGATCGATCAGGCCCTTCGGTCCGAACATTTGAGTGAAATCGTCGAGGCCGACCTCGCGCTTGGCGTCGCGGGCGAAAGGATAGCGGCTCCCGATTTTATCCCGGCAAGCCGGCCCAATCGCGCCGCGCAGCGTCTCGACGATCCGGGCGGCGGCCAAATCGGCGGCTTCGCCGGTCGTGGCCTCGGCGGTCTCCATCATCATATGGGCGAAGGGCTGCGGCAGCGCCGAGGCCTCGGTCTGGAGCGCGGCGGCGCCGGCGGCGAGCTTGGCGGCGAAATCATCGGCCTGCGCGCCGCCGGCGGCGAGCCGGCTCAGATTGGCGCGTATATCGTTGAGCTGGGCGATCGTTTTATCTATCGGGCGGCGCCCCGGCTCGCCCTCGACGAGGCGATGATAGGGCTGCAGCGCCGCGTCGATCATTTGCGCCGGCGTCTCGCCCGTGGTCCCGCCGACGGCGGCGGCCTCGGGCGCCTCGGCGTCGGGCAAGAGCGTCTCGTCGCGGACCGATTCAAGAATAACCGCGAGGGGCGAGCTTGCCGAGGCAGCCGCGGCCAGCGCCGGATAGGCCGGGCGATCCACGACCAAGCGGCGGAGCTTCAATTTGTCGATCGCGCCGCGCCAGGAGCCGACGAAGGCCTTGACGTAAATATCGACGAGCTCCTGCGGCAGGCGATCATATTGGGCCGAAACCTCCGGCTGCTCGCCGGCCGCGCCGAGAATGCGGCGAAGACGCGCCATCTCCTCCAGGGTCGTCGGAAGCTGGTCCATGAACGCATGGTCGAACCCCGCTTTGGTGTGGAAATAGGGCGCGCGGATCGTCTCGATCGCCTTGTCGAAGACGACCAGAGCTTCTGGCCCGGCCGCCTTGATCGCGGCCCAATCGTCGCCCTGGCTCGTCTTCGCCCGCGCCGCCAGAAGTTGATAGGCGCGGTCGGCGACATTGACCCGCGCGAGCGCCGCTTGCGCCTTTTCGACGAGCGGGCCGTTGAGCCCGATGAAGGCGCCGCGCCCGGTCTCAAGATCGAGCATGGCGGCGAGATGCTGTTCGAGCTCCTTCCGCCCGGCGGCGTTTTTCGCGCCGGGATAGAGATTTTTCGACCAATCGCGCCCCAGCCAAGCGGTCAGCGCCTGGCGATCGACGGGTTCAAGCCCGCCAAGCATCAGATAGGCTTGAAGCGTCTCGAAAAGCGCGGTCGGGTTCTGGGCATTGGCGCCCAATTGCTCTTCGAGGCGGGCGACGAGGCGCGGCCGCAAGAGCCGTTCGAGGCCCACGCCATAAGCGGTTTCCGCCGCCGATCTCAGCCGGGCGGCCTGGCTCAGCCCGAACCCGCCGGAGACCGCCTCGGCGGCGGAGCGGTCGGCGGTGAACCCGCCGGGCAGATAGCGGAGCGCGTGGAGCGCGGGCAGAACCTTGCTGAGATCATGGTCGGACACGATGTCCGATGCGCCAAGGTCGCCAGCGCGCGCGCGATATTTCGCCGCCGCCTCGGCGCTTTTTGCGATCCGGTCGCTGTTCTTGACATAGCTCATCCATAAAGCGCCGAGCACGAGCGGCGCGACGACGAAAAGGCTCGCATAGGCCGCGCGCGCGGCGATGTGGCCGACCCGCCCGGTCGAAACCAGACCGGCCTCGCCAATCGCCATTTTCTTGATGAGGTCCTCGATGAAAAAGCTTTTGCTTTTGCCGGAAAGCGCGGGCGTCGCGGCCGGTTCGGCGCCGAAGCTTTCAGCGAAGGCCGCGCGCAATTGGTCGATCGGCGCGCCTTGCTGGGTCGCCGATGTGAAATAAAATCCGCGCGGCGCGACGTTGATTTTGGTCTGCGTCGGATCGAAGAGCTGGGTCAGGAACGACGTGGCGCGGCCGCGCAAGGCCTCCATTTGCGCCGGGAAGCCGAAGAGGAGGGCTCGTTTGACCGGGTCTTTTTCCTCCGCGAGCCGGTCCGCGACGTCCCTGTTCAGCCGCGCGATGAGCGCTTCAAATTCGGCCTCTAATTTGGCCGGCGTTGGTTTCGGCTTGTTCGCCGTCTGGAATGTGGCGCCCCAGACCTGCGCCCGGCCGGCCGCGTCGAGCGCGTCGAAAAACTCGCTGAAGCCGAGAATGAGATCGGCCTTGGTGAAGAGCGCGTAGACGGGAAAATCGACGCCGAGGCGTTGGCGGAGCTCGATGAGGTTCGACCTGATCGCCGCCGCCTGCGCCGCCGCCTCGGCGGGCGGACGGGTGAGAAGATCCTCGACGCTGATCGCGATGAAGACCCCGTTGATCGGCTCCTGCCGCCGATTGCGTCTGAGCAGAGCGAGAAAGGCGAGCCAGCCTTTCTCGTCCGCCTCGGCGGCGGGGCCTTGCGCCGCGTCTCGGCCGCCGGCGTCGATTAGGACTGCGTCTTCGCTAAACCACCATTCGCAGCGCCGGGCGGCCCCCACGCCCGCGATTGGGCAAGGCGCGCCGCCCGCCGCGAGCGGAAACGTAAGACCCGAATTGGCGAGCGCCGTCGTCTTGCCGGATCCCGGCGCGCCGATGACAAAATACCAGGGCAGGTCGAGAAGGATGTTGGTCAAGCCGCCGCGCGACCCGCGCAGCACGGCGAGGACCTTGTTCATGCGCGCGGCCAGCGGCGGCGGATCGTCCGCGTCAGGGCCCATGCCCCGCGCGATCCGCGCTGCTCGCTTCTGTCTCCGATAGAGGCGATAGGCGCCGGCGACCGCGAGAAGCATGAACAGGATCAGGATGGCGGCGAGGCGCGGCCTCGGATCTTCGAGCGGATGGCCCTCGGCAAACCGGATGAAAGGCGCGCCGAACCAGATCAGGGTTCCGAGCGCGATTGCGCCGGCGATGCGGACAAGGGCTCGAAGCCATGGTTTTCTCGTCATGCCGCGCGCCTATCAATCCGATGCCGGCCGGTCCTTGGCCCGGACCTTCGGCCTGTCGCATGTGCTCTGGTTTCGCCGCGTCCTGGCCGCATCGAGGCTCAGTCGCCGCGCAATGTGAGGATTTCGATCCGGCCAGTCTTGCCGGGATCGTCGACCGCCTTGTTCGCCGCGATCGGCGCGTCCGCGCGCTCACCCCTCGTCGCGACGCGCTCGGGATGGGACAGGCTTTGCCGGAGGAGCGCGGCGACGGCTTTCGCCCGCTCCAGCGAAAGCTCGAAATTCGTCGCGAAGCGGGCATGGGAGATCCGCTTCCCGTCGGCGCGGCCGAGGACCTCTATCGCGCTTTCGTCCCCGTCGAGAGCCAGCGCGATATAAGTCAGGAGCGACCGCGCGTCGTCGCGGAGCGTCGCGCCGCCGGGCTGGAACAGAACGCGATCGGGGATGCGAATGACGATTTCCTTGGCGGTCGCGTCCATGTCGAGCCGTCCGGCCGCGATATCCGGCTCAAGCACGGTGCGGATATGGTCGAGTTGCGCAGTCTGCGCCGGGGTCTCGGTCAGGGCGGGGGGCGGCGCGACGGCGGTTTTGCGGCTGATTGAGACCGGCGCCGGCGAATTGAGCGAGGCGAGGGCCGCGGCGACGGCCTCCGCGCGATCGCCGAGCGCGACGCGGAGGCCAACGAAGACGCCAAAGAGCAGGAGGCCGGCAAGGCTGGCCGCGACCCAAAATGGCGTGCTCACGCGGGCGGCGCGGCTTGCGAGCGGCTGGCCTCGCCAGCGCGGCGACAGATCGCGCGGCGGCGGCGGCGCGGCTTTTCGCAGCCGCGCGTAAAGGTCGCGCCGGATATATTGCAATGGCGCGGCGCCGCCGGGCGCGGCTTGCCGGGGGCCGCCTTGAAATCCGAGCGCGAGACAGGCGTGAAGCAATTCGAGCAGCCGGACGTCGGGGCTCGGATCGGCTTTGATGCGTTCAAGCGCATCGAAGAAACGGCGCGCCCCATCGCCCCGGCCGGCGGCGCCCGGCGCGAGGCCAAGCCGCGCCGCCGGATCGCTGTCCGCGCCGGGAGATTCGACGAAGACCATGTCAGCGAGGACTTCATCGGCTGTGGCGGCCAGGGCTTGCTTCGCTGCTTTGGCCGTGGCCGGTGAAATATTGGCGGCGCTCATGTCGCGTTCGCATGTCTCGATCGCCGCCGCGATAGGCTGCAGGAGTCTGGCCGCCGGCGCGCGCAGGAGCCCGGCGCGCAGGCGGCTGAGAAGAAGAAGGAGGGGGCGGCGGCCTGCATAAGAGGATTGTCGTTCGGGCCGCCGAGAGTCCGGCGGCGGACGGCGGCGCCGTCGCCGCTTTTATCGAAACGGGAATTTGGATCTTGTTCGCTGGCCATCCGTAGCTCGAACTCTTGCTTTGTTCTTGTCGGCGTCTCGGGGGGTCTCGCGCGCCCGCTCGATTTGCTTTCAGATCGTCAGCTTGGTCGTCGGGCGCGCCGAAGTAAAGTCGGAAGCCGTCGACGAAGCTGTTTCTTGTCGCGCGCGGCCGGCCGCCGCGTCGATCATTGCGGCTTGCGCCCGCGCGAGCGAGCCGATATACCCTGTCGCGACCAAGGCCGGGCCCTATACCAAGGGCTCCGGGCGCGTAGCTCAGCGGGAGAGCACTACGTTGACATCGTAGGGGTCACAGGTTCGATCCCTGTCGCGCCCACCATTTAGTCTTTGACGGCTCGAGCCGTTTTCGAAATCCGGCGGGCGCCAAGCGAACTTGCCGAGGGCGGCGGCTTATCAGCCTTGCTTATAAGGCTGGAGCGGCGCTACAAGGCCCTGTATAGCCAACGAATATCTTGGACGCTCCGGCAAGGCGCGAAAATGCTGGCCGATAAGTCGGCTTTGTAAATTCCCGAAGCGAATAATCCTATTGGAGCGCCCGCGCCATGAAGGTCCTTCAGGTCACGCCGGTGTTTTTCCCGGGCTTGGGCGGCATTGAGTCCGTGGTGCTCGAACTGGTCAGGCATTTGCGTCGCGATGGAGTAGCGACCGATGTCTTGCATCTCGCGCCGGGCAACGGCGCGATGCGCCGGGACGCGATGGATGATTTCACGATTTTCCGCGCCTCGTTGCGGCCGAATCGCCTTGTCGGCCTGGCCCCCGCGATCGCTCCAATTCTCAAGGACTATGATGTGATTCATGTGCATGATCCGCAATTGATGGCGGTGAGCGCGAATGTCATGCTGTTCGGCCAGGGAAAAAAGAAGGCGCTGAGCACCCATGGCGGGTTCATGCATACGGCGAAGCACGCTCTCTTCAAGAAATTGCATTGGGCTCTCTTGGCGGGCCCGCTGTTGCATTGCTATGATGCGGTGCTCGCCTCGAGCGAGCATGATTTCGAGTTCTTCAAAGCCAAGGCGCCGCACACAAAGCTGATCCCGAACGGCGTCAATGTGGAGAAGTTCAAATCGGTCATCCGCAAATCCGTTCCGAGCGCGACGCGCTGGATCTATTGGGGACGCCTGTCGCGCAACAAGCGGTTCGACAATCTCATCGACGCCGTCAGGGCTTGTCGGCTGTCCGGCCTTGATATCGATTTGCTGATCGCCGGACGGGATTTCGATGGTCTCCTGCCCTCGATTCATGCCCAGATCGCGGAATATGGCCTTGCCGACAATATCCATGTCGTCGGCCCGTTGTCGGACGCTGATCTGATGGCCGAACTCCAGCAAAGGTCCGTGTTCGTCACCGCCAGCGAATATGAGGGCTTCGGCTTAAGCGTGATCGAGGCCATGGCCGCCGGCTTGCTGGTGTTGTGCCGCGACATGGACCCGTTGAACGGTTTTGTCGAGAACGGCAAGAATGGCGCATTCGTCTCCTTCGACGGGTCCGCCGCCGACCTCAAGGCGATCACGGCGTTGTGCGCCGCGCCCGAGGCGAAAGTCGCGGCCATGCAAGAAAATGCGCGCGCGACATCAGAGTTCTACAGTTGGGATAGCGCCGTAAAAAAATACGCCTCCGCCTATGAAGACCTGTTGGCGGATAGAATTTAACATTCGGCGCCGCCACTCGATGCCGCCGAAGCAACAAGCTTGGCCGGCTCGTTGGCCGCCGCGAGAACTCGCCGCGAATCAGCAATCAATGTGATTCCGTTTGGCGGCGCGACTCTCGCGGCAGTTCGGACGCCCCCCGGATGTCGCAAAATTGCCGATCTCTCCACCTATTCGAGGTCGGCGGCGGCGATCCTTTGTGAAGATTGCTGTCGGCCGTCACGCAAGCGTGGGGACCTGCCGCTCGACGGTGAAACATCGCAGATTTCCTTCCGCCGCGGGAAATGAGTAAAGTCAAAGCGGCGTCGCCGCGGCTGAAAGCAAGGCGGATGAGCGCATGCGAGGCGCCCGGAATGACAGATGCGTCGGTTGACGGAACGATTCAAAAAAGGGCGGCGCGCTTCGACCTCGCCGCCCTTTTCGCCGCGCGCGAAGGCGAGCGCTATGGCCTGCACGCGCGGCATATGAATGAGATGATGGTGCGCGTGCTGCGGACCATCGGCTTCGACGTCGCCTTCCGCGCCGGCCAAGGTCAATATCTCATCGACCGCGACGGGGATCGCTATCTCGACCTTCTTAGCGGCTTCGGCGTTTTCGGAATTGGCCGCAATCATCCGGCGCTTCGGGAGGCGCTGAGCTCGGTCCTTGCGAGCGACCTGCCGAATCTCGTGCAAATGGACGTGTCTGTCCTGGCCGGCGTGCTCGCCGAGCGCCTGCTTCAGTTCACGCCCTATCTCGACAAGGTTTTTTTCACCAATTCCGGCGCGGAAGCGACCGAAGCGGCGCTCAAATTCGCCCGCGGCGCGACCGGGCGGCCGGGCGTCGTCTATTGCGATCACGCGTTTCACGGCCTCTCCTACGGCGCCTTGTCGCTGAACGGCGACGCGATCTTCCGGGACGGGTTCGGCCCGCTCTTGCCAGGATGCGTCCAAATCCCGTTCAACGATCTCGCCGCATTGGATCGAGCCTTATCGACGCGCGACATCGCCGCCTTCATCGTCGAGCCGATCCAGGGCAAGGGCGTTAACATTCCCGACGATGATTATCTTCGCGAAGCCTTGGCCCTCTGCCGCAAATACGGCTCCCTGTTCATCGCCGACGAAATCCAAACCGGGCTCGGCCGCACCGGCAAGTTTCTGGCGGTCGAGCACTGGAATGTCGAACCCGACATGGTCCTGATCGCCAAGACGCTGTCGGGCGGCCATGTGCCGGTCGGCGCCGTCCTGACCCGCAAGGCCATATTCGACAAAGTGTTCAGCCGGATGGATCGCGCCGTGGTGCATGGCTCGACCTTCGCGAAGAACGATCTCGCCATGGCGGCGGGGCTCGCGACGCTCGACGTCATCGAATCCGAGGGACTCATCCAGCGCGCCGAGCAAACCGGGGCGCGCCTG
The DNA here is from genome assembly GCA_963829515.1 of uncultured Alphaproteobacteria bacterium. GTDB lineage: Bacteria > Pseudomonadota > Alphaproteobacteria > Rhizobiales > Beijerinckiaceae > Methylocapsa. The sequence goes on from CAWHIP010000005.1 coordinate 744,971, forward strand.
CTCAAGGCCCTCGAGCGGATGGCGGAGCGCTATGAACTCGTCAAATCCGTGCGCGGAAAAGGCCTTATGATCGGCGTGGAGTTCGGGCCGCCGCGCTCGCTGAAGCTCAAGGCGTCCTGGACCTTGCTCGAAAGCGTCAGCGCCGACTTATTCTGCCAGCTTATCACCATCCCTTTGTTCAAGGACCACAAGATTCTGGCGCAAGTGGCCGGGCACGCCAATCACACCGTGAAACTGCTTCCCGCGCTCGTCATTTCGGACTCGGACTGCGACTGGATCGAGCGCGCGTTTGACGCGGTGATCGCGGACAGCCATCGCGTCCCGGGCGCGGTCTGGTCGCTCGGCAAGACCTTGGCGGAGCACGCGCTGAAGGCGCGCGCGGCAGGATAGGCGATCGCGGCGCGCCATGGCCAAGGACCGCATATTGATCGGGCGTTTCGGCGCTCCGCACGGCGTCCGGGGGGAGTTGCGGCTCAAATCTTTCACCGGCGATCCGGCGGCCATCGCGACCTACGCGCCCTTGCTCGACGCCAGCGGCGCGCGCCAATTCACGATCAAGGCGCTGCGCCATGTCAAGGACGATCTGTTCGTCGCCCGCATCGCCGGAATCGATGACCGCGCCAGCGCGGCGAGCCTGACCAATGTCGAGCTTTTCGTTTCGCGCGACGCCTTGCCGGCCGCCGACCGCGAGGAATTCTATCTTGCCGATCTCATCGGCCTGACCGCGACGAGCGCCGCTGGGGCCGCGATCGGCCGCGTTGTCGATGTGCTTAATTACGGCGGCGGGGATATTCTGGAAATCGCGCCCGCCGCCGGCGGCGACACGCTGCTGCTGCCTTTCACCAAGGAGGTCGTTCCGCTGATCGACGTGCCGGCTGGCCGTCTCACGGTCATATTGCCGGTCGAGATAGACGGCGAGGAACGCGGCGCCTTGGACAAATAGGTCGCCATCTCACGTCCGGCCTATGGTCCGCCGCCCGGCGCGCAGATTAAGGCCGAGGGCCGCAAGCACCGCGGCAAGCGGCATGAAGGCGATGGGCGCGCGCGCGGCGAGAAGGCCGCAGAGCGCTGCTCCGAGGCCATAGGCCAGAAACACGCCGATTTGCCGCTTCGCCGCGAACGGCAGCCGATGCGGCGGCCGAAGCATGGCGCTGGTCGCGGCGCTCACGATGGACGTCAATGTGCTCGTGAACACGACGGTCGTGACCCCGGGCCGAGCGGCGAGCCGCGCCGCGACGCTTTGGACGCCCATCGCCGATGCGACGACAAGGATGAGCCCATAAAGCCAGGGACCGAAAGAGGGCTGGCCCATGAACTGGAAGGCGAGGGCGAAGACGGCGAGAAGACAAGTCTCAGCGGCGAGGAGGCGCCAGATCGCGCGCGGCGGCGGAAGCTTGCCGAGCCAAAGATCAACGCTCGCCGCGGCGAGCGCCGCCCCGAGCAGGAATCCGGCGAGGGCGACAAAGGGGCGCGAGGCGTCGACAAAGCGCCCCTGGCCGAGCGCAAGGCCGAGCAAAGCCGTGTTGCCGGTCATCGCGGACGGGAAAATCTCGCCGAGACTGAAGAAGGCCAGCGCATCCATGGCCCCCGACGCAAGGCCAAGCAGCGCCAGGCCGCCATCCGCCGCGTCGACGTGCTCCCCTGAGGCGCCGCCGGCCACATGAGTCGCGTCGGGCGAAAGGGGCGCCGCGTTTTTATGTGCGCCGTTTGGCTGCCTTTTTCGTCTCTTCGCGGCGCTCGCGGCGCGCGGCGCTGTGGGGCGTCCATGCTCCGCGCCGCCTGCGCCGGACGGGCTTGGCCAGATCGCGCGCCAACTCATGACGAGGCTCCAAAACTCGGATTTCCGCCAGGCCGCAGTGGGGACGGCGGGGCGAACTTGCGGTCGCCGCCGCATTCGCGCCAATGTCCCTGGCATGTTCCGCCGAGATTTGAAAATCGCCGGTCGAAAAACGGCGTCGGCTTCCTTGCGGCGCGGCCATGGGAGCGGCAAGCTGGCGGAGAAATTTGAACGCGGCGCGGCTTCAAGAGGTCGGCCAGAATGGCGTTCGCCCGATAAGAACTCCATCGCGGTCGAAGATCGCGATTTCGAGCGCCGCGGCGGAGCCGCTCAGGGCTTTCGCGGCGGTGCGCCAAGCCGCCTTCGCGACTTCAGCGGGAAGATCGAGGCCAATCGCCGCGGCCAGATCGGCGGCTTCCTTGGCGGTATTGGCGCATTTGACGCGGACGACGAAATCGGCGTCGGCGCCGATCTCGCGGCAGCGCTCGGCGAGCCAGCCGAGATCGACCTCGCCCCGGCGCGAATGGAGATCGAGCAGACCTTGGCCAAGCTTGGTCATTTTGGCGAATCCGCCGGCGATCGTCACGCGCGCGATCGGGTGGCGGCGCAAATATTTGAGCATGGCCCCGACGAAATCGCCCATTTCGATCAGAGCGGTCTCCGGCAGGGCGTGCAAGGCCCGCACGGCGGCTTCCGAGGTGGAGCCGGTCGCGCCGGCGACATGGTCGAGCCCTGCCGCGCGGGCGACGTCGACGCCGCGATGAATCGTGTCGATCCAGGCCGAGCAGGAATAGGGCACGACGATTCCCGTCGTGCCGAGGATCGAAAGGCCGCCGATGATTCCGAGCCTCGCGTTGAGCGTTCGCTCGGCGATTTGCGCGCCGCCCGGAATCGAGATCTCGACGATGACGTCGCCCGCCGCTCCATATTGGCGCGCGGCCTCGTCGATCGCCGCCGCGATCATGCGGCGCGGGGCCGGATTGATCGCCGGCTCTCCTGGCGGCAGAGGAAGCCCGGGCCTTGTGACCACGCCGACGCCCGGGCCGGCGCGAAACGAAACGCCCGAATGTGGCGGTCCAAGGCGCAGGCGGGCGATGACCAGCGCGCCATGGGTCACGTCGGGGTCGTCGCCGGCGTCCTTGATGATTCCGGCGGCGGCGAAATTTTGACCAAGTTCCTGGCCGAACTCCTCGAAGGCGAGCGAGAAGGATGGCCGCGCGCCGCCCGGCAATTCCACGCTGACGGGGTCTGGAAATCGGCCGCAAAGGAGCGCCTCATAGGCCGCGCGCGCCGCCGCCGCCGCGCAAGCGCCGGTGGTCCAGCCCCTGCGCAAGCCGGCCGCTGGAGCGCGCGCGCCCATGGAATCGCTCATCAGACAGGACCGCTTTCTTGTTAAATCCGCCCGACCCTCATTCGAACAGCTTAGCACGCGGGCTCGTCATCGCGGCCCCGCGATCGGGCGGCGGCAAGACCATGCTGACGCTCGGCCTCATGCGCGCCTTTAAGAACGCCGGCCTGCGGGTCGGCGGCGCCAAATGCGGTCCGGATTATATTGATCCGGCTTTCCATGCCGCCGCGACCGGCGAGCAAAGCTATAATCTCGACAGCTGGGCGATGCGCCCTTCGCTCCTGCGCGCCCTGGCCCGCGCCGCCGGCGAGGCGTGCGATCTCATCCTCTGCGAGGCCTCCATGGGCCTGTTCGACGGCGCGCCGGGAGCGCCTGGCCGGACCGGCTCTTCCGCCGATGTCGCGGCGGCGCTCGGCTGGCCGGTTCTCCTCGTCGTCGATGTCGGCGGGCAGGCGCAGACGGCTGCGGCGGTCGTCAAGGGCTGCGCCGTCTACGATCCGCGCATTCGCATTGCCGGCGTCGTCTTGAACCGGGTCGCCAGCGACCGGCATAGGCGGCTTGCGGCGCAAGCGATCGAAGCGATCGGCGTCGCCGTTCTCGGCGCCTTGCCGCGGGCTGAAAAGGTTCATTTGCCCGAACGCCATCTGGGGCTGGTTCAGGCCGCGGAAACCGCTGATCTCGATAGCCGGCTCGATGCGATCGCCGATTTCGTCAGCCAAAATGTCGACGCCGGCGCTATTCTTCGCTGCATCGGCGCCGCGCCCGCCGAGATCGCGGCCGCGCCGCTCGCCATGGCGCCGCCGGGGCGGCGGATCGCGATCGCCCGCGATGAGGCGTTCTCCTTCATCTACCCGCATCATCTGGCCGGATGGCGAAAGGCCGGCGCCGAAATTTGCTTCTTTTCGCCGCTGGCCGATGAGCCGCCGCCGCAAGATTGCGATTTCTGCTGGCTGCCCGGCGGCTATCCGGAGCTTCACGCCGGTCGGCTCGCGGCGGCCACGAAATTCCTGGAGGGATTGCGCCGATTTGCCCAAGCCAAGCCAATTCATGGAGAATGCGGCGGCTACATGATTTTGGGGCAAGCCTTGACCGATAAGGATGGCCGCGCGCATCGCATGGCGGGCCTGCTTGGGGCTACCTTCAGCTTTGCGAAACGCGAGCTTCATCTCGGCTACCGCAGCGCGCGGGTCGCCGCCGCCCACTCTTTGGGTCCGGCCGGCGCGCGCCTGCTTGGTCATGAATTTCACTATGCGACGGTCGCGGCGATTGGCGACTCCGACCAGCCCTTCGCCTTTGTTTCGGACGCCTATGGCGGCCCGGAGCGCGCCGAAGGAAGCCGCCGCGGCCGAGTGAGCGGAAGTTTTTTTCATCTCATCGCGGCGGCGGAGGTCTGATGATTTGGCGCAAGGGTCTTGGTTCGCGCGTTTGATTTGCGCTTTTGCGGCGGAAGTGCCGCTTGACCCCGGCTTAGAATTGCTTTTATAAGAGCAAATCGAAAGATGACTGGTCGGCGTCTAGGCGTTTCTTCAATTATTCCGTGAGAATGGCGAAGGCGCAGAAACAGTCCTTCGCGAGGAAATCTCCCGCTGCAATGCTGATCGGCCAAGTAGGTTCCTTGTAATCAGACCCGCCTCATCTCAACCCCATGCCTTTCTAATTTGATTAAAGGTATGTAGATTCTTTGAGGCATGAAGTAAAAACCATAAGGAGGAAGGTGATGGGTGCAATTCTAGACTTGCTTGGATATCTGACAACGCCGCTTGGCGCCGCGATCGCGATTGCGGGCGCTGTGGCGCTGTATTTCTTTGGGCGCTGGGTTCTCACGGACTGAAGAACCCCGGGTGCATCGGCTGGACCAGCGGTAAGTTCACGCTGGTCCCCGGCCTAGAGGCGTCCTCGCGGCGTCATGGATCGACAAATATGTCTATCGCGCCAAATTCAATGGGCGCGATCGGCGAATGGCGCGCGATACTGATATTTGCAGCCGCCATACCCAGAGTGCTTGCAAGCCTGCATGACAACTCAGGGCGGCGGTGCCCTGAGACTTGAATTGGGATGACTTATAGCGCCCAAATCACTCGAAAACGGGTCTGCGGTCAATTCGCCGCGCAGGCCGTGCATCAACATCGCGGGGCCGATCAGGCCATGCGTCCAGTCCAAATCACCCCAGCCCAATTATAATAGAGCCGCGGGAGGAGACTTTGGTCCAGGAGCCTTCGACGAGGACAGAAGCCAAGCAGGGCCGCGCCATCGATGGCTTGCCTGCGGCATCTCGACGCAGGCTGAAAACCATGGGCCTTTCTCTGAACAATAATCGCACCCCTGTCAATGATAATCCTCCCGGCTTCGGCCAAGGCGAGGCGTCTTTCGGCGGAGGCCCCGCCGGCGGAGAGCGTTTGCAAGCCGTTTTTCCCGTCAATGTGGCGATCGCTGACAAGAATCCGATGGTTCTCAACGCGCTGGAAAATCTGCTCACGCGCGACAAGCGGTTCAATCTGCTGTTGACGGCGAATGACGGGGAGCGCTTTCTTAATAAAGTCGGCCGCCTCCCCGTCGCGCTCGGCGTGATCGGCTGGGAATTGCCGTTACTGCACGCACGCGACATTCTGCACGCGCTTTCGAAACGGCCAGAGGCGCCTAAAATTGTCGTCTATAGCGGCACGAAGGACCCCAATGCGCCTGCGGACACTTGGCGGCTCGGCGGCGCGGGCTTCGTCAGCAAGCTGTCGCCTCCGGAGCGGCTGCTCGAAGTATTCGCATCCGTCGCGGCGGGAGACATGGTGTTTCCCTTCGTCGACATTCAAAAGGGCCGCGCGGACCCCTTGGCCGGGTTGACGCATAGGGAACGCGATCTGCTCGCCGCCCTCGAATCCGGCCAGAGCAACGCCCAGCTCGCAAGGGAGTTTGGCGTGTCGATCAACACGGTCAAGTTTCATCTGCGGAATTTGTTCGGCAAGCTGGACGTCCGCAATCGAACCCAGGCGATCTGCCATTATCTCGAAATGAAGCGGTGATTTGGGCGGATCTTTTCGCCTCCGCTTGGGCGGAGCAATCGCCGCGGCCATTCGCCGCGCCAATTTGATTTTGCGCAGTCGCCGATCAATGGAATCGGTCCATTAAAGCAGCCTCTTTGCTATAGAGAGGCGCGAAGCCCGGCGGCCGGAGCCATGGACCAGCCAATCGACACCCACGAAATAATGCTCCGAGACGGCGCGCATTATGTTCTGCGCGGCGTGCGCCCCGACGATGAGCCGCGCTTGCGCGCGATGTTCGCGCACGCGTCCCAGGAGGATATCCATTTCCGCTGCTTCGGCGCGATGCATGATTTCGCCGCCGACATGGCGGGTCGGCTCGCGGGTCTCGATCCCGCGGCGGAATTCGCCCTCCTGGCCTTGACGCCGCCGGGCCCAGGGCCCGAGGAGATTCTTGGCGTCGCGCATCTCGCGCAAAACCCGGAAGCCAAGGCGACGGCCGAATTCGACATCATGGTGCGCGCGGATTTCAAGCAACGCGGCCTCGGCTATCTGCTGATGACGGAAATCCTGCGAAGCGCGCGCCAATGCGGGTATGAGGCGATCACCGGGACCATTTTGCGCGATAATTACGTCATGCTGCAAATGACGCATGAGCTCGGCTTCACGATCGCCGCAGTCGACGAGGATGTGGTGCGGGTCAATCTGCAGCTCGCGCAATCTCCCATTTTCGCCGCCGCGGAGCCCAATGCTCCTTGAAAATGACTTGGCGGCGGGAAATTGGCCGCGCCTATCGAGGCGGCGCGCCGTCTCGTCATGAACCGGCCGCGCCTCGATGAAGATTAGAGCGTTTCCCATTCAATCATGCGGGCGTCCGCGATTGGGAGGCGCGCGAGAGAAAACCCTATGAAGGACGACGAAGCCAATCGCTTTTCCGCGCGCGCGGCGCGCTACGCCCGGGTCGGCGCCAATGTCGGCGGCGTGGCGGCGCGGATCGCGGGCGCGCGGCTTCTCGGCGGCGGCGCCGGCAATGCGACGGCCTTGGCGCAGGCGCTCGGCGGCCTCAAGGGACCGATGATGAAAGTCGCCCAGATGATGGCGACCATTCCCGATCTGCTTCCGCCGGACTATGCCGAGGAATTGCAAAAGCTCCAGTGCGAGGCGCCGGCCATGGGCGCGGCCTTCGTCAAGCGGCGGATGCAGGCCGAGCTCGGGCCTGATTGGCTCGCGCGCTTCGGCGCTTTCGACTATCGGCCGGCGGCGGCGGCGTCGCTTGGCCAGGTGCATCGGGCGACCGCCAAGGATGGGGCTCCCCTCGCCTGCAAATTACAATATCCCGACATGAGATCGGCGGTGGAAGCTGATTTGAACCAGCTTGACGTGCTATTCGCCCTGCACCGGCGCATGAATCCAATCATTGACACGCGCGAAATCACGCAGGAAATCGCCGACCGAGTCCGCGAGGAGCTTGACTACGAGCGCGAAGCCAAGCACGCGGCGCTTTATCACCAGATTTTGGCGCAATTCGAGGATGTCCGAGTTCCTCGCGTGCGGCTGGAGCTCTCGACCGGGCGCCTCTTGACGATGGATTGGCTTGAGGGCGAGCCGTTGGTGAGCTTCGGGCAAGCCGAGGAAAGCTCGCGCAACCGCATCGCTCGGGCGATATTCAAGGCATGGTGGGTTCCGTTCAGTCGGTTCGGCGTCATCCATGGCGATCCGCATCTCGGCAATTACACTGTTTTCACCGAAGCCGGCGGCGCCGATGGATCGCGCCTGGAGGTTGGCGGCATCAACCTTCTCGACTATGGCTGCATCCGCATTTTTTCGCCGAAATTCGTCGGCGGCGTGATCGATCTCTATGAAGGCCTGTTGCATGATGATTTCGCCCGCACCATGCACGCCTATGAGACCTGGGGATTTCAAGGCCTCACCAAGGACCTCGCCGAAATCCTGAATGTTTGGGCGCGCTTCATCTATGCGCCCTTGCTCGACGATCGGGTGCGCACGGTCGCCGACGGCGTCGCGCCGGCGCATTATGGCCGCAAGGAGGCTTTTCACGTCCATCAGGCGTTGAAGCGAAAAGGGCCGGTCCGGGTGCCGCGCGAATTCGTCTTCATGGACCGCGCCGCGATCGGCCTTGGCGGCGCTTTCCTGCGCCTTGACGCGCGGCTTAATTTTCATCGTTTGTTCAATGAGACGATAGGCGCTTTCGCGCGCGACGCGCTGAGCGAGCGCCAATCGGCCGCCCTCGCCGCCGAAGGCCTCGCGCCGGCGGCCTGAAGCGATAAAATGTGTCTCCGCCGCCCAAGGGGGAGCGCCGATAATCTTAAGTTTATGATTATGCAGGATCTTGCCGCGAATTTTGTTGCCCGCCGCGGAATTCAGGCGCGCAGGGCTTGTTTGCGTCGGCGAGTTTTACATTTCCCGCCGCGCAAGAATTTCGCGCTTTCCGTCCTATCCCCTCTTGCAAGGAGCAAGAATCATTGCGAAAGCTTGCGCAATATGGCTCCGTAGAAGAGGCTGGCGTAATGGCCGACGATCATGCTCACTCCGCAGGTGAACCCGATGCGGATTTCGCCGAACATGTAAGAACCTACCAGATGTTTCTACAGCTGGTGAAATATACCGTCATTGGCGTTGCCGCCCTCCTAGCCTTGATGGCCTTCTTCCTAGGCTGATCCCGTGCGAAATTGCATTGCGTTCGTCGGATCGGCCACAGCCGAGGCCTGACCCGACAAGACCCGATCCCAATTCAGGCTCGACGATCTTTCGGAGTTTTGCATGCGCATCGCTGTCCCCGCTGAAACCGATCCCGTCGAAACCCGCGTCGCGGCGACCCCCGACACCGTGAAGAGCCTCATCGGCCTTGGCGCCAAGGTCGTGGTCGAGACCGGCGCGGGGCTGCGGTCGGGCATTTCGGATGAAGCCTATGCGGAGGCCGGCGCGACGATCGCGCCTTACGCCCAGGCGGCGGTGCAGGACGCCGCCATTATTTTGCGGGTCCGCCGCCCGAGCGCCGAGGAGCTCGCGGGCGCGCTGCCGGGCGCGGCTGTGATCGCGGTGTTGGATCCTTATGACCATGTCGATGCGCTCCAGTCGCTCGCGGCGGAAGGCGTGTCCGCTTTCGCGATGGAGTTGATGCCGCGGATCACCCGCGCGCAGGCCCTGGACGTCTTGTCGAGCCAGGCTAATCTCGCCGGCTATCGCGCCGTCATCGACGCCGCCGCCGAATTCGGCCGCGCGATCCCAATGATGACAACCGCGGCGGGCACGATTCCGCCGGCGAAGATTTTCATCATGGGCGTCGGCGTCGCCGGTTTGCAGGCGATCGCCACCGCGAAGCGATTGGGGGGCATGGTCACCGCGACCGACGTGCGCCCGGCGACGAAGGAGCAGGTTCTCTCGCTCGGCGCCAAATTCATCGCGGTCGAGGACGAGGAATTCGCCCAGGCCGAGACCGCGGCGGGATATGCCAAGGAGATGTCGGCCGAATATAAGGCGAAGCAGGCCGAGCTGATCGCCTCCCATGTCGCCGGCCAAGACATTATCGTCACGACCGCTTTGATTCCGGGCCGCAAGGCGCCGATTCTAATCACCGCGGACAATGTCCATTCCTTGCGGCCCGGCTCGATTATCGTCGATCTCGCCGTCGAGCGCGGCGGCAACTGCGAATTGACCAAGCCCGGCGAGATCTTCGTCACCGAAAACGGGGTCAAGATCATCGGCCATTTGAATTTCGCGGGGCGTCTGCCCGCCAGTGCTTCCGCGCTTTACGCCAAGAATCTTTTGGCTTTTGTCGAAACGCTGGTCGATGCGGACTCCAATACGCTCGCGATCAATTGGGACGATGAACTCGTCAAGGCGACCTTGCTCACCAAGGATGGCGCGCTCGCGCATCCGAGCTTTCAAGCCGCGCCCTGAACCAGGCTCGCAATCGACATTACGTCCAAGGAGGAGGGAGACGCCATGGCAACCGAAATCGACCAACAAGCGCTGGACAGGCTGCAGGCGGCAGCCGCGGCGGCGCGCCAGGCCGCCGAGGCCGCGCAGGCCTATGCCGATCAGATCGCGGCGGGGGTCTCCGTGGCGACGGGCGGGGCGATCGATCCCTTCGTCTTCCGGCTAGCGATCTTCGCGCTCGCGGTTTTCGTCGGCTATTACGTCGTCTGGTCGGTGACGCCCTCCCTGCATACCCCGCTGATGTCGGTCACCAACGCGATTTCTTCGGTCATTGTCGTCGGGGCCCTGATTTCGGCCAGCGTCAACGCCGGGGCCGCCGCTGACGACGGTGCGGGAGCCTCCCGCTTCTACGGCTTCGTCGCCCTCATCCTCGCCTCGGTCAATATTTTCGGCGGCTTCCTGGTCACCGAGCGCATGCTCTCCATGTTCAAGAAGAAGGGCTGAACCGATGAACGCCAATCTCGCGGCTCTGCTCTATCTTGCTTCGGGCGTGCTTTTCATTCTCGCCCTGCGCGGCCTGTCCTCGCCCGAGACCGCACGGCAAGGCAATCGCTACGGCGTGATCGGCATGGCGATCGCCATTCTGACGACGCTGCTCTACCATCTGCCCGCCGGGTTCGGGTCCTTTGTCCTCGTCGTGCTCAGCATCGGCCTTGGCGCGGCGATTGGCGTTTGGCGCGCGCGCACCATTCAGATGACGGCGATGCCGCAGCTCGTCGCCCTGTTTCACGCGCTCGTCGGCCTCGCCGCCGTGTTCGTCGCGGCGAGCGCCCTCAACGCGCCGCAGGCCTTTGGCTTAGGCGCGCCGGATGCGATTCACGCCGGCAGCCTGATCGAAATGGCGATTGGCGCGGCGATTGGCGCGATCACATTCACCGGCTCGGTCATCGCCTACCTGAAGCTCGACGATAAGATGACCGGGCGGCCGATCCTTGTGGCGAACCGCCACGCGATCAATATCGGGCTCGGCGTCCTGCTCTTGATTTTCGTCATGGCGTTTTCGGCGACCGAAGCCCATTTCGTCTTTTGGCTGATCGTTCTGGTCGCGCTCGCGCTCGGCGTCTTGCTCATCATCCCGATCGGCGGCGCCGACATGCCGGTCGTTATCTCGATGCTTAATTCGTATTCCGGCTGGGCCGCGGCCGCGGTCGGCTTCACCCTCGGCAATCTGGCCTTGATCATCACCGGCGCTCTCGTCGGCTCGTCCGGCGCGATCCTCTCCTATGTCATGTGCAAGGGCATGAACCGCTCGTTCGTTTCCGTCATTCTTGGCGGCTTTGGGGGCGAGACCGCGCCGAAGGAAGCCGCGGCGGAGACCCGCCAAGTGAAGCAGGGTTCGGCGGAGGAGGCCGCCAAGCTCCTCGCCAAAGCGAAGAAGGTGATCATCGTGCCGGGATATGGCCTGGCGGTCGCCCAGGCTCAGCACGCCTTGCGCGAAATCGCCGACGTGCTGAAGAAAAAGGGCGTCGAAGTCAAATATGCGATCCACCCTGTCGCGGGCCGCATGCCGGGACATATGAACGTCCTGCTCGCCGAAGCCAATGTCCCCTATGACGAAGTCTTCGAGCTGAAGGAGATCAATCCCGAGTTCAAGGAGGCCGATGTCGCCTTGGTCATTGGCGCGAACGACGTGACAAACCCCGTCGCCAAGACCGATCCGTCCTCGCCGATCTATGGCATGCCGATTCTCGACGTCGAGGACGCCAAAACCGTCCTTTTCGTCAAACGCGGCCTGGGATCGGGCTATGCTGGGGTCGAGAATGAATTATTCTTCCGCGACAATACGCTGATGCTGTTCGGCGACGCCAAGAAAATGGCCGAAAGCATCTTGCGGGCTTTGGAGTAAGCTGAAATCGCGAGACCGAGCGCCGGAGTCCTTCAGCGCTCGACCTCCGGGATCATTTCTGTTCGCGCAGGAGCTTTAGAACTTCTTCGTGAAGCTGCGCGCCGCAACAGGCGACAATGTCGCCGCCTCCTGTTGCGTCGCCGCCCTCCCAATCGGTCACGATTCCGCCGGCGCCTTCAATGAGCGGCGTGAGCGGAGCAATATCATAGGTTTTGAGACCGGACTCGATCACACAGTCGACATGGCCGGCGGCGAGCATCGCGAAGGCGTAGCAATCGCCGCCATAGCGCGACAGCCGCACCTTGGCCTCGACCCGGTGGAAGGCCGCGAGCTTCGCTTCGGTGTAGAGCCTCGGCGAGGTCGTGACGAGTGTGGCTTTGGCGAGCTCTACGCAGGCCCTCGTCGCGAGCTTGCGCTCGACGATCGCATGATCGAGGCCGGGGCCACGCCAGAGCGCGCCCGTTCCGTCGCCGATGAAGCGCTCTCTCGTGAAGGGCTGAACCATCATGCCATAGGTCGGACGCCCATTGTGCAAAAGACCGATCAAGCTGCCCCATATGGGCATTCCGGCGATGAAGCTCTTGGTGCCGTCGATCGGATCGAGCACCCAGACATATTCGGCGTCGCTGCGGATCGAGCCGAACTCCTCGCCAATGATGCCGTGATGCGGGAAGGTTCGCTCGATGAGCCGCCGCATGGCGGCCTCCGCGGCATGATCGGCTTCCGTCACAGGATCGAAACTTCCGCCCAGATTCTTATCCTCGGCGGCCAGCGCGGTGCGGAAGAAGGGGAGAATCATGTCGCCGGCGATGTCGGCGAGCTTGTCGACGAAAGCGGCGAAATCCACAGCTGTCATGAGCGGTTTTTCCTAAGCCGATGAAATTTTGGGGCGCCTCTGGTTGACGGAAAGATGCGCCGGCCGCGATCGCGGCCAGAGCATGTTCTTAAAAAAGTTGATCGACTTTTTCGGTCAGAACATGCTCCAACTTATTGATCTGGAGAGAGTTCTTCGATTGGATGAATCCATCCAATCGGAACGCGCTCTAGAGGGGCCGGGCATGTCGTTTGTCATTTGTCCCGTTCAGGCCGGCGCAAAAAGCCGCAGGCCCCCTCGTGGGTCTTGAAAACTCTCACAAATTAGCGGAAAAACATGGGCTTAACAGAGTTTTACCGGCGCCGAAAAAAATAGGTCAGTAGGCCTTGCTTTTTGTGCGCTGCACGTGCATATTATTGCGGTGCGGCAACGTTGTTGCCGCCGATGCCCTCCTTGGGCGTTTCCTCCCTTGACTTGGGCCGCTTGTGGCAACACAGGCGGCCTCTTTATTTTGGCCCGCCAGTGCGGCGATGCGCCTTTCCCAAAAAGCTAGCGCCCGTCGCGATCCGACGGACCCGTGCGCACGAACGGCCTTGCCCAAGTTCGACGAGATGGTTGTCTCGGAATTGGCGAAGGCGAGCGGCTGGTCACGGATAAGCTGTAAAGGACATCCGGCCAGGACGGAAGCGCGAAGCGATCTGTCTCAAATAAATCCGCGCCTAATTTTGCAAATTGAGCCGGCGACGGCCGCGCCAATTGAACGCCCCATCCGTTCACGCAATGGCGGTCGCTGCGGCGCGGGGACGCGCGGAGGGCGGATATGCGCTAAAGCTGACTTATGCCTATTCATTTTTCCTGGTTCTGGGTCCTCGTCACCGTGACGGCGGCCGGCGCGCAGACCTTGCGCAACGCCATGCAGCGTGAGCTCATTCACACGATAGGGATCGCCGGCGCGACCTATGTGCGCTTCCTCTATGGCTTGCCCTTCGCGGTCGCATTCCTGGCGCTGGCCTCATGGACGAGCGGCGTGCGGCCCAATCCAATCACGCTCGCCGCGCTCGGCTGGACCGGGGTCGGCGGCGTCGCCCAAATTCTCGCGACCGGACTGATGCTGGCGGCGATGCGCGAGCGCTCCTTTGTCGTGACCATCGCCTACACGAAGGCGGAGCCCGTGCTGGTCGCCGTCTTTGGCCTTCTCGTCCTCGGCGACCGTGTCAGCGGCTTGGGCGCGCTTGCGATCCTTGTGGCGACGGCGGGCGTGACCCTTCTGTCATGGCCGGCGCGATCGACGAAGGCCTTTGCGGCGACCGACGCCGCCGCGTTGCGACCGGCCTTGCTCGGTCTGGGGGCGGCCGCCGGTTTCGCTTTGTCGGCGGTTGGCTTTCGCGCCGGGATCCTCTCAATTGGCGGTCCGACATTTCTGGTCGCGGCCGCGACCATTCTCGTGACCGGACTGCTCATCCAATCGACCTTGATCGTCGGCCATCTGGCGATTTTCGACCGGAGCCTGCTGAAAGCGGTTTCGGCCGCATGGCGCCCTTCGCTTTTCGCCGGCTTCATGGGAGCCTTCGCATCGCAATTGTGGTTTCTGGCCTTCGCCATCGACACCGCCGCGCGGGTGCGCACCTTGGGGCTTGTCGAGGTGATTTTCGCGCAAATCGTCACGCGGCGTTTGTTCCGGCAAGGCACGTCGGCGCGCGAATTCATCGGCATGGCGATGATTATTCTCGGCGCCGCGCTTTTGCTCAACGCCTGACGCGCGGCCGGCGGCCGGCTCAAGTCTTTTCGCCCGGACGAGCTCAATCCAAGTGAAGGAAATCGCTAACCATCAAAAGACTGGAGCATGTTCCAGTCGCAAATGTCGGCCAAGTTTCTCGGAATACGCTCTAAGGCGCTTTCGCGAAGACTCTTACGCCCTGGTTCTCCGAGTCCACGAGATCGAATTGATTGGGGGTGAACTCCCGGAAGGTCGCAGTGAAAGCCCGGCCGTTCTTCAATCTGATCGACACGACTCCCGCCGATTCCAATTGATATTCGCCCGGCTCCAAGGCCGCCGCGTCCGATGATCCATCGAAGCTCATGCCGAGCGTCTTATCGGCTCGAAACAGGATGCGCGCGGTTTTGTCGGCGGCGCGCCATTCTCCCAAGATCCCGCTGCTGCTGATCGCGCCATTGGTCTGTAAGCTTCGCTGCTCCATGACGCCAGTCACGGCCACGCCGATCAGGACGAAAATCGCCACGCCGATCATCGGGGCGAGCGAACCGCCTTTGCTTTTCTTCGCCGGGAGGAGGGGTGCGGCCATGTCTATCACGCATCGGTTGAGCGGCGGGAGCAGGTTGGCTCATCCCGGCTGGAGCAAGAAAATCGATAGGCATGCCGTCTGGGGCACGACCAAGATATTTTGCTCCCGGCGGGCTTCCTGGGCAAGATTAAATTCTAGCAAGGCGTCGCCCAGAAGGGCGAAGCTTCGCCTCGCGCTCGAGCGCCTGGCCAATCCAGGCGCAAGCCAAGCTGATCGGGAGGCGCGCGTCAGTTTTTCGATCCCGCCGTGAAATCTTTGATCTGGAAATTTGAACTCATCGCCGAGTGAAGCGAAAGCCGCGAGATGTCGCCGCTTAATTTCCCGGACGCCGCGTCGATCGCCATCAAATCCTTGGGCGTGAAATCCTTGGGTTGGAAATTTGCGCTTTTCGGCGGCTGGCGCGAAACCGACGATCCATCCTTGGCCAATTCGCCTATGGCGCGCTCAAATGCGCGGATCGTCTGCGACGCCGTTCTCTCCCACGCGAAATCATGACTGCGCGCGAGGCTGACCCGGCCTCGTCTCGTTCGCTCTTCATCATCGTCGATGAGTTTCGCGAGGTGAGCCGACAGGGCGTTTGCGTCCTTTGGCGAAAAGCTCATGCCCGCGCCTTGCGTCATCTCGATGTTTTCCGGCGTCGCCGCGACGACGATGGGAAGGCCTCGCGCCATGGCTTCGATCATTGGCAGGCCAAAAGATTCGCACAGGGAAGGGAAGGCGAAAATGTCGAGACTGTCATAGACGCAATAGACTGCGTCTTGGCCGACCAGTCCGTGGTTTTCGATCAGATCGGCGACTCCGATTTCCTCGGCCGCCGCGAAAATCGGCTGGCAGCGCGGATCCTTCTCGCAAAGCGTGAGCACGATCTTGAAGCGATACCCGGCGGCGCGAAGAATATGGGCGGCGCGGAACAAGGTCTCGAAATTCTTTTGAACCCCCCAATTGGTGACGTAGCCAATCCGGAATATGTCCGGCCTTCTCGTTGAGCGCGGCGCGCCAAGCTGGCGGGCCAGGCCTGGCCCTTCCGGGATGACCAGGATGTCTTTGGCTGATCGCTTGACGCATGCTTCGATCGCCTTCGCCAAGGCATGGGTTTGGACGGTGACGCAGGTCGCCGTCCGCACGGAATGGCGCACCCAAAGCGTCCTTAGTCGCCAGATCACGGCAGTAAGCCAGGAAGGCTTCCATTCCCGCATCAATCGCGCGAATTCGGCGGAGAAATATCCCGCGTGCTGCACGAGAAGAAGAGTGGGACAGGTCAGCTTATGCAAGGGAAGGAAGTTGGTCTGCGAGAAGACGAGATCCGGTTGATGTTTCCGGATCATCGCCGGCAGAACAAATTCGTACCAGATGAAAGCGTGCAGCGGCGATTTGTCGATCCACGACGTCATCACCCACGTCACCATGGGGTCTGGCGTGGCCGCAAAACGGGCGTTTGAATTGGCCGCGATGATCCATTCGATATCGGGACGCATCTGGCGCAAGCTGGCGAGCCGCTTCAAAAGGACCACCGTGGCGCCGCCTTCCTTGATCGACACGGCGTTAAGCAGAACTTTCATTTGCGTACTTTCAGTTTCCCGGCCCAGCCCAAATAGTCCCAATCGCCGGCGACCACCGCGGCGAAGTCATTCAGGCTGTAGTCCTTTGAAATATTGATGCGCGGAACCGCCCATCGATCGAAGCCGTCCCGCACCGGCGCATGCTCGCAGGACAGAGCGTATCGATATCCGGCCTGCGCGACCGCCTGACGCGAGGCCGAATTATGTCTGCCCCAGGGATAGGCGTAAGTGAAATCCGCCGGTTCGAACCGCGTTTCGATCACCCTTTTCGAGACGCGCAGCTGAGCGTCGGCGGCCGCCGCGGACGCGGCGGTCAGATCAATGTGATCAACGCCGTGCGAGCCGATCGTCCAGCCCGCCACCGCCAAGTCTTCGACGTCTCGCCATGAGAGGAAGACCTCTTCGGGGTAGTGGCCGAGGACTGGATCCGAAGGATTTCGGGTTTGGTCGGCGATCCGGCCCGTGGTGATGAAAACGCTGGCGACGGCTCCGAGGTCGCGCAAAACCGGAAGCGCCTTATCACGCAAGCTGGCGTAGCCGTCGTCGAAGGTGATCGCCACCAGCAACGGATCATCGAGGTCGCTCTCAAGCAATTGCGGCAGCGACGCCAATTTCGCGTTTTGGCCGAGCCAATGCATCTGCTGCAGGAAATCGGCCTCCGGCGTGGCCCAAGGGCTCGCGCCGACGGAATGATAGAGAAGTATGAGCTGTCGCCGCGCCGCCGCTGGGCGTAGCCGGGCGACTTGGCCTAATGCTCGCTTGAAAAGGATTTTCGTGGCCATGGTCGAGCGCAATTCTCATTTGCGGCGAAAACAAACCCAATCCTGGGTTGGCGGCTTGCGCCCTTTCGGCTTGAAATCAAGATGATGGCGATTTCCTGAGCCGGGTCGCCAAAATGGCTCCTCGGCGGATCTCGCTCCAAATCTTGCGAATTTGGTTCTAGATAACGCCGACTTGCAATTGGTTAAGATCAGACGCCAAGACGCTATTAAAAGTAACTATTCGTTAACACGAAAAACACTATTCTAGTAAAATTAATACTATAAATTTGCCGCGATAATTTCCGGATTCCCGCCGGATCGCCGCGCGCAATGATCGTCTGGCCAGAAACTTCCTCGCCGCCATCTGTCTCGCCGCGATCGTCCGCTGCTGCTTAGGAGGCCAGAGCCTAAGCGCACCCTATTTGCGCGCTTTCGCCTTTCGCCTCGGTCAAGCTTCCGGACATTCGCGCTTGATCCAGGCGGCGATGCCCGGCCAGAAATTTTTGAGCGTTTTCGAGCCCATGAACAAGCCGATATGGCCGCCGGGAACCAGCTCCTTGGCGATTTTCTCCTTTGGCGTTCCAAGCTTTTCTTCCGCGGCGAAAACCTGCGCGGAAGGCGTGATATCGTCACCCTCGCCGGCCAGCAGGAACGTCGGACAGATGATGTCTTTCATCGCGATCTTACGGCCGAGCGCGACGAACTCGCCTTTGCAGAACGCGTTGTCCTTAAAAAGGAGCTGGATCGCCTGCAGGTACCAGCGACCAGGCAGATCAAGCGGGTTCTCGTACCATCGCTCAAATTCCTGGCGTTTTTTGATGAAGGCGGGGTCCTCGACATTTTCGTAAAGATCAACATAGGTCTTGAAGTAATGCTCGTCCGGATTCATGCTTTTCCAGCCGGCAAGCATGAGTTTGCCACGCATCAGGCCGCCGCCCGCCGCGACCAGATCTTCGAAGAAGCTCATCGGCTGCTCCTTCGCGACTTTCTTGACGAAACCTTCCCCAGCATCGCAATCGAGCGGCGCGCCCGCCGCCACCAGCGTTGCGACCTTATTGGGGTAGCGGGCCGCGAACATCGCCGCCATCCAGCCGCCTTGGCAAAGCCCGATCAGATTGATCCGACCACCCAGATCATCGACGATGGCGTTGATCTCGGCGAGGTAGATGTCGATGTTGTAGTCCTTCATCTGATCCGTCGCCGACTTCCAGTCCAAGCACAACACGCGCCTTATGCCGTTCTCCTGCAGCGTCTCGACCAGACTTTGGCCCTTGGCGTAGTCGGCGATGGTCGAGGTGTGGCCGGCATAGGGGGCGTCGATGACGGTCGGTGCGATCTTCGCGTCGCTGCGCGCGGCGGCATCGGAAAAATCCCGAAGCCGCATGGTGTTGAGGTCGTAAAGGATCTCGTTCGGCGTGGCCCAGACGGGTGTGAGATCGAATTCCTCTTTTTCTTTTTCTTTCGCAAAGTCGAGGTTTCTTTGGAAAATCTCGACCGCTTCACCGCCCAATTCCGCCCAGGGCGCCAGCGGCCAGAAGAACGGCACGCTATGCTCGAATCTGGGGCTTCCTGCTGCCGAGGACTCTTCCGCCATTATCGTCTCCATTGGTTGAATTGGCGATGGGTCACGCGCTCAGTCTATAAATCGATGCGCCTCGCTGATCGTGCGCATATCCTGAGCGATCTTGAACTCCTCATTTGTCGGCATCACGAATACCGAGACTTATCGAACGCATGTTTCGCCGACTGAAGGAATACCGCCAGATTGCGACGCGCTACGATCCTCTGACCAGAAACGTCCTCGCCGCCGTCCGCCTTGGCGACCATCAGCTACTGGCTATGACTTTCAAGCCTAACGCGTCGCACGGAGGAGGGCTTTGGTTTCCGCGGCCGCTTCAGGCCCGCCGTCGCCGTGAGTGGGGCCAGAGCATCTTCTTTTCGATCAGATGTTCCGATCCGACCGGGAGGCGCTCTGCGTCAGGAGCCATCGGCTGATCGCGTCGTCTCCGTGGAGCAAGGGCGAGGGGCGAATTCGGACGATCTGGGTCTGATCAAGAGCGACCAGCCACGCCAGCGCCGCTGCGGGTTCCAGGGCCGTATATCATTGAGACGGGGCTTCCGCGTGTGTCAGAAACGCACGGATCGCGCGCCGCGCGCCCGGCGCGGCTCCGCCCGCCTCAGATGGACCAATCGTCGCGGAGGTCGTCGATCCTGTCGATGATGCGGCGCTCGACCAGCAAGGCGACGATCTTGGCCGCGGCCTGTTCGGCGGTTTGGCCGTCGCGCCCGACAATGATCTCCGGCGCCTCCGGCGGCTCATAGCTCTGGTCGATGCCGGTGAAATTCTTGATCTCGCCGGCGATCGCCTTCTTGTAGAGACCCTTGGGGTCGCGGGCGATGCAGTCCTCGATCGGCGTATCAACGAAAATCTCGATGAATTCGTCCTTATCGAGAAGTTCGCGCACGAGCCGCCGCTCGGCCCGGAACGGCGAGATGAAGGCGCATAGCGCGATGAGGCCCGATTCGGTCATAAGCTTGGTCACTTCGCCGACGCGGCGGATGTTCTCGACCCGATCGACCTCGGTGAAGCCGAGGTCCTTGTTGAGCCCGTGCCGGACATTGTCGCCGTCAAGCAGGATGGTGTGAACGCCATGTGCGTAAAGGCGGGATTCGACCACGTTGGCGATGGTCGATTTGCCCGAGCCGGAAAGCCCGGTGAACCAGAGCGCGGCGGGCCTTTGGTTCTTGAGCCGGGCGCGGTCGAGCTTGCCGATGTTCAAGCCCTGGCGATGGATATTGGTCGCGCGGCGGAGCCCGTGCAGGATAAGGCCCGCGGCGGCGGTGGCGTTGGTCGCCCGATCGATCAGGATGAAGGCGCCTGTCGCGTGATTTTCCCGGTAGGGGTCGAAGGCGATCGGCGTCGTCGTCGCGAGATTGCAGACCCCGACCTCATTAAGGCCAAGGGTCCGGGCCGGCAGCTCGCCGAGCGTGTTCACGTCGAGGCGATGCTTGAGCTCGGTGATTGTGACCGGAACGGTTCTGGCGCCGGCCTTCATGAGATAGGAGCGGCCCGGCAGTAGCTTGTCGTCGCTCATCCAAATCAGATGCGCGGCGAATTGGTCGGAGACCTCCGGCCGATGCTTGGGGTCGCACAAAACATCGCCGCGGGCGATGTCGAGCTCGTCGGCGAGCATGAGGGTGACGGCGTCGCCGGCCGAGGCGCTCGGGAGATTGCCGTCTGCGGTGACGATGCGGGCGATGCGCGAGGCGCGGCCGGAGCCAACGGCGACGATCTCATCGCCCTGCCGGATCGTCCCACTCGCGATCTCGCCGCAAAAGCCGCGAAAATCGAGATGCGGGCGATTGACCCATTGCACGGCGAAGCGAAACGCCTGCCCGCTGCGGTCCTGCTCGACATTGATCGTCTCGAGATGCTCCAACAGGACAGGGCCCTGCCGCCAGGGCGTATTGGCGCTGTGCTTTGAAATATTGTCGCCATGGCGCGCCGAAATCGGGATCGGGACAATCGTCTTGAAGCCGAGCGGCGCTGCGAAGGCCGCGAAGTCGGAGACGATCTTGGCGTAGCCGTCGGCGTCGAACCCGGTCAGGTCGATCTTGTTGACGGCCAATATGACGTGCTTGACGCCAAGCAAAGACACGATGGCGGCGTGGCGGCAAGTTTGCGTCAGGAGCCCCTTGCGCGCATCGACCAGAAGGATCGCGAGATCGGCGTTGGAGGCGGCGGTCGCCATGTTGCGGGTATATTGCTCATGGCCCGGCGTGTCGGCGATGATGAAGGACCGCCGCTTGGTCGAGACATAGCGATAGGCGACGTCGATCGTGATGCCTTGCTCGCGCTCGGCTTCGAGCCCATCGACGAGCAGGGCGAAGTCTATATTGTCGCCATCGGTCCCGTGCCGGCGGGAATCGCGCTTAAGCGCGGCGAGTTGATCGTCGAGGATCAGGCTCTGCTCGAAGAGCAGGCGTCCGATCAGGGTCGATTTTCCGTCATCGACCGAGCCGCAGGTGATGAGCCTCAAGGTTGGCAGCGCGGGAGCGTCGCGCGGCTCCAGCGCGGGCGCGGCGCTCGATTCGGCTTGGACAAGCTCCAGCATCAGAAATATCCCTCGCGCTTTTTCTTCTCCATGGAGCCGGATTCATCGTGATCGATCAGGCGGCCCTCGCGCTCCGAGGTTGTCGAGGCTCGCATTTCGGCGATCATGTCCGGGATCGTCTCCGCGTCGGAGCGGATCGCCCCGGTCAGCGGATAGCAGCCGAGCGTGCGGAATCGCACGCGCTCCATGCGCGGAATCTCGCCCGGCGCCAGCGGCAGACGGTCGTCGTCGACCATGATGAGGGCGCCGTCGCGCTCGACGACCGGACGCTCCTTGGCGAGATAGAGCGGCACGACCGGGATTTCTTCGGCCGCGATATAGTCCCAGACATCGAGCTCGGTCCAATTCGACAAGGGGAATACGCGCATCGACTCGCCCGGCTTGATTCGCGTGTTGAAGAGACGCCAAAGCTCCGGGCGCTGGTTGCGCGGGTCCCAGGCATGGGCGGTGGAGCGATGCGAAAAGATCCGCTCCTTCGCCCGGCTTTTCTCCTCGTCGCGCCGCGCCCCGCCGAAGGCCGCGTCAAAGCGCCATTTATCGAGCGCCTGGCGCAGGCCCTCGGTCTTCATCACTTGTGTATGCAGGGAAGATCCCGATGCGAATGGGGAGATCCCATGCTTGACGCCGTCCTCATTGATGTGGACGAGAAGCTCCATTCCGACGCGCTGCGCCGCCGCGTCGCGAAAGCTGATCATTTCGCGGAACTTCCAGGTGGTGTCCACATGGAGCAGCGGAAATGGCGGCTTGGACGGAAAAAAAGCCTTCTGCGCCACATGGAGCATCACGCTTGAGTCCTTGCCGATGGAATAAAGCATCACCGGCCGCTCGAATTCCGCGACAACCTCCCGCATGATGAAGATCGCCTCCGCCTCAAGGCGGCGAAGGTGGGGAGAGGCGGCGTCTTTCACATTATTGCCCTGTGCTATACTGAATTTCACTTGGAAAAAACCGTCATTATTCCTTCGCCGCGCCATTTGCAAATGCGGGTGGAGCAATTAATGCGCCGCGAATTCATCCCGGCCAGAACGTGAAATGCGGCGCGGACGCCGGCTTAAGGCGTAGGGCAAGGCCGGCGCTGACGAGGACGACGGCGTCGCAAGCTTCCGCCAAGGCCTGGTTGAGCCGCCCTTGCGCGTCCCTAAAGGCGCGCGCGAGAGCGTTTTCAGGGACGATCCCTTGGCCGACTTCATTGGACACGAAGATGACCGGTCCCGCGAGCGCGGCGATGCTACCAACAAGCTCGTCCGTCGCCGCGCGGAGGTCGTCGCCTCGCAGGAGCAGATTGCTGAGCCAGAGCGTCGCGCAATCGACGAGGACGATGCGGTCCAGCCGCGCTTCGCGGCGCAAGGCGGCGGCGAGCGCGATCGGCTCCTCGACGACAGCCCATTTGGGCCCGCGGTCGGCGGCGTGCCGGGCGATACGCCGCGCCATTTCGTCGTCATGCGCCTGCGCCGTGGCGATCAGTAGCGGCTGGCGCCCCGAGGCTTCCGCGAGCCCTTGCGCATAGCGGCTCTTGCCGGAGCGCGCGCCGCCGAGGACGAGAAGGCCGCGAACCGAATGAGCGAGGTTCGGCATGAGAGCATGTCCCGAAAAAAGTTGATCGACTTTTTCGAAGTCGAGACATCGGATATATCCGATGTCTCATCAGGACATGCTCCAACTCTTTAGGACTTAGAGCTGCGTTTTTTTCGATCAAATGGCGTCATTTGATCGGGACGCGCTCCTGGCGTCCGGGTTAGGTGCGCCAAGGATGTTCCGGAAGATCGCTGACCCCCACGACGGCGACGCCGGCCTGGGCGACCGCGTGATCGTTTTCGACCGAACTGCCGCTGACGCCGATCGCGCCGACGAGGACGCCTTCATGGTCGACGATCGGCAATCCGCCCGGAAAGGTGATCAGCCCGTCATTGGAATGCTCGATCCCAAAGAGGGAGGCGCCGGGCTGCGACAGCTTGCCGATCAGCCCCGTCGGCATGCCGAAGAAAACCGCGGTCTTCGCCTTCTTGATGGCGATGTCGATGCTGCCGACCCAGGCGTCGTCCATGCGATAGAACGCCTTGAGATTGGCGCCCGAATCGACGATGGCGATGCACATTTTGGTTCCGAGCTCGATCGCCCGCTTGCGCGCGGCCTCGATCGCCGTTTCGGCGGCCTCTATGGTGACATGCATGGGGGCTCCCTTCGCGTTTTCGTTGGCGGACCGCGGGTGGTTCAGCGAATTGTCCGCCGCGGCAAGTTCCTTTATCCTGCGAATAAGACAAATGATCTAGAACAATGCTCATGCCGATCGGGGTCGAATGAAATCCCTGCACCTTACGCTTTTGGCGGCGGCGCTTTGCCTCTTCGGCGTCTGCTCCATTGCCCTCGCTCAGGACAGAACAGTCAACGTCTATAATTGGAGCGATTATATCGATCCCAAGGTCATCGAGGAGTTCACCAAGGAGACCGGGATCAAAGTCGTCTACGATACTTATGATTCGAACGAGGTGCTTGAGACGCGCCTACTCGCCGGCAAGACTGGCTATGACGTCGTGGTTCCATCCGGCGCCTTTCTGCAAAGGCAGATCGCGGCGGGGCTCTATCAGAAGCTCGACAAATCCAAACTGCCAAACCTCAAGAATCTTTGGCCTGAAGTGATGGCGCGCCTCGCCGTCTTTGATCCGGGCAATCAATACGCCGTCAACTACATGTGGTTCACGACGGGCGTCGCCTATGACGTCGAAAAAGCCCGCGACAGGCTCGGCGGCGAGGCTCCGAATTCCTGGGACGTCATCTTCAAGCCGGAAATCTTGAAAAAATTCGCCGATTGCGGCGTTTATGTCCTCGACAGCCCGGAAGACCTTTTTTCGGTCGCCCTTCAATATCTGAGGCTTAATCCCGATTCCCGCAACCAAAACGATCTGAGGCGCGCCGCCGATCTTCTCGCCTTGCTGCGCCGGAGCGTGAAGAAATTCCATTCCTCCGAATATATCAATGCGCTGGCCAATGGCGACATATGCCTCGCCGTGGGCTGGGCCGGCGATAGTTTCCAGGCGCGCAACCGCGCCCGGGAAGCGCAAAACGAAGTCGCGATCGATTACTACATTCCCAAGGAAGGGACGCTGATGTCCCTCGACAATCTCGCGATCCCCAAGGACGCGCCGCATGTCGAGGAGGCCCATGCCTTCATCGACTTCCTGTTGCGTCCGGACATCGCCGCGCGCAACACC
Source organism: uncultured Alphaproteobacteria bacterium (assembly GCA_963829515.1). Classification (GTDB taxonomy): domain Bacteria; phylum Pseudomonadota; class Alphaproteobacteria; order Rhizobiales; family Beijerinckiaceae; genus Methylocapsa. The sequence goes on from CAWHIP010000005.1 coordinate 769,635, forward strand.
AACGCGACAAATTTCGCCAATGGGATTCTCGCCTCGAAGCCCCTCATCAACAAGGAGATCCTCAACAACAAGGCTATCTATCCGGACGCGGAGACGATGAGCCGGCTTTTCACGGTCAAGAGCTATGATCCGGCGACGCAGAAATTCGTTACCCGCGAATGGACCCGGGTCAAGACCGGCAAATAGATTTCCCCGCGCCGGCCTCCGGCGCCCGCCGCTGGATCCCGTCAAGACCGGCTTGGTCAGGCCGGCTTGCGGCCGACGATCGCGTTCTTGATGAGGCCGACGATCGCGGTGACGATCGCGCCGGTGACGCCGCCGCCCACCGCCTGCCCGAGAACGGCCCCGATGTCGAAGCCGCCTGCT
>CAWHIP010000006.1:0-63516 GCA_963829515.1 uncultured Alphaproteobacteria bacterium
AATATCGACGAGCCTCAGCAGCTCGTCGGCGCCGAGCGTCGGCCCGCATTTGAGCCCGAGCGGATTTTTCACGCCCCGCGCATATTCGATATGGGCGTGGCCGGGCTGGCGGGTCCGGTCGCCGATCCAGATCATATGGCCGGAGGTCGCGTAATGATCGCCGGTGGTCGAATTGACGCGGGTCAGCGCCTGCTCGTAGCCGAGCAGCAAAGCCTCGTGCGAGGTGTAGAAATCCGTCTGGCGCAGCTCCGGATGCGATTCCGGATCGAGCCCGATCGCGCGCATGAAGCCGAGCGTCTCGGTGATGCGGTCGGCGAGTTCCTGATAGCGCGCCGATTGCGGGCTATCCTTGACGAAGCCGAGCATCCAGCCATGCGCATTCTCGAGATTGGCATAGCCGCCGGTGGCGAAAGCGCGAATAAGGTTCAAGGTCGCCGCCGATTGCCGATAGGCGTCGAGCTGCCGGCCGGGCGCGGGCGTGCGCGCTTCGGCGTCGAAGGCGATGTCGTTGACGATGTCGCCGCGATAGCTCGGCAGTTCGAAACGTCGCCGCGTCTTTTCCATCGGCTCGGAGCGCGGCTTGGCGAATTGGCCGGCGATGCGGCCGACCTTGACGACCGGCAGGCGGCGGCGAAAGGTCTCGACCACCGACATCTGCAGGAAGACGCGAAAGAAATCGCGGATATTGTCGGCGGAATGTTCGGCGAAGCTCTCGGCGCAATCGCCGCCCTGGAGCAAGAAACGCCTCGCCCTTGGCGACCTTGCCGAGCATGTTCTTCAGCTTGCGCGCCTCGCCGGCGAAAACAAGCGGCGGAAAGCCGGCGAGCTGGCGCTCGACCTCGGCCGAGCGCGCCGCGTCGGGATAATCGGGCGCTTGCTCGATGGGCTTTGCCCTCCAGCTGTCGGGCGACCAAGGGTTCGATGGGCATCGGCTCGTCAAGCTCCGAAGGGCGTCGTCCAAAGATTAGCTCAAATTTCGGAAGAGCCTTATACAAGTGGTTTTCCGAAATGGCGATAGCGGCTGACAACCCTCGCGCCTTGGCGAATGGCTTACGGCCTCTGCGCTTCCGCGCCCGGGCCTTCCTCGGCCGATCGTCTCCGCTGATAGCGCGCCGTGCGCGTGCGCATCGTCACGAATTCCTCGGCCGAGGTCGGATGCACCGCCATGGTCGCGTCGAAATCGGCCTTTGTCGCGCCCATCTTGACCGCGATGCCGAGGAGCTGCGCCATTTCGCCGGCGTCGTCGCCGAGAATATGGACGCCGAGGACGCGGTCGGTCTCGCCATCGACGACGAGCTTCATGACAGCGTCTTGTCCGGCCGGCCCGACAGCGTCGCCTTCAGCGGCCGGAAGCTCGTCTGCGTAAATATCGACGCAGTGACATGGTTTCGCGCGCCTCCGCCTCCGTCAGGCCGACCGTGCCGAGCTCCGGCGTCGTGAAGACGGCGGTCGGAATATGCGTCGTGATCGACGCGCCGTCGGCTTGCCGCCGAAAACCGTGTCGGCGAAAGCATGGCCCTCGCGGATCGCCACCGGCGTCAGCGCGACGCGGTTGGTGACGTCGCCGACGGCGTAGATCGAAGGCACGTCGGTTGCGAGATAAGCGTCGACGTTGACCGCGCCGATGCGCGTCGAGCGCGACGCCGACTCTTCTCGAGGCCAAGCCCATGCGTGTTCGGTCGCCGCCCGGTCGCGAGCATCACCTGATCGACGTCGAGGCTCTCGCCATTGGCTAAGCGCGACCGCGAAGCCCTTCGCCGTCTTGTCGATCTGTGTCGGCAGCATGCCGAATTTGAAGGTGATGCCGGCATGCGACATCGCGTCGCGCAGCGCCGACGCGCATGTCCTCGTCGAAGCCGCGCAGGATGTTGTCGCCGCGCATGACGAGCGTCACCTCGGCTGCCGAGCCGCGCGAAGAGCAGGCGAATTCGACCGCGATATAGCCGCCGCCGACGATCAGCAGGCGCTTGCGGCAATTCGCGCAGATCGAAGATCTCGTTCGAGGTGATCGCGTGTTCGAGGCCGGGAATGTCCGGCTCGAGCACCGGCGCGCCGCCGGTCGCGACGAGGATGATGCCGCGCGCGTGATCGTGCGGCCGTCGGCGAGCGAGACGCACCGTATGCGGATCCAGCGACCACGGCGCGGCTCTCGACGATCGCGACGCCGGCCTTGTCGAGATTGGCGCGATAGATCGCCGAAAGGCGGGAGATCTCTTTTTCCTTGCCGGCGACGAGCTTCGTCCAATCGAAGCTGGGCGCGCGGAACGCTCCAGCCAAAGCCCGCCGCGTCGGCGAAATCATCGGCGAAACGGCTCGCATAGACCATGCAGCTTCTTCGGCACGCAGCCGCGGATGACGCAGGTGCCGCCGATGCGAAATTCCTCGGCGACCATGGCCTTCGCGCCATGGCCCGCGGCGATCCGCGCCGCGCGCACGCCGCCCGAGCCGGCGCCGATGACGAAGAGATCGACATCAAATTGGCCATGGTCACACTGCGCTTTCGATCTCACACCGCTTTGATCCCTCCTGGCGCGCGCCGCGCTTAGAGGGCGTGGCCCCTCTGCTTCATCTCGGTGCGAACCTTCGTCATCATATTCGTCCGAGATCTTCCTGATGCCAGGCCTGCATGGCATGATGACGACATCGCAAGAAAGACCGGCTTCGCCTCGACATATTTCTTGCCGGTCGTCACTCGTCGAAGAAGTCATCGCGGCTTTCAAATCTGCTCGCTCAACCAAGCTTCGCGTAGACTGCGCCGCCGTGTCGATCATCTGTCGGCCTCCTTGTCGAATTCGGGCTTGATATCGGTCAAGCACGCGTATTGAGGTCGCGGATCATCTCCGGGCGCGTCTGCGCATAGCGCGGTAGCTGAGCTGATCCATGAATGAGGAACGAGAGGGTGAAGGAGCGCGACATGCCGCTGACGATACAAGCTGCGCCCCGACGCGAGATGAGACGCGCTCGCCGGCGCGCGCTGGCCGGCGGCCCCGGTTGCGGCCGGCCGCCGGGCCGGCGCGAGGCGGACGCAGGGGAGCCATGGCGCCGAATGCTGGGCCTGCGCTTGCGCCGCCATCGCCAGAATAGGCGCAAGCAGCAGAATGCGGCGGACTGCTGATCCCATCCCCTATCCCGGGGAGTTAATTGGGCAAGCGAAAACTCATTAGCGATGGTCAATTCGACCGGATCGGTCATCCGAGTTCGCCATAAATTTCGATGTCTTCCGGGCCGGCGCAGATCACCGCCTTGGCGAGGCCGATGAAAAGCCCATGCTCGACGACGCCGGGAATGACCGTGAGACGCGCCGCCAGCTCATCGGCGTCCGGAATGAGCCCAAGAAGCAATCGACGATAAAATGTCCATTGTCGCGTGACGAACGGACGGCCGCCGGCGTTCTTGCGCAAGCGGATCTCGTCCGTCGCAGCCGGCTGGCCCTGGCGGCCGCCAGGATCATGGCGTCCGCGTCGCCTCGCAGGCCGAAACGATTGACTTCGACCGGCAGCGGAAATTTGCCGAGCGTCGCGCACGCTTTCGACGAATCGGTGATCACGACCATGCGGCTTGAGGCCACGGCGACGATTTTTTCGCGCAGAGCGCGCCGCCGCCGCCCTTGATCAGACGCAGGCGCGGGTCGAATTCATCCGCCCCGTCAATGGTGAGGTCGAGCTCCGGCGACGTCGTCAATGGTCGTGAGCGGGATTGAAAAAAGCTCCGCCTGGGTGCGCGTGCGCTCCGAGGTCGGGACGCACAGTCACTGGCAAGCCTTGCGCGACGCTTGCCCGCCGAGCTGATCGACGAAATGCGCCGCCGTCGTGCCAGTCCCGAGGCCGAGCCGCATTCCGGGGCGCACAAGCTCGAGCGCCGTCGCGGCGGCAAGGCGTTTGGCCGCATCCGGATTGAGGGCGGCCATGAAGCGCTCGCGTGAATGTCGGCCGGGAATGGTTCAGCTTCGCCGGGTTAGTCCCATGCGGGCGCCCGCGTCAACCCTGGGCCTGCGGCCCCGGGACCCCCGGCATGGGACCCAAAGGCCGCGACCCGGCTCATTTCGCCTGCGGCGTGCAGACGACGGCCTCGTTCAAAACATAGCAGATCGACATCATGCCGGTGCGCAAATCGACCCGGAAGACGCCGCCTTCGCGACGTGCCGGGACGCGACAAGCGAATATTCGCTCGGAGCCTGCGGGCCCGCGCCTTCGCCCGGCGGATAGCAGAGCGTGACGCCGACCGTGCCTTCCTTCAGCCCATATTGGCAGGCGCCGATCTCGCCCGTCGCCCGATCGAGCCGATAGACGCGGTTGAGATCGGTCGCCGGGCAGGCGAGAAACTCATAATTCGCCGCGGCGGCGCGCTGCGCCGCGCCGATCGAGCGCAAGGGCCAGCGGCGCAGCGGCGGAGCGAAAAGGGACGCAAGGCCCGACATCAAACCAGTCCAAGAGTGAAACGAGCGGCGGAAGCGCCTCCGTCTTGATGGCGTCCCGTCGGCAGCCAATCGCGACAAGCGGCGACGCAAGACGCCGCCATGGGAAAGCGCCAGCCTCTTTCTCTCGCGCGCGGCTTGACCATCCGCCGCGCGCGACTTAAGTTTGCTGCGATGCAACAAGAGCCCGCAGAATCCAGCCGCTGCTCGTCTTCGATCTCGACGGCACGCTGGCCGACACCGCCGCCGACCTCGTCGCGACCCTCAATGCCTGCTCGCCCGCGAGGGCCTGCCGCCGTGGCCTTCGACGACGCGCGCGCCATGGTCGGCGCCGGCGCCCGGGCGCTGGTTCAACGCGGCCTCGCCGCCCATGGCGTCGAAGCTGGCCGACGCGCGGCTCGACGCGCTGTTCGAGGATTTCCTCGCCCATTACGAGGCGCATATCGCCGATGCGACGGCTCTTTCCCCGGCGTCGCGAAGCGCTCGACCGTTTCGAGGCGGCGGGCTGGGGCTTCGCCGTCTGCACCAACAAGATCGAATATCCCTCGGTTCTGCTGCTGACCGCGCTCGGCGTCGCCGACCGGTTCCGGGCGATCTGCGGCAAGAACACATTCGCCGTGAGCAAGCCGGACGGCGAGGCGCTGCTGCAGACGATCGCCGCGCCGGCGGCGACCGCGCCGCGCCGATCATGGTCGGCGATTCAAGACCGATATAGACACGGCGCGCAACGCCAGGGTTCCGGTCGTCGCGGTCGATTTCGGCTATACCGACAAGCCGGTCGAGACGCTTCAAGCCAGACCGGATCATCAGCCATTTCGACGAATTATGGGACGCCGTCGAAGCCTTGCGCGTGGCTTGAGGCCATGGAGCCTGGCGGGCCGGGCTTCACTGATTTGAGGGAAATCAAACCCGCATCGGACCATCGGCGTATTTAAGGAGAAGACGAACGGGCGATGGAGAGACGGCGTCATGTACAAGCATATTCTTATCCCTACCGACGGCTCAGATCTCTCCAAATCAGCCATTCAGCATGGCGTTTCATTGGCCAAGGCGGTCAAAGCCAAGGTCACCAGCCTGACCGTCATAACGCCGAGCCAGCTCTTCACGCTGGAGCCGGAGATCGTTTCGGAAACGCTGGATGACTATCGCAAGCATATGGTGGCCTTCGCGACCAAATGCCTCGATCAGGTGAAGGCGGAGGCCTTGGCTCAGGACGTAAGCTGCGACGTGATGTATGTGGAGCACGACCATCCCTATCAGGCGATCATCGACGCCGCGGCCAACCAGCACTGCGATTTGATCGTCATGGCCTCGCACGGCCGGCGCGGGATTTCCGCCGTCGTCCTCGGCAGCGAAACCGTCAAGGTTCTCACCCACAGCACGATTCCCGTCCTCGTCTATCGCTAGAGACGAGGGCGATGGACGGGAAAAGTCGCAATGAGCTTCAAGGACAGGTCCGACGCCGGCCGCAGATTGGCGGCGAGGCTCGCGAAATATAAGGACCAGCGGCCGGCGATTTTCGCCCTGCCGCGCGGCGGCGCGCCGGTGTCGAGCTCGAAGTCGCGGCGGCGCTCGAAGGCGCCGCTCGACCTGGTCCTCGTCCGCAAGATCGGCGCGCCGGCGTCAGCCTGAACTGGCGATGGGCGCCGTGGTCGATGGCGCTGAGCGCCGACATCGTCCGCAACGATGACGTCATTCCGCCTCGCGGGCGTGGGACGAATCTGAATTCCAAGCGTGGCTCTGCGCGGGGCGAGCTCGCCGAGATCGCGCGGCGGGCGCGAAGCGCTATATCGGCAAGCGCGCAAGTGATCGACGTCCAAGGGGCGGCTCGTCAATCGTCGTCGACGACGGCGTCGCGACCGGCGCGACGACCAGGGCTGCCCTTAAGGCCATACGCGCACGCCATCCGAAAAAGCTCGCGCTCGCCGTCCCCGTCGCCCCGACCGACGCGCTCGCCGATCTGCGCGACGACGCCGACGAGATCGTCTGCCTCGAGGACCACGAGATATTCGGCGCGATCGGCTATTTCTATGACGATTTTCGCCAGACGACGGACCAGGAAGTCATAGATATTCTGGCGCGGTTCCCGCCCGACCTCGCTTGACCGGCCCGGCGCTGCGCGCCGCACCCTCGGCCGGTTGATGCGCGCTTCGTGCGGCGGCGCTCTACAGCAAATGATGCTTGCCGATCACGCCGAACTTGCTCGCCTGCGGACCTTTTGCGCCGATTCCTCGACGAAAAATTCGGAGCCGACGGTCAAATGATCGAAGGCGGTCAAGAAGCTGTTGGGTGGAATAGACCTCGCGGCCGTCCGGCGTCTCGATAAACCCATAATCCTCCCCGGCGAGAAATTCGTCACGCGGCCATGATCCTCCGCTTCATGCGGCTTGACCTGGCCGCGCATCTCGCGGACGGCGCCTCGATTTGGCCTCGCCGCCGCGAAGGCGTCCTGGATCGCGACGGCGAAATACTCGTGTCGGGGGCGTCGCCGTGGGATTTGGTGACAATAACGTCCTTATGTTCCGGCGTCGCGATGCGATGTCGATCTTGAACAGATCGCCCTTGCGATGCCGCGTCTCGGCGCGACCACCGCCACGTTGGAGCTGGTGATGCGGTCGGAAATCTTTCAAGCCGCTGCGCCTGTTTTGGGCTCCGGCTCGAATGGCCTCAGACGGCTCTGAATTCTGGAATCGATCGACACTTCATTTAAGCCTCCTCGATCACGATGCGTGGATTCGGCGGCTGGATGTCGGCAAGGGCCGAGCTCGGCACGATCGCCGCCGAATGACACGGCGGAAGGCAGGATGAATGGCTGAGCCACTGGCATCGCGCCCGGAGGACCCAGACGGCGCCGCCAACTCAGAGCGGCCGGCCTCGAAGCCTTCGCAGGATACGTCGAACCGCGAGAGGCCCTCTTCAGATAGTCGGAAACAAGGGGATGCCGATCAGATAATCGGCGGTCGGACCTTGACGCCGATTTCGCGCCTCCGCGACAGCGATTTTTCCATTCTTCCGGAAAAATCGCCACGTCCGACCCAGCACAAAGCGATAAGCTCGCATTGCTCGTCTTCATCCATGCTGTCGATGAATTCCTTCAGCTCCTTGCGGACGCTGTCATCCCTGCCCGACGCGTATACGCTCACGAAATGATCGTCGCTCGCGTTGGAGAATCATCTTACCTCCAGACGCTTCGTCCTGAACGTCGAACTCGCGCGCCTTGACGATGACGAAGCAGACCTTGTCGGGGTTGATGTCGGGCATTGTCAGCTCCCTGCCGCGCGGCGGTGGAGCCTGAATATCCTAGTCCTGGCGCGACTGCGGAGTCTTGCGGCAGATCAATTCGACACGGCGCTTTGCCCGCCGTTCCAAGGGCCAAGCGCCGCGCAAGGACCTTCAAGTCGACGTGGCGGCGGAACCCTATGGCCGCGCGGAACGCCTCGCCTCAAGCGGCGACTCGGGCCGGAAGGCGCCGGGCGGGATCAGGCCGGGCGCGACATAGGCGTGATGCAGCGCATCGAGCTGCGCCCAAAGGACGTCGCATTTGAACCGCACGGCGCCGACGCAAGCCTCCTGTTCCGCCCGCGTCTTCGCATGCGCCTTGACATAGGCCAGCGCGAAATCCGAATCGCGCGGCGCCTGCGCCAGGCGGCGCTTGAAATAGGCCATCACGCTATCGTCGATGAAGCTGTAATTCTCGAGCATGCCGGAGATGCGCTCGCGATGGATGGTCGGCGCGAAGAGCTCGGTGAGCGAGGAGGCGACCGCGACGACCAGAGGCTGCTCGCGCACGAAGCGCACATAGGATTCGACGATATGGCGCGTCGCCGGCAAGGCGCCGCGGAATGAGGTCACATAGTCGCGGTCGAGGCCGAGCCCGTCGGTCAGGATCAGCCAGCGTTCGATGCCGCCCGGCTCGTCGCCGAGGCCGTCATGATCATGGATGCGGCGGATCCATTCGCGGCGCAATTCGCGATCATGCACCCGGCTCATGAAAGAGGCGTCCTTGCGCGGCACGGCCTCCTGATAGCAATAGCGGTTGAGCGCCCAGGCCTGGACCTGACCCTTGTTGAGCTTGCCGCCATGCAGAAGCTTATGAAAGGCGTGCTTGTCGTGATAACGCTCGGCCCCGACCGCGCGGATCGCGGCGTCGAATTCCGCGGGCGACCAGAGCTGCGAAGCTCCGGCTTGCAGCGGCGAGGCCTCGTTCATAAGGAGAGCTCCATTCCATCATAGCCGATTTCCCAGCCCGCCGCCTCCGCCGCCTTGCGCTCGGGCGAGGCCTCATTGAGCACGGGGTTGGAATTGTTGATATGGATAAAGACCTTGCGCGCGACGCCAAGCGGCGCGAAGCCCGCGATCGAGCCGTCGGGACCGGACATGTTGACATGGCCCATGCGCGCGCCGGTCTTGCCGAGCAGGCCCTGCTCGATCATTTCATCATCATGCCAGAGCGTGCCGTCGAACAGCACGAGGCTCGCGCCGGCAAGGCGCTCCGCGAGCTTGGCGTCGATTTTCGCGCAGCCTGGAACATAGAAAAACGCGCGGCCCGTCACCGGATCGCTGACGCGCAAACCCAATGTGTCGCCGATCTGGGTCCCGAAATTCGGCCCGGCGGCGGCGTCCTCGAGATAAAGCGCGATCTTGCCCTCGACCGGAAAGGCCTCCACGACAAGGCCGAGATCCACGCCTCCGCCAATGATTTTCGTCGGAGCGTCGATCGCAAGCTCCTGCCTTGCGACCAGATCGGCGGCGAGGACGTTGAAGAGACTATTGCCGGCGAGCACGTCGAGCACGCGCCGCGCCGCATGGATCGAAAACGCCTGCCCCTCGCGCAGCGTCAAAAGCCCCGCGACATGATCGACGTCGCCATTGGTCAAAACGACGGCCTTGATCGGGCTGTTGCGCGAGTCGCCCTCGATGCGCGCGGCAAGCTTTGGATTCTGCGCAAGCTGCGCGCCGAGATCGGGAGAGGCGTTGAGCAAGATCCAGTTCGCTCCATCGCGGCTGACGGCGAGGGAGGATTGCGTTCGCGGCGTAAAGCCGGGAGCGCCCTCGCGCGCCGCGGCGCAATTGCGGCAATTGCAGTTCCATTGCGGGAAGCCGCCGCCGGCGGATGATCCGAGAATCCTGATGAACATTTGCGCCTTTTGGATTAAGCGCGAACGCGCCGCGCGCGGGATTGATCGCGAGGCTTCGCGCGTCGCTTTTTCTTAATTCTCCGCCGGTGAAAAGTCTATGGATCGGCCTTCGGCGGCTGAGCGAGCAGAAGCTCGGCCGCCGCCAGGGCTGCTGTAGCGCTCTCGTCCGAAGCGGCGCATGCGGCCTGCCGAACAGGAACACACGCCTTGCGCCCTATTTTAGCCAGAAAAAGAAAAGGAAGTGCGGATTTGGTTCATGCGCGGCGCCATGCGCCGACAGCGTTTAAAGGACAACCATGCTCCGTACATTCGCCCACGCCGGCGTCCTACTGGCGCTGTTGAACGGATGCCCCGGCTTTCGCCTTCGACAACCCGCTCGACGGCATTAAGCTGGCTAGCCTAAATCCGCTCGAGCGAGGTCCGCTGGCGGACTTCCTCACGCTGTTTCGCCAGCAGGCTATCCCGCGCGAAGTCGTGTCTTGGGATCGCGGCTATAAGGCCGGGACCGTCGTCATCTCGACAAGCGAGCGCCGCCTCTATTATGTCCTCGGCGACGGGCAGGCGATCCGCTATGGCGTCGGCGTCGGCCGGGGGGGCTTCACCTGGTCCGGCGTGAAAACCGTGACGATGAAGCGCGCCTGGCCCGATTGGACGCCGCCGGCGCAAATGCTCAAGCGGCGTCCCGACTTGCCGCGCCATATGGCCGGCGGAATTGAAAACCCGCTCGGCGCGCGCGCGATCTATCTCGGCTCGAGCCTTTATCGCATTCATGGCTCGAACGAGCCGGATACGATCGGGGCCGCGGTCTCGTCGGGCTGCATTCGGATGACCAACCAGGATGTCGTCGATCTCGCCGACCGGGTGAAGATCGGGACGAAAGTCATCGTGCTTCGCTAGAGCTTTTGCTTTACCGCATTTTCTTGATACGAACCGGCGCCCACTTTGCTTGAAAATGCTCTATCATGGGCAAGCGGCTTCCGATTCAATCGCCAGCCCGCGCCGGGCTTTAAGAGGGCCAGGCCCAGTCGCGGATTTCGGGCATGTCCTCCCCGGTTTGGCGGATATAGGCCTTGTGCGCGATCAGCCTGTCGCGGAAGCGCTGGATGACATGCGCGGCCGGCGCCGCGAGGTCCGGCGTGCGCTGAATGACGCTTATCGCGAGATGAAAGCGGTCGAGCCCGTTCAAGACGGCCATGTCGAAAGGCGTCGTCGTCGTTCCTTCCTCGATATAGCCGCGGACATGAATATTCGCGTGATTGGTTCGGCGGTAGGTGAGCCGGTGGATGAGATGCGGATAGCCGTGATAGGCGAAGATCACCGGCTTGTCTTTCGTGAAAATCGCATCGAATTCAGGGTCGGTCAGGCCGTGCGGATGCGCCTCCTTCGGCTGCAGGGTCATCAAATCGACGACGTTCACGACGCGAATCTTGAGCAAGGGCAAATGCTCGCGCAGCAGGCTGACCGCGGCGAGCGTCTCCAGCGTGGGAACGTCGCCGGCGCAAGCCATGACCACGTCGGGCGCGTCGCCTTGATCATTGCTCGCGAAATCCCAAATGCCGAGGCCGGCGGCGCAATGCGTCAACGCCTCCTCGATCGCAAGCCATTGCGGCGCGGGCTGCTTGCCGGCGACGATCACATTGATCCGGTTATAGGTGCGCAGGCAGTGGTCGACGGTCCAGAGCAGGCAATTTGCGTCCGGCGGCAGATAGACGCGAACGATATCGGCCTTCTTATTGGCGACATGGTCGATGAATCCGGGGTCCTGGTGACTGAAGCCATTATGGTCCTGGCGCCAGACATGCGAGGTGAGCAGATAGTTGAGCGAGGCGATCGGCCGCCGCCATCCGAGCCCGCGCGCGACCTTGAGCCATTTGGCGTGCTGGTTGACCATCGAGTCCACGATATGGATGAAGGCCTCGTAGCATGAGAAGAAGCCGTGGCGGCCGGTGAGGAGATAGCCCTCGAGCCAGCCCTGGCACATATGCTCGCTTAAAACCTCCATGACGCGGCCTTCATGGGCGAGATGCACGTCCTCCGGCAGGATTGGCTCCATCCACACCCGTTCGGTCGCCTCGAACACGGCGTCGAGGCGGTTCGAGGCGGTTTCATCCGGTCCCATCAGCCGGAAATTGCGCGCCTCGGCGTTCAGCCGCATGACGTCGCGGAGATATTCGCCCATCACCCGCGTCGCCTCGGCCCGCGCGCCGCCTGGCGTCTGCACCTCGACGGCGTAATCGCGGAGATCCGGCAAGCGCAGCCGCCGCATGAGAAGCCCGCCATTGGCGTGCGGATTGGCGCCCATGCGCCGCGCCCCTCGCGGCGCGAGCGCGGCGAGCTCCGGAACGAGCCGGCCAGCCGAATCAAAAAGCGTCTCGGGCGCGTAGCTTCGCATCCAGGCTTCGAGCAGGCGCAGATGCGCGGGATTGCCGCGAACATCCGACAAAGGCACCTGATGCGACCGCCAGAAGCCCTCGGTCTTGAGGCCGTCGACCTCCTTCGGGCCGGTCCATCCTTTCGGCGTTCGCAAGACGATCATCGGCCAGCGCGGCGGCGGCGCCATTTTGCCGCCGCCTCTCGCCTCGGCCTGGATTAAGGCGATCCGGTCGAGCGCCGCGTCGAGCGCGGCCACCATTTTCTGATGAACCAAGACCGGGTCCGAGCCTTCGACGAAGAAAGGCTCATGGCCATAGCCGGAGAGGAGATCGGCGAGAGCCTCATGGGAAATCCGCGCGAGAATGGTCGGGTTGGCGATCTTATAGCCATTGAGATGAAGGATCGGCAGGACGGCGCCGTCCTGGGCGGGGTTGAGAAATTTGTTGGAGTGCCAAGACCCCGCAAGCGGGCCGGTTTCGGCCTCGCCATCGCCGATCACGCAGGCGACGAGCAGTTCGGGATTGTCGAAGGCCGCGCCATGGGCGTGGAGAAGCGCATATCCGAGTTCGCCTCCTTCATGGATCGAGCCGGGCGTCTCGGGCGAGGCGTGGCTCGGTATGCCGCCCGGAAAGGAGAACTGGCGGAACAACCGCCGCATGCCCTCGGCGTCCTGCGCGATGTCGGGATAAATCTCGCTATAAGTTCCTTCAAGATAGGTGTTGGCGACGACGCCGGGGCCGCCATGGCCTGGTCCGCACACGAAGATGGCGTCAAGGTCCCGCGCCTTGATGGCGCGGTTCAGATGGGCGTAGATGAAGTTGAGGCCAGGCGTCGTGCCCCAATGGCCAAGGAGCCGCGCCTTGACATGCTCCGGCCGGAGCGGCTCGTGCAATAGGGGATTGTCGAGGAGGTAAATCTGCCCGACGGACAGGTAATTCGCCGCCCGCCAATAGGCGTCGATCTTCCGCAAATCGTCCGCGCCGAGCGGCCCCGCCTTGGTCGTCTCGATTTCGCCTGATACAGCCATGCCGTTCGCCTCGTCGGATCGGAGCCCAGTATCGCGCCCGGCGCCGGCGGCTTGACCAACCGGCGCCGTCGGTGCGATTGGGTCAAGTCGAGGGGAACGAGGCCCACCCCGGTTATTATTGCGCCGCTAGGCAAGGCCTTAAACAAGCCCGCCGTTAAAAAGGTGATCTCACTTTTAAATCAGAACATGCTTCGCCTCTTTGATTTTGAGCAATTCCCTTTCGGCCGGATTGAAGCCGTCCGCCGCGCGCTGAGGGCGATATGCGCCGCAAAAGATTGGGCCAAGCTCGCCGATTGAGCGTCAACTGGAAAGACAAACATCGAACGTTTCGCGCTATTTGGACAGCGCGCTGGAACCTTCGTCGATAATCAAAACGTGGTGATGATGACAAAATTCAGGTATGATATCAATGCGCTCCGGGCGCTCGCCGTATCCGCGGTCGTCCTTTATCATTACAAAGCTGACTTCATTCTTGGCGGCTTTGTCGGAGTCGACATATTTTTTGTGATATCCGGCTATCTGATGACCAATATCATCGTCGGCAGATTACAAAAAGGCTCGTTTAACATCTTTGACTTCTACTATGATCGCGCCAAGCGCATCGTTCCAGGTCTTCTTGGCCTATGCATCGCTTTGATATTCATAGGGTACCTCTTCATGGACCCTATGATGTATAATTATCTCGCATATACAAGCGTATCAGCCATCTTCTTTTTCTCTAACATTCGCTTCGCGGAAGATATTGGATATTTTGACCCGCAAAGCGCTGTTAAGTGGCTTTTGCACACATGGAGCCTTTCGGTAGAATGGCAGTTCTACTTAATTTATCCGGTGATAATATTCTCATTGTACAAATTCAGCCTGACACGGAGATACCTGGCCCCAATTCTTTGGCTGCTGGCGGTTTATTCACTATTTTTATGTATTTCATATTCCACGACGGAGCCCACCGTCGCTTTTTATCTTCTTCCTCAAAGGGCCTGGGAATTGCTCGCCGGCGGGATCGTTGCTTTGCAATTTAACCCCAGTAAAATTCGGTATCTTGGCCGGCCTTTTTTGAGTAGAGCCCTTTTAACCCTCGGCTTCCTGCTGATAATCGTCTCCATATATTTCTTCAATTACAATCTGCCCTGGCCATATTACTGGGCGCTGGGGCCGGTTCTCGGCACATGCCTCGTCATCGCCGCGAACCAATCCGAAGCAATCCTGTTCAAATGCCGGTTCGTCCAGCTCATCGGAAAATGGTCCTACTCCATTTATCTCTGGCATTGGCCAATCGCCGTGACGGCGCTCTATTTCAATATTATCAAGACGACGGCGCTGAAGATTTGCATTGAAATCTTGATCCTCGCGGCGATCTTGGCGACTGGCGGCCTTCTGTTGTCCTGGTGGAGAAGCCGTGTCGGGCCGCGCCTCGACTTGAAGTCAGCGCTCTGGCGCTGGGCGCCGATCGCGGGAATGCTGCTCGTCACCCTTGGTCTGGCCGTCACCGTCACCTTGAACGCCGGATTTGCCAACCGGCGGCCTGACAGCGCCAAGCAGCTGGAAATCTATCGCATGGTGGAGGCCGATTGGGACTTTCCGGAAAGCTGCAAGGGTAGGGGACCAGAGGGAGAGTTGAGGCCTTGCCGCCTTGGCCAGGGCGACGGCCGAGGGACCTTGGTCATCGGCAATTCCTTCTCCATGCAGGCTTATAATCGCTTCGCCAAGCTCCCTGCGGAGAGGTTCGAGGGGCCGGTGACTTTCCTGGCCTCACCGGGGTGCCCCCCGGTGCCCGGCATAAAAATGGTCATCGACAAGTTTCACTGCAACGGCTTCTTCGACCAAGCGCTGCATTTCGCCGAGGCGGGCGACTTCAAGCGCATTGCATTCATATCAGCATGGTACGGCTATTTCGGGCCCGAGCACAAATCGCTTTGCTTCCTCGAAGGCGAGGCCTGCGTTTTGAACAGCGACCCGTCATGGTATTATAGCCATGTCAACTCCGTGCTCGCGACGTTGCGCGCGCATCTGCTTGAATTACGGAAGCGCGGCGTGGAGATCGCCTTTGTTTCGGCAACTCCGATCGGCAAGTGGGATATCCCGCCCGAACTCCTGAAGCGACAATTCCTCCGCCTTGACACAATGGAGCTGGAATATATCGACCGAGACGAAATCGAAAAACCCATTCTTCCTCTGAAAAGCCGGCTGATCGCCCTTGCGTCGTCGCTGGAGGCGAAATTCATCGAGCCGCTTGATTTTCTTTGCGATGAACATCGCTGCCCAACGATCGCGGACGACGGCGTTCCATATTTTCGAGACCAGGGGCATTATCGCGCCGGCGCAGTGCGCGAGCCCCAATTCAGGTTTTATGACGATGCGCTCGGGCTCACCGCCCTTTCGGACGCGACGTCGGCGCCGCAAGCAAATAATCGGTGATGAGGACATACTGAACTCGGGGCGCTCGGCTTTAAGGAGCGCTTCGACCACGCTGCTCAGCTTGGGTGAATCGGCGGCCAGGCTTTCAATCAATATTCGCGGGATTTGGAAAATATTCTCGCCGCGCAAAAGTTCGAAGACCACTATTGTGGCGCATCGCGCGCTTCATCGCGCTTTCCGACAATCTATTGGCGCAAAGTTGACTGCGCCCACCGGAGATCTTACACGTCAATTATGCGCTATCAGTTGAAAAATCGGCGGGAATAGCTGTGGACACCGCAGAACAACCTATTGCCGTCATGGCGTCTCATCCCATTTCAATCGACCCCCGCCGAGGCTATGGGCGGGCTTTCTGCGTGGCTCCATGGCTCAATCTCAGCGTCGCCATTGGCGGACGCGCGACGCCCTGCTGCGAATTCAAGGGCGACTTCGGCAATGTCGGACAGCAGTCGATTGAGGATATCTGGGGCGGTCAGGCGTTCCACGACTTCCGCGCCAAAATGCTCCGAGACGAGCGGGACGATCGATGCTGCAAATGTTACGAAGTGGAGGAAACCGGCGGCGAAAGCTTGCGCAGCCGTTTCAACACAAGACAGACGCATTACGCGGACGCGCTTGACGGCGACATAAGAGCCGTCGGCCCGGTCGCTGATCTCGTCGCGCCGACATTGCCAATCACGCTCGACATCAGATTTAGCAATTTGTGCAATTTTAGTTGCCGGATGTGCGGTCACGACGCGAGCTCGAAATGGTTCTCGGACGCCCGCAAGATGGGCTGGACCGCGGGGCCTGACGCCCTGATCGCAACCTTCGCCTCGACCGAGGCGGGCGTGCGGGCCTTGCGTCCTCTGCTGCCCACCATCGAGCAAATCTATTTCGCCGGCGGGGAACCGCTGCTGCTGGAACAGCACTACGCCGTTCTGAATGAGCTGATCGCGCAGGGACGCACGGATGTTATTCTCGTGTATAGCTCCAACATGTCCGAGCTGCGGCTTGGGCGTTTTGATGTCCTGGCGCTGTGGCCCCGCTTCAAAAACATCTGCGTCGAGGTCAGCGTGGACGGCGCCGGGGCGCGCGGCGAGCTTGTCCGCGAAGGCATGTCCTGGACAACCTTCCTCGCCAATGTCAGCGCCGTCATCCAACGCTGTCCACATATCCGCGTCAGATTTGGCGTCACGGTCTCGGTGTTCAATGTCTGGTCTCTGCCCGAGCTTTGCGAAGACCTTCTGGCGCTGGAAGGCGTCGGCGAGCATGATTTCCATTTTCATGTCCTCCAGGAACCGAAATATTACAGCATCCAGATTCTCCCGCGCAGCATCAAGCTCGAGATTTTGCGGCACCTGGAGGCTTACGCCGACGCGCATCCAAACGATGGCGCCAGGGCGAACGATTTCTCGATAGAGAGCCAATTCCGGCACATCATCGACCATATGATGGCCGAGGATCGCACCGACTTGATCGAGTGTTTTCGATCCGTGACGTCCCGATTGGACGCGCTGCGCAACAGATCCACCAGCGCGATCTGTCCGGAGCTCGCCCCCTTGTTGCGCCGCTCCGCGTTCCCAAAGCTCCGCCATTTTGGCCGCGTCGCGGCGCGGCGCGCGGGTCAGCTCAAAATGTGGTTGGCCCAGGCTCGGGCGTGACATGTGGCGGATCTCGCCCGCTGGAGCATGTCCTGTGAAGGTCGCCGCGCTTTCGCGACTTCATTCCGTCGGCTTGGAGCCCGCCCGCGCGGCGATCGGCCGCCTCGGTTCAAACGATTTTGGGCGTTGGCAAGAGAAGGACGAAACGCCCGCCCCAGGATCTAATATGCGCCTGCTCCTGCATGATCTCATCGGCCAAGTTCCAGGGTAGGATCACCATGTAATCCGGCCTTCTTTGCTCCAGCGCCTCGACCGGCAGAACCGGGATCGACGTTCCGGGCAGGAAAAGACCTTGCTTCGCCGGATTGCGGTCCACGGTGAAGTCGATGAAATCCGTCCGCGCGCCGACATAATTGAGCAGCGTATTGCCCTTGGCCGGAGCGCCATAGGCGGCGATGCCGCGCCCCTCCTCCTTCAGGCGGCACAACAAGGCGAGGATCGCCCGCTTCACCGCATGGGTCTTCGCCGCGAAGCTTTCATAAATGGGGATATCGTCGAGACCCGCCGCCTTTTCCGCTTCGATAAGCGCGGAAAGCGCGGGAGCGGCGGGGCGGCCGGCTTCAGCCGGGGCGACAAAGACGCGCAAGGAGCCGCCATGCGTCGACAATTGCTCAACGTCAAACGCCGCGAGATCGTGTCGCGCCAAGAGGGGCAGCAGCGCGAGAAGCGAAAAGTAGGAATAATGCTCATGATAGATCGTGTCGAAATAGACGTTGCGAATGAGCGGCAGCAAATGCGGAAATTCAAATGTCGCGACGCCTTGCGGTCGTAAAAGAATGCGAAACCCGGCGATGAAATCGTTCAAATCCGGCACATGCGCCAAGACATTATTGGCGGGCATCAAGTCGGCGCCCAGTCCTTCGGCCGCCATCCGCCGGGCCGTCTCCGCGCCAAAGAAAGCGACCCGCGTCTCGACGCCTTGACGCAGCGCGGCTTCGGCCACATTCGCCGACGGCTCCACGCCAAGCGCGGGGATCTTCTTGGCCAAAAAATTGCGCAGCAGATAGCCGTCATTGCTAGCGATCTCGACAACTCGGCTACCCTTGTCGAGGTGGAATCGTTCGACCATCGCGTCGGCGTAGCGCCGCGCGTGATCAAGCCAGCTGTTCGAGAAAGACGAGAAATAAACATAGTCGGCGTGAAAATGACTGTCGCGCGAACTGACGTCATCGAGCTGAACCAGCTTGCAGGCCGCGCACACAAAAGCATGGAGCGGGTAGAAAAGCTCTGGAGAGGCGCATTGCTCGCGCGTCCGAAAAGCGTTCGAGATCGGTTGCGCGCCAAGATCGACAAAGGTAATCGCCAAAGGACCGCCGCAGGATCGGCACGCGCGCATGTTCATCAACGCGGCTTTGCGTTTGCGTCGGGCTCGGCCGAGGCGAGCTCAGGCGCCGCGCGTTTTTGCGCGGCCATGAAATCGTCGATCGCCTCGAGCGACGTCGCGCGCATGTCCTGGCCTCGCCGCCAGGCGAGATACCATGCCGCCGTCGCTTGGAGGCCAAGCTCGCCGGGAAAATGGTCGCGCCAGCCAAGCCGCAGGCGCGACCGCGACGAATCGAGCTTCAAAACATGGGATTCATGGGGAGATCCAACGGGATCGCGCTCCCACTCGCGGCCCGCGCCGAGGGCGGCTAGAATGGAGGACGCGACCGCCCCGACATCGACAGCCCCGCCCGCCGGACCGAAATTCAACGCGCGCTCGCCGGCGCCCGTTTCGACGAGCGCCTGCAGGAAGCAAAAATAGCCGGCGAGGCAGTCGAGCACATATTGCCAAGGGCGTATGGCCGAAGGATCGCGCAGGACAAGCCTGTCTCCGCGCTCGACCGCGCGGATGATGTCGGGAATGAGCCGGTCCTCGGAAAAATCGCCGCCGCCAATGACGTTTCCGCCGCGAGCCGTCGCTATGGCCGCCCCGGAGGCCTCGAAATAGGTCTTGGCCATGGCCGCCGTCGCGATCTCGGCCGCCGCCTTGGAGGCGCCATAAGGCTCGTGGCCGCCGAGCCGATCGGTTTCCACGAAAGCCCTGCCCTCTTCCCGATTTTCGTAGATCTTGTCCGTGGTCACGACAAGAGCGGCGAGAAGCGCCGGCCGGTTCCTGAGCGCCTCAAGTAGATGAACGGCTCCAAGGACATTGATGGAAAATGTCTCCACCGGCTGCGCGACCGCGCGGCGGACGAGCGGCTGCGCCGCCATGTGAAGGACGATCTCGGGATCGGCTTCCTCGACGATCGCGGCGACATGGTCCAGGTTCCGGATATCGGCGATTCTGGACGAGACGTCCTGCTCGACATGGGCCAAGGCGAAGAGATTGGGGTCGGCTTCCGGCGGGAGCGCCAAGCCGGTGATCCTCGCGCCCATGCGCGCCAGCCAGAGCGCCGCCCAAGCGCCCTTGAAGCCGGTGTGCCCCGTCAGCAGAATGCGGCGTCCCCGCCAGAAGGACGGATCGACTCCGTTCAAGCCCAAACTCTCCAGGGCGCCCGTCCAGACCGCCAAAGCTCCTCAAGGTAATTTTTGTCGCGCAGCGTGTCCATCGCCTGCCAAAACCCGGAATGGCGATAGGCCGCGAGCTGGCGATCGCGGGCGAGGCCTTCGAGCGGTTCGGCCTCGAATGAGATCATGTCGCCGTCGATGCAATCGAGGACGGATGGTTCGAGAACGAAAAAGCCGCCATTGATATAGCCCTCGTGCCCGAGCGGCTTTTCAACGAAGCGGCGCACCGCGTCGCCATCGATATCGACCGCGCCATAGCGGCCGGGGGGGATGATCGCCGTAAGCGTGGCGGACAGCCCATGGCCCTTATGGAAGCGCAGAAGCGCGGCGAGATCAACGTCGGCCAGGCCATCGCCATAGGTCATGCAAAAAGTCTCGCCCGGGTTCAGATAGCGGCCCACGCGTTTCAATCTTCCGCCGGTCATGGATTGTTCGCCGGTATCGGCGAGCGTGATGCGCCATGGCTCGACCTCCGCCTGATGGTATTCAATCGTATTGGCGGCGGCGTCGATCGTCACGTCGGACGAATGAAGCACCATGTTGGCGAAATATTCCTTGATCATATATCCTTTATAGCCGAGGCAAACGACAAAATCCCTTATGCCATGATAAGAATAGATTTTCATAATGTGCCATAGGATCGGCCGTCCGCCGATCTCGATCATCGGCTTTGGCCGCAATTGCGATTCCTCCGAGATCCGCGTGCCGAAACCTCCCGCCAAAATGACCGCTTTCATCCGAAATTTGCCTGTGCCTTTGGGACGTGTTAGTTCGCGAATTCGTGAGAGGCCGCGCCGGTGAATTTGGCTGATCATCCTGCCCAATAATGTTTGGCGCGGCCGGCATTTAGCGGATTTTGTCGCCCCGAGGCAAGAGTCGCCCCCCCAAGCGCTTCATCCGAACAATGGAAAGCCCCGCTGTCCGCGTCGAGCAATAATTTCCGTTTCACGCCCCTCGACATCGCCGGCGCTTGGCTCATCGAGCCCGTGCCGAGGACAGACGAGCGTGGCCATTTCCTGCGGACCTTTTGCGCCGAAGAATTCGCGAAAGCCGGTTTGGAGACGCGTTTCGTCCAGCGCTCCGCCTCCTTCAACGCCCGTCGCGGCACGCTCCGCGGGCTGCATTTTCAGACCGAACCTTACGCCGAAACCAAGATCGTTCGCTGCGCGCGAGGCGCGATCTTCGACGTCCTGGTCGATCTGCGGCCAAACGCGCAAAGCTTTTGCACTTGGTTTCACGTGGAGCTGCGCGCCGACCAGGCCAATATGCTCTACATTCCGCAAGGATGCGCGCATGGCTTTCTGACGCTCGAGGATGCGAGCGAGGTCTATTATGAGATCACCCCCGCCTATCGGCCCGAAGCCAGCGCGGGAATTTTGTGGAATGACCCGGCCTTGGCGATTCCCTGGCCTTTTCAACCGGTCGTCATCAGCGCCAGAGATCAAATCTTGCCGACCGCCGCCGAATATTTCGCCGGACGGCCTGCGCAATGAGAGGCTGTCGCGATCCCGGCCACACGGGAAAGCCACCTTTCTCGGCAAGCCATGCGACTTCACGACCGAAAAATCTCCTTCACGGATCGGTCTGGCTCTCACCTGCGCAGGCCGCCGCCAAGATTTGCCAAACGAGCCAAATCCGGCCAAGGAATATCGGCTCAGGAATATCGGCCAAGAGGATTATGTCCAATTGACCTGTCAAGAAAGGCCTTGGTCGATGCGGATCCTTCATAATGAATGACGAAGCGGGCTTGAGCCCATCTCCAGCGCATTACCAATATATAGATGCTTTGAGAGGTTGGGCAATACTAGGCGTTGTTACGGTCCACGTTTCACAGCAATTTCCGGGCCTCGCATCTGTTGTGCGCCAATTCGCAAATGACGGCGCAAGAGGCGTTCAACTCTTCTTTGTCGTCAGCGCGCTAACCTTGACGATGTCCTGGCGCAAGAGACCAGATGGGATTTTACCGTTTTACACGAGACGCTTGTTTCGCATCGCTCCGATGTTTTGGCTCGCCATCTTATTTTATCTTGCGCTCGATGGATTCGCGCCTCGGCCTCTAGCTCCAGAGGGAATCGGTTGGTGGCAAGTCGCACTAACAACGTTATTCTTGCATGGATGGCATCCCTTAAGCATCAATAGCGTGGTTCCAGGCGGATGGTCGATCGCCGTAGAAATGACCTTTTATCTCGTCTTCCCTTTTTTGGTTCTCATGTGCCGATCCAATCCAATAATATTGACTGCGCTTATCCTGTCTCTTCTATTTAATGAAATCGCGTCGAACTTGGTTAGTCCGACAGTCTTGCGCGCAGTCGCAAATGGTCCGCAATGGCTCGCGGATTTATACAAATTTCTCTGGTTTTGGAATCAGCTTCCAATCTTTCTTATCGGCATAGGCGTTTATTTTCTTATAGAAGACTACAAATCGCACGTTTCGGTTTATTTTGCGAATACCGGCGCGTATTTGTCAGTCGCGACCCTAGCGATTTTGCCATTCATCACCTTGCCATTCAATCTTCCTGGCCATTTCAGATATGGCCTATGTTTCGGGCTGCTCGCATTTTGTCTCGCCTGCGGCGCACAAACCTTCATCACAAACAAAATTATTTGCTATATCGGCAAAGTGAGCTTTAGCTGCTATCTTTGGCACTTCGCCATATTAGATATATTTAGCGATCATTTGCGGAAATTAGGCATAAATCCCTTTGGACTGCGCGACGACTCCAATGGCCTTTTAGCCTTTCTATGGTTCTTAATAATTGTGATCTTGGCGAGCGCCGCATTATCGAGCCTCACATACCGATATGTGGAGGAGCCAATGATCAAATTTGGGTCGAAACTCGCGCGGCGCTTGGGTCGCGCTGCCCCGTTGCCAGTTGATAAGTCGCCGGCCAAGGCCGGCGGGATTTGACGCCGCAGGGCGGTCTCCGGCGTTGAATTACGATGATTTTGGATGGAGTGGATCCCGGTCGCGAACGCGATCGATTCCACGATAGCGGAGCCGGATGCGGGCGGAGCGCCGGAATTCGCTTTTCCTCAATCTTGCGCCCTAACGATCCGCGGCGCCGAGCCCCCGGGCCAGTTCAACGTCGAGCCAAGCGGCAAGTCGCGGCGTCACCGGGCTTGGCCGGAAGCCGGTGTCATCGGCCAGGAGATCGACGCGAATCTCCGGGAAACTGGTCACCGGCGCTCCGTCCGCCACGTCGAAGCGGACGCCTCGCTCGGCTAACAGCGCGGCAATCGCCCCATGGGTCATATTGGCCCCGCTGGCGAGATTATAGACCGGCCGCCGGCCATGCTCGGCGATGCGGACGAGCCCCGTCGCCGCATCGTCAATCCAAATATAGTCCTTCGCCGAAGTAAGCGCGGTACGGAACCGCACCTGCCTCGTCGCCAAAGCTTCCGCGACGAGAGAGCCGACGAAATTTACGTCTCCCATTCCCGGTCCAAGGACGTTGGAGAGACGGACGGCGCGGCATGGGCGGCCGCACTGCAGGGCCAGCAATTCGCCCATGAGCTTCGAGAGGTTAAAGAGGTCTTCCGGCTGATGCGGATCGACGCGCAGAGCTCGATCTTCCCTGGCCTCATCGCATCCCGCGTAGACGCGGGTGCTGGAAAGGTAAATCAAACTTTCGAACTCGGCTCGCTCGCAGAGCGCCCGCAACACGCAGACATGGGCTTCCACTGTTTCCAGCGGACGAGAGCGGAAATCGGCGGTCAAGCCAATGC
This sequence comes from uncultured Alphaproteobacteria bacterium, assembly GCA_963829515.1. GTDB lineage: Bacteria > Pseudomonadota > Alphaproteobacteria > Rhizobiales > Beijerinckiaceae > Methylocapsa. Next base: position 23,230 of record CAWHIP010000006.1, read on the forward strand.
AATAGAAAATTGCGCCGAGCGGCCGGGCGAATATTTCTGGGTCGCCGCGTTCAGGCGCCCAGCATTCGTGACCCTCCGCAAGGAGCCGAGCCGTCAAATGGCGACCGACAAAGCCGCCGCCGCCGAGCACCGTCGCCCTCACGGGCGGCGCTCCGAGATGAGCGGCGAAACTTGGTCATTGGCGCGCGAAAAGATCAGGGGATCTGGGGAAAACTCGATCAAGGAGATGTCGCCTGAGGCCGCCGGATTATGGTTTGGATGGATGCAGTATCAATCTGGTTGTCGATTGGCAATCATTTGGCGTAACGTCAAAGCCGTGAAGACCGCGCTGCGGCGTCAGGGTGGTCTCGTCGCCGCTCCCCGCTGCGCTCTGGAGCCAAGCCGCGGCGACCTATTCCCGGCGGCGCGAAATTTCGTCGCCTGGGCAGGGCCGCAATGGCGCTCCCGGCCATCGGGACTCCTATCGCCGTCCCAGCCCGTCCAGAGTTGAACTACAAGTCAATTGTCGCGAGGTTCTATATGCCGCTCGGCCCCCACAAGGAACAAACCACCAAGCCAACGGTCAGCATTGGCGTCCCAGTCTATAATGGCGAGAGGTATATTCGCGAGGCTCTGGATTCCGCTCTGAATCAGACCTTCACAGATTTCGAACTCATTATTTCCGATAACAATTCCGTCGATGCGACCCAAAAGATTTGCATTGAATACGCGGCCCGCGATTCACGAATAAAATATGTCAGACACGAGAAGAATCGCGGCATGCATTGGAACATGTCCTTTGTCGTACGGCAATCACGCGGACGCTTTTTCACGTGGCTTGCTCACGATGACAGCCTAGAAGCTGAGTTTCTTGAACAGACTGTGAGCTATTTGTCCAAAAATCAACAGACAGTTCTTGTGACTGGTGATTTCTCATGTATCGACGAAAATGGCGCGGAGCAAAATATAGCACGACTGGAACGACTGAGGGATAATATATCTTTTGATGATCGGATTGTTCCGTTTTTTGAATATGGAAATTCGAATATATATTTTAGTTTTTATGGACTAATACGTACAGAAATATGTGATAAAGTCATGCATAAAGTAAAAGAGCCATATATGGCCGATGGATATGAGTATTTTATTTTATCACGCCTCGCGACGTCCGGAGAAATAGCGTCTTTACCTTTAATATTAAGAAAATATAGAGTACATAGCTCATCTACATATAATTCTGAAGTTATACATAATAAGAATAGGCCTGCATTTATAAGAAACTTTAATAAGTTCATAAATCTTTCACTACTTCGAATAGATTTCTGGTTTGTTCTAGTTACATCCAGCCTCCGGGTTAGAGCCAAATACAATATAATGCGGCGCCATGTAATTATGGGCTGGAAGTGGTTTTGGTTCCATTTTGGAGAAATAACATCCAAGTTATTCAAGAGCTTAACTCTAAGAGATACAAGAACTCCATAATATGTCTACCCCACAAAATAAGTAAAAAATTTTGCCGAAATAGGGCCGCTATTTCTCACCGCGTCGGCCCGACGACAGGCCTCGCTTTGTTCAATCCATCGGCGAACGAAGCTTTCGTCCCTTCCATCTGGCCGCTTGTCATGCGAGGCAATCCTCACCGCAGCGCCAAAATGTCCCAAAACCTCCTTTTATTGATGGCCCCGGCAAGTCCGTGCATCGCGAAAGCAGAATTGAAGATCAGCCAAAATAGCGCCTCCACCCTTATCTGACGCGCCTTTCTGTCGAGCACGCCCGCGCGCCGCGGAACCTGAACGCCGGCGCGTCACCGTACCAACGGCGTCGAGCCGCGCCGCCCGGTTCCGCGTCCGGCTCCAGCTTGGCGCAATAAAGCGGCGCCAAAATCCGGGTGAAGCGCAACAGGAGCGCAAATGCGGCGCGTCGAGCGAAAATGCCCCGCCGCGCTCGGCCGCCGACGGCGATCCTTCGGCGCGTTGACATTCGATGCGCCTCGCGGGCTTTGCGTAAGCTCCTGTTGAAAACATCCGCGGCCAGCTAACGAAGCTTGCAAGCAATTCTACGGCTAGTGTAGGCTCTCTCATATGAACACGACATCTCGTGGGCGCTCCGTGTTGGCGGCGCCATTGGCGCAAATGATGCGGAGCTACGGGAAAAGCCCCGGCAGCCCCGCTGCCAAATGATTTTCGCGGCCATGCACAAGATAATTTCAAAATAAGCGCAAGTTCATACGACCGAGAGTCGATAACCTAGGAGGCGGCGATGTCCTGGACCGATGAACGAATCGACCTGCTGCAAAAGCTCTGGCTTCAAGGCATGAGCGCGAGCCGAATCGCCGCCGAACTCGCAAATGGCCTGACGCGCAACGCAGTCATCGGCAAGGTCTACAGGCTCGGCCTTTCCGGCCGAACCAAGCTGAGCGCGCCGACCACCGCCAGTCCGAGGCCCCAGCAAAAGCCGGCGTCGCGCGCGCAAAATCCGCGTTCAGCCAGCGCCATCGGCTCCACTCCTATTGGGGCCGCTCTCACTGGCTCCAGCCCCATGATCCAAGGCAATATGGCGTTAGCCCTAAAGCTGACCGCGCTCGAAGCGCCCGCCCCGGCTCCGAGCAGAGATGTCGTCGTGCAAATCTCGGAACCCGTCACGATCTTGGAATTGCGCAAGTCCATGTGTCGTTGGCCCATGGGCGATCCGACCGCCATCGAGTTTCGCTATTGCGGGGCCAGGAAAACGCCGGGCGAAGGGCCCTATTGCGCGCATCATGCGCGGATCGCCTATGTGCCGCAGCAGGATCGGCGGCGCGAGCGCCGCATCCAGAAATCAGCCTGATCGCAATCGAACGCCACGGCCGATCCAGACCCGGCGCGGGCTTCGGTTGAACCGCGTCAGCACGTCTATCAGGAGACCTTGCCAAAGGTCTCGTCAAACGAATACCCCGCGCCGCGCACCGTGCGGATGGGGTCCTTCTCTTCGCCTCGCGACAGAGCCTTGCGCAAACGGCCCACATGAACGTCGACCGTGCGCTCGTCGATCTCCGCCGAAAGCCCCCACACGCTGTCGAGCAATTGCGCGCGCGAAAACACCCGGCCCGGCTTCTCCATCAGATGTTCGAGAAGGCGAAACTCGGTCGGTCCCAGATGGACGTCGCGGCCGGCGCGATGAACGCGCCAGTTTTGCCGGTCGAGCTCAAGATCTCCGGCCGAAAGAACGCCTGTCACCCTGTCCGGCCGGGCCCGCCGCAGCAAGGCGCGAACGCGCGCCATGAGCTCGGGAACGGAGAACGGCTTGACGACGTAATCGTCGGCGCCGATCGATAAGCCGCGGACGCGCTCGCTTTCTTCGCCGCGGGCGGTCAGCATGATCACCGGCAGGCTGCGGGTCGCCTCGCGCGCCCTCAGCCTGCGGCAGATCTCCAACCCCGAAACGCCAGGCAGCATCCAGTCGAGGATGACGAGATCAGGGATGGTCTCGCTGAGCCTCACCTCCGCCTCGTCGCCACGTTCGACCCGATCGACGACAAAACCTTCGGCTTCAAGATTATAGGCAAGGAGCAAGCTCAAAGCCGCTTCGTCCTCGACGACGAGAATGCGGGCCGCGGCCGGAGCCGTCGCCGCGCCGCGGCCCGCGTTGCCGCGTATGTCATTGGATATCTGTGCGTCGCTCATCGTTCTCAACCAGCTGTCGCAGTTGCTTCGGATAACATGGTTTGGCCCTTCGGCCGGTCAATCGGCGGGATTTCGCCGGTGACGAGATAGATCACCGTCTCGGCGATATTCGTCGCATGGTCGCCGATCCGCTCGATATTCTTGGAGCAAAACAGAAGATGCGCGCAAAAGGTGATATTGCGCGGATCCTCCATCATGAAAGTGAGAAGGTCGCGGAACACCGAATCCTCGAGCGCGTCGAGGTCTGCGTCATAGATCCAGACCCCATGCGCCCGCTCGGCGTCGCGCTGCGAATAAGCGTCGAGCACGTCCTTCAGCAACATGGCCGCTGAATCATGCATGGACCGCAGACCGATGATCGCGCGGGGGATACGCACGTCGGTCGCGATCTTGATCGTTCGCTTCGCGATATTCTTGGCCAGATCGCCGACGCGTTCGAGATCGTTCGAAATCCGAATGGTCGCGATGATTTCGCGCAGATCCACCGCCAGAGGCTGGCGCCGCGCGATCGTCATGATCGCGCGCTCCTCGATCTCACGCTGCAGCACATCGAGGCGCGGATCGCTGTTGATCGTCGCCTGGGCGAGCTTGACGTCGGAATCGGCCAAGGCGTCCATCGCGTCGGAGAGCATTTTTTCCGCGATCCCGCCCATTTCGGCGATCTTTTGACCAAGGGATTCGAGCTCCTGATCATAAGCTTTTACGGTGTGATCGGGCATGAGATGTTCCTTGAAAGTCCTGCGCTCAGCCAAACCGGCCGGTAATATAGTTCTGCGTCCGCTTCTGTCGCGGCGAAGTGAACATATGCGAGGTGACGCCGAATTCGATGAGCTCGCCGAGATACATGAAGGCGGTGAAATCCGAAACACGGGCCGCCTGCTGCATGTTATGGGTCACGATCGCGATCGTGTATTTCTCTTTCAGCTCGTCGATCAATTCTTCGATCTTCGCAGTCGAGATCGGATCAAGCGCCGAGCAGGGCTCGTCGAGCAAAATGACTTCCGGATGGATGGCCACGGTGCGCGCGATGCAGAGCCGCTGCTGCTGTCCGCCGGAGAGCGAAAGGCCCGAGGCCTTGAGCTTGTCCTTGACCTCGCCCCATAGCGCGGCGCTTTTCAACGCGGTCTCGACCCGTTCGTCGAGCTCGGCCCGGTTCGCCTTTTCATAGAGCCTGACGCCGAAAGCGATATTGTCATAAATCGACATCGGAAACGGCGTCGGCTTCTGGAACACCATGCCGACGCGGGCGCGCAAGAGATTAACGTCCTGCTTAGCGTCCAGGATGTTCTCGCCATCGAGAAGGATTTCTCCTTCCGCCCTTTGCATTGGATAGAGATCATACATTCGGTTCAACACGCGCAGGAGCGTCGATTTTCCGCACCCGGACGGCCCGATAAAGGCCGTCACCTTATTTTCGTAGAGCGGCAGATTTATATCCTTGAGCGCCCGCGACTCGCCATAAAAGAAGCTGAGGTTTCGAACCGAAACTTTCTCCGCGAAATTAGGGGCAGGTTCGATCGCGCGCGTCGCGGGGTCTTTTATCGCATATGCATACTGCGGCGCCGGCGCAGGACTCTCCGGCGCAGCAGCAGGGCTTTCCGTCGCGGCAGCGCTCTCCGGCGCCGCGGATGTTTCCGGCGCCGCGACAGGCGCCGTTCCGCCAACGCCGTCGGGCTGAGGACCGGCGCCGCCATTCGTCGTCTCTTCGACGGCGATCGTCGCAAGGGAGTCTATGGCTTTTTGGTCTTGGGTCATGAGTTGGACCTCCGTCATTTCGTGGTCCTCTGCGCGCCGAGCACCCGCGCGGTGATGGAGAGCGCGAGCACAGCGAAAGTGATGATAAGCGCACCGGTCCAGGCGAGCTGCTGCCATTCCTTGTAAGGGCTCAAGGCGAATTGGAAGATGACCGCGGGAAGGCTCGACATCGGCGCGTTCAAATTCGTGCTGAAGAACTGATTGTTCAGAGCTGTGAAGAGCAAGGGCGCGGTCTCGCCGCTGATGCGGGCGATGGCGAGAAGAACGCCGGTGATGAGGCCGGCGCGGGCCGCCTGATAGGCGATCTTGCCGATGACGACGGCGCGGGTCATCCCGAGCGCGCTCGCGGCTTCCCGCAAAGGATCCGGCACCAGAAGCAGCATGTCCTCGGTCGTCCGGACGACGACGGGCACGACGATCACGGCGAGCGCCACCGCCCCGGCGATGCCGGAGAAGTGACCCATTCGCGCCACTATGACCTCGTAGATGAAGAGACCAACGATGATTGAAGGCGCGCTGAGCAAGATGTCATTGATGAAGCGCACGACAAAAGTCAGCTTCGTGTAGCGGCCATATTCGGCCATATAGGTCCCCGCCAGCATGCCGAGCGGGGCTCCGATGACGACGCCGAGAAACGTCAGGATCAGGCTTCCGACAATGGCGTTCAACAGCCCGCCAGCCGACCCTGGCGGCGGCGTCATCTCGGTGAAGACGGACAGGGAAAGGCCACGGAACCCCTCCCAAAACAGCGAGAAGAGGATCAAGACCAGCCAGCCGAGGCCAAAGACGGCGGAAGCGTAGCAGAGGCCGATGTAAACAGCGCTGCTGCGGTGCCGGCTGTCATAACGCGACATGGCTCAGGTCCCCTGTTGCATTTGGAGCCGCATCAGCAAGTAACGGGCGATCGCGAGAATGATGAATGTGATGACGAAAAGGATGAGGCCGAGCGCGATCAAGGACGAGGTGTAGAGATCTCCAACCGCTTCGGTGAATTCATTGGCGATCGAGGCCGAGATCGTGGTGCCCGGCGCAAACAACGACGCCGAGATCCGATGCGCATTGCCAATGACGAAAGTGACCGCCATAGTTTCGCCGAGGGCGCGGCCGAGGCCCAGCATCACGCCGCCGATGACGCCGACGCGCGTATAGGGGATCACAACGAAACGCACGACCTCCCATGTCGTGCAGCCGACGCCGTAGGCGGCTTCCTTGAGGACGGGCGGCACCGTGTCGAAGACGTCGCGGGAGATCGAGGCCACGAAAGGCAGCACCATGATCGCGAGGATCGTTCCCGCGGTGAGCATGCCAATTCCATAAGGCGGTCCGGCGAAAAGCGTGGAGAGAACCGGCACGTCGGCGAAGAAACCGATCACGCCCGGCTGAACGTTCTTTTGTAAGAAAGGCGCGAAGACGAAGAGGCCCCAGATGCCGTAAATGATGGAGGGAATCCCCGCCAGAAGCTCAATCGCGATCCCAATCGGCCGGCGCAGGATATGAGGGCAGAGCTCGGTCAAGAAAATCGCAATGCCGAGGCCGATCGGCACGGCGACCGCCATGGCTATGGCGGAGGTGACCAACGTGCCATAGACCGCAGCCGCGGCGCCGAACTTCTCCGTCACCGGATTCCAAACCTCGGCGGTCAGAAAATTGAAGCCGAAAGCCTTGATCGCCGGAAGCGAACCGACGATCAGCGAGGCGATGACGCCGCCGAGGATCAGCAAAACAGCGACGGCGGCCGACAAGGTGAGGAAGCGGAAGCCGATGTCGCGAAGCCGCAGTCCGCGCAGGATCTTGGCTCGCCGACGCACATAGGCGGGCATCGAGACGCTGCTGTCGATCGCAAACTCAGTCACTTCTTTCGTCCTTGCCGGTTTCGTTTTTCTTGGCGCTGGACGCGGTCCAGAGGCGTAAAAGTCAAAGGGACGGTTCGTTGATTGCGTCGAACCAGCGAACCGTCAAAAGGAAGGCCGATGAAGCCTTAGGTTTTCCTGGGTCCTCAGTTCAAGAGAGGCTTGCCGTCAGCGCCTTTGATTTCGGTCGACCAAGTCTTTTCAATCAAGGCGACAACCGATTTGGGCAGCGGAACATAATCGAGCTCCTCGGCCTGCTTGCCGCCCTTTTCATAGGCCCATTTGAAGAATTTCAACGCTTCGCCGGCGGCGACAGGATCCGACGGCTCCTTGGGGATCAGGATGAAAGTCGCGCCCGCGATCGGCCAAGACTTAGCGCCGGGCTCGTCGGTCAAGATCAGGTAGAAGCCCGGGGCCTTCTCCCAATCGGCGTTGGCCGCGGCGGCTTGGAAGGCTTCGGCGTTCGGAGCGATACGCTTGCCGTCCTTGTTGATCATATCGACGAAGGCCATCTTGTTCTGCTTGGCGTAGGCGTATTCCACATAGCCGATCGCGCCGCTCGTCTGAATGACATTGTTGGCGACGCCTTCGTTGCCCTTGGCGCCGATGCCGGCAGGCCATTCGACGGCTGTGCTGGCTCCGACCTTGGACTTCCAATCCGAGCTCACCTTGGAAAGATAGTCGGTCCAGATGAATGTCGTTCCCGATCCGTCGGAACGGTGAACCACGACGATCGCCTGTGACGGCAATTTGGCTTTCGGGTTCAGCTTCTTGATGGCGGGGTCGTCCCACGTCTTAATCTCGCCCAAGAAAATCTTGGCGAGGGTGGGGCCGTCAAGCACCAATTCGCCCGGCTTGACGCCTTCGAGATTGACCACAGGTACGTCGCCGCCCGTCACCGTGGGAAACTGGACCAGGCCCGCCTCCTTGAGCTCCTCAGGCTTAAGCGGCATGTCGGACGCGCCGAAGGTCACCGTTCTGGCCTTGATCTGCTTGATGCCGCCGCCCGAGCCGATCGACTGGTAATTCAGGTTGTTGCCGGTTTCCTTTTTATACGTGTCCGCCCATTTCGCATAAATAGGATAGGGAAAGGTGGCACCGGCGCCGGAAATATCGAAGGCCTCGGCCACGACGGTCGCGGCGAAGGTCATCGCCACGGCCGTAAGCGCCGTGCGCAGGAACGTAAAAGTCATTGCTTGCCCCTTGGTGGCTGTGGAGATTAGCCGAGCTGAAAGAAAGCCCGCTCGATCGGGACCGGGCGATGCGCTCGCGGGTGGCGCGAGAAACGTCTTGCTCGGCGCCTCGGTCGAAACCCTAGACGCGCAACAAAAGGGCGGTATGAAATTAAGATTACATCCTGATGACGGAGCCCGAGCGGCGCGGTCAAATCGCACCCCAGCCTAAGCTCAACCCAGCTGCAACGGCAAGGTTACGGTGAAGGTGGCGCCCGAGCCGGGCTTCGATTCAATGCCCATCCGGCCGCCATGCCGCGCGACAATATGTTTCACGATGGCGAGACCGAGGCCAGTGCCGCCCTTGGCCCGGCTCTGGCCGGCGTCAACTCGGTAGAAGCGCTCGGTCAGGCGCGGCAAATGCTCCGGCGCGATCCCGGGCCCATGGTCGCGCACGCTCAGGACACATTGGCGCTCCTGGGCGACAAGCGAGATCTCGACCGTTCGATCAAGGTTCTCGGGTTCGGAGGCGCCATATTTTATCGCGTTTTCGACAAGGTTCTCGACGACGCGCAGGAGTTCGTCCCGATCGCCTTTGACGATGACCGCGCGCGGCGCCTCCAGCTTGAGGACGACGTCATTGTCGCGCGCCATCGGCGCCAGCGTATCGGCGATATGGCGGAGGATCGCGACCATGTCGACCGGCGTCTGCGGCCGCAGATGCAAATTTTGCTCGATGCGCGAAAGCGACAGAAGATCGTCCACGAGACGCGTCATCCGTTGCGCCTGTTCGCGCATGATCGCGAGAAACTTGATCCGCGCTTGCTTGTCCTCGCGCGCCGGCCCTTGCAGCGTCTCCACGAAGCCGAGCAGGGACGCGAGCGGCGTGCGCAATTCATGGCTGGCGTTGGCGACGAAATCGACCCGCATCCGCTCGACCCGGCGCGCCTCGCTCATGTCGCGCAACGTCAAGACCATTGTCGGCTCGGTTTGCGGCCCATCCATCGGCGCCACGCTGAGCTCGAAAAATCGCTCGACCGGCACGCGTTCGAGCCAGGTCGTCCGCTCCGGCCGCGCCGAGGCGCGCGCTCGCGCGACGGCGTCAAGCACGTCGGGCGCGCGCAGGCCGCGCGCGAGCAGATCATCCGGCCGCAGCGCCGGAAACAAAGCCTGCGCCGGCGCGTTCACGGCGAGCACCCGGTCCGCCGCGCCGATGACGACGACGGGCTCAGGGAGAGCGTCGATGAAACGGCCGATGATCAAGCGATCACGCGCCAGTTGCCCTTGCTCCATGGCCCCCCTCGTTATGCCCGTCTTACCCCCCCAAGACTATGAAATGGGATCAAATCTCATAATTCACCCAGCAATCGCAAAGCCGCCGCGCCATTTCCGCGCCAGAAGGGGAACGCGCGCCTCGTTATCGTCGAGCCGCCCGCGCCCGTTCGTCGCCCAGTTTTTCGTCTCATGAGCCCCTAGCCGGCCCGCCTCAGGCCGTCAGCCGATATCGTCAATGATAGGGGCGTTCTCGTCGCTTTGCCGCATGGCCTCGCGCAAGCTCTTCTGTCGCCGGAAGCCCTCGTGAGCGCCGAGAAACGCAAGCGCGAGGACGAATGGAACGAAATAGTAGATTAGCCGAAACAGCAGCAGCGAGGCCAAGACCGATTCCTGCGAGGCGATCGGCACGGCCTTCAGCATCGCCGCCTCGAACACGCCAATCCCTCCCGGAGCGTTGCTGACGACGCCGAGAATGCAGGCGAAGACATAGGTCGCGGCGAAGGTGAAAAAATCGAGTGCGCCATGCTGCGGCAATAACATGAAAAGGACGCCGGCGGCGGCGCATTGATCGATAACGCCCAGGGTGACCTGGCCGAGCGTCAAGCCGAGCCCCGGCAATTCAAGACGGAACCCCTGGATGCGGACATGGCGGCGGCGGATCGTCACCCAGACGAGATAGGCGATGATCGCGGCGAGGGCGGCGAGGCCCATGAGCATGTTCAAGGCCGGTTGCAAATGGTTAAGCGCGCTGATCGCCTCGGCCTGAAACGTCAGTCCGGCCCCGATCACGAAAACCATGCCGAACCAGAACGTCACCCCGGCGACGATTGTAAGGCTTGCGACCTTGCTCGGCGCAAGGCCCGCCTGCGAATAGATCCAATAGCGCACCGTGCCGGCGGTGATGAGGGGGAAGCCGAGCGTGAAGGAGATCGCGTAGCTCGTGAAAGATGCGAGCGCTGTGGTCGGATAAGGCACCCGCGTTTTGAGCTGACGCAAGGCCAGCGCGTCATAGCCGGTCAGCGCAAGATAGGACACGCAAGTCAGCAGCGCGGCCTTGGCGATCTGATCGGCGCTTGTCGCTCCGATAGCATGGCTCAAATCGGTCAGGCTAACGGCGGAAAAGGTGCGCCCGAGGACATAGATCGAAAACAGCGCGATCGCGATGCTGCAGGCCGCGGCTATCTTCCTGCCGATGGAATGGCGCCGCGCCGTCGCATGAAGTTCATCGGCCGTTTGCGCCTCGTCAAGCGCCAAGGTCCGAGCTATCACCCCCTTGCGAGGGTATGCGGTCGAGCCGCCGGCGGCGCCGGAACCTTGATGCGCGTCATTGCGGAAATAGCCGTGATCCAATGCTCGATCCTTGTCTTCGTCCCATCCAGCGAGGGATGGGACGCGTCCTCCCTTTAGATGCGGCGTGTGGTCCGCGAGTGGTTATGCGGCGCGATCGCGACACTAGCAAGACCCCAGAATGAAGACTTGATCTCCCACAGACGACGATGGAGCCGCGGCCCGCGTTCGATTCCTTCGGGCCAAGCGCTCGGGCCAAGCCAAGATCCTCGCGCCAAATTCATGGGCTAGGCGCGGGCCAGGCAAGCGAGCCGATTTTCGTGCGAAGCAGGGGGCTGGCCCGAACCGGCTTCGCCAGCGCTTGTCCGGGCGAGAGCCGACGGCTTCCGCCGCCTTGCCCAACAATATTTTCTCGCCCAATAACATATTCTTGAAGCAAGCGAGCGGCTTGTTGAAGCATTTGCCGGCGCTTGCGCTTGAAAAGCCTCGCCGCCGACCTGACTTCCATCAAGATATGGTCGATGCGCAGGCCGCGCCCGAGAGAAGGCGATCGAGATGGCTGAAGTTGAGGTCAAGGCTGAAGCGCGCGTCCAAAATGCGCTTTGGCGCAAGCCAGACCGTCCAAACATGCTTTTCTCACGCCTAGCGGCCAAGCCGACGCCGCTCACGGCGCGAAACAGGACGTCGGCGGTTAGAAGGCGTTAATCTTCCGGCCACATGATCATTTAACCGGAGCGTCCGCGCTTCAGCCAAGCTCCAGAATGGACGAGTAAAGCCAATGACCGAGCAAGACACATCTCCCAAGATCGCGGCGCGCCAGAATGGGCCCCACGATCTCCTGTCCCGGCTCTACCGCGAGATTGGCATCTCCGCTGTCGCCGCCGCACTTGAAATCAACCGCCCGCAAGCCGCAAAAGCCCGCGCAAATCCAGAAGGAGACGATTCCGGCGGTCCTGCGCGACGACGAAGCAGCCTGAACGGAGCCGCGCCGCCGCCGCGATCAGGGGCGAAAAGAACTTGCCTTACAGTTTGGTTCTTTTCGCGCTTTGCCGTATAGCTTGGCCATGACCAAACTTAGCCGTCGGCTTTTCTTGCAGGGGGCCGGCGGACTCGCTTTGGCGACCGCTGGCCTTTCCTCTTACGCCTTCGGCTTTGAGCCTGGCCTACGCCTCAAGCTCACCACTTACGGCGTCGCGCCGCCGCACTGGCCGAAAGGTTTGACGCTCAAGGCCGCGGTGCTCGCCGATATTCACGCCTGCGAGCCTTGGATGCCGGCGGCCCGGGTGCGCGCGATCGCGCAAATGACCAATGCGCTTGCGCCCGACATCATCTTCATCCTCGGCGATTTCAACGGCTCCCAAAGGCTCGTCAGTGGGCCCGTGACGCCCGACGAATGGGGCGAAGCGCTTTCGATCCTGAGCGCTCCGCTCGGCGTCCACGCCATTCTCGGCAATCATGATTGGTGGCATGGCGCGCTTCCCGATCTGCCGGGAGACGACGCCGAGAGCATCCGGCGCGCCTTGGCGGCGGCGGGCGTCAAGCTGCTCGAAAACAACGCCGCGCGGCTCGCCAAGGACGGTCAAGCCTTTTGGGTCGCGGGACTTGGCGATCAACTCGCGGGCGGATTGGGCCGCGGCCGCTATCAAGGGGCGGACGATCTGTCAGGCACCTTGGCGCAGGTCAAGGATCAGAACCCGATCATCCTGCTCGCGCACGAACCCTATGTTTTCCGCCGCGTCCCGGATCGCGTTTCGCTGACGCTTTGCGGCCACACGCATGGCGGGCAAGTGAACCTGCCCGTCCTCGGCACGCCACTGTCCCATCCGCGCTTCGGCTCAACCTTCACCGATCTGGTTTATGGACATATTGTCCAGAGCGGCCGCCATTTGATCATTTCCGGCGGTCTTGGCACGTCGCATATACCAATTCGCTTCATGCGTCCGCCGGAAATCGTCGAAGTGACCATCGGCGCGAGCGCCGCCGCGCCCAACCCATTGGCTTGACCCGCCCGGCAGGGGACGGCGCGCGCCCCAAGCGCATTGTCGGGCCCGCCTTCGACCCCTCCCGCGGCCAGGATCGCTCGCAGATGCGGCCAGCGCTCCACCATTTCCGAAGGCAGCGCCCAGCGCGGCCATTCCGCCATACGCCCGACGGCGGCTGTCCCGGGCAGGCCAAAGGCATTCGAGCCGACCGCGACCCCGTAGCGAAGGGCCTTCTTGTTCAGCCACAAGCGGGACCGCCGTATTAAAGAGGCCATAGAAAAACACCCGCCGATTGGCCACGGCCTCCAAATTCAATGGACAGACCGCGCAGAAGGCCATAAGGGAAGCCTCTCCCTATTCTGGCATCGCTTGAAGACCCGGCGAGTTACCGCATCGTGACGACGCTTTTCCTTAGCCATCCTTCGAGTTTTGAGCATGACACCGGGCCCGGTCATCCGGAGCGTCCCGACCGCATCCGCGTCATCGACCAATTGTTCGAACATGAACGCTTTCACCTTCTCCATCGCGCCCTGGCGCCGGGCAATGACCGCGCCGCCATCTTGCGGGTTCATCCCGAAAGCTATGTCGATGCGATCGAGGCGGCCGCGCCGAAGACCGGACGCATCAACCTCGATCCCGACACGATCATGAGCCCGGGCACCTGGGAGGCGATCGTTCATTGCGTCGGCGGCGCGACGGCGGCGGTCAATGAAGTCATGCGCGGCGACGCCAAGAACGCTTTCCTCGCGGCCCGCCCGCCGGGCCATCACGCCGAACGCTCCACGCCCATGGGCTTTTGCTTCTTCAACACGGCGGCGATCGCGGCGCGGCACGCCCAGGCGGTCCATGGCGCCGAGCGTGTCGCGATCGTGGATTTCGACGTCCATCACGGCAATGGAACACAGGATATTTTCTGGTCCGACCCAAATGTTCTCTACGCCTCGACGCATCAAATGCCGCTGTTTCCCGGCACCGGCGGCCTCGATCAGCGCGGCGAGCACGACAATATCGTGAATGCGCCGCTCTCGGCCGGCAATGACGGCGCGGTATTCAGGGAGGCAGTGGAGACGCGGCTTTTGCCGCGCATCGACGCCTTCGCGCCCGATCTCATCGTGATCTCGGCCGGTTTCGACGCGCATCGCCACGACCCGCTAGGCGGCCTGAAGCTCGTCGAGGCCGACTATGTCTGGGTGACGACGCGGATCATGGAGATGGCCGAGAAACATGCGAAAGGCCGCATCGTCTCGATTCTCGAAGGCGGCTATGATCTCGAAGCCCTCGCCCGCTCGGCCGCCGCGCATGTGCTGACGCTGATGGGGGCGTAAGCGCGAAAGCTCCCGCTACCCCACGCCTTCGCTCGATGAAATTTCGATGCCGAAGCCCGAGAGGCCGATATAGGTCATCGGGGTCTGTGTGCGCAGGCGGATCGAGGACACGCCGAGATCGCGCAGGATCTGGGCGCCGAGTTCCGATCTCGCGCCATTCCTTATGGCGCATCGCCTCGGAATCGGCCTTGGGCGCGCCGGGGATATTGACCGGAACGCCCGCCGTGCCGTCGCGCAGAAAGATGAAGACGCCGCGCCCGGCCTGTTTGAAGCACTCGAAAGTCTTGCGAATCGTGTCGCCGCCGGCGATGAGATCGGCGACGATGTCGACGCGATGCAGCCGTGTCGGCACGTCGCGTCCATCGCCGATCTCGCCCTGAACGAAGGCGAAATGCTGCACCTGATCGAAGGGCGTCACATAAGCGTAGCCGGTCAGCGGTCCACTCGGGCCGTCGACCGCAAACACCCCAACCCGCTGGACGATTTTTTCGCGCGCTTGCCGATGGGCGATCAGATCGGCGACGGAAATGCGCTTCAAGCCATGCTTTTCCGCGAAGGCCACGATCTGCGGCCCCGCCATCACCGTACCGTCGTCATTGGCGAGTTCGCAGATCACCCCGACCGGCGGCAGGCCGGCGAGGCGGCACAAATCGACGGCGGCCTCGGTGTGGCCAGAGCGCATGAGCACGCCGCCCTCGCGGGCGATGAGCGGAAAGACGTGGCCCGGGCGGACGAAATCGGAAGCCCCCATATTGCCGTTGGCCAGGGCGCGCACCGTATTGCTGCGCTGCTCCGCCGAAATGCCCGTCGTCAAGCCATGTTTGGCGTCGACCGACACGGTGAAGGCGGTGCCATGCGGGGCGTCGTTCGTCGCCACCATGGGCTGAAGGTTCAGCCGCTTGGCTTCGTCGGCGGTGATGGGCGCGCAGACGATGCCGCAGCAATTGCGGATGATGAAAGCCATTTTTTCCGGCGTGCAGAGCGAGGCGGCGCAAATCAGATCGCCTTCGTTCTCGCGGTCGTCATCATCGGTGACGATGACGATCTCGCCGCGCGCCACCGCCTCGATGGCCTGAGTAACCGAATGGCCCATTGACGCAAGCTCCTTGGTTCCGCCCGGCGCAAGCAAATCGTTCGGCGTCACGGCGCCGCCGGTTTCGCGCATGATCTGCTGCGCCGTCTCGCGCGAGACCCAGGCGTCCTCTTGATTGCAGATCTGCGAGACCGAGCCTTTCGACAGGCCGGTCCTGCGGGCGAAATCCGAGCGGCTGACATTGTTCAGCTTCAGCCAATCGCCAAGTTTCATGCGATGCCCTGGGCGCCGGGACGGGTTTAGTATTGCTAAACTAGTGTGGGCAAGGCCGTTTGGAAAGGGCGAACTCCGGCAATGGCTCATATTCGGACAAAGATCATATTTCTCCCTTTTAGCGCGGAATTTGCGCAGAATCAGCGTCGCTAAGGCTGTTTCGAGCGGCTGCTTGAGCCCTGCCGGCAGCATCCTCGCGTCCGCGGCGAGAGCGCGCGGCGGCGCGTCATCATTTCGATTTTTAGAGCTCATATTGCATGATCGTTGGCAGAAGGAGGGCGTCGCTTGACGAATATTTTTTACAAGGAGGCCGCGCGGGCCACATTCTCCTTGCCCTTAAACGCCATGCGGGGGATCGCCGCGTTGATCGTCCTCTGCATGCATGTGCTGGAGCAAGTGAAACAGGCCATTTACGGACCGGGATTCTATGACAGCGTCTTCCCGTTCAACGGCGAAGCCGCGGTGACATTTTTCTTTGTGCTGAGCGGCTTCGTTCTCGGCATATCGCTCGCCAAGGCGCCGGCGTCCGCCGCGCAGATCAAATTCTTCGCGGTGCGTCGTCTCTTTCGGATCATGCCGTTGATGTTCGTCACCGTCACCATCGGCGGCCTCTATGTGATTTTGATTGATCCACACATGCCGGTCCAATCGATCCCGGCGGAATTTGGACCTCTCACGCCGGCTCAGTTCCTCTCGGCCTATGTTGGATACAGCCTAAAGCCCAACCAGCCAATTTGGTCGATCTATGTTGAGCTTTTGGGTTCCGCCCTTCTGCCGCTGTTGGTCGCAACGGGGCGCAACAAAATTTATGTCTTCGCGACGGGCGTCGTCTTGCTGGTGTTTGGCAGCGTCCGCCTCGGGCTGCAGCATGACTGGAATATTTTCATGATCAATTTTTTCGCGGGCGTCACCGTGCTTTGGTGGGGACGGGCCTTGGCCGACCGATTTGGTCAATTGAACATGATATTGTTTTGGGCTTTGCTCGCCGCTCTATTCGCGGTTGTTTATCTGCCCATCGAATTATTCAAGACGGAGATTTACGACCAACTCTGCAACCTGATCGAAACGGCCGCCATCGCGCCGCTGATCGCCGTCGTGTTTTTCTGTCCGCGACAATTCGTCTGGTTGGAGGCGCGCCCGTTTCGCTTTCTGGGCGATGCGTCCTACAGCCTCTATTTGACCCATTGGGTCATTGTCACCATAGCCGTCAATCTGCTCGCGATCCTGACGCCGTCGATCAAGACTTTCGATAGCGCGATGGGCGTCGCGGCGATTACGGCGGCGATGATCGCCGTCATGCTCCCCGTTTGCCTCGCCATTGCAGGCTTGTCCTATCGCTATATCGAGCAGCCGGGGCAGGCGTGGGGACGAGAGGCCTGCGCGTTCCTAAAACGCCGATCGAGCCGATAAAGGCGCGGCTGCCACGATCAGGGCGGCCCAGCCTCGCGACACAGCGCCTATTCGGCGATGACATCCCCCGAACCGCCGAACTCGGCGGGAAAGTCTTTCAGCTTCAAAAGCCCGTCGCGCATCGGCAGGACGGTCTCGGCGTAATTCATGTGAACCTGCGCCGCGAAGGGGAAATCGGGAATGGTCGCCGCAAAAACATCGACAAGGCCGAGACCCGGATGATCGGTCAAGACATGGCCGCCGCAGAGCCGGCAAAACTTCCGGTCGCTCGTCGCGGTTTTCTGATAGGCGCCCAGTTGATCCTCCCCCTTCGTCACCTTCACCTGCTCCGGCTTCCACAGCGTGAAGGCGTTGACCGGGGAGGCCGACCAGGACCGGCAGGACCCACAATGGCAATATCCCATCGCCGTCGGCTCGCCATTCACCTCAACTTCCACCGCGCCGCAGAAACAGGCGCCGGAATAGACATTGGTCATGACTTCACTCCCTCTCCCACTTGCCCGCGATGGCGCAAAAACTGGTCGGCGAGCACACAGGCGACCATGGCCTCGCCGACCGGCACGGCGCGAATGCCGACGCAAGGGTCATGGCGGCCCTTGGTGATGATTTCCGTCTCTGCGCCGGTTCGGTCGATGGTCAGGCGCGGCTGCAGGATCGAGGACGTGGGCTTGACCGCGAAACGCGCGACGATCGGCTGGCCGGTCGAGATGCCGCCCAGCACGCCGCCGGCGTGATTCGAGAGGAACAGAGGCGCGCCGTCATTGCCGAAGCGCATCTCATCGGCATTGGCCTCGCCGGTCAGCTCGGCGGCGGCGAAGCCCTCGCCGATCTCGACGCCCTTGACCGCATTGATCGACATCAGCGCGCTCGCGAGCTCGGCGTCGAGCTTGCCATAGATGGGCGCGCCCCAGCCCGCAGGCGCGTTCTCGGCGACGATCTCGATCACCGCGCCAATGGAGGAGCCAGCCTTGCGGATCTCGTCAAGGTAGGTCTCGAAGAAAGCGGCGGCCTTGGCGTCGGGGCAGAAGAACGGGTTTTTTTGCGTCTCCTCCCAGTCCCAGCGCGCGCGGTCGATCCGGTGCGGGCCAAGCTGCACCAAGGCGCCGCGAACGCGGACGCCGTCAATGACCTTGCGGGCGATCGCTCCAGCGGCCACCCGCGTCGCCGTCTCGCGGGCGGAGGCGCGGCCGCCGCCGCGATGGTCCCTGATCCCATATTTCAAATCATAGGTGAAATCGGCATGGCCCGGCCGATATTTATCCTTGATGTCGTCGTAATCCTTGGAGCGCTGATCAGTGTTTTCGATCACAAGCGCGATCGGCGTCCCGGTCGTCACTTGGCGGCCGGTCTTGTCGTCTTGAAACACGCCGGAGAGGATCTTGACCCGATCGGCCTCCTGGCGCTGCGTGGTGAAGCGCGAGATTCCGGGGCGGCGCTGGTCGAGGTAATGCTGAATATCGGCTTCGCTCAGCTCGAGCAAAGGCGGACAGCCATCGACGACGCAGCCGATCGCCGGCCCATGGCTCTCGCCAAAGGTCGTGACCCGGAAAAGATGGCCGAATGTGTTGTGGGACATGGGCTAAGCACGCATTTCCTGAGCCATGGCGCGCTTACCCCTTCTCCCGGAGCAGGCGGCCCTTCTCGCGATTCCAGTCGCGCTTCTTTTCCGTCTCGCGCTTGTCGTGCAACTGCTTGCCGCGCGCCAGCGCGATTTCGATCTTCGCCCTGCCCTTGTCGTTGAAATAGATCTTCAACGGCACGATGGTCATGCCCTCGCGCTCGGTCGCTTGCGAAAGCTTTGCGATCTCGCGCGACTTCAAAAGCAGTTTGCGCGGCCGCTTCGGCTCGTGATTGAAGCGATTGGCCTGCAAATATTCGGGGATGTTGGCGTTGACCAGAAAGAGCTCGCCGGCGCGATCGACCGAGGCGTAGCTTTCCGCGATGGTGGCCTTGCCGGTCCGCAGGGATTTCACCTCGGTGCCGGTGAGCATGAGGCCCGCCTCGAATGTTTCGCCAATCTCGTAATTATAGCGCGCCCGCCGGTTTTCCGCGGCGATCTTGAACAGGCGCTCTTTTTTTCGGCCACTCAGCGGACCTCGCGCGGCGAAAGCGACAAGAAAAGCTCACGCATTGATGAGACCGGCATGAACCATCGCGGCCTTGATCGGCGCCTGCGCGGCCTCGGACGCGGGCAACATGGGCAGCCGCAGCTCGTCGCCGATCTTGCCGAGCGCGGCGAGGGCGTATTTCGGACCGGCGGGATTGGGCTCGACGAACAATGCCGCGTGCAGCGGGCACAAACGGTCGTGCAGCTTCAAGGCCGCCGCGTGATCGCCGCCAAGGCTGGCCTCCTGCATCTCGGAGCAAAGTTTCGGCGCGACATTCGAGGTCACCGAGATGCAGCCATGGCCGCCAAGCGCGTTCACCGCCAGCGCGGTCATGTCCTCGCCCGAGAGCTGAATGAAATCCGGCCCGAGCGCCTGCCTTTGCAGCGCGGTGCGGGCGAGATTGCCGGTGGCGTCCTTGACGCCGGCGATATTCTTCAGCTCGAACAGCCGCTGCATGGTGTCGACCGACATGTCGACCACGGAGCGAGGCGGAATATTATAGATGATGATCGGAATGCCGACCGCGTCATTGACCGCCTTGAAGTGGCGATAAAGACCCTCTTGCGAGGGCTTGTTGTAATAGGGCGTGACGACGAGAAGCCCGGCGGCGCCTGCGCTCTCGGCGAATTGCGCGAGCTCGATCGCCTCTCGCGTATTGTTCGATCCGGCGCCGGCGATGACCGGAACGCGGCCGCGCGCCTCGGCGATGCAGGCCGCCACGACCTGGCGATGCTCCTCATGCGACAAAGTCGCGCTTTCCCCTGTGGTTCCGGCCGGGGCCAAGCCATGCGTCCCGCTCTCGATCTGCCAATCGACCAGAGCCCGAAAGGCGGGCTCGTCGAACGCGCCGGACCGAAATGGCGTGACGAGCGCGGTGATCGAACCCTTGAAATCCGCCTTTTTCGTCATCCAGATCCAACCTTTCCACCAATCCGCCCGATAGACGCCGCATTTTGCAGGCTGAGTTCCGAATGCCCCGGCGGAATCGCGCCGGCAGGCAGGCATAGACGCCAACCGCGTCTCCGAAAAGGGCCGAACGATGACATCTCGCGGCGGCGCTTTGTCAATTGCGTCCTTTGTTAATAAAGTTTGGTTTGAAATTAAACTTCTTTAGCGTCGCTTTATAGGATTGGACGAAGCATGCTCAAGAGGCAATCCACGTTCCCGCTTGCCGCCGGGATCTGCGCTTCGGCTCTGTTTGGTCTGGCCGGGGCCTGGATCGAGAAGCGGGGAGCCGGATTTGATCTCTTCGGCTTTCCAGACGACGCGCAAACTCTCGTCGCTTTCGACCCTCCGGAGGTTCCGTTTCTTCATGACGGGGACTTCCAGGATGACGAAGACCCAGCGCTCAGCCCGCGCGGACGGGAGTTGGCGCCGGCCGAGGTGAGCGCGCAGCGCGTTTCGCCCGCCCTGGTCGCGCGGGAGCTTGGCCTCGACCTGAGCGGCCTGACCGAGGCGATCGCCTTCTACAAGGCCGGCGCGCTCGCCGCCGGCGACGCCGCGGCCAAAACCGCCAAGGACAAGACTGTTCAAACAACACTCGAATGGATCGCCTTGCGGACCTTTCCGCGCGAGGCCGGGTTCGAGCGGATCCAGGCTTTCGCCGATGCGCATCCGACATGGCCCGCGCTTGCCTGGCTGCGCAAGCGCAGCGAGGAGGCGCTTTATGGCGATCGGAAGAACCCCGCTCTCATCAAGGCCTTTTTTGAGCAAAAACGCCCGGAAACCCCTGCTGGCAAGCTGGCCTTGGCCCGCGCCCTGACCGATGACGGCAAGACCGACGAAGCCGCCGCTCTCGTTCGCGAGGTTTGGCGCGAGGCCGACCTCAATGCGTCGATCGAA
Source organism: uncultured Alphaproteobacteria bacterium (assembly GCA_963829515.1). Lineage (GTDB taxonomy): Bacteria > Pseudomonadota > Alphaproteobacteria > Rhizobiales > Beijerinckiaceae > Methylocapsa. Next base: position 44,183 of record CAWHIP010000006.1, read on the forward strand.
GCCAAGATCAAGACTGATTTCGCATCCTATCTGACCAAGGCCGATCATAAATATCGCGCCGACCGCTTGCTCTACAAGGAGCAAATCGCCAACGCCTTCCGCGCCGCCGCCCTCGCGGGGCCGGATGTTATGGCGCTCGCCAAGGCGCGCGCCGCCGTGATCGACGAAGCCGCGAGCGACAAGCTTCTCGCCGCGGTCCCGGCGCCGCTTCGCTCGGACGCGGGATTCATGTTCGCGCAAATTCAGAAATTGCGCCGGGCGGAGAAGATCCGCGAGGCCGTCGACATCATGCTCGCGGCGCCACGCGACCCGGCGCTTGTCATCAATGGCGATGAATGGTGGATCGAGCGCCGGCTGCTCGCCCGCAAGCTCCTCGATCAAGACGACGCGAAGACCGCCTATAGGCTCTGCGCAGAACATTCCGCGATGTCGCATGAAATGAAGCTCGAAGCTGAATTCCACGCCGGCTGGATCGCGCTTCGCTTCCTGAACGATCCGGCGCGCGCGGCGGATCATTTCGCGGCGCTCGCCAAGCTCGCCGAGACTCCCATGTCGCGGGCGCGGGCCGCCTATTGGCAGGGCCGCGCCGCTGAAGCGTCGGCGGCCGAGGATTCGACCGCGGCCGCGCATGCCTTCTACCAACAGGCGGCGGCGCATCCGGCGACCTATTACGGCCAGCTCGCGCGCGGAAAGCTCGGGCTGGCGACTCTTCCCATTCGCACCCTCGATAATGAGGCGATCGGAGCCGCGCGCGACGACTCGGTTAAAGCAATCGAGCTGCTCTACGCGATCGGCGAAAAAAATTCCGCGACCGCTCTCGCCATCGAAGCCGCGCGCGGCCTTGCCGACGAACGACAAATCGCGGCGCTTGCAAGCGTTGTCGCAAGCCAGCAGGACGCCCATGTTTCGCTGGCGATCGGCAAGGCGGCGAGCCAGCGCGGCGTCGCCATTGATACGCTCGCTTTCCCGAACTATGGCGTGCCAGCGTACCAGCCTTTGCAAAACTCCGCCGACCCATCGATCGTCTATTCGATCGCGCGGCAGGAAAGCGCATTCGACCCAAATGCGGTCTCCTCCGCCGGGGCGAAGGGCTTGATGCAGATGATTTCATCGACGGCGAGGCGCACGGCGGACCATGCCGGCGTCGCGTTCAACGAGAACCGCCTGTTGTACGACGCCGCGTTCAACGCCCAGCTCGCCGCCGCGCACCTCGGCCAACTCCTTGCCGAGCATCGCGGCTCCTATATTCTGACTTTCGCCGCCTATAACGCCGGCGGCAAGCGGGTCAAGCAATGGATCGACGCCTATGGCGACCCGCGCAAGCCGGGCGTGGATCCGATCGATTGGGTTGAGCGGATCCCCATAACGGAGACCCGCAATTACGTGCAGCGGGTCATGGAAAATTTGGGCGTCTATCGAGTTCGGTTCGGCGAGCGCACTCCAGGCGCCGACGAAGCCAGCCACAAGACTCAAGCCAAGCTCTGACGCGCCGGTCCACGCCTTCGAAAGAGCACCGCTGGTTTTAGACCTCGTCGCTTTCGATCCAGCCGCGCTGCATCGCCTCTTCAATTCGGCGCACCAAGGCCTGCACCGCGTAAGGCTTGGCCACGAACTGGTCGCCGTTCGGCGTGAGTTCCTCGCCGACGCAAGAGCGCCCGGAAGTGACGACGACGCCGATCCGCGGCCAGCCGTCGTGCACGCGCCGAGCCAAGGCCAAACCATCCAACGATCCCGGCATGTCGACGTCGGTGAAGACGACCCTCACGTCGGGGCGAGCCGCGAGCACGCGCAAGGCCTCGTCGGCGTTGCAAGCCTCGATCACGCCAAAGCCCGCATCTTCGAGCGCGCCGGCCCCCATCATCCGCACGAATGGCTCATCCTCGACGACGAGGACAACTGGCGAATGTTTTTGGCGCGTCCGTTCCATGCTCCATCAACAACGCCGTGCAACATCGGTTCCCCTACGTTACTTTTTTGGTAAAAAAACCGTTTACATGTCATGATCGAGCCGCCGCTCGGAGCATGTCCCGAAAAAGTTCACCGGCCTTTTCGACCGAAATTTGCTCCACCTTTTTGATTTCGATCGGTAAGAACGCGGCTATGGAGCCGGATGAGGCAAAGCGGCGCTGGCTTTCCGCCCGCCGCCCGCTTTAAACTCCTCAAGTCTATCACGTTCATGATTTTGGATTGATTCGGTTCTAAATTCTCGCGGTCAAGAAGCGATTTGAGCGCCTCGCGCGTCGGAGTCCGCATGACGATTTCGCAGCTTCCTTTTGAGAGCCGCTATTTCTCGGCCCCCGACGGCCTCATGCTTCACGTCCGCGACTATGGCTCGGCGCTCGACCCAGGCGTCCCCGCCGTTTGCCTGCCGGGGCTCACCCGCAATTCGGCTGATTTCGGGCCGCTCGCCAGCGCCCTCGCCGCCGGCCGCATCGGCGACAAGCGGAGGGTGCTCGCCCTCGATTATCGCGGCCGCGGCCTTTCCGAGCGCGATCGGAACTGGCGAAATTACACGCTCGAGGTCGAAGGCGCCGATCTCTTGGCGGTTCTGACGGCGGCGGGAATCGAGCGCGCGATCTTCATCGGAACCTCGCGCGGCGGCCTGCATGTGATGCGCTTGGCGGCGGCCCGGCCGGCCGTCCTTCACGCGGTCGTCTTGAACGATATCGGCCCGTTCATCGAGCCTCGCGGCATGGCGCGCATCCGCAGCTATGTCGGCAAGCTGCCGCCACCGCGCTCGGCGCCCGACGCCGTCGACCTCCTCAAACGGCTGATGAGCCAACAATTCACCGGGCTTAGCGAAGCGGATTGGGCCTTTTACGCGAAGATCACCTTCACCGACGCCAAGGGACAATTTGCCGCGCGCTATGATCCCAAGCTAATGAAGCCGCTCGAAAGCCTGGACCTGGAGCAGCCGCTGCCGACCTTCTGGCCGCAATTCGACGGCCTGCGCAATGCGCCTCTTTTGGTGATCAGAGGCGCGAATTCGGATGTCCTCTCAACCGAGACGCTCACCGAAATGACGCGCCGGCACCCCGGATGCGAAGTCTTTATCGTCGAAGGTCAGGGCCACCCGCCGCTTCTCCTCGACGCGGGCGCGATCGACCGGATCTGCCGCTTCGTCGCCGACGCGGAGGCGCGTTAGAGCGCGCGCAAAAAAGCGGCTCGGCTTACTCAAGGATGACAAGCCCCAGGTTAATTCCAAATCATGCGGCGCTGGACAATTGCGGCTTGGCTCCTCTATAAGTCGCCTCCGCGCCGCCCGCCGGCGCGACGCCCAGGTAGCTCAGTTGGTAGAGCATGCGACTGAAAATCGCAGTGTCGGTGGTTCGATTCCGCCCCTGGGCACCATCCCAATTCCCGCTGATCCCCGCTAATCCTACGATTAATCAAACGATTAGCTGGAAATCAGAGTCCGCTTCAAGGCCATAGAATGCGCTAGAGTGCGCTCCAATATCCGGCGACTTTCCTCCGCCGCCTTGCTGGCGCCTTGCTAGAAACGGCCATTTTGACGCATCCTAGGAGCGAAATCGCGCTCCAGGAGACGTTTCATGCGTGCGAAAATTACGAAGAGAACGGTCGACGCGCTTCAGACCGGCCCACACGATTCGTTTTTGTGGGACACAGAGCTTCCGGGCTTTGGCTGCAAAATAACCCCCAAGGGTAGCCGCATTTATCTTCTTCAGTACGGGAAAGCGGGCCGTGATCACCGGATTACGATCGGCCGACACGGCATCGACCTCACGCCGGAACAAGCGCGGCTCGAAGCCCACCGCCTGCGCGGCCTTGTCGCGGCAGGTGAAACGCCATCAGCAGGTCGGGCGAATCGGTCAGAAAATATAAACGTTGCGGAACTCGGACAGCGCTACCTCGATGAGTATGCCATCCCGCACAAGAAGCCGTCCGGCATCGCCCAAGATCGTCGAAATCTCGAAAACCACGTGATACCTTTGATAGGCAAGCTCACGGCGAAGTCGGTCGAGCGAGCAGATGTCGCCCGGGTAATGCGCGAAGTTGCCGTCGGCAAGACGGCAAAGGATGAAAAAACCAAGCGGCAAGGCAGACGCATAGTCCGCGGCGGCGAGATCGTTGCGAACCGAGTGCAGGCGCTTCTTTCGAAAATGTTCGCGCTCGCTGAAGACTGGAAACTCCGTCCGGAAGGGACCAACCCCTGCCGCGGCGTGAGGCGATATGCCGAGCATAAAGTGGAGCGATTCCTTTCCAACGATGAGTTAGCCCGCCTCGGCGCCGCTCTATCTGCGGCCGAAATAGGTGTCCTGGCCAAGGCGTCATCGACAAAAATGGGGGACCGGCGTCAGTCAGCGGCAAGTAACGCAACTTCAATCGCCGCGCTGCGCCTCCTGCTGTTAACTGGTTGCCGCGTTGGCGAAATTCTGGCGCTTCGTTGGCAACACGTGGATCTTGAGCGGCGGTTGCTCTTGCTGCCGGACAGCAAGACAGGCGCTAAGTCAGTTTTCCTTTCGCAGCCTGCGATCGACCAGCTCATTGCGCTGACCCGACGGCCTGATTCTGAGCATGTGTTCCCAGGCAAGCATCCAGGCAAACCAATTGTCTCCCTCCGCAAACCATGGGAGCGGATCTGCATTGCGGCGGAGATCAAGAATGTGCGGCTCCATGATTTGCGCCACAGCTACGCCAGCGTTGGCGCTGCGGGCGGCTTAAGTCTTCCGGTGATCGGGGCGTTGCTGGGGCATTCGCAGCCGTCCACCACAGCCCGATATGCACACTTGGCCGCGTCGCCACTGCATCACGCAGCTGACGCGATTGGCATCCAAATCCTTGCTGCGATGACCGGTCGTGGAAAGACTTCGATGTCGGGAAATACGGGAACCTGACTGCAAAAATCCCTTGCCCTCCGAAGGCAGAGGCCACAGGTTCGAATCCTCTCGGGTGCGCTACATTTCAAGGACTTAGCAGATGTCGCTCAGGACGTTTGTCGCCGCGGAAGCAGCTGGCGGAGGCTTTATGGAAAGTTTGTCGCACTTTCGGCGGCCTCGCCGGCGAGCAATGGGGTCGGCCGCTTCGACATTGAAGGTTATACCTCCCGGCACCGCTAAGAGCGCAACCTTGCCAAGGTTGGGGTCGAGGGTTCGAATCCCTTCGCCCGCTCCAAATTTCCTCAATAAAATCAAGCGGATAAAAGCGGCCCTTCGGGGCCGTTTTTGCTTCCCCGACCTTGGCGCTAAAGCCGGGGAAGCAGGGGGGAAGCAGCAGAAAGCGTAAAGTAGCGGGCTTTGGGCCGTTTTAGGCATGGGCAGCTCCCCCAAACCGCCACCTGTCGCCTGCGTGACAGGCCGCAATGCGAGAACGTCGCACTCCATCGAGAGGGCTCACTTTGGGCGTCTCTATGCTTTCCTGGGCGCTGAAGCGACGGCGATTTTGCTTCCCCGGGCGTTTCCCCGGCGGCTGCTGCGAGGCGGATACGAAGTTCATCGTTCAGCGCTCCCGCTTGCTAGGCGCATCGGCAGCACGAGCCGCATGCGAGTCCGGCAAGCGCCCGAATCCATGCGCCGCATAGAAACCCGACTGCCGCCTCGTCCAGTGCATCGACGATCACCATCGAAGACCCGACCGTGCTGGCGCTCTCGAAGGCCCGCTGGAGTGCGTCGGCCAAAAGGATCGCGCCCAAACGCTGTCCCTGCCTGTCACTTTGCGACGGCCAGCCGGCCGATCAATGTGGTGCTCACCAGCGGGTAACGTGGGACGTGCTTGCGGGCCATCTCCGGCACATCGCCTTGGGAGATCGCCATAGCGCAAAGGGTATAGTAGCCCAGGATCGCGGGTTGGCTCGCCGATCTCGCTCAAGATGAATACTGCATTCGGCTTCCGGCGCACGTCCTGGCCGGCCTGGGTCTTGAGATAGCGATCCAGGCTTTCCACGTCAGAGGTAAAGTTGCCCCGGTCGTGCTCCTCCCCGAGCAGCACGATACGAAGATGTTCGGATGACCGTTTCGCCATTCACGGCACGACCCGGCGGTTATGCTCCGCGAACGCTCGCTGAAGCCGTTCGCTCGGCGCCGGCGGATTGACGAGCGCATCGAAGAAGACGGCCCGGTCCCGGTCGGACAGAACGAGCGTCTCATGCTCCGCGATCGTACGCCTGGCGGCGTCTGTGAGCGCCGTCATCCAGAAATCCGTCAGCTTGCGTCGCGCAAGCTGCGCCGCCCGCTCAATGAAAGCCTTGGTGGGCACGTCGACGCGAAATCCGAGCCGTTCTTCTCGGAGCCGTCGGTCGCGCTTTGCTGTCGTGGTCATACATCACCTCAAGTCAAAAATGTACGTCAACTGGACTAACTTTTCAAAATCAGGGTGTTGGCGCGTCGTTGCGTAAGCCGGGCTGTCGTGAACGGAGCCATTCCGCCACCATTCGGTGGCCTCCCTCCCACGACCCGCAAGCGTCCGGGCGGTTTCCGCTCCCCCAATGGTTGTTAGACGCATCTCGCCTCCGCGAGATGCCGGAGGTTGCTGCTTATTTGAGTCCTTACCTCCGGCACTGGTTCACCCCACAGCTCCGCCAAGGATGCGATGGCCTGTTCCGCATCCCATGGAAGCGCAGCGCGCCCATCTAGCTGCGCAAACGGCCCGTCGGTCTCCGTAAGGACGCGATTGCGTGGCATTCTAGCCGCCAAGACCCGGCCCTTCTCACCGGCGAGCATGGCGGGGCCAATGCTGAACCAGCAACCAAGATCCACGGCCTGCGCGAGCTCTCGCAGCGTTCCGGAGAACCAATGCAGGATCGGAAGGCCAGCGCCAGGATGCGCCGCCAACGTGTCAAGGACCGCGCGCGCCGCGCGGCGGCTATGAACCGTGAGGATCCGTCCTCCGGCTTTCTCACACAGGTCCAGAATGCGCGTGAAAGCCGCGACTTGATCCTGCCAGTGTGGCTTGTACTCGGGGCCTCCGTCGAGACCCGTCTCCCCGACATAACGAACTTCTGAAAGCAGCCGCTCAAACAACGGCAACTCGCCTTTCCGCTCATGCACTATCTGCGGGTGGAGGCCGAGTGCCGTGCGAATCCGCGGCGCATCTCGCGCCAGCGCCGAAGTACCAGCCCATGCCGACGGCGTCGTGGTGACAGACAATACGTAGACGCCTCGCGCCACGCACTCCCGTACCACCGCATGAGGATCTGGATAGAGATCAAGATGACAGTGAAAGTCGATCATGTGACGCCATAAGCATGGTGCAGGCGAGCCAATTCGGCCAAGCCGCGCTCCACCATCGCCCGAAGTGGAGCGCGATCTGCAATCATCGGCGAACAGAGCGAATTCCCCAACCAAACATCGAGGCCGTCGGCAGCGACGGCCACGAGCGCCATAGCGACCGAACGCACATCATCGAAACCAGCGTGATCGTCGTCGTCCTTTCCGAGCGGCTCATAAACGTAGCCGGTCGTGTCGGGTGCGCTACCCCAGACCATGAAAGCTGCTCGTCGGACTTGGCAGGGCACACACCGACCACATTGATGATAGTTGAAGCGCTGGAATCTCCCGCAGCTCGTCGAACGAACCGCTTCTGCCTTGAGCAGGTCTTGATCCGCGCAGTCCCGCAACATTTCCCCTTTGGTCTTTGCGGCGTAAGGGTTTTCGATGTCGACGCGCAGCTCCGCCGCATCAAGTATGTGCTGCAAACGGGTCAGGTACTCCGGATGCGCAGTCCGAGTGCTCAAGCTCCCGAGACGCCCCCCGGTCAGTGGCGGGTTGATGGCGATAAAGCCGTCTTCGCACACATAGAGCGGCACCGAGTCCCCTTGATGGTGCCGCTGCAAGCTGGTCGCGGCGGCCACACCGAATGCAATGAAAACAAGCGACCGTGCCCGTTGCGATGATTCCTGGACACCTGGTGAATGAGCATTGTGATTGAGCTGAAGATGATTGAGACCACCGCCAATGCGGCTCGCGAAATCAACCTGCTTGTCGGCGTCGCCGCGGACGGTCTGGCTGACCACAAACGGCTTGCGGCCGGCCGCAGCCAAATCGATTACGCCAACCAGGCTGTCGAGCCCGCCCGACAGCAGTGCAACGCAGTCCTCGGTGGGGTTGACGGGATTGCGCGGCGGCGCCGGTAGCATGCCGCCATCCTGAAAGCGCAGAGTCCAGCGGTCGGTTGTCAAAAACCCAAGCGCTTCCGAAAGCGCCGCCGCTTGGCCGGTCCAGAAAGCCGGATCCGCGACCGCGATGTCGATCTCGAATTCGCGGGTCCATCCGTCCGGACTACGGTCGCGCAAACCCGCGAAATCTGCCGTCACGACCGATAGCGCAATCGACAGCAGATCCCAGGCTCGCGTAGCTGGCACAAGGCGACGCCGCTGGATTTCCGATTTCACTGCGTCGCCGGCGCTGCCGCGGTCCGCCGCTCCCGGCTGGCCGTAAAGAACGACGCGAAGGGCGCCATCCGCCCCAGGAAATGCACATGCGTCGGGGCCGCAGATTAGTCTCATTCCGCGTATCCTTCGAATACGTCGAATGTGTCCTTGAGTGCATCGCGCACGACCTGGCCGATCCGCCCTGCGGATAACGTACGGCCCGCCTCACGTAGCTTACGAAATGATGCCGCAACGGTTTGTTTGACGTAGTCACGCACCTGCTTCAGTCGCGCGAGCGCCGCCGCGGCGCTCGGTGCCTTTTCGACGATCGTCTTCCCGACATCGAGCTCGAACCGGCGAAACACGTCGATGGCCGTGAATCGCTCGATGGCAAATCCGCGCTGGTCGGGGTCGAGGTTTAAGAGATCGGCTTCAGGAAAACGGGTTAGCAGCTCCGACAAGGCGTCGCGGATCGCGGCACGCTCAGCCTCCGCATCTTGCGTTCCGTCAACCGGGCGAACGGCCTCAACAACTGCATCCATGACCTCGTTCACGGATCGGCCTGCGAGCAATGCTGGGTCGAGCGGGCTGCCGGGTGCCGCCGGCTGACCTGATGCCACGCCGGCCAACGCGCCGCCCAGGGCGCCGGCGGTCGCGGCTGTACTGCCGAACCGCTGCGTCGTAACTCTCGACCCGCCATATCCGGTCCGCACGTAGTGACCGAGACTGCGGCGCAATTCGCGGTCATCCCCGGTACGAGCAAAGTCACCGATGCTGCGGCGCGTGCCAGTGAACCGGGCGGACGGTGCAAGCGGTACGGCACGCGGCACTGGCGGAAGCGGAGCCGGCGCAGGCGGCACGCCACCGTCCGGCTCGCCAGGTGCGCCCTCATCGCCATCGGCCGGAGGCGCTTCAGCGGGCGGATCAGCGGCAGGCGGGTCGGGCGTCCAGGAGGGCACCATCGGTACACCGCCGCCAGGGCCTCCACTAGACTGCGACGTTCCCATTCTCTCTCTGCCTCTTGATGGCGGTCTTCACCGGCCGGGACACCTGCCCGCGATCCCAGGCGTCGAACACACTCTGCGACCAGGGCTGATCGCCGATCTTCGGGACGATGTTCGGCTGTATTTGCGCCGCCGGTCGCTCGCCCAGGAATGCCGCCAACCGTGCTCCTTGCGGTGGATCTGCCTCGGCGAGTACCAAACATGCTTCCAGGATCGGCGGGACGCCCCACTCCTGCTGTTGTCGGGCCTTGTCGAGGAGCCGGTCCATCATCACCGTCGTCTCAGCACGCGGCACTCGCAGCAACCGAGCCTTCAAGGTCGCCGCCATGTCCGGATGCTGGAGTAGCGCTGCCAGAAGCTCCGCCGCCTCGGAAGAGAGCCGGTCTTCTGGCGTAATGAGAGGCGCATGCTCGCGGCTGACGTAGAGCGCGCCCCGCAAATCCGTGTCAGCCAGAGCTGGCGGCAAAGTCAGCCATTCCTTCACGAACGGCTCGTCCCACGGCGCCTGCGCTTCCAAATCCCGTCCCGCGACCGCGCGCTCTTCCCAATCGGCCAGGAAAGCGGGCTTGCCGTTATCGCTAGCACTCACTTTGGCGATCAGCTCCGCATAGGCCTTTGGATTGCCCAGTCGTTCGAACAGCAACAGCTTGGCGAGCACAGCCTCGTCGACCCCCACCCCTTGGGCGTTTGAGATCGTCATGCGGATAGCCAGCGCATTGAGAAACCGCTTAATCAGCCGTGGATTGCCTACAATCCCGGAAGCGGTCGTCATCAGTGGTGCGAGTCGATCCGCCGTGTCGAATTTGCCAACCAGCTCGGCAGGCAGCGGCTCGTGCAGCGACTGGACGAAGGCCCGGTCCACACGCTTGCCCTGCCAGGTCTGGCGAAGTTGGGCGCAGACCCCGGCTCGGATCTTCTCCTGTGTCTCCGCGTCCAGCTCGCTGTTCTCGACAAACAGCAGCATCATGTAAGCGCGGACCTCCTGAGTGCCGAGCGGCGGGACACGGATCGGCACCTGGATCAGCTTGTCGAAATAATTGGTAACTAGGAGGTCGTCCGGCACGCCTTCGAAATGCCGACGCACGGCATGCTTGATCATGTCGTTGTCGGCGGCAATCACGAAGGCCGTGTTCTTCAGGAAAAGGAACAGCCGGATCGCTTCTAACGTAGAGATCGTAGTCTCAGGCAAGCATCGGTCGAGATCGTCGATCAGTACGACCAAGGTCACGCCCAGCTCATCCAAGGTCTCCTCGAACGTGTCGCGAAGCGCCTGGATTTCCTTGGGTGGCGAGGTCTCCTCATTGGGCTTAATAAGACCACCCGCAGCGTTCGCCACCTCGCCGGCTTTCCCCTTGGCCTCGTCTATGAGCTTGCCGTCGACTCCACTGGCGAGCGCGCGCTGGCCAAGGCCCCAGATTTCGCCGATCAGCCCCGTCGGTGGGAGCCCGAACGACATTGCGACGGCCGAGCCCGCGACCAGCTTGGCCGCGCGCAACCAATTGACCCGCTTTAGCAGCGCCTTAGCCTTGTCGAGGCCCTTCTCGCGCGCCTTGGCTTCAACCTCGAGCTTGGTGGCGATAACGTCCATCAAGGCGGCGCGCGCGTCGTCGTAGCCTTGGTAGAGCCATGCGTTGAATTCGACGAAGACAAAGTCCCGCTCGCCTTCCTGGCGCGGCCGCTTGCCTAATGACGCCTGGACCAACTTGATCATCGACGACTTGCCGATGCCCCAAGCCCCGGAAACGCCGATTGAGATCGGGCGGCCGCGAGCCTGCACGACAATTTCGGCGACCGTGTCCGCCACGCCAGAAAAGTTCAGGAAGTCTCGCTCGGTCTCGTTGTCGGGCCACATTGCACTCGCGCCCTTATATATCGTTGGTCGATATGACCGCCGTGGCCGCAGACAGCCAATTGGAAAGGACCACTGCGAATGAAGCGAATAGCCCCCTTTGGCAACACACCGAGGGCATGATACATTTCCTCGGATGAAAGCTCAAGCGACCCGAGGAACTGTATCGGCCGCGCCCCGCACCCAGCGGGAACAGCTCGCTGCGTTTCTGCGCGAGCGTGGTATTGCCCGCCTCGCCGAAATCCGTCGGGCCGGCATAACCGCCGCCACCGTCTCCCGCCTGGAACGGGAGGGCGTCGTGACCAAGCTCGGCCGCGGGCTCTATCAGCTCGCGGACGCTGCTCCCGAGGGCAATCACAGCCTCGCCGAGGCGGCCAAGCGGGTGCCCAAGGGCATCATTTGCCTCGTCTCGGCTCTCGCCTTCCACGGTGTCACCGATCAGATGCCACGCCGGGTATGGATCGCCATCGGTCCGAAGGACTGGAAGCCCCAGATCGACTATCCGCCACTGCGCATCGTTCGCTTCGCCGACAAGTTCCTTCGCGACGGGGTCGAGACGCATGACATCGAAGGCGTACCGGTCCCGATCTTCGGCGTGGCGAAGACGATCGCGGATGTTTTTCGCCACCGCCGCTCCGTCGGGATCGACGTCGCAGTCTCCGCCCTGAAGGAGGCGCTGCGCCAGCGCAAGACCACGCCGTCCGAGATCTCGGCATGCGCGATGCGGAGCGGCGTCTGGAACACGCTGCGCCCCTACCTCGAAGCCTTCACCGCCGATGGCTAAACCGCCGACAAACATCGCTGCGTCCGTGCGTGCGCGCCTGCTCAATGTCGCGCGTCAGAGCAACCAGCCGTTCGACGTTCTCCTGACGCGCTTCGTTCACGAGCGCCTGCTCTACCGGCTGAGCCGCTCTCGGCACGCAGACCGCTTTGTCCTGAAGGGCGCCATGCTGCTCACCACCTGGCTGCCCGGGACCGCCCGCGGCACACGCGACCTCGATCTCTTGGGATTTGGCGATTCCGGTGCGCAACACATCCTCGGCGTATTTCGCGAGGTCCTGGCGGTCGCTGCCGACGATGGCGTCGCCTTTGATCTCGACGCCTTGCAGTTCGGGCAGATCCGCGAGGAGCTGGAGTATGGAGGCGTGCGCCTACGCGGCGCGGCCTCGCTCTCCGGCGCGCGCGTCGCGGTCGTTGTCGATATCGGCTTCGGAGATTCCGTTGAACCGGGCCTCGAGACGATTGAATATCCCGCGCTTCTCGACCTTCCGGCGCCGAAGCTCCGCGCGTACGCGCCCGAGACGGTCATCGCCGAGAAATTCCAGGCCATGGTGACGCTCGGCCGCGCCAACAGCCGGATGAAGGACTTCTACGACATCTGGATTCTTACCAAGACTTTTGACTTCGCAAGGGACAGGCTGGCGCGCGCCGTCGCAGCGACATTCGCGCGTCGGCAGACGACAATTCCCACGGAGGCGCCAGACGCGCTCACACCAGCATTTGCAGAAGATCCCCTGAAACAGCGCCAATGGGCGGCGTTCGCTGCCGACCTCGATGGTGCGCCCAAACAGCTTCAAACTGTCATCGACGGCTTGACCCCCTTCCTCATGGACGCAGCAGCTGCGGCGCGGAGCCATGCATCCGAACAGCGGTAATCCAAACGGTCGCCGCCCGAGACTCGCCGCCACGCCCCGAGAGTGAGAGTGCGGACGGGTTTCCGTGACGGGTTTAGTGTTAGAGGAGAGGCCTCCGGCGCCCGTCATGGAGACGACCCATGACCCATGTGGAAATTCTGGACGCTGCCCACGAGCGTGCTGGCGGCTACAAGGTGGACGTGAGCCGCGGCGAGCGGATTGGCCGCGTGTCCTCGGAGTGGTTCTCGCGGCCGGCGGACGAGCGGTATTTGTCCCTCTCGGACCTGTTCGCGGCTGTCCGCGGCCGGACCGAGCGCAGCCGAAGCCGGACGGTGGAGAGCGCGGCGATCCGCGTGGAAGCCATCCGTTTCGATCCGGTGGAGATCGCACGCGCGGGCGCTTTCGTCAGCATTGATGGCTCGGGCCATCTCAGGGTCGAGCGCGGTTATGTCCGCCCCGAGGACGAAATGCCGGTCGAACAAGAACCGGAAGCCGAAGCGGAGCGCGATCCGCAGCCGGCCATCGCCGCACGCGGCGAGACAGATGTCGAAACCGTGCAGGGGGATGCGATGAACGCGCCGGAGCCGGAAGAGGATGAGGGGCTGAAGCCCATCCCCGACCGGTTGATGACCGAGCTGACGGCGCATCGGACGCTCGCGCTCCGCTGTGCCCTCAGCGAGCAGCCGGACGTGGCTTTCCTGGCGGCCCTGCATGCGCTTTGCCTCAAGGCATTCTATCGCTACGCGGCCAGATTCCTGTCTCGAACTCGATCTGAAGAGCGTCGCCTTCGGCGCCCAGGCGCCGGGACTGAATGATACCCAGCTCGCCGCCAGCTTCGATCGTCGCTGCCAGGCCTGGATCGCCGCTCTGCCCAAGGAGCCAACGGAGCTGTGGGATGTGCTGACGGCTTTCGACGGCGACAGCCGCCAGGCGCTTTTCGCGCATTGCGTCTCGCTGTCGGTCAACGCGATGTTCGAGCCGTATAACCGTCGGCCCCGCGCCCTCGCCCATGCGGATCGCCTGGCCGAAGCGCTCGACCTCGACATGGTCGCCGCCGGCTGGATTCCCACGGTCGAGAACTATCTCGGCCGGGTCACCAAAGCCCGCATTCTCGGCGCGGTGCGGGAAGCGAAGGGCGAACGCGCGGCGCAGCACATCGATCACTTGAAAAAGGGCGACATGGCCGAAAAGGCCGAAGCACTGCTCGCCGGCTCCAGCTGGCTGCCCGAGCCGCTGCGCACGCCGGGCCGCGCCATCACGCCCGCATCATTGGCTTCGGAACAGGAGGCGGTCTCTACGACCGAATCCATAGGCGTAGAAATGGCGGCCGACGGATACGAAACGGCCATGGTCGAAGCCGAGCCGTCAACCGAGGATGAGCCGGTCACGGCCGAAACGCATGTGACCGCGGCCGAGTAGCGAAGCAGCAACAAGCCAAACTCCTGGGCCCGCCGGCTCGGACCACCCACGAAGCAGGCTTCGTGGGGACCCCGGGTGGCGGGCCTTTTTCGTCTCGGAGGATGCGATGAGGGAAAATGCCTCGGAGCTGGCGCGCCGCCTCGCCGAACGGGCCGAGGCCGTGTGCCGGCGATATCTCTCCAACGGTCGCCGCGAAGGCCGATATTGGCTGGTCGGCGATGTGAGGAATTCGCCCGGGCGATCGATGTTCGTGCGCCTCAAAGGCCCCCAATCGGGCAGAGGCGCCGCCGGCAAATGGACCGACGCCGCCACTGGCGAGCATGGCGACCTGCTCGACGTCATTCGCGAGAATCTGCGGCCTCGTCGACTTCAAGAATATAGCGGACGAAGCCCGGACCTTTCTTAGCCTACGGCGCCTCGAGCCTGATCCGCAGCCGCGGCGGAAACCGTCATTGGCCCCTGCAGGATCGCCGAAATCAGCGCGGCGGCTCTTCGCCATGTCACAGCCGATCGCGGGCACGCTCGCGGAAACATATCTCCGCAAACGCGGCATTACGGCTTTGCACGAAACCGGATCGTTGCGATTCCATCCGCGCTGCTACTACCGGCCTGACGAGCACTTGCCGACCGAAACCTGGCCGGCGATGATCGCGTCCGTCACTGACCTCGCCGGATATCTGACAGGCGCGCATCGCACCTGGCTTGATCCCGGCGGCTTCAGCGACGCGACGCTCGGCAAGGCGCCGATCGCCACGCCACGACGCGCGATGGGCGATCTGCTTGGTCACGCCGTCCGGTTCGGTGTGGCGGGGGAAATCATGGCCGCCGGCGAAGGCATCGAGACCATGCTGTCGCTGCGATCGGCGCTTCCTTCCATGCCGATGGCCGCGGCGCTCTCGGCGGCGCATCTCTCCGCCATCCTTTTCCCGGACAGCTTGCGCCGCCTCTACATCGCACGCGACGACGATCCAGCAGGCGACGGCGCGATGGCGGCGCTGATCGACCGAGCGAACGAGGCCGCGATCGAGGCGATCGTACTGTCGCCGACGCTAGGGGATTTCAACGAGGATCTGCGCATTCTCGGCGCCAGCGCCCTGCGGGCAGCGCTACGCATACAAATCGCGCCGCAGGACGTCGCCCGTTTCCTGGATCTGGCGGCATAGGCCGGGAAGAGGGATTGCGACGACGATGGCATTGCCGTCGTCCTGTGTCGGACAGGCTGGCCAGCTTCCCTTCAGAGTCGGAGAGGACCGCGCCAACGGCCTTCCGAGAGGGCGATCGGGCGGCAAGCGGCCCCGACCGGCAATGGCTGCGCCCGATTCTTTTCCGCCGCGCGGCGAGCCGCGCTTTGCATCGCGAAGCAAAACAATCGGGCTTCGCCATCCTCCGCTGACGCTTCGGCCCTCCGCTTCGCTGCGGGTGCAGGTCAGGTCCGCCCGCCGCCTTCGTCGCCATGAAGGCCGCGATGGGCGCGGCGGATCCGACGAAGGGAAGCACCCCATGATAACCGAACACGATGATGCCAGCTACGAGCCGCCGCATGCGTCATCCCCTACCGACCGAGTCCTGACCGAGCTCCAGCTCTACGGCTACCGTCCCTCCCAAGACGAACCCGACCCGAGACCGCTGCCCGACGCAAAGGCGATCGCCGGCAGCATCGCCGACATTTTCGACGCCTTCGTTGTGGCCTTGGGCGACACTCGCCTTGAGCCCGACCTGGAAGATCTGCTCTGGTCGACCGTTAATCTCTTCCACCGCGCCATCGGCCGGATCGAGCGCGAACTCGACGACAATGAGCAGCTGCAGCGGCGCAGCCAAAAGGAGCAGGACGGCTCGGAGATCCGCTCGATCGAACTCGAACGCCTCACGGCGGAAGGGCAGACGCTCATCGAGCGACGCAACAGCATGGAGTTCTTCCGCGACCAGGCCGCCGACCAGTTCGAGCGCCATGCCGGCTCATCCTGGCGGCCGCGGTCGGGATCTATGGTGAATCATCGCACGCTCACGTCAGCGATGATCGACAGCCGCGACTTTCTTGCCGCCAAACGCCGAGCCTACAATGAGCTGCTGTTGCCGGCCGGCCCGAAGATCGCCTTCACCGGTGGCCTGGACTTCAATGATCATCGCGCGATCTGGGATCGGCTCGACAAAGTTCACGCTAAGCATCCCGACATGGTGCTGCTGCATGGCGGCTCACCCAAGGGCGCCGAACTCATCGCCGCCAAATGGGCGACCAACCGCAAGGCGCCGCAGATCGCCTTCAAGCCCGATTGGGCCAAGCACGCCAAGGCCGCCCCCTTCAAGCGCAACGACGCAATACTCGACGTGCTGCCGATCGGGGTGATCGTCTTCCCCGGCACGGGCATTCAGAAAAATCTCGTGGACAAGGCCAGGAAGCTCGGCATTCCGGTCTGGAGGTTCGGCGAAAGCGGCGCGTAAGCGCCGCAGTCCCCCTCAGATCGCCCCCGAAATGGGTGCAACCCTGCGCGAGGTCGACGGCCGAAAATGATACAGCGCCTGGATGTCGATTTTATCGCGCGGCAGGCTCTCGAACCGGGCAGGAATGAATCGCGTCAGGGCGCGCCGAAGTCTATGCTGCGACATGTGCGGGCTTCCGAACTCGCCAGACCCTAAGCAAGATGACGACTATGCGAATTCGATGGCGAACGCTGACGGCGAAATCCTGGATAGCGGCCCGATGCGTCTATCGGCTCCACGGCCAGGAGTTGGTCGGACGCCCTTCGGACCACGTGTGGTACTTCGCCTATGGCTCGAATATGCACGAGAGCGCCTTTCTCGAGCACCGCCGGATGCGGCCGCTGGACTCGCGGATCGGCAGGCTCGATGGTTACCGACTGCGGTTCAATCTCGACGGAAGGCCTAAAGGAAAAGCCGCTCCGGCGAACATCTGCCCGGATGCGTCCGCGGAAGTATGGGGCGTCCTCTACCAAATTACGGGCCGGGACATGCTTCGTCTCAACGTGACGGAAGGCGTGCCGGGCGGGAGATATCGCCCGAATTGGCTGAGTGTCGAAGACGCCGACGGACGATTGGTGCAGGCGATGACTTATATGGCCGAGGGCAACGCCGATGACGGACGCCCCTCCTTGCGCTATCTTTCGCTCTTACGCGAGGGAGCGCGGGCCCACGGTCTGCCTGAAGAATGGCTGCGATTTCTGGATAGCGTCGAGCCCGCCGAATGATCGGGGGCGCGCATGTCCTCGAGCGGATGCGGCCTCGCCTGCAAAGTTGTGCCGGACGGCCACACAGTTCGCGCCAAAAAAATTCGCCAGGGCATCGAGCGCGAACCAGGCTGCCTTCCCAAGAGGACGCAAGCGACGTCCGTCACGGCCGTTCGTGGGTTGACGCTAAAGGAGAGTTCATTGATGGCTCGGGCAAGAACCGCTTTTTCCGCCTCGCTGCGCGCCGCCTTTTTGTTGAGCATTCTAGCGCTTGGCGCGAAAGAGGCGAAGGCGGCAGTCAACGTCCAATTCGTGCATCCGGAACATTACACGGACTCGACGTTTCGCAGCGGCGCTGGCTCCCTATCGCCTAAGATCGTGATGGATGAGGTTGGGCGCGAGCTCCGTCAATTGGGCGACCGCTATCTGCCCCCCCCCGGCCAAGTCCTGAGCGTGGAAATATTGGATATTCAATTGGCAGGCTACAATAATTGGTGGTCGTTTCCCGGCAATGAGGTGCGCATCATCAGCAACGCGGCGCCACCGCCACAATTCAAGCTGCGCTATGCGCTGAGGGCCAAAGGGAAGCTGCTTGCCGCCTCCGAAGAAACGGTCACCGACATCAACTTTCTGATAAATCCAAGCGCGCGCTTTTCGAGCGATCCGCTGGTCTATGAAAAAACCCTGCTCGACACCTGGTTTAGAGACCGTTTTGCTGGGCGTAAGCCGGCGACATAAGTCCGTCCTCTGTGATCCGTCAGTCGACAAGTTCGCCACCGGAGATTGCGTTCGCCTAACGGTAAAATCCGCAAGCCCGGACATCGTCGGCCGACATGCGCCAGATCCGGAGCGCCCCGGCGAATCGAATCTGTGGCGTGCAGGCTTTCGATCTGGCGGTCTTGTCATGGGCCTTATGGTGCGCCAGGCGAAGCTGGCGTGTTCCAGCCGGTGAAAGTCCGGCTCGGGCGCCCGTTCTCAACACGTCGAGTTTGGCAGCTTGTCGGGCGCGGTGCGTGTCGTTGGGCCGGAGCGTGGTGGCCATGACATCGGGTGGGCTGACGCACACCGGTCGGCGCCGAACGCGCTGATGAGGCGCGCCGACCGCCCGTGTCGTTCTCTGCCGACAATGCTGGCGAAGCCCCCAGACGGCCTCTCTTATGGGCTGGTCTGGCGCCGGTCCGGCCTATGGCCTGCAACGGCTCCGCCGACCTTCTTCCCCGACGCGCGAGCGCGTCATTCCTCGCGAGACAACAAGCTCGGCTGCCGCCGTCCTTCGCTCACGCTGCGGCCCACGGGTGCAAGCCGGCCGGTCCCGTCGCCTCTCGACCGCCATCGAGGCCGCATCGGGCGGCTTCGGGCAACAGTCAGGAGATACGACAATGGCTCAGATCGGCAGCTTCACCCGCGACGAAGACGGCGTCTACAGCCGGCACGATCAAAACCCTCACCATCAACGTCAAGGCCAGCATCAAGCCCTGCGACCGCGACAACGACAAGGCGCCCGACTACCGGGTCACCGCCAACGGCGTCGAGTTCGGCGCCGGCTGGAGCAGGACCGCCCGCGAGACCGGCGCCGAATACCTCTCGCTCAAGCTCGACGACCCGTCCTTCACCGGCCCCGGTCTACGCCACCCTGGTCCAGGGCGACAAGGGCGAGCACAAGCTCATCTGGTCGCGCTGACCGGCCCGCGGCGCTCTCGCCCCCGGCGAGGCGCCGCGCCTCCTCCCTTCGGGATTATGCGGAGCACAACCCGCCGAGATCGGCGGAAAACCAAGCCTCACAGGCCAGCGCTCCGCATGTTCGACGTTATGTGAAGCTGCACTTAAGGTGTATTTCGCAAAAATCAGCCGGAAAACTCAGAGATTTCACAGTGCCTTTGCAACAGTTTCACTTGCCGTACATGGCGTTTGGCACGTCGG
>CAWHIP010000007.1:0-11444 GCA_963829515.1 uncultured Alphaproteobacteria bacterium
CGCGGCGAAAAGCGCGAGGGCCGCGACGGCGCCGCCCCGCGCGACCGGGAAACGCAGGCGCCCCGCAACGGGCGGCGCCTGCGCCCGGCATAGGGCGAGCCCGGCGACGGCGCAGAGGGCGATCGCGGCGATCTGCGCCAGCGAGCCGGCGACCGTCACGACAACGGCGACCGCGGCGAGCGCAATCCCGGCGCGCGTGCGATCGGGCGTCAGCGTTCGCGCCATGCCCCAGACGGCCTGCGCAACAACCGCCACCGCGACGATCTTCAATCCATGCAGCCAAGGAAGGTTGCCCAGATGTCCCACCCGTGTGATGCAGCGCCGCTGCACCGAACGCCGTCAGCGCCAATGCAGAGGGCAGAGTAAAGCCAAGCCACGCCGCAAGGCCGCCGATAAGTCGCGCGCGCAGCATCCCGATCGTGACGGCAACCTGGCTGCTTGCCGGCCCCGGCAGGAATTGGCAGAGCGCCACGATGTCGGCATAGCCGGTCTCGTCGAGCCATTGGCGTTTGCGCACGAACTCGTCGCGGAAATAGCCCAGATGCGCCACCGGGCCGCCAAAGCTCGTCAGCCCGAGACGCAGGAAGACGGCGAACACCTCTCCGGCCGAGCCACGCGCGCCCTCTCCTCGCTGATCCGCGTTGTGGTCGAAGGCCGCGCTCAAGCGTGCGCTCCCGTGGCGTCGCGACCTAAATCAGCCCCGCCGCGATGTTGATGGTCAGCGCCAGCACCGCGCTGTTGAAGAAAAACGACAAGATCGAATGGGCCAGCGACACGCGCCGCATTTCGGGCGAGGTGATCTCGACGTCCGCGGTCTGCGAGGCGACGCCGATGATGTAGGAAAAATAGAGGAAATCGAAATAGTCCGGATCGCCTTCGGCGCCGGGAAAGTGCAGGCCGCCCGCGTATTTCGGCGGCCGGCCGGGGTCGACCTCCAGCTCGTCGAAATATTCATGCGCGTAATGGAACGCGTAGGTCAGATGGATGAAAAACCACGCGCTGAGAATCGTCGTGGCGGCCAGCCCGATATGCAGGCCCTTGGTCAGCCCCGTCATATCCTTGGTGGCGGCGAGCTGCGCGACGATGGCGCCGATCGCCGCCAGCGCCGCAAAGCTCGTGAACACCAGGACGAAAAACCGGCCATCGTCGCTGTCGCGGGCGTGCGCGCGCATCAACTCCACCGTCGCCGCCCCGACCATCACGGCGGAGAGGATGAAATAAAGCCAGGTGCCGAGATTCCAGGCGATCAGCAGGCGCACCGCGATGTGCATGGACGGCGGCAGGACATAGCCGACCACGACGCCAAACAGCGCCGAGATGAACAGGCGCGGATGGCCCCGGACCGTCCCATAGGCGTAGCCAACTCCCCGCATCCGCATGGGGCTTGCCTCCCGTTCAGCTCACCCGCGCGGCCACAAAACGCGCCGCCTCTTCAAGGATCGACGTATCGCGTTCATGTGACAAAAGACTGAGCGCCGCGATCGCCTCGGCGACGAGCCGGTCGCGCCGCGCCCGCGCCCCCTCGAGCCCGAGGGCCGCGACCAGCGTCGCCTTGTTTCGCTCGGCGTCCTTGCCCGCCCTCTTGCCGAGCGCCGCCTCGTCCGCCTCGACATCGAGAATATCGTCGGCGACCTGAAACGCCGCCCCCAGCGCCAGCCCATAGGCCGACAGCGCCGCGCGCGCCTTTGCGTCCGCGCGCCCCAAAATCGCGCCAGCCATCACCGCATAATGCAACAGCGCGCCGGTCTTCATCGATTGCAGTTTTATCACCGCCTCGGCGGTATGGGGCGCCTTGGCGTGCTCGGCCTCAAGATCCAGCACCTGTCCGCCGATCATGCCGCCAAAGCCGGCCGCGCGGGCCAGCGCCAGCACCAGCTCGGCGCGGATCGCGGGATCGGCGTCGGTCGAGAAATCGGCCGTGACATCGAAGGCGTAGGTCAAAAGGCTGTCGCCGACGAGGATCGCGGTCGCCTCGTCATAGGCCTTGTGCGTGGTCGGCCGCCCGCGCCGCAGATCGTCATTGTCGAGCGCGGGCAGATCGTCATGGACCAGCGAATAGCAATGGATCATTTCGGCCGCCGCCGCCGCGCGTTCAACGCCCTCGCCTTCAGCGTTAAACAGGCGCGCGGTCTCGACGAGCAGAAACGGGCGCAGCCTTTTGCCGCCGCCAAGGCTCGAATAGCGGATGGCCTCCAGCAGGCGCCCGGGGCGCAGGATTTCGCCGGGCAGCGTGGCGGGCGACAGCAGGCGATCGAGCAGCCCCTCGATCGCGCCCGCGATCTCTCTCAGCCGCGCCTCGAACGCCGCGCCCGAGGCCCCTTGCGCCGTCCCTCGCTCCGCCGTCCCTTGCGCCGCGCCTTGCGTCATGCCGCCAGAACCCTTTTTCGCCATCGCGCCATCGCGATCAATAAAGCCCCGGCCCGGCTTGCCCGATCAAGCGAGATCGGTCAAGGCTCGCGCCATGGCGCTTCGTTCCCGCCGAAGGGGTCTTTTCGGCAAAATCATTCTGTTTCTGTTCTGGTTCGCGGCGGCGCTGGCCCTTGCCGTCGTCCTCCTCGCCCTCGTCTATAAATCCGTGACGCCGACCTCGACGCTGATGCTCGCGCGCGATCTTCGCGGCGAACCCATCACCCGCATCGCCGTTCCGCTGTCAGAAATTTCGCCAAACCTGCGCGGCGCGGTCATCGCCTCGGAGGACTCGCTGTTCTGCAAGCATCATGGCGTCGACTGGGGCGCCCTGCAGGAGGTCATCGACGAGGCCGACGAGGACGGGCCTTCGCGCGGCGCCTCCACGATCACCATGCAGACGGCCAAAAACGTGTTTCTGTGGCCCTGGCGCTCGTCGATCCGCAAGGGCCTCGAAATCCCCATCGCGATGTTCATCGACGCCCTCTGGGGCAAGCGGCGCGTTTTGGAGGTCTATTTCAACGTCGCCGAATGGGGCGACGGGCTTTTCGGCGGCGAGGCCGCCGCGCAGCATTATTTCCACAAAAGCGCGAAGCAGCTCACTTTGCAGGAAGCAGCCCTGCTCGCCTCGTCCCTGCCCAATCCGCACCTGCGCGATCCCGCCCACCCCTCGCGCAACCTCGCCCGCAGAGCCGGCACAATCGCGGCGCGGGTGAAAAACGAGGACACAAGCTGCGTGGATTAGGGGGGATCTTTCCGAATGGACAGGCTGCGCCAACCCACGCGACGGCTTTGGATCACGACGCTACGAATAAGGGGATCGACAGCGATCAATCAAGTAATGCGGTGTCACTGCGCCTCTCCAGCGCTCACTACCGAAACCATCGTAAGCGGTAGTCTGGCGACATAGCGGCATTCCGGAGCTGATCCGGTCAAGAATCTGGATCGCATATCCAAAATCCCGCAATTGGAGAGTAGCCTGGGCCGCCGTTTCTGAGAGGAAGACATGGAAAGCCGCTGCCCCCAGTCCTGTGACGCCGATGGGAAGCAGCAAGATCCACGAAGTTCGGACGGCGCCCGCGCGGGCGTCCGGTAGTGCCTCAGTTGAAATTCTGCGCCCTTGACGCCGCTATCGCTTGCGCGCTTCGTTTTCTATCCGCGCGGCGCGTAAGGAGAAAAGATCGATGACGAGATTTGAGGATTATATTCGGCTTGTGATAAATGAGACGCTGCCGAAATTACGAAGGGATCTCAAGTTATTCGAAGACAGGGAGCTAACGAGCGGGGAGCATGGCCAGACCGATACCATCGAGGAAACTGTCAAAAATTTAAAGCGACTTATGCTACCTATGAAACTATAGCGGCGAATTTGGAAAAGGCTGATCGTTAATGCCCAAGGGTCCTAAAGGCGAAAAGCGCCCCGCCGACGTAATCGGCAATGCGATTACGGTCGCCAAGAACGCTACGGGTGAACTTGAAGATACCCCAGCGGCCGCGCCCAATCGAGCGAAGGGCGGCAAAATAGGCGGCAAAAATCGAGCCGCATCTCTATCGCCCGAAGACCGCAAGCGCATAGCAATTAGCGGCGCGAAATCACGATGGGGAAAATCAGATTGACTCAATCGTGATTTAGCGGTTAGATGGGGTATGATGCAGGATCAGCCCCATGGATAGACGAGAAAAATCAGCCGTTGTAACGATACTATCGCGATATGTCACAGCGATGGATCATTACAATGCAAATCAGAAACTGAAGACCGAGATCGAGTCGATCATCGCGCGATCATCCGCCCAGATGAATGATTGCAAGGTCGCGTTTCGCCTCTTTGGCTACGACATCGCCTCGAAGGAGCTGTTCGACAAGATCCAGGAGGATCTTGGGGATGGATGGGAAGAGGCGTTCCGATTGGCGCGGCAAGATGATGAACCCGCCGAAGAATCGGAAGAATCCATCGACGCCGGCGTGGGCGAAAACGCCGAAGAGCCGCCAAAAGTGCGAGAGATCGTCATTGAGCGCCTCAAGGTAGCCGGCGAGGAGGGGACAAGGGCCGCCGCAATTCGTGAATTCATAGAGAAAGAAACGGCTATGAAAATTCACGAAAAGACGGTTGGCATGACCTTGTATCGCCTTTCCAAAGACGGGATTGCACGCCGGGATGGGCAAACGTGGTTTTTCGTTCCGCCAAAAGTGGAAACGGAAAACCCCGGCGGTGACACGCCGGGGCCTTTTAATGCCGAGAAATGAAAGGAGACAGTACACGATGTGGCACATCGTCGGTAGGAGGGTCTGAAGGGCGCGGGGGCCTAAAAGGGGTGCTACTCCCCACCCACGCGCTCGCAGACTCTTGGGCCGGTAGTTCAGCGGATTAGAACAGAGGAATGCTACTCCTCAGGTCGCGGGTTTGAATCCCGCCCGGCTCACTTTTCTTAAAGAAATCTCGCTCGATTTGCAAGAGAAAACTGCAAGGAATCAATGACTTGCGGATGACTTAGTTAACGGAATCAAACTGAACAAAATGCTTGACAACGGAAATCAAGAGACTAATTGTGATTTCCATGAACAAGCTTCCGGTCGAAAAACGGGTTCGGATTCTTTCTATGCTCTGCGAAGGGTCGTCCATGCGGTCGATCTCGCGGGTTTGCGGCGTCTCTCCTAACACGGTCGATAAACTACTTGTGGACGCCGGAACCGCTTGCGCAATTTATCACTTCAACAACGTCGTCAACGTAAGGGCCAAGCGTATCCAGTGCGATGAAATCTGGAGTTTTTGCTGCAGCAGAAGAGCCAACGTCGAGAACGCTAAAGCCGCCCCGGTTGGCGCCGGCGACGTCTGGACGTGGACCGCCGTTGACGCGGATTCCAAACTCATCGTGTCGTGGATGGTCGGCGGCCGGGACGCGGAAACCGCGAATTTGTTTATGGATGATCTGAGGCCGCGCCTCGCAGATCAAGTTCAGCTAACGACAGACGACCTAGGGGTCTATCTCGACGCCGTCGCCGGGGCCTTTGCGGACGGCGGCGTGGACTACGGAATGCTGGTCAAGCTCTATGGGGAGCCTTCGGGCGGACTAGGCGCGCCAGAGCGCCGTTACAGTCTCGCTGAATGCGTCGGCGCTCGCAAGGAGGCCAAGAGCGGCAATCCCGATAAAGCGCATATCAGCACGTCCTACGTCGAACGCGACAATCTCACGATGCGCAGGGCCATGCGCCGGTTCACGCGGCTTACGAACGCCTTCTCGAAGAAGATCGACAATCACATTCACGCCCTGTCGCTCTATTTCGTCTGGTTCAATTTTTGTCGCCAGCACAGGGCGCATCGACTATCTCCCGCGATGGCCGCTGGTCTTGCTGATCGGCTCTGGTCGATGGGAGACATCGTCGCTTTGATTGATGAGCTTGAGCCGAAAGGTATCAAGCGCGGCCCCTACAACGCCGGGAGACGACTGCATCAAAGACCGGAAAGAGAAAGCAAAGAAATTTATTATCTATTGCAAAGGTGGCGTCTGCCGGCCGCTCTTTGACAAGAACGGTAAGCAGTATAAGGGCGATTGCAAGTTGATTAAAAAAAGCAACGAAAAGCACAGCGAGCACGTGGAGTGCGTCGGCGATTGTCCCGACCTCTACCTGACCGATCCAACCAAGGACAAGAAGGCCAAACCCGTGGATTCCGAATGCACAATGGTCGGGAATGACGCGCCGGGTGAGGAAGAAGAGATAAGTTGCATCTGCATTTACTCCTGAGCGCGCCCTGCGGCGGCTTAAATATTGGGTCCGGTTGCGCCCGGCGTCTTCGCGATCTCTTGGCCGGCCTCGGATTTCGCCAGAAGGCGATTTACGCCGATTTGCGATAGCCAAGCCGGCCGTTTCATTGTAGAAGCCGCCCTTCCCTCAAGAAATTCATGCGCCCGCGCGCGAAAACCAGAGATTGATTCTATGGCTGTTCCGAAACGCAAGACCTCCCCGATGAAGCGCGGCTTTCGCCGCTCCGCCGACGCGCTCGCGGCCCCGACCTATGTCGAAGACAAGGATTTGGGCGAGCTGCGCCGCCCCCATCATGTCGATCTCAAGACCGGCATGTATCGCGGCCGGCAGGTTTTTACGCAAAAAGACAAAGAAGTCCTGACGTTTTTGTGCGATTGGCCCGCCGCTCGGCGGGTCGCCCTGAATTGATGCAAAGCTCAAGCCCGAACCGCGGCTGAATTCGTCTTGAATTGGCGCGGGTTCACGCCCGCCGGGCGCCGGCGAGGGCCAAATTGAAGGCTCCCATCGACGTTTCGGGCTGCCCCGGTGACCTTTTCAGCGTTGGAAAAGCAATCGCGCGGGGGGTGTTTCACGTGAAACACCCTGCCGGTTTTTCTACCGCTTTTTGCCATAGAAATAGCAAATACATCTGTTACTTCAACGAGAAATACGTATTTCCTTATCCATCGCGCAAACCAATCAGGCCGCGGCTAGCAGCCGCTGCGACACAAGTTCACGCAATGCACGAAGATCCTTTGAGAAGGATCTGATTCCCTCCGCTAATTTCTCGGTCGCCATGGCGTCCTCATTGAGCATCAGGCGGAACGTCTTCTCATCCAGGTCCATCCGGGGAGCCGCGCTTCTGGCCGCGGCGTCAGGATCAAGCCGGCGCGGTAAATTGCCGAAATCATTGGCTAATTCGTCGAGGAGCTGCGGCGAGATGGTGAGCCGGTCGCAGCCCGCTAGCGCCTCGATCTCGGCCGCATTGCGGAACGAGGCGCCCATGACTACCGTCTTGATTCCATTGGCTTTATAGTAATTGTAAATCTGCCTGACCGAGGCGACGCCGGGGTCGGTCTCGGCCGTGAACGCCTTGCCCGTGGCCTTGACGTGCCAGTCGAGAATCCCCCCGACGAAAGGCGAAATAAGAAAAGCGCCGGCATCCGCGCAGGCCGCCGCCTGCGTCAGCGAGAAGATTAGCGTCATATTGCAGTCTATCCCCTCGCGCTGCAGGATTTTTGCGGCGCGAATACCCTCCCATGTCGCGGCGATCTTGATCAGGATGCGCTCTGGCCCAATACCTCTTTGATCATATTCTTCAATGATCTGGAGCGCCTTCACGACCGTGCCGTCGACGTCAAACGAGAGATCCGCGTCAACCTCCGTCGACACCCGCCCCGGCACGATCCTGGTCAGCTCCGCACCGAAATTGATGGTCAGCCGGTCGGCGATCTCGCTGGTCAGACGATCGCGGCTCCGCCCCCAAAGGATCGCCTCCGCCACCAGCGGCGCATAGGCCTCGAGCTGCGCGGCCTTGAGGATGAGCGTCGGGTTGGTGGTGGCGTCGACCGGCGCGAAGGCGCGGATCGCCTCCATGTCGCCGGTGTCGGCGACGACGGTGGTCATGGTTTTCAGTTGATCGAGCTTTGAAGTCATGGCGACGGGTCCGGTTTTGCGCGACGCGGCCCTTATAGCTCAACGTCGCAGGCGCTGCATTGTTTCATGTCGCTTCATGCGCGGGCCTTGCGGCCCAATTATCTGCGGCGCCGATGCAACACATTCATCTTTTAAGGCGGCGGCTGATTCGACAAATTCTAAAGTATATATAGCAGAATAGAATGATTATAATTCTGATATTACTCTATTTTATTGACGGCAGAATTTAGCACTCCTTATAAATTTTTATGGACATCGGGCCAAGTCTGATCGGCGACTTGGCGGCGTGATCTTTAACCCAAACCGCCCGTCGGGCGCATCTGGTGTCTAGCCGAAAACAGGAGTCATTCATGCGCACGCGTCTTGCCGCCATCTTCGCCGGCGTCGCTTTTTTCTCGGGCCATGCGTCTTTGGCGCAGGATGCGCCGCCCGCAGATGCGTCCGGCGTCGTCGCCCTTCCCGAGGTTGAAGTCGACGAGGGCCCCGGCGCCACCGCATCACAGGCGTTCGAGAGCAAGATCAACGACTTCGATCAGTCGCGCGATACCTTCCTCTTGCCAAAGTTCGGCGCCAGTTCCTACGTCATGGATCAACAGGCGATCCAGGCGCTTCCGCAAGGCAATGCCACGCCAATCGACAAGGCGCTGCTTCAGGCGCCCGGCGTTTCCTATGATTCAGCGGCGAGCAATCCCGACTATCATGTCCGAAACGAGTATGCCAACGTCCAGTACAGGATCAACGGCATTCTCCTCCCCGAGGGCGTCTCCGGCCTTGGTCCCGTGCTCGAGACCGGCTTTGTCGGCAGCCTCAACCTGCTCGATGGCGCGCTGCCGGCCCAATACGGGCTTCGCACCGCGGGCGTCGTCGATATTACTGCGAGAAGTCAATTCACGCCGGGCGGCAATGTCAGCATTTACGGCGGCAGCCTCGGCGCCGTCTCGCCAAGCTTTGAATATGGCGGCGCCATTGGCGATACCCAATATTTCTTCACTGGCCGCTATATGGCAAATAATGAAGGCCTCGAAAACGCGTTGCCGACGCCTGATCCGATCCACGATCAGACTTATCAGGAGAAGTTCTTCGGTTACGTGTCGACGTTGCTCGGAGATTTAAACCGACTGACCTTCATGACTGGCGCGGCTCTGAGCACGTTTCAGATTCCGACCCAGGTCGGGACGCCCCCATTGGGAGATTTTGGCGGCACGAGTTTCAACTCCGCAGATCTCAACGAGAATGAACACGATAGCTACCTGTTCAACATCGTAGCGCTGCAGACCAAGGACACAGAACTTCGAGACTCAGCTTTCTTTTTTCACGCGCTCTACAATGGTGAACTTTATTCCGGATGTTTACGGCGATCTGGTTTTTAACGACGTCGCATCCAACGTTACGCGTCAAAGCTTCCTCGGCGGGGTCCAGTTCGACGGATCCTACCGTTTGAACGAGGCGCATACCCTGCGGGCCGGATTTGCCGTCACCGCTGAGCAGACCAACGTCGATAATCTCTCTGTCGTTCTGCCGGTCGACGCAAACGGCGATATCTTGCCGGTTCCAGTCGCGGTCAATGACTACGATGCGAAGCTTGGCTGGAACATTGGCGGCTATATCCAGGACGAATGGAAAATAACTGACAAGCTGACCCTCAACGGGGGTCTGCGCTTCGATCAACTCTATCAGTTCGTCACGGCCAACCAGGTCAGCCCCGCCTTGCGCTTGTCTACCAGCTCTTCCCCGACACCACCCTTCACGCCGGCTTTGCGCGCTATTTCACGCCGCCGATGCAGGCGCAGGCGACGCCGACAAATCTCGCCCTTTTCAACAACACAACTCAGCAGCCGGGGATTCCCTGGACAGCCCCGTCGAGCCGGAGCGGTCGCATTATTTCGATGTCGGCATCAACCAGAAAATCGGGCCGAACCTCACGGTCGGCGGCGATGCCTTCCTGAAACTCGCGACCGACCTTCTCGACGACGGGCAGTTCGGCCAGGCCGTCGTCCTGACCCAGTTCAACTACGCTCGAGGCTATACCGAAGGGCTGGAATTCAAGGCCAGTTATTACAACGAAGGCTTCACCGCCTATGCCAATTTCGCGACGATCCGGACCAAGGCGATCGACATCGTCTCGAACCAATATCTCATCGATCCGGACGAATTCTACTATCGCCTGAATAACTATGTCTTCACCGACGACTCCCAGCTGATCACTGCTTCGGCGGGCGCCTCGTACCGCTGGCAAGGGGCCCTCGCGAGCGTTGATATGATCATCGGCAGCGGACTGCGCACCGGTTTCGGCAATTTGCAGAGCGTTCAGCCCTATACCCAGATCAACGCCTCGCTCTCGCAGGACTTCGACGTCTGGCAAAACAAAAAGCCGCTTAATTTACGTCTTACGGTCGTCAATCTGCTAGATACGCTTTACCTGCTGCGGAGCGGGGATGGCGTCGGTGAATTCGCGCCGCAATATGGACCGCGCCGCGGCTTTTTCGCTACGCTTACGCAGAATTTCTAGTGCGCTTGTCGACCGAATGGATCACTCGGTCGACAAGAAATCGCTCCAGATGCACAGCTTGAGGATATTCTTGTCGGTCAGATTAATTAAATCTGATCGGAACATGCTCTGGGGCGCGCCAGATCGCCTCAAGCCGCAAACCCCGCTTTCGCCGTCGATCAATCGATAAGCTTCTGCAACGCGCGGCCGGCCTTCGACTTCAGCTCCTTGGGGGTCAGCGTCCCTTCATTGTCGACATCGGCCTTCTTGAACAGCTGCTCGACGATGGCGAGATATTCGTCCTTGGTCAGCGTGCCGTCCTTATCCGTATCGCCAGCCTTGAAATCCTTCTTGCCGAGCGCGCCCTTGGCTTCCTTGGCGTCGAGGGTCTTGTCGGTGTCCGCGTCTAGCTTGTCGAACTCCGCGGCCGCCGCGGCCTTCACTTCGGCGAGATCGAGCGTCTTGTCCTTGTCCGCATCGTATTTCGAGACGACATCCGAGGCCGCCCAAGCAGCCGGCGCAGAATACAAGACAAGACCCGCAGCCAGCATGCCAAAGAAAGCAATTTCGCCAATATTCGCGTTTTTAGGAAGCATTTTTATACTCCGCTTATTGTGACATTATCTAAGGCCTATTCCGTACTATATCATTACGACTGTTTAAATGTCGAGGCTAAGGTTGCCTATTTCTACGCAAAAGACGCGATGTTTTGTCGCTAGTGGCGGAAATTGATCGTCTTCGAGAATCGACCGCCGGGCACGCCTGCCGGCGCTGGCGGGAATGGAGCTGCGCGCCGGACTGTCGCGACCGCCGCCGCGTCGAGGGCCGCCGAGCCGGAGCTGCGCGCGAGGCCGACGGAGCCGAGGCCGCCGGAAGCGCTGACTGAAAAAGAGACGGTGGCCGCTCCGGTCGCGCCCTGCGCGGAGGAGGGATAGCTCGTGTTGGCGTTGATGCGCGCCAAAATCTCACCCTGCCAGGCGCTCGCCGACGCGGCCGACGCTCCGGCTGACCCATGCGCCGCCTCGGCCGCGCGCCCGGGCGCGCCGGCGCTCTGACGCGGCGCGCTGGTGCGCTCGGCGCGGGCCCCGCGTTCCTTCTTCTTCCGCCTTCTGCTCTTCCTTTTCTTTTTCCGCCTTTTCCTTAGCAATACTG
>CAWHIP010000008.1:0-14456 GCA_963829515.1 uncultured Alphaproteobacteria bacterium
TCGAGGCGTCAGTATCCACGAGCGCTGAAGCCTCGTTGGTCATCACCTCCTTCAGGATCGCGGCGATCGACTTGCGCTTGGCGAACCATTGCCGCCTGATCTTCGTGAGCAGCTTGGTGGCGTCGGTCTTGTCGAGCAGGATCGCGCGCGTACGACCAGCGATAGGGAAAGGCCAGCCCGTTCAGCTCGTCGAGCAGGCCGGGCGTGGTGGCGGTCGGAAATCCGGTGATGGTCAGCGCGCGCAGATCTGGACTGCCGAGCCGGGGTTCGAGGCCGCCGGTGAGCGGCTGATCGGCCAGCAGAGCGTCGAGATACATCGGCGTTTCGGGGACGCGGACGCGGTGCCGCTTGGTCGAGACGCAGGCGTGCAGATAGGTCAGCGTCTCGCCGTCATCGAGCCAGGCGCATTCCGGCATGAAGGCTTCGACGAGGCGCAGGATGCGGTCGGTGCGATCGGCGAAGCCGGTCAGCGCTTCGCGCGGATCGATGCCCTGTCTGCTCGCGGCCTTCGTAGAGCCAGCTTTCCGCGCGTGCGGCGTCCTCGGCCGGCGGCAGATAAGTGAAGGTGAGGAAGTAGCTGGCTTCGAAATGCGCTCCGGCTTCCTCGAAATCGGCCTTGCGTTCGGCATCGACCAGCGCCGAGGCCGGATCCGGGAAACAGGCTTTCGGGATAGCGGTTCGAGGCATGGCGCTGCGCCTCGACGAAGATCGCCCAGCCGGAGCCGAGGCGGCGGAAAGCGTTGTTGAGGCGGCCGGCGACCGCGACCAGTTCGGCGGGACGGCCGAATCCAGATCAGGGCCGCGAAACCTCGCGGTGCGCTGGAAGCTGCCGTCCTTGTTGAGGACGATGCCGGCGCCGATCAGCGCCACCCAGGGCAGGAAATCGGCAAGGCGGCTGTTGCGATTGCGGTATTCGGCGAGGTTCATCATCGTCGCGGCCTCGCTCAGACGGAAAGATGGGCGGGGATGCGCAGATGGCGGCGCACCACATCGACGAAGAGCGGATCGCGCTTGGCCGCCCAGACGGCGGCGACCTGGCCGACCGCCCAGATGGCGAGGCCGACCAGCCAGAGGCGAAGCCCCAGACCGATCGCGCCCGCCAGCGTGCCGTTCATGATCGCGATGGCGCGCGGGGCGCCGCCGAGCAGGATCGGCTCGGACAGCGCCCGGTGAAGCGGGACCGTGTAGCCGGGAACCTCGCCGACCTGTTCGACAGCGGCCATCAGATCAGCGCCCCGCCGCTGAAGGAGAAGAACGACAGGAAGAACGAGCTGGCCGCGAAGGCGATGGAGAGGCCGAACACGATCTGGATCAGGCGGCGGAAGCCGCCCGAGGTGTCGCCGAAGGCGAGCGACAGGCCAGTGGCGATGATGACTATCACCGCCACGATCTTGGCGACCGGGCCTTCGATCGATTGCAGGATCTGCTGAAGCGGCTGTTCCCACGGCATCGACGAGCCGGAGGCATGGGCGGGCGCGGCCATCGTCACGCCGATGACGGCAACGGAAACCGACGCAGCGAGGCGGCGGCGCAGACGAAACACGACAGGCATCATGAGGAACTTCCTTCTTCGGGCTGAGGGGAAACGGGATCGAGGGAGGTGACGCGGTAATCGCCGTCGGGGCCGAGGCCTTCGACGCGGGCGAGTTCGGCAAGACGCCGTTTGGAGCCGCGGCCGGCGAGCACGGCCACGAGGTCGATCGTCTCGGCGATCAGCGCGCGCGGGACGGTGACGACGGCTTCCTGGATGAGCTGTTCCATGCGGCGCAGCGCGCCGATGGCCGAGCCGGCGTGGATGGTGCCGACGCCGCCGGGATGGCCGGTGCCCCAGGCCTTCAGGAGGTCGAGCGCCTCGGCCCCGCGCACCTCGCCGACCGGGATGCGGTCGGGGCGCAGGCGAAGCGACGAGCGGACGAGATCCGAGAGCGAGGCGACGCCATCCTTGGTGCGCATGGCGACGAGGTTGGGCGCGGCGCATTGAAGCTCGCGCGTATCCTCGATGATGACGACGCGATCGGAGGTTTTGGCGACCTCGGCCAGCAGCGCGTTGGTCAGCGTGGTCTTGCCGGTCGAGGTGCCGCCGGCGACGAGGATGTTGGCGCGGGTCGGCGACGCCTTGGC
The DNA here is from genome assembly GCA_963829515.1 of uncultured Alphaproteobacteria bacterium. Classification (GTDB taxonomy): domain Bacteria; phylum Pseudomonadota; class Alphaproteobacteria; order Rhizobiales; family Beijerinckiaceae; genus Methylocapsa. Next base: position 2,122 of record CAWHIP010000008.1, read on the forward strand.
GCAGCGCCTCGGCCTGGCCAGCGGACATGATCCCGGCCGCGACATAATCGTCGAGCGTGAACACAGCGACGGCGGGCTTGCGGATGGCGAAGGCCGGGGCCGCGACGACAGGCGGCAACAGGCCCTCGAACCGCTCCCCCGTCTCGGGCAACTCCGCCGAGACGCGCGGGCTGCCGGCATGAACTTCGGCGCCGACATGATGCGCGACCAGGCGCACGATGCGTTCGCCATCGGCGGGCGACAGGCGCTCACCCGTGTCGGACAGCCCTTCGGACAGCCGGTCGATCCAGATGCGCCCGTCCGGGTTCAGCATCACCTCGACGACGGAGGCGTCTTCGAGAAACCGCGCGATGGCCGGACCGAGCGCGGTGCGCAGCATCCGCGCGCTCCGCGCCAAGCCTTCCGAATTGTGATGTGAAGCCTTCATGTCGCCCCGAGTTCAGCGGGGATCGACAGGCCTTCCCCTTGCGGGGTCGATTAAAAGAGCCGGATTTAGGGCCAATTCAACAAGGATTTACCGGCGTAGTAGCGTAGCGTGCAAATACAGGAGATCGGCGGCGCTGGTCTCATCTTGAAGGAAGCGTGCCGATCCGGCTAACGCAGACACCAACTACGGATAGAGGGGGACGCGCGCTCGACGCGACGGCCGTAATCGGCGGACAGCGAGACCCCTAATAGCGGCGTTGGCAAGGGCAAGGATGCGCCAAGAGCGGTAGTTTAGTGTTGGATGAGTGAGCCTTTATTTTTCGGGGAAAAGCAGTCACTGCCATTTACTGCGCGAACGGCATCCGACGCTTGGCACAAACTCACCGCCGCGCCAGAGGTCATCACATCAATCGGTATGCGCCAATGGGCTCGCATCCAAAGCAACGCCACCAAGTCATCAAGTCCCGCACCCAGCGAATACCGGCACGCGATCTGGTGTTGGGCCCAGATCAATTGAAACGCGTGATGACTTCAAAGCCGACTGGTGTCGAAGCGCGTCATGCGCTCCAGGGTGTCGGTCACCTCGTCGAGGGCGATCTGGCGGGTTACGAGCCGTGCCGGCCAAGCTTCTGGCGCACGACGAGTGCAAGCAGCTCGACATAGTTCGGGTGCGGGTTGCCGAGCGAGCCCACAACCTCCAGCTCCAAGTTGGTCAGCAAGTCGAGCGGAAGTGAGACCTGGCCGCTTTCCTCCTGCGAGGTGATGCCGGCCTGGACATGCCGGCCGCGCTTGCGCAGTGAGTGGAACGACTGGTGGAAGGTGAAGCCGCGGCCGAGCGCGTCTATCGATACGTGCGCGCCGCCGCCGGTCGCGTCCTTGACGGCTTGCCCGACCTGCTCCGGCGCGAGGCCGCGGGCGCTGATCGTGGCCACAGCGCCTTCCTCGCGGGCCTTGGCTAGCTTGCGGTCGTCAACGTCGACAGCCACCACCAAGGCATCCGCCGCTGCCGCGATCTGCACGGCCGAGAGACCAACGCCGCCGCATCCATGACCGCGATCCATTGGCCTGGCTGCACACGTCCCCGGCCGATCACCGCGCGGTAGGCCGTCATGAAGCGGCAGCCGAGCGCCGCCGCCGACAAGGTGTCGACCCCCTCGGGCAGCTTGATGCAGTTCAGGTCCGCTGCGTGACGGTGACATACTGCGCCCATCCACCCAGGCGCTGGACCCCCGGAATGATCACGTGGTCGCAGAGGTTCTGAAACCCGGCGCGGCAATGCGGGCATGTCCCGTCGGATTCATGGAAAGGGATCGTCACCCGGTCGCCGAACTTGATCGTGCGCACGTCGCGCCCGACCTCCTCCACCACACCGCCGACCTCGTGTCCCGTATTGGCGGGGAGCGCGAGGTTGAACCCCATCCAAGCCAGATCCTGATTCCAGAAGTGCCAGTCGCTGCGGCAGACTCCGCTCGCCTCCACGCGCACCACCGCGCCATCGGCCCGCGGCGCCGCAACCGGAAGCTCGACTACCTGAATAGGACGACGGAAAGCCGTCATCTGCGCCACGCGCATGGTACGGGAGACTTCGCCTTGCGGGTGCTTGCTCGTCGCCGTTGCATCAGTCATCATGGGATCCTCCTCCGAGGTCCTTGGGACCGCCATTTCAAACCTTCCGAGCGGGTGCCATCACCACGGCGGCGCATTGCCTCATATCAATGCTGCCTGCTTCGACTAGGGCGGTTGCGCCAAGCGCTTGACCGTACCCGGTGCTGCCCCACTTGATTAGATGCTAAATTCGGCATGAACCTATGAAGTGAATTCATGAATGACCGTCGAGCTGACCATGCTTATTGCGGGCAGCGCGTGCTTATCGGCACGACCCCCCCTCGCCTGAGACGGGTTTGAACGGAGGCCGTCTTGCGACATCTCATCATCTCGGCTCATCCGAGCGCCGGGAGCTTCAACCATTCCGTCTTGGAAGCCTACACCGCCGCGCTTAAGGAGCGCGGACATCAGGTTGCGTGCCGCGATCTCTATGCAATGGGCTTCAACCCGATCTTGTCGGCGCGCGATATGGCCGGAATGGCCCGCGGCAAGCTGCCCAGAGACATTCGCGTCGAACTGAACGCAATCCGGGCTGCCGATGTCATCACACTGATTTCGCCACTATGGTGGCGCGGCTTCCCAGCGATGCTGAAGGGCTATGTCGATCGCGTTTTCTCTGCCAATTTCACTGACGTGAACGAAGGCCATGGGTCAAGCCTTTCTGGAAAGAAGGGCGCAATCATCGTGACAGCGGAAAGGAGCGTGGAGGAACTCAGGAGCAGCGGAACTTTGCGCGCACTCAAGACGATCTACGATCAAGGGCTCATGGGATATTGCGATATAGAACTGGTAGGAGACCTCTATCTAGGCGGCATCGAGTCCGAAATGAACCGAGCCGATGGCGAAAAGCATCTCAATGCGGTGCGCCGTTTCGTGCATCGCAAATTTTAGGCATGTAAAAGGGCCTTAACCCCAAGCATATCCAGCCCAGGCCTCCCGTGAGCGCCTTCTCACGAGCCCTCAGTCTTAGCATTACAGTTGCGTATTTAGCTGACTTCTGACTCACTGGGTCACCATGATTTGTCATGGGGGCGCGGGATGTCGGGAGCTTCGATCGAGACGACGCTGGAACTGTGGGCGTCGTCGCTGCGGGATGTGAAGCGTCGGATGCGACCGCTGTTCACGCAAGCGCGCGTGGCGCGGTCGGCGGAGAATTTCCTCGACAGGTCTGCTTGGCGAAGAGCGGCGCAAGACCGGCTGGATGCGGGCGCGAAGCGGCGGGCGATCCGGGGCCTTGGCGGCAACAGGCGATACTGGGTCGCGGACGCTGGGACGCCGACGCGTTGCGCGACATCGTGCGCGATTACGCGCTCGAGACCCTGGCCGACGACGACGCGGTTCTCGTCATCGACGAGACGGGGTTCTTGAAACAGGGCAAGGCGTCCTGCGGCGTCGCGCGGCAATATACGGGTTCGGCGGGCAAGATCACGAACTGCCAGATCGGCGTCTTCGCCTGCTATGTCGCGCCGCGCGGTCACGCCTTCATCGACCGCGAATTGTATCTGCCCAAGAGCTGGACGGACGATCCGGCGCGCATGGCCAAGGCGCATGTTCCGCAAGAGATCATCGACAGCGCGTCGGGCGGCTTTGCGACCAAGCCGGCGATGGCGCGGGCCATGATCGAGCGCGCCATCGCGGCGAAGGTTCCATTCTCCTTCGTCGCCGCCGACAGCGTTTACGGCGTCGGCGACATCGAAATGGCGCTGCGGCGCGCCGGCAAGGGCTATGTGCTCGGCGTCAAAAGCAACCAGCCGTTCCATTCCTGGGGCAAGCCGCGGCAGGTCGCCGGAACAGCGAAGGACATCGCCGACGCTCTGCCCGCCTCCGCGTGGCGGCGTCTTTCGGCGGGCGCGGGAACCAAGGGCGAGCGAGTTGCACGACTGGGCCTATCTCGAACTCGCCGATCTCGATGGCGGCGAATACAACGAGGCGCTCGCCGGGCAAGAATGGACGCGCGGACTTCTGATCCGGCGCAAAATCACCGACGGCGACCTCGCCTTCTTCACCACATGGGCGCCGACGCGGAACGTCGATCGAAAGACTGGCGAAAATCGAAGGACATCGCTGGGCGATCGAAGACAGTTTCGAAACGACGAAGAATGAACTCGGCCTCGATCACAACGAGACGCGCTCCTGGCATGGCTGGCGTCGTCACGTGTCGCTGGTCATGCTCGCCTTCGCCATGATGGCGGCGATCCGCGTTCACGCCAATGCAGTGGCGCCGCCCCCAAAAACAATGCGGCGCAAAGCGAAGACGCGCAGTCCGCATCAGAGCTGACGAACCCATCGCTCATCCGCTGGTCGATCCAGGAAATCCGCCGCATCGCCACGCGCCTCGCTCGAAAACGAATTCAACCAGAGTTCGTCATCGCCTGGTCCCTCTGGCGAAGAGCCCATCAAGCCCAGGCAAGGCGCGCTCAAATAAAATCGCAACTGTAATGCTAGGTCGCAAAATTACTTGATTTTATTCTATATATGTATCTATTGTTTGGGCAGCGGCTCCAGCTTAGACATGAACAATGCAGGCGCGGCCATTACGGCGCGCGCTGGGCTCGGGTTCGGTCACCGCCTTTGACACCGGAACGCTTGACGTTATGGCAACGTCTAAGTGGTTTGTTGGCGCCGTCTTGAGTGCCTCTGGTGGCGGATGACGCGCAGGGGGCAATTGAAGGGAGAGTTCCATGAGTTGATCGTTTGTTTGGATCGCGACCTTGCTCGCGCTTGGATTGTCGGTTTCAACCCAGGCTCTCGCCTGCCAAGGCACGGCCATGCTGTTTGATGATAAATTTGAGGCAATCGACCCAGCATGGCAGAATTTAGCGACCAATAATGGCAAGATTGAAAATAAACATCTTCTTATTGCGCTTTCGCCACTGGAGAACCCGGCAAACAGCACCGCTACGGCAAGCATGAATCAGCGCGATATTTACACGGATATAATCGCCTGCGTCGATTTTTCAATCGACACGCAGACTCCAGATTCTCGCGTGTTGGAGACTTTGTATTTGGCATTATATTTTGGGGTGCTGACTCAGTTGGTACACGGTTTTGGCTATAACCCAGAAGGGTAGTTACGCCGTTTTACGCAACGCCAGTAATAGGTGGCTATATCCTATTCCTTGGACTGAATTGGCATTGGTAAAAAAGGAGGCCGGTCAACAACAGGAACTTGAAATACACACCAAGCAGAATTCCGCCGAACTTTTTATCAATGGAACAAAAGTTGGCGACATCAAAGGGACGATGCCGAGTGGTAAAGTGTACCGTTGGCATTTTTTACCAAGTTCCTGGGACGGGGGGCAAGATAAGCGTGACCAGATTTCAGGTAAAGAATTAGGTTAAACCCGACAAACCAGCTGTTATTCCACATGATCTGCAAGATTTACGAAAATACATCGCGTCTGATAACAATCTACCTCGCCTTCTTAGGCCTGCCGCGAGTATTTTGGCGACGCCGAAAGACGGCTCGATTTGAGTGCGTCTGGATGTGGGTGATGCGTAGCGTTTCAATTGGATGGAGGATGTCTATGAAACGGTCAATAGTTTGCATAGCGAGCTTGCTCGCGCTTGGATTGCCGGTTTCAACCCAGGCTCTTGCCTGCCAAGGCACATCCATGCTGTTCGATGATAAATTTGCGACAATCGACCCAGAATGGGATAATTTAGCGAAAAATAATGGTAAGATTGAAAATAATCATCTTATAATATCGCTGGCAAATGCCTCAAGTTCGAACGTGAGTTAGAATAGCATAAACCAGCATGATATTTATAGAGACGTTATCGTATGCGTAAAATTTTCGTTTGATGCAACTCAACGTCCGGCTGGCACCATATTTGGCATCATATTTTGGGGAGTGAATTTTAATTCGTTCGTCTCGTTCGATATAAAAGCTGATGGGTATTATGAGATTTCAAAATACGTTGGTAATAGATGGCTATTTCCTATTCCTTGGACTGAATTTGCCTTGATAAAAAAGGAGCTGGGTCAAAAACAGGAGCTGGAAATACACACCAAGCAGAATTCTGTCGAACTTTTTATCAACGGAACAAAAGTTACCATTTCAAGGGCGCGATGCCGAGTGGAGGCGGCACTGTTGGCATAACTTACCAATTGCCTGGCACCGGCGCGAATATAAGCGTCACTGAATTTCAGGTAAAGAATTGAAGGCTCCTCCCGTTGGTTCCGGTCAAACAACATGTTGTCGTCGACCTGATTTGCACTCATAGACTCCGGGTGTTGAACTTGAAACCTGCGGCTTGAATTGCTGCCGACATTTGTTCAAGAAACCTTGCCGCGCTCCCGGGCGCTGGATACTTCATAACCACATCAATAAGGATTGGGTGGCCCGCGGCATTTGGCCATTTTTGATAAATCTCGCCGCTTTCGATGAAGCGCAGATAGGCGTTCAGCTTTTCCTGAAGGCAATACAAATGCTCGTTGACCTCGTCCCACGGCAGATGGTCGGCGATCGTCAGTACAGCGTTTCCCGATGGCTCGACATGAATGGTATCTATGACATTGTGCTGCTCGACGGTCATCGGCTCAGACTCGCTGATCAATGAAATCCCGGCACGAAGCGTGCCCCAATTGTGCCGCCAAGCCCAGCAACCTGTCGAACGCCGAATTGGTGTGGCGCCTGCGGTTCCAGCGGAATGTGAACTCGTCGAGGTAGCGTCGCAGGTGCTGTTTCCGCACGCCGTGCAGCGTGCCAATGAACCAGCGCTTCATGTTTGAGAGCGCCCGGTGAATCCAAGGCAGCAGCACGTGCGCCGCCATGTTGCCGACCACTTTGCTGACGTGCTTGCGATGTTCAGCTAGCCTCCGATAGCCAGGGAATCCGTCGCTCACCACGGTTGCGCCGGCCACCACATTGCGTTCGACGAAACGCCGAGAAAAGCAAAGAGGTCGACGTGCGCGCCGATCCAGTCGGCGATCTGCTCGCTGGCGCGCGCCTGGGCGAAGATGTAGTTCGACGCGCCCATGGCGGCGACGAACAGCTTCATTGGCCGCACTTCGCCGGTCACGGGATCGATGACGTCGATCGTATCGCCGGCAAAATCGACGAACAGTTTTTCGCCGGCGACATGGCTCTGCCGCATGGTCGGGCGCAAGCGCCTCTTGAAGGCGCCATAGTGCTCGCAGAACCAACTGTAGCCGAACCCGTCCGGATGGGCGGCGCGATACTCTTCCCATAGCAGCGCCAGCGTGACGCCTGCTCGGCGCAACTCCTTATCCACCAAGGCCCAATCGGGTGTCGGTCGGGCATCCGTCGCCACTGCGGGTGCCAGAGGGAACAGCAGCCGCTCCAGCATCGTGTCGTCGAGGTTCTCTGGCAATGGCCAACGAATGCCCGCCATGCGGGCGCGCTGAAGATAGGAGTTCACGGAGCCGTTGCTGAGCGACAATGAACGCGCGATCACGCGCTCGCTCAGCCCGTTCTCAAAATCTCATACGCAGGACATCGCGGATTTTCCGCATCGACAATCTCTCGGTTGGCATGGACCCCTCGCTGTTGGACGAGGAGCCATAGGCCACTTGGATTATCGGCGAACGCGCCCGCCAGAGTTGTCCACAGGCTGCTCACGATCCCGTGGAATGACTGCTCACTATGGCGTGGAATTGCTGCTCATGATCGCGCGGACTGAGCGCTCACGATCGTCTGGAATTGGTGCTCACCATCGCGTGGATTACGCAGCTTCGGATCGGAATGAAACTTTGGTTGCTTCTCAAACCAAGCGCATCCATCCCTCAGTTGAGGGAGACCCTGCGAGCAATGGCATGGCCGCTAAATGATCCACCAAAGTCGATGCACTGAACCGCCCCGGGTTTGGCCGGAGGCTGGTTTTGTTTGAGTTACGCCGGCGATGGCGGGGCTCTTCGGTTTGCGCATAGTAGCGCGCTTGTGGGCTTCGGCCGGCGGAATGTTTCCGATCGGCTCCAGCAGCCTTCGATTGTTGAACCAGTCGACCCATTCGAGCGTGGCGAACTCGACCGGTGGTTCGGTCCGCGAGATGGCCGTCGCGAAACAACAGCAGGCTGGGCAGCGCCGCGACCGGCCAGCGCGAGACGAAATCCAGCTCCGCGTCGGCGTCGGCGTCGACTTCGACGATGCGAACCGCGTCAACGAAGCGGCGGGCGAGGACCGGCAGCGACGCCGAGAGCCGGCGACATGGCGCGCACCGTTCGGCCGAGACAACGACAAGGACTGGCTTGGCGGACGTCGAAAGAAGATCGTCGAGCGCGTCCCCGCTCGGAAGAGACGCATTTGACGTAGCACATCGCCAGAACTCCCCATGATGCGAAACTAATTGCCGACTACGAGTTGAACTGCCTTGGCCAGAACGATCGCCAAACCGTATACTATCGAACCCGCGAGGGCAGCGAGCGGCAGTCCCGCAGCCCACTTCTTCCATACGGGCCAGGGAGCCGTCGCCGCATTTTTCTTAACGGCGGCAGCAGGAGTGGGCGGCGCGTCGGGCAGCACCGCGACCGGCGTCTCGAGCAGCTCAGGTTCAGGCTTCAACATCCGAAGGCCTGGCGGCAGTAATTCCGGGCTCGGCGGCGGCCCGATCACGAAATCACGCCCGGTCAGATCGGATGCATCCACCGCCCATAGCGTCCACTTGATCCAATCCTTGATCCGCGCGGCGTCGTCCATCAAAGCCAATTCCCATGGCAGCACGTATAGACGGCTGTCGGCGTCGGCCTCCGTCAGATATATTCGCATCGATCGGGCGCTCCCGATCCGGAGCGCGACGCACCTTTCGTCGATGCTCCACATCTCGATGCCAGACGCCAAATCGCCGACCGTCACCCGCCATTCGATACGAGGCGCGGAGTAATCGGCTGTGGCAGGTCTTTCAAAAGTATAGCCCGAATGTTTGGGTAGGGCTCGCGAACGTAACCCTTGGCGACCTGCTGGTTACGGATTCGATACCAAGATTTGCGCGCAGCCGCGTCGCCATCGCAATTCGATCGGCTTGCGCCTTCACCGCGGCTTCGGACTTGCCGCTGGCTGTCGCCCCGCGTTCCAGATCGCGCAACTCGTTGATCTTTTTATAGGCCCAGCATTGTTCGTGATATCGATCGATAGCGGCGTCAAGCTCGGCCTGATCCTTGGGTGTCATGCCCCTGTCCTTGTTCGATGAACCATATCCAGCTAAACGCCAATCTCCACAAAATACGAGCGGCTGGCGAAATGCCGCGCTCCGATACGCCGCGCATCAACGAAAGCTTGGCGGCAGTAAGCCGATCACGCACTCGGGCGGGGTCAGTCTGGATGCGTCCACGGCCCGGAGCGTCATTTCAATTCAAGCCTGGATAGGCCCGGCATCGGAGATCAGCTCCAATTCGCCGCGCGCGACGGTCGCGACGCCGACAGGCTGGACCCCGCCGATCAAGCCGCGCCCGGTTCGCAGTCTGAATTGCTCGCTTGGCAAGATGAGGCGGTAGCTGGCGTAGCCGAGCAGCGCGACGATCAGCAGCCCGGGACCGATCGCGATCCTCAATCGGCGCGTGGGCGATTTCGAGTTGGAGCAATAGTTTGATCGTTCAGATTTATGTCCTCGGTCAGATGGTTCCGGTCCAAAACGTCGATCAATGCAAAAGCCGCGAGAAGACCAAAATCGTCGTCGCTTCCTGAACGGCGCCTGAATATTTGGTGTGATCCCGCTTTTGGAAATATAGACCGCCATCTTTGCAAATTCCCGCGCTTTCCTGTGAAGCACGAAGGCCAAAGAGCGCTATTTCGCGTTATATTCCAGACGACTCCGCGCTATTCATTTATCTTGATTTCGCGCCACATTCCCGGCCCCAACGGTCGCTTATGGCGCGCCGTTGCCGCCTGAGGATCTGTCTGTGGCGGCGGCAAGCTGTGGTTCAGCGGACCCGTTCGAACTTATGCGCCCATGGCGCCGGTTGACCCCAAGCGGTTATGACGCTCGTCAATAGACGGCGGACTAGAAACCAAGACGCCGTTGACGTGACCTCAACCGAGGAGGGAGCTTCGTTCAATCAGGTTTTACACACGTCGGCAATTTGGCGATTTATGGACTTGGCGAAGAGCAGCGAGATCACAAACAATACGCCTGCGGAAACCAGGAAGATGCGGATCATCGCCGAATGCTCGGTGGCAATGATCGCATCAATGTCGCCGCCCAGCGTCGATAGCAAAAAGGCCGCCGCGCACCGAGCGGAAACGCTGCACCGGAACTGCGACGGAAATAATTGTCTCGCCCTTCGAGTTGGCCCGCACGACCCATTGCGCAACGCCGCCCAGAGCCGACGTGACTTCGGGATAGGCTTTGCCGTTAGCTTTGCCGATGTCCTGATAGAACGGCAGGCCGGGTCGGCGCAGCCAGCGCCGCAGCTTTGCGAATGGCGTCGCCTCCTCGTTCTGCCCCTGTGCGGCGTTTTCGGCGGTGCCGGCTGGATGCGCCGCCAAAGACCGCGAATGAGTAGTAATTCACCGTCACGATCATAAATGCGCGCGCGCGCAGGCGCACGCGAAACCAAGTTGCGCAACAATGGCCCGATGCGTTCGGGATTGAGCGAGAACCCCGTCGCCGCCTGGCCGCCGTCGGCGCTGTAACTCTCGCCGGGCGCGAGTTTCAGAAGCTTTTCGGGGTCGATGGTGATCGCGTCGGTATCAATCGTCGCCGAAGCGGCGACTGCAGCGGCGATGATTTCGCCCTGGGTCTGCAAGCTTTGCACGCGAGCGTCGATCAGCCCTCAGCGGAACTGATTTAGATAGAGAAAGCCGCCAAGCAGCGCAACCAGCCCGCCGAGATTGAGCACGACAATGCCACGCGTCAGCCGGGACGTTAGCATTCGTTGCGTCAAAGCATCGCTCTTTTCATAATTCGTCGCGCCCGCCTTTTATCAGGCAATTTTCCGCTCGATCCAGAAAATCTGGAGGCGGACATCGCGATTTGGATCAATGCTCTACCTTCGCCGCGTGCCCGAGAACGACCTTTCTCAAAATGCCGCCAACCCACTGACGTGTCCGTGTCCCAATAGGCTTTGGCATTTATGCACGGAGCTCGCTTTTCACGACAAAATTATGACCGAGGAGCTTCCGAACGACGACCTGTTTGGGAACGCAATGGCCGCTCCTGTGAAGGGTTTCGGATGCCGGCCGTTCCCGGACGCTTGCCTTCGCTCGGGTCTGGGGCCGGCGTCCGAATGCCTCCAAAGAAGGAAACCGCGAGTTGGAAGGGCGCCGATGCCCCCGAGTGTCGGCTTGCCGCCGCTCCACTTTTTTCGGCGCGAGGCCGAGCCAGGCGGCAAAACGCGTCCCGATTTGAACGCGCTCGGGTCCGGCACGCTGGCTGCGATTACCGAGGCGATGAGCTTCCCGATGCCGGGAACCTTGTCGAGCAACCGGACCATCTCATTTTGAGCCTCGGCGCTGGCGATTTCGTCTTCCAAATCGTCGATCGTTTTGTCGAGCCCCTCAAAAGCCTGAGCCAGAACCTTCACGCCCGCCTTGGCGGCATTCGGAAGCGTCGTGTCGCTTTCGGCGAGATCGAGCAACTCGTCGACGCGACCGATCCCCTTGGCGGCGACAATGCCGAATTCCAAAGATGGCCGCGAAGCGCGTTGACGCTCATCGTCCGTTGCTTGACCAGCAGTTCGCGCGTCTTGTGCAGCATCAACATCGCTTGCTGCTCCGGGCTCTTGATCGGCACGAAGCGCATTCCGGGCCGCGACATCGCTTCGCAGATTGCGTCCGCGTCGACTGCATCGTTCTTGCCGCGCTTGACATACGGCTTTGTGTAAGCCGGCGGCATCAGCAGCACTTCGTGTCCCATCGCCTTCAGTTCTCGCGCCCAATAATGCGCCGAGCCGCAGGCCTCCATGCCAATGAGGCAGGGCTCGATTTGCGCAAAAAACTCACGCATCTCCGAGCGCTTCAACTTGCGCGTCACGGTGCCGCCGTTTTCGTTCTCAAGGGCATGAACCTGAAAATAATTCTTGGCCAGATCGACGCCAATCCTGATAAACTTCTTCATGGACGGTCTCCTTCTTTGTGGCGCTCCGGCGACCACGCTTTGGCACGATGATGCCGTTGAGGAGAGGCCGTCCACATCATCAGCAATGGGCGTCCCTACCGGGAATTTGTGTGAATTCCGAGAATGTGGCTCACGTTCCATAATCACCGCTTCTCCGAATCCGCCAGTTTGGCCGCCATCGTCGCCGACTATTTCGATGCTCCGCAAAAGATAGAGGCGTTCCAAGCAGTCACATGACTCCGACCACGAAATGCGCCGATTGCCTGAGGCGCGGAACGATCATTCGGTGA
>CAWHIP010000009.1:0-115385 GCA_963829515.1 uncultured Alphaproteobacteria bacterium
ACGACGGTTGCGGCCAAGTGGATATGCTGCTTTCCTTGCTTCTCTCGTTCTCTGAGATTCGCTTAGCAATACGAAAATGACGTGTACACAACCATCACCATTTGGTCGTCCACCTCCGCCCTCCACATTCCGCTCCATGCTCGGCTCCTTGTGGTGATACGCGCGAATCTCGCGAATCAAGTTCACGCACTCCGGCGTGACGTAGAGCATCGGCCGTTCGGAGGTCGGTGGGTCAACAGTCAGCGCACACGAGCAAGGCCGTCCTCGACCTCGTTGTTGGCGGTGATAACGGGGATCCCGGCGTTGTTCTCTGTGTTGCGCGCGTCGGCGGCGGCGGGGTCGGGCGGCGACCCAGGCGAGATCGTCGTACCACGGCGTGTTTTTGATCGCGCCAACCCACTGCGGCGTGATGCGCGCGCTTCGAGAGTCCAGCAAGACGAGAATTTTACCAAAGGAGATCAGACATAAACGTATTGCTCGCCGCAACGCCGCGAGGTGATGCGCTCCCGACGGCGGCGCGGACCATGTGCCGGCGGACGGGCGTGCTCCGAGTTGGCGAGCCTTTGTCGCATGGGGCGAGATTCGGCGGACCATGGGCGCTCCTTGACGTGGGATTAAATCACACCCCAACGATAAGTGGGAATATATCCCACGTCAAGCTCATTTGTGGGATTGTATCCCACTCAGACTTGCTCCATATGCAGGACGCAATGGCCAACCCGTCAGACCACTCGCCGCCGGACCCGGGCAAGCTTCAGGCGCCAGTCGCCCGACTGCTTCGCCCTCTCGTGCGTCTCTTGGTGCGCAGCGGGATCACCTTCCCCGCTCTCTGCGATCTTCTTCGTGAGCTTTACGTGAACGTCGCCGAACATGATTTCGCCCTGCCCGGCAAAGAGCAGACCGACAGCCGCGTGAGCCTTTTGACCGGCATTCACCGCAAAGAGGTTCGGCGGCTGCGCGGAGCCGGCGCTCCCATCAGCGCCGCGCCGGCTTCGCTCTCACGCACGAGCCGGATCATCGCGCGCTGGCTCGCCGCGCCGGAATTCACCGATGCCGAACATAAGCCCCTGCCGCTGCCGCGCGCCGACGGCGGGAACGCGGCCCCATCATTTGAATCTCTCGTCGCGTCGGTCACCCGCGACCTGCGCCCCCGCGCGGTGCTCGACGAGTGGCTCGACAGCAAGCTCGCGACCATTGACGCCGAAGGCCGCGTCGTTCTGGCGGAGGCGGCGTTCGTGCCGCGCGGCGGCAGCGATCAGCAGCTCTATTACTTCGGCCGGAATTTGCACGACCACGCGGCCGCGGCCGTCGCCAATGTGCTCGGCGAGGAGCCCCGTTTCCTCGAGCGCGCAGTCCATTACGATGGTCTGTCGAGCGGCTTGGCCGAACGCCTCGAGCGGCGCTCCCGCGATCTCGCGATGGAAGTCTTGCAGGAGGCCAATCGAGAGGCCCATGCGGCTTGCGAGACCGATGCGGGCGGCGCGTTTCGCTGGACCTTCGGCGTCTATGTCTATCGCCAGGAGGAGCGCGACCGAGCGCCGCAATCGCCGGCGCAAGGCCAAGAGCATGAGGATGACGCGCGAGGGTCCAGGCAATGAGCGATCCGCGACCAGCCTCGCGCCGAACGGTCTTGAAAGGTTTCTTCTACGCCGTTTCGATTGCGTTCGCGCCCTCAAGGCGCACCGCGGCGGAGCCATATCTTGATCGCGGGATAGGCGGCACCGGCGCCTCGTCCGCGCCGACGGAGCTTGAGGAAGACAGGGGCATTGGCGGAACCGGAGTCATCGGCACCATTCAACGTTTCGGCAGCATTATCGTGAACGGCTTGCGCATCAGCTATCCGGAAGACGTCCGCGTGAGCCTCGACGGCGAGCCCGGCAAACCAACGGATCTGAAGATCGGCCAAGTGGTTCTTGTGGTCGCCGACCGGCGCGGCAAGGGACTGTCGACGCGCAAAATCGAAGTTTCGAGTGAGGTCGTCGGCCGCATTGAGAGCGTCTCCCTCGGCGGCTTCAGCGTGCTTGGCCAAACCGTGTCGCTTGCTGGAGTAGCTCCAACGGGCGCGCATTGGCGGATCGGCGACCATGTGGCGGTGAGCGGCTTGCGGCGCCCGGACGGCGTGATCGCGGCAAGCCTCGTCGAAAGCCGGCCCGGCGACGCATCGAAAGTGGCGGGGCCAATCGTTAAAGGGCCGGATGGAACGGCCATGCTCGGCCGCCTGAAGTTGTCCGGCGTCGATCCCGCCTTGATCGGCCGCCGCGGCGTTTTGGAAGGCCGCCTGGCCGGCGGCGTTTTCGAGGTCGCCAAAAGCCGGAGCGAGCAGGAGCTGCTCGGTCCACGCGTGACTTCGCTCTCGATCGAAGCCTATGTCGAGCGCGCCGGCTCCGGCCTGCGATTGGGCTCCGGGCTCGTGGTGACCGGCGGAGCAGGAAGCAAGCTGCCGCGCGGCGAAGCTGTTCGCGCCGTGCTCATCACGAGGGTCGAGGGCGATGGCCGGCTGCGGACCCTGTCCATTCGTGTCGATCGCGACGGCGCCGCCGAGCCCACCAAAGGCGCGCGGCCAAGGGGCTCGAATGACAAGGACGGCCCGAACCAGCCGACGGAATTAGGCGGACGCGGAAATGCTCAAGGGCAAGACCGCTCAGGCGGCTTCGGGCCTCCGGGCGGGCCAAGCGATTCCGGGACGCAGGGCGATTTTGCGGCGCCCGGCGGCCAGGGAGCGCCGCCTTCCAGCCTCGACGCGCCCGCCGGTCTTGGCGGCCCCGGAGGCTTTGGCGGGTTCGGCGGTTTCGGCGGCATTGGGCCGAACGGCTTTGGCGGTCCCGGAGGCTTGAACGGTCCCGCCGGACCGAGCGGGCTTGGCGGCGGCCCCAGCGGACCCTTCCGGCGTTGAGGGGTAGAGGGGTAGCGCTCCGCCCGCTTTCAGGCTGGCTTGCAGAGAAGCTTGGTGAAACGCCCGTTCGCGCGGATGAGAAACAAGTCGCCGCTGTAGTGGAAATATTCGCCGGTGAGGCCGTTGGCGGCGAATTTCAATTGGATGTCATTGTTTGCGATGGTCCGCGCCTTAATAGGTCGATCAGAGCCGGCTAAGCCGCCCAAGACCGGTTTTTTTCCGCCAAGCTTGAGCGACACAGTCTCGACGGTCGGAAAGGGCACGCCTTTCACATAGCTGTTTCCGCTGCAAACAAGGTTGAGCTCGGCGCCCGACGCCGAGCCGCAGGCAGCCGCCGCGCCAAAAACGACGCATGCGAAAAATACGCCGATGCGCGCCCATTCCGCGCGCTTGCCCAGTTTATGTCCCATTATGAATCACCCAAGCCTGAGAGGCCGCCGCCTTGCCCGCGATCAGCTCGGCTTGGAATCGCAAGATGCGTCTGTTCATGTCAATGGGCGCCGCGAGTGCGACGAAGTTATTTTCATGTGCTGGCGGGCCCGCGACAGGACAACGGTCGGCTCCGGCCCGGCGCTTGACCTGGATATAAATATATTAAATTGACAAATAAATTAGTCCTCTTGCGAAGGCGGCCTGAGCGGAGGCTCTGTCTTGATTCGACGCTCATCTGGAGACTGAACCAGGAAAGGGTTGTTTCCGCGCATAGGGGCCCAATCAAACCACGCGCGCGCATCGACGCGGTTGATGACGGCGTCCATGTGCCGCGCCCCTCGGTCCCCGCAAAGGAGGCCGATGGAAAAGACCGCCAGGACCCTTTCAAAACTCACGAAAAAATGTAATTCTCAAGGTCAAGCTCACTTTCGCGGCGAGCCGACAGTTCCGCAACCGGCGGGTCGAGCCAATGATCAGAGCCTCCTGAGTCGCGGCCGCGCCATCTGGCTGGGCTTTGTCGCGTCCTTGCGCGATCAGACTTATTGAAGACGCGGCTCAAATTCTAAAGAGCGCCGCATGTCCCGAAAAAGCCGCTCAAACTTCTTCGGGACACGCACTTTCGAGGGATTGCGGGGGGAGCAAATGGGCAAAGCAATGACGGCGGCGAAAATCCAACACCGTGTGCGACCGATGACCGGGGCCGAACGGAAGGTGATCTTCGCCTCTTCGCTGGGCACTGTGTTCGAGTGGTACGACTTCTACCTCTACGGCTCGCTCGCGACCATCATCGGCGCGCAATTCTTCAGTCAGTTCCCCAAACAGACCGCGGATATTTTCGCGCTGCTCGCCTTCGCCGCCGGCTTTCTGGTGCGCCCATTCGGCGCACTCGTCTTTGGCCGCCTCGGCGATCTCGTCGGGCGGAAATACACTTTTCTCATCACCATTCTCATCATGGGCCTCTCCACCTTTATCGTGGGGCTCCTGCCCAATTACGGGAGAATTGGCATCGCGGCTCCAATCATCTTGATCGCCGCGCGGCTGCTGCAGGGCCTAGCCCTCGGCGGCGAATATGGCGGCGCGGCGACCTATGTGGCCGAACATGCGCCGCACGGTCGGCGGGGCTTTTACACGTCCTGGATTCAGACCACAGCGACGCTCGGGCTGTTTCTGTCGCTTCTCGTCATCCTTTTCACCCGCACCATCTACGGCGAACCGGATTTCGCCGCTTTTGGCTGGCGGGTTCCTTTCCTGGTCTCCGTGGTCCTGCTGGCAATTTCCCTGTGGATCCGCCTTCAGCTCAACGAATCTCCAGCCTTCGTCAAGATGAAACAGGAAGGCGCCGGGTCAAAGCGGCCGCTGAACGAATCATTCGGCAATTGGGCGAACGCCAAGATCGTCCTGCTGGCTCTTTTCGGCCTCACCATGGGCCAGGGCGTCGTCTGGTACGCCGGGCAGTTCTACGCCTTGTTCTTCATGCAATCGATCCTCAAGGTCGACGGATACACCGCCAATCTCTTGATCGCTTGGGCGCTCCTTCTCGGGACCGGCTTTTTCATCGTCTTTGGCTGGCTTTCGGACAAGATCGGGCGCAAGCCGATCATCATGGCGGGCTGCCTGCTCGCCGCCGTAACCTATTTTCCAATTTTCAAGCAGATCACCTTGAACGCCAACCCAGCGCTTCACGCCGCCTTGGCGAATGTCAAGGTGACCGTCCTGGCGGATCCGGCGACCTGCGGAAATCTGTTCAATCCCGTCGGCACAAGGGTGTTCACGACATCTTGCGACGTCGCCCGCGATTTCCTCGCCAAAAGCGCGGTGAAATACACAAGGGTGAAGGGAGCAGACGGAGAAGCCGCTAAAATAAGGATCGGAGACGTCGAGATCGCGGCCTATGACGCGGCCAAGGTCGCCGACCCAAAAACGGCGGCCGCCGACTTCGCCAAATCGGCCACGGCGGCGCTGCAAGCCGCGGGCTATCCGAAAAGCAATGACCCCGGCATCGTCAAAATGGCGAACCCGATCGACGTGGCTCGACCGCAGGTGGCCAAGATCATCGGGCTTCTCTTTGTCCTCGTGCTTTACGTGACCATGGTCTACGGGCCGATCGCCGCGGCTCTCGTCGAGCTCTTCCCCACCCGCATCCGCTACACGTCTATGTCCCTGCCCTATCACATCGGCAATGGCTGGTTCGGCGGCCTGCTGCCGGCGACCGCCTTCGCCTTGGTGGCGCAAACCGGCGACATCTATTACGGGCTCTGGTATCCGATTATCTTCGCCTTCGCGACTTTCCTCATCGGCTCGCTTTTCGTGCCCGAGACAAAAAATCGCGATATTTACGCCGACGATTGAGCATGCGCAGGAAAGGCCCTGCTCATTCGCCGGTTCGAAGCGCCCAGGTCGGCGCCATTTCGTCCAACACTTGGCGGATCGCTTCGTGCCGGCTGCTGCTCGCGACATAACGGACGATCGGCGGATAGGCCTCCATCAATGTCGGCTTGCCAAAGGCGGCGGCGGTCTTGGGGAGCATGAAGAGAGCCGGCGCAAGCGCGCAATCGGCCAAAGTGAGCTGCGCGCCCATCGCAAAAGGCTCGTCGCCGACATAGAGCTGCAGCGACGACAAACCCCGCACGAGCCGCGTCAGCCATGCGGAGGCGCTCGGATCGCGGCTCGCGGGATCGGCCTGCCGGGCGAGCTCGACCAGCGGCGTCATGATATGGAGCTCGCCGATTCGCTGCAGCAAACGCCCCCGCGCCCTTGCTTCCGGCCCAATAGGCCGCAGCGGCGGCTCGGGAAATTTATCCTCGATATATTCCATGATCGCCGCCGACTCGGGCAGCGGCGTTCCGTCTTCCAGAATAAGGCACGGAATCGTCCCGACCGAATTGATCGCGTGGAATTTCGCCGACAGCAAACCGCCCGGGGGCGGTTCGATCGCGATATCCAATCCTTTGGCATAGATCGCGGCCCGCACCGGAGCGGAAAAGGGCGAACTAGGTTCCGAATAGAGCTTCATGTTCCCCTCTAAGCGGCGGCCGCCCCTCCCTTCGCGGGTATCAAGCCCGCGAGCCCGAGTCGAGCGAAACCTCTCCCCGCCGAATGAGCGGCGACCGAAATCGAAGCGATCAGCGCCGCGTTCGTCGCTCAGGCGCCGCTTCGGCGAGGGGCGAGCGGCAAATATTGCCAAGGCAGACGAACAAGACGGCGGGCTTTCGCGGCACGGTTTGCTATCCTCCATGATCCGCGCAAATGCGCTCTTTCCGCCCCACGCGCATAGCATTAAGTCATGCGGCCGGACAGCCGGCCCGGCCGCCGATCTTCGTTCATGCAAAAAGGCGCAAGCGGCGCGTATATACGCGGCCGACGTCGCCCCTCAGAGGGCGCCGAGATCTTATGCCACCGCCGGAGTCCGACATGAACCGCATTGCGAGAGCTTGCAATTGGGCCGGCGCGCTGGTTCGCGATCGCAAGACGCAGTTGCGGCTCTCTTTCAGGGTGACCGTCGCCGTCGCCCTGACCTTCATCGCAGCCCAGGCCTTGAAGGCTCCCCTTGGCGGCCTTTGGGCCGTATTGACCGCGGTGGTCGTGACTCAAATGAGCGTTGGCGGCTCCCTGAAGGCGGCGATTGAATATTCCATCGGCACGCTCGGCGGCGCGTTTTACGCCGGCGCGATCGCGGCCCTGGTTCCTCACGCGAGCCAATTGGCCAATCTGGGCGTCCTTGGGCTCGCCGTCGCGCCGCTCGCGCTGCTGGCGGCGCTCAATCCCAATTTTCGCATTGGACCCTTCACCGCCGTCCTCGTGGTTCTGGGGTCGGCCGCGACCCACGCGGGCCCGATCGCGTCGGCATCTACCCGCGTGCTCGAGGTCGCTCTCGGGGGAGGGATCGGGCTCCTCGTTTCTTTCCTGGTTTTCCCGGCGCGGGCGCACGCCCTGGCGAATGATGCGGCGGCCGACATGATCGACCTCATGGCGAGCTCCCTGCCCGGACTCTTCGCCGGCTTCACGCGCGGCTCGAATCGCGCCGCGATCCTGCGAATCCAAAGAAGCATCGGCGACGCCTTGGCCCGCTTCAACGTGATCGAGGCCGAGGCGAGGCATGAACAGCGGATGACGCGTTTCGTCGATCTCAATGAGCAGCGGGCGCTGCCGCGCGCGCTGCTCCGGCTGCGCCATGACCTCGTCATGATCGGCCGCGCCGCGACGACGCCGCTCGCGGAGGCCCCGCGCGCGCGGCTCGGCCCCTTGCTCGCGCGCATCGCGGCGGCGGCCGACCCCTGTTTGCGCGAGACCGCGGCCGCCCTTGTGGCGCAGCGCAATCCGCCATCCCCCGCCGCGGTCGATTCCGCCTTTGACGCCTTCGCGGCGGAGCTCGTCGCGCTTCGCCGTGAAGGCGTGACGCGGGAACTGCCCGGCGACGCGCTAGAGCAATTATTCGCGCTTGGCTTTGCGCTGGAGCAGATGCGCGAGGATCTCAAGGATCTCGCCGCCAGCGTGGCCGACTGCGCCTATTCGCCGATGTGAGCGATCTCACCGCCGAACACCTCACATCCATGGTGAATGCCCGCGGATGCGCGATAATTCGGACCCGGCGCCTACGGCCGCAACCGTTATTTAACTTTGTGATTCCTACCCTGTTTTTGCCTGTTTGCGCCAGCGAATGAACATAATTCCATGCTCCTGTTCAAGTGTTGCGTTTGTTAAAAAGAGCGACTGACATGCGTGAAAAACTGCGCCAGGTTTCTCGGCAATTGTTCGATGCGTTGCGCGGGCCTCGCGTGACCCGCCCGACGGGTTGCGACCCGCATGAGATAGACGCCTTCTATAGCCAACGCTACGCGCCGCGAAGGATCGTCCGCGCACCCAATTCAGCGGCCCAAGCCCCACGCCTGCGCGATCCGGTTTGAGCGGCGCTTTCGCACGCATCGGCTGCGCCAGCGGCCCCTGTCCGCGACCCGGCGCGGCCAGCGGCGCGGATAATCCCGGCCTGTCGCCGACCGCGCCGATCTTTGCTATGCTCGCCGCGAAACTTCTTTTCCCAGAGGAGCCCTCGCGTGCTGATCGCGACTTGGAACGTCAATTCGGTGCGCCAGCGCACCGAGCGCCTTCTGCGCTATTTGCGCGAAATCGGGCCGGACGTTCTTTGTCTGCAGGAGCTGAAATGCGTCGATGAGGCTTTTCCCCACGCCGAGGTCGAGGCGCTCGGCTATAATGTCGCCGTGCATGGCCAAAAGGGTTTCAACGGCGTCGCCATTCTGGCGAAATCGCCGCTCGAAGTGACGCGCGGCCTTCCCGGCGACCCCGAGGACGATCACGCCCGCTATATCGAGGCGATCGTTCCCGACGGCGACGGAATTATCCGCGTCGCCTCAATCTATCTGCCCAATGGCAATCCGCCGCAAACCGACAAATACGCCTACAAGCTCGCATGGATGGAGCGCCTCATCGCCCATGCGAAAACCCTTTTGCCGCTCGAAGAGCCGCTCGTTCTCGCCGGCGACTACAATGTAATCGAGCAGGCGCGCGACTGCTTCGATCCCGCGGCCTGGGCCGGCGACGCCCTGTTTTTGCCGGAAACGCGGGCGCGCTTCCACGCGCTGCTCAACCTCGGCCTGACCGACGCCCTGCGCGCGACGACCGACGCAACCGGGCTCTACACGTTTTGGGATTATCAGGCGGGCGCGTGGCAGCGCAACAAAGGGATCTGCATCGATCATGTCCTGCTTTCGCCGCGGGCCGCGGACCGGCTCGTCGAGGTGACAATCGACAAGGAGCTTCGCGGCGAGGACAAGCCCTCGGATCATGTGCCGGTCAGGATCGAGCTCGTTAGCGCGGCATGACGCCTGACTGCGCGGCAAGGGCCACAGCAATCCCGCCGAGCGCGCCAAGGACGACCACAAGTAGAGGCGGCGCCCGCCACGCCGTCAAGAGAACGAAACCCATGAGCACGAGGGCAAAATCGGCGCGTGTCGCGACCGCGCTCACCCAGAGCGGGCTGTAGAGCGCGGCGGCGAGCAGGCCGACGACCGCCGCATTGACGCCGCGCATCGCCGCTTGCGCGCCCGCGCGGCGTCGGAAAATCTCCCAGAAGGGCAAGAGTCCGACCAGCGCCAGCAGACCGGGGAGAAAAATGGCGACAAGGCCCAGCGCCGCCCCAGCAACCCCATGAGGCGGCGGCCCCATCACGGCGCCGAGATAGGCCGCAAAGGTGAACAGCGGACCCGGCACGGCCTGAGCCGCGCCATAGCCCGCAAGAAAGGCGTTGTCGCCGATCCACCCCGGCGCGACGACAGCCTCGCGCAGCAGCGGCAACACGACGTGTCCGCCGCCGAAAACCAAGGCTCCGGACCGATAGAAAGCGTCGAAATAGGCGATCCCTTGGGACAGGGTCAGCCGTTCCAGCGCCGGCAGCCCGCCGAGGAGCGCGAAAAAGACGCCGAGAGCCGCCAGGCCGGCGCGGCGTGAAACCGACGTCGAGAACCCGCCTTTGTCGCTCGAAGCCTCGGGAGAGATGCGGCAAAACCCTAGCCCCGCCGCGCCGCCGAGGACGATTACCGCGATCTGCGCCGCCGAGGATGCGCTGAAGGACAGGAGCGCGACCGCGGCGACGGCGATCGACGCCCGCGCGCGATCGGGGCACAAAGTGCGGGCCATGCCGAAGACGGCCTGAGCGACGATCGCGACCGCGACAAGCTTCAGGCCATGCAGGAGCCCGCCGCCGACTGTCCCTTGAAGCCGGCTCGAACCGAAGGCGAAAAGCGTGAGGGCGATCGCCGAGGGCAGCGTGAAACCGGTCCAAGCGGCGAGCCCGCCGAGATAGCCCCCCCTCGCAAGGCCGATTGAAAATCCGACCTGGCTGCTCGCCGGTCCGGGCAGGAACTGGCACAAGGCGACAAGATCCGCATAGGCGCTCTCGTCGAGCCAATGGCGGCGGACGACAAACTCCTCCCTGAAATAACCCAGATGCGCGATCGGCCCGCCGAAACAAGAAACGCCAAGCTTGAGAAATACGAGCAGAATCTCGGCGGGAGCGCCCCGCTTTTTCTCTCCTTCGACGGCTTCAATCGCGCTTGTCATCGCCGCGATCTCCTCTGGCGCGGGAGCCCCGCGCCGCGACCGCCGACGACATGATCCGCCAGGCTCCGCAGGCGCGCCCCGATCGCATGGCGGAGACGCGATCGCAACGCCAATCGCGGGAATTCAAACAGCGCGCGCATCAGGCCCCAAGGCGCGGATGGCTTCATCGACGCTACGAAAAAGGCGGTTGGGTCCGAGCGCCACATCGATCCCAAAGCGCTTCAAGGCTTCTTGCGCGCGCACCAATTCAAGCCGAGCCATGGCGAAGACGACATGCTCCTTCCCGCATTGGCGGATGAGCTCGCACAGCACTTGCGCGGCGGTGAAGTCAATGTCCAAAATGGCGCTCGCCTCCAGAACCACGAGGCGAACCGGCTGCGGGGCGTTCCGCAAGGCCGCGAGGAAATCGCCGCGAAAATGATAGGCGTTAAGGAAGGATAGCGGCGCCTGGAACGCCAGCACCACGATATTGGGCAATGTCTCGGCGCGATGATCCGGCATCGGCGGCCACCAGATCGAGGTTCCGGGCACCCGCTCGAATATGATGGCGTGCGCGCGCGTCACGCTCCAGACGCCGTGCAACAGCGACAGCGCAATGCCGATCGCCACCCCTTCCTCGATCGGCATCGCGACGATCGCCGCCCATGTCGCGATGATCAGCAGGAATTCGCCGAAGGATTGGCGGTAGATCGCGGCGATTTCCTTGACCCGGACGATCCGCAGAGCCACGAAGAGCAGCACGCCGGCCAAGGCCGCATTGGGGATCCGGCTCAAGAATTGCGCCCCGAAAGCCAGGATCGCGACGATGATCGCGGCGGCGACAAGTCCGGTGAGTTGCGAGCGTCCGCCGGTCTCGGATGCGATCGCCGTGCGAGGCGGGCTTGCGTCGACCGGAAAGGCCCCGAAAAGCGCCGCCAGCATGCCGCCGGCGCCGACGCCGATGTAATCTCGATCGACATCGGCCGGCTCATCGGGATTGGACGGGAAGGCGCGCGTCGTCGCGGCCGTCTGCACCATGACGACGAGCGTGACGAGGAGGCTCAGAGGCAGGAGACGCATCAGTTCGCCGAGGGACGGAAGCGGGATCGAAAGTGGAGGCCATCGCCCAGACACCGTCCCGATCACGGCGACGCCGCGATCCTCCAGTCCAAAGGCGATAAGCGCGGCGGTCGCAAGAACGAGACCGATCAGCGCGCCCGGAATGCGGGAGCTAAAACGCTCCGAAATCGCGGTGACGAGCAAGACCCCGAAGCCAATGAGCAGCGTGAAGCGATTGGCGTCGCGAAAATGCGCGGCGAGAAACAAGCCGCGCTGGATCATCGGCCCGTCTTGATGCGGCAGCCCCAGGACGCTCGGCAGTTGCGAGACGAGAATATGAACCGAGATGCCGGCGAGAAAGCCTGTCGTCACCGGAACCGACAGGAGATCGGCGATCCAGCCGAGGCGGCACAGGCCGCCCGCGACTAGCCCGACGCCGACCATCAGCGCCAGAGCCGCGGCATGCGCTGAATAATCCGGGGAGCCGGCCGTCGCCATCAGGGCGAGCCCGCCGGCGAAAATGGGCGCGATCGTCGAATCCGCGCCGCATGACAAGACGCGGCTCGCGCCAAAAACCGCAAAAGCCAACGACCCCGCCAGAAACGCATAAAATCCGACCTCTGGAGCAAGCCCGGCGAGGCGGGCGGTCGCCATCTGCTCGGGAATGGCGATCGCGGCCAATGTCAGGCCGGCGACGAGATCTTGCGGCAGGAACCTAAGGCGATAGGGCGCGAGCGAACGAAATATCGGCCAGTTTCGATCTCGGCGCGGAAACGGAGAGTCGGAGGGGCCATGCGCCTGCGCCATAAAGTCGATATTTCACCTTGAACATGACAGGCGCGCGCGGAATTTGACGGGCGCGCGCAGCTCGGAAAGCTCATATACCCTCCCACCAGCGGCTCCAAACGGCAGGCGGTCATAGAGGGCCAAAGCCAGACGCCGCAGTGTTGACCGCGCCGATCGCCAAATCAATTGGCGCGATCGCGTCCGGGTTCGACCGGCGCGAAGACGAACCAGGAGACCGCCGCCACATTCGGATGGTTGACCGGCTCCATAAAATCGATGAAAACCTGCGGTCGCTTGCGCGGCGCCGGCGCCGCTTAGTGATTCAGTTCGACCAGCGCCCGGCTTTCGCGGTCGTTCCGCGGGGCCAACCAGCGGGTACGCGTTGGGCGCCGACATGCGCCAGTTGCGTCAGTTCGCAATGAACGCATCTCATTAGAATTCAAACCGCCCAACAGTCAAACCGCCCAAGTCGCATGCTCAGATTGAATAGGTCCGGCCTTCCAGGCGAAAGGAATTTTTCATGAGATCGGCAGAGCAAACGGCGGAGCCGCTTCGGCCCTTGCCTGCAAGCCAAGAATCGGATGGCCGCGCGCGGCTCGGCGAACTTAGGGCGTTTCTGGAATCGGGCCTCATCGGCGGCGAGACTTTGGTCGAGCGGCTGTTGATCGGGCTTTTGGCGGATGGTCATCTTTTGATCGAGGGCGCGCCTGGACTAGCCAAGACCCGCGCCGTCAAGCTCTTGGCGCGGGGCTTGAACGTCGCTTTCGCCCGCATCCAAAGCACGCCTGATCTCATGCCGGCGGATTTGACCGGGACTTCGATATGGCGGCAAGATCGCGGCGTCTTTGAATTCGTCTCCGGGCCGATCTTCCACGCGCTGGTTCTGTTCGATGAGATCAACCGCGCGCCCCCCAAGGTTCAATCGGCCCTCCTCGAGGCGATGGCCGAGCGGCAGGTGACGCTGGCCGGCGTCACCCATGCCCTGCCGGACCCGTTCATGGTGGTCGCGACCCAGAACCCGATCGAGCATGAGGGCACCTTCCCACTCCCGGAGGCGCAGCTCGACCGTTTCATGTTGCATGTCGAAGTCAGGCTGCCGGATGCGTTGACCGAGCGCCGGATTCTCGATCTGGTCGAACAAGAGGCCTCGCACGAAGCGACGAGCTTGCCGGCGCCGTTCAGCCCCGGCGAAATCATCGAATGCCGCGCGGCGGCGATGCGCGTCTATCTGTCGCCGGCCGTGAAGGACTATATTGTTCGCCTCGTGACCGCGGCGCGGGTCGCCGACGCGGCGCCCGAGATCCGCCGCAAGATCGAGCATCCCGCGTCGCCGCGCGGCACGATCGCGCTGGCGATGGCGTCGAAGGCTCGCGCCTATCTCTTGGGCCGCGATTATGTGACCCCTGAAGATGTGGCCGAGCTCGCGGTCGACGCCTTGTCGCATCGCACGATCCTCACCTGGCGCGCGCTCGCGGACGGCGACACGCCGCGAAGCGTGATCGGCGAGTTCCTCGATCATATCAGGCCCGTGTGAGCGCGGCGATGAGGCCGCTCGACGGCGTCGCGGGCGTCGACCTCGATATCGACGCGCTGCTTCATCTGCGGCGCCTCGCCTATCGAATGCGAAGCCCGCGCGCGCCGCCGCGCTCCACCTTGCCGGGGGAATCGCGCATAAGCGCCGCGGCCGCGGGCTCGAAGCGCATGACATCCGCCAATGGTCGGACGGCGACGACATCCGCCATCTTGATCGCAATGTCACCGCGCGGACTGGGATCCCGCATGTGCGCAGCTTTCACGACGAGCGCGAGCCGGCGATTCTATTGGTGGCGGATTTTCGCCCCTCCATGCTGTTTGGCACGAGACGGCGCCTGCGTTCGGTCGCCGCGGCTGAGGCTTTGGCCATGCTCGGCTGGCGCGCCATTTCAGACGGCGGGCGCGTCGCGCTCGCGGCCGCGACGCCGGCCGGCGCGCAATTCTTCCGCCAAAGGCGCGGCGCCCGCGCGATGGTCTCTCTGATCGGCGTCCTGGCGGAGGCGCATCGGGACGCATTGGCGAGCATGGCGAGCGCGGACGCCCCGCTGGCGGACGTCCTGGAGGAAGCCGAGACATTGGCGGACGGCGGCGCCGCGCTGATCGTCGCGACCGGGCTCGACGCGCCAGGCGACGGTTTCGACGCCGTCGTCGAGCGCATCGCCCGCAGGCGCGATCTGACTTTCCTGCTCATAGTCGATCCATTCGAGCGCGCCCCGCCGGAAGGCGCCTATCCCTACACGACCGCCGATGGCGACGCCGGCTGGCTTCGAATCGGGAGCGCCGAGACTTTTGATGAAGTCGATGAAAGGATCGCCCGACTGGCCAGGCTCGGCGCCCGTGCGGCGACGCTCGGGTCCGAGCTCGGCGCGGAAGCCATGGCGGGCGTGCTGGAGCGCATCCATGGTTGACGTCGCGCCCGCGCTCGACAACCTGCGCCAGATCCACCTGCCGGCGAGCCCGGCCGGCGCGGGGCCGACCCTGCTGATGGCCGTGCTTGGAAGCGCGCTTTCAATCGTCCTTTGCGCCGCGCTCTGGACGCGTTTCCGACGCTGGAGGGCGGTGCGGCGCTCCGCCCTCCAAGCCTTGGCCGCGACGCGCCGTCTCGAACCGGCGGCGCGGCTTGCGGCGCAGGCGGTCGTTTTGCGCCGGCTGGTCAAAACCCTTCACGGCGCAGGCGACGCGCGGCGGCGGGGGCGCGACTGGCTGGCCTGCCTCGACAGCGCATTGTCCACACGCTTCTTCACAGAGGCGCAAGGCCAGATTTTCGGCGACGCGCTCTACCGGCCGCTCTCGGGCCAGGATGTCGAAGCGCTGGACCATGCGCTGCGACAGCTTTTCGCGAGGATCGCCAAATGAACGGCTGGGATCTCGCGGCGCCGCTGGCGCTTGTCCTTCTGCCGCTGCCGCTCCTGATGGCGCTGGCGCCGCCGGTTCGCGCCGCTCCATTCGCGGGGCTGCCCATTCCCGCCGCGCTCCGTGACAGGCTCGCCAGACGTCAAGGATTAGGCCCGCCGTCCCGAAAGCCCTTGGCGCTGGCCTGGATCGCCTGGACGGCGCTCGTGGCGGCTCTCGCCGGGCCGCAAATTGTGGCGCCCAGCCCGGCGCTGCCGGCGTCGGGACGCGACATCATGCTCGCCCTCGATCTCTCGGGCAGCATGGCCGATGCAGATTTCTCCATCGACGGAATACCGGCGAGCCGCATCGAACTCATTGAAACATGTCGGATCGGAGCTGATCAGAAGACGGACGGGAGACCGGATCGGGCTTGTCATCTTCGCCGAACAGGCCTTCGCGGCGGCGCCGCTCAGCTTCGACGTCGCGAGCGTCAGCCAAACGCTGAACGAGGTCGCGATCGGGCTTGTCGGCAGCTCGACCGCCATCGGCGAGGGACTGGGCCTCGCGCTGAAACGCCTCGCAGCCTCGAAGGCGCCCGCCCGCATCATCATCCTTCTGTCGGACGGCGCCAACAACGCCGGCTCAAGCGACCCGCTCGCCGTGGCGGCCTTGGCGAAAAGCCTCGGCGTCCAAATCTACACGATCGGCCTCGGCGTGAACGACACCTCCGACGCCGGTCACGACTCCGAGGCGGTCGACTTCGACGCGCTGCGGAAATTGGCCGAGATCGGCGGCGGCGCCGCTTTCCGGGCGCGCACGACCGAGGAGCTCGACGCCGCCGCGCGCGCGATCGAGACTCTGATGGCGAGCGAAGCCCTCGCGCCGCCGGCGGTGGTCCGCCGCGAGCTTTGGGCCTATCCCGCCGCGCTGGCCTTTTTGGCCTCCTTGGCGATGGCCGTGACGCGAAGCTCCGCGCAATGATCACGTTCGGCTCCGTCGCCCTTTTGCGGCCCTGGTGGCTCGTCGCCTTGCCGCTTCTCGCGATCTTATTTTTCGTGACAAGGCGGAAAACGAGCGATCTCGCCGGCTGGACCCGCGCGGTCGATCCGCCTTTGCTCGCCGCCATGCTGCGGCGGGCGGGGGATCAGGCCGGGCGGGCGAAAATCGACGTGATTTTCTGCGTCGCGGCGCTGACCGCCCTGGCCTTGAGCGGGCCGGCGCTGCGGCGCGCCGATGCGGACAGGTTTCGCAACCTGGATGCGACCTTGATCGCCCTGGACCTCTCGATCAACGCGGCCAACGGCGCGGGATTGCGCCAGGCCGCGACAGCCGCCCAACTCGCGCTCGACCATGCAAACGGCCGCCAATTGGGCCTCATCCTCTACGCCGGCGACGCCTATCTGGCGAGCCCGCTGACCGATGACGCGGCCGCGATCGGCGCCTTGCTGTTCGCGGTCGACGGCCAGACTGTCCCGGACCTTGGCGAACGGCCGGACCGCGCGCTCGCCCTGGCGCGACAAATTCTGGAGGAGGCGCGGATCATCGGCGGAGACGTCATTCTGATTTCGCCCGGCGGCGGCCTCGACGGGGCCGCGATGCGCCAAGCCTCCGCCCTCGCCGCCGAAGGACACGCGGTGCACACGCTCTTCACGCCTCCTGGGGGCGAAGGCGAAGCTCTCGCCGTCGCTGGCCGGGCCGCGCTCACGGATCTTGCGTCGGCCGGACACGGAATCGCGGAGGACGCGGCGCGGCCGAGCGGCGTCCTCGACGCAATCTCAAATCGCGCGATCCGCCGGCTCGGCGCGAATTTCGCCGGGGTTCTCGCCTGGCGGGATTATGGACGGCTCCTCCTGATCGCCGCCGCCTTGCCGCTGCTCTTCGTCTTTCGCAGGTCCGCGCGATGAGGCGCGCGGCCGCGATCGTGGCGGTGCTTCTGCCTTGCGGAGCGGCTTGGCTCGCGGGGCCGCCGGCGCTTGGCCATGCGCTGCTCGCGCTTGGTTTCCCCACCGCGTCCGCGTCCTTCTTCAGCGATCCGGCGTGGAAGGGCGTCGCGCTCTATTCGGCCGGACGATGGCTCGAAGCCGCGGAGGCTTTCGGAACGGATCCCGCCAGCGCCTATAATCGCGGCAACGCCTTCGCCCGCGCCGGACGCTACGCCGACGCGATCACAGCCTATGACGCCGCCCTGGACGCCGACCCCGACAATGACGACGCCGCCTTCAACAAGGCGCTCGTGGCGGCTTTGGCCGGGGCCCATGACGACGATGCCGCCAGCCCTGTTTCGCATCCCGCAAACGCGGACGCCAAGCGCGAACTGCATGGCGAAGGATCACCCCATTCCGAGGATCAGGCGGGCCAATCTGGCGCCGGCTCCGGCGGCGACCGCGAAACCTCGTCGATCCCGGATGGACACGGAGGCGAAGGAGCCGAAAAATTCAGCAAGCCGAGCGCGAATTCGTCCGATCCGCGGCCGCAGCGCGAGGCCGGATTGGCCGCCCCCGGCGAGGGCGCCGGCCGCGCCAGCGGTCTCGGAGCAGACGTCAACAGAATGATCGCCGAGCGCAACCGGCGGTCGGCGCGGCGAATGGAGCGCAGATCGGTCCAGCCCACGGAGGAATGGCTGTCGACCTTACCTGACGATCCCGGCCGCTTCTTGAATTTGAAGCTTCGCGCCGAGCAGGCGCGCCGCAAGGAACGCGCGACGACGGAGGGCGAGCAATGAGCGCGCCGCGTTTCCTCTCGCCTCTCGCCGCCGCGCTCATCGCGATTCACGCCGCCAACGCCCGGGCGGAGCCGCCGGCGATCGATCCATCCATCGGGCGCGTCGAGGCCTTCATCGAACTGCCGACGGAAACGCCTTATGTGGGCGAGCCGATTCTCGTCAGGGTGCGCTCCAGCGTCCGAGGCCATGTGGCGCGCGATGACATGCGCCAGCCCGCGCTAACCGATTTTGACTGGCAGCAATTCGGAATCGACGTCGAAACCGACGACATGGTGAATGGCTTCCGGGTTCCGGTGTTCGAGCGCGTCATCGCGGTCTATCCACGCAAGCCTGGACGGCTGACGATTGGGCCATTCGTGCGCCATGTGACGCTGGTCACCGCCGACAATGACAGGGTCGAAGCCGATTTCGCCTCCGAGCCTGTCACGGTCGAGGCGCGCGCGCATGACGGGCTTGGCCGCGCGGGCGACTGGTGGCTGCCCGCCAGATCCGTGAAGATCACCAATTCTTGGGAGCCTAGTCCCGACAAGCTTGGGTTCGACGACACGGCGCGGCGGACCCTCACTTTGGAAGCCAGCGGCGTCACGGCCGACCGTCTGCCGCCGCCGCCGCCGGTAAGGACAGAAGGCGTGATCGCCTTCGTCGGTCCGGTCGAGCGCGAAACGATCGTGACCGATGATGGGCCGACCGCGCGGGCTATCTATCGCTGGGACGTGCGTCCGGCGTCGCTCGCGCCGGCGATGACGCCCGCGATCCATATTCCCTGGTTCGACATTTCCTCCCGCCAAATGCGCGACGCCGTCGCGCCTTCGCGGCGGGTCAGCTTCCTCGGCTCCTCAGGCGACGCGCGACCCGCGCCAGCCGTGACGGAGACGCCAAGCCTCTTCTCGACCAGGCCGCTCGCCGCCGGCGCCGCGAGCTTCCTCTGGACCATGGCCGTCGCCTTTCTCCTCGCAAGTTCACGAAAGCTGCGCCTTGGCGCGCGGAATGCGGCTCGGCGAAAGGCGCTCGCATACCTGCGGCGCGCGGCGCGCGGCGATGATTTGGCGAGCTTTCGAGCCGCGCTGGCGAACCTGTCTCGCGTCGCTCCCGATCATTGGGCGCGCGTCGCCGGCGACACCAACATCGCCGCCGATCTCGCTTCTATCGACGCCCATATGTTCGCCGCCAGCGCTCATCCGTCGCCAAGGCTCACGCCCCTGGCGCGGGCGATTACGGCCGCATGCAGAAGACTCGACGCCGAGCCTTCCTCCGAGCCAAACGCCCTGGTCCCGCTCGATGGCGCGCCCGTCCCGTTCCATGGCGAGCGCGGCGCGCGGATGTCCGGCCCGCCCTTCGCCTGAACGATCAACGCCAGGTGATTTGAGAAAGTCGATAGACTAATATAACGATAGCCTCGCGGCTCCGGCATCAAGGTCGGCTCGCGAAAATCCGACCTTTGGCCGCGCGCCGATCGAAGCCGATGAACATAGCCGATCGAGAACTCATGACCGAGCGCCGCCAATTGCATCTCGGCGCGTTCATGCGGCCGACCAGCATCCACACCGGCGCCTGGCGCTATCCCGGCGCCTTTCCGGACGCCAATTTCAATTTCGCGCATCTCAAGCGCTTCGCCCAGACGCTCGAGCGCGGCCGGTTCGACGCCTTCTTCATGGCCGACCATCTGGCCGTGCTCAACATGCCGATCGACGCGCTGAAGCGCAGCCACACGGTGACCT
This sequence comes from uncultured Alphaproteobacteria bacterium, assembly GCA_963829515.1. Taxonomy (GTDB): domain Bacteria; phylum Pseudomonadota; class Alphaproteobacteria; order Rhizobiales; family Beijerinckiaceae; genus Methylocapsa. The sequence goes on from CAWHIP010000009.1 coordinate 19,532, forward strand.
CGTTCGAGCCGTTCACGCTGCTTGTCGGCGCTGGCCGGCGTGACCGAGCAGCTCGGCCTGGTCGCCACCGCCTCGACCACCTTCGACGAGCCCTATCACGTCGCCCGCCGCTTCGCCTCGCTCGACCATATCAGCGGCGGCCGCGCCGGCTGGAACATCGTCACCACCTCCAATCCGGATGCGGCGCTGAATTTCGGCCTCGACGACCACATGTGAGCACGACGAGCGCTATCGCCGCGCGCGCGAATTCTACGACGTCGTCACCGGCCTGTGGGACAGTTTCGCCGACGACGCCTTCATCCGCGACGTCGACAGCGGGCGTCTATTTCGACCCCGACAAGCTGCATGTGCTGAACCACAAGGGCGAGTATTTCTCGGTGCGCGGGCCGCTCAACATCGCCCGGCCGATCCAGGGCTGGCCGGTCATCGTGCAGGCCGGCGCCTCGGAGGCCGGCCGCCAGCTCGCGGCCGAGACCGCCGAGGTGGTGTTCACCGCGCAACGCAACCTCGCCGAGGGCCAGCGCTTCTACGCCGACGTCAAGGGCCGCATGGCGAAGCTCGGCCGCGCCCGCGACCATCTGAAGATCCTGCCCGGCGCCTTCGTCGTCGTCGGCGACACGCGTCGAGGAGGCGCGGGCGAAGCGCGCGAAGCTCGACAGCCTCGTGCATTACGACAGCGCCATCGCCTCGCTGTCGATCGCGCTCGGCCACGACGCCTCAGGCTTCGATCCGGACGGGCCGCTGCCGCGAAATCCCCGAGACCAATGCCAGCAAGAGCGGCGCGCGAGCGCGTCGTCGAACTGGCGCGACGCGAAAACCTGACCGTCCGCCAGCTCGCGCAGCGCCTCGGCGGCTATGGCGGGCTCGCCTTCGTCGGCACGCCCGCGACGATCGCCGACGAGATGGAGGAATGGCTCGACGAGCGAAGCCTGCGACGGCTTCAACATCATGTTCCCCTATCTGCCCGGCGGGCTCGACGATTTCGTCGACAAGGTCGTGCCGGAATTGCAGCGGCGCGGCATTTTCCGGCGCGAATACGAAGGCGCGACGCTGCGCGAAAATCTCGGCCTGCCGCGTCCGAAGAACCGCTTTTTTTGACCCGCCGGGCGGCGGTGCGGATTCCGCGCCCTGACAAGCCTTGCGCGCGATCCACTTGCCGGGGAGCTTCGCCTTATGCTAGACGCCAAGACCGGCGCGAACGGAAGCGGCGCGGGGTCATGATCGGCGGACGGGCCGGCCAAGATCAATTCGATGTTTCCAGGGAAATGAGGGCTTCAAATGTTCCTGAAACCGGCTCTCGCCGCAGCTCTTGTCTGCATCTCCATGACGACGGCCGCCTTGGCGCAATCCAGAAACTTGCAGCGTGAGACTGCCGCCTGCCAGGACGACGCCGTCCGCCTCTGTGGCCCTTACATTCCAGATCATGGCAAAATTCACGCCTGCCTGCTGACTTACAGGGCCTATCTCAGCCCGCCATGCCACGCAATCGTCGCGCCGCCGCATAAGCACCATCACCACAAGGCGCAGTAGGTCGAACGGCGAAACGCCGGAGCGTCCCACGCGGCGACCTTCGCCTCGCGGCCGCCATCCCTTCTCCAATTGCGGCGACGCTCCCCGGCGGCGGGAGGGCGCGTCATTGATCCCGCGCTCGGCTTTGTCTGCGCGATGCGCTCCATTCCACGAATCAGCCAAAATAACGAAGCGCTCCTGAGCCAAGACTTTTGGCTTGAGCGATGCGCGAGAAATCCGCGCGACCGGGCGGCGCGCCGTGTGAATATGATTTCTCACAGAAAAATCAGCGCGAAGCCTTGCATTCGCCCGAGCCCCCGCGCCGTAATCGTCAGATACAGAATCACGCGAGGAACGCGCGCCGACCGGCGAATCGGTTAACTGAGAGTTAACGCGCTTCGACAAGACTTCGCAGGCGCGCGCCTGATCAGACGAACTCGTCCGGTCGGGGAAGAATTGCTCCAATGCAAAGAGTCGGACCTGGCCCGATCGACGAAGCTGATCAGACCATGCTCCACTGCGCTGGAAGCTTTTTCGCGGCATGAGGGCTGCGCCATGAAATTCACCAAGCTTCGCTTGTCGGGCTTCAAGACATTCGTCGAGCCGACCGATTTTCTCATCGAGCCGGGCCTCACCGGAATCGTCGGGCCGAATGGCTGCGGCAAGTCCAATCTCGTCGAGGCCATGCGCTGGGTGATGGGCGAGAACTCATCGAAAAGCATGCGCGCGTCCGGCATGGACGACGTGATCTTTTCCGGCGGCGGCGACCGGCCGGCGCGCAACATGGCGGAGGTCGGCCTCGTTCTCGACAATGCCGAACGCAGCGCGCCCGCCGCCTTCAACGACTGCGAAATCATCGAGGTCACTCGCCGCATCGAGCGCAAGTCCGGCTCCACCTATCGCATCAACGGGCGCGAAGTGCGCGCGCGCGACGTGCAATTGCTTTTCGCCGACGCCTCGAGCGGATCGCGCTCGCCGGCCATGGTGCGCCAAGGCCAGATCGGCGAGATGATTTCGGCAAGCCGCAAGAGCGCCGCCGCATTCTGGAGGAGGCCGCCGGCGTCGCCGGGCTGCATTCCCGCCGGCACGAGGCCGAGCTGCGCTTGAAAGCCGCGGAAGACAATCTTTTGCGCCTCAATGACATCATGCAGCAGATCGACGCCCAGGCGAAGAGCCTCGATCGCCAGGCCCGGCAGGCGTCGCGCTACCGCAATCTCGCCGGCGAGATCCGCCGCGCCGAGGCTCTACTCGCGATGATCAACCATGCCGAGGCGACGAGCGCGCTGGCGTCCGCCGAACGCAAGCTCGAAGTCCGACACCCGCGACGTCGCCGAAGGACCAGGGCTGCAGGCCGAGGCCGCGCGCCTGCAAGGCGATCGCCGCGCATGAGCTGCCCGCTCTGCGCGACGCCGAGGCCGAGGCCGGCGGCGCGCTTGCAAAAGCTCGTTCTCGCCCGCGAAACGCTCGACGGCGAGGAACGGCGCGCCAAGGCTCGCTCGCCGAGCTCGAACGGCGGATCGCGCAGATGACGAGCGATCTCGCCCGCGAGACCGCGCTGATCGAGGACGCCGCCGACGTTCTCGCCCGCCTCGATGTCGAGGCGCGCGAACTAAGCGAGGCTGGCGCTGCGGAGAGCGATCTTGAGGCGGCCGCGCGAACGCGCCTCGCCGAGCGCGGAAGCCGAGCTCGACGATCGCGGAGAAAGAGCTTGCCGAAACGCAGGACATTCGCGCCGCGATCGAGGCCCGCCGCGCCGCCTCGGAGACTGCGTTGAAGGAGGAAACCGCCCGGCTCGCGCGGCTCGAAGCGGAGCTCGGCAGAGTGGCGCAGGAGCGCGCCGCGCTGCGGGCCGGACTCGACGGCGGCGAAGATCGCGCGACCCTAGAGGCGGCGCTCGAACGCATTGAGACGGCGGCCGCCGGTTTGGAGGCTGAAGTCGGCGGCGCAGAGCTCCGTCACAGCGCGGCGCGCGCGGCGGAGCTGAGCGCCCGCGCGCCTTTGGCGGAAGCCGAGCGCAAGGCGCAAAACCTCGCCACTCAGGTCCAAACATTATCGAAACTGCTGAATGCCGGAAGCGGCGGGTTCTGGCCGCGCCGTCACGGAGGACATCAGCGTCGCCAAAGGCTATGAGGCCGCGCTTGGCGCCGCCCTCGGCGACGATCTCGACGCTTCGACCAATCCGGCGTCGCCGGCCCATTGGGCGCATACGGACGCCGCCGGCGATCCGGCGCTGCCCCCCGGCGTGCAAGCTCTGTCGAGCCTCGTCACCGCTCCGCTCGCCCTCACCCGCCGGCTCGACCAGATCGGCATTGTCGCTGCGCGGCGAGGGACCCGCCCTCCGCAAGCTGCTGAGGCCTGGCCAAAGACTGGTTTCGAAAGAAGGCGATTTGTGGCGCTGGGACGGATTCACTCAAGCCGCCGAAGCGCCGACTCCAGCGGCGCGCCGCCTCGCCGAAAAAAACCGCCTCGGCGATCTAACGATCGAGGCCGAGGCCGCCCGTCGCACGGCCGACGATCTGAAGGCGGCGGCCGATCAGGCGCAGGCCGATCTCGTCGCCGCGGCGACGGCCGAGAGCGAGGCCCGGCGGCGACATAAGGACGCCTTGCGCGAAGTCGAATTCGCGCGCGAGAAAAACGCCGCGGCGGAACGGCGCGAGGCGGCGGCGGCGGCGCGCCTTTCAGCCCTTGAAGAGGCGCTTGCGCGCCTCGCCGCCGATCGCGACGAAGCGCAAGAAAAGCACGCGCAGGCCAAAGCGGCGTTCGATGGATTGGACGACGCCTCGGAGCTGACCGCAAGGCTCGATGCGGCGCGGGCGCGCGCGGCGCAGGAGCGCGGCCGCCGTGGCCGAGGCCCGCGCTGAATTGCAAACCCATTTGCATGAGGCCCAGGCGCGGGCGAAGCGGCTGCAGGCGATAGCACATGAGCGAAAATCCTGGGAGGCCCGTAGCGAGGGCGCCGGCGGCCAGATCAACGCGTTCGAGACGCGGCTCGAAGAAACCATTGGCGAGCGCGAAACCCTCCTTGAAGCCCCCGACGCATTTCTCGCGACGCGGCGAACGCTCTTGGACCAGATCGGCGCCGCCGAAGAGGCCAGCAAGCTCGCGGCCGACAAGCGCATTGCGGCGGAGGCGCGCCTTGCCGAAGCCGATCGTCAGGCCCGCGCCGCGCTCGAAACGATGAGCGCGGCCCGCGAAGAAAGAGCCCGCAGCGAGGCGCGGGTCGAGTCGGCGCGGCGGCGCTGCGACGAGGTCTTGCACGCCATCGCGGCCGAGCTCGATTGCCAGGCGACGGATCTCGCCGCGCTCGCCAATGTCGCGCCGGGCGCCGATCTCCCGCAGGCAAGCGAGGTTGAAACGAGGCTCGAGCTTCTCAAGCAGGATCGCGAGCGGCTCGGCGCGGTCAATTTGCGCGCCGAGGATGAACTGAACGAAGCCTTGGCGTCGAAGACCAATCTCGCGACCGAACATGCGGATCTGACCGAAGCGATCCGCCGCCTGCGCCAGGCGATCCAAAGCCTGAACAAGGAAGGCCGTGAAAGGCTGGTCGGCGCGTTCGACACGGTCAACGCGCATTTCAAGGAGCTTTTCACCAGCCTCTTCGGCGGCGGCTCGGCCGAGCTTCAACTGATCGAATCCGACGATCCGCTCGAGGCCGGGCTCGAAATTCTCGCCCGCCCGCCGGGAAAGAAGCCGCAAGTCATGACGCTACTGTCCGGCGGCGAGCAGGCGCTCACCGCGATGTCGCTCATTTTCGCGATTTTTCTCACCAATCCGGCGCCGATCTGCGTGCTCGACGAAGTCGACGCGCCGCTCGACGACGCCAATGTCGAACGTTTCTGCGATCTCCTTGATCAAATGCGGCAAAAGACCGAGACGCGTTTCATCACCATTACCCATAATCCAATTACAATGGCGCGCATGAACAGGCTTTTCGGCGTCACCATGGCCGAACGCGGCATAAGCCAGCTTGTCAGCGTCGATCTCGAGCAAGCCGAACGTTTCCTCGACGCCGGTTGAGCGCTACTCTTCATCTCCCAGACAAAACTCCCCGGATCAAATTTATCGCTTAAATTCAGCTTGTTAGCTGTTTTTGCCTAAGTCTTGACAGGGACGCCGGCCAACCATATGGTGCGCCCGGCCGAGAGGAGCCCAGCCTCAAAGCCCTGTCTTTCTTCCTTAATCGCCTAATAAAGAGCCCCGTTTTCTCGCTTTTCGCCGCCGAGCGTTTTATAGATCGCTCTCGGTTCCTCTTGGCGCGGCGGGAGAGATGAGTGGCGGAGCGTGACGCACGGCGCGGCGCGAGCCATCAGCCGGGCGAAGACCAAAGGCGAGACGAACAAGAGCGCCAAGAGCAAGAGCGCCGGGAGGAAGAGGGCCTGCGAGCTCGGCTCGACAGGCTTTCACATGCGCTTGATGCGCAGAAGGACGCGACGACGCAAACACCGGCTGAGCAAGACGGGCTCACGCCGGCGGCGGGGTCTCTTGGAAGCGCGATGAGCCTCGGCTTTCGCGTGCTTAGCGAATTTGTGGCGGCGATCGTGGTCGGCGCGCTGATCGGCTGGCAGATCGATACATGGACCGGCGCGACGCCGGCGTTTCTCTTGGTCTTCCTGCTCTTCGGGACGGCCGCGGGCTTTTGGAACGTATATCGCATCGCCATGAGCCCTCAGGGGTCGAAGGACGGCGTGAAGTGAGGTCTCGGGCGCTGGAGCAGGCGCGCGAAGCGGGATTTTAGGCGGCGTTTGGGCGGATCGGCGATCCGGTCGAGGATTTATAGGCAAGGGATATCAAGCAGTGGCGGAAGAACAGACCATGGATCCGATCCACCAGTTCAATATCGAACGGATCGTCAGTCTCCATCCTTTCGGCGTCGACGCCTCTTTCACCAATTCCGCGCTGTTCATGCTGATCATCGTCGTCCTGGCGGCGTCGGCGCTCATGATCGTCGCGAACCGTGCCGCGCGCGGTGGTGCCCGGGCGGCTGCAGTCGATCGCGGAAATGTCCTACGAATTCGTCGCCAACACGGTGCGCATCTCGGCCGGCACACGAGGGATGAGGTTCTTCCCTTTCGTGTTCACGCTGTTCATGTTCGTCCTGTTCGCGAACCTGATCGGGCTCATTCCCTATACCTTCACGGTCACGAGCCAGATCATCGTGACCGCGACGCTGGCGCTGCTCGTCTTCGTCATCGTCATCGTCTACGGATTCTGGCGTCACGGCGCTGCATTTCCTCAATCTGTTCGTCCCCAAGGGCGTGCCGATCCACATCCTGCCCGCGTTCTGGTCCTGATCGAGATGCATGTCGTTCGTCTCGCGGCCGATCGCCTCACAGCGTGCGTCTTTTCGCGAACATGCTGGCCGGCCACATCACGCTGCAGGTGATCGCCGGCTTCGTCATCATGCTCGGCGGCCGGCGTTGTCGGCTGGTTCGGCGCCGCGCTGCCGCTCGTCGGCGACGGTCATGCTGACCGCGCTCGAATTGCTCGTGGCCGTTCTGCAGGCCTATGTCTTCGCCATTCTCACTTGCATCTATCTCAACGATGCGATTCACCCGGGCCACTGAATAAATATTTGAACAACAGATCGGTCGCCCACTTTCGCAAGCTCAGGAGTTACTAATGGATCCGATTGCAGCGAAATACATCGGCGCCGGCATCGCGGCGATCGGCATGGGCGCCGCCGCCATTGGCGTCGGCTTGATTTTCGGCAATTTCCTGTCCGGCGCGCTGCGCAATCCGACCGCTTCCGACGCGCAGTTCGGTCGCGCCTTTATCGGCGCGGCGCTTGCGGAAGGCTTGGGGATTTTCGCCTTTCTCGTGGCGATCCTCCTGCTCTTTGTTAAGTAATCGACTCGTCGAGGCGTCCGGAAAATTTCCGGGCGCGTTCGCCTCGCCCAGGAGAGTTGGCCCGTGAACGACGTGAAAGCCCGATTGGAAGAAATCGCGCAGTCGCAAGCCAAGCTATCGCCAAAAGCTTGCGCGAATTGAGCGAGGCGGCGGCGAAAGCAGCCGCGAGTGCGGCGGAGCTGGAGCTAGCGCGGCGGCCCAAGGACGGCGCCTGTTCGCGTCCGAACTCGGCAAAATTCAATCCAAGATCCAATCAGGGCAACTCTCCCCCTTCGCTCGGCCTCTCGTCGCCGCGAGCGTCGCCGGAGCGGTCGCGTCGCTCGGCGTCGCGACGGGAGGACGACTTTTCGATGGCTCCGCCGCCCGCGGCTCCCAGCCTGACGAAAAATCGCCGCATTGAACCGGCGCGTGGAGTTGATCGAACGGGCGGACAATGGGGCGTTCGCCGCTATCGCGTAAGGCCTTGACTGCGCTCGAGCGAGCGCGTCGCCGCGACGGAGAGCGCCATAAGCAAGAGCACTGAAGTGACAAAATCAACTCTAGACGAGATCCAAAAGGCGGTTAGCGCGCAGCTCGCCCCGCGCCCCGTCTTATCCGACAACGCCTCCGTCCAGTCGCCTGATCTCGGGCGCATCGAGCAGCGCCTCGCCGCTCTCGAACAAAAGGCGGCTGCGCATGGAGCGTCCGCCGCGGAGACCGGGGCCAGCCATACGGCCGAGGATGGTCACGCTCCGAGCGCCTTCCCGCCCTTCGAATCGGCCAATTTTGCGCCTTTGCTGATCTGGCTCGCGTTGAGCTTCGGCCTGCTCTATCTTTTGATGGCGAAGATCGCCTTGCCGCGCGTCGAGAATATTCTGCATACGCGCGCCGCGAAGCTCACCAAAGACATCAGCGAGGCGAACGCTTTCCGCAAGCGCTCCGAAGAAGCCGCCGCCGCGCATGACAAGACGATCGCCGACGCAAGGGCCAAGGCGCAGGCGCTGGCGCAGGAAACTCACGCCAAGCTCAACGCCGAGGCGGATGCGAAACGCCACGCGCTTGAGTCTGATCTAAACGGAAAGCTCGCCGCGGCCGAAGCGAAAATCGCCGAGACCAAGGCCAAGGCGATGGCCAATGTCGAAGGAATCGCGGGCGAGGCCGCGGCGGCGATTGTCGAGCGCATCACCGGCAAGCCCGCGGATCCCAAGGCGATCGACGCCGCGCTCGCGGCGACGAAGGCCTGAGGCTGGAGAGTTTCGATGTTCAATGAGGAATTTTTTGTCGCGCTCGGCTTCGCGATCTTCATCGCCCTGCTCGGCTATCTCGGCGTGCATCGCAAGATCAATGCAGCGCTCGATCATCGCGCCGACCGCATCAAGGGCGAGCTTGCCGAAGCCGAGAGGCTGCGGGCGGAAGCCGAGGCTCTTCTAGCCTCTTTCGAGAAGCGCCGAGCCGAAGCCGAAGCCGAGGCGCAAGCCGTCGTGGCGCAGGCGCGCGCCGAAGCCGACCTGCTCGCCAGGGAAGCGCATGAGCGCACGGCTGAATTCATTCAGCGCCGGACCAAACAGGCCGAGGAGAAAATCGCCTCGGCCGAAGCGCAGGCGACCGCTCAGGTGCGCGCGGCCGCCGCAGACGCCGCGACCAAGGCGGCGGAACTGGTGTTGAAGGACAAGGCGCAAGGCGCTTTCGGCGAGGAGCTCATCAGCAAAAGCATCGCCGATTTGAAAACCCTCTTCCACTAATGCGTCGCGCGATCCGACAGCCGGATCAGCGCGCTCGATTTTACCGCGCCGCGGGCTTCGTCCATTTGAGAATAGGGTTTCGCGCGGCGCGCGTCTCGTCGAGACGGCGGCGGGGCGCGTAATATGGCGCGCCGACAAAGCGCTCCGTTTCGCCGCGCTGGGCGGCGAAAGCAAGATCGCGCAGGGTCGCGATGAAAAGATCGAGCGAAGCTTTCGACTCGGATTCGGTCGGCTCGATCAACATCGCGCCATGCAGCGACAAGCGGGAAATAGATCGTCATCGGATGAAAGCCTTCATCGATGAGCGCCTTGGCGAAATCCAGCGTCGTGAGGCCGGTCGGCTTCAGCCAGGCGTCGTCGAACAAAGCCTCGTGCATGCAGGGCCGGTCGCCGAAAGGCTGCGACATGAGATCGTCCAGGCTTGCGCGGATGTAATTCGCGCTCAAGAACCGCGTCCTCCGACGCCTGCCGCAAACCATCCGCTCCGTGCGAGAGCATGTAAGCCAGCGCCCGCACGAACATGCCCATCTGGCCATGAAAGGCCGTGATGCGGCCGAAGGCCCGCGGCGCCTCGGCCTGATGCTCGACGAGATGAAGACCGCATGCCTCGCGGCGGAGAAACGGCGTCGGCGCGAAAGGCGCAAGCAAGGCGGAGAGCGCGACAGGGCCAGCGCCGGGACCGCCGCCGCCATGCGGCGTCGAGAATGTCTTGTGAAGATTGATGTGCATGGCGTCGACGCCGAGATCGCCCGGCCGCGCCTTGCCGACAATGGCGTTGAAATTCGCCCCGTCACAATAGAAATAGGCCCCCGCCTCATGCACCGCATCGGCGATCGCGACAATATCTTTTTCGAACAGCCCGCAGGTGTTCGGATTGGTCAACATGATCGCGGCGACATCCGGCCCGAGCCGGCGTTTGACCTCGGCGACATCGACGGTTCCGTCGGTCCCCGCGGGCACGGAGCGAACCTCGAAGCCGAGGCGCGTCGCGCTCGCCGGATTGGTGCCATGCGCCGAATCCGGCACGAGAACGATTTTCCGCGTCGCGCCCTCGCCCTTGGCGGCGATCGCCGCCTTGATCGCCATCATGCCGCAAGCCTCGCCATGAGCGCCGGCCTTGGGCGACATGGCGACCGCCTCCATGCCGGTCAGCGCGATGAGCCAGCGAGCCAGTTCGTCGATGAGCTCCAGCGCGCCCTGCACGGTGGATTGCGGCTGCAAGGGATGAATATCGGCGAAGCCGGGAAGCCGCGCCACGGCCTCGTTGAGGCGCGGATTATGTTTCATCGTGCAGGAGCCGAGCGGATAAAGGCCGGCGTCGATCGAGTAGTTTTTTTGTGACAGCCGGACATAATGGCGCAACGTCTCGGGTTCGCTCAACCCCGGCAGGCCGATCGGCGTCTTGCGTTCAAGCCCGCCAAGCCGATCCTCGAAAGGCGAAGGCTCATCCAGATCGACGCCTGTGACCTCCGCCCGGCCGATCTCGAAGATCAGGCCTTCCTCCAGCGCGAGGGCGCGATTGCCGGTGAAGGTTTCAACGTCGGATCTCGCCGCCGCGCCGGCTTGCGTTGGGCGTCCTTCGGTCAGATGTTGCGGCCGGTTCAGCATCAAAGCTCTCCTCGCAGGGCGTCGACGAGAGCGGCGCGGTCTTCGTTCGTATTGATCTCGGTCGAGGCGACGAGGATCAAATCATCGAGGCCCTGCTTGGGCAAAAGCCGCGACGCTGGGACGCCGCCAAGCACGCCTCTTTGCGCCAAGCGCTCGACCACATCCGCCGCATCGCCCGCCACTCTGATCGTGAATTCATTGAAAAATGTTTGGTTCAGCACTTCGACGCCTGTCACGGCGGCGAGCCGATCGGCGAGATCGACCGCATTGGCGTGATTGATTCGCGCGAGACGGCGCAGGCCCGCCTCGCCGAGCAAAGTCAAATGAATCGTGAAGGCAAGGCAGCAGAGGCCGGAATTGGTGCAGATGTTCGAGGTCGCCTTGTCGCGCCTGATGTGCTGCTCGCGCGTCGAAAGCGTCAGCACGAAGCCGCGACGTCCTTCCGCATCGATTGTTTCGCCGCAAAGGCGGCCCGGCATCTGGCGGAGATATTTTTCCTTGGCGGCGAACAGGCCGACATAAGGCCCGCCGAAATTCAGCGTATTGCCGATCGATTGGCCTTCGCCGACGACAATATCGGCCCCCATCGCGCCCGGCGGGGTGACGAGGCCAAGCGAAACGGCCTCGGTGAAAACCGCGACAAGAAGCGCGCCCTTCTCCTTGCAAATGGCGGCGAGGCCGGAGAGGTCGCGCAAATTGCCGAAAACGTCGGGGCTTTGCACGACGACGCAGGACGTCTCGGCGTCGATCGCCGCGCCGAGGTCTTCGCGCGCAAGGACATCGGGTGGAAGCGCGACAAGGGCTTCGCCGGCGCCCAACGAGACGGTACGAATGACCTCGGCGTAATGCGGGTGCAGGCCGCCCGACAGCACGGCCTTGCGCCGGCCGGTGACGCGATGCGCCATGAGCACGGCCTCGGCCGCGGCGGTCGATCCGTCATACATCGAGGCGTTGGCCACATCCATCGCCGTCAAGGCCGCGACTTGGGTCTGAAACTCGAAAATATATTGTAGCGTGCCCTGCGCGATTTCGGCCTGATAGGGCGTGTAGCTCGTCAAGAATTCCGAGCGCTGAATCAAATGATCGACGCTCGCCGGAATATGGTGCTTGTAGGCGCCGGCGCCGACGAAAAATGGAACCGATCCCGCCGCGACATTTTTAGCCGCGAGCTTGGAGAGCAGGCGCTGCACCTCCATTTCGCTCTTGCGCGACGGCAGGTCGAGATCATGAGCGAGCCGCCTATCGACGGGAATGTCGGCGAAAAGCGCCTCGATGTCGGCGACGCCGATTCGCGCCAGCATGTCGGCGCGGTCATCCGGCGTCAGGGGAAGATAGCGCATGGCGGCTCCATCTCATTCGAGGGATTTGACGTAATCCTGGTAGGCGTCTTCATCCAGCAAGGCGTCGATCTCGGTCGCGTCGCCGAGCCTGATCTTGAAGAACCAGCCATTGCCGAGCGGGTCTTCGTTGACGATCGCGGGCGTCTCCTCGAGCGCGCGGTTGATCTCCACGACCTCGCCCGACGCCGGCGCATTGATTCCGCTCGCCGCCTTGACGCTTTCAACCACAGCCGCCTCGGCGCCTTGGCGCACCATCGCGCCGATCAGAGGCAGCTCCACGAAGACAACGTCGCCCAATTGCGATTGCGCGTAATCGGTGATCCCGACGACGCCCGCATCGTCCTCGACGCGGATATATTCATGTTCCTTGGTGTAGCGCGTGATCGGCATCAACTCCCCCTAAAATAGGCGTGCGGCATGAAAGGCATCGAGACGATGCGCGCCGCAAGCGGCTTGCCCCGCGAAATGATGTTGACCGGCGCGCCGATTGTCGCATGAGCGGCGTCGACATAGCCCATGCCGATCGGCCGGCCGAGACTTGGCGCGAAACCGCCCGAGGTGAGGCGCCCGATGCCCTGTCCGTCCGGCGCGACGATCTCCGCGCCTTCGCGCGCCGGCGCCTTGCCGTCGAGAAGGACGCCGACCCGGCGGCGCGAGGGGCCTTCAGCGATGGCGCGTCGGATCGCCTCCGCGCCGGGGAAGCCGCCTTGCTCGCGCCGGCGCCGCGAGATCGACCACAAAAGCCCCGCCTCGACCGGATCCGTCGTCCGGTCGATGTCATGGCCATAAAGGCAAAGGCCGGCCTCGAGTCGAAGCGAATCCCTGGCCCCAAGGCCGATCGGGAGGACCTCCGGCTCGGCCAAAAGCTCCCGCGCGAAATCGGTCGCCGAGCTGGCGGGGAGGGAAATCTCAAACCCGTCCTCGCCGGTATAGCCTGAACGCGAGATCCCGAGACGGAGGCCGCGAAAATCAATGTCGCGCGCCAACATGAACTGCATGTCGGCGACCGCCTGAATTATTGAGCCCGGAACCGAGGCCGCTTGCAGGCGGCGTCGCAAAACCTCGGCCGCCTTGGGTCCTTGCAGCGCGAGCAAGGCCCTATCCTGGACAATGGCGAGATCGAGCTCCGGAAGCTTGGCCGCAAGGCGAGCGAAATCATCGGCCTTCACCCCGGCGTTCACGACAAGGAAAAGGCGCTCCCGCCCCGCTTCATCGGCGCGGCGCGTCACCATCAAATCATCAAGAATATGGCCATCGGCGTCGAGGAGTTGGGTGTAGCGCATGCCGCCGGGCGGAAGCCCTTCGATGTCCCCCGGCGCGAGAGATTCGAGACGGCGCGCGGCGCCTGGCCCCGCGAGAATCGCTTGCCCCATATGCGAAACGTCAAACAGCCCGGCCGCGGCGCGGGTGTGAAGATGCTCGGAGAGAATGCCGGTCGGATAGTGCACCGGCATCGAATAGCCAGCGAAGGGGCGCATTTGCGCCCCAAGAGCGCAATGCAAATCATGCAGCGGCGTATGCGCGAGAGCCGACCCTTGGGCGGCGGAATGATCAGACATGCGACCTCCTCGGCCGGACATAAGCAAAGACCGCCTGAATTTCGGCGCGAACCGAAAGCCGGCGCTTTGCCCCCTCTGTCCTGTGACCTGAGAGATTTCCCCCGCCCGAATCCAAATTATTCGGCGCGAAGTTACCTCCGTCGGTGGATTTCCCGCGAGATGCGGCAAACCGCTTTCCAGAGCGTCATCCCCGCGCGGTCCCTGAGCCTGAGCGTTTCCGGGGCGGTTGCGTCTTCGGCGCCGATTTCACGAGCTTCACGCCGCGAATCGATCTCTTCCGCTGGGGTCTTTAGTCTGACCGGTGAAATGTCGGCGCGGAGGCCAGAATTGTCAATGGCGGCGCATAGGATTCAGCGATTCGACGCGGCTAAGGTTTGTCGCGTTTGCCGGTGGGTTGGTCGGCTCCGCCCTCGTCAATGCCAACCTTTATGCTGTAGTCGTCTTCCGTATGGTCTTGAATAAATGGCACGAACAGCGGCTCCGAGACGATGGTGAAATTCGCGTAAGTCTGGCCGGTGGGAATGCTCACCGTGGCGCGATAAAGCTTGCTGACAAGGGGCTGATTGTCCTTCGAGCGGACAACCGCCACGCGCACCGGCACATTGAAACTGCCCGGCGCGCCGGCCGGACCTAGCAGGACCTTGCCCGCGACCCCCACCTTGATCGACAGCCGCTCGCCGTCGAGCGAGCATTCCCGCGCCACGTCATCGACGGAGGATTGGTATCGCAGATTTTCATTCGACGGCGGATTTCCGGCATGGATTTGGGCCGCCGCCGTTCCTTCGAGAACGATGATTTCAGGGCAGAAAATGCGCCGGGTTTCGGGGCCGGGCGCTGGCGCGCTGGAGCTCGCGTTGTTGAGTCCAAGAAGGTTGCTGAGCTTCGATCCAGCGGGATCCGGCTGATCGAAATTGCCAACATGGCCGCCGCATCCGCTGACAGCCAAGGCCGCCATAGCGGCGAGGCTCAGCCGCCTCGGGCGGACCAAAAAGCGCCGCTGCATTCGAAACCGCTCCAGATCAAATCGCAAGAGAGGCTTGCTCTACAATAGTTGGCGCAAAACCTCCAGCTTTGGCCTAGAGCATGGTCACAAAATATCGATCGACAGTTTCGATGGAACCATGCCGACGGGCCCCAAACCATGTCCTGTTCGAAAAAGTCGAGCAAGTTTTTCGGGACATGCTCCGGCGCGCGCTCAGGATCGGCCGATCTGATCCTGCGGCGCGATCGCGGGGAGCGGACGCGACTTTGGGGTGCGCTTCCAAGTTTCGGTCGCGCCGAAAACGGTCTTCAAGATCGAAGGCGCGTTCGACACGCTGACAAAGATCATCAAGGGAGTCAGCGACGCCGCCGTGGCGAGATAGCGCAGCAACGAGCCGCGCCGCAACGCGATATAGGGAGCGAGCGTCATGCCAATCGCGACGATCGCGACCAAGGCCGCGACGGCGTCAATGGCCGGCCGGTAGGCCGCCGAATCTCCACCGCGCAAAAGAAGACAGGCGAGAAGGGACGCGCTGGCGATGGCCGCGCAAGGATAAAAGATCTGGATCAGGATGAGCTGGCTCGCCGATATTTTTCGCGCCGCCGACCAATCGGCCATCCAGACCTGTTTCAGAAGCTTGCGCGCGACCTGGACAAAGCCGTTCGACCAGCGCCTTTGCTGGACGCGCCAATGCGTGACCTTATCCGGAACAAGACCCGGCACCGGCGGGTCCATCGCGAAGAGGCCATGCCAGCCGGCGATTTCGGCGCGCACAGTGAGATCGAGATCCTCGCACAGCGAATTGGCCGACCAACCGCCGGCGGCAGCGATCGCGGCGCGGCGCCAAACCGCGCCGGTGCCGTTGAACTGGAACAGCCAGCCGGCGCGAAAGCGCGTCGCCTGCTCCATCACGAAATGCGCGTCGAGCATCAACCCTTGGGCGCGGGTCAGCAAATTCGTCCGATAATTTGAAAACTCGCAGCGCGATTGGACGAAACTGGCCTTGGGATCGAAGATCAGAGCCGGAACGACGCTGCGCAGCCAATTCGACGGAGGCCGGAAATCGACGTCCAGAATGGCCACATAAGGGGCGCTGGAGTGAAGCAGCCCGGCGGCCAGGGCCCCGGCCTTGTAGCCGGAACGATCGCCGCGTCGCAGGTGCAAAATGTCATGGCCCTGCTCGCGAAGCGTCCTGATGACGGCGGCCGCGATCGCGCTGGTCTCGTCGCAGCTATCGTCGAGGAGCTGAATATGCAGCCGGTCTTGCGGCCAATCGAGCGCGGCGACCGAGCGCAAGGCGTCGGCGACCATTTCGGCTTCATTGAAGACCGGTATTTGAACGAGGACATGGGGCAGATCAGCCTCCGCCAGAGCCGCCGCGCGCAAAGGCCGGCCCCAGACGCTCCCAGTCGCCCGCTCATAGAGATTTAGGCCGATGAGGCACAGAAATCCGCCGCCGACAAAAAGGAGGCCGAGCACGGCAATCGTCAAGCTCGCCTCGCAGACCAACGTGAGGAGATCAAAAAATCCCAATTGCCGAGCCCCCGCAAAATGCCGTTTTCCGCTCCGCGGCGCGCAAGCCAATATCGACTTTCAATTCGCCCCCGGCTTGCCGCGGCAGGCTTGCCGACCGCCCGGAACGCCACAACGCGCGCCGACGCACCTCTGTCAAGCCTAAGCTAGATCCCAACCGCGCCGAGAACCCGACGCACGCTAAAGAAAACGCCAGATCAATCCGCGCGGACGGATTTGCTTAGGTTCTTGAAAGCATGAAAGCCACGGAGTCGACAACAAACAAATTGCAACAAATTGTTGCAGCCACTGAGAGGTCTTGTTTCACGCCTGTCGTAGATTGGTCAAAGTCTTAATAAAGTCTTACATTGACCGCCCGGTTCGGCTAACCCCTTCGGATCTTGGGAATTCTCCCTGTGGATAAATCGAGCCTCGCAATAGGGCCTCAGGGGAGCCGTTCTTTTGTTTCCGGCACATTTACTTCAAAGCGCGCCATGATTTTGTCCACCAATCTGACCGGCAGCGATCTGGCGAGACGCGCGGCGAAATAGAGCTGCCAAGGAAAAGCGATAACCGCCTTGCCGCGCTCCAATCCTCGGCGAATGATCAAGGCCGCCTGCGCGTCGCTCAGCTCAAAAGGCTTCACCGCGTCAATGCTGGCGTTCAACGGCGTCTTCACGAAGCCGGCGATGATGAGGCTGACGCCGACGCCGCGCGGTTCAAGCCGTCCCCGCAAGGATTCGGCGTAAACGTGGACAGCCGCCTTCGCCGCGCTATAGGCCGGCGCATAGGGCAAGCCGCGCAAGCCCGCCATGGAGCCGACAAAAGCGAGCTGGCCGCGCCCACGTGCGCACATTGGCGCGATCAGTGGCTCGACCGTATTGAGAACCCCCATGAGATTGGCGCCGAGCACGGCGCGGACCGCTTGCGGATCTTCGTGGATGTCGGACGGCGCGAGCCCGGTCGTGATCCCGGCGTTGGCGATGGCGAGATCGAGCGGGCGCCTGGCGTCGCGCGCGGCGATCCATTGCGCCAACCCGGCCTGCTCGCGCACGTCCAAAAGCCCGGTTTCGACCTCCGCGCCTTGCTCGCGCGCCGCGCCGGCGACCGCCGCGAGCCGATCCTTGCTGCGCCCGACCAAGGCCAAGGCGACGCCCGGCTCGGCGTAGGCGAGCGCGAGCGCGCGGCCAATGCCGCTCGATGCGCCGGTAATGAGGATGGATCGGGCGGGCCTCACGTCAGGACGAGACGCCAGCAGAGACAGGCGCTGGAGAGACAGGGACAAGCACGGCCTCCGCCACGATGGCGGGCGCGTCATCTGGGCCGCGCGCGATCAGCCGCAGGACGAGCTCGGGCCGAGGAGCCAGCGCCGAACGCACGACGCGGCCTGAAATGCTGACCCCCTCGCCGGCCAGGATCGGCCGCAGGAATTTCGCCGAAAGCCCGGCGATGGCGATGTTGCCGCGCCAAGCCAAAAGCGCCGGCTCGAAGCAGCTCAGGATGAGCATGCCATGGACCGGGGGCGCCGCAAGGCCGGCGGCCATCGCGACCTGCGCATCCAGATGCAGCGGATTGTCGTCGCCGGAAATCGCGGCGTAGCGGACAAGCCGGTCCTGGTCGAACGGCCCGAAGCTGCGCGGGCCGAGCTCATCCCCAGTCCTGGGCCAATCCGCCGGCGCCGCGCTTCCCTGCGCTTGCGTCATCGCGCCGAGTCCGAGGCGATCGCGACAAGGCGCAAGACGGCGTCCAAGCTTCCGCACGGCTCTCCCTGCGGCGTCGCGATCGCCGCATGCATGAACAAACGAGGCGGGTCCGCGTCCCGGCGAAGCTCGACCGAGATCAGGTAATCCTTGTCGATCTCAAGGCCCCGGACATAGGCGAAACTCTGCGCCTCATGCACAGGCGCAAAGCCCGGGCCTATCATTTGGCGAATGGTCGATCGAATTTGCGCACGCGCCAACCAGCAAATCGGAAAGGTCGCCGGGACCCGTCCCTCGATCTGAAGGGCTCCCGTCTCGCGGCGGAATTCGGCGACGGCCTCTCGCTCGGTTCGGACGGGGATCGCCGGCAAGCGAAACGCAAGCGGCTTTTCGTTTTGCGTCGGCGACCCGCCGACGCCTTCCCGAGCCTGCGCGAAGCCCTCGACGCTCCGCATCACGCCGCCTCGGCGCGGCGGACGACGAGACTGGCGTTGATGCCTCCGAAGGCGAAGGAATTGGTGAGGGCGATGCGAATGGGCATGGGCCGCGCTTCGTTGGGCACGGCGTCGACCGGGCATTTCTCATCCGCCTCGCGCCAATTGATCGTCGGCGGCGCGACATTCTCCCGAATGGCGCCGATCGTTACGACGAGCTCGAGCGCGCCCCCGGCGCCGAGGCCGTGGCCGTGAACGGGTTTCGTCGAAGAAATCGGGAGCTGCGCGAGCCTCTTGCCGAAGACCAGGCCGAGCGCCTGCGATTCCGTCGCGTCATTGACGGTCGTCCCGGTCCCATGCGCGTTGATGTAATCGATCTCCTCAAGGTCGACGCCCGCATCCAGAAGGGCGTTGCGCATGCAGGCCGCAGCCCCCTCCGCATCCGGCCGCACGGGGTCCTTGGCGTCGCTCGAGGTTCCATAGCCGGCGATTTCCGCGAGCGCTTCGGCGCCGCGCGCGCGGGCGAACTCGGCTTCCTCCAGGATGAACGCGCCGGCGCCGGCCCCCAGCACCATTCCGTTACGGCCTTTGGAGAAGGGCCGGCAGGCGTCGGGCGTGAGCACCCGCAAGGATTCCCAAGCGAGCGCCGAACTATTGGTGATGCAGTCTTCCGTCCCGCCGACAATGGCGCGATCGACGAGCCCCGCGCGAATGAAATGCGCCCCCATGCCGATCGCTTGCGTCGCTGATGCGCATGCGCTTGCGACCGCGAAGCAAGGTCCGGTCGCGCCGAAACGGATGCTGACGTGCGACGGGCTGGAGCTTGGGATGAGGCGCGGCACGGTCAATGGGTCGGGACGGCCTTGCTCGACCAGCGTCAAATGCAGGCCGTCCTCCAGGCTGTGCATGCCTCCGACGCCCGTCCCGATGATGACCGCCGTGCGCGGCCCCAAGGTCGCGGCGCGCGACAGCCCAGCCGCCGCCGCCGCCTCATCCGCCGCGGCGAGGATATATTGGGTCACGGGATCGCAATAGGGCAAAAGCTTGGGGTCGATCAATTCGGCGGCTTCGAAACCCTGCACTTGGGCGGAAATCCGGATGCGACCGCGATAAGGCCTTGAGAAGCGCGTCTCGGCGACGCACGAGCGTCCGTCGCGCGCGGCGCGCCACAAAGCCGGCGCGCCAATTCCGGCGGCCGAGACGGCGCCCATGCCGGTGACGACCACCCGCCTCGGTGAAGTCATCTCAGCTTTTTTCTTTGGCTATATAGGCCGCGATGGCTTCGATGAGGCCCTTGACGTCTTTCGCGTCGTGGAAAGGGCCATCCATCGGGATATAGACATCGAATTTTTCTTCGAGCGCCGTCAAGATCATGACAATGTCGATTGATTTCAGGTCGAGACTTTCGATCGTCGCGTCCAAAGTCACCTTCTCGCGGTCGACCATTCCGACCTCGACGATGACATCAATGACCTTGTTGACGAGCTCGGCTTGATCGAGGACCTTCGTTGCCAACGATTACTCCCTTCCGCCAGACATATGCCCTGCCCCAGACGATCGCTCTGGGCTTGACCAATATTCCGCTCGATCATGTCTAGCTCATGGAGACCGGCGCGGCCAGAAGCTCTCGGCGGGCGCGATCTGAGGCGCTGCAACGATCAATTCCGCCGCATCGCGGGCTGAATTCGGCCCGCCGAACCGCCTCGGCTAACTTTATGCTACTTAAACTCGGCTGACCAGCGAGCCAGCGAAGCTCGACGCCCGGCGGGACTTGCCGCAGCCAAGCCCAGCGGCCTGCTTAGTGTAATTCACGCGGGAAAGGAAGCCCCATGGCGCGACTGGACGTCATCCAACTCCCGCCGCGCCCTCGCCAACCCGGGGAAGCAATAATGGTCTTACCCTCGGGCGCGCTTCTACGGAACGGCCAGGACTCGGGTTCCGACCTGCACGCGATGGAAAAGATCGACGACGTCCTCATTATACATGCGTATGCAGCCATAGGAGGCCGCCGTGCCGACGGATCTGCGCATGCTCTGCGTGGTGCCGTGGATCGCGACCTCCGACACGCTCAAGGTCAGCGCCGCCGCGCCCATCGGATTATGCGGCGAGCCGCCCGGGATGACCGCCGGAAAATTCGGATGGTCTTGCCGGACGACCCAAGGCGCCGACCACGCCGGCTCGACGAATTTGCCCTGAACATAGGCCTCGCCCTGCCAAGCCTTGCCCGCCTTGCCGATCGCGATCGGATAGCGAATGGCGGTGCCGCCGCCAGTGGTGAAATAGAGCCTCCGCTCGCTTTGCTTGATGATGATCATCCCTGCCGGATAGGACTGCGGAAGCGTGACCGTCTCGCGCGCGGCGGCGCCTGTCGCCGCGACCGACGCCGCGAATACGCCGACGCTTGCAAGCAGCGTCGCCCCACGTCGAATTGCTCCAAGAAGAAAATGAACGCCGCCCGCGCGTAACTTGCTCATTGTCGCCCCCGAAAACGATCTGACGAACCAGCAAGGGCTCGACCGATTCGAGCCTGCGATTCGCAGAATACCAAGGGTCATGCAGTCCGCGGCAGAAACCTCCCGCTTGGGTTAAATTGTGGTTTAAATATGGCGCCTCTGCCTCATTTTGAAACGCGGATCAGCCAATTCGGTTGCGTATGAGATCTTCGACCACTGCAGGATCGGCGAGGGTCGAAATATCGCCGAGCGTGGAAAACTCCTGCTCGGCGATCTTGCGTAAAATGCGGCGCATGATCTTGCCGGACCGCGTCTTGGGCAAGCCAGGCGCGAAGTGGATGACGTCGGGCGAAGCGATGGCGCCAATATCCTTGCGCACCCAGGCGATCAATTCGGCGCGAAGGGACTCACTTGGCTCGATCCCGATCATCAGCGTGACATAGGCGTAAATGCCCTGGCCCTTGATGTCATGCGGATAGCCGACGACGGCGGCCTCCGAGACCATCTCATGCGCGACGAGGGAGCTCTCCACTTCCGCCGTGCCGAGCCGATGGCCGGACACATTGATGACGTCGTCGACACGGCCGGTGATCCAGTAATAGCCGTCGGCGTCGCGCCGGCAGCCGTCGCCGGTGAAATATTTGCCTGGATAGGCCGAAAAATAGGTCTGCGCGAAGCGCGCATGATCGCCATAGACGGTGCGCATCTGCCCGGGCCAGGAATCGGCAAGGACAAGATTGCCCGAACAGGCGCCTTCGAGAACGACGCCATTGGCGTCGACCACTTCAGGCTTTATCCCGAAGAACGGCAGCGTCGCCGAGCCCGGCTTCAAGGCCGTCGCGCCCGGAAGCGGGGCGATGAGAATGCCGCCGGTTTCGGTTTGCCACCAGGTGTCGACCAGGGGGCAGCGGCCGTCGCCGACGACGCGATGATACCATTCCCACGCTTCCGGATTGATCGGTTCGCCAACCGAGCCCAGAAGGCGCAAGGAGGCGCGGCTCGTCGCCTTGACCGGGGCGTCGCCCGCGCCCATGAGCGCCCGGATCGCGGTCGGCGCGGTGTAGAAGATATTGACCTTGTGCTTGTCGACGACCTCCCAGAACCGCGAATTGGTCGGATAAGTCGGCACGCCTTCGAACATTAGCGTGGTCGCGCCATTGGCGAGCGGGCCATAGACGATATAGCTGTGCCCGGTCACCCACCCGACGTCGGCGGTGCACCAATAGATGTCGCCGTCATGATAATCGAAGACATATTGATGCGTCATCGACGCATAGACGAGATAGCCGCCTGTTGTGTGGAGAACGCCCTTGGGCGCGCCGGTCGAGCCCGAGGTGAACAGGATGAAGAGAGGATCTTCCGCATTCATTTCGGCGCAGGGGCAATCCGGCGCGGCCTCGGCGACCGCCTCATCGTACCAGACGTCGCGCCCATCGACCCAGTCGACCGCGCCGCCGGTGCGCTTCACGACGAGCATCGTTTTGACGAGATCGCCGCTTTTCTTGACCGCGGCGTCGGCATTGGCCTTAAGCGGAATCTTGCGCCCGCCGCGCAGGCCTTCGTCGGCCGTGATGAGGAATTTGGATTTGCACCCTTCGATCCGTCCGGCGAGCGAATCCGGCGAAAAGCCGCCGAAGACGACCGAATGGATCGCCCCGATTCGGGCGCAGGCGAGCATCGCATAGGCCGCCTCGGGAATCATCGGCAGGTAGATCGTGACCGTATCGCCCTTTGCGACGCCCTGCGCCTTCAGCACATTGGCGAGACGGCAGACCTGCTCATGCAGCTCCTTATAAGTGATATGTTTCGACTGTGCGGGGTCGTCGCCCTCCCAGATGATCGCGGTGCGATCCCCCGCCGCGGCGAGATGGCGGTCGATGCAATTCTGCGCGGCGTTGACGCTTCCGTCCTCAAACCATTTGATCGAAATGTTTCCCGGCGCGAACGATGTGTTCTTTACTTTTGTAAAGGGCTTGATCCAATCGACCCGGCGCGCGTGCTCGGCCCAGAAATCGATCCGGATCCTCGACCGATTGCGCATACATCTCCTTGTATTTCGCGGCGTCGATATAGGCCCGCTTCGCCCAGTCTGCGGCCACAGGATAGATTTTGTCGGACATGTTCTTCATTCCTCCCGGGCGCCGCGCGTTGGCCGCGTCTTCCCAAACTGAAAGGAACATTATGCGCCGAGCCGCGGCGCGGGAACAAGCCGAACGTGAAAGATTAGGCCAAAGCTCGCCCGCTCGCGCGCCTCGGAAGACTCTCGTCCAAAAATTT
The DNA here is from genome assembly GCA_963829515.1 of uncultured Alphaproteobacteria bacterium. GTDB lineage: Bacteria > Pseudomonadota > Alphaproteobacteria > Rhizobiales > Beijerinckiaceae > Methylocapsa. Next base: position 42,474 of record CAWHIP010000009.1, read on the forward strand.
GATCGGCTCAGTCAAGGACTGGTCAGGGACATTCTTTCTGAACCCTTTCGAGCGCCTGCGAAAGTCCAGACAAGGAATATGTGTCGGTCGTCGCATTGCCCTTCACCGACGGCGCCTTGACGACAAGCTTCGAGCCGTTTTTCATGGCCTCGACGAATTGGGCCTGTTTGGCGAGGTTCTTGATCCAGGCGCTGGCGCCCTTGGCCACAAGCTCGACGCTCGATCCGCCGACTTCGGCCCGCGCGTCGCCGTCCTCCTTCGCCGCGAAACCCAAAATGATCGAGACCTCGCCCCGTATATCCGCGCCTGGCCCGTTCGAAATGAAAACATAGGCTGGATCGCGTTTCAGGCCGGCCGGCGCGCGCTCCTTTGGCGACGCCAGCGCGTAGCAGGTTTTATCCTTGCCGCCCTGGACTCCCTGCGCGACAAACACGCCCCACTCGCCATATTTCTCCACTTGCTGGGGCTTGCCCGCCTTTTTCGCGTCCGCGTCCTTGGCGGCGGGCTTCTTGGTGGCGGCTCTGGCTTCGAGCCAGCGGCCCGCTTTGGCTCCGCTCGATGGCGAGCCTGCGTCGGGCGCCAAAGATTCGCTCGGCGCGGCGAAGCTTGCTTCGGACATAAATCCGGCCGCGAAAGCAATTGCGAATACGGCGGCGCAGCCAAAAGGAAATCGGAATTTCATGATGTTCGACCTGCTCCTTCCGTAAGGCCCCGCCAATATGGAGCTTTCCTGGCGATCGGATGGAGCCATCTGATCGGGAAGCTCTCAAACTCAAAGAGTTGGAGCATGTTCCAAGCGAAAAACGCGACCACGCTTTTCGCAACCCGCTCCAAAGGCGGAGAATCGCCCACCCCCTGTATAGGCCGTGAGCGGAGCAGGTGAAAGGGACCAAAGCAAGCCATGCGGGCGAATTTCAGCCGGGAATGACGCGCATGGGGCCGGCCGAGGTTCAGAGCCCGGCTGTTTTCGCGGCGCCGAGGATCGCCCCCGGCTGCTCCAGCGTGCCGCGCTGGACCAAAACGACATAGCCCTCATCATCGCCGCGCGCTTCGGGCATGTCGAATGTCGCGGTTTCGCCGGTCCAATCGCCGATCTTGTCGATGGCCCGGACGACATTGATGTAGGTCACGCTGCGGCCGGCGTTCTCGCCGCGGCCGATGCGCACCGTCCGCGCACGCATGACGCGCAGCGCGAAAACCCCGGCCGGACCGCCGCCGCCTTCCGCCACCTCGATCAAAAGGCGTCCGTCCGTATGCGACAGGCGCATCGGCAAAGTCATCGCGCCGTCGCGGCCCTTGGCGGCCTTGATCGCCTGATCGATCTCCTCTCGATCGCTGCCGACCGCGTCGGCGAGCCCATCAACGACCGCCTGCGGCGTGTAGACATGGCCGCCGCGCGCCGCGGCATAAGCCTTTTGGCGCGCCGAGAAGGCGGGGAGGGCAAGCGTGTCCTTCCAGCCGATGTAATCCCAATAATCCACTGGAAACGACACCGCGACAACATCCGGCTTGCGCGCCATCGTCCCGAGCAATCTGTCCGCCGGCGGGCAGGAGGAGCAGCCTTAACTCGTGAAGAGCTCCACGACGCAGGTCGCCATGGTTGCGCCGGGCGGATCGGCGGCGAGACCGCAGCAGGCCATCACAACCGACGCCGCTTGCGCCAAGAGCAAGAGGAAGGTGCGATTGAAAAAAGCCATGACCGCCGCCGATGCGTTGAGAGCGCTACGATATTATAGTTTTGTTGGAGTGTTAGAGAAACGATCTCCTCGCGCCAGTCAAATCCTGGTTACCCTGTCGCAGAGCGGCGGCGGCCTCCGAATTCAAGAGAAAGCTGTCGCCCTCGTCCCGTTCGACCGCTATGCTTCTGTCGTCCGACCCGTTTGCGTCCAGCGCCGGAGGCCCCGCCCATGACCGTTTCCGCGAACCTGCCCCTTAATCAGCGCGACGCGCGCGCTTGGCCGCGTCTGCGCGCCTTTGTTATCCTCGCCCTTCTCGGCGTCAGCGTGGCCGGCTGCGGCTACAACACGATCCCGACCCTGGACGAAGACGCCAAGGCCAAATGGGCCGACGTGCAAAATCAATATCAGAGGCGCGCCGACCTCATTCCCAATCTGGTCGCGACCGTCCAAGGCTACGCCAAACAGGAAAAAGAGGTGCTGACCTCGGTGGTCGAGGCGCGCGCCAAGGCGACCTCGGTCAAGATCGACGCGTCGCAATTGTCGGACCCCGACAAGATCAAGCAGTTCCAGGACGCTCAGGCGCAATTGTCGGGCGCGCTCGGCCGGCTTCTCGCGGTCAGCGAAAATTATCCTGACCTGAAATCGAACCAGAATTTCCTCGCCCTGCAATCCCAGCTCGAAGGCACTGAAAACCGGATCGCCGTCGCGCGCCGGGACTATATTGAAGCGGCGCGGGTCTTCAACACGGCTCTGAGAACATTTCCGACCGTGCTTTGGGCGAAAACCCTGTTCTCCGGCACGAAACCGCTCGCGCCCTTCGCCGCCAGCGACGCCGCACAAGCGCCGCCGCAAGTCAAATTTTGACGTCGACGCCGCACATTTGGCCAGAAAGGTGCGCCGCAGCGATGCGGCGAGCCCGGCCGGCGTCGATGGCGTTGGCGCGGAGCGTGGTCGCGGGCCTGATCGCCTTCCTCGCCCTGGCCGGTCTGGCCCAAGCGATCGACTTTCCGCCGCTTGCCGGCCGCGTCGTCGATCAGGCCAATGTCATCCCGGCGGGGACACGCGACGCGCTTGAGTCGAAGCTCGCGCAGCTCGATGCCAAATCCGGGATTCAGCTTGTCGTCGCGACGGTGAGCTCGCTCGGCGGCCAGGAGATCGAGCCTTACGCCAATGCGCTGTTTCGCGCCTGGAAACTCGGCGAGGCCAAGAAAAACAATGGCGTGCTGCTCCTCGTCGCGCCAAGCGAGCATCGGGTTCGCATCGAGGTCGGCTATGGGCTAGAGGGCACGCTGACCGACGCTTTGTCGAAAATCATCATCTCCAATGCGATGGCGCCGCGCTTCAAGGCCGGCGACTATGGCGGCGGGATCGCGCGCGGCGTCGACGACGTGATCACCGTTCTGACGACGGATTCCGCCGAATGGCAAAAGCGCCCCGAGCTTCGGGTCGATCGCCAGGACACCGAGGCGGACCGGATCGGACCCTGGATCGCTTTCGGGCTTTTCGCGTTGATTGTTTTTCTGCTGCTGCGGGCGCCCCAGCTCGGCGGGCGCCAGACCCGGCTGTCGCGCTGGGACGAGCCGCAAGACGCCGGCGCGCCTTACTCATCCAGATGGGGACCGCCGCAAACGAATGATTGGGGCGGCCCACCGCCGCGACAGCGTTCCGCGTTGAGCGACTTTCTCTCCATCCTGATCGCCATTCTCATGAACGCGGGCGGACGCGGCGGCGGCTGGGGCGGCGGGTCGTCGGGCGGCGGCTTTTCCGGCGGCGGCGGCTCGTCCGGCGGCGGCGGCGCTTCGGGGAGCTGGTGATGATTCTATCGATCGAAGATCAAAATCGCGTGAGCGCCGCGATCCAGGCGGCGGAGGCCAAGACGTCCGGCGAAATCGTCTGCGTGCTGGCCCGAGCCTCGTCCGATTACTTAGCCTATGCGACCGCCTGGTCGGCGCTCGCGGCGCTGATCGCGCCTTGGATCCTCGTCGCGGCGACGCAACTTTCGGTGCAGCGGATCCTGGTGGCGCAGGTCCTCTTGTTCACCGCACTTTTCATTGTCTCGTCGACGCCGGACATTGGCCGACGCCTCGTCCCGCGCCGGGTCCGCCGCGCGCAGGCGCATCGCGCCGCGATGGAGCAATTCATGATTCGCGGCATGGCCCGCAAGGCGAACCGCGCCGGCGTCCTGATCTTCGTCTCGCTCGCCGAACATTATGTCCGCATCGTCGCCGATGACGGCATAGCCGACAAGGTCGATCCGGCGGTGTGGCAAGACGCGGTCGACGCCTTGCTTGATCATGTCGGCGACGGCAGGATCGGCGACGGCTTTGTCGCCGCCGTGGAGAAATGCGGCGCGGTTCTGAGCGCGCATTTCCCACCCGGCGAGGGCCAAGATGAGCTGCCCGACCGAATTTTTGTGATCTGAGCCGCGCCTAGCAAAAAGGCGCATCACCGCCCGCGCAGGGCGGCCAGCACAGAGGCGCTGGCGCGGCCGTTTTGCGCAAGCCCGGCCTTCGCCTGAAAATCCGAAATCGCCTGCTTGGTCTTGGTTCCGATCACGCCATCGGCCTTGCCGTCGAGATCATAGCCGCGCCGCATGAGAAGCGTCTGCATCTCGCGCCGCTCGGCGCGGGAGAGGCCCGGATCATTGGTCGGCCATGCGGCGACAAGTCCCGGGCGCCCCCGCAGGCGATCCGACAGAAGCGCGATCGCCAGCGCATAAGACTCGGCTGCATTATAGGAATAAATCGCATCGAAATTGCGGGTGACGAGAAAGGCCGGGCCGGCGAGGCCCGCCGGAATGAGCAGGCCGGCGCTTGGGCCGGAGCCAAGCGGCGACCCGTCGATCCGCGTCACGCCCCGCGCCGCCCATGCGGCCATCGGCTCCTTGCGCGTGCGTCCAGAGGGACCGGAATAATTGCTCGGCAGCTTGACCTCGAACCCCCAGCCGACGCCCGCGACCCAGCCGCCCTTGCGCAAATAAGCGGCGGTCGATCCGAGCGCGTCGGGGACTGAATTGATGAGGTCCTTGCGGCCGTCGCCGTCGAGATCGACGGCGGTGCGCAAAAAGGTCGACGGCATGAATTGGGTATGGCCGAACGCGCCGGCCCAGGACCCGTTGAACTGGGCCGGATCGATGTCGCCATTCTGGATGATCTTCAAGGCGGCGATGAATTCGGAGCGGAAATAGGCCTGCCGCGTCCCGCCGCAGGAGAGCGTGGCCAGCGATTGGACGACGGGCCGCGCGCCAAAGCTGCGGCCATAATCCGATTCGACTCCCCAAACCGCCGTGACCGTCGCCTGGTCGACGCCGAATCGGCTTTCCGCCGTCGCAAGCGCCTGGCCCCAGCGCCGCATCATGGCGCGGCCGTCATTCACCCTCTCCTCATCGACGAGGCCGGCGAGATAGTCCCAGATCGGCGTCTTGAACTCGGGCTGCGCCTGGGCAAAGACGAGAACTTCCGGGTTCGGCTCAAGACCGCGCGTTGCCTTGTCGAATGTCGCGTCATCGACTCCCGCGGCCCGCGCCGAAGCGTGAAGGCCCGCGAGACAATCCGCGAAACCGCCGGCGGCCGTCGCGCCAGATGGCGCCAAGGCCAAGAGCGCCAAAAGAGCCGCGCCCCGCGAATGAGCGCGGGCCCTGGCCAGGAGCCGCCTTGAAAAGGCGCGCGAACGCATGGCGAGGAGCCCCAGCGTCAAAAAGTCATGGCAAAGGGATCGAATCGGGCATCCTCCCGCGCTGCTCGCGCCTTGCGAAATGGGACGGCGCGAGCGCCGCCCCGCTGAACGTCAAGCGCCTTGGACGCGGCCGGCTTGGCGCCCGCCGAGCGCCGAAGCATGCCATTTCGCCCGCGCCCTTTGAAAACTTTCTAGCGTAAATATCCTATGAACGATACCGGCTCGGAGCCGCCGCCGAAGGCGCGCGGGCGCGCCGCCATTGGCGCATCGCTTCGCAGCGTCGCGCCCGGTCGTTCCGCTTCTGCTTGGCCGTCGGCGGGCCGCGAATCGACCATCTGATGGCGCTTGGGACTGCTAAGCCCGATCTTTGCCGGCCTCACGTTGGGTTTTCTTGGCTTGGCCTTCCGCAGGGCCTATAAGGGCGACTGCGACCGTGATTTTCGACCTGAACCGGATTGTTCCGGCCGCGCTCGTCGAGGCGACGCCGGGCGCGACTATCCCGCCAACTTGCGCCCCCTGACGCATGAGCAAGTCCCCTAAGATGCGGCTCACGGAAATCGACCCCGCCTTGGCTCTAAGCGAGGAGTTCGGCCGGATCACGAAAGGCGTCGCCGGACATATTGAGCGGATGCGCCAAGACGTTATATTTTCCGACGGCACGCTGCCGGCGCGGCTGAAGGCGTTGGCGGCAACTCTTTGGGCCATTTCGACCCGCTGCGAGCCTTGCCTGAAATTCTATATCCAGCGGGCGGCGCAATTGGGCGCGACCGAGGCCGAGATCGGCGAGATCCTCGCCGTCGCCGCAACCATGGGCGGCTGCGTCGGCGAAATGTGGGCGATGAAGGCTTTCAAAGCCTACAAGGACCTGGCCGCCGGCGATTCGGCCGCGTCGGAAGCCACAGCATGCTGTTCAACGGACTGAGACGCCTCGGCGTTGAAACGGCCCGCCCACGAGCGGGACCAGGCCGCGCCCGCCGAAAGTCCTAGACGTTGAGCAGCCTCTGCACCTCGTTGACAAGATCCTTGAGGTGGAAAGGCTTGGAGAGGATCTTGGCCTGCGGCGGCGCGTTATTATCCGGATTGAGGGCGACCGCGGCGAAACCCGTGATGAACATGACTTTAATATCCGGGTCGAGCTCGGTCGCGCGGCGCGCTAATTCAATGCCATCCATCTCCGGCATCACAATATCGGTCAGAAGCAGCTCGAAAGGCTCCTCGCGCAGCCTATGATAGGCCGATAGGCCATTATCGAACGAGGCGACGTCGAAACCCGCGTTCTGCAGCGCCTTGCCGAGAAAGCGGCGCATGTCGTTATCGTCTTCGGCCAGAAGGATCTTGCCGAGCTGAACCTTGGAATGAGTGGGAATGTTCATGTTGTTCATGGGGCGCCTCGCGATCGGGTCCATGAAAGAGGGAAGCCGGTAAAAATCCAGTGAAAATCGGCGGCCTCCGCGCGCGCCGCCAATCTTTCTTGCAAGCGTTGCATTTTTGCCGCGCGGCAAAAGCCGCAATAGTGATGGACAGAGGCCGCCGTCCTTGCGACATTAAAAACTTGTGACGGATTTTCAGGGCTTCCGGCTTGCCTGAGGGAGACATGATGACTGGGCGCGCGCCCGCTAATGAGTCCGAGACGAACGGGTCCGGAAAATATGGCTGGCCACATGAGCCGGAGCTCGATCCGCCATTCGAAGTGCTCGAGCCTTCCATTCTCGCGAGCCCGCTGGTTTTTTCGTCGCCTCATTCCGGCGACGTCTATCCGCGCCGTTTCCTCGATCGCGCCAGGCTCAGCGCGGCGACTTTGCGGCGAACCGAAGACGCTTTCGTCGACGCGTTATTTGCGGGCGTTCACTCTCTTGGAGCCCCATTGATCCGGGCGCGTTTCCCGCGCGCCTATCTCGACCTCAATCGCGAGCCTTATGAGCTCGATCCGCGCATGTTCGAAGGCCGGCTGCCGTTTCCCGCCAACACAAGGTCCTTGCGCGTGGCGGGAGGCCTTGGAACAATTCCCCGCGTCGCCGGGCAGGCGCAAGAAATTTACGCGGCCAGATTACCGATCGAGGAGGCGATCGGGCGAATTGAAAAACTTTACAAGCCGTATCACGCCCGCTTGACCGAACTCCTCGCAAGGGCGCAACGAAATTTCGGCGTCGCCGTGCTTGTCGACTGTCATTCCATGCCGTCAGGCGCCATCCCGTCCGGCGCGGCGGCGGCCACGGCGCTTTCGGCATTCCCAAGGGTCGCGTCCAGCGGGACCGAGGCCAAGCGAAAACTTGATTTCGTGATCGGCGACAGGCACGGGACAAGCTGCGCCTCCATTTTGGTGGAGGTCGTCGAAAGCGAGCTGAGCCGCTGCGGCTATTTCGTCCAGCGCAACAAGCCTTACGCCGGCGGCTTCATCACCGAGCATTACGGCGTCCCGACATCCCATTGCCACGCCATGCAGATCGAAGTGAGCCGCGCCCTCTACATGGACGAGCAAAACGTGACCAAGGGCGCGCGTTTCGCCGATGTCAGCGCGGCGCTGACGAAAGTCGTGGCGGAGCTCGCGGCGACGGCCGCGGCCCTTCCGAACCTGCACCGCGCGGCGGCTGAATAGTTTTATCTGTAAAGCCCACGCTTGGCGGCGGGAGTTTGGCGGCGGGAGTATGGCGCCGTTTGACCGTCCAGGCCAAACAGAGCGCGCCACGGAAGGGCGCAAGGCCGGGTTCATGGCCGAGTTCATGGCAAAGCGTCGAAGCCTTCCTTGAAGCCGGCGAGAGCGAGCGGAATTCCAATTCCTTCCTCCGGCGTCTGAAAGATGATGAAAGTCGCGTTCTGGCCCTTTTTCATCTGATCTATCAGCTTCTCCTCCATGACGACTTCGGCGACGCAGCCGGTCGGCAAGCAGCGCACGAAACCGGCGCGGCCAACATCGGCGTCGTCAATCTTGAGGCCGAGGCCGGACGGCAAGAGCACGCCGAGAGGCGCGATGACGCGCAAGAGGCGGCTTTTGCCATCGGCTGTCTTGAGAACGATCACGACGAGATTAATATTGGGCTTGTCCTCGGCGGCGACGCTTTGCAACAGCGCGCATTGCTCATGGGCTGCGCCGGGAGGCGTCTCGCAGCGCAATTCCCAGTCGCCATGCTTGTCCTTCACGACGCCTTGGGCGAACGCCGCGACGCCGGTCGCCATCAGCCACGCGCCCACGAAAAGCAGCCCGACGACGGGCGCAGCCGGCCATCCTCTTCTTTCCGCATCAACCGCCTGCGTCACGCGCGCTCCAAATTTCAATTCTCGGGTCCGACCCATGCTGTCATGTCCGTGTTCGAGCCTGCATATCCGAATCGGCGCGCGATCAGGCGCGCCGCCGCTCATGTCCAAAACGCAGATCCGCGCGGGGCCGTCAAACATGCACAAGACTTCGCCGCGGCCGAAGTCGAGCGCCTAAGGAAACTTTCCGGTCCGCCCAAGGCTTCCGGATAATTTCGCGGACCCAAACGCATAGCTCAAGCGTCACATCTTCGGCAAGACCTTTGGGTTTTGGAAGATTTTGCTCATTGAAGCCTGTCCGCGACCAAGGCCCTGCCGCAAGGGCTCTGGATTGCGAGAATTCAAAGCCATGAGCTTGACTGAATCCAAGAACTTTGTCCGAAGAGCTTGGTCGGGAGCCCGGGCGAAGAGCTTGGTCGCCGTTTTCCCGCGTCCCCTTTCCCAGCAAATCGCTTCGACGCGGCAAGCAAACCTCAGGTCTTGCGGCGGAGCGGCAAGCCTTGGCGAAGCGTCTATTGACATCGCCTGCTTGGAAAACAGGCGCCTTGACTTAGCTTTAATCGCGCTTTTATGCCGCAAGGCCTGGCTCTTACAGGCGCATTGCGCTTCACCTGCGTTTGTGGTTTTGAACCATTTGCCTCGGCCTCTAGACTAGGGCGGAGGGAAATGGTAGGCGCGGCGCGTCAACCGTGCAGGCGGAGCACCGAGTTTCATGAGATTTGTCAGCACAACCGCGCGACGCGCCCGAATGTCTCGCGCGGGCTTCATCAATGCGTGTTTTTGGCTTGCGACGCTCGCCGTCGGCTCGGCGCACGCCAACGGCATTCCCCAGCCCGGCCAAATCGGCTTCCAGGATCCGGTCACGCCGATCGCCGAGGAGATGCAAGTCTTCCATAATTGGATCTTGCTGCCGATCATCATCGGCATCAGCGTCTTCGTCCTGGGCCTGCTCGCCTATGTCATTATAAGGTTCAACGAAAAGGCGAATCCGACCCCCTCGCGGACGACCCATAATTCGACACTCGAGGTCATCTGGACGGTGCTTCCGGTCATGATCCTCGTGGTGATCGCAATTCCGTCGTTTCGCCTCCTCACCCATCAAGTCGTCGTGCCTCCAGCGGACGTGACGGTGAAGGTCACCGGCAAGCAGTGGTACTGGACTTATAATTATCCGCCGGATCAAGGCGGCGGCTTCGAATTCAATTCGTATCTTTTGCCCCAGGACTCGCTGAAGCCGGGCGACATTCGCCTCCTTTCGGTCGATAATGAAGCCGTCGTTCCGGTCAATAAGGTCGTGCGCCTGCAGGTGACCGCGGCCGACGTGATTCATTCATTCACGATCCCATCCTTCGGCATCCGCATCGACGCCATCCCGGGCCGGCTGAACGAGACCTGGTTCAAGGCGGAGCGCGAAGGCATATACTATGGCCAATGCTCCAAATTATGCGGCCAGGACCACGCTTACATGCCAATCGCGATCAGGGTCGTGAGCGATGAGGATTATGCGGCGTGGCTCGCCGAGGCGAGCAAGAAATTCGCATCGGCGGGCGGCGCGCCTATTCATTTCGCGGCGAACGCCGCGGCGGGCGTCGAGCGGCGATAGGCGCGACGGCTAAATCAGAATTCCGAGGAGAAGTCCCGTTGGCGACAACCACAGCAGAACATCACGAAGAGCACGGCCATCCGACCGGATGGCGCCGCTATCTCTTTTCAACGAACCACAAGGATATCGGGACGCTCTATATCGTCTTCGCGCTGGTCGCCGGCCTCGTCGGCACCATCATGTCGGTCTTCATGCGGATGGAGCTGCAGGAGCCGGGCATCCAAGTCTTCAACCATCTCGCCGAGATTGTTGACGGCGTGGCGCCGGAAGTCGCCATGCTCGCGGCGAAAAATCTCTATAACGTCTTCATCACGGCGCATGGCCTGATCATGATCTTCTTCATGGTCATGCCGGCGCTCATCGGCGGGTTCGGCAATTGGTTCGTTCCGATCATGATCGGCGCGCCGGACATGGCCTTCCCGCGGATGAACAACATCTCGTTTTGGCTGCTTCCCGCTCGTTCTCCTTGGTGGTCACGTCGCTGTTCGTCGAAGGCGCGCCCGGGACGAACGGCTTCGGCGGCGGCTGGACTCTCTATCCGCCGCTTGTCGACCTACCGGCACGCCCGGCCCGGCGATGGACTTCGCTGATCCTGTCCATGCATCTGGCCGGCGCATCGTCGATCCTCGGGCGCGATCAATTTCATCACCACCATCTTCAACATGCGCGCGCCGGGCATGACCTTGCACAAGATGCCGTTGTTCGTCTGGTCGATTCTGGTCACGGCATTTCTGCTGGTGCTGACGTTGCCGGTGCTGGCGGGCGCCATCACCATGCTGCTGACCGATCGCAATTTCGGAACGACCTTTTTCGATCCGTCGCGGCGGCGGCGACCCGCTGCTGTTCCAGCATTTGTTCTGGTTCTTCGGCCATCCCGAAGTCTACATTCTGATCCTCCCGGCTTTCGGCATCATCAGCCAGATCGTCTCGACTTTCTCGCATAAGCCGGTGTTCGGCTATCTCGGCATGGCTTACGCCATGGTGGCGATCGGCGTCGTCGGCTTGGTGGTTTGGGCGCATCACATGTACACGGTGGGCATGTCGCTCGACACGCAGCGCTATTTCGTCTTCGCCACAATGGTGATCGCGGTGCCGACCGGGGTGAAGATTTTCTCCTGGATCGCCACGATGTGGGGCGGCTCGATCAGCTTCAGGGCGCCGATGGTCTGGGCGACCGGATTCATCTTCGTGTTCACGGTCGGCGGCGTGACCGGCGTCGTGCTCGCCAACGCCGGCATCGACCGCGCATTGCACGAGACCTATTACGTCGTGGCGCATTTCCATTATGTGCTGTCGATCGGCGCCGTCTTCGCGATCTTCGCCGGTTTCTATTACTGGTATCCCAAAATGACGGGCTATCTGTATAGCGAGCCGCTGGCGAAGGCGCAGTTCTGGATTACCTTCATTGGCGTCAATCTCACCTTCTTCCCGCAGCACTTCCTCGGTCTCGCCGGAATGCCGCGCCGCTATATCGACTATCCGGACGCCTTCGCGCAATGGAACCGGATCTCCTCCTTCGGGGCCTATATCTCGGCCTTGGGCATCGTCTTGTTCTTCTATGTGATCTATGACGGCTTCGCCAAGAAGCGGCTCGCCGGCAATAATCCTTGGGGACCTGGAGCTACGACGCTCGAATGGACCCTGTCGTCGCCGCCTCCGTTCCACCAATTCGAAACCCTGCCTCGGATCAAGGACGTGGATCATTAAGCGTCGCGTGGTTCGGCCCTGGCCGCCTTCCGCCGGCGACGGCGCGAGACGGCCGGGCTCTCCTCCCCGTCGCTTGAAATGTTGAATGCGGGCCAGCAGAGGTCCGCATTTGATTTTGGCCTTTCGAACGATCGGTTTGGCCGGTCCTCGCAAAGCTATTCCGGCGCCTATCCTGATCGGCTGAAGTGGTTCGATCAGGATAGGCGCTGTTATGCGACTGACCGCGGCGGACCGCCGCGAAACGCCGCATATCGGCGCATTGGCCTCGTCCGTCGCGACTTGGTTGAACGGAAGTTCCTCGTCACGCCTCGGCGCGACGCAAACATCAAAGCAGCCCAGACATGAGTTTCATCAGCGAGAGCGGCGACGACATCCCGACAAGCCTTGCGGTTTCGATCGCGAGCCCGTCCGACTATTTGGCCCTACTTAAGCCGCGGGTCATGTCGCTTGTCGTTTTCACCGCCCTCGCCGGCGTCCTGATCGCCCCAGGGCATGTCAATCCGGTCATCGGCTTCGCCTCGCTGCTCGCCATCGCGGTCGGCGCCGGCGCCTCGGGCGCCCTGAATATGTGGTATGACGCCGATATCGACGCCTTGATGCGCCGCACCCGCAACCGCCCTATTCCATCCGGCAAGATCAGCAAAGAGGACGCGCTCGGCTTCGGCGCGACCCTCGCCTTATTCGCGGTGCTGACCTTGGGCATCGCCGCCAATTGGTTGGCCGCAGGACTCCTCGCCTTCACTATTTTCTTTTATGTCGTGATCTACACAATCTGGCTGAAACGTACTACGCCACAGAATATCGTGATCGGCGGCGCCGCGGGAGCTCTCCCCCCCGTCGTCGGCTACGCCGCGGCGACTGGCAGCGTCAGCCTCGCCAGCCTCGCCCTTTTCGCGATAATTTTCGTCTGGACGCCGCCGCATTTCTGGGCGCTCGCCTTGGTCAAGGCCGACGAATATGGCCGCGCCGGCGTGCCAATGCTGCCGAACGTCAAAGGCGCCCGCCGCACCCGCCGCGAAATTCTCATCTACACAATCATCCTCGCGCCGCTCGGCCTCGCTCCCTGGCTGCTTGGCTTCGCCTCCTTGGCCTATGGCGTTCTTGCTTTCAGTCTCGGCGCGCTAATGCTCTTGCTGGCCGCGCGGGTCTATTCCATCCGGACCGGTGCGAAAGCCGACCGCTGCGCAAAACAGCTTTTCGGTTTTTCGATTGTATATCTCTTCCTCCTCTTCGCCGAAATCGTCGGCGAACGTCTTTTCACCGCCGCGCAAGGCGTGATCACGAACTCGCCATGGTGATGCGATGACGACAGATGACGATTCCGAAGGCGTCGTGCTGACGCCGGCTCAGAAAAAGAGCAGGCGGCAACGCAATGTGGCGATCGGCCTCGCGGTCGGCTTTTTCGTGCTGCTTTTCTATGTGGTGACCATCGCCAAGCTCGGTCCCGGCGTTCTCAATCGGCCAATTTGACGAGCGTCCCATGAGCCATCGGCCGAACTCAGCCAAGCCGCCAATGCTGCAAAGCAAAAGCCTCGTCGCGCTTTGCGCCGGCGGAGCCAGCTTGGCCATGCTCGGGCTGTCCTTCGCCGCGGTTCCCATCTACCGCGCCTTCTGCGCCGCGACCGGCTATGGCGGCACGACTCAGGTCGCGAAAGTCGCGCCGTCCGTCAAAGGCCATCGTGAGCTCACAGTACGTTTCGACGCCAATGTCGCGCCGGGACTCGCCTGGAAATTCACGCCGGAGACCCCGGAGGTCAGCCTTTTGACGGGCCAGACGGCGACGATTTTCTATAAAGTCACCAATGTTTCGGACAAAGCCTCCGCGGCGCGCGCGGCCTATAACGTAAGCCCCGAATCCGCCGGTGGCTATTTCGACAAAATCTCCTGCTTCTGCTTTGAGGAGCAGAAGCTTGGCCCGCGTGAAACGGCGGAGCTGCCGGTCGTGTTCTTTCTCGACCCGGCGCTCGAGCAGGACGAGACGATGGCCGGCGTCCAGTCGATCACTTTGTCCTATACGTTTTTCGCGGTCAAACCGGCGGCGCTCCTTGACGCGGGGGGCGGCAAGGCCGCCGCAGCAGCGAAGCCACTTTCCAGTCGAGACGATCGGTCGCCTTGACCGGCGCGGCCAAACGCGGCAAACGCCGCCAGAGAAGTCATTTGGCGGCGCGCCGCTGAATTTTGTCGCGGGGAATTTGGCGACTATTATAGAGACGGGCTCGACGAGCCTTTAGAGCAAGAAGGTCTATTTTCATGGCGGACGCCCACGTGAAACCGAACCACGATTATCACCTCGTCGACCCCAGCCCCTGGCCGATCGCAGGGGCCGCCGCCGCGTTGGCGATGGCGATCGGCGCGATCCTTTGGATGAAGCATATCACCATAGGGGGGCTCGCGCCCGGCAGCTTGGTTTTCGGTCTCGGCGTCACCGCCCTGATCGCCGTCGCCGCGGCCTGGTGGCGCGACGTCATCCAAGAATCGACCCATGGCGGCTATCACACGCCGGTCGTTCAGATCGGCCTTCGCTACGGCATGATCCTTTTCATCGCCTCGGAAGTGATGTTTTTCGTCGCCTGGTTCTGGGCTTTCTTCGACGCCAGCCTCTTTCCCGGCGACGCGATCGAATATTCGCGGCTGGAATTCACCGGCGGCGTCTGGCCCCCCAAAGGGACCGAGGTGCTCGACCCGTGGCATTTCCCGCTCATCAACACGCTCATTCTCCTGACCTCGGGCGTGACCGTGACCTGGGCGCATCACGCCCTTCTCAAGGGCGATCGGTTCGGCTTGAAGGTAGGCTTGGCCCTGACGATCCTTCTCGGCGGCATTTTCACCTGCGTTCAAGCCTATGAATATGCGCATGCGCCCTTCGCGTTCAAAGGCTCGATCTTCGGCGCGACCTTCTTCATGGCGACCGGCTTTCACGGCTTCCATGTCATCGTCGGAACGATTTTCCTCGCGGTCAACCTGGGCCGCGCTTTTGTCGGCCAGTTATCCAAGGCGCATCATCTCGGCTTCGAGTTCGCCGCCTGGTACTGGCATTTTGTCGACGTCGTCTGGCTGTTCCTTTTCACCTGCATTTACGTGTGGGGATCTTGGGGCGCGGCCATAGAGGGTTGAGCCGCGGCCGCATAATTTGCGAGGGCGGCGCTTCGGCGCCGTCCGTTTTCATGGGCTTATGCCGCAGGCGCCGAATAGGGCTTCACGTCCACGGCGCGCGCCGAGATCGGCTCAAGCCTCCGGCGTCGAGCGGATCAGGGGCGAGCCCCGGCATCGTCACGCGAAAGCTCCGCCACGCCGGCGACTTTCTCGATCGAACCATCCAGAAACGCGGCCACCTCGGGGCCCGCCCGCAACGCCGCCAAATCCGACGCGGATGGCAATTGCGGCCTGTCCCGCGCGGCGTTCACAAGACACAGGAATCCGAGCGGCGCCCGCTCATCCGCGCGAAACTGGTGCCAAGTCCAAGGCGCGATTGTCACGAGATCATGCAGCCGCAGAGCATGGACCTCCGCGCCCACAAGGCATCGCCCTTCTCCGCGCAGCACCATGACCGCATGCATATGCTCATGCCGCTCAAGAGTTGAGAAACCGCCGGGCTCGATCTCGAAATAACGCAATTCGCCGAGCAGGCGCGGATCGGAAAACAAGGTCTGCCGGGAAATCGCCTTGAATGGCGCACTGTCCGCCTCTTTGTACGGACGATGCTCGACGCCGTCCCAGCGGAATGCCCCGTCGCCTTTGCGTAAGGACGGCGTTTTGAGCTCGGTCTTCGGCATGGGCTCACTCGCTCGTCGCGGCGGGGCGGATCTTATTCATTCTGACACATGTCTTTCGGCGCGATCAAATAGAAGCCGTGGAGAGCCCGCTCAAGTCTCGATCAGCGCGGCGCTGGCGACGAACGCCCGCCCTATCACGCGCCAAACCGCCCGTAATCATGCTCGGATACGGCGCGAACAAACTCATTGGTCTCCTTGGCGATGGCGCCTTGCGGCGCAGCCAAGAGGGCGCCGCCGATCAGCAGCATCACATCCTTGCCGTAATAATCAAGCATTTCCGGCGCCCGCGCCAAGGTCATTCCGCCGGCGGGGATGGGAAGGCTCGGCGCGAGCGCGCCCCAAGCGCCGAGAAGCGCCTCGGAAATCCGCTTGCATGTCGCGGCGGAATAGCCGAAGCGGCCGCCATAATTGGGAAAGATCGACGCATCGGCGCCGACGAGCCGAAACAATTTGGCGAAGACGACTGGCGAGATCGCCGTCCCGCTCAGCGTCGGATGGGCCAGAAAGGCGAAATCTGGATGTGACCGGCGCAGCGCCTGAATGTTCGAGAATCCGGCGATCAAAGGCGCGACCAGCACCGTATCGAGCCCCTCCTCCCGCGCAATGCCGATCTGCCGGTCCATATCGGCGAAGCTGCCGGACAGGCTCGGCGCATAAAGCGTGAGTTTGCCGCTCACCGCCGCCGCCTTGCGGACCGCGGCCGCGCAGGCCCGAACCCGATCGGCGAAGGGACAATAATCCTGGTTCGCGATCCCATGATCGTCCTTGATCAAATCGAGCCCGCCAAGCGCGAGTTCGTAGGCGAGCCGCGCAAGCTCGGCGGGTGAGAGGCCTTGCGGCTTGAGCGCCGATGACGCGAGCGCGCGGCCCTCCGCCTTTGCGCGTCGGCGCAATCCGGCGACGCCATGGCCCGGGCCACCAAACGCAGCCAGCAGATCATCGGGAATCACGATATCATGAAGAATAACGTCGTCATGCAGTGATGTGTTGCCGAACAGCATATTGATGAGCTGGCCCGCGTCTTCGCCGATCGTCGCCGCGGCGAGGTCGATGCTTGCGTCGAACCATCCATCGCCACGATCCTCGATCGCCGCGACCTGACCGACGATCCCGGACAAAATAGCCGGATCATGAATGGCCTCGAGCGGCGTCTCCACGCTTTGCTCGATCGCGATCGCGTTCGCCCGCGCCTCTATCGAGCTCGCCTCGCCCCGAATGCGATAAACGGCGTTCAGTCTCGCGCCCACTTGCCGAAACCTCTATCTTGCCGCCTTGGCCAAATGCCCGAGGCGAAGACACATGTCGATCCCCTCCCGTCCAATTCCTCTCCGAGCCCATCGTCCCTTCCTTGCACCGGGACGGCATATGACATCCGGAAGGCGACGGCGACGCAGCCTTTGCTCTTTTGGAATTGACGCTCGGAAAGACGAGGCCGTGATCGGGCGCTCCCGCGAGGTCAACGGCCGCCGCCCGAGATTTTGGCTCAGGCGCCTGCGATCATCGAGCGCATCGCGTCATCCGTGGACGACAAGGCCCTCGCAATCGCCTGAGGCGCGGCGCGCGGCGCGTTCGGATCGAGAGGGCGCAGCGACCCGACGGAACCCGCGCCTTTGGCCAAGCCCGACTGGCCGCGCGCCACATCGACCTCATCGAGCAAGGGCCGAAGGATCTCGGCGATCCGCGCAACCCCCTCGTCATTTTGAAAAATCTCTTCGTGCCAACCGGGGATCCGATGCGCCAAAAGCCGGCCCTTCACCAGATCGGTCCATCCCATATCAGCCTCGACAACGCCGGCGAGGATTTCATCGCTCTTGAGGAGCACGACATCGCCCGTCGAGGCGAATGGCTGAAAATTGCTTTGCGCCGCGTCCAAGACGCGCAGGAAGAGCCAGGTTTCCCAATCGTCCTTTCCGATCTCCTTCGGGTCTATGAGGCCGAGCTTGGCCATGAGGTCGAGGACCCAACTCCTGCGCACGAAAGTATAAAACGACAGAACCTTGGCGATCGACAATTTGCCGCTTCGGATGAGGTTGATCCGATGCTGGAGAACGTGGAAATGCTCAGCCCAGCGGAGATAAAGTCTTTTGCCCAGGGGCAAGCCCTCTTCGTAGCCGGGCCTGACAGTGTCGGCCATGACCACCAATGGAACCTGCTCCCCCTCCTGCCGCAATTGCCGCGCCGCCTCATAGGCGATGACGCCGGCGACGCAAAGGCCAACAAGAATATACGGGCCGTGCGGTTGCGCCGCCCGTATGACGCGGACATAATCCGCCGCGATCGCTGGCATGGGGCCGGTCGGCAAGGGACGCCGCTCGCCTTCGTCGAATAGTTTAATGCCAAAAAACGGTCGGTCCTTTCCGATCCGTTTCGCCAGTTTATAATACATAAGGGTATTGTGGATGGCGATGATCGGCGTTTTATTCCCCTCGGGCTGAATCCGAACAATATCGGATGCGTCGACAGCTTTGTCGATTCTCGGGATGAGCGCGGCGAACTCCCGAAGCGTCGGCGCGTCGAAAAGCGCTCCTATCCGGAGCTTGACGCCAAAGGCGGCGGCGACGCGCGCCACGAGCCGCACGGCGAGCAGCGAATGCCCGCCGAGTTCGAAGAAATTGTCCTGCGCGCCAACGCGATCGAGCTTGAGCACGTCCGCCCAAATCTCGGCGAGGCCCGTCTCGACCTCTCCCGCCGGCGCTTCATAGATCGGCGCGGCATAGGCGACGCTCTCGGGAGCCGGCAACGCCTTCCGGTCGAGCTTACCGTTCTCGGTCAGCGGAAACGCATCGAGGCGCACATAGGCCGACGCCACCATATAGTCAGGCAAGACCGCCGCGAGATGGCGGCGCAACTCTTCGGCGCCCACTGCCTCTGCGCCCGGCGCAAGGGTGTAATAGGCGGTCAAGCGCTTGTCCTCGCCGTTTTCGCGGGCGATCACCACCGCCTCCCGAACAGCAGGATTCTGCGCCAATTTGGCCTCGATCTCGCCCAGCTCGATTCGGAAGCCCCGAATCTTGACCTGGAAATCATTGCGGCCCAGATATTCAATCGAACCGTCCGGCAGATAGCGGCCAAGATCACCGCTCTTATACATGCGCGCGTCGGCGGCGCCGGCGAATGAGTTCCGTCACGAACCTCTCCGCGGTAAGTTCGGGCCGGTTCAGATAGCCGCGCGCGACGCCGGCCCCGCCGACATAGATCTCCCCAGCCACCCCAATCGGAGCCGGCTCTCCGCAGCCGTCCAAAATATAGACCCGAACATCCGGGATCGGGCGGCCGATCGCGCTGCCCCCGGGCTTTTCGACATCGGCAAGCTCCAGCGGGCGATATGTGACATGGACGGTGGTCTCGGTAATCCCGTACATGTTGGTCAAGCGGCAATGCTCGTTGTCGCGGTTAAGGAGCCATGGCTTCAGCATGGCCGCGTCGAGGGCTTCGCCACCGAAGATGACATGCCGCAAACTATGCTGTTTTTTGCTCTCCGCTTGCGCCGAAATGAGCTGCCGGAACGCGCTCGGAGTTTGATTGAGAACAGTCACCCGCTCCTTCCGCAACAACTCATAGAATTCCTGCGGCGACCGCACGGTCATTTGCGGCACGACCACGAGCCGGCCTCCATAGGTCAGCGCGCCCCAGATCTCCCACACCGAAAAATCGAAGGCGAAGGAATGGAAAAGCGTCCAGACGTCCTTCTCATCGAAATGGAACCAATTTTCGGTGGCGGAGAATAGGCGGGCAATGTTTCTGTGCTCCACCATCACCCCTTTGGGCTTGCCGGTGGAGCCTGACGTATAGATGACATAGGCGATATGCCGAGGCGTCAGACCGACGCTCGCCGCATCGAGATTGCTGTCGGATTGCCCGGCCCAGCAATCGGCGTCCTCCAGATTGATCACGGATGCGGCCGGCGCAACTCCATTGAGGACCGCCGCCAGCC
This sequence comes from uncultured Alphaproteobacteria bacterium, assembly GCA_963829515.1. Classification (GTDB taxonomy): domain Bacteria; phylum Pseudomonadota; class Alphaproteobacteria; order Rhizobiales; family Beijerinckiaceae; genus Methylocapsa. The sequence goes on from CAWHIP010000009.1 coordinate 62,097, forward strand.
GATCCCTCGTCTCGGCGCGCATCAGGACCGCCGCCGGCGCGCTATCTTCCAACATATAGGCCAGCCGCTCGTCCGGATAGGACGGGTCCATCGGCACATAGGCTCCGCCGGCCTTCAGGACGGCCAAAAGCCCCACGACCATGTCGAGGCTCCGCTCGACGCAGATCGCCACGAGCGCATCGGGCTTGACCCCCAGCAATCTGAGGTGACGCGCCAAGCGATTGGCCTTGGCGTTCAGTTCGGCATAGGTCAGCTGCGCGTCTTCGCATGCGACCGCGATGGCGTCCGGCCTTAGCGCCGCCTGCGCCTCAAACAGCTGATGCACGCATTGGCCGCTCGGATGATGAGCCGCGGCCGCGATCGGGCCGCCGATCAGCCCGGCGCGTTCGTCGTCCGTCAACAGTCTCAGCGCGGCGAGCCGCCCCGCGCCGGCGCTGGACGTCAGGTCACGCGTCATGGAGTCGAGGAGCGTGTGGTAATGACCAATCCAGCGCGCGATCGTCGTCGCGTCGAACAGATCCGTGTTGTAGTCGCAGTCGAGGCGGAGCCCGTTGTCCTGCTCGGTCAGATTGAAAAAAAGATCAAAATTGACGAAATGCTTCGGATTGGGCTGCGTCTCAACTTCGAGCCCCGCCATCCGGATCTTATCGCCGAGCCGTTCGAGATTGAACGCCGCCTCCACGATCGGCCGATGCCCGGATCCGCGCGGCAGCGCCAATTTACGCACCAGCGTCCCCAGCGTGTAACTCTGGTTCTCGTAAGCCGCAAGCACGGTCTGGCCGGTCGCCGCGAGATGCTCGGCCAAGGTCGTCTCGCGCTCCCACCGCCCGCGCAAAGGCAGGAAATTGACGCAATGGCCGACGAGAGCTCCTTCTTCGACCAGGGCCTGGCCGGCGGTCGGAACGCCGACCACGACCTCCTCCTGCCCGGCGAGTCGCCCGAGCAGCGTCTCGAAGCCCGCGAGCAGCGCCACGAAAAGCGTGCAGCCTTGACGGGCCGCCCCCTTGCGGAAGCCCTGCACGGTCGCCGCGTCGATCATCCTTGTGAGCGTGGCCCCGCGAAAGGTCTTGCCGGCATGGCGCGGCCGGTCGCTCGGCAGGTCAAGAGGCGGAGGCGGAGACGCGAACTGCTTGAGCCAGAAAGACTCGACGGCCGCGCCCTGGCTCGCCTGCCGCGCGCGCTCCTCGGCGCCATAATGGCCAAAGCCCACCGGCGCCGGCAGGTCGGCGGCGGAGCCGCCACGCGCCGCGTCATAAAGCTTGGCGAGCTCGTCGATAACCACATTCGTCGACCAGCCGTCGCAGACGATGTGATGCGCCGTCAGAATCAGGGCGTGATCCTCGGCCCCCCACCGCGCCAGCCGGGCCCGGATCAGCGGCCCGTTCACCAAGTCGAACGGCGTGTCAGCTTCAGCCGCGAGCAAATCTCGCCAAACAGCCTCCGCCTCTCCGCGCGGCGCCGCCTCCAGATTGGTTTCGACGATCGCCACATCGAGCGACGGCGCGATGCGCATCACTTCGCCAGCCGGTGGAAAGGAACCCCGCAAGGCGTCATGGCGGGCGACGACCTGATTGAGCGCGATCGCCAGGGCGGCGCGATCAAGCGCGCCACGTAGCCGCATGGTCACTGACTCGTTGAAGGCGCAAGACGCATCATCGGAAAGCTGAGCGGCGAGCCAGACCTCGGTCTGCGCTTCGGTCAGGAGAGCTTCGGTCGTGGGAGCTCCGGCCGCGATCGGCTCGGGGCCGGACGGCCCGCCGCCCGGCAGGAACCCCGCCTCCTGCATCGCGACAACGCTGCTTTCGAAAGCCTCGGCGATCGCCGCGATTTCGGCGTCGCTATGCGCGGTGGTCAGGAAGCAGGGATAGTGATCCTGGATATAGACGCCGCGATCGAGCATATGCGGATAGAATAGGCCAGAGAAGCGGCTGACATTGGCCAGGTTGAAATAGAACAAGCTCCCGCAGGTCTCGATATGCGTGTTGACGCCGCGCCGCTGTAAAAACTCGTTGAGCCGGCGAACCAGCGCCGCCGTGCGCGCGGTCAGGCGCTCCTGCAGCGCCGCTCCCTCGTCTTTGAGGTGGTTCAGCACGGCCCAGGCGGCCGCGAGAACGAGCGGATGGCGCACGAACGTACCTGCGAAGAAGGTCACGCCGACTTCAGGGTAGGACTCGTCGCCGTAGCGCCATGTCCCGCCGTCCAGAGCGTCCATGAACTCGGTCTTGCCTGCGAGGACGCCGATCGGCAGCCCGCCGCCAATGATCTTGCCATAGGTCGCGAGATCGGCGCGGACGCCGAAAAGCGCCTGCATGCCGCCGGGATGCATCCGGAAGCCGGTGATGACCTCGTCAATGATCAGGGCCGCGCCGGCGGCCGCGGTGATCGCGCGGAGCTCCTTCACGAAATCCGCCGGCTGCAGATCCGGATGCCGGCTTTGGACCGGCTCGACCAGAACGGCGGCCAGATCGTCGGCATGCGCCCTGATCCATTCGAGGGACTCCGGCGCGCCATAAGGCAGCACAACCATGTTCTCGACGGATTCCTGAGGAATGCCGGCGGCGGCGGCGACCGGCCGCGCCACGCCGGCGCGCAAGGTTCCCTTGACCAGAACTTCGTCGAATTGGCCGTGATAGTCGCCGCTGAATGTCACGATGCGGGAGCGGCCGGTGACCGTCCGGGCGACCCGCATCGCCGCCATGACGGCTTCCGATCCGGTGTTGCAGAAAGTGACCCGCTCGTCGCCGGTCAGCGCGCTGAAAAGCTCCGCGACCCGCCCTGCGAGCATGGCCTGCGGGCCGATCGGGAAGCCCTGCCGCATCTGCGCCTCGACCGCAGCGATGACGAAGGGCGGAGAGTGGCCAAACATGGTTTGGCCATAGCCATTCACGAGGTCGATATAAGCGTTGCCGTCGACGTCCCAGATCTGCGAGCCCAGAGCGCGTTCGCCAACGATTGGATAAACCAGGTCCTTCCATTCCGAACGGAACCCCGCCGCGGCGCGCGGATCAGCCAGCACCTGCCGATATTGCGCCGTCATGGCCTTGGATCGCGGCGTCCGCGCGTTGAAGCGCGTCGTCAGCGCGGCGAGATTTTGCTGTTGGATCTCAGTCATGGGCGCGGCAGGCGCGTTGCGGGCCTCCGCAAGCGCATCAAACCGAGATTTTCCTGGGTCCGGAGCCGGAGCCGACGGCGGAGCGGCAAGCGTCTCTTTTGGCTGCGCCAAACCCGGCGCGGCCGCCGTCGCGCCGGGTTCAGCCGCGACGATCTGCGCGCCGCCGGAGCCCCGCAACGCGTCGAGCTGCTGGGCCATCAGCCGGCTCATCACGTCGAGCTGCTCGCGGATCACGTGTTCGACTGTTCCGCCCGCGACGCTTGCCAGATCCAGCCGCGTCGGCGCGGACGGAGGCGGCGCGACCGCTTGGACCGGAGTCGGCGGGAGAGAAGGCGCCGGAGGCGCGGGAGACGTGGCGGCCGGCGCGGGCAAGGGCGGCAGCTTCGCCGCCAAAAATGCGGCCAAGGCCGGGATTGTCGACAATTCACCGAGCAGCTGACGGAAGGTCAGCTTGACCTTGAAGTCGCGCTGCAATTGCTGCGTCGCTTGGCTCAGAAACAGAGAATCGAAGCCCATCTCGAGGAAGCTGGTCTCGGGGTCGAGCGCAGCGATGGACTCGCCGGAGAGGCTTTCGAGCAGCGCCACGATCCGGCCTTGAACCTCTGGTCCACGCCCGGTTTGGACCGGCGGGGGATCGGATTGGGTCACGGCGGCGGGCGCTGACTGCATCGCGGTAAATATCTCAGCGGAAAGTGTTTCGGCGACGAAAGGCTCAGAAACTGAGTTTAGCTTAACCTGTTCGGGCGGGATAGGGGCGGGCGCCTCGCCATTCGCATGCGCTGGGGGCGGCGCGTCGAGCCAATGTCGAGACCGTTCGAATGGATAAGTCGGCAGCGGCGCCCGCCGCCGCCTCGAGCCCGCGTGCAAGGCGGGCCAATCTATCGCCACGCCGGCGCACCAAAGCTGCGCCAGGGAGCGCGCGATCACTTCGTCGTCGGAGGCGGGCCGCGATGCGTCTGGAAGCGAAGCCAGAGCCGTGACCGCCTTGGTCCCCGTCGCAATTTGACGGGCGAGGGTCGAAAGCGTGATTCCAGGCCCCGTCTCGATCAGGACCGGAGCGCGGCCTTCGGCCGCTGCGTCTTGAAGCAGCGTCGCAAGTCCGTCGCCGAACCGCACTGGCTCGCGACAATGCGCGGCCCAATAAGCCGGGGAGGTCGCGTCCGCCGCGGTCAGCCAGCCGCCGGTCACGCTTGAAATGCATCTGACCTCGGGCGCGGAGAGCCTTATCCCAGCGAACCGCTCCTCGAGCGCGGCCGCCGCCGCGTCCATCATGGGCGTGTGGAAAGCATGGGAGGTGTGCAGACGGCGCGACATGACGCCTCGCTTGGCGAGCTGCGCGTCTAGCTCCGCCACGGCCTCGTCCGGGCCGGCCGCCACGCAAAGATTTGGGCCGTTGACGGCGGCGAGCGCCAAGGATCCGCTCAGCAAGGGCGCGAGCTCGGCTTCCGGCAAGCGCACGGCCAGCATGGCGCCCGGCGGGGTCTCCTGCATCAACCGGCCACGGGCGGCGATCAGCGCGAGAGCGTCCTCATGCGAAAAAACGCCCGCGAGACAGGCGGCGACAAATTCGCCGACGCTATGCCCGATCATCATTTGCGGCTCGACGCCCCAGCCGCGCCAAAGGCCGGCCAGCGCATGACCCACCGCGAACAAGGCCGGCTGGGCGATTTCGGTCGCCTGCAGCGCCTCGGCGTCCAAGCGCTCGTCCGAGTCGCCATAAAGAAGCGCGCAAAGATCGCGGCCAAGCAAGGGCTTCAGGATCTCGGCGCTTCGCCGCATGCCGGCGCGGAAAACCGGTTCGGTCTGGAACAGATCAAGACCCATCCCGGGATATTGGGCGCCCTGCCCCGGGAACATGAAGGCGACCGGCGGCGCGGCGGCGCCGGTCCGCCCCGAAACAAGGCCTCGGCCGGAGCGGAGCGCTTCGGCCATGGCGTCGCGATCCCGCCCCGCGACGGCGGCGCGATGCGCGAAAGCGCGCCGGCCAACCTGTTGGGTGAACGCGACATCCGCCAGCGGAAGGTCTGGATGGGCCGTTAAATGTTGCGCCAGGGCCTGCCGCGCGGCTTCGAGAGCCGCCTCGCTGCGGGCCGAGACGGGGATCACGTGGCTCGGCCGGAGCGACCCCTCCGGCGCGACAACTGGGGCCTCCTCCAGCACGACATGCGCATTGGTGCCGCCAATGCCGAAGGCGCTGACGCCGGCGCGGCGCGGCCACGCGGCCCGCGGCCAATCGCGCCATTCCTTGCTTACATAAAACGGACTGCCGTCGAACGCGATATGAGGATTTGGCGTCTCGAAAAAGAGAGTTGGCGGCAGTTTGGCCTCGCCGAGCGTCAAGACAGTCTTGATGAGCCCGGCGACGCCGGAGGCGGCGTCAAGATGGCCGACATTCGGCTTGACCGAACCGAGCGCGCAGAACCCGACGTCGTCCGTGGAGGCTCGAAACGCTCTGGTGAGGCCGGCGACCTCGATCGGATCGCCGAGCGGCGTCGCGGTGCCGTGACATTCGACGTAACTGATCGTGCGGGGATCCACGTCGGCGTCCGCCAAGGCCGCCGCGATCACCTGGGCCTGACCATTCGCGCTCGGCGCGGTGAAGCCGGCTTTGCCAGCGCCGTCATTGTTGACGGCGGAGCCGCGAATGACCGCATAGACATGATCGCCATCGGCGAGCGCGTCCTCCAGCCGTTTCAACAGCACAGCCCCGACGCCGCTGCCGAAGACGGTCCCATCCGCTTTCGCGTCGAAGGTGCGGCACCGCCCTTCGGCCGAAACCATGCCGCCTTCCTGGGCGAGATAGCCGCGGCGCTGCGGCAATGAGATCGAGACGCCGCCGGCGAGCGCCATGTCGGATTGGTACAGAAGCAGGCTCTGGCAGGCTTGCGAGACCGCGACCAGGGCGGTCGAGCAGGCTGACTGGACCGTCATGCTCGGCCCGCGCAGATCGAGCTTGTAGGAGACCCTCGTGGCCAAACAATCCTGCAAGCCGCCAATGAGCTCGGCGTAGCTGCCGACCTGGTAATTGCTGGCGAAAAGCTCGACGGCGGCGCGATCCTGGCAAACATGGCGCAGGAAATAAGTGTTTACGCTGGCGCCGGCGAATACGCCGATCGCGCCAGGGAAACGGGCCGGGTCGTAGCCGCCGTCTTCAAGCGCCTGCCAGGCGCATTCCAAGAACAAGCGATGCTGAGGATCGGTAAGTTCGGCTTCCCGCGGGTGCATGCCGAAGAAGCCGGCGTCGAACAGCTCCACCCCGTCGAGAATGGCGCGCGCGCGGACGAAATTCGGATCGTTTCGTACAGACGAGTCGAAGAATCCTCAAGCTCGGCATCGCTGAAACGCGTGATGAACTCGACGCCGTCGCGCAAGTTTCGCCAAAACGCCCTCACATCGGCGGCGCCGGGAAACCGACAGGACATGCCGATGATCGCGATGCCGGTGGGCGCGACGGAGGACTGGCCGAAAATGTCTTGCTTCATGGAGCGGATATCGTGCGTCGGCGCCAGATCCGCCGCAACGCCTCGTTCTGACGCTGCTTGCGATCGTGAAGATCGGTCATGGTCAGCTTATCGGCGCCGCGCGTCTGCAGGCGCGCGGCCAGGGTCCGGATGGTCATTTGCTCGAACAATTCGGTCATCGGGATGTCGTCGAATTGCGCCCGGATCTCCTCATGCAACGCGATCAGGTCCAGCGATGCGCCCCCGAGATCGAAGAAATTTTCGTCGAGGCCGACATAGGGCAGCTTCAGCAGCCGCCGCCAGATCGCCGCGAGCTTTTTCTCGACATCGCTTGCCGGAGGCTCCGGCCGGGAGCCGGCCTCGGAGGAAACCTGGGGCGCCGGCAGGGCATTGCGATCGATTTTGCCGCTCGGCGTAAGCGGCATGCGGTCAAGAATAATAAGTTTGGCCGGAACCATGTAATCCGGAAGGCTCGAGCCGAGATGCTGCTTCAGCCGCTCGACGAATTGAGCTTCGGGTGCCCGCCCATCCTGCGTCGGCCCGCTGTCCAGCGCTCCGGAAGCCGGCGCGACATAGCCGATCAGCTGCTTGCCGGAGATCCCTTCCCGCGCGACGACGGCGGCTTCGCGCACGCCGCCATGCGCAAGCAGCCGCGCCTCGATCTCGCCAAGCTCGATTCGGAAGCCGCGGATCTTCACCTGATGGTCGACGCGGCCGACATACTCAATGTCGCCGTCGGCGCGCCAGCGCGCCATGTCGCCAGTCCGGTAGAGGCGTTCGCCGGCGGCCCGCGCAAACGGGCTCGGAATGAAACGCTCCGCCGTCAGTTCAGGCCGGCCGACATAACCGCGCGCCAAACCCGCGCCGCCAATATAGAGTTCGCCGACAATTCCGACCGGCGCCGGATTGAGCTCGGCGTCGAGGATATAGAGCTGCGTGTTCCAGATCGGCCGGCCGATCGGCGGCAAAGCGCCTTCGGCGTAACCCGTCGCCACGAAATTGCTGACCACATGGGATTCGGTCGGGCCGTATTGATTGATCAGGGCGCATTGCGGCTCCGCGCCAAGCCAAGCCGACAAATCGGGTGTAAGTCTGAGCTGCTCCCCCGCCGTTATGATCTGGCGCAAGTCCGGCAGCCGCACGTCGGTGGCCTGCTTCACCGCCGCGAGCGGCTGCAGGACGGCCGTCGGCAAATATAATCGCTCGACGGCTTCTGTCCGAAGCAAGCTCAAGAGCCGGCGAAAATCGCGCCTGGAGTCTTCGCTCGGCATGATAAGCGCGCCGCCGGCGATCCAAGCGCTGAAGAACTCCTGAAAGCTGACGTCGAACGAAAAGGAGGCGAATTGCAAGGTGCGCGCGACGGCGGGCAAGGCCGCTTGCTGCCATTGCAGCAGATTGACCAGCGCCGCCTGCTCGAGCCCCACGCCCTTTGGCCGACCCGTCGATCCCGAAGTGTAGATGCAATAGGCGAGATTTTGCGGCGAGGAAACAGTTTCGAGATCGGTTGTGGACTGCAATTCCGCCTCCGCCCAGTCGCCGTCGAGCCGCCAAAACCGCGCCTTGGTCGCGGGAAGGTTGGAAAGGAGCCGGTTCTGCGTCAAGACAAGGGCGAGACCGGCGTTTTCGATCATATAGGCGAGGCGCTCTTTCGGATAGGCCGGATCGAGCGGAACATAGGCGCCGCCGGCCTTCAGAATGCCGAGCAGGCCGACGGCCATATCGAGCGAACGCTCGACAGCGAGGCCGACGAGAACATCCGGCCCGACGCCGAGAAGACGCAGGCGCCGCGCGAGCTGATTGGCGCGGGCGTTGAGCGCGCCATAGGTCAACGAGGAGCCCTCGTAAATCACCGCGACCGCGTCGGGCAGCGCCTTGACCTGAGCTTGGAAAAGCTCATGCAGGGAGACCGGCTCGACCGCCCTGCTCTCGCCCCGGCTCCAAATATTGAGAATCTCGGTTCGCTCGTCCTCGGTGAGGAGCTTGAGCTCGCCGAGCGCGCGCGAAGAATCCGCGGCGATTTGATCAATGAGATGGACGAAGCGCCCGTGAATGGCCGCGACCTGCTCGGCGTCGAACCGGTCGCGCCGGTAGGAATAATCGAACTCGATCTCGCCTCCCGCGCGCACGACCAAAGCTAGCGCCGGGAAATCCGCGATCGAGCCTTCGTCGGTCGGTTGGAGCGCATCGGCGGCGCGATCCGCGAAGATGAGGACCGTGTCGAACAAGTCCTGCCCGGCCCGGCCGGCCCAACGCTGGATATCGCCGAGGCCCGCGTCCGCATAGTCTTGCGCAATCAAAATATCGTCCCGCAGGGCGCGCAGCCATGGCCCCACGACTTGGTCCAGCCGCAGGGTCTGTATCACCGGCAAGCTCTGATCGACCAGGCGGCGCCAATCATCAAAGCTTTGGGGATCGGCGGGTTTCTCCGCCCCTTCGAGGAGCCCGACTCCGCCCACTTGCCCGACGCCGAAGGCCACCGTCCCTTGGCCGCAATAGCTCCGCAGCAGCAGGGCCCAGGCGCCTTGCGCGAGAATGTTCAGGCTCGCCCGCTGGCTTCGGGCGAAGGAAAGCAAGCGATCAGTCTCGGCGACGCCGAGGCGTGCCTGCAGCCGCCCAAGAAGCCGCGTTTGTCCGCCGCTGTTCGGCCCGCCCGCGGCAACCGCGCCGCGCGGAGCGCTGGCGAGCATGGTCGGCTCATCCAGACGGCGAAGCTTTTCTTTCCAGAAACGCTCGGTCCTTTCGCGCCCCACTTCCGTCTCGCGATCCGAACGACGCACAAATTCCAGGACGCCGTCGGCGCGCTGTCGGACGAGATCGCCCGTCCGATACATGCGGCCGCTCAAATCGCCGCCGAACCGGTCCGGGAGAAACCGATCCGCTGTGAGCTCCGGCTGATGGAGATAGCCGAGCGCGACGCCTTCGCCGGCGACGAAAAGCTCGCCGATCCCGCCGGACGCGACGGGGCGCAGGGCCTCGTCGAGAACATGGACCTTGGCCTGGGCGATCGGCCGGCCAAGCGGAACCGGGGCGTCGGCGGCGGCGTCGCGCGAGAGCTCAAGACCGCAGGCCAAACCAAGGCTTTCGCTCGGCCCATAACAGCTCAGGAGACGGCAGTCGGGCGACAGTTCGAGCGCCCTGCACGCATCTCCTGGCGACAGCGGGCCGCCGCCGGCGACGATCAACTGGCGCAGTGGGCGAAGCGCCTCGCCGCCGCGATCCACCATCGCATGAAGCGCCGCCGCGCTCAGCCAAGCCGCGGTCACGCCGTAGCGGCGGATCGCGTCGCCGATCACATCGATGTCCCCGCGCGAAGAGGCCACAACCGCGAGCGCGGCCCCTTTGAGCAAGGGCGCCCAGATCTCGAACATAGCCGCGTTCGAGGCGAGCGGAGCCCAGTGCAACACCACGTCGCGCGGCCCTAGGGATAGGAAACCATCGCCGACGAGACGCGCGACCGCGCGATGCGGCGCCATGACCCCTTTGGGCCGCCCGCCAGCGGCGGCGTCATAATTGATAAAGGCGAGATCCTCGGCCGAGGCGCGGCATTCCAGCGCCAACGCGCTCTCGCGCGCGATAGCCTCGGCGTCGATTAGGATGGTCGGGGCCGTCCAAGGACGCTCGCTTGCAAGCGGCTCGACCAGCGTCGCGGTCGAAACCATCGCCGCCAAATGCGCCTCGTCGGCGATGAAGGCGACCCAATCAACCGGAGCCGTCGGATCAAGCGGAACGAATGCCGCCCCTGCCTTCAAAATGCCGAGCATCGCCTGCACGGACTCGGGCGATTGATTAAGATAGAGCCCGACGCGGCTTCCGGCTCCGACGCCGCGCGCCCTCAAATACCAAGCAAAGCGCGTGGACTGGACGTCAAGCTCCCCGTATGAAACCACGCGGGCGCCGTATATGATCGCTGGCCGCGCCGCTTGGTCGCGATCGGCGCGAATGACGTCAAAAAAAAGTCATGTATCGTCCGGCCCGCACTGGATGCCGCGATCCCGCAATTATAGTCGTCCTGCCCAAAACGACGCGACATACCGAATAACACCTTATCCATTGCGGAGGCGTCGCCTCATCGCCAGATTTTCGAAATCGTTTTTATTCAAAGAGGCTGTCAACTCTCCACACTCGCCTTTGACCGCAAAGGGGAAGGCGCATTAACTTTTTATACAAATACTATTTTAGAGACGCGACTAGGTCGATACACTTCAAATCTAGCTATCCCCTCATCAAATAAATGGACAGATCCATCTACATTAACACTCAATTATATATCGCATCCAATGCGATATATAATATAAATATCTAGTAATCTCAGCAGAAACTTACAAGACCCGTATGGGTTATAGCGTCCACATAGGAGCCAAGGCTTAGCCCAAATGCGCCAGATGCGGAGGCGAACACGCCGAGGCCATTCGCAAGAAAACAAGTGAAGGAGGGCTTACGGCGGCGCACAACATCCAAAATCATTCTGCCGTCGGACAACCGCGCATGAAACCCTCCGCATGTGGCGTCAAACCAACCGCCGTAGGCTCAGCCTCACAGCCACGGAGCCCGCCTGAATTGATGGACCCCATATAAGCGCCGATCGAGAAGCCAAACGCAGTTCCCGGCAAGCCCTAAATCGATAATTGTCGCCGCCCGCGCTCAAGCTAAAATCCCACCGCGGGGCGCGCCACGGTCGCATCAAGCTCGTATCGAGCAGCTACAGGTCCAAATAGCACATTTCACATTACGGCACAACATATCGGCCCCGCGAGCGGCAGCTTCCACCTTAAGCTAGGCACAAGCCCCGCGGACCGGCTTGACCAAAATGATCGGCTGTAGGTTTGGTCGATACGGATTATCAAAGTCAACAGTAATAATATCTTCATCAATTCAGAAAGCGGCTTCGTGAGCATTAGCGGTTATATTCAGGTGCGGCGCGTCAGGTCAACGCGGCGCATCGCATAAATGTAGATCTCGTCGACGAGCCAGGAGCGGGGGCGTTTTCGCCGATGCGACCCGCTCACGGCAGGACGATGCGGCCGGCTTCTTCATGTGAAAATGAAGCACGGCTTACGGCGTCGTCTCTGGAGCCTTGGAGCCCTCGACGGGAGGAACGGGTCGCGGCCGTTTTTTCGGCCCCGAGCCTCGCCAATCTTCAACATCCTGCTTGAGCCCGAAGACTTGGCGCCTATCCCTCCATCGAAGCGGACGATAAAAATTTCGTCGTATAACAGTAGCTCGCGGCGCTCGCCGTCAGGTCTGAAATCATTAAAATTTTCGCATGTTCCACAGGTCGCGTGGGTGCAAAGTCTGGGGGCCTCGGAGGCGGACAGGGCGTCGGCTCGAAATTTGGCGATAGATCTTCCTGCGACATGGCTGCGCCTTGTCATAAGCTTGGAAAGAAGGCAAAATAATTAAAGCTGGATAAGGCTTGCGGCTGACAGACGCCGCGCGAGAAATTTTCTATTCCATTTTCAACTCCATTATTGAGCGCTAGGAGCAATTGATGCAGGTCGACCCGGTTATGACAGAGAGACCCAATTCAGGGACGCGGGAATCCAACGCTAAGTGGTCGACCCTCGATCCGATCAACTCCTGCCGCCAGGCGCTGAACAAAAAGCCATTCAGGCTGCGGCATAATCTCGTTGGTCATCCGCTGCTGTCGCTTGACGCTCTCGCCGCCCACGCCCAAGACGCGGTCAATCGGAAGGACGGATTTTACTATGACGCCGGCAATTTGGCGTTTACCGATAAATGGGGCGCGGCGCCGACGCCGAAGCTGACGGTCTCGGAAATCTTCGAGCGGATCGAAACGGTCGACGCCTGGATCATCATGCACCATCTCGAGGTCGATCCCGCCTATAAGGCGATCCAAGACGAGTTCGGCGATTTCTTCCGAAGCAATATCGCGAGCCCAGAGGACGCGAAGCTTCTGCGCAATCCAGATTTTCAGGTCATGATATCTTCGCCGCGCCGGAAAACGCCTTATCACTTCGACGAGGAGGCGAATTTCCTCATGCAGATCCAAGGCTCAAAGACGATCTGGATTTGCGATCCTCTCGATCGCAGCATCACCACGGAAGAGGAAATCGAAAGCTTCTACGCTGGAAATGTCCTCACCGCCGGGACTTTCAAGCCGCAAGCTGAAAAGACCGCTCAGCAGTTCGAATTGGCGCCGGGAGACGCGGTTCATATTCCAATGCACGGCGCCCATTGGGTGCAAAACCACGACGCCGTTTCAATTTCGATCGCATTGGATTTTGAGTTTCCGCGCTGGAAATACGCCAACATCTATCAGGCCAATTATTATTTGCGCAGAGCGGGGCTTTCGCCGCTTTCGCCGGGTCGCTCCATCCTCGCCGACCGATCAAAGGCGGCGGCGATCGCCGGTTTGCGGACCGCGAAGCGGCTGGTTCGGCGCTGACCCACGCGCTGCGCGGAAATGGCCTCTGCCTCTCGCCGAGGCGGCGCGCCAGTCAATCCGCGACGGGCGGGGGAGCAGAAGCATGGGCTCCGGCAGGGTCCAACCTAAACCTGGCGGGTTCTTGAAAAACCAGCTCGACTTTTTCGACATTTAGTCCTCGGCCGTTTCCGGGGACTAATTTTAGGTCATGCTCCACGTCTTGGAGCGCCCTCATCATTCGCGCGCTCATGCCTGGATTTCGTCCGGTCGCTCCCAGCCGCCACGCGCGTCGCCCACTTCTTACTTTAAGACCGCCGAATGGGTCCAAGGCATGCGCCAATCGCGCGCAGGCGCAAATCTCTCGTCCCGCTCTTTCCCCCACGCCAATAAATCGTTTAAGAGAACCCCATGGCCCTTGATGACACTCAATCCCTTTGGTCAGCCACGATCAAGGGGCTTTCCGGCTCCTGTCCGCGCTGCGGCCGCGGCAAATTATTCAGCGGGCTCCTGGGAGTCGCGCCGAAATGCGACAAATGCGGGCTTGATTTCAAGTTCAGCGACACCGGCGACGGCCCCGCGGTTTTCGTCACGCTCATCGCCGGCCTGGCCGTGCTTGGCGCGGCGCTGTGGACAGAGCTGCGCTATGAGCCGCCGTTTTGGGTTCATCTCGTCATCTTTCTGCCTTTGACACTGATCGTATGCGTCGGCCTGCTGCGCCCGACAAAAGGCCTGCTTATCGCCCTGCAATATCGCAACGAGGCGGAAGAGGGGCGGCTCGAAGACTGACCATGCGCGGCCGCCTCGCACATCTGTTCTGGCCATTCGTCCTCGCTTGCTGCGCCGGCGCCGTTCTCACCGGCTTGGGCGTTTGGCAGTTGCAAAGGCTCGCCTGGAAATCGAGCCTTATCACGCGGATCGAAGCACGGGCGAAGGCCGCGCCGGAGCCTTTGCCGGCAATGGTGGAATGGCCTAATCTTCGTCCGGACGATTACGAATATCGCCATGTCGAGGTTAGCGGCCGGTATGAGAACGACAAGGAAGCGCTGGTTTTCCGCGCGGCGGGCGGCGGCCGGCGGGAGCCCGGCTATCTCGTGCTGACGCCGCTGCATCTATCCTCGGGCGGCTATGTGATCGTCAATCGCGGCTATGTCCCGGCCGAGCTCAAGGACGTTGGCGCGCGCGCCGCCGGGGAAATCGAGGGCGAGACGCGCCTGGCCGGCCTGATGCGGCAGCCCGAGCCGCGCAATCTGTTCACCCCCGCCGACGATCCAGTCACGGGACGTTACTTCACCCGCGATCCGGGCTTGATCGCCGGCCATTTCGGCTTGGCGCAAGCCGCGCCTTTCAGCATCGACGCCGATGACGCGCCGATCCCCGGCGGTTGGCCGAAAGGCGGCGCGACGGAGCTCGCCTTTCCAAACAACCATCTCTCCTACGCATTGACCTGGTTCGGCCTCGCCCTCGGCCTATTCGGGGTTTTCGCGGCCTATGCCTGGGGGGCGCTCAAAACAGCCGAGCCGCGACCTTGAGGCGGCGCCGGAAAGCGGCGCCTTTCTCAGGCGCTGTCAGGCGCCGCGCTTCGTGCTAAAGGGAATCCGGGTTTTCGTGATAGCAGGGCTAAGATTTTTCACGTGAAATATATTTCCACGCGCGGCGAGGCGCCGCCGCTCTCCTTCACCGAGACGCTCCTGGCCGGCCTCGCCCGGGACGGCGGGCTCTATCTGCCCGAGGCCTATCCAAGCCTCGGCCGGGACGAGATCGCCGGGCTCGCCGGCAAGCCCTATGCGGATGTCGCCCTGGCGGTGATGTCGCCCTTCGTCTCCGGCGAGATCGAGCCAAAAGCCTTAAAGGCGATGATCGAGTCGGCCTATGCGGGTTTTCGCCATCCCGCGGTCGCGCCGCTCGCGCAGATCAACTCCAATCTCTTCGCGCTTGAACTTTTTCATGGGCCGACGCTCGCCTTCAAGGACGTCGCGATGCAGCTCCTCGCGCGGCTGATCGATCATGCGCTGAAGGCGCGCGGGCAGCGCGCGACCATCGTCGGCGCGACCTCGGGCGATACGGGGGCGGCCGCGATCGAGGCCTTCCGCGGCCTCGATCAGGTCGATGTGTTCATCCTCTACCCGCATGGGCGCGTGTCCGACGTGCAGCGCCGGCAGATGACGACGGTCGCCGCCGACAATATTCACGCCATCGCGCTCGAAGGCAATTTCGACGACGCGCAAGCCTGCATCAAGGCCCTATTCAATCATAAGAGCTTGCGCGACGAGCTCGGCCTCTGCGGCGTCAATTCGATCAATTGGGCGCGCATCCTCGCCCAAATCGTCTATTATTTCACGAGCGCCGCCGTGCTCGGCGGACCGCATCGGCCGGTCTCCTTCGCCACCCCGACCGGCAATTTCGGCGATATTTTCGCCGGTTGGATCGCCAAGCGCATGGGTCTTCCGATCGACCGCCTCGTCATCGCGACAAATGCGAACGACATTCTTCCGCGCGCCCTCGCCGGCGGGACCTATGCCTTGAATGGGGTTCAGGCGACGCAATCGCCGTCAATGGACATCCAAGTCTCGTCCAATTTCGAACGGCTTCTTTTCGAGGCTTGCGGCCGCGACGCCGGCGCGCTTCGCGGCAAAATGGCCTCGCTCCAGCAATCGGGCGCGTTTGCGATCGAGCCTGCCCCGCTCGACGCCATTCGCGGCGAATTCGACGCCTTCAGTGTCGGCGAGGCCGAAACGACGCAGGAAATCGCCCGAACCTGGCGCGATTCCGCCTATCTCGTCGATCCGCACACGGCTGTTGGCCTCCGCGCCGCGCGCCTCGCCCAAGCGCGCGCGCCCCAGACCCCGCTGATTGTCCTGGCCACGGCGCATCCGGCCAAATTCCCCGACGCGATCGAACGCGCGATCGGCGCAAGGCCGAGCTTGCCCGGCTGTCTCGCCGGCCTTCTCGACAGGCAAGAGCATTTTTCGATACTTCCAAACGATCAAGGGGAAGTCGAGCGCTTCATTCGAGCCCGCGCCCGGCGCGCATCGAAAAAGGCCGCCTCATGAGCGTCGAAATCACCACTTTGCCCTCGGGCCTGAGAGTCGTCACCGATCGCATGGCCCATCTTGAGACGGCCTCCCTGGGCGTCTGGGTCGGGGCCGGCTCGCGGCACGAAGGCGCGCATGAGCATGGCCTGTCGCATCTCCTCGAACATATGGCCTTCAAAGGCACGCGCCGGCGCTCGGCGCGCGCGATCGCCGAGGAGATCGAATCCGCGGGCGGCGATCTCAATGCGGCGACAAGCACCGAACACACCGCCTATTACGCCCATGTGCTCGCCGAGGACGCCCCGCTCGCGCTCGATATTCTCGCCGACATTCTCACCGAGAGCACATTCGACGCAACCGAGCTCGAACGCGAAAAAGGCGTCATACTGCAGGAGATCGGCGCGGTCGAGGACACGCCCGACGATCTTGTGTTCGATATTTTCAACGCATCCGCCTTTCCCGACCAGCCGATCGGCCGGCCAATTCTCGGCACGCCCGCGCAAGTGGCGGGGTTCGATCGCGAGGCGATCGGCGCCTATCTCGGCGCGCATTATCTCAGCGGCTCTATCGTGATTGGGGCCGCCGGCGCGGTCGAGCATGACCACATTCGCGACGAGGCCGAAAAGCGCTTCGTAGGCCTTTCCCCCGACAGCGTCGAAGCCGAGCGCGCGCCAGCGCGCTATCTCGGCGGCGACATTCGTCTCAAGCGCCGGCTCGAGCAAGCCCATGTCGTCGTCGGTTTTGAGGGGCTTCCCTATGGACATGAGGATTTCTACGCGCTTCAGGTTTTCGCCAATGCGGTTGGCGGCGGCATGTCCTCGCGCCTGTTCCAGGAGGTGCGCGAGACGCGCGGGCTCGCCTATTCGATCCACACCTTTCATTGGGGCTATTCGGATGTCGGGCTGTTCGGCTTTTACGCCGCCACGGGCCGCAAGGATGTCGCCGAGCTGATGCCCGTCGCGCTCGACTGCCTCGGCGACGCGGCGCGGACGCTGAGCGAAAGCGAAATGCGCCGCGCCAAGGCGCAGATGAAGGTTTCGCTCCTCGCCGCGCTCGAATCGCCCGCCGCCCGCGCCGAGCAGATCGCGCGGCAATTGATGGCCTTCGACCGCGTCCTGACCCGCGAGGAGCTTGTCGCCCGGATCGATAAGCTCGATCTGGCCGATATCCGCGCCGCCGGCGCGCGCGCGCTCGGCTCCGCGCCGACGGTCGCCGCGATCGGGCCTGTCGCGAAGGTCATCGGCCCCGACCGCATCGCCGAACGGCTGCGGGGCGTTTGAGGGAGCGCGCAATGGCTCTTTTCCAACTCGGCCCCCCAAGCGAAAACGCGACTTTCGTGCGCGGCGAAGGAGTCTTTCTCCGCCCCCCGGACATGCGCGATTTCGAGGCCTGGGCCGGCTTGCGCGAAAGAAGCCGAGCCTTTCTCACGCCATGGGAGCCGACCTGGCCCGGCGACGACCTGACGCGCGCCTCGTTCCGGCGCAGATTGAAGCGCAATCAGCAGGAAATCGACAATGACGAGGCCTATCCTTTCCTCATCTTTCGCGACGACGAGGCCTTGCTCGGCGGCCTGACGCTCGGCCAAGTCAAGCGCGGCGTCGTGCAGGCCGCGACCCTTGGCTATTGGATCGGCGCCCCCTACGCCGGAAAAGGATTCATGTCGCGCGCGGTCCTGGCGGTGATCGGCTTCGCCTTCGGCACGCTTCGGCTGCATCGGATCGAAGCCTCCTGCCTGCCCAATAACAAGCCCTCGATCGGGTTGCTGGAGCGGGCGGGATTCACCCGGGAAGGCTATGCCCGCGCCTATTTGCGGATCAATGGCGCCTGGCAGGATCATCTCCTCTACGGCTTGCTCGAAACAGATCCAACGCCGGCTCGCCCGCCGCGACGCGATTAGAGCCTGTCGCGAAAAACACGCTCGACTTTTGCGCTGTTTGGACGTCGGATATATTCGTTGCGTTCGTTATCGTCCGCGCTCCTTCTTGCATGGGCGACCGCGCGCCGCGTCCGCCAAAGGCGACGCCGGAGTTGGCGATGACACTCGAATGTGGAGACGGCAATGTCCGACCAAAAGCCGCTTGAAGACAAGATCGACGAACTTCTCGCGATTTGCGCGGCGATCAGCGCTTTCGTTTGTGAAATTCCGGAAGCCAAGCTTGTCGAAATGCCCAAGCTGAAAGCCATTCTTTCGGCGCACACCGGCTTGACCGAGCATCAAAAGAAATTGGCCATCGACGCCGCGCGCGAAATGAAGCACGCGGTCCAGGCCAAGGCAGGCCATTGACCAACGCGCCGGCGCCGGCCCCTCATGGCGGCCAAGGAGCGCCGGCGCACCCGTTCGACGCGCGGACCGGCTCCGCTCCAGGCGCCTCGCAAATGACAAAAATTCAGTATTTTCAGAGGTCTTGCCGGGCAAGCGCTTAGGCCTTACCAATCTTTGCTCCTATCCGGCTCGCGCGGCCGCTGTTTGCGGGCGCCCGAATCCTTTAGGCAAGACGTCCATCAGACAAGATAGGTCATTATTGTCGCGCATCCTGCACTCTCTCCGCGTCCTGGCCGCGCTTGCGGTCCTGGCCGCCGGGCTTCTCCCGGCGCGGGCGGTCGAATCGGTGCGGGTTCCGCTCGACGCGCAAGCGATCGACCTGACCAAGGCGGTCGACAGCTATCATTCCGAAGGCGATCGGCTTTTGGTCTCGACGGCGCCCGGCTCCGACGGCATCGTCCGGCGCATCGAGGTGCGCGCGCGCGAGGAGGGAACGCGGCCAAGCTGGATCGTTTTCGCGCTCACCAATGACACAAGCGAGCAAATCGAAAGGCTCATCGTCGCGCCGCACTTCCGGCTCGTCGGCTCCGGCGTGATTTGGCCCGATCTCGGCGCTTCCCGCATCTCGGCCATCACCGCGAGCCAGGGCTTTCCGCCCGAGCGCGACGAAAGCGCCGACGCCGACGTGTTCCGCTTGACCCTCGATCCCGGCACGACGGTCACCTATGTCGCCGAATTGCGGACGCCGAACCTGCCTCAGCTCTATCTCTGGGAGCCCGACGCCTACAAGGACAAAATCACGAGCCTGGCCTTGTATAAGGGCATCGTCATCGGGGTCGCCGGCCTCCTCGCGCTGTTCCTCACCATCGTTTTCGTGGTGAAGGGCGCGGTGATCTTCCCCGCCGCCGCGGCGCTTGCCTGGACCGTGCTCGCCTATGTCTGCATCGACTTTGGATTTTGGGGAAAAATCTTCGGCACAGAGGGGCAATCCGATCGAATTTGGCGCGCTGGCGCCGAAGCCATCCTCGCGGCGACGCTCCTCGTCTTTCTATTCGCCTATCTCAATCTCAACCGCTGGCACGTTCGAGCCTCCCATATCGCCGCGGCATGGCTCGTTTTCCTCGCCGCCCTCGTCGGCCTCGCCGTCTACGATGCTCCAGTCGCGGCAGGCGTGGCGCGCATCTCGCTCGCGACAATCGCCGCGGTCGGCTTCGTCCTCGTGCTCTATCTCGCCATTCATGGCTATGACCGCGCGGTCATGCTGATCCCGGCCTGGTTCCTTCTCCTGGTCTGGATCATTGGCGCGGCATTCACGGTCACCGGGGCGCTGACCAATGATCTCGTCTCGCCGGCCTTGATCGGCGGCCTCGTTCTGATCGTCATGCTGATAGGCTTCACGATCATGCAGAACGCCTTCGTCGGCGGCGGCCTCAGCCATGGCGCCGTCTCCGACACCGAGCGCAAGGCGCTCGCCCTGACCGGAAGCGGCGACATCATCTTCGACTGGGACGTGGCCGCGGACCGGGTCTATGTCAGCCCCGAGGTCGAGGCTCAATTGGGTCTCGCCCGCGGCGCGCTCGAAGGCCCCGCCTCCGGCTGGCTCGATGTCCTCCATCCGCACGAGCGCGACCGCTATCGCGCCTGCCTCGACGCGATGCTCGAGCAAAGGCGCGGAAGGATCAATCAGGACTTTCGCCTCCGCGCGGCCGACGGACAGCATTTCTGGTTCCGCCTAAAGGCGCGGCCGGTCGTCGGCCCCGACGGCGAAGTGATCCGCATCGTCGGCTCCTTGAGCGACGTCACCGAAGCCAAGACCGCCGAGGAGCGGCTGCTGCATGATGCGGTGCATGATAATCTGACCGGGCTGCCGAATCGCGAGCTTTTCCTCGATCGCCTCGACGCGGCGTTGATCATGGCGCAGACCGACGCCAGAATTCGCCCTACGGTGATCAGCATCGACATTGACCGGTTCAAGCAGGTTAACGAGGCGGTCGGGCTTTCGGCCGGCAATTCCATCCTTTTGACCCTCGCGCGCCGCCTCAGCCGCATTCTGAAGCCGCAGGACACGCTGGCGCGGCTTTCGGGCGATCAATTCGCCGCCCTGATCATTTCAGAATCCGAAACCGATCAAATCACCGCTCTCGCCAATGTCGCGCGGCGAGTCGCCTCGACGCCGGTGACCTTCAGCGACCACGAAATTCCCTTGACCGCCTCGATCGGCCTCGCTCTCTACGATCCGCAATTGCACGCGAAACGCGAGGACATGCTGAAAGATGCCGAGATCGCCATGCGGCATGGCAAGCGCTTGGGCGGCAACCGCATCGAAGTGTTCCGGGCGTCGATGCGGACGTTGCGGTCCGATCGTTTCGGCCTCGCGACGGACCTGCGCCGCGCCCTCGACCGCAGCGAGATCAAGGTCTTTTTCCAGCCGATCGTGCGGCTCGAGGATCGCACCGTCGCCGGCTTCGAGGCGCTGCTGCGCTGGGACCATCCGCGCCTTGGACGGCTCTCGCCAAGCGAGTTCATTGAAATTGCTGAAGAAACCGGCATGATGATCGATCTCGGCGCGTTCGCCCTGGAGCGCACGGCGAGCGAGCTGGCGGCTTGGCAGCGCGCGCTCGATGTCGATCCGCCGATCTTCGCCAGCGTCAACGTCTCTTCGCGGCAATTGCTTCGCCACGATCTCCTGCACGACGTCAAAGCTGTGCTATCGCGCTGCAATGTCGCCCGCGGCAGCCTGAAGCTTGAGCTGACCGAAAGCCTCGTGATGGAGAATCCGGAATATGCGGCGCAAATATTGACCCGCGTTCGCGAGCTCGGCGCAGGCCTTTCACTCGACGATTTCGGGGCCGGGTATTCGTCGCTCGCCTATTTGCAGAGATTTCCCTTTGACACGATCAAGATCGACCGCTCGTTCGTGCGCCATACGGGCACGGGCGCGAGACCCGTGATCCTGCGCTCGATCGTGGCCCTGGCGCATGATCTCGGCATGGAGGTCGTCGCCGAAGGGGCCGACGCGGAATCCGACGCCATCGAACTCTTTCAGCTCGGCTGCGAATATGCGCAGGGCTTCGCCTTCGGTCAGCCAATCAGCGCCATGGACGCCCGCAAGCTCGTCGGCGCGGCGACCATTGCCGCTTGACGCAACACGATTTGCGCTTCAGGCGCGTCCGAAATCCGACGAAAGCCGACCAAGATCGATCCCGACTTGCCGCAGCGCCCGCTCATATTTCGAGCCGACCGCCGGATCGAAGATGAGCGCCGGATCGGCGGGACAATTGAGCCAGCCATTGTCCTGCATCTCGGCCTCGAGCTGGCCGGGCGACCAGCCGGCGTAGCCAAGAGCCAGGATCGCCCGATCCGGGCCGTCGCCGCGCGCGATGGCGCGCAGAATGTCGATCGTCGCCGTCAAGCACACGCCGGCGTCGATCGATAAGGTCGAATTATCGATCGAAAAATCATTGGAATGGAGCACGAATCCCCTGCCCGTCTCCACCGGCCCTCCGTTCAGGACCTGGACCGTGCCAGCTTGAGCCGGCAAGCGAATAGCCTCCTCCGGCCGGATCACCTCGAGTTGAACCAGAAGTTCGGAAAAACTGACCTTGCGGGCGGGGCGATTGACGATAATGCCCATCGCCCCTTCCTCGGAATGGGCGCAGAGATAAATGACCGAGCGGGCGAACCGATTGTCCGGCATGCCCGGCATGGCGACGAGCAATTGTCCGTCGAGAAAACCGCCGCCGCCCCTCCGGGCGCCTTCAGGAGGCTTTATTGATCCCATCTTATCCGCCTCATTCTTTGGAAAACCGACCATCCCGAACTATGTTCTCGCCCGAACCATGTTCTCGCAAAGCGCGGCTAGCGCCCACGCAAAATAAGTTGACCTCTCAACCAGCAAACCATTGGCCGTGTTCCATGCAAATAGCCTTCCAGCTCTCCCGCGCGGCGAAAAACCGCGGCGTCGCTCTCGGGTTGGCCAGTCTTGCATCCCTCATGCTTATCGCCGGGGCCCGCGCCGACCCTTTCGCAAGCGCCTGGACCCCGTCCCAGAAATCGGCGGTGCGGCTCATCGCCGCCTCGGATCGCCGGCCGCTGGGCTTCCATAGGGCCGGCGTTGAAATCCGTCTCGATCCGGGCGCGCTCACCTATTGGCGCTCGCCCGGAGGCGCCGGCGCTCCGCCTGTCTTTTCCTTCGACGGGTCCGAAAATGTCGCGGACGTCGCCATCCTCTATCCCGCTCCGACGCGAATCGACGAATCGGGAACCGAGGTTTTTGGGTATCTCAAAGAAGTCACTTTTCCGCTCCATGTGACGCCCAAGGACGCGTCGCGTCCGGCGATCTTGGCGCTGACCCTGCGATATGCGGTTTGCGAACGGCTTTGCTTGCCGGCCAAGGCCGAGGCGAGCCTTTCCTTGCCGCCCCTGCAAGGCGCGGCGGTCGGCGCCCGGCTCCAGCCGGCCCACGCCGCCGAAGGACCCATGGAAAATCCCGCCGACGACGCCGCCATCAAAGCGGCCGAAGCCAAGATCCCAGCGCGCCTGTCCGCCGCCGAGCGCGACGCCAAAGTCAAAATCGAAAGCGTCGCGGGGGCGTCCCCGCCGAGCTGGCGTCTCGCCGCTCTGACCGGAGAGGCGCAAGATCTTTTCGTGGAAGGGCCGGAAGGCTGGTATTTCGAGACCAGGAAGTCCGATCGTCCAAATGAATTTCTGATCGTCGCGGTCGAACAGCCGCAAGCCGAGAGCGCCGCCGCGGCTCCGGTGATCCTGACTTTGACCGAGCCGCGCCATAGTTATGAGTTCGCACTTAAACTCGATCGAGGCGCAGCTAAACCTTAGAGTTATGAGGCGATGCGGTCGGCCCGCGCGACCGACGCAAATGGAGCGCCGCCAAAAGGAGCCTGACAATGTCGATCAAACTTGGCGATTCCCTTCCCAAGGCCGCCTTCACGGTCATGACGCCGGAAGGTCCGAAACTGCGGACCACGGATGAGATCTTCAAGGGCCGGAAAGTCGTGCTTTTCGGCCTGCCGGGCGCCTTCACGCCAACCTGCAGCGCGGCTCATCTGCCGGGCTTTCGCGACAAGGCGAACGAATTCAAGGCCCGCGGAATCGATGAGATCGCCGTCACCAGCGTCAATGACGTCTTCGTCATGGACGCCTGGGCGAAGAGCGCGGAGGCCGGCGAGAAGATCAGCTTTCTCGCCGACGGCAATGGCGATTTCGCCAGTGCGCTCGGGCTTTCCCTCGACCTTACCGAGCTCGGTCTCGGCGTAAGGTCGCAGCGCTACGCGATGCTTGTCGAGGACGGCGTGGTGCGCAAGCTCTATATCGAGCCGGCGGCCGGCGAGGCGAAGGTCTCAAGCGCCGAGAGTTTGTTGGCGCAGCTCTGAATATCAACGCGGCGTCTCACGCGGATCCTGATCAAAGGGACGTAGTGGATCGGCAGGACCAGCCCGAATAACGCTCCGCGTTATTGCGCGGCGCATATGATCCAACTGTTTGAATTTCAGCGATTCTTTTTATACGCTCTACCCAAGCCGCGACGCCCGGCCGCGCGTGGGCAGAAACGGCGCCATTCCCTTGCGCGCCAGCGCGTCGGCGCGTTCGTTCATCGCATCGCCGGCATGGCCCTTGACCCATCGCCAATCAATCGCATGAGGCGCCGCCGCCGCCTCAAGCCTTTGCCACAGCTCGATATTCTTGACCGGTTTCTTATCGGCGGTGCGCCAGCCATTGCGTTTCCACGCCGAGATCCAGCCGGTGACGCCGCCCTTGAGATAATTTGAATTCGGTATAAAGATGCACCGTGCAGGCGCGGTTCAAGGCCTGAAGCGCCTCGATCGCGGCGGTCAGCTCCATGCGATTATTGGTCGTCGCGGCCTCGCCGCCGCAAAGCTCCTTCTCATGGCCGCCAAAGGCGAGGATCGCGCCCCATCCGCCCGGACCAGGATTGCCCGAACAGGCGCCGTCGGTCCAAATCGTCACTTCCGCGCTCATCGCGGCAGACCAAGCTCGCGGCCGCCGCGGATGTGCTGATGGAACTGCAATTTTCGAATATATTCGAGCGGATCCTTGGGCTGGACCAAGGCTCCCGCCGGCACGTTCAGCCAATCGACCAAGCGCGTCAGGGCGAAGCGCAAGGCCGCGCCGCGAACCAGGATCGGGAGCGCTTCGACCTCTTCCGGCTCGAGCGGGCGGATGCGCTCATAGGCGCTGAAGAGAGCGCCGGCCTTGGCGATATTGAACGAGCAGTCCGGCTCGAAACACCAGGCGTTGAGGCAGATCGCAAGATCATAGGCGAGAGAATCGACGCAGGCGAAATAGAAATCGATGAGCCCCGAAATTTTTTCGCCAAGGAACAGCACATTGTCGGGAAAAAGATCGGCGTGGATGATTCCGCGCGGGAGATCCCTTGGCCAGCTCCTTTCGAGAAAGACAAATTCCTTCTCGATCATGGCGGCGACGCCGGGCCGCCCGTCATCCGCTCCGACGCGCGCTTGATCGAACAAGGCCGGCCAAGCGCTCAAGCCCAAGGCGTTCGAGCGGGAGCCTGGGAAATCGGCCCCGGCCCGATGCAGCTTGGCGAGCGCCTCGCCGAGCGCGGCGCAATTGCCGGCGTCGGGGCGGCTTCGCCATATTCCCTCGAGAAATGTGACGATCGCCGCCGGGCGCCCAGCCAGCCTGCCGAGCGCGCCTCCGGACCTGTCGCGGACCGGCTGCGGACAGGTCAGCCCGCGCGCGGCGAGATGCTCCATGAGCCCGAGGAAGAAAGGCAAATTGCTTTCGTCGACGCGTTTTTCGTAGAGCGTGAGGATAAAATAGCCTGCGTCGACATGGAGCAGGTAATTGGAGTTCTCCACGCCTTCGGCGATGCCCTTAAGCGCGAGGACGCGGCCAAGATCATAGCCGGCGAGGAAAGCCGCCAGATCGGCGTCGATGACTTCAGTGTAAACGGCCATGGCGCTCCGGCGGACTGAACAGGGGCCGCGACGTTCCGCGCCCTCGTCGCCCTAGCTAGCGCATTTCCCGACCGGAGGGAATCGCCGGGGGTCTTCGGCTGGAGCATCGGCGCCCTTGGAGCATGTTCCGAGAAAGCGGCTCGGCACGTTCGATCAACCCGATCCGCTAGCGGACCGATTTGGCGGGATCCGAACGCCGCGCGGCGCGAACCTCCGCGATGAAGGCCGCGATCTTGGCGCCATCTTTGACGCCCGCCGCGCGTTCGACGCCAGAGGAGACGTCAACTCCATGCGCCCGCGTTCGGCCAAGCGCGGCGGCGACATTTCCGGCGTCAAGGCCGCCGGCGAGCAGCCATGGCTTCTTGGTTTCGACCGCATCGAGCAGCGCCCAATCGAAACCCGCGCCATGGCCGCCGGGACAAGCCGCGGCCCGCGGCGGCTTGGCGTCGAAAAGCAGCATGTCGGCGACCCCGTCAAAAAGGCGGATTTGCGCGAGATCGCTGGCCTCGCCCACGGCGAGCGCCTTCATGACCGGCAGCCCGAAACCGGCGCGGATCGCGGCGATGCGCTCGGGGGTTTCGGAGCCATGCAGCTGAAATCCATTGCGGATCGAGAGCGGCGATCGCGGCGGCGAGCGAGGCGTCATCGGCGTTGACGGTCAGTAAAACCTTGCGCGCGCGGCCTCCCACGCGATCGCCAAGGCGCGCCGCCATCTCCAACGAGATGTGCCTGGGGCTCTTGTCGAAAAGGACGAAGCCGACCATATCGGCGCCGCATGCGAGCGCCGCGTCGAGCCCCTCTTGCGTCGCAAGACCGCAGATTTTGACGAGAGCGCTCAAAGGCCGCCTCTTCGGCGTCGCGAGAGCATGTCCAAGCGGATGTTCTCACTTTTCAAGTTTGAGCGATCGCGCGGCGCTCAAAAAGCGACGAGACGCAAAGCCGAGCCTGCGCCAGTCTCAACCATCGCCGCGTGCGACACATTCGCCGATTGAACGCGATGAGCCGCCAATCGGAGCCAAGGCGATCATAAAGTTTTTCGTTTGTCGCCTGGTGGACGATAGGAGAGCCGCGCGCTCTCCGCCGTCAACCGTCTCGCCTCAGCTGTCGCCCGTCTGGCCGCCCGGCGGTGCTTGCCTTGCTCGATCCAGGTCGCGACGCCGCCGATGATGATGCCGACCATCACGCTGAGCAATAAGACAAGATAAAGCGGCGCGGCGATCTGCGGGCCTGGACGGCCCTCGGCCACGGCGAAAGGATCCAAAGCCACAGTCACCAAATGGCGATTGGCGAGCGCAATGGCGAGAACCACGACGACGACAGGGATCAACAAAAGCAGCCTGAAAATTCTCTTCATGAGCCTTGCCGTGGAGGTTTGCCCGCGGGCGCGCGGTTCGGGCGTATTGAGTTCAAACTAATGGACGGGCGTGAAGCCGGCGCCGGCCGCCCGCGGTTCAAGCCGTTTCTCACGGCGGATGGACGCCTAGCTGCGATAGCCTTCGTTCAATCGCTCGCGCATTTCCTTGCCGGTCTTGAAGAATGGAACCGCCTTTTCGTCGACCGCGACATGCGCTCCGGTGCGCGGATTGCGGCCAACCCTTGCGTCTCGGTGCTTCACCGAAAAAGCGCCAAACCCGCGCAGCTCCACCCTATCCCCCCGCGACAAGGCGTTGGTGATCTCGTCAAGGATAGCATTGACGATTTTTTCCACGTCGCGCAGGTAGAGATGCGGATTGCGGTCGGCAATGCGCTGCACCAACTCCGATTTGATCATTCGCCCCGCCCCCGAAAGTAAGTCCCTGTCTCGAAACGGAAAATTCGAGTTCAGCCCCGCCTTAGCCTGCGCCGTCAACTTGCCAAATCGATATCAGACCGTCAAGCATTCGGCTTTGCGCTAGGCCGGCGCCGCGATCGAGCATATGGCTCAAACCGTCGAGCTCCAGGAATTCCGCGAGCCGCGCGGAAAGGCTTAGGATTCCAAGCCGCTCCCAAGCCCGCCCATGCTTCCAATCGCGCAGCGGCAGACCCTTGCGCACGCCCTTCTCCCGCTCCAGCCAATCGACGGCCTCGCGCTCGCCGCCGAGGCGATCGACGAGACGCAGATCTATCGCCTGACGCCCGGTGAACACCCGGCCGTCCACAACGGCGGCGAGCTCGACGTCAGTCATCGAGCGGCGTTCCTTCACGAGCGATTTGAACCAATCGTAACTGTCGTTCACAATTGAGGCCAGGGCCGCGCGCGCTTCGGGGCTCGCCGGCTCGAACATGTTTGGCGCGGCCTTGAGAGGCGAGGATTTGACGTCCTCGACCTTCACCCCGATCGTGTCGAGCAGCTTGGCGACATTGGGATACTGGATCAGCACGCCGATCGAGCCGACGAGAGAATTGCCTTGCGCCACGATCTGGTCCGCGCCGAGCGCGGCGATGTAACCGCCTGACGCCGCCAATGTTCCAACCACCGCGACGATCGGCTTCTTAGCGGCGAGACGCCGAAGGGCGTCATAAAGCCGCTCCGCTCCGGCCGTCGTGCCGCCGGGGCTTTCAATCGAAAGCAGAACCGCTGCGGCGTTGGAGTCTTCAATGTCGTGAATAAGTTTCAAAGTCTCGCGATCGCCGGTGATCACGCCTTCAATGGAGAGCCGAGCGATATGCGGCGTAAAGCGCGGCGGCGCATCCGCGCCGAAGAGGCGAAGGCCCGAGATTAAGACGCCGACGATAAGCAAGGTGAAAGCGGCGACGCGCCAAAACGACGCCCGGCGGCGAAGCAGACGCCGCTCGACGAGATAATCGGAAGAAAGCGGCGCGGCCATTGGCGATCCAGACGTTCGAGTTTTTTTGCGAAGCCTAAACTAGATCACCCTGAATTTGCGCAAAAGCGCCAGCCAAATAATTTTAAACTCGATCGCTATCGGGCGGCGTCGCCCTCATCGCGGGTATGACGGTCGATCAAGCGAAATAAAAGCAACCGCTTTTCTTCTACCCGACCGCCCGCG
The DNA here is from genome assembly GCA_963829515.1 of uncultured Alphaproteobacteria bacterium. GTDB lineage: Bacteria > Pseudomonadota > Alphaproteobacteria > Rhizobiales > Beijerinckiaceae > Methylocapsa. The sequence continues at coordinate 90,299 of CAWHIP010000009.1, forward strand.
ATGGACGCAATAGGCGACGCGCGGCGCGAAGCATGTTGCGGGCCCATCCCGATCGACTTCATAGATTTGAGCCTGTCCTGAGTGAATTAAAGAGCAAGTTTTCGGAATACGCCCTAATCGGCCTTGAAATTGCGCCGCGGCGCGTTCGCGCCGAGTTCCGCCAACGCGGTTTCGCCCGCGATCGATTTGGATCCAATCGCGACCAGCGGCCGCGCCGCCGCCGGCAAATAAACGTCGACGCGCGAACCAAACCGGATCAAGCCGAACCGCTCGCCGGCTTCGAGAACTCTCGCCTTGGCGCACAAAGCAAACGATCCGCCGCGCCACGAGCCCGGCGATCTGTACCACGCCGAAACGGCCGGCGGCCAATTCTATGACAAGACCATTGCGCTCATTGTCTTCGCTCGCCTTGTCGAGGTCGGCGTTGAGGAAAACGCCCGGCCTGTAGGCGATCTTCGCGACCCTGCCGCGAACCGGAGCCCTATTCACATGACAGTCGAACACAGACATGAACACTGAAATGCGTTGCATCGGCTCCACGCCCAAACCAAGCTCCGGCGGCGGGATGAAAAAGCCGATCGAGGTCACAACCCCATCGGCCGGCGCGATCACCAAACTCTCGTCGAGCGGCGTATGGCGAACTGGATCGCGAAAAAAATAGACGCACCAGGCCGTCGCGATGGCGCCTATCCAGCCGAGCGGGCTGAAAAACGAGCCGAGGATCAAGGCGGCGAGGCCAAAGGCGGCGATAAAAATATAGCCCTCCGGATGGATGGGCGTGAGGTGCCTGCGGATCGAATCGATAATCGACATGGAGCAATCCCGTTCCAGCGACAAGGCTTCGGCATGGCGTCCGGCATCGCATGAAGCGGCCTCGGCGGCAAGCGCGCCGCTCCGGGATCGCCCCAAGCGTCACGCATCCGCAATGATGGCGGCGTCCTTGTCGATGCGGCTGTCGGAAACCGGTTCGTCGCCCGCCTCAAGCGGCTCGCCCTCCAGGCCCTGCGGCTCGATCCTGATGCTGAGCGTTCCGCCTTCCTCGATCGCGGCGAGGCGCAAGGTTTCCTCGGCCCGCCTGAGGTCGTGCTGGCGGCTCCACATGGCGGCGTAAACGCCGTTTCGCGCCAGAAGCTCGGCATGGGAGCCGCGCTCGACGATCACGCCCTTGTCAAGCACGATGATCTCGTCGGCGTTGACGACCGTGGAGAGCCTGTGCGCGATGATGAGGGTCGTCCGGCCCTTGGCGACGCGATCGAGCGCATCCTGAATTTCGCGCTCGGTGAGGGAGTCGAGCGCCGACGTCGCCTCGTCGAGAATGAGAATAGGCGGGCCCTTCAACAAGGTTCGGGCGATGGCGACGCGCTGCTTTTCGCCGCCGGAGAGCTTCAACCCGCGCTCGCCGACTTGCGCCTCATAGCCGCCCGGCGCGAGCTCGATGAAGCGATCGATCTGCGCGAGGCGCGCCGCCGCCTTGATCTCCGCGTCGCTCGCGTCGAAACGACCATAGCGAATATTGTAGGCGATTGTGTCGTTGAACAGGACCGTGTCCTGCGGAACGATCCCGATCGCCGCCCGAAGCGAGGCTTGGGTCGCCAAGGCGATGTCCTGCCCATCGATCGTGATGCGCCCGGACAATGGCTCGTAGAACCGGAAGATCAGCCGCGAAATGGTGGATTTGCCCGCCCCGGATTGACCGACGATGGCCAAGGTCTTGCCGGCCGGCGCCTCGAAGGTCACGCCTTTCAGGATCGGCCGGAGCGGGTCGTAATTGAAAAAGACATTCTCGAAGCGCAGCCGGCCTTCGCTGACGACAAGCGGCTTGGCGCCGGGCCTGTCCTCGACCTCGGGCTCCTGCGCCAGAATATCGAACATCATCTCAATGTCGATCACCGCCTGCCGGATCTCGCGATAGACGAGGCCGATATAGCTCAGCGGCTGATAGAGCTGGATCATCATCGCGTTGACGAGCACGAAATCGCCGACCGTGTGAGCGCCGCTCCGAACGCCGACGACGCTCATCGCCATGACGGTCGTCAGGCCCGCCGTGAATATGATCGCCTGCCCGGCGTTGAGCAGCGCGAGCGATGTGTAGGTCTTGACGCTCATGCGCTCATAGCGCGCCACCGAGGCGTCATAGCGCGCCTGCTCGCGCGCCTCGGCGGTGAAATATTTAACCGTCTCGAAATTGAGGAGGCTGTCGACCGCCTTGGCGTTGGCGTCGGAATCGCTCTCGTTCATCGCCCGCCGGATCGCGATGCGCCACGTCGTCGCGACCAGGGTGAAGCCGACATAGGCGAGGATCATCGCCGCCGCCACAGCGACATAGCGCCAATCGAATTGAAGCAGAAGCACGACGAGGATCATGATGAATTCGATGAGCGTCGGCGCGGCGGTGAGCATGGTCGTGCGCACGATCGTCTCGATGGAGTCGCGGCCGCGCTCGAGCACGCGGGTGAGGCTCCCGGTCTTGCGCTCCAGATGGAAGCGAAGCGAAAGCAGATGCAGATGCGCGAAGACGTCCCGCGCGAGCCGACGCACCGCATGCATGGCGACATCGGCGAAAACCGCGTCCCGCCCTTGCGTGAAGAGAGACATGGCGATGCGCAACACGCCATAGGCGAGCGTGAAGGCGAGCGGCGCCGCGACGATTCCGAAGGCCTTGTGGCTCGTCGGGTCGGTCAAGGCGTCGGTCGCCCATTTGAAGGAGAAGGGCACTGCGATCGTGACGAGTTTCGCGGCCAGCAAGAACGCCAGGGAGGCGAATATCCTCAGCTGCAGGTCGCGCCGGTCGGAGGGCCAGATATAGGGCCAGAGCTTTCGCGCCATAGCGCCAAGCCCCGCCCTTGTCGCGGTTTGGCCGGCGGCGGGCGACGGAGGAGGCGGCGAAGTCATTTGGGTCATATGGTTTCGCGACAAGATGGCGCCGGCGCTCGACGCAAGGCGAAAAGCCGGGCGAGGCGATGGCTGCGCTGGCCTCCATATAGGCGGCTGATGGCGAAAGCGCATTGCGCGCCGCGCGCGATTCGAGAAGAAACGCCTCGCGCAAGCCGAGGTTCTAAGGATCTTTGGGCAAGACGAAGATCTGGCCGGGACGGATCTTGCGCGGATCGCGTATGCGCGCCGAATTGGCGGCTTGGATCTCCTTGAAATGGGCGCCTTTGCCAAGCATTCTCTGGCTGATCCGCCAAAGGCTGTCGCCCCGCCGCGCCACCACAGTCAAGGCTTGGCTCGCTGCCGGCGTCGCGCCGGCCGGGCCGGCGTCAAATCGCGGCGACGGCGCATTCGAAGGCAAAGATTGGCCCGGCGCCAAGGCCGTGATCTTCGCCGCGTCCGTCGTTTCTCGATCCGGCCGGGCGGGCGCCATGACCGGCCAAAACCCGCTTTCGACCAGCAAGAACACGGCGATGCAAAGACCTAGCGCGAGCGCTGCGGCTTTCCGGCCCATCCGGCCCCCCATGCCTCAACCATAGAACATGGACGTAAAAAGCTGCAAACCTCTTGAAAATGAATAATTTGGGAAAACAAGCAAATGCTGCTTCGCGATCCGGTCGGGCGTGCTGGCGAGGCCGGTTTCGGCCGCGTCGCAAGGCCTCTTGACCCTGTGGGGAGGGCTTGCGACAAGCAGGCCATGTCGTCAAACCTGATTGCCGCCGAGGCTGGCCCTCGCCGGGTGCGGAAAATTTGCGTCTATTGCGGTTCGGCTCAAGACGTGGACCCCATTTACGAAGCGGCCGCGATGAGCCTCGGGCGCGCCATGGCGAAGGCCGGAATAGGTCTCGTCTATGGCGGCGGCGGCAATGGCCTCATGGGCGCGATCGCAAGATCCGTCCTCGCGGGCGGCGGCGAAGTCACCGGAATTATTCCGGATTTCCTGCGCCACAAGGAGCAGCCTCCAACCGAATTCCAGGAATGCATCGTCGTTCCCGACATGCACACGCGAAAACGCCTGATGTTCGAGCGCGCCGACGCCTTTGTCGCCTTGCCCGGCGGCATCGGCACGCTGGAGGAATTGGTCGAGCAATTGACCTGGGTGCAGCTCGAACGTCACTCGAAGCCGGTCGTCATCGCCGATATCGCGGGGTTCTGGCAGCCCTTGCTCAGCCTGTTCGCGCATATGCGCGGACACGGGTTCATTCAATCCTCCTTCGAGGTCCGCTATCTTGTCGCCGAAAAAATCGAGGATATCGTGCCGATGATCGAGACGGCCGCGGCCAAGGCCGATCTTTTCGGCGCCCGGAAGGAGATTGTCGATCCGAGATTGTAGGATCTTTTTATGCGTGACCCTATCCGCTGCACCGTTTTTTAATCGGGTTTCATTGTGAAATTGCACCGCTGACGTCCAAGATGATTTTCAAGGCCGATCCAGACGAACGTCTGCTTTCGCCGCCAAGCTCCTCCGGGCTGGCGCGCCAGCGGGGATTTCTTCTGCTCGTCGTGATCTGCCTTGTGATCCATGCCGGCTTGATCGCGGTTCTGCTTTATCGCGACCAGTCCGCGCCGAGCGAATCCCTCCGCGAGGAAGAGATCCCGGTGGAGGTCGTGATCGAACCGCCGCCGGAGCCCGAGCCGCCCCCGCCGCCTCAGCAGCAACAAAAAGAAAAGCCACCAAAAATAAAAGTGCAGGATGATGAAAAGCCTGCCTTTGACGCGCCGAGAACGGTCAATCAAGAGACCGTTGAGCGGGACGCGCCGGACAAGGAGACGCAATCGCCGCGCGTCGCCCCCATGACGAAACAGACGGCGGAAAAGCCCGCGCCGGAAAAGAAGCCGGAGGCGACGCCGCAAGAGGCCGCCGCTCAGCCCGCGCCGCAAACCGAGCCGCAGAAGCTCGCGGACGACAAGCCCGACGCCGAGGCCCTCGATAAAGCGGCGCCTGAGCCGCCGACCCGGCCGCAAGACAAGCCCAAGGAAAAGAAAACCCTGGCCGAGACCAAAACTCCGCCGGCGCAAGCCAAGAGACAGACGGTGGCGGACCAGCTCGCGGCCTTGAATTCGCTCCCGGATTTCAAGGTTGGATCCCTGGCCAAGCCGGCGCCGGTCGCGGGCGGCACGGAGAGGACCACCTATCTGTCGATCCTCTTCGGCTTGATCATGCGGCAGATGCATTTTCCGCCAGGCCTCCGCGAGCGCCACATCATGGGCGAGGGAATCATTTCGTTCTATGTCGATGAAGTGGGCCATTTGACCCATCAGGCGGTTTATCGGTCGAGCGGGCTGCCGGACCTTGACGCCGCCGCGCTGAACGCCGTGCGCCGCGCCGCGCCCTTTCCGGCGCCGCCGAGAGGCGACCCGCACGCCATATGGTTCCACTTCGACACCAGATGAGCCCGCCCTTTGCGCCCCTCGCGTGGACGCAGGCCTATCGCGCGCCCGACTTCAACAGCTTGTAGGTGATGGCGTCGGTCAGCGCCTGGAACGAGGCGTCGATAATATTGGCCGACACACCGACCGTCGTCCAACTTTCGCCGGCCGCGTCGCGAAACTCGATCAGAACGCGCGTCACCGCATCGGTGCCGCCCTGGAACACGCGGACGCGATAATCGACGAGCTCGAGATCGGCGATGAAGCATTGGTATTTGCCGAGGTCCTTGCGCAAGGCGAGGTCGAGCGCATTGACCGGGCCTTCGCCTTCCGCCGCCGAAATCAACACCTCGCCGTCGACGCGCACCTTGACGGTCGCCTCCGAGACCGTGACCAGATCGCCTTGCGCGTTGTGGCGGCGCTCGACGTCGACGCGAAAACGCTCGACCTCGAAATAATCCGGCACTTCCCCCAGCACCCGGCGGGCGAGCAGCGCGAATGAGGCGTCGGCGCCTTCATAGGCGTAGCCGAGAGCCTCCTTCTGCTTGACTTCATCGAGGAGACGCGCGACGCGCCGATCATCCTTGTCGAGGCGCACGCCGATCCTCTCAAGCTCGGCGAGTATATTGGACTTGCCGGCCTGGTCGGAGACCAGCAGCCTGCGCGTGTTGCCGACGCTCTCCGGCGCGACATGCTCATAGGTGCGCGGCGCCTTCATGACCGCCGAGGCGTGAATGCCAGCCTTGGTGGCGAAGGCCGAGGCGCCGACATAAGGCGCATGGCGATTGGGCGCCCGGTTCAGCAATTCATCGAGCGTGTGGCTGATCTTGGTGAGCGTCGCGAGCCTTTCGAACGGCACCCCGATTTCGAAATTTTCGGCGAAGTCGGGTTTCAGCAAAAGCGTCGGGATCAGCGACACGAGATTGGCGTTGCCGCAGCGCTCGCCGAGCCCGTTCAGCGTCCCCTGGATCTGCCTTGCGCCGGCGCGCACCGCGGCGAGCGAATTGGCGACCGCATTCTCGGTGTCATTATGGGCGTGAATGCCGAGATGGGAGCCCGGCACGTGGCGCGCAGTCGCCGCGACAATGCGCTCGATCTCATGCGGCAGCGTTCCGCCATTGGTGTCGCAAAGCACGATCCAGCGCGCGCCTGCTGTGTAGGCCGCCTTGGCGCAGTCGAGCGCATAGTCCGGGTTGGCCTTGAACCCGTCGAAGAAATGCTCGCAGTCAAAGATCGCCTCCCGTCCCTTCCCGAGCGCGGCCTCGATCGAGTGAACGATCGCGGCGAGGTTCTCCTCCAGCGTGCAGCCGAGCGCGACATGGACCTGATAATCCCAGGTCTTGGCGACATAGGTGATCGCGTCGGCGTCGGCGGCGAGCAGGCTCGCGAGGCCCGGATCATTGGCGGCCGACCGCCCGGCCCGCTTGGTCATGCCGAAGGCCGCGAAACGCGCATGGCGCAAATTTGGCCTTATGGAAAAAAACTCTGTGTCGAGCGGATTGGCGCCCGGATAGCCGCCCTCGATGTAGTCGAGCCCGAGACTGTCCAGCATGGACGCGATATGACGCTTGTCGGCGAGGGAGAAATCGACGCCCGTGGTCTGCGCGCCATCGCGCAGGGTCGTGTCGAACAGGGTGAGCTTTTCCCGCGTCATGAGCGCGCGCCCGGAGCCGGAGGAGACAGAGTTTTCTTCATGCGCGTATTGCCGAGCCATTCTCCCTCGATTGCAATCGTGTTGCGGCGCTCTGCCGTGAATCCGCGCTTCTCGAACAAGGGTTTCGCGGTGTCGCTGGCGTCGGTGACAAGCGCCGCGACGCCCCGCGCGCGCGCCAGCTTTTCAATCGCGTCGACAAGAGCGCTGGCCACGCCCATGCGGGCGACCGCCGGATGGACATAGAGCTGATCAATCAGGCCGCCGTCTTGAAGCGCGATGAAGCCGACCGGCGAACCTTCGATCAATGCGACCAGGCTCAGGCCTTTCTTAAGCCTTTCGCCCAGCGCCTTTTCGTCATCGGCCCGCGAGGCCCAGGCGCGCCGCTGCGCCTCGTCGTAATCGTCGAGGGTCAATTCCTCGATCGCGGCGAGCCTGATCTCGGCGAGAAGCGGAAGGTCCGAGGGGAGATAGGGCCGCAGCGCGGGTTGTGGCACGGCGCGGGCGTTCATCGCTTCGGCTCCCAGGATGTCGTGCCATCCTTGTTGTCCTTGAGCGCGATGCCCATGGCGTCGAGTTCGTCGCGGATGCGGTCGGACTCGGCCCAGTTTTTGGCTTTGCGCGCGGCGAGACGAGCCGCAATCATGGAATCAATTTTTGGCGTCTGAAACTCATCGACATTGGCTCCTAGATGCCTCAACTCCTTCCGAGTGATAAAATCCTCGACTAGAAGACCAAGCCACCGGGCTGACGAGACCGCGATCGACGCGCTCTTCGGATCGCGCACATCCCACCCCACGCGGCTCACCCCCGCTCTGGCCGCACCAGCTCTGTTAGACGAGAATAATGTGTGAAGCCGAGAGATCGCCAGTGGAGTGTTCAAATCGTCTCTTAGCGCGTCGAGAAAGTCTGGATCGGGCTTTGCAGCCAAGTCAAAGATAATGTCTTCTACAATCTCATACCAGCGATCCAATATCTTCTCCGCTTCCTCCAGCGCCTTCACTGTAAAATCGATCGGCTGACGATAATGAGTCCTGAGCATCGCGAGACGCAGCGCCTCGCCCGGCCAGCTTCGCCCGCCAAACCTGTCGGTGTGCAGCAGCTCGTGGATGGTCACGAAATTCCCCAGGCTCTTGGACATTTTCTCGCCCTCGACCTGAAGGTGTCCATTGTGCATCCAGACATTGGCCATCACCTCATGGCCGAAGGCGCAGCAGGTTTGCGCGACCTCGTTTTCATGATGCGGAAAGACAAGGTCTATGCCGCCGCCATGAATGTCGAAGGTCTCGCCCAGATGTTTCCAGCTCATCGCCGAGCATTCGATATGCCAGCCGGGCCTCCCTCGGCCCCAAGGGCTTTCCCAGCCCGGCTCATGCGGGGCTGAAGGCTTCCACAGCACGAAATCCATCGGCCCGCGCTTATAGGGCGCGACCTCCACCCGCGCGCCGGCGATCATATCGTCGAGCGGACGTTTCGAGAGTTTGCCGTAATCCGGCATGGACGGGACGTCGAACAGCACATGGCCTTCCGCGAAATAGGCGTGGCCCTTGGCGATCAGCCTTTCGATGATCTCGATCATCGCCTTCATGTGTGCGGTGGCGCGGGGCTCGACGCTCGGCTCCAAGCATCCGAGCGCCTTGGCGTCTTCGTGAAAGATCGCCGTCATCTCCTGCGTCAACACGCTGATGTCGACGCCGCGCTCCGCCGCGCGCGCGTTGATCTTGTCGTCCACGTCGGTGATGTTGCGGACATATTTGACATAGTCCGCTCCGAACTCTTGCCTCAATAGTCGGAATAGCACGTCAAAGACGATCAGCATGCGGCCATTGCCGATGTGCAAATGATCATAAACGGTAGGGCCGCAGGCGTAGAGGCGCACATTCGAGCGATCGATTGGCTCGAAAACCTGTTTCTGTCGGGTGAGGGTGTTATAGAGCCGCAACGACATGTCTTCCCCTTGAGCGCTGGCGCTGCCTGGGGTGTCGAGGTCGAACTCTTAAGAGGACAAGACGGCTCCAGCCAGCGGCAAGGCTAGCCGATACAAATGGCGATGATCGCGATTTTGGTCCGGCCGGCACCGGTCAAGCTCGTCATGACTAGACTATGCGCGCCGAATGCTCCCCGCGTCAAGCATTTCGCCGGGGCGTCGATTGGTTTCGCCGAGTTAACGGTTTTTTCAAGCGCTTTCGACAGAGTTCCTTTCGCCGGTTTCGTCCAAATGTCGAGCACCCCATGTCGATCACCCTCCCTGAGCGTCGCAATCTGTTCCGCCTAGTCCTTTTCCTGATCAGCGGCGTCCTGGCGGTTTTCGCCCTCGGGCTTTCGGCGAAAGCGGACCAAAGCCATATTCTGATCATTCCGCCCGACGACGGCTATGGCTTCCAAGACTGCCTGTCGGAAAAATCAGCTTGCGGCCTCGTCGTCGCCGACGCCTGGTGCGAGGCGCATGGTCTCGCCGCCTCGAAATCCTACGGCCCCGCCGAGGATATGACCCAATCGATCGACACAAAGAGTTTGGCCGACATCAGGCCGGGCTCTTTCCTCGTCGCTTGCGGCGAATAGAGGGCGGTTTGCGCCGCCGCTAGCTTTTCATCCAGTCGCTGCATTTTGGCGCGGGGCTTCCGCCCCATGGCTCCACCGGAACCGTGGAGGTTGAGTTTTTCGGCGAGCCTTCGAAGAGCTTGTCGGTGTAAACCATATAAATCAAGACATTCCGCTTGGTGTCGCAGCCCCGCACGATCTGCATTTTCTTGAAGAACAAAGAGCGCCGCTCGGTAAAGACGACGTCGCCTTGGGCGAATTTATCCTTGAAAGCAATCGGCCCATATTGGCGGCAGGCGAGCGAGACATCGGAAACTTGCTCGGCCACCCCGAACATGCCGGAGAGGCCTCCCTTTTCAGGCACGGTGAAATGGCAGGCGACGCCATCGACGATTGGATCGTCGAGCCCATAGGTCGCCAATTTATCGTTCGGCGTCAGCAGGTTGAAGACGGTCGACTTACGAAAAATCAAATCCGGTTCGTCGGACCCGGCTATGCCTGGGCCAGCCAGCATGCTTAGGGTGGCGAAGCCCGCGAACCCCAAGAACAAAACATGAAATCTCGGCAAGGACATTGGCGCTCTTCTTTCTGCTCTCCATGGGACATATGGTCAAAACCAAGCTGGAATGAAAGACAATCCTGCGCTTTCCCGCCAGTTTTCACGCTCGGCGGCAAAATCCGAGCATGGCCATGATAACACCACCATGGGATGACAAATCAGCGAAACGGCGCAAGAGGCTTGTTCATGATTGATCTGTTCGACTTTCGCGGGGCGCGCGCGTTTTGGCGGAGGCGCCGCCGAGGCGCCCTTTGGATCGCCCTCACGGCCGGCGCGCTCGCGCAGGGCGGAGCGCTTGCGCAAGCCGTCGATTGCGCCAGGCTCCCCGCCGAGATCGCCGCGCTGGATCGTGCGCGTCCGGCCGGCCCAAATCGCTACGCGGGCGCCATGCAAAAGCAGCGCGCCGAGCTCGATCGCACCATCGCCTATGCGCGCTCGCTCGGCTGCAACCGGCCGCAAGTTATTTTCGGCCCGCCCTTGCCCGCGCCTTGCCCCGGTCTCAACGCGCAAATTGTGCAGATGCAGACGAGCCTTGGCCAATTGCAGGCGGCCGCCTCCCAGTCGGACCCCGCCGCCGCGAGGCAGGGCCTGATCGCCCGCTACAACGCCTATTGCCGAGGGGGCGTCCAAGCCGCGGCGCAGCCGCAACAACGCGGCTTTTTCGAGCAGCTTTTCGGCGGCGGCCTGTTTCCCAACCAACAGCCAATGCCTATCCCGGCTCCCTTGGATGAACAGCCTCCCGCCGAAGCGGAGCAAACACCGCGCGGCGGGTCGCAGGCGGTTTGCGTCCGCAGCTGCGACGGCGGTTATTTTCCGCTCACTTATTCGGCGCGGCGCGAACCCGAGCTGCTGACCAATCTCTGTCAGGCTCTATGCCCGAACGCTTCCGTCAGCGTTTATACGCGCGCGCCCTATAGCGAGATCCGCACCGCGGTCTCGCTCGACGACGGCAGCTCCTATTCGGACTTGCCCAACGCCTTGAAATTTCAAAGAAGCTTCGAGCCCTCCTGCACCTGCAAGCCGCCCGGACAGTCCTGGGCCGAGGCTCTGTCGGGAGCGGAGCGCCTGATCGGCCAAGAGCGCAAGGGCGACATCATCGTCACCGAGGAAAAGGCCGTGGAATTATCGGCGCCCATAGCCAATGGCAAAAAGCGATCGAAATCCGACGCCGATCAAGCGCCCGGATTCGCCGGGGCCGCGGTCAAGGACTCCAAGCGGGGAGACGCCGGGCCGGCGCCGGCGACGTCAGCCACCGCGCCAACCGACGGATCGGCCTCGCCTCAGGCTCCCGAGCAATTCCAGGATGTCGTCGGTCCGGACGGAGTCAAGCGACGCGTCCGGATAGTCGGGCCAACGCTTTGATCTTGCCGATGAGCGGCAGCAAGGCCGCCAGCTCCGGCCCGGTCTCGCGCCCCGTCAAGGCGAGCCGCAGCGGATGAAACAAGGCCCTGCCCTTGCGACCGGTCCGATCCTTCAACACATTCGTCCAGGCCGTCCAAGCCGTCTCGTCCCAAGGCTCTTCCGGCAGGCTCTCGCAAGCTTTGGCGAGGAATTCGGCGTCCTCGGCGAACGGCGGGATTTCGCCCTCGACGACGCGCCACCAGTCCACCACATCGAGAAAGGTGGAGAGGTTGCCGCGCACGGCGAGCCAGAAGGCCTTCGCCTTATAGCCGGCGATGTCATGCGCGGCGAGCCGGTCGCGCACCGCCTCGAAGCTCAAGCCATGCAGCGTGCGGGCGGATAAGCCGGCAAGCTCCGCCGGATCGAAGCGGGTCTGCGTGCGCGAGATCTGGCCGAGATCGAGCGCGGCGGCGAGTTCGTCGAGGCTGGTCACCGGATGCAGCGCGACGGCGGAGCCGATCAAGACCGCGGCCGCCGCGACGGCAAGCGATTCCAAGCCCTGCTCGCGCAGGCTGCCGATCGAGAGGGCTCCCGTGCGTTTCGACAGGCCTTCGCCGCTTGCCGAGGAAAGCAGATTGTGATGCGCGAATGAAGGAACGGCGCCGCCCTGCGCGGAAAGAGCCTCGAAAAGCTGAATTTGCACGGCCGTATTGGTGACATGGTCTTCGCCGCGAATGATGAGATTGACCCTGCGGTCAAGGTCGTCGACGACCGAAGGCAGCGTGTAGAGATAGCTGCCGTCCTCGCGCAGCAGCACCGGATCGGAGAGCGAGGCCGAATCGATATGGCTTTCGCCGCGCACGAGATCGTTCCAGCGCACAATATTATGCTCGAGCTTGAACCGCCAATGCGGCTTGCGGCCTTCCGCCTCGAGCCGCGCCCGATCGGCGGCGGAAAGCTCGAGAGCGGCCCGGTCATAGACCGGAGGCAGGCCGCGCGCCTGCTGGCGCTTGCGCTTGCGGTCGAGCTCCTCGGCTGTTTCGTAGCAGGGGTAAAGCCTGCCGGCGGCGCGCAGCGCCTCGGCGGCGGCATGATAGAGAGCGATCCGCTCCGACTGGCGAAAAATCGCGTGCGGGGTGACGCCGAGCCAGGCGAGATCGACCTCAATCGCCTGGGCGTATTCCTCCTTGGACCTTTCCACATCGGTGTCGTCGAAGCGAAGAATGAATTCGCCGTGATGCTTTTTGGCGTAAAGGAAGTTCAAAAGCGCCGTCCGCGCATTGCCAATGTGAATATAGCCGGTCGGCGAGGGCGCGAAGCGGACGATGGGGTGGGGCATTCTCTTTCCTGACCATAGCTCCGCGCGCACGGCGATCGGCCTGCGCGGGCAGAAGGTTCTGATAGGGCTTCTCGGCCCTCGGCTCAAGGAAGCGCGCGGGGGGGGGGACATTGACCCTTTCCGACCTCAAGGTCCCTGAAGGACGTTCTCCGCCCTCGCCACGCCCAAGGGACGTCTGCATTTCGATCAGGCAAATGCACATCCGCACCTGACACCTGCAGCGGATTTGCGGTTGCGGCGCTCTAACTGGTCGGCTTCGCCTCAAGCTCAAACCGGTCGTTTTTCAGATGCATTTGCTGGCACTCGACGCCTTTTGACCGGCAAACAGCGATGAGCTTCCGCTTGTCATCCTCGGGCATCTTCGCACCAAGATAGACGCGATTGGCTGGCACCATCGGATAATTAGTCTCTTTTGGAATAACCCCTGCTATGAAAACAAGTCGCCATTCTTGCTCATAGCTCCATTCAGGAGACTTATAAAGTGCTTGAACTAGTGCAAATGTATTATTGAATTGCGATAAGTCTTCTAAAGAGGAAGAAAAATATTTCGTACAGTCGAAAAGTGATGCTTTGTATATGACAGGAAACAACATTCTTCGTCTGATATCACTACTAGTTATTTTAGATATATCATACTCTACGCAGAATCCCTTATGGTTATCTGCATAATGGCTCCACATAGTGATCGGCATCATAGTCGCGGCAAAGGAACAAATCTTGATACTCGATCTCAAATATTCGATAAGCTTAATATATGTCGGATTCATGACATGTAGTATCTCGCTTTGTAAAGCATCCAGCATTTCAGGTATTTTATCTCTGGATACGTTTGGGTCAGCCTCTAATACCTTTTTGGCAATCTCTCGCGTTGGATTGGGCGCAGTTCGAAGTCTCTCGATTTCGTCTCGAGGGATAATCCGATATAGTTTGTCGAGGCCAGGGATGTCGTCCAGGTGGTTCCTGATTGATACATCGAATATTTCCGTCGGCGATATGGTCGCCGCTGAGTCGTAAGGATCATTGTATTTGTCAGGAGAATTAAGCCAGACCGTATCGTTCTGTAGATTGTCGAGCGCGTAGTCGCTAATTGCTCGAAATTTATAGAGTTTCGCAGGTATATAAGGCTCTTTTATGAGAAAACCTTTGTCAAAATCCGTCCCATTTTTGGTGTCGCTGTCAAAGCAGCTTATAAAATCGTCGATCCACATCTCTAGTCTCAAAGATCCAAATTTCTTCACCGTGCTCGCGCGACACAGCCAAACATCTCGTTTGCGACCCTAAAACTGCCCTTTGCTACCGACCAGCGCAAGATCTGTTTTGTGGGCCAACTCCAGCTAGGGGGTTGCGCACTAGCGGAGAACGGATTTGGCGCACCGGCGTTATCCCAGCGGCTTGAGCGGTCAACCGCTTTCACGCACTCCCGGAAATTCGAACTGAGCACTCCCCATCCGCGCGCGGGACTGACGCCGACCGGCTCAGTCTTCGCCGAGGCCTGGCCCGACCGGGCGCCCGCGCCCGCCGTCGGCCCCGCCTCACCCAAATCGCGAAACCGATTGACGATCGGATAGCGCCTATCGCGGCCGAAATTCTTTTTGGTCACCTTGACGCCCGGCGCCGATTGGCGGCGCTTATATTCGGCGAGATAAAGCAGCCTTTCGACCTTTTTCACCGTCTCGAGATCATGGCCTAAAGCCACAAGTTCAGAGACGCGCATCTCCTTCTCGACCAGGCCTTCAAGAATGGCGTCGAGAACGTCGTAAGGCGGCAGCGAATCCTGATCCTTTTGATTTTCGCGCAGCTCGGCGGAGGGCGGCTTCACGATGATGTTGCGCGCGATCACTTCGCCGTCGGGGCCCAGCGCGCCTTCCGGCTTCCAGCGGTTGCGCAGCTCGGCGAGGCGGAAGACCTCCATCTTGTAAAGGTCCTTGATCGGATTGAACCCGCCATTCATGTCGCCATAGATGGTCGCATAGCCGACCGACATTTCCGATTTGTTGCCAGTCGTGACCAGCACCGGACCAAACTTGTTCGAGACCGACATCAGCGCCGTGCCGCGAATGCGGCTCTGGATATTTTCCTCCGTGACGCCCGGCGGCGTACCCTTGAAGATGGGCGCGAGGAGTTTTTCAAAACCATCGATAGCGGGAGCGATCGGCAAAATATCATAGCGAACGCCGAGCGCGCGCGCGCAAGCCTCCGCATCAGCTAGGGATTCGTTCGAGGTGAAGCGATAGGGCAACATGAGGCAATGGACGCGCGCGGCGCCCAGCGCATCGACCGCGATCGCCGCGCAAAGCGCCAAATCGATCCCGCCCGAAAGACCCATGACGACGCCAGGAAACCCGTTCTTGTCGACATAGTCGCGCAGGCCCAAGACGCAGGCCGCGTAATCGGCCGCGTCGCCTTCCTCGATCTTGAACTTCGGCCCCTCGACGCAGACAAAGCCCTTCGCGCCGCGCTCCCAGACGGTCTTGGCGACCATGGAGGCGAAGGCGGGAAGCTGGACGGCGAGCGAGCAATCCGCATTGAGCGCGAAAGAGGCGCCGTCGAACACAAGCTCGTCCTGGCCGCCGAACTGGTTCAGATAGACCAGCGGCAAGCCGCTCTCGACGACGCGGGCGGCGGCGACAGAAAGGCGCTCATCCGTCTTGCCGCGCCAATAGGGCGAGCCATTAGGCACGAGCAGGATTTCGCCGCCGGTCTCGGCGATGCATTCGACCGGGTCCGGCCCCCAAATATCCTCGCAGATCGGAACGCCGATGCGCACGCCCTGGAAGACGATCGGTCCCGGCATGAGGCCCGGCTTGAACACCCGCTTCTCGTCGAAGACGCCATAATTCGGCAAGTCCACCTTGAAGCGCACGGCCTCGATCCGTCCATTGGCGAGGAGCGCATAGGCGTTGTAGCAGTCCTTGTCCTTGCCCCAGGGAAGGCCGACGAGCAGCGCCGGCCCGCCATCCGCCGTCTCCGCCGCGATCTCTTCGCAGGCGGCCCGGCAGGCCTCCTGAAACGCCGGCTTCAAGACGAGATCCTCGGGCGGGTAGCCGCCGATGAAAAGCTCGGAGAACATCAAGAGATCGGCGCCAAAACCAGCCGCCTCGGCGCGCGCGGCCCGCATGCGCGCGAGATTGCCGGCGATGTCGCCCACCGTGCAATTGACTTGCGCGAGCCCGATGACGAGACGATTCGCCGGGACGCCGGGATCAGGCGCGCGCGGCGGCGTCGACGCGCTCATTCGAAGACAAAAGCGTCCATAGAAAGGGCGCCCCATTGGACCGAATGATGCGCGCGCGCGCCTTTGGCGCCCTCCCCGGCCGCGCCGAAGGCGAAGGCGAAGGGCAGGAAATGCTCCTCGGTCGGATGGTTTTTCCGCGCATGCGGGGCGAGGCTGCGATAGTCAGCGATGTCGTCGATCGCGCCGGCCTCCGCCTTGGCCAGGATCCAATCCTCAAAATCCTGAACATAGTCCAAGGCCGGAGCATCCATGGCGCGGCCGCCATGGCGGAGCTCGTCGAGATTATGGGTCAGGCTGCCGGAGCCGATGACGAGAACGCCATGTTTGCGCAGGGAGGCGAGGGCGCGGCCGAGCGCGATATGATGCCCGGCCCCCTGATCGGACTGGACCGTCATCTGCACGACCGGAATATCGGCGTCGGGATAGATCAGCTTGAGAGGAACCCAAACTCCGTGGTCGAGGCCGCGGCCGATGATCTCCTGCGCCGGAAAGCCCGATTGCTCGATGAGATTCGCGGCGATGGTCGCAAGCCCCGGCAGGCCCGGCGCGGGATAATCGACTTTGTAAAGCTCCTCCTCGAAGCCGGTGAAATCATACAGCATGCCGGGCTTCTCGTCGGCGCTGAAGGAGGGAATTTTCATGTCGAAATGGGCCGAGGCGACGAGAATCGCCTGCGGCCGGCCGAGGCCGCGATCGGCGAGCGCCTGAGCGAAGCCGGCGAGAAAATCGCGCGCCGGGCTTTCCTGCAGCAAGAGATTCGGCGCGCCATGCGAGACGAAAAAGGTTGGAAAAATTGTCATGATGAATTTCCCGCCCAGGGCGCGCCTCATTCGGCGGCGTCGGCCTCGCTCCGGCCGCGGCCGATGCGCTCGGCCTTCAAAAGCTCGGCGACGAGGAAAGCGACCTCGATCGCCTGCTCGGCGTTGAGCCGCGGGTCGCAATAGGTGTGATACCGGTCGCGCAAGTCGGATTCGGAGATCGCCCGGGCGCCGCCGATGCATTCGGTGACGTTCTTGCCGGTCATTTCAAGGTGCACGCCGCCGGCGTAACTGCCTTCCGCCTGATGCACCGAAAAGAAGGTGCGAAGCTCGCTCATGATCTTGTCGAAGGGCCGCGTCTTGAAGCCCGAGGCCGCCTTGATCGTATTGCCGTGCATGGGGTCGCAGGACCACACGACGCTGCGGCCCTCGCGCTCGACCGCACGGATCAGACCCGGCAGGCAGGCGGCCGCCTTCTCGGCGCCGAAGCGGCAGATCAGGGTGAGGCGGCCCGGCTCATTGTCCGGATTGAGAATATCGATGAGCTTGAGAAGCTCGTCGGCGCCGAGCGTCGGCCCGCATTTCAGGCCGAGCGGATTCTTCACGCCGCGCGCATATTCGACATGGGCGTGATCTGGCTGGCGGGTGCGGTCGCCGATCCAGATCATGTGCCCCGAGGTCGCGTAATGATCGCCTGTCGTCGAGTCGACGCGGGTCAGCGCCTGCTCATAACCCAGCAGCAAAGCCTCATGCGACGTGTAGAAATCAGTCTGGCGCAGCTCTGGATGCGATTCCGGGTCGAGCCCGATCGCGCGCATGAAGCCGAGCGTCTCGGTGATGCGGTCGGCGAGCTCCTGATAGCGGGCCGATTGCGGGCTGTCCTTGACAAAGCCGAGCATCCAGCCATGGGCGTTCTCAAGATTGGCGTATCCGCCCGAGGCGAAGGCGCGGATGAGGTTCAAGGTCGCCGCCGATTGGCGATAGGCGTCGAGCTGCCGGCTGGGCGCGGGCTTGCGCGCCTCGGCGTCGAAGGCGATATCGTTCACGATGTCGCCGCGATAGCTCGGCAGCTCCAGCTCGCCGATTTTTTCCATCGGCGCCGAACGCGGCTTGGCGAATTGGCCGGCGATCCGGCCGAGCTTGACGACAGGCAGGGCGGCGGCGAAGGTCGTCACGACCGACATTTGCAGGAACACGCGAAAGAAATCGCGGATATTGTCGGCGGAATGTTCGCCGAAGCTCTCGGCGCAATCGCCGCCCTGAAGCAGAAAAGCTTCGCCCTTGGCGACCTTGCCGAGCAAAGTTTTGAGCTGGCGCGCCTCGCCGGCGAAGACGAGCGGCGGAAAGCCGGCGAGCTGGCGCTCGACCTCGCCGAGCGCGGCGGCGTCGGCGTAATCCGGCGCTTGCTCGATCGGCTTGGCTCTCCAGCTCGCGGGCGACCAAACGTCGACAGGCATTGGTTCAAAACTCCTTGGCCGGGACAGCCCCGACAACCCCATTTCGGAAAAGCCTTATATAGAGGTTTTCGGAAATGGCGAGACCGGCGGGGATTGACCTTTCCGCGCGGAGCTTGGACCTTCTTGCGTCGTCCAGATCCATGCTCCTCATCAAGACTGCGCCACGGCCGCGCCCGGACCTTCCTCGCCGATCAACTCGCGCAAATAGCGGGCCGTGCGCATGCGCATGGTGACGAGCTCCTCGGCCGAGGTCGGATGCACGGCCATGGTGGCGTCGAAATCGGCTTTTTTCGCGCCCAGATTGACGGCGATCCCCAAAAGCTGCGCCATCTCGCCGGCATCGTCGCCAAGGACATGAACGCCGAGCACGCGATCGGTCAGCCCATCGACGACGATCTTCATCACGGTCTTGTCCTGACGCCCCGAGAGCGTCGCCTTCAGAGGCCGAAAGCTCGCCTCGTAAATGTCGACGCAATCATAAGCCTCGCGCGCCTCCGCCTCGGTCAGGCCCACCGTCCCAAGCTCCGGCGTCGTGAAAACGGCGGTCGGAATATTGGCGTGCGACACCGCCGTCGGCCTTCCGCCGAAAACCGTGTCGGCGAAAGCGTGCCCCTCGCGGATCGCGACCGGCGTCAAGGCGACCCGATTGGTCACGTCGCCGACCGCGTAGATCGAAATCGACATTGGTCTTCGAGAAGGCGTCGACCTTGACCGCGCCGATGCGATCGAGCGCGACGCCAGCTTTTTCGAGACCAAGGCCGGAGGTATGCGGCCGCCGCCCGGTCGCGATCAAGACCTGATCGGCGTCGAGGAGCTCCCCCTTTGTCAAGGCGACGCCGAGATCCTTGGCCCTTTTCTCAATTCGAATAGGCAACATGCCAAATTTGAAATCGACCCCGGCGTGGCGGAGCGCGTCGCGCACGCCGGTTCGCATGTCCTCGTCAAAGCCGCGCAGCACATTGTCGCCGCGCAAGGCCAGCGTGACATGGCTTCCGAGCCGGGCGAAGATCGAGGCGAATTCGACGGCGATATAGCCGCCGCCGACGATCACCAGGCGGCGCGGCAATTCGGCCAGGTCGAAGATCTCGTTCGAGGTGATGGCGTGCTCCCGGCCCGGAATGTCGGGTTCGAGAACCGGCGCGCCGCCGGTCGCGACGAGAATGAAGCGGGCGCGCCATATGCGGCCATCGGCGGAAAGGCGCACCGTATGCGGATCAAGCACTTCGGCGCGGCCGTCGAAGATCGCCACGCCCGCCTTGTCGAGATTGGCCCGGTAAATTGCGGAAAGGCGGGAGATTTCCTTCTCTTTCGCGGCGACGAGCTTCGCCCAATCAAAGGATGGCGCGGGAACGCTCCAGCCAAATCCGGCCGCATCGGCGAATTCATCGGCAAATCGGCTCGCATAGACCATGAGCTTTTTCGGCACGCAGCCGCGAATCACGCATGTGCCGCCGACCCGAAATTCTTCCGCGACGACCGCCTTGGCGCCATGGCCGGCGGCGATGCGCGCGGCGCGCACCCCGCCCGATCCCGCGCCGATGACAAAGAGGTCAATGTCGAAATCGGCCATCGCAACGCCTCCATCGCCCGTCGGCTCCAGGACCGAGGCCGGCGCCGAACGCCCGGCTCATCTTTTTCCGAAAAGCAACCCGCCGCCCTGAAGAAAATGATGCAAGACCTATACAAGCTCAGGCGCGGTCGCGGCGAGACGGCGGCGCGGCTGGTTCAGATGTCGTGGCCTTTCTTCTTCATCTCGACCCGGACGCGGGTCATCATATTAGTCGAGATTTTGCCTTGCCAGCCCTGCATGGCGGTCACGACATCGCTCAAGAACGCCGGTTGCGTCTCGACATACTGCTTGCCGGCCGGGCTTTCAAAAAAGGCGACGGCCGTTTTCAAATCCTGTTCGCTCAAGCGCTTCGCATAAATCTGCGCCGCTATATCGACCATTTCATCGGCTTGCCTATCGAATTCAGGCTTTAAATCGCCGAGCACGGTGTTGAGGTCGCGGATCAGTTCGGGCCGCGTTTGCGTCAGCGAGGTCGCGATTTGATCCATGAACTGGGGAATGATGATGGCGAAGGAGCGCGACATTCCGGACGCGATCACGAGCCTCCGCGCGACCGCGAGTTGTGAGGCGCTCGCCGGCGCTTGGCTTGCGCCGCTTGGTCCTGTCGGCGCCGCGGGCGAATTCTGCTGCGCCCGCGCCGCTTGCGTGTTCGCGAGCATGGGCGCAAGCGGCAAGGCGAGCATCAGTCCGAGACAAATCGCCGAAGGCGATCCACGTTTCTCAAAGCTTGTGCGCAAGCGAAAAACTCCTTGGTGCTGCGTCTCTTCAATTTTAAGCCAGTCCTTGGCGATCAATTGTTTAATTTCACCGCCAGGGACCGGCTCAAGGCCGCCTCGGGGCGGTAAAACCTAAATGCGTCATAGCTCGGGCGGATCGGATCAATCGAGCTCGCCAAAAATCTCGACCCCGGCCGGGCCGGCGCTGATCACAGCCTTGGCGACGCCGATGAAAAGCCCATGCTCGACGACGCCCGGAATGGCCGAAAGACGCGCCGCCAGCTGATCGGGATCCGGAATGGCACCCAAGAGGCAATCGACGATGAAATGTCCGTTGTCGCTCACGAACGGATGGCCGCTCGGGTTCTCGCGCAAGCGGATCTCGCCGCCGCCGCAGCAAGCCTTCGCCGCCGCCAGGATCATCCGCCGCGTCACTTCCAGGCCGAAAACATTGACCTCGACCGGCAGCGGAAATTTTCCGAGCGTCGCCACGGCTTTCGATGAATCGGTGATTACGACCATTCGGCGCGACGCCATCGCGACGATCTTCTCGCGCAGATGGGCGCCGCCGCCGCCCTTGATCAGGCGCAATTGCGGGTCGAACTCGTCGGCGCCGTCAATCGTCAGGTCGAGCTCCGGCGTGTCGTCGATCGTCGATAGCGGGATTGAAAAAAGCTGCGCCTGCGTCCTGGTGCGCTCGGACGTCGGCACGCAGACGACATCCAATCCTTGCCCGACGCGCCCGCCGAGAAGCTCGACGAAATGCGCCGCCGTCGTCCCGGTTCCGAGGCCGAGCCGCATCCCTGGTGCCACGAGTTCAAGCGCGGTCGCGGCGGCGAGTCGTTTGGCGTCATCAGGGCTGAGGGCGGCCATTGAGCGCTCGCTTGAATTTCATGAAGACCAATTATTCCACCCTGCCGGGTTAGTCCCTCGCGGGCTTCCCCGTCAACCCTCGGCGCGCGGTCCGAGCTCGATCAAAAGGCGGCCAGCTCAACGCGCCGGCGGCGTGCAGACGACGGCGTCGTTCAAGACATAGCATACCGACATCATGCCGGTGCGCAAATCGACCCGGAAGACGCCGCTCTCGCCGATGTGGCGCGACGAAACGAGCGAATATTCGCTCGGGGCTTGAGCGCCAGCGCCTTCACCTGGCGGATAGCATAGCGTGACGCCGACCGAGCCCTCCTTCAACCCATATTGGCAGGCGCCGATCTCGCCGGTCGCACGATCAAGGCGATAAACTCGGTTGAGATCGGTCGCCGGGCAGGCGAGAAATTCGTAATTGGCCGCCGCCGCGCCCTGCGCCCCGCCGATCATGGCGGCGAGGGCGACGACGCAGCGAAACGGCGACGCAGAAGAGGGGAAACGCAAGGCCCACATCATGTCAGCTCCCTGAGCTTCAGATCATATGCAATTCGTCGGTCGCCCGCTTATAGGCCGCGACGAGAAAGGCGCAATGGAATCCCGCGTCGCCGGCCTTGACCATCGCCCCAGCGCGACTTAAGTTTGCTGCGATGCAGCAAGTGTCAAATACCCCTCCCCTCCTCGTCTTCGACCTCGATGGCACGCTGGCCGATACGGCGGGCGACCTGGTCGCGACCCTGAACGCCATCCTGGCGCGCGAAGGCCTGTCCGGCCTTGGCTTCGCCGAGGCGCGGGCCAATCAAACGGTGGTCCAGAACGACGTCGCTGTTTTTAGTGTGGTTGCCGAAGGGGTCAGCCCGTTGACCTACCAGTGGTATTTCAACGGAACAAACTCGCTGGCCGGGGCTGCCTATGCCGTGTTAGTCTTAACCAACGTTCAGCCAATCAATGCCGGTAATTACTCTGTCGTGGTGACCAACCTGACTGGATCCCTGACGAGTTCGGTTGCCACACTGACCGTTGTCCCAATGATCATTTCAGTGCAGCCGACCAACCAGTCTGTTGCTTTGGGAAATGAACTGACTTTTGTCGTTTCCGTTCTCGCGACAGGTTCCTGTAACGGCCCGTTTAGCTACCAATGGTTGCATCAGGGGACCAATCTTGTCGAGCAATACCTATTGTTTTTTTTTTTTTTTCAGTTCCTTGCTTGACAGATTCTGCCTAATACAACATTCTATCAACGGCACTGTGCCAGTGCCAGACAAATGACAAAGTTCATCCTCCAAGCAGCAGCGTTGGTGAGTCCCTGAAATGGTCATTCCAACAGTTGCAGCCATGTCCAGTGCAAACACTCAGATCAGTGCCAAGTTGGCAAAGATTGATGCCCGGCTGTCGTTCCTGACATTCCTCCCGCCTGTGGCAGCCCGGCCGCGGCTGCCTTGGAATCATCCTCCTGCACAGGTGGCCCCTTCGCCGTCCTCGACGGTGACTCGACACCTTCATTCGTCGTGTTGAGGCCAACCAGACACTCACCAGGATGGCCTGGTGCAAGCAGCACCCGCCATCAGCAGCGTGCCATGAAGTCGGCGAGGAGATTGACTGCTCACCACAAGCCGTCATTGGAGATCCTCACAACCCGGATCCATTCACCTTTTCATCACGCTATTGGCCGCACGACGATGATGGTTCGAGTTCCGGGGGTAGCAATGTGGGCCTTCCTCCCTCCCCTCCTCCTGCCCTCCCACCATGGTGAGGCGCCCACCACCAGCCAGGTGACCGTTCCAATTTTTCCTGCCACCGTCGATTGAACAAATCCTGGTGCTGCAACCCACGTGGGTGCCGATGTGGTCGAGAAACTGCATGGCCTTGTCCCCGTAGGCCCTGCCCTGACACAGCAATTCCTCCTCTGCACTCGACGCATCTGCGCGTAATTTCCCCATGATGGCGCTGTGTCTCGACGACACATACACACCAGCATGGTCCCCTTAGTGGACTCCGACACCAACTCCGACTCACGGTGGCCGAGCGTGAGATCCTGACTCCTCAATTCGAACCAACCTCAATGCCCCTCCTTGGTGGTCCCAAACAACAACCCTGCGATTCCTGACACCCAGATGGTTGGCCTCGGAACCAAACCGTCGCGTCATTTCTGACTTGGCATGACGACGCTGGATGCTGCATGCGTCGGCCCCCGATGGCCGCGTTTCGGTGCATTGGCAATTCGACACCAGGACTCGGCCTGGCCGTTCGCAGCAACAGGGTTCCGACCCCGTCCATTAATGGAGGCAGCAGCCCCATCCCAAGGATGACGCAATGCCTCCCAATGGTCCATGTGATCCAATTCCTCGAACCATGATAACTGAAAATTTCCCTGCCGTCGGCGTAATGTTTTCGCCTCCGAGATGACCACAGTGATCCTCACATCATCGGCTCTCGCCAGCAGCAATGCACTTGCCGACCCAACAGCCATGGCTCATCGCCGCCGCCCTCCATCGTCCGTTGCTTTGATTCCCCTGCCCGATGCCGTTGACTTCCATCTCGGCCATTCGGCTCACTGCAGCCTGACTGCCTCCGCCTCCCGACTATAAATGAGCCACGCCCAGCCGTCAGATTTTCACCGCCTTGAACTAATTCAATCCACCCGGCTCTCCCATTTAAGCTCCACCGGCCGCCTAGACCAGTCCCTTGGCGGTGGATCTGAACAATTGGTTTCCAACTTGTTCGGTCCGGCCGCCCCAGCCCCCAAGTTCCTTGCACCAACTTGAGAAACCCTCGTGCCTGGCAATTCTTCTCCGACTGGATGCCCTTCCACTTGCATTGCTCCCCAACCCCAGCCGCCGCCCGTGCCACCGCCGCCCGCGCCCAGCAACCCACGTACTCCAGTTTCAGTGCAGAGGAGTCGTGGTGGCCCAGAAATGTCCTCTCCCCTGTCATTTACCCATCCTCAATTCAATCCCGTCCTCACCCCGTCCCAACCAACTAATACACCAACTGAACCATGCAGCAATATTAAACCTAATTCAATCCACAACAGTCAATGGTCGTGTGCCGCCCCAGTTTTGTGAAACCCCTCGCCAACCGGTCTTTGAACCGCCATGCACCTTCGAAGCCCAGCCACCGGCCCAACTGTCAACCCGACACCGCCCTCCGCGATGTGAATGCCCATGGGCTAAGGCGACCCGTCGTAGCCCCTGCCATTGGGCATCGGACCCCCTGACCTCGACCCGCCTCCCCCTCCCCAAGCACTGATCTGGTTTTCCTGGTTTTCCGCCGTCGCTGTTTTCGAAAGGATCGCAGTGAGCTGGTATAAACAACGGCGATGAACATGGCGATGCCAGTTCGATTCACTGTTTCATGGCAGTCCGCGTGCCCCACCATGGCCACGGCCATGGACGGCGGTAGTCCCGAAGAACAAGTCCACCGCATTGGTCGATAAGGTCCTCCCAAAGTCATGGTTATAAACAATGGCCGTCGTTGGCGGTGCGCACGGATTCAGACCTCCACACCATGCTTCGTCCGCTAACACAAAAGGAAATCTCCCACCTCCAGTACCCGCCAGTGTCAGGCGCCATGGCAATGTCGCAGCCCGAAGTGCTCGGTGAGTTCATCCTTCACAATAGCATGCACACCCTAGTTTTCGTCAACCCCATCCCCATGCAACCGACCTCACCCAAGCACCATGGCCTCAACCACAATTTGGACCTCACCAATCCCTCCCCCTGGTAATCATGGCCAGCCGGGTTATGGCAAATGCT
>CAWHIP010000010.1:0-18790 GCA_963829515.1 uncultured Alphaproteobacteria bacterium
GTCGCGAGCGAGTTGCAGCGTGATGTCGAAGCTCTTTCCTCCGAGATCCACGCCAAGACGCTGCTGATCGAAAAGCTGAAAATGCAGCTCGCCGTGTTGCGGCGCGCGCGGTTCGGGCGCTCGTCGGAGAAGCTCGACGCGCGCAGTCGAACAACTCGAACTTTTGATCGGCGACATCGAAGAGACGGACGCCGAATTCGAAGCGCGGGCCGAAGCGAAGCAACGCTTCGCAGCCACCTTCTTCGAAGCCGCGCAAGCCCTCCGGTCGCGCGCCTTTGCCGGAACACTGCCTGTGCGAAACGATCGAGCATAAACCGGATCAAAGTGTTTGCCCGAACTGTGGCGGCTCAAATTGTTTACGCCAGATCGGGGTGGACGAGCGCGAGGTGCTGGAATATGTGCCTTCGCACTTAAAGGTCGTTGACATGCCCGCCCCAAAATGGCTGCAGGGATTGCGAGAGGATTACGCAAGAGCCGATGCCGTCGTTGCCGATTGTGAAGGGAATGCCGGGGCCTGGGCTGTTGGCGCATGTGATCGTCTCGAAGTACGGCGATCACCTGCCCCTGTACCGTCAGAGCGACATTTATGCCCGCGAAGGCGTGGAAGTTGATCGCTCGAGTTGGCGCAATGGGTCTGGCAAGATGGCGCGTTACTTACGCCGTTGGCGGAAGCGATCGGAAACATGCGCGCGCCGGCGAAACGTTCCACGCCGACGATACGCCGTACCGTGCTTGAACCCGGGCGCGGCAAAACCAAGACAGGACGACTATGGGTACCGGTGCGCGACGAACGACCCTGGGGATCGACCGCCGCCCGCGGCCTTTTATCGCTACTCACCCGACCGAAGGCGGAGCAAGCGAAGGCATTGCTTGAAGGGGTGTCGCGGCTATCTCCATGCCGACGCCTATGCCGGTTTCAAGCCATCTCTACGAGCCGACCCGAAAACCGGGCCCCGGTCCTCACTGAGGTCGCTTGCTGGGCGCATGCGCGGCGCAAGATATACGATGTCCACGACGGCGACAAAATCGCCCGCCGCCCGCGATCTGCTGGAGCGGATCGCGCGACTGTTCGCCATCGAAGCCAACATCCGCGGCAAGAGCCCGACGAACGCCTGGCGGCGTCCGCCAGAACAACGTCCGTTCCAATGCTCGCGCGAGCTGAAGGCCTTCCTCGAGGCGACGCTGGACAAGATCAGCGGCAAGAGCGCCCTGGCCGGCGCCATCCGCTACGCTCTGCCCGCTGGCCGGCCCTGACCCGCTACACGACGGACGGGCGGCTGGAGATGACCAACAACGCCGCCGAACGGGCCATACGGCCCCTGGCCTTGGGTCGCAAGAACTGGCTGTTTGCCGGTTCCGACACCGGCGGCGACGCGCCGCCATCATGTACACGATCATCCAAACCGCCAGGATGAACGGCCTCGAACCCGAGGCCTAGCTCGCGCGACATCATCGCCCGCATCGCCGACCATCCCCATCAACCGGATCGACGAACTGCTGCCCTGGAACTGGCGGCCGCCCGCTACGACCTCCCAGGCCGCATGATCCTCTTCCGCGGTCATAATCCCACGCTTACGATTATATGGCAAATCTGCCGTCTGGGCTCGGCCCAGCTTTTTTGCAACCTGAGGAATTCCCCAACGTTAAACTGGGCTGATCGAAATTGAAGTAAACGGTTTCAACCGGAAGGAGAGGACCATGCGATCAATCGTGATCCCTGCTATTGTGATTGCCTTAATAGGATCCACGCCCCATATCGCGCGCGCGGCGACTTACACGCTTCAACAATATCCAGGTGGTTTTGTGAACGTTCTGGTGCAGCGCCTTCAAAAAGACCCCAAACGGGTCATGGAAAGAAGCAGCGGTATTTATTTATCATGGTCAGCGGTTCACCGGGAGTACATACGCCCCCGACTTGCACGAAGCTGGGTTGATTAATCAAAAGTGCGGCGGGAAGTAACAAGGGCATCCCCTGGATCATCGCGAATTTCTTGCTAGGCCGGGAAGCGTTGCTTCGATTTCTTCGTCTTCGCAAGCCTTTGGCCGGATTATGGGGGGCGAGTTGCTAGATAACGCTGAGCCTGGTGTCGGATTGACGGCGAGCAGGTCCCCGCGATGACAGGTAAAGGTCGCGTGCTTGGACCAATATGACCAAAGGCGGGTAGCTGGCCTTCGTTGCTGCGATCAGGGCAGCGCTTTGATTAAAATTCGCGCATTTATTACCTAAATCTTCGGCTGTCGCTCGGCCAGGCGTTTGCTTGCACACTGGCAGTTACGCCGCGCTGGCTTGATAAGTCCGCCGTCGCTTCGTGAAGCGCACGGCGCCAGGGCCAAGCCAGCGGCGAACTAGGTCGTTTTTGGAGCGAGCATCGCCAAGCGCAGCGAAAACCACGCGGCTGATCGCCTGTTGCTGGCCACGCAGATGATCCTCCAGCAGCTTATGACGGGTAATGTAACCGGCGTTCACACCTGGAATGGCATGGTTCATGAGAAGTCGCGCGTCCGTTTCCGAAACACCTGCCGTCGTCGCTAGCGTCCGATAACTTTGACGAAGATCATTGCCCCATTTGGACAACACGTCACGATTTTCTTTTTGTTCCACCTGATGTCCCAAGGCGCTATCGGCGGGGAATACCCATTTTGCCGCTTCAGCGGGATATATTACACGACCAAAGCGGAGGGCGCGGCTGAGGCAAATGATCATCTCTCGCGACAAAGGAATGTCGAAAGCGCGCTTCGAACCGCCCTTCGGCTTCGGGATATGCCGCATGCGTCGCCGAAAATTGATATGCTCTGGCTTTACCTCCTTCAAAGCAGCCGGACGGCAGCCAGAAAGCAGTGTGAAAAGATGAAACTCACGCCGGATCGGATTGTCCATGGCCGCGAGCTGAACGAACCAGCCCTTTAGGTCGGTTGCACCCATGGCGGTGTCACGGCGCTTTTCTCCGTTCCAGTCGATCGCATTAACGGGGTTGTCCGCGGGAAGCTCTTTGTTGGTCTTGCGGGCGTGATTATATATTGCGCGAAGCGTCCGCATGCTCCCATTCGCGATGTAAGGGCCGTTGTCGTGGGTGATAGTATCGTGCTTCTTCGCGACACCTGCGGGATCGTCAGCTAGGTCCTTCAAGGGGATGTCCAGCCATTCAATGAACATGCGTTCGACGTGGTCCCTGTAGCTCTCTATCGTTCCTTCGCTGCGGCCTTTGCGGACCATATGCGCGTCGCGATACCTTTCCCAAGCAGCCTGGAGCGTCACCCTATTTAGCTGCGCGGCTTCGGCTCCCGACTTCTCTGAAACGTCCTGGCCACGCTTCCCAGTATTTGGATGCTGGCCGCGGCTGATCTGTAGAATATAATCACGTGCAGTCGCGCGGCCGGTGCGTGTCGAAACCTCACTGGCATCGCCAATCGAAACCCTGATCGTTGAAGCCCTCTTTCCCGCTCGTCGCAGATCGCCTTGGACCGTAAATATTTTCTTCCGTTTTCCAACAACGACAAAGAAACCTTTCAGCTTTGGGCCTTTTTCAAACGGCATTAAAACGGTATTGGTCAATCAAGTAGTTTTTCGGGGCGCTTTCGCCAGAATGCGAATAAGTACGAAAAGTGATTGAAAATACGCAAATATTCTGGCTCTAAGCTATAAAAGTCGTGTACCCGGCGGCGCGGGCGAACTGTCGAAAATGAACTACGAATTTAGGGGTCAGGAGTTCGAATCTCTTCGGGCGCGCCACTTCGGAACAAAACTGGGCACGCAGATTCCCGCCGTTTTCCCGCCTCCCGAGGCGACGAGGGCGCGAAGCAGCGCGCTTTTGTGGCCCATGATGCGCACTTCGCGATCGTCTACTTCTACCCGTTGGGCCAAGGCCCGGAGGTGGTCGCGGCGATAGCCGCCGATGCCGTCGCGCATCCGCTTGCGCGCGTGGCGGGCGAAGGTCCCGAGCGCTTGCGGGGTCACGATTGGCCCCACCCGTTCCAGGGCCGCCTCCGCGCGGTCGGCGTCGTCGTGGGATTGATCCCGGACCGCCTTGAGCTCGACCACGCGGTCCTTGAGCAAGGGATCGGAAAGATCCGCCACGCCGTTTTCGATCGCATCATATAGCCGCTTCAGCTTCGCCTCCGCCTCGGCGGCGCGCTTTCTCAGCTCGGCGACATGGGTGGCGCGGCGCTCGGCCTGCTCTTCTCGGCGAGTCAAGATCGAGGACAAGATTTCTTCAAGGCGTTCCGGTTTGAGGAGTCGCTTTTCGAGGTGGTCGGCGACGAGTCCGTCGAGCTTCTCCATCGGGATCGAACGCCCCTTGCAGCCCGTCTCACCCTGCCGCGCCTTGGTCGAGCAAGTGTAGTAGCGATATCTGCCGCCCTTCCCGGTGCGCAGGGTCATCGCCATGCCGCAGGACGCGCAAAAGCAGATGCCGGTAAGGAGGGTCGGGCCGCTGACGACGCGCGGGGCCGAGAGCGCCGGGCTGCGCGTCTTCAGCAGGGTCTGAACCGCGTCGAACTCCGCCGCGTCAATGATTGGCGGGACGGCCATCTCCACGATGTCGGCCTCGGGTTTCTTCTCCCGGGTCTTCCAATGTCGGGTGTTGAAGCGATGCCGTCCGACGTACGTCGTCCGCGTCAGGACCTTGTGAACGGCCCCAATGCCCCAGCGCCCGCCGTCGCGGGTGCGTATGCCTCGGGCGTTGAGATGCGCTGCGACGGATTTGACGCCCATGCCTCCCGACGATCCGTCACCCTCGCGCGCGAGCTTGAAGATCAGCCGCACCGTTTCGGCCTGGATCGGATCGATCTCCAGCGTCTTCTTGGTCTTCTGACCGCGCTGCCCGGCGTCGACGATGCGATAGCCGATCGGCGCCCGCGAGCCGTTCCAAAATCCCTGGCGGGCGTTCTCGTTCATCGCCCGAAGGGTGTGCTTGGCATTTTCCTTCGACTGATATTCGTCGAATAGCGCCATGATCTGCCGGATCATGTTGCTCATCGGATCGTCGCCAAGCTCCTGCGTGATCGAAACGAGCCGCACGCCGTTCTTGGCAAGCCGGCGGACGTAAAACTCGAGCTGGAATTGGTCGCGGAAAAATCGGCTGTAGCTGTGGACCACGATCACGTCGAAGGCCGGCGGCTTTGTCGTCGCCGCGTCGATCATGCGCTGAAACTCTGGCCGCCGATCGTCGGTGGCGGATTGGCCCGGCTCGACGAAATCGGCGACGCCTTCCCAGCCTCTGCTCTTGCAATAGGCCTGCGCCTGCCGGCGCTGGTCGGGGATGGAGAGATCATTGTCGGCCTGACGGCTGGTCGAGACTCGCAGATACAGAGCGGCGCGAATGGGCGTGGTCATGGCGGGCTCCCAAAAGTCAGCGGCGACCAGAAAAAACTTCGTCGACGAGATCGCCGAACCAGGCTTCAAACAAGTCGAGTTCGGCCTCGCTCACTGGCACGGAGTTCGGGCCAGTCGTCGGTCACGATCCACGTCGTCGGATCGCAGCGCGGCGGCCGGCCTGGTATGCGCCTCGGCGGCCTCGCGTAATCATAGAGGTCGCTGGGCATCACGCCAGCGTTTCCGATGCGGTGCGGGCGAGAATTTTGTGCACGGGTCATGCGAAAAACTTCGCATGACCCGCTCGCGCGACGAATGGCCGAACTGCGCGCCGGCCTATCCGATTGCGCCGCGACTCCTTCTTCCTGTCGGGAGCGATCTCGCTCACGCGAAGCCATGACGGCCTGGAGGCGAAGAAGCCGGAGCTTCGGCACCCGGTCAAGGCCGCAAGCCGGCGGAACCGGGCGCGCGAAGCGCGAGCCTTGAGGGGGCGACGACGATCCGGCTAGCCTCTCTCAGGCCGTCATGACTCGCACCTGTCCGGTTCTTCGTCTCGGACGCAAACTGATCGAAAGTGGGAGCGCAAGTTTTTCATCCACCCCCAGGGCCAAAATCGCGCGAGGTGGAGAAAAGC
The DNA here is from genome assembly GCA_963829515.1 of uncultured Alphaproteobacteria bacterium. Taxonomy (GTDB): domain Bacteria; phylum Pseudomonadota; class Alphaproteobacteria; order Rhizobiales; family Beijerinckiaceae; genus Methylocapsa. The sequence goes on from CAWHIP010000010.1 coordinate 5,946, forward strand.
CTTCCTGTGTAATGCCTTGCTCAAATTGACAGGCTGCGCGCCAAAAACGCAGCCTGTGCGATCACATTGACGAGCAACGACAAACCGACCGCCGGACAGAGCCGCAGGCTGTCCCTTTTATCTTGCCCTCCTAAACCACTTCGCCGATCCCGCGCCAATCCACGCCATAACGCACATCCATTCTCAGAGTGACCCCACAAAAATCAGTGCCATTATCGCGAAAAATTGCGCAGTTCACGTCACGGAAGAGGGCGGAAAGTTGCGCTTGCATGACGCTGCATTTGCAGTTGCTTTGTGCCATCGGGTGAAATTCCAAGCGCACCGTCTTGTCATCCAGACCGCGCGTCCCTCTGCCCTTCCGATGCAGGTTTCGACGCCGATCTGTTACGGCCGATTTGCAATGGCGCCGCAGCGTGAGCGCCAAAATCGCGCAAGCCAAGCGACTGCCGAGAGGCAACGCAGAGGCAGAGAATTCGCCGTCAAATGGTTGCCCCATGGCGCAAATCGGTGCGCGATCCAGCGCTATGTCCATGCGTGAAAAGGGATGGCTCGGCGACAACGCGGCTCCGATTGATATAGCGCGAAGCCTGCCAAAGGGCTTGGATCGCGCGTTCAAACGTCCTCGTGCCCCGGAGCCGGAATTCAAGTTGTCACACGCTCTTTCGAGAGCGTGAGAGCAAACGAGTGCCTTGCGCTCGGTCCCAAGCGGCGAGTCCACGCGACGGCGCATTTTGTGCCCTCGCCGCTGGTGCGCGCGACAGACTCGCGCCTCATTTCGACGCGCAAACCGCTCGGCTACGGCGGCTATCGAGGCGACTCCCGATATGCGCAGATGGAATATGCTCGTGCAGAGCATTTCTGTTCGTGACCCGCCTCGGACATGCAGCTATGCGGCGTGGACCATCAAGCCACTTGGGGTCGCCAAGCGATTATGCCCTCTGTACGCGCACGCACTTCAGGTGATGCAAGACAGGTGGCGACGGCCTCGAAACCCGGGGATCCGGGACACGGACGGACGCAGCTCGGCGGGCTGTGATTGGCGGGACAAAGGATAACTGCCTCGTCCTCCCCCACGGCGTCCAAATCCAAAATTGAACTGGAGCGTGTGAGAAAGAAGAGTGGTCGAGAGTCGGGACCACGGCGGCGCAGATGCGCAATCAGAGCTTCCTGGCTGGGCTTGTCGAGCCCCTGTTCCAGCATGTCGATGACATGGATGGTCGGGCCTTCAGTTTCTAGTCCGGCGAGCAGGGCGACCAAAGCATCAGAAACCGTGGCGCCGTCCTCGACAAGCCAAGCTAGGGTCTGATCAACGCGCAACCTGAGGGCCGGGTCGCGGTCCAGCAGCGCCCTGGCCGCCGCGCCCCCATCCGCGAGCCGCTCCAGGCCAAGGAATGCCGCGCCCGGCAGGGTCTCGGCTAGGCGCATTGCCAGTCGTGTCTTGCCACTGCCCAGCGGACCAACGATGTAGTTCAGTGAGCGGACGTCTTGCAATTCAAACCGTTCACCACCCCAAGGCCACGGAAGGTCGAACCCGATACTGAATTTGGAGGCCGGTTTCAGCAGTTGCGCGAGTTCGCCGGAAGCCGGTGCCCGCCCGCCGCTGAGGTCGGCCCGCAGGCGGCGGACTTTATCAACAGTTTCGACAAGTTGACGAAGGCGACCTTCGAGCGCCTCTTGATGCGCAGCAAGCGCCGGTTCGAGACTCAAAGAGTCGCCTCCCAGCACGCGCCCCACTTGGCTCAGGCTAAGACCGAGTTCGCGCAAGGCCGCGATCTCTGCGACGCGGGCCATCTCATCGGGACCATATGCCCGCCAGCCAGCCGCTGTGCGCACTGGCGCGATCAACCCGCGCTGTTCATAGAGGCGCAAAGCCTTGGCGGAAACGCCGAGCCGCATGGCGGCCTCGGAAGGGTTCAGGAATTGTGCGGGAGAGCTCACGAATCACCTCGAAGTTGGCCGACCGCAATCCTTATCGAGGCGGCCTCAAGGGGCGGGTCAAGTGGGTATCCTGTCGCTCATTCCTCCGCTGACGGCCGCTTATGGCGCATTCCGGCGGCCCTGGGCGATCCGGGGGATGCCGACATATGGTCGCAGCCAGAGGTAAAGCGGACGCCCTGATTTCGGCATGTCCAAATTCAAAGCGGAGATTCGCAGTTCTCCGCACTCTGGACGAGAGGGGCGCACCACGGGTCCAAAAATCATAGCGCCATGGCGAAGCAATATTGCCCATCTTCATCGACCGTGGCGCGCCAAGCTTATCAAGCACTCATCTGTTCGCCGCCTTATTGGACAGGCGATTAGCACGGTAAATTTCCGGCGCCGCACCGGTGTGTGAATGTCGCGGTTTTTCCTTTGTGGGCGGTCGCCGACTGCGACGGACGCGGCGGGGCGCAAGGCCCTTTTCGCTCCAAAGGCAGAGGCTAGAGGTTCGAAATCCTCTCATGTGCACTAACGAACTCAATGTAAATAGCGCAAGTATTTAGTATAATAAGCATAAATTAATAAGTTAAGCGGCGTCTGCATCAAAAAGTGGCGACGGATAGCTTACCGATGCTTTAATTTCGAACATTTACGTAAAAAGAAATCTCGGGCCATTTCTCTCCCGTCCCGCTCGTGCGAGATGAGAGCTTTTTTGCTTATTTTTGGCCGGGCATTTCAGCGAGGCAAACCGCTTTGACCTGAAATCGTCGCCCCCGCGCGTTCCAAGGCCGTTCGGGTCGGACCGGCCTGTCCCCAAAGATGCTCATGGCCGCGTCCGCCACGTTGGTCTATAATCATATCAAATATAAGCCATCGCGGGAGCGTCAGCGTCCGCAAGCAGATCTGGCGGCGAGAGCTCGGTTGGGAGATCAATATGAGTTCTGTTTTTGATTTTTCCGCAATAACCCTAGACGGCGCGGAAAAACCGCTTGCCGATTTCTCTGGGCAGGTTCTGCTTATCGTCAACACGGCGAGCAAATGCGGGTTCACGCCGCAATATGAAGGGCTTGAGGCGCTCTATCGAAAATATGGCGCGCGCGGTTTCGCGGTTCTTGGCTTTCCGTGCAATCAATTCGGCGCACAGGAACCAGGCAACTCCGCCGCGATCGCACAATTTTGCTCCCGAACTTACGACGTGACATTTCCGATTTTTAGCAAAATCGATGTCAACGGCGCGGAAGCTCATCCGCTCTTTAAGTTTCTCAAAGGCGAAGCAAAGGGCGTGCTCGGGACCGAGCCGATCAAATGGAATTTCACAAAATTTCTCATTGGCCGAAGCGGCGACGTCGCGCATCGTTTCGCGCCGACGACGACGCCTAGGGACCTCGAGACGGAAATTGAAAAGCTGCTTTGAGGCGCTGCGATTTTGGTCGAAACAAGTACGCGATCGCGCGTGGGGCGTGGCGACGCCGAATTTGTGTCTGCGGAAACGTCTTGAAATATTTAGTGTCTCAGCCTCGCCGCTGAAAATGAAATCCATTGATTTTTTGATTTTTGTCGTAAATCTCGGCGCAAACCAATATTCACTTCGCTCGAAAATGCTCTAGAAAGTCCTGCCGCCGCTTCAATCGACGGTGGGCGGGGCATGAGCTGAGCCGGCGTCAGACCGGGGCGACCAATCGGCCTTTCGGTTGCGAGCGCTTACTAAGGGCTTGCCCGGGGCGAAATTAAGCGACCTTTTCAAAGGGGATGCGCTCTAAACTCTTTGGATGAGATCAGAGGCGCGGCGTCCTCGGATTTCGGCGCAAAGGAGACAATTTCATGCCCGTGTGGCTGGATACGCGAAGCGCGGATTTTGGTGTCTTATTCAAAGCGCTGCTCGCCACGAAGCGGGAGGCCGCCGAGGACGTCGACCATGCCGCCGCGGCGATCATTGCCGAAGTGATCGCGGGAGGCGATGAAGCGCTCGTCGCCCTATCGAAGAAATTTGACCGCGTCGACTTGCTGAAACTTGGCCTGCGCGTTGGCGCGGAGGAGGTGGACGCGGCCTTGGCCCTTTGTCCGCCGAAGGCGCTCGCGGCGCTCCAGCTGGCGCATGCGCGGATCGTGGCTTTTCATGAGAAGCAGGCGCCGCAGGACTATCTTTTCGAGGACTCGCTCGGCGTGGAGCTCGGCTGGCGCTGGCGACCAATGGAGTCGGTCGGCCTTTATGTTCCGGGGGGCACGGCAAGCTACCCCTCTTCGGTTCTGATGAACGCGGCCCCGGCCAAGGTCGCGGGCGTCCCACGCGTCGTCATGGTCGTCCCCGCTCCGGACGGCGAAGTCAATCCCCTGGTCTTCGCGGCCGCGAAGCTTGCCGGCGTCGACGAAATTTATCGTGTGGGCGGCGCGCAAGCCATCGCAGCCCTGGCTTATGGGACGCCAACAATTCCGCCCGTCGTAAAAATTGTCGGTCCAGGCAATGCTTATGTCGCCGCGGCCAAGCGGCGGGTATATGGAACAGTTGGCATCGACATGATCGCGGGGCCGTCCGAAGTCCTGATCATAGCCGATGGAAGCGCCAACCCGGAATGGATCGCGGCCGATCTTCTCGCTCAGGCCGAGCACGATGCGGCGGCGCAATCGATTTTGATCACCGACAACTCCAATCTCGCACGCGCCGTCGAGGCCGCTGTCGCACGACAAGTCTCGACCCTTCCGCGCGAGGCGATCGCCGCGGCCAGTTGGCGGGATTTCGGCGCAATCATCATCGTGTCGGAGCTTTCGGAAAGCGTTCCGCTCGCTGATCGGCTCGCGCCCGAGCATCTCGAAATTATCGCGGCGAACGCCGAGGCGTTGAGCCAAGATATTCGCAATGCGGGCGCCATATTTCTCGGGCCCTACACGCCTGAAGCGATCGGGGATTATGTCGGCGGTTCAAATCATGTCCTGCCAACCGCGCGCTCGGCGCGGTTTTCCTCGGGACTCAACGTTCTAGACTTCATGAAGAAAACGTCAATTCTGAAATGCGGGGCCGACAGCCTCGCCGCGCTCGGGCCAGCCGCGGTCGCGCTGGGCGAAGCCGAGGGGCTCGAGGCTCACGCCCGCTCGGTCGCCCTGCGTCTCGCGCCTCGGCTGTCATGAGTGGAGCGGACTCGCGCAGCCGCAACCGCCTCATTTCGGTGAGTCTTGATGAGGCGTCGATCGGCCGCAGCACGGCCGATAAGGAGCACGAACGGCAAATAGCGATCTATGACTTACTCGATGAAAATTGCTTCGCCTTGCCGGGGCGAGACGCCGGCCCCTATGGATTGAAAATAGCTCTGCAAGACGCCAAGCTTGCCTTGGAGATCCATGACGAAAGCGGCGTCCCGCTCGCTGCGCACATACTTTCGCTGACGCCCTTGCGCGGTCTTCTCAAGGATTATTTTTTCGTCTGCGAAAGTTATTACGCGGCGATCAGGACAGCTATGCCCAGCCAGATCGAAGCAATCGATATGGGACGCCGCGCCCTCCATAATGAAGCGGCGCAACTTTTGATCGAGCGGCTGAAAGGCAAGATCGATTTTGACATAGACACGGCGCGGCGAATCTTCACCCTTGTCGCCGCATTGCATTGGAAGGGCTAGCACATTTTCAAGTCAGGCCTATGCCTGTTTGAAATCATATTGCTTGAGCAATTTCCTTGACCCCAAGCATGGTTTGTAGTCCGTTCCGAGCCGGCGGGACGACGCCGAGGCCCCGTGGCGATGACGACCCTTGTCAGGGACAGGCCGCAATCGGTGCTTTTCGCCTGTTCGTTGAATACAGTGCGCTCGCCGATGGCCGAGGCGCTGGGAAAGCTTTACTTCGGGACGGAAGTCTATTTTGCGTCCGCCGGCGTCAAGCGCGGCGGGAGCGATGACTTCGCCATCGCTGTGATGGAGGAGATTGGCATCGATATTTCCCAACATCGCCCTCATACTTTTGAGGATCTTGAGGACGCCTATTTTGACCTCATCGTCACATTGTCGCCAGAGGCGCATCACAAAGCGCTCGAATTCACCCGTAGGCTCGCTGTGGAGGTCGTCTATTGGCCGACGCTCGACCCTACCGCGGTTGAAGGCAGCCGCGCGCGCATTCTCGACGCCTACCGCAATGTGCGCGACGGCTTGCTGGAGCGAATCGAAAAGCTATTTGCCTATCGGCCAATGGAAAATCCATAGCTAGCGACGCCCCGGCAATTCAGTCGCCAGCCCTCGCTTGACGCGCCAACCGAAGTAAAATCAAGCTAGGCGAAGGTCCACATGCGATGCGCAGCGAAATTCCAGAGCATGACCACGCCAGTCGTCGCGACCTGCGCAGGTAAATAAGGTAGGCCGGCGACTTCAACGAAAGTCGACATGAGGAGATAGGTGAGCCCGAAGCCGACCGAGACGACAAGCGCGAAGCGCCAAACGGCCTCCTCGTGGGGTTTTTCCGACCGAAAAACGCAGCGACGGGAGAGGCCATAGGAAACCGTTCCGCCGGCGCTGAAGCCCGCTAAAGCGGCGGCGACCGGCGAGACTCCTGCAATTTGAACGAGCCCGATCAAAACGACATAATGGACCGCTGTGGCGACAAGGCCGACGCCGGCGAATGATGAAAACTGGCGGAGCGGGACAGTCATTGCTAGGATCTCAAGGTTGGCGGTTTCATCATTCGGAGCGGCTTTATCGCCGCATTGCGCGCGCCGCCGACAAAAGGGACCGAGCCCCATAGCAAGGAGTAAGTTTTTATGCATCTGTCTTTTTGCCGGAAGCTGCCGGCGTGGCTCCTCAGCGCCGCGCTGTTCAGCTTTGCCGCGACCACGTCGGGCGCCGCCGTCCGTTCGGGTTTACTTGATTGCAGAGTATCCCCAGGCATCGGCTTAGTCATTACATCGAGCCGGGCTCTCTCTTGCGTCTATCGTCCGCGGCATGGCCACCCTGAATATTACGTCGGGACGATTCGTCGATTTGGCTTGGCCGTTGGCGTGACCGGTCCCGGCAGGCTTGCCTGGGGTGTTTTCACTGCCGCGCCGCGCGGAGCTCCTTATTCACTTGCCGGCGAATATGCGGGCGTGGGCGCAGGCGCGACCGTAGGCGTTGGGCTTAGCGCAAATGCGCTTGTCGGCGGCAACGCCGGTTCGGTTACGCTTCAGCCTCTTTCCGTTGGAGCGCAAACGGGTCTCGCTTTGTCCGCCGGCGTCGGCGCTCTGTTTTCGAGCCGGGCTCCCCGGCGTCGCGCTGACGTGGGAATTCCTGACCGAGTGGGCGGATCGGACAGCATCCGATCCGCCCACTCGCGTTCTGGCACGGCCGGAGAAAGATCTAAGGTCGCGCTTCGGCATATTCTTAAAAATTTGATCGACTTTTTTGATCAGGGCATGCTCCAACTTGTTGATTTGGAGCGAGTTCTTATCGATTGGATGATACTATCCCATCAAAACGCGCTCTAGCGCATGCTTCAAGGCCCGAGAATTGCGATTAAGCCGGGGGTTTAAATAGGCTGTCGGCTCCAAGCTATCCAGCCGCAGCTGAATTCACATTCGCATGAGGCGCAACAATGTCGGCGACGTCCTCCGCTCCAAGCGGCTCGCATGCCAAAGTGATCATCATCGGATCTGGTCCTGCAGGCTATACCGCCGCAATCTACTCCGCCCGGGCTTTGCTGGAGCCGCTCCTGATTTCTGGCTTCGAACCGGGGGGCCAACTCATGATCACGACGGACGTCGAAAACTATCCGGGCTTCGCCGCGCCGATTCAAGGTCCCTGGCTGATGGAGCAGATGAAGGCTCAGGCGGAGCATGTCGGCGCGCGGATGGCGTCCGACCATATCCTTCATGTTGATCTCAGCCGGCCGCCGTTTCGGCTTAGCGGCGACAGCGGGGCGACTTACACATGCGACGCGCTGGTGATCGCGACTGGGGCCAAGGCGAAATGGCTCGAAATCCCCTCGGAGACCAAGTTCAAGGGCTATGGCGTGTCGGCTTGCGCGACCTGCGACGGATTTTTCTACCGCGGCAAGCCGGTGGTTGTCGTCGGCGGGGGCAATTCGGCGGTCGAAGAGGCCCTATATTTGAGCCATATCGCAAGTAAAGTGACGGTCGTGCATCGCCGTGATTCGTTCCGGGCTGAGCGCATCCTCCAGGAGAGATTGCTCAACAGGCCAAATGTCGAGGTCATATGGGATCATGCAGTCGACGAGATTCGGGGCGACTCTGATCCCTTGAGCGTCACGCATGTGCGTTTGAATAACGTCAAGTCGGGAGCCTCGCGCGACATCGAGACCCATGGCGTGTTCGTCGCCATTGGGCACAAGCCCGCCTCCGATCTGTTCGTCGGCCAACTCGAGATCAAGCCCAACGGCTATATCATGACGGCGCCGAACTCGACCGCGACGACCGTTCCCGGCGTCTTCGCGGCCGGCGACGTCGCGGACGAGATCTACCGTCAGGCCGTAACTGCGGCCGGGTTAGGCTGCATGGCGGCGCTGGAGGCCGAGCGCTGGCTCGCCGCGCAGAGCGATGCAAGGGTTGCGGCCGAATGAGCTAGGTTCGCGGCGGAGGTTTGACGCGCCTCCCGCTTATCGGACACACTCGCGGGGATCGCCGCCGCGCTCGTGGCGCTCGCCAAAGCGGTAATGAAGGAGGATCCTATGAAATTCGACCGAAAGACGCTCGTCGCGCTCTCGCTTTGGGCCGCCGCCAGCTTCGCGGCGCCAAGTTTCGCGCAAAGCCCGCAACCGGCCGCGCCGGATAAATCGATGACCGCTCCAAAACGGACGGCGACGTCTTCCGCGCCTCTCCTCGACATAAATAGCGCGAGCGAAGGGGACCTGCGCGCCTTGAAAGGCATCGGCGATAAACGCGCCGCCAACATTGTCAAGAACCGGCCTTATAAGGGCAAGGACGAGTTGGTGCAAAAGAAGATCATACCGGCGGCGGTTTACGCCGGCATAAAGGATAAGATCATCGCAAAGCAGAATTAGGGGCGGTCTGGGTGGCGTGAACCGGCTTGAGGCCTTGACCGAGGCGAGGATTTCCGAATCAAAGCGGCGCCGCCTGTAGGCCTAGGATGTCACTTGATGGTAACGGGCGCCGAATAGAGACCGTTCGCTATTAAATTCATCCTCTGAGCGGGATCGTGTCTCGGCGTCGAACCATAATTCCGCTCAACATGAGAAAATGTCGCAAAACAATAGAATATGCGTCCCATAGTTTCGTTGATCACGAAAGCGACATAGGGGACCTCTAGCGACGAGGCGCCCGGCGCTTGACGAGGGGCTTTGCCGCGGCGGGCGGCGTCCGGCCTTTGGACTACGTCAGCGAACTCGCCCAACGTTCGAACCATTGCAAAAGGAATTCAAGTGATGTTTCCGAAACCCGCGCCGCAATTAGAGGCTAATACCTACGGCTACGAAATGCGCCCAATGGTAAAGCCGACAGGCTTTCGCGAATATGATGCGCGCTGGATCTTCGAAAAAGAGATCAACCTCATGGGCGTTCAGGCGCTTGGCCTGGGGCTCGGCGCGCTGCTCCACGAAATAGGCGTCAAGCCGGAACTCGTAACCGGGCATGATTTTCGCGGCCTATTCCGCCTCGATCAAATACGCCCTGATAAGCGGCCTGATGGCGGCCGGCGTAAGGGTCCACGACATCGGGCTCGCGCTGTCGCCGATGGCCTATTTCGCTCAGTTCGATCTCGACGTGCCGGCAGTCGCCATGGTCACGGCCTCGCATAACGACAATGGCTGGACCGGCGTGAAAATGGGCGCGCAAAGGCCGGTAACCTTCGGCCCCGACGAGATGAGCCGCCTGAAGGAGATCGCACTCGAAGGAAAGTTTCGCTATGCCGAGGGCGGGCCTATAGGTTCGTCGAAGATTTTCCGGCCCGCTACATTGCCGACCTGACGAATAGGCCGAAGATCGCGCGCAAGCTGAAAGTCGTCGCCGCTTGCGGCAATGGCACGGCCGGCGCCTTTGCGCCGAAGGTCTAGAAAAGCTCGGCTGTGAAGTCGTCCCGCTTGACGCCGAGCTCGATTATACCTTTCCGAACTACAATCCCAACCCAGAAGACCTGAAGATGCTGCATGCGATGGCCGCCAAAGTCCGCGAAACAGGCGCGGAGTCGGCCTCGGATTCGACGGCGACGGAGATCGCTGCGGCGTCGTCGACAATCGCGGCGAGGAAATCTTCGCCGATAAGATTGGCGTCATGCTGGCGCGGGATCTTTCCAAATTACATCCAGGCGCCACTTTCGTCGTCGACGTCAAATCAACCGGGCTTTTCGCGACCGACCGGAGCTGTGCGTAAAGGGGTCAAGGCCGATTACTGGAAGACGGGCCATTCCTATATCAAACGCAGGGTGACGGATCTAGGCGCCCTTGCCCGGCTTCGAGAAATCCGGACATTTCTTCTTTAACGCGCCAGTTGGGCGCGGCTATGACGACGGAATTCTCACCGCCATCCATGTCATTGACAGAAGACGCCTTATCGCAATCCACTGAAATCGATGGCTGAGCTTTATAACGAACTACCCAAGACCTGGGGTTCGCCGAACTATGTCGCCGCATTGCGACGACGAGACGAAGTATGGCGTCGTCGACAAAGTGGTCGAACGATTTAAAGCTATGCAGGCCAAGGGTGCGCTTTTGATCGGCCAAAAGATTCGCGATCTCGTGACTGTCAATGGCGTGCGGGTCACGACGCAAGACGGGACGTGGGGTCTCGTTCGCGCTTCGTCAAACAAGCCCGAACTGGTCGTTGTCGTCGAGAGCCCTGCGTCGGAAGCGAGAATGCGCGAAATGTTTGCGGCGGTTGATGGCGTCTTGCGCGAAAACCCGGAGGTCGGCGCCTATAACCAGTCGATTTGACGCCAGAGGTCCTTGTTTCCTCTGGAGTCAACCGTTTCATCAAAACTTCTCTCGCCTCGTTCGCATTCGTCCGAGCGACGCAGCTGTAGCGAATTCGCGGCGGGACTGGGACGCCCCGGAAGGACGTTGCGGGCCACCTCGGCGATTGATAGGCAAAGCGAAACCCTGGTCGCGGAGGGCGGCCGCCCCGGCGATCGCCTTTCGCGGCGATCGCCGGCTGACGGAGCCCGTGACCCGTGGTTTCCGATCTCCTCTATGCTGCTCCGATGACGCAGGCTTTAATCATGGCCGGTCGTCGTGCCCGTTGAGGCGTGCGGAGCTGTGTTCGAGAGCTTGTAGTCCAGTGTTAGCGACGACACGGCACTCACCGCGGAAACATTCGGAGACACCGTTGTTTTGGCGTTCCAAATGACCGTATCGAGATCGCCAGTGGTCAATATGTAGTTGGGCGCGCAGCTTATGCAAATATCGCCTTGGAGGATGGTCCCGATGATCGTGCTCACGCCATTGTCGACATAAGGGCCATTCGGATTGGCGTATAAGACATAATTATAATAGCCATCGGCGGCGTCATAGACCGGGGTGCCGGGGAGCCCGGTGATTTGATTATTGCGCATTTCAACGCCGTCCATGCTCATGCCCCAAAGCGAGGTCGGCGAGTTCAGGCCGAAACTCACATATATATAAGAGTTGAAAAGTCCCTTGGTGTTGGTCAGGACATTGCTGTTGATCTCGATATTTCGCGCCCTGCCGATATGGAATTGGGCGCCGTTCGGGCCCTTCATCTGACGTTGGTCCGGCCGCAACATAATGCCGCCATTGTTGGTCATTGTGTTGCCGATAATCGAAACATTAACAAAGGTGGCTGCGTACAATGTGACGCCGCGCGGGTTCCCCGTCATGGTGTTGTAGCGGATGAGCGTGTTGGACAAGGAGGGAACGTCGATCGCGAAATGATCGCCCGGCGAAGGAATGACGTCCCAGGGCTGATCGATCGTGAATGTGTTGTTGTTGCGCGATACAATGTTGCGGATCTGGCCGGCCCCGGCGCCGGTCACGATGCTTACCGTGGAATTGGGATAATAGTTCCAGGAGCAGACGCCCGAGCATCTCGAATCATCGGCGACCGTCAGCGCGCTGGCCGAGGTCGTTGTGCCGGCGTCGAATCGTGGGGACGGCCCGCCACCTTCGCTGAGTATTGTCTCGCCATCGTCCCAATTATATTGCAGCGTATTGCCGGAGGTGTCGAATATATTGCTGTGAATGACGACATATTTGCCGAAATTAATGGCGAGCTGGCGACCCTGGGTGCGCTGGATGACTTGGCCGACGGCGATCGGCTTGGTGACATAGGGCCAGCTGGTCTGCGCCGCGGTGGCTGTGATCTGATCCGCGGCCCGGGTGAAATGATTGCCTTCGATCACCGCATTGGTCAAATCGGTCATCAAGTTCTGTCCGCTCGCCCAGGATATCATGTTGGAGCGAAACAGCAGGTTCGACATCGGCCCAAATGCGAGCGGGCCGGTTCCGCTGTCGCCGTCGGAATAAGGAATCTGGCTATTGGGCGATTGCTTGAAGGTGCTGCCCGTGATCGCAATCCTGTCGCCTTGCAGAAAGATAGACTGGCCGCTGCCGAGATCCCAAGTGACGTTCAGGATGGCGATCTTGCTCACGGGGCCAAAAGACACGCATTCACGACCGCTTGACCGGTCTCATCGACATTCTGAAGCGACAGATTGGAGAGGCCGGAGAGCTGCGCGCCAGGGGGGCCAGCCTAACGCGAAAAACTGATAGGAGGAGCCTTGCGGCGTCGTCGGGCCGAAGCTGATCTTGGTGTCCGCGGCGCTATGTCCCCTGAGCATGACGCCGGATAAAAGAGTGAGGCCGATGCCGTTCTGGGACGCCAGCCGATAGGTTCCGGCGGGAAGATAAACCATGCCGCCGCCATGCGAGGCGGCGAGATTGATGGCCTGCTGGATCGCGCCGGTGTCATCGGCCACGCCGTCGCCCTTGGCGTGGACGGTCAAATCCGGATCGGTCGTGACGACATAGACATGATGGTCCATTTCATT
>CAWHIP010000011.1:0-147449 GCA_963829515.1 uncultured Alphaproteobacteria bacterium
CGAGTTCTCCCGCGGCGACGAAGATCTTGGCGAGGCCAGCAATGGCCGCGAGATCGCCGGGGTCTTCGGCGATGACAGCCGCGTAGAGCTCGGCCGCGGCGGCGGCGTCGCCCTCGGCCAGCAGGGCCTCGGCCTCGGCCAACGGATCCACGCCGCCGTCGATCGGTCCGACCAGCCGCTCGATGAAGCTTCGCACCTGGGATTCCGGCAAGGCGCCCATGAAGCCATCGACCGGCTGCGAGCGCTGGAAGGCGATCACCGCCGGGATCGAGCGAACCCGAGCCGGCCCGGAATCTGCGGGTGCTCGTCAATATTCATCTTGACGAGCTTCACCTTGCCGCCGGCCGCCTTCACGACTTTTTCGAGGATCGGAGCAAGCTGTTTACAGGGTTCGCACCAGGGCGCCCAGAAATCGACCAGAACTGGCTGGCGCGCCGATTCGGCGATGACGTCGGCGCCAAAGCTCGCCGTCGAAGCGTCCTTGACGAGCGGCGTCGATGGCGGCTCTGCCGCGCCTTGCGGCTTGGCTTGCCCCGCGTCCAGGCCGAATATGCCCGCCATGTTCATGATCTCCTCAGACCGCGCGGAGCGCGAAAAATACAGCATCGCCAAAATGCGTCTTCGCGGCCAAAATCGCAACCCTCTGTTCGATGATTTGGCGGCATGTTGCCGCCGCCGAATTTACATCGAAGCCGGGCGCGCCGCAGGGGCCGGCGCCAAGGATGTCTTTCGATCGACGCCGAAACATGCTCTAGAATGGCGCGCGCGATTGATCTGCCGCGCCGCCAGCAGGAAGGAATGGTCGTGCTAAAGATGCGATGTCATTGGCCGGCTTGAGCGCCGCCTTGGAAGGGTGCACGCGCGCCAGCGGATCGGCATCGAGCAGGATCATGAGGCTCAGGCGTTCGGCCAGGGATTGAATTTCTTCCATATCGAAAACTGGATTTTGGCTCCCTCCGTCATTTGCGGCGCGCTGCGGCTCGCCGGCCTTTATCGGCGCGGCCCGCCGGAACGCCGGCCGGGTCGAACTGCGCCGCAATACGATCGCGTCGCCGCGATTGCCGCAGGCCTTCGACGGATTCACGATCCTTCATCTCAGCGATCTCCATGCCGACATGAGCGGACCGGCGATGGATCGCCTCGTCGAACTCCTTGGCGGGCTCGAATACGACATTTGCGTGCTGACCGGCGACTACCGCGGCAAGACTTTGGGCCGTTCGAGGCCGCGCTCGCCGGGGTCGCCCGCGTGCGCGCCCGCCTCGGAGCGGCCGGTCTATGGCGTGCTCGGCAATCACGACACGATCTGCATGGTTCCAGAACTGGAGGACATGGGCGTAAAGATGCTGTTGAACGAAGCGGAGCCGATCGTCCGCGACGGCCAGGAGATCCATCTTGCCGGGATCGACGACGCGCATTTCTTCCGCGTCGACAATATCGAGAAGGCCGCGGCCGATATTCCGCCCGACGCATTCGCGATTTTGCTCTCGCATACGCCCGAGATCTACCGTCAGGCCGCCCATGCCGGGTTCGACGCCCTGCTCGCCGGGCACACCCATGGCGGCCAGATCTGCCTGCCGGGTCGATTCCGATCACGCTCGATTCGGCGCTGCCTCGGGCGTTCGGGGCGGGCGCGGTGGCGATATAAGGAAATGGCCGGCTACACCTCGCGTCGGCGCCGGATCGAGCGTGGCCGCGGTTCGGCTGAATTGTCCGCCCGAGATCACCTTGCATCGGCTCGAGCGCGGCAAGCCTTAATAGGGGCGTTCGCGGATTTTCAGGGAATAAAGCGCGCGCGAAAGAGCCAGCTCGCCGACCCAGAACAAGCCGGCTCCCAGGAGGGCGTCAATTGCGCTGAGCCCAAGGGCGCCCCTGCAGGCGAGAAGCGGAAACAGCGCCTCGGGGGCCTGGTCGAGACCTGGCGCCATGTCCTGCGGCGCAAGCCCGAGCCGACGCTTGACGAAGCTCGAGAGCAGATCGCCCGCCATGGCGGTCGCGCCGGCGAGCAGGCCTACCTCCCACGCAAGTCCCAGCGCCGGGGCGGCGAGCGCCGTCGCGAGCAAGGCGAGGAGCACGCCGCGAATCGTCTTGGACGCCCCAAAGAGCGGCCTTCCGTCGAGGAAGGCGCCGCCAAGATCGAGCGGCCAGGACCACCGGTCGCCCAAAAGCGCCTTGGCGAGCACCGGCGCTCCATTCGCCGTCAAGACGAGGCAGAGCCCCTGAAAAAGAGGCCAGAGGCGCATGGTCCAGTCTCCCGCGCTGGATCCCCGCGCGAGGCTGGCGACGCGCGCTGGCTTGACGTGGTGGAGGAGGTTGGCGGGGAAATCGGCAATCGAGTTTCCCGCGCGGCTCGCCTAGGCCTGCGAGAACGCGAAGGCCGGCGCTCAAGTTCCAGCGCGCGCACTGGCGCTGATTTGAGCGCGCGCGGAAAAACAGTTGATGCAATATATACGCTATATATTCTAATCGGCGTCATGGATTGAACATAGGCTTGGGAGCCCCGCTCCGTTCACATTCGCGTTTCAGACTTGGCAAGGGATTGTGCGAACGCGATCATCCGCCGACGTCAAAACCGCGCCGGTCGCGACGCGTCTCATCCGGCGTTCGCGGCGTTGCGGAGACCCGATGTTTTTCATGCGTCCCGACGGACAAAAGCTGGAGCGTATCGATGATCGATGTCTATTACTGGCCGACGCCCAATGGCAAGAAGGTGACGATATTCCTCGAGGAGGCTGGTCTTGAATATAAGATCGTTCCGCTGAATATTGGCCGCGGCGATCAGTTCTCCGAAAGCTTTCTGCGCCTCAACCCCAATCATCGCATGCCGGCGATCGTCGACCATGATCCGCCCGGCGGCGGCGAGCCGATCGGCCTATTCGAGTCCGCCGCGATCCTTCTCTATCTCGCCGAAAAGACCGGCAAGTTCTGGCCGCAGGCGCTGCGCCCCAAATATGAGGTGGTCCAATGGGTCGTCTGGCAGGCGGCCAATCAGGGCCCGAAGCTCGGCGAGAACGGCCATTTTCGCCGCCTCGGCGACGAGCAGGGCGACCAATCCTATGCCGTCCGCCGCTTCACCGACGAGGCGAACCGGCTTTACGGCGTGCTGAACAACCGGCTCTATGATCGGCCCTATATCGCTGGCGACGAATATACGATCGCCGACATCATCTCCTTCCCCTGGACCGTGGGGTGGGAGGCGCAGGGCCAAGACATCAATGAGTTCAAATATTTCAAGCGCTGGTTCCAGACCGTGGCGGCGCGGCCGGCGGTTCAGCGCGGCCTCGCCGTCGGCCAGGATCTCGGCGGAGACAACGCCAATCTGCCGCCGGAGGAGCAGGAGCGCCTGGCCAAGCTTCTCTATAATCAACGGGCGCGGCCGGCGCCGGCGGCGTAAGCTCCGAGCGTCCGAGCCCATTTGTGGCCGCGATGACCTTTGCGACGGGGACGCGGAGCGGGGCCTCGTCAAAAGCGCAATCGAGTTTCTTCCCGGCTTGCTCTAATGAGCGCGGTCTGCCTTAAGTTCGCTCGGATTCGTTCTTGCGGCGGGCGGCTCTTGCTCGCGCTCATCCGCCGCCGCGACCTTCCGGGCTTCAATTAGGGGGCAGGAGCCAGGGAAGCGGCAATGCTCCGCAACCTTGATTCGTTGATGGATATGACCGCCGCCATTTGCGCCGAGACCAGCTCCAGCAAGGTTAGGCGCGAGACTCATCGCCACGCGGCGGAAAGGTAGCGGCATGTCGGCTGCGATCGAACTCGCTTGCGTCGGCGTCTTGCTGGGCGTCGCGATCCTCGCGGTTGTGATCGGACGATTGCGCGACGCCTCGGCCGCCGTCTATGGCGCTTGCTTCCTCGCATCGCTCGTCGGGCTTATCGCCGCGCTCGTCCATCTCGTCTCCGGCGCGCCGGCGTCCGGCGTCGTGTTGCCGTTCGGCCTGCCATGGGTGGGCGCTCATTTTCGTAGCGACGCCCTTACTGCGTTCTTTCTAGCAGTCGTCAATCTCGGCGCCGCGGCCGCTTCTCTTTACGCAATCGGCTACGGGCGCCACGAGCCTGAACCCCAACGCGTCTTGCCCTTCGTCCCGGCCTTTCTGGCGGGCATGAACCTGGTTGTGCTGGCGGATGACGCCTTCAGCTTTCTGTTCGCCTGGGAATTCATGTCCTTGTCGTCCTGGGCGCTGGTGATGGCGCATCACCGCGAGGAGGGCGTCGCGCGCGCGGGCTACGTCTATATTCTGATGGCGAGTTTCGGCACGCTTGCGCTGCTTCTCGCCTTCGGCGTGCTCGCCGGCGCCGAAGGAGGCTACGCCTTCGCGGCGATCCGCGCGCATGGCGCGACCGAGCTGGGCGCGGCGCTCGTCCTCGCCCTTGCTCTGGCGGGGGCCGGATCGAAAGCCGGGCTCGCTCCGCTGCATGTTTGGCTGCCGCTTGCCCATCCGGCGGCGCCGAGCCATGTGTCGGCGCTGATGAGTGGCGTCATGACCAAGGTGGCGGTCTATGGCTTCGTGCGAATCGTGTTCGACCTGCTCGGTCCGCCGGCATGGTGGTGGGGCGTTCCGGTCCTCGCCATCGGCGGCGGGACGGCGGTGCTCGGCGTGCTCTACGCGCTCATGCAAAGCGACCTCAAGCGCGTGCTCGCCTATAGCACGATCGAGAACATCGGGCTCATCTTCGTTGGGTTGGGCTTGGCGCTCGCCTTCGAGGCGAACGGCTTTCGGACAGCGGCCGCGCTGGCGCTGACCGCGGCGCTCTTCCACGCCTTCAATCATGCTTTATTCAAGAGCCTCCTGTTTTTCGGCGCTGGGGCCGTGCTTGTCGCGACCGGCGAACGCCAGATGGATCGGCTCGGCGGCCTCATCCAGCGCATGCCGGTCACGAGCCTCATGTTTCTGGTCGGCTGCGCCGCGATTTCAGCGCTGCCGCCGCTGAACGGCTTCGTATCCGAATGGCTGGCGTTTCAGGCGATTTTGTTGAGCCCTCAGCTCCCGCAATGGGGGTTGAAGCTCCTTGTGCCGGCGGTCGGCGCCTTGCTCGCTCTGTCGGCGGCGCTGGCGGCCGCCTGCTTTGTTCGCGCCTTTGGGATCGTCTTTCTCGGCAGGCCGCGCTCGGCCGCGACAAAAACCGCCGGCGAGGTCGACCAATGGTCGCTCGCCGCGATGGCCGCGCTCGCCGCCTTGTGCGTCATCGCCGGCGTCCTGCCGGGACTTGTGATCGACGGTCTTGCGCCTGTCGCCCAGGCGGTGGTCGGGGCCCGAATGCCCGCGCAGGCGAGCCTGGACTGGCTCTCGATCGCGCCAATTGCGGAGAGCCGCAGCTCCTACAACGGCCTTCTTGTTTTCGTGTTCATCACGGCCTCGGCGTCGCTCGCGGCCTATGTCATTCACCGTTTCGCCTCGCATGCCGTGCGGCGCGCGCCGGCGTGGGACTGCGGGTTTCCGGACCAAAGCCCCATGACGCAATATACCGCAGGCGGCTTCGCCCAGCCGATCCGCCGGGTTTTCGGCACATTCATCTTCCGGGCGAGCGAGAGCATCGACATGCCCGCGCCCGGCGACATGCGTCCGGCGCGGATCGACGTGACGCTGCACGATCTCGCCTGGGAGCTCATCTATGATCCAATCGCGCGGGCCATCTCTTTTTTGGCGGACCGGCTGAACCGGCTCCAATTTCTGACCATCCGGATTTATCTGAGCCTGGTCTTCTTCGCTCTCGTGTTCCTCCTTCTGGCGCTGGCGATATGGCCGTGATTTTCGATTTCGCCATCCAAAACGCGCAAATGCTCCTGGTGCTTGCGCTCGCGCCGCTCCTCACCGGCTTCGTGCGCAAGGCGAAAGCGCGCCTCTTGCGGCGGCGCGGGCCTCCGCTCCTGCAGCCGTACCGCGATCTCCTGCGGCTCTTGCGCAAGGAGGCCGTTCTCAGCGACGATTCGTCTTGGCTCTTTCGCGTTATTCCTTACCTGATCTTCGCCGCGACCTGGGTCGCCGCTTCGCTCGTTCCGACCTTCGCCGCCGGCCTCATGTTCAATTGGTCGGCCGATCTCATCGCGATCATCGCCCTTCTCGGCAGCGCGCGCTTCTTCCTGGCCCTCGCCGGGATGGACGCCGGCGCGGGGTTCGGCGGCATCGGCTCAAGTCGGGAGATGATGATCGCGACGCTGGCGGAGCCCGCGACGATCATGATCGTGTTCACCCTGGCGCTTGTCGCCGGTTCGACCCAGCTCTCGCAGGTCGCCGGCTTCATGATGTCTCCCTTCGTCGGCCTCAGGGTCTCGCTCGGGCTCGCGCTGGTTGCTCTGGTGATGGTCGCGATCGCCGAGAACGGCCGCATCCCGATCGACAATCCGGCCACCCACCTCGAGCTCACCATGGTTCACGAGGCGATGTTGCTCGAATATTCCGGCCGCCACCTTGCCGTGATCGAGCTCGCCGCGTCGCTGAAGCTGCTTCTCTATATGTCGCTCATCGCTTGCGTGTTCGTGCCCTGGGGGCAAGCGCAACCCGGCGCCGGGGCCGGCGCGCAGCTCGTCGGCGTCGCCGCCTATATAGGCAAGCTCGCCGTCGGCGCTCTGCTGCTCGCCGCTTTCGAGACGGCGGTCGCCAAAATGCGCGTTTTCCGGGTCTCCGATTTCCTTGGCGCGGCCTTGATGCTCGGCCTGCTCGGCACGCTGCTCCTTTTCGTTTCGCGGAGTCTCTAGATGGGCCATATCGAGTTTGACGTCGCCCATTTCTTCGCTGGCGGGCTCGTTCTTGTGAGCTTCATGCTCCTCTATCAGGATCGTCTCTATGCGCTCCTCAACGTTTTTGCGCTGCAGGCCGTCGTTCTGGCGCTTTCGGTTTCGTGGCAAGCCTATGTCCAGGGCGCGCCGCATCTCTATGTCACGGCCGCGATCGCGCTATTCTTCAAGGCGCTTATCATCCCGATAGCATTGCATCGCATCATCGCGCGTCTCGGCATCCATCGCGAGGTCGAAAACGTCGTCAGCACCGGCCCGACCATGCTTGCCGGCATGGGGCTGGTCGCCCTCTCCATGGTGGTCATGCTGAGGGTCACCGCCACGGCCTATCCGCTCGCGCGCGAGGATCTGGCCTTCGCGCTCTCCGTCGTGCTGCTGGGGCTTTTGATGATGGTGACGAGAAATAACGCGGTCAGCCAAATCGTCGGCTTCATGTCGCTCGAAAACGGCCTGATCCTGGCGGCCACGGGCGCCAAAGGAATGCCGCTCGTGGTCGAGATCAGCGTCGCCTTTTCGGTTCTCATCGCTTTTATCGTCATCGGCACCCTTCTGTTCCGCATCCGCGAGCGATTCGACACCGTCGACGCCGAAGCGCTCGACCGTTTTCGCGGCGGCCAGCGATGAGCCCGCTTTCCATCAACGCGGTCACCCTGATCCTGGCTGTTCCCGCAGCGACTGCCGCGCTGCTTGGCCTGCTTCCGGGCTACCGCTTGTCGGCTCAGATCAATGTGCTCGCAAGTTTTGCGACATTCCTCGCTGCGCTGTCGCTTTTCATCGCGAAGCCCGCGCCGGACTCGTTTATCCTGGTCGACGACCTCAACATCGTCTTTATCGTGCTCAACACATTCGTCGGCTTCACGACCAGCGTCTTCAGCGCGAGCTACATCGCGCATGAGCTCGAGACCGGCCGCCTCGCCCCTTCGCATCTGCGTTTCTATCACGCCATGTACCAGGCGCTGCTGTTTGCGATGAGTCTCGCGTTGCTTACAAACAACATAGGCGTCATGTGGGTGGCGATCGAGATCGCCACCCTGACCACGGTGCTTATGGTCGGCATCTACCGAACCCGCGCGGCGATCGAGGCGGCCTGGAAATATTTCATCCTGGGCAGCGTCGGCATCGCGCTCGCGCTGTTTGGGACCATTCTCGTCTATATGGCCGCTCGCCCGGCCGTCGGGGAAGGTCTCGACGGCATGGTGTGGACGGTGTTGATCGACCGCGTCTCCGCTTTTGATCCAGCTCTGCTCAATGTCGCCTTTGTTTTTCTCCTGCTCGGCTATGGCACAAAGGTTGGCCTCGCGCCCCTGCATGCATGGCTTCCGGATGCGCATGCCGAGGGGCCGACGCCGATTTCGGCGGTGCTCTCCGGCCTGTTGCTCAACGTCGCTCTCTACGCCGTGCTGCGCTTCAAGCTGCTGCTCGCGGCGAATTCGGGAGCGATCGCGCCGGGCCCGCTGATGGCGGGGATGGGGCTCGCATCGCTTATTTTCGCGGGCTTCATGCTCTACCGCCGCCGCGACATCAAGCGCATGTTCGCCTATTCCTCGATCGAGCACATGGGGATTATCGCTTTCGCCTTCGGGATGGGAGGGCCGCTCGCTAATTTCGCCGGCCTGCTCCACATGACCATGCATAGCCTGACGAAATCGGCGATTTTCTTTACCGTCGGCCATGTCGCCCAGGTCAAGGGCACCCAGAAGATCGCCGATATAACGGGCCTGACCGAGAGCGATCCGGCGCTTGGCTGGAGCCTCGTCCTTGGCGTCGTGGCCATTGCCGGACTGCCGCCCTTCGGCATTTTCATGAGCGAATTCCTGGTCGTGAGCTCCACCTTCGCGCGCGAGCCGCTGCTCGCGCTTGCGCTCGTCGCTGGCCTTCTCGTCGCCTTTGGCGCTTTGCTCTTGCGTCTGCAGGGCCTGGCGTTCGGCGTCCCCACGGGCAAAAGCGCCCCGGCGCAAGCGTCATTCCTGCCGATGATAAGCCATTTCTTGCTCGTCCTGACGGCGGGGATCTATTTGCCGCCGCCGCTCGTCGCCTGGTTCCAACACGTCGCCGCTTTGCTTGGCTAGAAATTTAGGAGATGCGCATGCCGACGCTCGCCGCCGCGCTCGCTGACGGCCTCGCCATGGGAGATGGAAGGCCGTGGCCGCGCCGCGTGGTCGGCTTCGATCTCTGGCGCGCATTGGCCGAACGGCTCGCCGCGGGGGATTGGACGCTGCTTGGGCTCTGGGGCGATCACGACGCCGTCCACATGGCGCTCCTCGACGAAGCCGCGCGCGAGGTCGCGGTCGCCACCCATCGATGCGCGAGCGGAATATTTCCTTCGGTCGGGCGGCTGCATCCCCCGGCGATCCGCCCCGAGCGGGCGATCCGCGATCTGTTCGGCCTCGAGCCGATGGGCTCGCCCGATCCCAGGCCTTGGCTCGACCACGGCGTCTGGGGCGTTCGGCATCCGCTCGGGACGCCGATTGGCTCCGCGCCGCTTGCTTCTCAATATCCGTTTTTGGCGTCCGAGGGCGAAGGCTTGCATCAGATCGCGGTCGGGCCGGTGCATGCGGGCATCATCGAGCCCGGCCATTTCCGTTTCACCGTCAATGGCGAGGCCGTGGTGCGGCTGGAGGAGCGGCTGGGCTATGCGCACAAAGGCGTCGAGCGCCTGATGCCCGGCGCGTCGCTCGAACGCGCCGCGCAGCTCGCCGGCCGGATATCGGCGACGGCACGGTGGCCTATGCCCTGGCCTTCGCCCGCGCCGTCGAGGCGGCGCTCGAATCGCCGCGCCGCCCCGCGCGCATCTGGCTGCGCGCGATGATGGCCGAGCTGGAGCGGCTCGCCAACCATTTCGGCGACATCGGCGCGATCTGCAATGATGCCGCCTTCGCCCTCATGCACGCCCATTGCGGCGTGTTGCGCGAGCGCGTGCTGCGCGTGGCGGCAATCTGTTTCGGCCATCGGCTGATGATGGATTGCATCGTGCCCGGCGGCGTCGCCGTCGATCTCGGCGCGCCGGGCGGCCGCGCGATCCGCGAGCTCGATCGCCGTGCGCGGCGCGCTTTCCCGCCGCTGGTCGAGCTTTACGACAGCACCGCCTCGCTGCAGGACCGAACCGTCGGCACCGGCGTGCGCAACCCGCGCTCGTGCGGCAATTTGGCTGCGGCGGCTATATCGGGCGCGCCTCCGGACGAAGCTTCGACGCCAGGCGCAATTTGGCCTATCCGCCCTATGACGCGCTTGCCTTCGAGGTTCCGACCCTGGAGGAAGGCGACGTCAATGCCAGGATATGGATCCGCATTCGCGAGGTCGAGCAGAGCATGGCGCTTGTCGAGCAGATCCTCGATCAAATGCCTGCCGGAAGGCCCCTTGCGCGCTTCCGATCGCAACTGGCAAGGCCGGCGAGGGGATGGCCGCTGGTGGAGGGGTTTCGCGGCGACATTCTGGCCTATGTCCGCCTCGACGCGGAAGCGCGCATCGCGCGCTGCTTCTTGCGCGATCCGTCTTGGTTCCAATGGCCGCTGCTCGAGGCGGCGATCGAGGGCAATATCGTCGCCGACTTTCCGCTCTGCAACAAGTCGTTCAACTGCTCCTACTCGGGGCACGACCTTTAGAGCGTGTTCCGATTGGTTGGCGCGTCCGCGAGTTTTCGCGATGTCGCGCCGCGGTTGGCTCTTCAGCTTTCGTTGAAAGGCGGCGCTTTGGGCGGTTCGCTCGCCCATTTTTCGAGCGGCTCCTTGGCGAAACGCGCCGCGGCCTCTTTAATCGAGCGGCCGGAAAGGCTTAAATCGGGAGCGATCTCGGCCAGCGGCGTGAGCACGAACGCCCGTTCAAAAAGATCCTTATGCGGCAAATTCAGCTGCGCATGTTCGAACGGCTCGTCGCCATGGAAGAGAATGTCGATATCGATGAGGCGCGGCCCCCAGCGAACCGTGGGTTCGCGGCCCATGTCGCGCTCGATGGCGTTGGTCGCGCCGAGAAGCTCGAGCGGCCTTAGGCGGGTCTCTCCCAGGGCGCAGGCATTGGCGAAAAAATCCTGATCGACATAGCCCCAGGGCGCCGTGCGATAGATCGACGAGACCGCCGTCACCAAAACAATCCCGCGCTCCTGAAGAAGCTCCAGCGCGCGGCGAATATTGCCGGCCTTGTCGCCGATATTGCTGCCGAGGCCGAGACCGATCAGCGTGCGCGGGCCGGCGCCCAAGAGCTCAGGCGAGTTTGGCGGCATTGGAAACCTTGAAGCCAGCGGGAATAGCGGCTGAGTCGTGAACGGGCGACAGCGTCGCCCCATTTGCCGCGGCAAAACCCAGGCCGGGATTAGCGGGCATGAGGGGAGGGTTCGACGCTCTCGTCAACTTAATTGCGCGACTTGGGCGCTCGCGGTGAATTCTGTGCGAAATCGCGCCTCATGCGGGGAAAAGGATCTCTCCCTTGCCGAGGGCGGCGGTATCTCCGGCGAAACGGTTGAGCAGGCCCGACAACAGCCTGGCGGCGCCGCGGCTTTCCGGCCGTAGCAGGCGGGCGAAGAGGCTGGCGAAGACCAGCTCGTGTGACCCGCAATCGACGAAGGTGGGCGCCAATTCGGGCGGATTGCCCAGTGCGATCGTGCCCCGCCGCATGAGATAGCCGGGCAAGACGCCGCTCGCCCCGAGAATGATCAGCGTGCCGGCGATCAAGCGGCTGCCTGGATAATCTCCCGCCGATCCTTCGATCAGGATGGTGCCGCGGCGCAGACGATCGCCGGCGCGCGCCCCGGCGTCCCCGCGCACGATCAGCAATCCGCCGGTGATCCCCTCCATCTCGCCTTCGAGCGGCGCGCCGAGGAAGTCGCCGGCGTTGCCCGCGATCTCCAACCGTCCGCCGGACAGGGCGGAGCCGGCATAGGGGCCGGCGTCGCCGGCGACGACGAGATTGCCGCCGCTCATGCTCCGGCCGACCGATTTGCCGACATCGCCTTCGACGATGATCTCGCCGTCCTTCAAGCCTTGGCCGATATTGTCGAGACGGGTCGATCCACCCTCGAAAACAGATGGTCTGCGCATCGCCGGGGCGGATACGAAAAAGATCGCCGACGGTGATTTTCTCGCGGGTGGTCTGCAATTCGATCTGCGCGATTTCCTTCGCCGATTTGCCGGCGAGCAGATGCGGCGTGAGCGGCGCGAGGTCGAGCCGTTGATCCGGCTCCCGTTCGAGTTCGAGCGCAAGTGGCTTCACGGCAAGAGATCCTTCAGATGGAAGTGGAAGGGGCCGAGCTTGCCGCCATAATTGCCGGCGCCGACGCGGACCGCGCCTTGCTCGGGGCCGAGCTTCACAATCGCCGCGAGGCCGGCGCGCATGGCCTTGGCGACGGCTTGTTCGGTCAGTCCGTCGATGACGATTTCA
Source organism: uncultured Alphaproteobacteria bacterium (assembly GCA_963829515.1). GTDB lineage: Bacteria > Pseudomonadota > Alphaproteobacteria > Rhizobiales > Beijerinckiaceae > Methylocapsa. The sequence continues at coordinate 12,098 of CAWHIP010000011.1, forward strand.
AGGACGCAGCCGACATCTTCGTCGAGATTTGTCGCGACGGCCCCGCGCAAGGTCGGGCAATAGGCGTCATTGGTCGAGGCTGACATGGCTTTATATTTCGAGCCGACCTTCGAGCCCGAGCGCACGATCCCGCCTGGGAAAGGCAAGATCACGTCCTTGACGCCATTCATCGCCGCCACGGCGAGTTCCGTGGCGCGCAAGGTCGTCTTGGGAGTCGGCTCCCATGATCAGCAGATTGCCGCCGCCGACCGCTTTCTTGGTCAGCCCGGTCGTGGCCTCGCAGAGAAATTCGCCGTCCATGACCGGCACCCGCCAGAAGTGTCTCGCGCCGAATTTCTTCGACACCTGCCAGCCGTCGCCGAAATAGCGGATGGCGTCGCCGATCTGCAGCCTGTCGGGGCCGTCGAGATCGCCGAAACAAGCGGAGCCGGGCGAGGTCAGGACGCATTGGCCGACGCGATTGACGAGCTGCGTCTGCAAAGTGTCGGTCGACATCGCGAAGACGAGAACGCGGACGCCGGGCCGGCCGTCGGGCGTCTCCTTCGCGGCGAGCTCCTGGTCTATGCCCGCTTCGCAGCCGCAGCCGATGACCGAGGTCGCGAAACCGGTCATGGTGGCGGCGGCTTGCCGCGCCCAGCGCTGATTGGGGCCGGTGATGACGATCGCTGTACCGCGCATGGGAAAAGCTTCGGCGAACAATTCGTCTATGCGGACGCCGTTCCTGACTATTGGGCGCATGCGACCTCCTGGAACGGATCGGGACGCGGAAGAATATGATCCGGAACCGCGAACATGTTGTGCGAGACGCCGAAGTGATGGTCGTAATAGCCCGAGAGGCGGCGGTCCATGGCTTTATCGTAGCCAGGGCTGACCTTAAGCGTCTTGCCCCAGCGGTAATGCGTGACCGTTCCGTCGCGCACCACGAGGTCGCCGTCCTTGAAAACGAGATGGGCGGCGCGAAACATTTTCGCGATGTCCTTGTCCGGCGAATAGACCGCGATATCGGCGATCCCGCCTTCGCCCAGATGGCCGCGGTCCTTCAAGCCGAGAAGCTTCGCGGGCGCGGCGCGAGTCATGATGGCGATTTCATTCAAATCATATTCACGCGCGATGGATGGCAGCGTCGTGACGGCGAGCGCCCCTTGCGGCAGCCGCGCCGCGGCCTCTTCCCGCGCTTCGCGGCTCATGAGCAGGGCGAAGACCTCGGGATAGGTCGTGAAGGGCGCGCCATTCGGATGGTCGGTCGTGAAGAAGACGCGCCAGGGGTCGTTGATCAGCAGGAAGAGCTCGAGTCCGCAGGCCCATTGCACGGCATTGGCGAATTCGGTTTCACGATAGTGGTAGGGAACGATCCCGCCGCCTTCGGCGTCGGCGTCGAAAATCACCGATTTCCTAGGCCGGGCCAGATTCACCGCGTTGAATTGGCGCAGCACGTCGGATGAAATCGTGACGGTTTGCCGGAACATGGCCTGGCCGACATCGACCGTGACATTCGGCGCGGCGTTGACCGCGGCGGCGACGGCCGCGGCTCCGGAGGAAAAGCCATGATCGCCCTCGGCGCCGTAGCAATAAAATTGCAGATGCGCGAGATGCAGGGGCTTGCCGCGCGCCGCCTCGATGGTCGCGATCGCGGTCGAGACATTGCCTGGGATGCCGAGGTTGTTGCAATGCAAATGCAACGGGTGCGGGATTTTGAGATCGTCGACCGCCTGCTGCAGGGCCTCGAGGATTTTCCGTGACGTGGTCCCGTAGAAAGGCACATCATCGTCGAGGCCAAAGGCGCGGACGTTATATTTGAACGCCGTCGCGCCGCCGGCGTTGATCGTCTTGAGGCCGAGGCCATTGGTCGCCGCCAGGGTCGCCGCGACATAATCGGCGATCGCACCGGGTTTTTCGCCGTCGCGCAGCAGGGACAGAAGAAAATCATCATTGCCGAGGATCGTCAGCGCCCCCTTGTCGAGGATCGGCACGTCGGATAGCTCGAAATGTCCCTGGAGCGCCTGATGTGGCGCGAGCGCCGGCTCGATCACCGTGGTGAAGCCCATCGACGCATAGATTGTCCCGGTCTCGAAGGTCGACCATTTGGCGTTGGCCAGAGGCAGAACTTTTTGCAGCGGCGCGCTGGCGCGGTGCAATTCGGGAAGCAGCAGGCGCGCCGTATTCACATTGCCGCCGGCGATATGCGAGTGAATGTCAATGGCGCCGGCCATGACGATCTTGCCGGCGACGTCATGGATTTGGTCCGCCGGCCGGCCGGGCGGCGGCGCGACGATGCGCGCGTCCTCGATCCATAGGTCGCCGATTTCGTCGCGATTATTGGCCGGATCGACGATGCGGCCGCCCTTCAAGAGAATGAGCATTTAGACATCTCCGCCGATAAGTTGCGCGATTCGGTCGAGGACGGAGGCGACTGAAGGCGCGTCGCTCGGAAGCGACGCCTGACGGGCGACGATCGCTCCGACCTCCCGCGCGAATTCCGCCGCGTCATGATCGACGCCCGGACTGCCGATCTCGACGCGCACCTGCGGCTCGTGGCCAAAGCGCGTTTGCGGCGGCACCAGGGCGACGAGCGGGACGTGCTTTTTCCACTGCGGGACTTCGGGACCATAGGCTGAAATCCAGAGCGCGGCGTCGGCTTCGCCGCTGTCGACCAGGCGCGTCGCGTCGAATCGCCAGGTGTCGTGCTCGGGGTAGGCGCGGCCGAAGGACGTGCGCATGGGAAAGCCGGTCATCCATCCCGAAGTTTGCAAAACGCCGCCCGCATTGGCGTCCGCCCCGAGAGGAAGGCCGGAAAACCGGGTCGTCTTGTTGAGATCGGCGAGGATTCCGTAAAGCATTTCAATCGTGAGGCTGTCGAGCAGCTCCGGACCCCAGACCGCGACGCCGAAGCGCGCGCCTTTGAGAATTTGCGCGACCTCATCAAGCTTGCGCTTGGGGCCCTTTCCCGAATTGATCGGCCGATCGGCGAGGCGCGCGCGCAAGCTCGCGAGGGTGACATGCAAATCCGTGGAGTTCGAGCGTCGTCACCGACAGGCCGTCGACTTGGGCGGCGGCGCGGCCGGGCGCGATCCACACGAGCCTCCGCGCCGCGTGGGCGAGATCGAACTCAGGGGATTCGGCTGGGGCGAGACGCTGCAGGAGTTGCGGCCAGACGCGGGTCAGATCCTTGCCGACGAAGAGGAGCACATCGGCCCGCAGCCGGGCCTCGTTCGGCGTGGTGAACATCCGGCCGGCCTGACGCAGAACGTCGAGATCGGCGAAAATCCGGTCCGATTGCAGGTGATCATAGGCGCCGCGAAGGCGCTCCGCCAAGGCGATCGAGGCGCGCGCGCCGGCGATATCGGTCCCGAGGCCGGCGATTACGGGCAAGCGCGCGCGCGAAAGAATTCAGCCGCGCGCTCGGCCGCCGCGTCGAGCGATGCGGGCCTGCCGTCAATCTGGGCCTCAGTCATGACGCCTCCTAGAGAGCTGCTCACATGGCATTTAGGTCGCCCTTTATCTTGCGCGCCGTGTCCTGCCGTTGCGCCGCGCCTGCTTCCGATAGCGCTGTTACCGCGCTTTCGCTCTGGCGGGAACCGCGAAAGCGTCCCTAAGCCGCGATTTTTTTCATTTTCAGGAAGAGAGCCGCATTCCGGAGCGGCTAACCGCTGGGTCGTCTTGGAGCCGCGGCACGCGCGCGCATATTCGATCGGGCGGGATAAAGCGTGGCGCAGCCGGAGGAGCGAAGCCGCTGAAGCGTAAGACCGGAACGATTCGAGGGCGCCGGTCGGCGCGCCAAACCGCCTAGGACGGCCGCGCCGAAACTCGGAAAACACGTCCGCGCGCCTGTCAACGAGCGACCTTGAAGCTGGAGGCCTCGCAATGCTACGTTGAACGGCCAAACGGTGCCAGTCGACGATGGATTTTTTTCAAAGCTCTCTTAAATTTAGGGCGAAATTTTCATCTGTCTTCTTGGTTAGCGTTCAACGGTTGACGCGGTCTGCAATAATATGCATACGGCCTTTTGGACGTTCTCGCGGGAAGCTCGGTCGAATTATGCTGGGTTTTCGGCCGAAAGGACCACCGAAGGAGGAGTCCATGCCGGATCAATCTGAAATGCGTAAGTTGGCTCCCCGCGCGCGGGACAACGAAAGCGCTGGCTCGCATTCATTCGCGCGGCGACGCGGAACCGACTGGGTCGCCTACAAGGGCCGGCCCGCGGCGAAGCCGGCTTCGCCGCCAGCGGAGAAAGCGCCGCCGCCGAAGGAAGCCCAGCCCCAGGCCCCCGCCGCGCCCAAGCCGTCGGAGCCGGGCAGAGAGGGCGGCGCCGGCGCGGGGTCGCAGAAATAGATTCGGCCAAAGCGCCTCGACTAAGCCGGCGTCGAGGCCCTCGCGCGCGGCCGAGCCTGTGGCTTGAGCTGGGGCCGGCCCGGCCCGGCCCCAGTGATCGGGAGGCGCGAGAATCCGGATGGCTGTCTGGAGCGCCGAGGACCCCCAAAGCCTTCGTCGCCGCGCCCAATCAGGAGGGGTTGGCGCTGGGCCAGAGGAAGCTGCAGAGGCTGTCCATCCATGCATGTCATCGAGATCGCGTATCGTGACCCGGCGGAGGCGGCCGCCGCGCTCGGCGATTTGCCGCTTCTCACCTTTCTCGACAGCGCGATGGCTGATGGGCGGCTCGGCCGTTACAGTTTCATCGCCGTTGATCCCTTCGAGCGTCTCCAGATCAGCGACGCGGACAAAGGTTGGGTTGAGCGGCTGAAGGTCCTTTTGGCGCGTTATAGGACGGAGCCGTCGCCGGACTTGCCGCCATTTCAGGGCGGCGCGGCCGGATTATTCTCCTACGAACTCGGCCGCAGCCTCGAGCGCCTGCCGCAGCCTCCATTGGACAAGCTCGGCTTTCCTGATCTGTCCCTCGGGCTTTACGATGTGGTCGTCGCTTTCGATTCCCTCGAGCGGCGCGGGTTTATCCTCTCGACCGGCCTGCCCGAGGCCGAGCCGGCGGCGCGCGATCGGCGGGCGGTCGCGCGCGGGCGCTGGCTCGAGGCGCAGCTCCGGCGCAACGCGGCTTTATCTCCGGCGGGAAATATTTCGCTTTCGGGCTGGACCAGCAATTTCACCCGGAGCCAGTACGAGCGCGCCGTCGGCGAGGTCGTCGAGCGCATCCTCGCCGGCGATATCTTTCAGGCCAATCTGTCGCAGAGATTCGAAGCCGCGACGCCGCCGGATTTCGATCATTTCAGTTTCTACCGGCATTTGCGCAAGGTTAATCCCGCGCCTTTCGCGGCCTATCTCGACCATGGCGATTTCGTCATCGCCTCGGCTTCGCCGGAGAGATTTCTTCGCGTGGAGGGCGACCGTGTCGAGACGCGGCCGATCAAGGGCACGAAGCCCCGTTTCGCGGACGCCTTCCTGGATAGCCTTCAGGCGCAGGCGCTTCGAGAAAGCCGCAAGGATCGCGCCGAGAATGTCATGATCGTCGATCTCCTGCGCAATGATCTTTCCAAAGTCTGCGTTCCAGGTTCTGTGCAGGCGCCGCAACTATGCGGGCTCGAAACCTTTTCCTCGGTCCACCATCTCGTTTCCGCCGTCGTCGGACGCCTCCGCGAGGGCCAGAGCGCGGTCGATCTCCTGGCCGCCGCCTTTCCCGGCGGCTCCATCACCGGCGCGCCGAAGCTGCGCGCGATGGAGATCATCACGGAGCTCGAAGGCCATACGCGCGGCCCCTATTGCGGCGCCATCGGCTATATTGGCTTCAACGGCGCGATGGACATGAATATCGTTATCCGGACCGCGAGTTTCCGCAAGGGCGTCTGCGTCGTTCAGGCCGGCGGTGGGATCGTCACAGCGTCGAATCCGGCGGCCGAATACGATGAGACGCTCGATAAGGCGCGGCGGATCTTCGAGGCTTTCGGGGTCAGGGAGCTCGCCTTATGATCCTCGTCGTCGACAATTATGATTCATTCGTTCACACGGTCGCGAGCTATCTGCTTGAGCTTGGCGCGACGCCCGTCGTCGTGCGCAATGACGCGCCGCTGCCCCGCGAGGCGCCGGAGGCGATCGTCATCTCGCCAGGTCCCTGCACGCCGAACGAGGCCGGCGTCTCCATGCGGCTCGTCCGCGAATATAGCGGGCGCGCGCCGATCCTCGGCATTTGCCTTGGCCATCAATGCATCGGGCAGGTTTTCGGTGGCGAAGTCAGGCGCGCCTTGCGCCCGATGCACGGCGAGGCGAGCCTCGTGCGGCATGACGCTTCAGGGATTTTGCAAGGCCTGCCGAGCCCGCTCAATGTCGGACGCTATCATTCGTTGATCGTTGAGCTCGAAGAGGGAAGCGGCTTGCTCGATGCGACGGCATGGTCGCAGGAGGGCGAGATCATGGCCTTGCAGCATCGCGTGCATCCGACATTCGGAGTGCAATTTCATCCCGAATCGATCCTTACGGAGCACGGGCATCAATTGCTGCGCAATTTCCTTGGGTACATTGGCCGGCAATGACGCGGGCGTGGTGGAACGGAGGGCTTGTCGCGCAAGACGCCGCGCATGTTTCCATCGCGGATCGCGGCTTTTTGCTCGGCGATGGTCTTTTCGAGACGATGCAGATCTGCAACGGGCGTCCGTTCGATCTCGACGGTCATCTCGCGCGGCTCGAATCCGGCCTCGCCGTCCTGGGGTTCGGCGAGGCGGTCGATCTGGCCAAGCTTCGCGCCGACATCGGCCATTATCTGACCGCCGAAGAGGCGTCCCGCGCGGTGCTGCGCGTCACCGTGACCAGAGGTGTCGGCGCGCGGGGCCTGGCCCCGCCGGAAGCGCCGGTTCCGAGTATACTAATGACGCTTTCGCCCCTGCCTGCGGCGCGCGAAACGCCAATTTCCCTTCATATCGCGACGTCGACGCGCCGTAACGAGCTGTCGCCAGCGTCGCGCATCAAGGCGCTGCCTTACCTGGACAATCTGATTGCCCTTCGAGAGGCGCGCGCGCAGGGCGCCGAGGACGCGCTCATGCTCAATACCCGCGGCGCTATCGCCTGCGCTGCGGTCGCGAACGTGTTTCTTGTTCGCGATGGCTGTCTGGAGACGCCGCCGGTCGCCGACGGCGCATTGCCCGGAATCATGCGGGCGCTTGTGCTCAATTTAGCGAAGGAAGCTGGATTGGCCGTGGCGGAACGGTCGCTTCAAACAAGTGATCTTGGCGCGGCCGATCATGTTTTTCTGACGAATAGCGTGCGGGGCGTCCAGGAGGCGGGCGCCTGCGGAGGAGTCCCGTTTCGACGCAGCTCCGGCGCCGTCGCGCGGCTTCGCGCGCTCGTCCAGGCGCGCATCGAAAGCGCTTGATCAAGAGCGGGGGGCCTCAGCAATTGCATTTCAAGGGCCGATCTTTATATAGGGGGCTTCCGCAACCATGTCGGGCGACGCCGTCAAGATTTTGCTCCGGGCGGCGGCAAGGGGTTCGGAGCGCGGCGCGCTCATGTCAAGTCGATCATCATGAGTCTTTTGCGCCGAGCGAAACTGCATTTTCGCCAGCGACGTCTCCATTTGTCCGCCCTGCCGGAGCTGAAGCGCGTCAAGCCGCGTCGGCGCGGAACATCAAAGGTTGCTTGATCCGCGCGCAAGAATGTCCGGCCAAGAATTTCTAACAATGTCCAAGGAAGCGCCAGAATGACATTGATGCTCGCAAGCGTGACCAATCCTGCCGAAGCGGACGCGGTCTGGGCGGGCGGCGCGGATATTATCGATCTGAAGGACCCGGCGAAAGGGGCGCTCGGCGCGCTTGATCCGCACATTGTCGCCGAAGTTGTTCGGGCGGTCGCCGGGCGCAGATTGGTCAGCGCGACGGCCGGCGAGTCCTTCGCCTCGCCGGAGGCTGTCGTCGACGCCGTCGCCGCAATGGCCGCGACCGGCGTCGATTATGTCAAGGTGGGCTTCTCGTCGGGCGAAGCGGACGCCGATAGCGTCCGCGCATTGGGACGTTTCGCCGGCGAGATCAAGCTGGTTGGCGTTCTTTTCGCCGATCGAGAGCCAGATTTCGGCGCCTTGAGGCTCATGGCCAAGCACGGTTTCGTCGGCGCCATGCTCGACACGGCCGCGAAAGGGGCGGGCCGTCTTCTCGATCACATGGATGTCGGAGCGCTTGTCGAATTCGTCGATCGATGCCGGGCGCTTGGGCTGATTTCGGGTCTTGCCGGCTCGCTCGAGGCTCCCGATGTGCCGCGTCTTCTGCCGCTTCAACCGAATTATCTCGGCTTTCGCGGGAGCTTGTGTCACGGCCGATCGCGCAGCGCTTCGATCGACGCCGCGTCGGTGAGGATGATCCGGGATCTTATCCCCCGCGAAGGGGAGGGCGGGACCGCCGCAAGCGAGTCGAGCGTCGATTGGCGATTTGTCTTGGCCCGCGCCCACGCTGCGCCGAATGAGCGCGCGGTCGAGACCGATCGCGTCTTCGTGCATGATCTCATCATTCCATGCTCGATCGGCGCCTATGATTTCGAGCGCGGCCTCAAGCAGAACGTGCGTTTCAATATCGACGTCGACGTCAAGCGCTTGCAGCGTCACTCCGACGACATGCGCGATATTTTCTCCTACGATCTCGTCGTCGACGCGATCAAGATCATCCTTGGGCGCGGCCATCTCGAATTGATCGAGACGCTGGCGCGCGACATCGCGGACTCGGTCTTGGGCCATCCGCAAGTTGTGCGCGTCTGCGTGCGGGTCGAGAAGCTCGACGTGATTTGCGGCATGGTTGGGGTCGAGATCAAGCGCGAGCGCGCGCCGGATCGGGCCGCGGTCGATCAGCTTTTTCCGAGCCTCGCCGGCGCCGCCGGCAATACGAGGAGCCATTGAGCGTCACGGTCGTCAAATTTGGCGGCAGTCTCGCCCAATCGCCGCAGCGTGAAGCTTGGCTCGCCGCATTGGCGGCCTGGGGCGGGCCGGCCATCCTCGTTCCTGGCGGCGGGCCTTTCGCCGAGGGCGTGCGCAATGCGCAGATCGCCATGGGGTTTAACGATGCGGCGGCCCATCGCATGGCCCTTATCGCCATGGAACAATTCGCCATCGCGCTCTGCGCCCATTCGGATGCTTTCGTTCTGGCGGGCTCTCGCGGCGAAATGGACCGCGCCGTGAAAGCGGGTCAAATTCCCATTTGGCTTCCGTCGCGCATGGCGCTTGAGGCTCAAGATCTGCCCGCGAGCTGGGACGTCACCTCGGATTCGCTTGCGGCCTGGCTCGCCGGGACATGTGGCGCGCGTCGTTTGCTGCTTATCAAATCATGCGATTTAATGCCTCCTGTCGTGGCGCGCGAGCTGGCGGAGGATCAAATTGTCGATCCGCTGTTCCCGCGCTTCGCCGCGCGGAGCGGCGCGGAGGTTTGGCTCGCCGGGCCGGCGTCGCTGCCGGGGGCGGTCGAGATCTTGCGGCGCGGTGAAATGCCGGGCGCGAGCGTCTCGTTTTCTTGATCCGTTGGAGTTTCTCGTTTGGTTCGAGCATGAGCAAAGTCGTCACCCCGCGCTGGGGATGGGCGCTTACGGGTTCCGGTCATTTCTTCAATGAGTGCCTTGAGCTTGCGCGCGAGCTGGAGCATGTCGACCTATTTGTCAGCAAAGCCGCGGCGGAAGTGTTGCGCATGTATAAGCAAAGGCTCGATCTGCCGAAATCCGCCCGCGTTTTCAGCGATAGAGCTGCAAGCTCGCCTCAGGTCGGCTATTTCTATCATGGCGTCTACCACACGCTTGTCGTCGCGCCCGCCACGTCGAACAGCGTTGCCAAATTCGTCTATGGAATCTCGGATAATCTCGCGAGCAATGTTTTCGCTCAGGCGGGCAAATGCCGTGTTCCGACCATCGTCTTCGCCTGCGACACGGCGCCGGAGCTTGAGACGCGGGCGCCCGACGGCATGGTGAAGGTCTATCCGCGCCGGATCGATCTCGAAAATTTCGAGAAGCTGAAAAGCTTTGAAGCGACCAGCGTGGCGGAGAGCTTGGGCGACCTCAGGGAGTTTATCGCGCGGCGGCGGAGCGAATTGCCGGTGAAATGAGCGAGCGCCTCCTTTTCCTCACCGGCCATCTGGCCTATCCGCGCCTCGATCGAGCTGTTGCGGTCGATGGGCGAGACGCCTTTCACCTGGGAGATATGCGATATAGGCGTGAAAGTGGCGGCCTTGATGACGGAATCCATCATCATCAGCCGACTTTCGCGGCCCATTCGCGCGGATCGCGTCATTTTGCCGGGCCGCTGCCGCGCCGATCTCGCGCATCTGTCCACTGCGCTCGGCGCGCCTGTCGCGCGCGGGCCGGACGAGTTGAGCGATCTTCCAGCCTTTCTCGGGCGCGGCGGCGAGGCGCCGGATCTCTCGCGCTTCGATATTCGGATCTTCGCCGAAATCGTCGACGCGCCCATGCTTTCAGTCGAGGCCTTGCTCTTTCGGGCGAACGCCATGCGCAAGGCGGGGGCCGACGTCATCGACGTGGGCGGGCTTCCCGATACGGCTTTTCCGCATCTCGAGGACTGCGTCCGCGCCCTTAAATCCACAGGGCACAGGGTCAGCGTCGATTCCGCCGATCGGAACGAACTCGCGCGCGGCGTGAGCGCCGGCGCTGATTTTGTCTTGAGCCTTGACGAAGGCTCTCTCGACCTCGTGGAAGGCTCGCAGGCGACGCCTATTCTGGTGCCGGCGCCGCACGGCGACTCGACTCCCTGATCCGCGCCGCGCATGAAGCGGCGCGGCGCGGGCTTTCCTTTATCGTCGATCCAATTCTCGATCCGATTCATTTCGGCTTTTCGGCGTCTCTCGCCCGCTACGCCGAAACGAGACGGCGTCTTCCGGATGTCGAAATGATGATGGGGACCGGCAATCTCACCGAATTGACCGAAGCGGATTCGGGCGGCGTCACCGCTGTCTTACTTGGGCTCTGCTCGGAGCTCGGCATCCGGAATGTGCTCACCGTCCAGGTTAGCCCGCATACGCGGCGGACGATCGAGGAGCATGACGCCGCGCGCCGCCTGATGTTCGCCGCGGCCGCCGACGGCGCCTTGCCCAAAGGCTATGGCGCCGGTCTGCTGCAACTCCACGACCGCGCGCCATATCCATCCTCCAAGCAGGAAATCGGCGAGATCGCCGCGGCGGTGCGCGACGCGAATTTCCGCATCGCGACGGCCGAGGATGGGATCCATATCTTCAACCGCGATGGGCATCATATGGCGCGCGACGCCTTTTCCCTGTTTCCGAATTTGGGCGTCGAGGCCGATGGCGCGCATGCCTTCTATCTCGGCGCGGAGCTCGCCAAGGCCGAGATCGCTTTTTCGCTCGGCAAGCGCTATGCGCAGGACGATCCGCTCGACTGGGGCTGCGGGGCCGACCGGCCCGAAGAGGACAAAAACCGCCTGCGCGAAGCCGGCCACACGCTGCGCGCGAAGGTGTGACGTGTCTTTCAGGTCAGGGCTTATAGGCCGTTCGCGCGGCGCGCCGGCGAGGCGCCGATGATCCGTGAAGCCATTGTCACAACCGTCGATGCCGGCGGCAAGGCGCATATCGCGCCGCTCGGCCTGATCGAAGATGGAGACGGATGGATCATCGCGCCGTTCCGTCCCTCGACGACGCTCGACAATCTCATGAGCGTTCCGTTCGCCGTCGCCAATTACACAGACGATGCGCGCATCTTCGCTGGCCTTGTGACCGGACGCCGCGATTGGCCGCTTGTCCCCGCGAGCGTTTCTCCCGCGCCTCGTCTCGCCATCGCCTTGGCGCATACTGAGCTCGGCGTCGCCTTGGTCGAGGACCATCCGGAGAGGCCTCGATTTCATTGCAAGGTCCTGCATCGCGCGCAGCACGGGCCGTTCGAAGGCTTTAATCGCGCCCGCAACGCGGTTCTCGAATGCGCCATACTGATCAGCCGGCTCAATTTTCTGCCGCGCGAGAAAATCGATCGCGAGATCGCCTATCTTGCGATCGCGATCGAGAAGACGGCCGGCGCGCAGGAGCTCGAGGCCTGGTCATGGCTCATGCAAAAGCGCGACGCATTTTATTCTTCCAATCCTTCGAGTTGATGCGCCGCGATCAACGCCACGGCGGAGGCCGGCGCGCAGTCGGAAGCCTTGCTTCGCGCTTCTGGCGCGCCGTCGATCAAATCGTCGAAAGGGATGAATGGCCGGTCGAGTCTCGCGGCGAGCTTACGCGCGATCCCGCGCCCGACGCCGGCGCCGACGATGGGCGCGCCCTTGTCGATGAGGCCGCGCGACAAGACGAGCTCGGCCGCGTCCATGATGTCGCGCATTTGGGCTTCGGCGAAAACGCGGGCGAGCCGGTCCCAGGCGGCGTCATCGGCTTCGCCGACGTCCCGCCCGATCATGCGGGCGAGCCGCGCCCGCGAGGCGGGCTTTGTCTTTTCGCGGCCGTCGGCTGTGTCTGTCATGTCGGCGGCCTCGGGCAGTTCCCCGGTTATGCGATAGACGTCGGCGGTCGTCGCGAACCATTCATTCATCAAGGGAGTCCATTGGCCGGCGAAGGGCACGCGCTTGGGGCCGGCCATCAGGAAGGTTCGGATCAGGCCGGCATACACGAGTTCGCCATGCGTCAGCCTCTGCGCGTCGCTATAGCCTTGCGCGGCAGGCCGGCCTTCAGCGATCGGGATGATATCCGTCGTGGTCGAGCCGATGTCGACGAACAGCGCGTCGCGCGCCCGTAAGCCCGTCAATGCCGCGCTCGCGTGCCAATTGGCGGAGGCTATGTCCGCCGCATGCGCCGTCACCTGGCTCCTGTCGACAAATCCGGAGCGGCCGGCGTAAAACCAAGTCCGGCCGGGCGCGAGGAGTCGCTCCGCTATCGCCGCGACCCCCTCGACGCCCGCCTCGCGGGTTGCGAAGGCATCGCATAATTCGCCGGTCATGGTGACCGCATTGAGCGGCGCCGCGCCGATTTCGGCCCGGGCCTCGGAAAAAGCGCGATCGAGCTCGGCCAGTCCAAGCCAAAGCGGGCAGGCGATTTGCGTCGCGGCCGCGACGATCCCATTCTCCACGCGGGCCGCCTTGAGATGCGCGCCGCCAACGTCCCATCCAATGATATTTTGCATTTCGGCAATCCGTGGCGATCCCTTCGCCAAGCTCAAATGGCGCAGGAGCGCGCGATGGAAGTCATTCCTGTGATCGATCTCAAAGGCGGCGCCGTCGTCCGAGCCCGGCTTGGCCAGAGGGACGCCTATGCGCCGATCACGACGCCTCTCGCCCCCACCAGCGCGCCGAACGACGTCGTAGCGGGGTTTTTGAGCCTTTATCCCTTTCCCACGATCTATATCGCCGATCTCGGCGCCATCGAATCTCGCGGCGGCCACGAAGAAAGCCTGGACGCGTTGAGCGCGGCTTTCCCTGACGTGACTTTTTGGGTTGACGCCGGAGTGAGCCATTCCGATCAGGCGCGTTCATGGCTGCTCCGCCATCCGCGCGCGCATCTCGTCCTAGGGACCGAAACCTTGCAAGACCTCGCGCCTCTCGAGGAGCTCGGCAAGGACGAGCGCGTCCTCCTCTCGCTCGATTTTCGCGGCCAGGTCTTTCTCGGACCTGATTCTGTTTACGCGGCCTCCCATCTCTGGCCGGCGCGGGTCATTGTCATGACTCTCGCCCGCGTCGGCGCCGCCGCCGGCCCGGACATGGATCAACTCGCCGCGATCAGCGGTCGCGTGACGAACGCCAAGATCTACGCCGCCGGCGGTCTCCGCGGTCCTTCAGACCTCCGGAGCCTGGCGCGGGCGGGCGTCCAAGGAGTCCTAGTCGCCTCGGCGCTGCATGACGGTCAATTGACCGCCTCCGATCTCATCGCAGCCGTGTGACAATGGGTGCGGAACCGCAAAATAAAAGGGGGCCAAAGCCCCCTCTTGTGTTTCTGTTTTGCGAAGGCGCTCAATTCGGCGCGAACGGATGTTTCGCGATATTGCGCTGCGCGACGACATGGGCCGGCGTGGGCTCGCCGCTGATGGCGCGAGCGATGGACTCTTTCGTGGCCTGATAATTATAGTCCTGAATCTTCTTGTCGTCGTTGGCTTCCCAATGGATGAAGACGCCGACCGAAATGAAGACGTTGTCAGCTTCCTTGATCGGGATGACGCCGTCGGCGACGCTGTCCGCCACGGCCTTGGCGACGCCATGCTGAGCCGGTCCGAAGAGTTGCACGGCCTGCTTCGCGTTCTTGATCGTCACCTTGTTGAATAGGATGGTCGCCGGCTTGACGAGCAGGTTCGGGGCGACGACGGCGAGAAGAGTGGTGAAGCCGTCCTTATTGTTGGTGAGCGCATTGGCGAAAGCCGTCTCGGCGGCGCTGCCGCGCGGCCCAATCAGCAGGTCGATATGGGCGACCTCATTGCCTTCACCTACCAGCGATTCGCCGACGAGGAGCCTGTTTATCTTGGCCATGCTTATAATCCCCCTTGGGTTTCCGTTTTAAACTGCGGTGGTGGCAGTTCGACAAATGCAGATGATTATCCTTGTTGTCAACGCCCAACGTCGCGCCGGGCCGGTTGGCCAGATAGCAGCGGACGGGTTCCGCGGCGGCGCAGTCAACCATCATTGGGCCGGTTGATCAAGATACGAGTTAGGCGATCGGCGAAAACGGTCGCGACGGCGAGGTCGGCGCTGGTGCCGGGATTTAATCCCGCATCCTTCAGGCGCCGATCGAAATCCAGTAGATCAGGGAGAGCTGCGGCCGGGTTCAAATATCTGACAAAATGATCGCGTATTTTCCGCGCCTCGTTTTGGACCGCGGCGGCGTCCGCCGGGCCCTTCTTTCTCGCTATATGACTGTCCGGGAAGCCGGCGAGAAAGGCGAGATAGACCGACACGGTTGGCCAGGGAGCCGGCCAACCGGCCCGGCGCGCGGCGTCGAGCGCGCCCATGCCGGTCTCGAACACATCGGTGAATTCAAACGCATATTGGTAGGCGATCCGGTCTCTGCCGGCGGCCGCCCGCATCGCCTCCAAGAGCGTCGCCTCGGGCGCGTCATGCACGTCGTGGCTGGCCGCGGCGCCGAGTCCGGCCGGGGCGGCGCGCAAAATGGCGCGAAAGGCGGCGGCGGCATCCGCGCGAGTCAATCCGGCCAAGGCGCTTTTCAAGGCCGATCGGAGCTCGCCGCCTGCTTGCGCGGCGGCGGCGAGAGGGGCGCATAAGAGAATGATGCCGAGATTGGTGTTCAACCCGACGCTCGCCCAAGTCGCCTCGACGGCCGCGAGGATGCGATCTCCGACCGGCGCGGAGGCCGCGCCCATGGCGGGAGCCGCCGCCTCCGCGCTGCGGAGAAACGCGTCGGCGGTCATCCCATGCCCCGCGGCGAAAATATGGACATTGCCGGGCTTCGGGGCTTCGATTTCGTCGCGACATGAGGCGATGAAGGCCGCCGCGATTTCGTTCATGCAGCCGGCTCCGACCGGCGCCCGCCAATTCGCGCCAGGAGGTGATCGACCAGTCGATCGGCGATCGAGAATGGCGCGACCTTCTGCAGGCCGCGCCAGCCCGGCATGCTGTTGACTTCAAGCACGTAGGGCGCGCCCGCCGCATCCCTGATAATGTCGACTCCGGCGAAATCAGCGGCGACGGCGGCCGACGCGCGCAAGGCGAGTTCGATCATTTCCGCATCCGGCTCGAACCATTCCGGCCGCGCGCCGAGCTTGACATTGGTGATCCAATGCTTGGCGTGGCGCGTCATCGCCGCGACGACCTCGCCCCGCGAGACGAAAAGTCTTATGTCGCGAAAGCCATTTTGATCTCCGGCGATGAACCGCTGGAGATAATAGACGCCTTCGACGGCCTCGAAAGGAGGCAGATCCTCCACTCGCCGGATCAGCTTCAAGCCATATCCCTGCGCGCCGAACAAGGGCTTCAGGACCAATGGGCCGCGCCCGGCCTCGCGCCGCACGATCTGCTGAGCCGCCTGCTCCGATTGAACCGTCCAAGTCGGCGGCGTCAGAATGCCGCGGTTCGCCAGCGCGAAGCTCGTCGCGGCCTTGTCGACGCAAAGCTCGATGGTTCGAGCCGAATTGACGACAGGCACGCCAATCTCCGCGAGGCTATGCAAAACGCCGAGCCGCAACGTCACGCTTTCGAATGTGCCGGACCCGACCGCGCGCACAAAGACGGCGTCCGGCAGATCCGCGCCGAAGCCCGGAATGACGAGGCCCCCCTGTCGCCGCGTGTCGAATCCGCATTGCGACAGCCGGATTGGCGCGGCGATCGCCCCGGCGCGCGTGAAGGCGGCGGCCAAATCGCGGGCGTGCCAATCGTAAAGATCGACCGCCATGGCGATTTTCGGCCGGCCCGAAGCCCGCGCCGGCGCTGCGAGCCTATCCGAAAGAGACATCGACCAAGGCTTGATCAAGCGCGCCAGCGTGGAAGGTTTCTCCAGTTTCGACAGCGGTCACAATCGCCCGCGCGGGGCTGAACAGATTCGGGTCTATCGAATAGAAATCGCCCTTATAGGCCTTGAACACTTCCGCGAAGGGCCGGCCGTAATCGCGCGAACCCGCGCTCGGCAGCGATTCGGCGAGGGCCTTTGCGTCCGCCGCCGGACCGGTCACGAAAAGATGCGCCTGGCCGCCATAAATGATCGCGTCATTGGTCCGCCCCATGGCCTGAACGAAATCCGGATGCGGCGGCGCGAGCGGCGCCGAGGCGAGGCCGTCGATGATGCGCGACAACGGAAATTTCGACTCATGGGCCTTGTGCAAGGCGACTTCGAGAACCCGGGCGACGACTTGAACGCTGCCGGCGAGGCTTTGGGTCGGAGCGAAGATGAACGTCAGGTTTTCGGCGGCGACGCCGCAATCGCGCGCGACCTTGTCGACGATTTCAGGCGGCGGCGCCTTGCTCGATTTCGAGCACCAGCGTCGCGCGGTCGGCGTGGTCGTGATAATCGAGCTCCGCGAAAAGCGGCTCCTTGCGCGCGAGCGTCCGGCCGGGCCCCGAGCCCAAGGCGAAAAATGCGGTCTTGCCCTCGCCATGGGAGAGGGCCCAGCCAGCGTATTGGCTGGCGAGACAGGCGATCACGGGATCAGTGCTGCGGACGAAGATCTGGAATGGCCATTTGGGGTTTGGGCCGTTGGGCGCGAGTTCGACCGTTCCAAGCCCGCCGAGGCAAATTTCGGCGATCCGCAAACCGGCTTCAATGCCGCCCGCCGCCGCCTGGCCCGCGTCGATGATGGTTTCGCCTCTTTCGCCTTTGGAGACCGCGACGCGCAATTTCGCCGCGTCCGCTATGAGCCGGTCGACCGCGTGGCCGGTCAATGTGTTGATGCTTGGTCCGATGGTGCTCAAGATGCCGCTCCGTTGTCGATGAGTTCCAGATTATCGAGAATAATGGCGGTCCGCTTTGCCATCAGCTTTCGCGCCTGCGCGGGCAGGGCGGCGCGCGCCTTCACCGTGCAAAGAGGCGCGTCCAAATGCAAGGATGTGCCCGGCTTTTGCCGATCGGACGCCCAGTCCGGCCAGTCGAACGCCGGCATTGACTCGATAGGGCGGCGAACATAGGCGATCCCCGCGGCCGCGGCGCCTTCGAAGTCCAGCTGGCGCTCGGGCAGGCGGCCGAGGCATCCGTCAATATGAGCCTGGAAAAGCGAACCCAGGCGATCCTCGAATATGTCGAGGGTCGCGCCTGGACGCGGATTGATTTCGATCAACGCGGCGCTGTCGCCATCGACAAGGAAATCGATGCTATTGAGGCCGCGCAGGCCGCATTCGCGAGAGATAAGCTCGGCGATCTCCGCCAATCGGCCTTCAAGACGCGGCGCGAGTTCGGCCGGGCGCAGGCAGCCGCCGAAACGGAAAGGCTCATCTGGGGTCGGAGCCGCCCACTGCCGGCTCGCGCCCAACGTCCGCGCCCGCGCGCCGTCGGCGAGAAACAAGATCGAAACCGGCTCGCCCGGCGCGATACGCTGGAAATAGATCATTTCGTCTTCCGCCCGCCGAGCCCCAGCCGGTGCGACATGACCGCCGCCCGATCCGCCGACGCTTTTGACGAGCCAGTTTTGCTGATTTTGCGGCATGTCGACCCTGATCTCGGGATGGGCGATATGCAAAGAGGCGCAAAGCGCCGCCAGCTTGATCGGGTCCTTTACGCGTCGCGCGACGTCCGGCGGGTTGCCGAAAATTGTCCAGCGCCGCGCCAGATCCTCCAGGATCTCAACGCGATCCTCGAAGCCCGCGCCATAAACGAGGCCGATGGGCGCGCGGCCTTTGGCGAGCGATTCGAGCGCGGCGATCAAAGCTCTGCTTTCGAAGCCAGATTGGAAATGACCGCCGACCAGGCAATTCGCGTCGGCGAGACGGCGCGTGTCCGCGTCGTCGAATAAATCGGCGACGAGCGGTCGAAAGCCCGCCCGCCGCGCGGCCGCCGCCAAGGCTCTGCCCGACGTCGCCGCGATAAGAATCGCGGCGCCGGAGCTAGACGATCTCACGGGCGAGAGCGAAGGCGTCGCGAAAATCGAGGCTGAGGGCCTTGGACGAAGAGGCCATGCGCTGAAACAGCCCGGATTCCGTCTTGTATTTTATGTCCCCAATGGCAAGCGGTCCGATGCCCAGGCTGCCCCCGGCGAGCTCCTGGCCATTCCCATGAAGCTCAAGACCCTCGATGCCGGCCGGCGGCACCGCGTTGACATCGGCGGAGACGAGGAGGGATTTCGCCGTCGCGAGCTGTTCTTTCGACAGAATTTGCCTGCCGGCGGCGGCGGCGCAGAGCACGACGTCGATTCCTTGAAGCGCGGCGAGCTTTTTTTCCTCGCTACTGCCGTCAATGGCGCGCGTCTCGACGCCGAACCGCTTCTTGATGTCGTCCGCCTTGCCTTGGACGCGCGCCACTCCATCATGGCCAGCAAGATAGACCTCGGCGCCTTCGAGCGCGGCGATGACGCCGGACGCGTAGCCGACCACGCCGGTCGCGCCGAAAATCAGGATTTTGGTTTTGGCGAGAGAAACGTTCTTCTTTTCCTTCAGAAGTTTCTCGACGCAGGCGACCATCGCGGCAGCGGTGGTGAAGGATCCGGCCGGATCGGCGAAAGCGGAAATTTCGAACGGCTTCAGCAGAGTCTTTTTGGACAAGCTCCAGCATGTCGAGGGCGAGTCCGGCGTCCTTGCCGGCGATGAATATGCCGGTGCGGACAGCATCCTTGGGAGAACGCGAAAACATGGCGTCCTGCACCAAGGGCGTGACGTCGTCGAGCGTGACCCCGCTATAGGGCGTAACGGAATCATAGCCCGCGTCGAGCGCCATGTTCACGTCGAACGGGCTCATGTGCTTCAACGGACTGAGCATGTGCAAAATATTCTTGGCCACGCATTTTCCCCTAGTTGATCGCCGCGAAGGCATCGCCCTTCACGAGCGCGCCGTGATTAAGTCCTTTGCAGATGACAATGTCTAGACGCGAGGCCGCGACATTGTCTTGCGCGAGATCGCGGAGGCGGCGCGCCTCATCCGCGTCGCGCGCGAAGGCGAAGCCGGTCGGCCCCCAGGAAGATTGGCCGGTCCCCTTTGCGCCATGGCGACGCAGCGCGTCCATGACCGCCGCGACCGCCTCGCTCGCGAAAGGCGAACCGCCTTGCGCCGGCGCGAAATAATCGCCGACGATGTCTTGAATGCGGGTGACCGCGTCGCCGAAAGACTCGATATCGCCTTCGGCGGCGGCCGGCAGCGCCTTGATCAAAACAAGCCGGCAAATTTCGCCGGCGGCGGCGGCGGCGAAATCCCCCAGCCGCGCGAAGGCCTCTCGCTCCTGCTGCCCATGCGCGCCCTCCACCTGCGGATCGATGACGAGAATCACGCGCCAGTCTTGCGGAAAATTCACGCGGGCGACGACTGGCGGCGTCACGGTCCGCTCGCCGCGGCCGCCATCGACGATCAAGCCGCCGCGTTCAAAGAGGCCCGCGCCGACGCCCGATCGCGCGCCGCGCTGCAGCAAAGCCGCGTCCTCGGAGAGGTCGGACGCGACGTCCTCGAGCCGGCGCAAGGCCGCCGCCATCGCCAGCGCGAGTTGGGTTCCAGATCCGAGCCCGGCATGGGCGGGAATGGCTTCGTGAATTTGGACCTCGTAATTCGATGTAAGTCCGAAGCGCTGCTTGAGACGGTCGAGATGGCTCGACGCGCGCATGGCCTCGGCGCCTTCGATCCTGGCGGTCGCGGCGCGACGGATCGATAGACGCGTCGCGCGACCGTCGATCGCCAGCCCCAGACTGCCGAAGCGCCGGCCAAGCCCGCCATTCATGTCGAGAAATCCCAAATGAAGACGGGCGAAGGCTATCGCCGTGACGCTATCGAACATGACCCTTGCTCTCGCGCACATTTATTCCTTCGCGGGCGATCGGAGGCTCCGAATCGAGGCTCCGCACGAATTTTTGATTTCGCATGAACCTATCGTGACGCCGATGCCGCCTTTCGCGGATGAGTCGCAAGAAAAGATTTGCGCCAGAACGGATGCGCCTAACCGGATTAAGCCGGCTTCGAGCGTGTCCCAGTCAGATGGCCGTCTGTTTGAAAGGGGCTCGCTCAAATTCAGGGACAAGGCGCATGTCCTGATCGAAAAAGTCGAGCACCTTGCGCGGAATTTGCTCCAGAGCGCCGATGGGACGGTTCGCAATAGCGAGAGCCGGTCGATTGATCAAGGGCCAAGGGCCACGCCGAGGTTTGGAACCTTGCGCCCGTTGAGGTTAAGGTCAAAAGGCGGGTGAGGCGCGGCCAGGGGAAACGGGCGCGCGAAAGCGCGCCGAAGCCCGGTTCGTCAGATTCCAGGCGCGTCGACTTTCGGCTTCGTGAGCCAGGGCCCGGCATGGGCGACGCCTAGGACCTGTCGCAGCCAACCCGGCTTGCGGCTCGCGAGCGTAAAAAGCTCGCCGCCGGCTTTATCGGTCCAAGGCGATCGCCAGACTTCGAAGGGCTCGGCCTTGGCGGCTTGACTTTGCCCCAGCTCCAGGACCGTTTTGACTTTTTCTTCGGTCAGGCTGGTCGATTGCACCAGGCCGGAAACATTGCGCAGATCATAGGCGGGATTGATCAACTCCGCCAGGACCAGACGGATTTCATAGTCTTCGACGCCAACGGTCGTCGGCAGCCGCCAGCCGTCGATCTGGTCGCGGCGCACGAGGTCCGCAAGGATCGTGGACCGAACAAGTTTCAGCGTGTTCTCGCGGATGAGTCCTATGCCGAGCGGAAACGGCCGAAGGGCCAGCGCGAGCAGGGCGCGCAAAGGCTCTTTCACATTCTGCTTCAACAAGGCCGGCGCGACATAATCGAAACGCGCCGCGATCCGGTCTTGCAGCGCGTCGAAACGTTCCCCGGAAATCCGCGGCCAATCGGGAAGGAGCACGGGATCGCGAGCGGTCCCGAACAAAGGTATGATCGTATATCCTTCCTGCATGGCCCGCGTCGGCTCGGCCATGAAATTCGGATTGCTCTTGGCGGCTTGCGGCCAGCTCTGGTAGATCGGATGCGCGGGCGGCGCGGTGAGGATCTGGCGCAGGAAGCGCTGGCAGTTGCGCCGGCCGAGCTGGAAGTCATGGTCGCGGAAAGCCAGGGCGACAAAGCCGCCAAAACCGCCGAGCAGCCCGCTTGCGATGGCGTAACGAGCCTCGACGTCGCGTGATTGGACTGTTCCATCCGCATTTGTCGTTTGAACCGTCGTGACCCGGCTAGGACCGATCAAATATCGGCTTCCGCAGTGTGGATCGGCCGCGAGCACGAGTTCGCTCGGCTTGAAACGCGCCTGATCGATGAGCGCCGGCAAAAGCGCCGAGTAAATGCTGGGGATGCCGAGCTCCGGCTGGCCTTCCGGTTTGATCGGTTTGAGTTCGGGAAAGGGCGAAACCATGATGACGGCGCGGTCGGCGGCCGCGAGATCTGTTTCATTTCGCTCGGACATATTTTTCTTGAGCGTGAAGCGGGCGTATTCGAAGGGGTCATTGTCGATGATCCCGCCGTCCGCCGTCGTAAACCAGAACGGCGAGGCCTTGAGCACCGCCTCGGTAAAATCTGGGTCGACGCCATATTCGTCGACGAGCGCGTCGACCGGGAATCGGCGTCCGTCATACTCGTTTTTCTCAGGATCATCCCCGAGCGTCGCGCCAATCGCGCGCGGCGCGAGCCCGACCGGAAAAGCGGCCGAGGCGAGGGCGCAAATCGTGTAGTCTTTCCAATTCAGCCATTTTTGCGGATCGGCCGGGTCGCGGATAAGATCCGCGGCGTCGATCTTGCGCGGTTTATCATTGTCGGCGAAAGGGCTTTGACTATGCCAATCGCCCAATCCGCTCACCGCGTAATGCACGCGGTCGCCATGGGAGATCATGTGGTAGTCGCCGCCGTCGAAGGACACCTTGTAAGGCACGCCGCGAAGGTTCGACAAGGTCATGTAGATATGCAGCGGTTCGGCGACATAGGCGCGCGGCGCATCGCGCACGTGTGTGACGGTGACGCCGGCCTTGGCGATCTTATCCAGAAGCCGCGCATTGAGAAGCGAAGTCACCGGCTGCGGCGCGTCGGGCGGAGGTGTTGGAATGCCGCTTGTGCGGGTGAAATCGTCATCGGGGTTCGGCGGTCCGGCGAGATCGCTATTTGTCAAGAAATCGTCGGTTTGTCCTTCCTCGGCGATGAGGCCGGGCCTGAGGACCCAAGCCTCATAGAGCTTGGGAAGATAATATCTAATCTGCTGCGAGCCCGCCGGGCCGGCTGGTGCGAAGTGGACCGGGATCTGATCGGCGTCGGCGAGGGCGACGGCCCCGATGGCGGCGGTGATCGCGCCGGCCGAGGCGCCGGCCATCACCTTGAGGCCAACCTTGTGGTTGGGGATTTCTTTGGGGTCGACTTCGTCCTTGAGATAATCCCCCCGCCGCGCGCGCTCCCATTCGTCGAGAGCTTGGATCAAGAAATCGAACACGCCGGCCGTGTAGGCGCCGGCGGAGATCGCGCCCGACATGGTCAGGCCAATCTGAAACTCTTCGTTGGATTGCGTTGGCATGTTCCCTCCCACTCCGCTATTTTTGCAGTGTTCTTGCCGGTTCGACAGTGCAAATCGCGCGAAAGAGCGGGCGTCCGCTTGCGTGCGGGACCTTCATCGACCGCTTCGCCTGAACATCCGCCATTGGTGAAATATTTGAAGTTCTTGTCAAGCCGACGCGAACGGTTCGCGGCGCGGTTTTTGAGGTCGCCGTCGCAGGTTGATATTCTTCTTCGCCGCGTTCCGCGGCTTTCGATCGAGGCTAGCGGAGGCGCAGGATCGTCACGCGAGCATCCTTCTAGCGCAAACTCATCACGCGGTCGATAAACCAGATCAAGGCGAGCGCAAAGCCGAGGCGGAAAGCCCGGGCGCCAGGACCCGTAGATAGATCTTCTCACTTCGGGCGACGAAAACAATAGGGGTGAGCAACAAAGCAAGCGCTAATTGCCCCAATTCGACGCCAATATTGAAGCTGCCCAGCGCCAGCGCCAGACCTAATGGCCGCAGCCGCATGGGTCCAAGCGCGCTGGCGAAGGCGAGGCCGTGGATCAATCCGAAGCCGAAGGCGACAGTCCAGCGAACGCGGGGCAGGATCGGCCAGATATTATCGATCGCCGCCAGCATGATCGTGATGGCGACGGCCGGATCCACCAAGCGGGAGGGAACATCGACGACGCCGAGCACGGCCAGCGTCAAGGAGATTGCGTGGGCAAGCGTGAAAGCGGTCAGGATCTTCAGAAGTCTCGATCAGGACGAGGCTGAAACTGTCGAGCGGTTTCCAGCCTGATCGCGCGGCGCGGCGGAACGCGGCCATGATCAACAGGACGGCGACGAACAACAGGTGATCGTAGCCAAGCAGAATATGACTGACGCCAAAGCCGATGAACCGGCCGATTTCGTCGATCGTTGAATCCGGCGCGAGATCGAGCGCGGCCTCGGCATGATCGGGCGACATCACGTCGGAGCGCTCGCCGGTCGGTTGAACAATAGTCAAGAGGCCGCGATGGGTCGGATCGAGATCGAACAGCAGCCGATATTTCAGGTGCGGGGGCCCGACGCCTGCGCGCAATCGGCCCGGAACCGGATCGCGGCATATGCGTTGCCGGCATGATAATCGACCAGGAATTCGGACGGATGCAGCACGCAGCCGCCGAGCGAGAGCGGCTTGAAGGCATAGGCTTCGATTGCGCTTCGCTTGGCTTTGAGCTTGCCCCAGGTCACCAGCCCATCGCCGCCCGCATCGAGGCCCACCGCGGCGTCAAGATCGCGCAAGGCTATGTCCCATTGGCCGTTGACCTCGCCCTTGGCGTCGAGCTCGATGCGCAGGTAGCTATCAGACGCCAAATGGGCGTTTGCGAAGGCGGCGCTGAAAACCAAGGCCAAGACCGCGAGCAACAGGCGACGCATCACCTGTCGCCTCGCAGCCGGGACAACTCCAATGCGAAAACCATGAGTCCGATCGCCGAAATCCAGCTCGCTGCCGGCGCGAAGAGCAATTTTGATCCAGTCTGGGCAGGAGGGCGCGATGGCGATGAATCCGTAACTAGCGACAGACGCCGAGGCGATGGCGGCGCCGAGCGCGAACAAGGCTGGGTGCAAACCGTCCGCTCCCATTTCGCTCGCAAACCCGATCAAGACGCCGCAGCAAGCCGCCGCCGAATTTAGCAGCGCTGAAACGACGTTGAGAGCGGCGGCGCCGACGATTCCGATGAGAACCATAGCTGCTGAGAGGTAGAGCAAGGTATCGAACTGCGCGCCGTCGACCCAACTGGCGAGGGAGCCTGCCAGCGAGCCAGCGCAGAGCGCGCCGACCACGGGCGCATCGAGGCGACGGCGTTGGAGGCCGGCCCAGATCGCCAATCCGAGCAGGAGTCCCGCTTGATCGAACGAGGTCAGGACGTGAAGCGCTCCAGACCAAAAACTACCCAGATTTTTAAACGCGCTATGCGCCTCCGCCGAGCTGGGCGCGAAGCAGGCGACGGAGCCGACGCAAAGCGACCTCAGCCGGAGGCCCGCGCGGTTACGCCCTGACATAGCGGAATATGAAATAGAGCCCGACGAGCGCGATCAGGCAGCCCAAACCTCGAATCGCCAGCGCTCCCGCCGGCCATTTGACAAGCAAGCCGATCGTGATGCCGATCGCGTGAAGCATCCCGGTCGCGATCACAAAGCCGACGCTAAACGCCAAGGCGTTCGCCGACGCCGGCAATTCGGCGCCATGCGCATGTCCATGCGCCACGGCGAAGACCGCGACGATCGCAAATGCAGCGGCCAATGGAAGCTGTTTCGCACGGGCGACCAACACGCCCAGTGTGAGAACCGAAAAAGCGATGAGAAGTTCGGTCGCCGGCAGCGGCGCTCCGAGGACGCCGAGCGCGCCGCCCCCAGCCATGATCATAGGAAAGCCGATCGGCAGCATCCAGATCGCCGGCGCGCCGAGCTGCGCTCCCCAGACGCCGACGCTCACCATGGCGAGCAAATGGTCGGAGCCAAGCAGGGGATGTGTGAATCCGGACGAAAGGCCGCCGCCTATCCCACCTGCGGTATGGGCAAACGCCGACGTAAGGCTCGCCGCGATGATGGCGCAGGAAAGAACAAACGGCCTTGACATCCGACAACCGCGCCTAGGGCGCTTTCCCAATCACATAAGTCGATATGATCGGGAGACAGTGAAAACAGATGAGTTGGTTGATCTCTCGGCGTCATTCGGAAACACCGATTGAAACAGCGAGGCGAATGCTCGTGACGCTGTTCATTCCTCATGTGGGCCGTGTTGGGACGCTAAGGATTTGCGTCCGCAAGGATCACGTCCGCCGCCTTTTCTCCGACCATATATACAGAGCTGACAATAAAAAAACCTGGAATCCTTGGAAACACGGACGCGTCCACGACCCTCAGTCCCTTTGCGCCGCGCACCCTGAAATCCCCATCGAGCACCGCCATGGGGTCGCCGTCCTTGCCGATGGCGCAGGTGCATGAGGCGTGATGGCCCCAGGATTGATATCTCACGAAATCGCGAATTTGTTCGTCGGTCTGAACCGTGTCGCCGGGCGCCTCTTCCTCCACGATGATCCCTTGCTCCTTGAGTGGCGCCGCCAGCCTTCGGACGAATTTGACGCCTTCGACGACGGCGTCCAAATCCTTGTCCTCGCCGTCATTGCCTTCTTGGAAATAATGGAAGTTGATATAGGGCCGCTCGCGCGGATCGGCGGATTTGAGCCTGACCTCTCCCGCCGTGTTGTCCGTGTGGGCCTTGAGGACCGCCCAAGTGAGATAATTGTGCTTGGTGACGATGCGGACGGAATAGTTTGGCTCGTAGCCCCGAAAATCGGCCAAAAGGGCGAAGCAGAAGAGGTCCGGCAGCGGTCGCTCCGGGGCGGATCGCTTGATCACGGCCAACACTGCGCCGTTGGTGCCGTAGACGCCCCCGCCATTGTTTTTCCATTCCGCGTATTGCGGATCGCCCTTTGCGTATCTGGCCCCTTTCAAGACGCCCCAGTCGTCCATGACCCGGTTGACCACGCCGACTTCGTAGCGATCCTGGAGATTGGCGCCAACTCCCGGCAGATCGATGCGGACTGGTATGCCGTGCCTTTCGAGCTCCTCCCTAGGGCCAATTCCAGACAACATCAGCAATTGAGGGGTATTGAAAGCGCCTCCCGATAGAATCACCTCTCGCGACGCGTGGACCTGACGCTTTTCGCCGGGTTCGTTGCTCGGTCCCTTGTGAGCTTGATACAGGCGAGCGCCCTTCAGATATTCCACGCCGACCGCGCGGTTGTCGTCGTCGAAAAGAACGCGCGTCGCCAGCGCGTCGAGCTCTATCGTCAGATTGTCTGGATATTTGCTCTGCGTCTCGATCAAACGTTCGCGCGTGCCTATTCGGGAATGTTGGCGGGTCGCCAGCGGCGGGTAGTGGACGCCGAACGCATTCTTGACGACAAGGCGCCAATCGTTCGGATCGCCTTGGCCCAGAAGAAACCATAGGATCCGCTTAATCGGAGAGGCGAGCGCCGTGAGCTCGCCTCTGATGGATTTCTTGAGTGCCCAATCCAACTGGAAATCTGCGATGGCGGCTTTCGGGATCGCAACCTCGGTTTGAAGCCAGCCGCCCCAACCGTGCCGCGTTGGATTGAAGCCGAGCTTGGCCAGCCATCGGTAAAGGAAAACCCGATGCTCGCAATTCTCCAGCTTCTCAAAATATCTGCGCATGTTGACCGCGCTCCATGATGCGTCGTCCGTCAGCCGCGCTAAGGAATCCCAATCCTCGTTGTGCGGATAGACGGTGATCATGGCGTTGTGGGCGGTGCATCCGCCGAGACAGCCCGCGCGCGGATACAAGACTCCGTCAACGCGCTCTCCATCCCATTCCTCTCGATATTTCTTGTCCTTTTCCTGCAACGCATTTTCGGTGAAGTGACGCACCCAAAAATCCCACGCCATGGCCTTATTTTCGGTTGAGCAGGCGTGAAACACCGGGACTTCATAATCATCGGGGAGGCGATTTTCATTTGGATAGGCGGCGTCTCCTCCGGTCATTCTAATAGGATCTCCGCCGGCCTCCAGAACGAGCACCTTCCGGCCTTGTTCCGCCAAGCGCGCCGCGACCGTGCCGCCGCCGGCGCCGGAGCCTATGACGATATACTCAAAACTGGCGTTGTTGCTGATGCTCATGACCTTTCCTCGCCTCGTTCATTAAGCCGGCTCCGGGAGACCGATGGCGTCCGCGCCGCGGCGCTGCCGATACGCGCCAGCAGTTCGGATTCGCGATTTGAAACAGCGGTCGAGCCGGGCGTTGCGATTGCGACGCCCGGCGCATGCGCTCAGAATGTCTTCAGGAAGGCGATCAAGGCGCTTTTTATCCTCGTCGCTGAGGCCGGGCTCTTCCTTGAAGTAGTCCGTGCCGAAATAATGCCCGCGATTGACAATGAAGTCAGGGCATTTGTTGACCGCCAGCAAATCGTCCATGACATTGCTGAAGGTCTTGCGCGCATCGTCTTCGCTTGCATCCTTCGGCAAGCACCTTCAGATCGAATTTGAGCTTCAGCAGCACTTTCCCAAGCTGAACTATATGCTCGGCCTCGGCGATTGGATTGTCTCTTTTATCGAGGTCTATATTGCCGAGCAGCGCAACCGGAGTTCCCTTTGGAATGGGACCAAGCGCCACGCCGTCCTCATCGAAGAAATGTCCGAGCCGCAAGGCTTCGACCAGTGGCTGGAGCTTGTCGGCGTGCTCGAAACCGGATTGTAGGAAGTCGGGCAGAAAGCCCTTGGGCAATTTAAGATAGCTCGCCGCCGTCGTCACCAGGACCTGACCGCGAAGTTTCTTCCCCGACGCCGTCAGATATTCAATGTTGCCCGGCCGCTTTTCTGGCCACAGCATTTGATCGATCGAGCTGTTGAATGACGCCAGCCGGTCTTCGACCGCCGGGCTCGGGTTGAACTCGCCGACCGCATTGTTAAGGAGGAAAGGCGCAGTCGACCACAAGCTGATCAATGAAGGCACACGCGTGTAGCCACGGCCTCCGGCGGGCATGTCATAGCGCCTTGGCTCGCCGGTGAATGGGTTATGCACGGTGATCGTTCCGACCGAGGGAAGATCCTTGTAGGAGCTCGACGAGAAGTCGTTCCAAATATTGTCCTTGATCGCATTGGTGGCGAGCGGGCTGCAGGCGTTGGTTTCGAGCAAGCTCACAGGAATCCGCAAATCCGTCGACAGAAAATTATCGGCGAGGAAATCATCCGCGGTCACGATTTTTTTGATCGCCTGCTTGAACTCGTCGGATTTGGTCCAATCCCAATAGGCGTTCCAACACTTGAGATAGTCCTTGCCAATGCAGCCATCATTGGGGAAGAAACTATAGAACTTCTCCGGCAATTTGCTCGAGTGGCATCTCGCGCATCGCTCTCCGAACGCTTCCTTGCCGCGGGCTAAGGTCGCCGCATCGGCGTTGAGATAGGCTGCTCCGTTGGGCGCGTCCTTCAGATAGTCCGGCTTGGCGGTGGCGAGAAAGAACAAGGCCGCGTTCGGGGTTTGACTTTCATTCGCCTGCCAATAGGAGGAATTGGCGCGTCCCACCTTGATTGGTATCGCGCTTATCGGCTTCCCGCCGACAATCGGGTTGAAATGCTCAAACCACTCCTCGCTGAAGAGGCCAATGTTGACATAGACGCGGTTAAAGGAGCCGAGGGCGCCGGCGGAATCGGCGCCGTCCTTGAGAACGTGCGGCGTCCAAACCTGATCCGGCTTGTTATAAAACTTGGTCAAGGGCGCGCCGGCGGGGACGTAGTCGTTGAACTGCTTGTTGTCTTGCTCGCCGCCCACAAGCTTTTCTCCGCCCAATTTCAAGCCGTTTTTCAATCGCGCTCCGAGATTGTAAATGGCGTTCATCGTGCGCGGATTGATGATGTAATCCGTCGAGATCAGCGAAGTGTCCAAGGTTCCGGGGAGGGAGGCGTGGAAAAACTGATAGGCGAAGTCCGAAGGTTCTGCGGCATAGGTGAATATGCGATCCCACCAGAAATATTGCGCGCCGGGATTGGAGTTGAGGTTCTCCCATTTAGGGTTTTCGGGATCCTTCGGCGGGTTGGTCGGGTTTGGCCCAACATGGCAGAATCCGCAGGACATGCCGACCCGATAGGGCCGCACGAGGTTCTTGTTGTTATAATAGCTAGGGTCGTTGTAGAAACGTTCAGGATCCCAGTTCTTTTCCGCTTCCGCGTCGAAGTCCGGATTCGGGAACAGGCGCAATCCGACAATTCCGGTGGCGTAGCCGTAATAGGAGCCGACCGGGAAGCTGGCGTTGCGTCCGCGCGCGCCGATTTTGACGCCGGGATATTTCGCCTCGTTCTCGAATGGATCGGGCGCGCAAGTCGGATCGCGGACGTCGAGCCACAGGCCGAAGCGGTCCTTGCGCGGCGCGGCCGGCTTCGCGAAGCAAGGTTCGTTCACGAGGCCGAGATAATTCCAGCGATTGCTTCGGCTGAATTTCAGGCCGGGGTGGTTGGAAATCGTCTTCAGGAAGTCAAGCTCGCCGAAAGATTTCGTGTTGAGAACATCCCACATCCGGTCATTGCCGGCGGTCCAGACGATCCAATTGTTGCGGCCGACAACCGCCGCTTTGAGAGCCTCCTGCGGCTTGATGCCCGGAACATAGGGCGACAAAGTCTTGGCCAATGCGTCCGGGTCTTTCGTCGCTCCATAATCCATGTCGCGAAAATAGTCTTCGTCCGCCCCGGCCAGAGTTTCAGCGCCGCGCCCGACGCACATGGCCTCGTCCTTGATATTGCCCGCGCCCGCGCCGCATTTGGATTGCCAATCTTCGGCGGAAGCAGGGCTGCTCATCGCAGCCCAACCCGCCATCGTCAGAGCCGCAAATAATCGCAAAGAGATCAAGGAATTGAGTTCTCATTTCGCTCTCCCCTTCATGTATTGCTTTGCGGCGTCTCGCCGGCCTGTCTCCAACGGCGCCGCTTCTTTTGGTTCGTCTTGGCTCAATCTTGAGTCGTTTGGCCTGGCCCCATTCTGGTTCCGGCGTTTCGTCGGCGCCGGCACAGAAGGAATGGCCCGATGAGCAGCGTCAGCACGATTGCGGCCAAGACCGCCATTCCGAGCGGCCGAGAGAAAAATCGCACGACATAAGGCCCCCATGCGCCCGGGGCCTGTGGGCGATAAGGCCACGGCTCAGCTAGATAAGGGAACTCGGCCAACAGCGGCTTATCGTTGACCGTCGCGCGCGGCCATTGGGTCGAATCGATGAATGAATTCTCCTGCAAGGGGCAGTCGCCTTGCTGGCAGGTCAACAGCGCGACGTCATCCTGCAAGCGGCGGCCATTGGGAAATCCCGCCGGCCGTTGATTGGTGTAGATCATGACGTCAGGCGTATAGTCATAATGCCTGATCAAAAATCCGCTGAGTTCGTTCAGATTTGCGAGCGGCGGCGCCGCGTCCTTCAAGAAATCCTGAATCATGGCGCGCGATTTCGCTCGCTCCTTGATCGCGGCGACCTGCTCATGGGGTGGAATCGCATTCAGAAAATCAAATCGGCCGAGTTGCGTTCGGTTTGAGCGTCCGACGTGATCTATCTGCTCGCCGCCGTCGACGCGATTGGTGGTCGCCCAAAGGAGCCAGTTTTGTTGCTTGTCGGGAAATGATGATTTTGGAATGCTAAGGACCATCGAGATGACGTTCACCTTGAAAAATTTTGGGAAGATGAACGGGTCATCGCGAACGCCGGTATAGATCCTTATATTTTCGGGTTTTTTCAAACCTTTGAACGATTGCTCCTTGACCGTCGCGTCATTGTTCAAGCGGAATTTTATCGTGATGTCAGGGCTTATCGACTCGGGAACGGGGACGGTGCCGCCATAGCGCGCGAGATCTTCGGCATTGTCGAAGGCGACAGTGCTATGGAGGTCCATAAGGATGTTATATTCGAAAGGCTCCAGATTGTAGGGCGGCGGTCCGGTTAGGGATCTTCGCACATCCAAAATCGCGACCATCTGATCGCCGTCAGGGAAGAAGAAAAGCCCTGTGATATTCGCCTCTTGTTCATCTTCGGGCAGCCACATCGGGTCCGCGTGATCGGATGCGCGGGCGGAAAACGACACAAGGATCATACCAAGAAAAGCACATAAAATACTTAGATGTCTCATGGTCTTCCCCCCTCGCTTGCATAGGCTTCTATTGGCCGTATTTGCTTCAGCGCATATTCTTATATAATTTCATCAGGAGACTTTGACCGTAGTAGAAGACTATGGCTTTATAAGTCTGCTGTCTTTTCTAGAACCCGGGCCTCTCTTTGAGCTTGAAGGCGTGTTTTGCGCTTGCGATTGGGCAAGGCCCGGTCTTCACATTTCCTCGCGTTGGCGTCCGCGCGACTCACTTGTAGGACTCACCGCAAGTTATCCGAAGGCTCGACTGGTCCCTAAAGCTATGACTTGGTCGTCTCGTATCCGGATATGGTATGAAACTGCAGCGTCGTGCATCAAAACAAAAATTACAAGTGACGGCAATCAGATCATTGTTTCAAAATATCAGGTGAACCTGTTCACATCAACATGATTAGGGCCAGGCTCCCCTTTGTTTGGCTTGGGAGCGAATGATTCCGGACAGATGCGCGATCGGCGCACGCAAACCCGGCCTGGAGTCGCCTCGAACAGGGCCCGATGCGAAGGGTCGCCTCGGGACGCTGTCTTGAACGATGTCGTCAGCCGGCTCGGAGAACGAATACATGGC
Source organism: uncultured Alphaproteobacteria bacterium (assembly GCA_963829515.1). GTDB lineage: Bacteria > Pseudomonadota > Alphaproteobacteria > Rhizobiales > Beijerinckiaceae > Methylocapsa. Next base: position 44,253 of record CAWHIP010000011.1, read on the forward strand.
AAAAAAAGCGTCTTTCATTCAGCTTCGCCGCCGCGACCGGCTTGGCGCTTTTGCTCTTTTTACGGTTCTCGCGTCGCCCTTGGCGGGTTTCGCGGAGCCATTCGTTCCAGCCAGCGATGATCAGGTGCTTGAGCGGCTGCCAATTTCCGCTGAGCCTTTCAATAAAGAGCTGCGCGACCTGCGGGCGGCGCTTGACGGAGCGCCTGAAAATCTGGATCTCGCGGTGAAACTCGCGCAGATATACGTCAAAATTGGAAAATTGGAATCCGATCCGCGCTATTATGGCTATGCTCAAGGGGTGTTGCAGCCTTGGTGGAAAGCTCAGGAGCCGCCAATAAATGTGCTTCTTCTCCGTGCGTTGATCCGACAGAATCGACATGATTTCGACGGCGCCTTGCAGGATTTGGCGCAAATCCTGGCCAAGGAGCCAGGCAATATCCAAGCTTGGCTGACTCGCGCCGTAATCTTGAAAGTGCGGGCTCAGTACGATCAGGCGCGGCGCAGCTGTCTGCCGCTCATGGAGTCCAAAGATCCGCTGCTCGCCGTTACTTGCTTAAGCGATGTGAACAGCTTGCTTGGACGCGCGCGGGACAGCTACAATTTTCTGCTGGAGTTCATGCGCGGCCACAAGCCGACGTCGGAGGAGCAGCATTTATGGAGTTCTGACGGTTCTGGCGGAGATCGCGGCCAGGATCGGTCAGAACGAGGAGGCCGAGCGGTATTTCAAGGAGGCTCTGACGACGCGGCGCCAAAGCGCCTATCTGCTTGCCGCTTACGCCGACTTTCTATTGGATCGAGGGCGCCCAGCGGAAGTCGCGGCCTTGCTGGCCGATAAGACTTTCGTCGATACTTTATTGTTACGGCTCGCATTGGCGAAGCAGCGGCTCAAGGCCAGGGATCTCGCGGACGAGATCGGCAAGCTTCGGGATCGGTTTGCGGCGAGCCGTTTGCGGGCTGAAAGTTTCCATCAGGGCGATGAAGCGCGATTCGCTCTTTATTTGCTTGGGCGGCCGCAGGACGCGTTGCGTCTCGCTGAGGCGAACTGGATGTCGCAGCGCGAGCCGCAGGACGGGCGCATCTTGCTCGAAGCGGCTCTGGCCGTCCGTGATCGCGCTGCGGCGCAGCCGGTGATTGAACTCCTGGCCCAGACAGGGATGGAGCATGTGCAGCTCAGGCGTCTGGCCGCGGAGCTTGAAAAATTGCCGTGATGCGCAAAGCCTGTGAATGGCCAATTCGAGGCTGGTCCAATTTCAATGGGAGCGCCGGGCGGAGCAATCAAGACTTGCGTAAATCATCAGCCCATTGGGTGGAGACCGGGGCTAAGGCGCGTTCGCCCGGTTGCCAGCGATCCCGGCTTCAAACTCCCGCCGGGTCGTTGAGCGCATCTTAGGATGGACGACCCGCTGTCGGCGCCTCGCACGCGATGACGAGCAGCGCATCGACGTTTCTAAAACGTGGATTCATGTCGCCCTTGGCAGCCGTCTCCTGCGCCGGATAGCTCATTGAAGCCCGTTCTCAAACGGGCTCTAACCAAACTCCATGATCACCGCATCGACGGCGAGCAAATCGCCTTCCTTCGCGATGATCTTCCGGATGGTTGCGTCCTGCGCCGCCTGAAGAACGTTCTCCATTTTCATGGCCTCGACAATGCAGAGCGTTTCGCCGGCCTTCACCTGCTGGCCAGCGACGACGCTGATCGACTTGATAAGACCAGGCATTGGGCAAAGCAGCAGTTTTGAGCAGTCCAGAGGCTGCTGTTCCGGCATGAGCGCGGCGAGCTCGGCCTCGCGACGGGTATAGACATAGGCCTCGACGACATGGCCGCGGTGCGCCAGGACGTAGCCATTGAGGATGGGCCGCGCGAGGAACGCGATTTCTTCGTTGTCGATCGCGCCGGTCCACACCGGTTTGCCGGGCGCCCAGTGCGAGACGCAGAGATGGATGTGGCCGCTGGCCTCGAAGCGGATCAGCAGACCCTCGTCGCTATCCTCGACCCTGACGTCATGGCGCGCCTTGCCGATCAGGACGGAGCGGTCGCGCTCGAAACGGACCGGGCGCGCCGCGTGCATTTGGCCGGAGATCAGCCGCTTGCGTTCGTTCATCTGGTGATCAATCGCCGCCGCGACAATGGCGAAGAGATGCGCGGTCTCGCCTTCCGGCGCAAGCGGCGCGAATCCATTTGGATATTCGCGCGCGATGAAGCCAGTCGAGAGATCTCCAGCGCGAAAGCGCGGATGCGCCATCAAGGCGGCGAGGAACGGGATATTATGGCCGAGGCCGTCGATCGCGAATTGATCCAGCGCGCGCGCCTGCGCATCGATGGCTCCCGCGCGATCACCGGCATGGGTCACGAGCTTCGCGATCAACGGATCATAATGGACCGAGATCTCGCCGCCTTCAAAGACGCCGCTGTCATTACGAAGCGAGACGCCGGCGTGATGGCCTTCGGGCGGGGGCCGGTAGGTCGTGAGACGGCCGGTGGAGGGAAGGAAATTGCGTCGAGGGTCCTCCGCGTAGATCCGGCTTTCGATCGCGACGCCGCGCAAATGCACATCCTGTTGCTTGATTGATAAGGGCTCGCCGAAAGCCGCCTTGATCATTTCCTCGACAAGGTCGACGCCGGTGACGAGCTCGGTCACCGGATGCTCGACCTGAAGCCTTGTGTTCATTTCGAGGAAGTAGAAACTCTTGTCCGGCGCGACGACGAACTCGACCGTGCCGGCCGAATCATAATCCACCGCCTTGGCGAGTGCGATCGCCTGTTCCCCCATCTGGCGGCGCGTGGCCTCGTCGATGAAGGGCGATGGCGCCTCCTCGACCACCTTCTGATTGCGGCGTTGGATCGAGCATTCGCGTTCGCCGAGATGGATGATCGCGCCGTGCTTGTCGCCAAGAACCTGAATTTCGATATGGCGCGGCTCGGGAATGAGTTTTTCGATGAAAAGCCGGTCGTCGCCGAACGAAGCTTTCGCCTCAGACGCCGCGCGAGCGAAGCCGTCCTCGATGTCGCCGCGAGACCGGGCGATGCGCATCCCCTTGCCGCCGCCGCCGGCCGACGCCTTGATCATGACCGGATAGCCGATCTCATCGGCGATCGCGCGCGCCTGATCGGCGTCTTCGACCACGCCGACGAAGCCGGGGATGGTCGACACATTGGCGGCGCGCGCGAGTTTTTTGACGCGATCTTGTCGCCCATGGCCTCGATCGCGCTAGGGTTCGGACCGATGAAGGCGACGCCGCTCTCGATCAGCGCCCGCGCGAAATCGGCCCGCTCCGACAAGAATCCATAGCCCGGATGAACAGCTTGCGCGCCGCTCGCCTTGCAGGCTTCGACGATCTTCTCGATTGCGAGATAGGATTGCGCGGCGGGCGAGGGGCCAATGGCCAGGGCCTCGTCCGCGAGCGCTACATGCAGCGCATCCCTATCTGCGTCCGAATAGACGGCGACCGTCGCTATGCCCATCCGGCGCGCCGTCTTGATCACCCTGCAGGCGATCTCGCCGCGATTCGCGATGAGAATCTTTTTGAACATATGCGCCTCGATGCGTCCGGTCCCGCGCCGCTAGAAAACCTCGCCAGTGGGGATCCGTCGGCGAAACGCAGGCTACGTCCATAGATCGAAGCTTGGAACCTGACTTCAAATAAAAGATTTTAGGCGCGGCCGCTTGACCTCGAAAATCAAATAGCTTCTGCGAATGTTGCATTTAGGCAACTATCCGATCGCATCTCTGCAGGAGGCGTCCGCATTCATTGACTTCGTCAATATGTGTAATGTTATAACATCAGCTCACGATTTTCGCGAAGGAGCTCCCCCATGTCCGCACGTCGAACCGAACAAGCTTTGGCATGGCTCGTCGCGCTCGCCGCTCTCGTTCTTATCTTGCCGCAATGTGTTCCCGCGGCTTATGGGCAAGTGCAGCTTCCACCAATCGATGTGCCTGCCGCGGCCCCCGAGCCCCCGCCCCAAACCGGCGCTTCTCCGCTCGCCCCGGCTCTCGTTCCGACCCCGGAATTCGTCATTGAGACGCAAAAGTTCGACAAGGCTCGAGATAATATTTACGCGCCGGTCGGCGCCAATAGCTACACGATCGACAGACAGGAAATCGAAGCGCTTCCGCAGGGAGACAACACGCCGCTTGACAAGGTTCTTCTGCAAGCGCCTGGGGTGGCGCAAGACTCGGCGGCGAGCGGCAATCTTCATGTCCGCAATGAACACGCCAATGTTCAGTATCGGCTGAACGGCATTCTCTTGCCGGATGGCGTGTCCGGCTTCGGCCAAGTCTTGGAAACGAGCTTTATTGGCAGCTTGTCGCTGATCACTGGCGTCCTTCCCGCCCAATATGGTCTGCGGACCGCGGGTCTCGTCGATATAACGACCCGCAGCGGCGTCTCCGATCCAGGCGGCAGCGTCAGCGTTTATGGCGGAAGCCACGCGACCTTCACGCCTTACATGGAGTATGGCGGCGCGATTGGGCAAACGCAGTTTTTCATGACAGGCCGCTACCTCACCAACGAGGTGGGCATCGAAAACCCGACCTCGAGTTATGACGCCATTCACGATCTCACGAGGCAAGGCAAATTTTTCGGCTACGCGTCGACGCTTATCGATGATGCGACACGCGTGAGTTTCATTACCGGCATGGCGATCAGCAAGTTCCAGATCCCAAATTCTCCGGGCCAGCCGCCGCAATTCGCCGCCTATGGCGTCAGTGATTTCAATTCGTCTCTGTTGAACGAAAATCAGGTCGAACAGGCTTTCTACAATGTCCTTGCGGTGCAGAGATCGGAGGAGAATTTAGATACCCAATTGTCCTTCTTCTCGCGCTATAGCAGCCTCCATTTCGTTCCCGATCCGATCGGCGATTTGGTTTTCAACGGCGTCGCCTCGAATGTCGTTCGCGAAAGTCTGGTCAACGGGATTCAGGGCGACGCGGCCGATCACCTCGGCCCGCACACATTGAGGTTCGGCTTCCTGGCGAGCGGAGAGAAATCCGACGCGGTAAATTCAGACACAGTGCTTCCCTTGGATGCTCTAGGCAATCCGATAGACGCGCCTTACAACATTACTGAGGCGGTCCCCAAGGTCGGCTGGCTTGGATCCCTCTACGCGGCGGATGAATGGAAGATCACCGAGCAATTGACCCTGAACGGGGGGCTGCGCTTCGACGAGATGGTTCAATATGTCGACGCCAATCAGCTCAGCCCGCGCATCAGCCTGGTCTATCGCCCCCTCGAAGGCACGACTTTCCATGCCGGATTTGCGCGCTATTTCACCCCGCCGCCGCAAAGCGTAGCGGCGCCGGTCAATCTCGTCCCCTACACCAATACGACGCTGCAGCCTGAAGTCACGCTGAACAGCCCGGCGCGGCCGGAGCGCTCGAGTTATTTCGACGGCGGGGTCACGCAAAAGATCCTGCCGAGCCTGGAAGCCGGGGTCGACGCCTACTATAAGCGCGCCAGAAATCTGCTCGACGATGGGCAATTCGGTCAAGCCCTTGTCTTGACCGCATTCAATTACGACCGCGCCTATAATACCGGCGTGGAGTTCAAGGCGAATTATCACATCGACAACTTTCGAGCCTATGCGAATTTTGCCTGGGCGCGGCAGCGGGCGACCCAGGTATCGTCCAACCAATATTTGTTCGCCGCGGACGAATACGCCTATATCTCAAATAATTATATTTATACCGACCATGCCCAGACCTTGAGCGGTTCGGGCGGCGTCTCCTATTTATGGAACGGAACGAGGCTCAGCGCTGACCTCGTCTACGGTAGCGGATTGCGCAATGGATTTGCCAACACGACAACAGTGTCTCCCTACACGCAGGTCAATCTTGGCGTCACGCATGAATTCCCTATCGCGGGGGTTGGCGTGGGTCCGCTCACCTTGCGCTTCGACGTGATCAATCTCTTCGACGCGGTCTACGAACTGAGAGATGGGTCCGGCATAGGCGTATTCGCGCCGCAATATGGGCCGCGCCGGGGATTTTTCGTCGGCTTGTCGCAAAAGTTTTGACGCGAAATGGCCAGGTGGCGCGCGCTCACAGGGGAATATTGCCGTGCTTTTTCCACGGGTTCTCGATCTCCTTGCGGCGGAGCATCGCAAGCGCCCGGATGATGCGCTTGCGGGTCTCATGCGGCATGATGATTTCATCGATGTAGCCGCGCTCCGCCGCGATGAAGGGCGATAGGAAGCGTTGTTCATATTCGCGGGTGCGTGCGGCGATTTTCGCCGGATCGTCCATGTCCTGACGGAAGATGATCTCGACCGCGCCCTTGGCGCCCATGACCGCGATCTGCGCGGTCGGCCAGGCGAAATTAATGTCGCCGCGCAAATGTTTCGACGCCATCACGTCATAGGCGCCGCCATAGGCCTTGCGCGTGATGACCGTCACTTTTGGCGCGGTCGCCTCCGCGTAGGCGAAGAGAAGCTTGGCGCCATGCTTGATCAGCCCGCCATATTCCTGCGCGACGCCGGGAAGAAAGCCTGGCACATCGACGAAAGTGACGATCGGGATATTGAAGCAATCGCAAAAGCGCACGAAGCGCGCGGCCTTGCGCGAGGCGTCCGAGTCGAGCACGCCGGCGAGGACCAAAGGCTGATTGGCGACGAAGCCGACCGTTCGTCCGTCCATTCGGCCGAAGCCGGTCACGATATTGCGCGCGAAGGCCTCCTGGATTTCGAAGAAATCGCCTTCATCCGCCGTCTTTGTTATGAGTTCCTTGATGTCATAGGGCTTGTTGGGGTTTTCCGGGGCCAGCGTGTCAAGCGAGGCGTCGATCCTTTCCAACTCGTCGAAGCTCGGCCATTCCGGAACCTCGTCCGTGTTGGACGAAGGCAGGAAATCGAGGAAGCGGCGCGTTTGCAAAAGCGCCTCGACGTCATTGTCATAGGCGCGATCGGCGACCGCGCTTCTGGCGGTGTGGATCGCGGCGCCGCCAAGCTCTTCGGCGCTGACGGCCTCATTGGTGACAGTCTTGACGACGTCGGGACCGGTCACGAACATGTAGCTCGTCCTGCGCACCATGAAGATGAAATCGGTCATGGCCGGGGAATAGACGTCGCCGCCGGCGCAAGGCCCCATGATCACGGAAATTTGCGGGATCGCCCCGGAGGCCAGGACATTGCGCTGAAAAACCTCGGCGTAGCCCGCGAGCGCGGCGACGCCTTCCTGGATGCGGGCGCCGCCGGAATCGAACAGTCCGATGATCGGCGCGCGATTGCGCAGCGCCATGTCTTGAACCTTGGTGATTTTCCGGGCATGGGTTTCGGAGAGCGAGCCGCCGAAGACGGTGAAATCCTTGGCGTAGACGAAAACCGCGCGGCCGTTCACGGTCCCCCAACCGGTCACGACGCCGTCGCCCGGAATATGCTGCTTGTCCATCCCGAAATCAGTGGCGCGATGCTGTACGAACATGTCGAATTCTTCGAATGAGCCGTGATCGAGCAGAAGCTCGAGCCGCTCGCGCGCGGTGAGCTTGCCGCGCTTGTGCTGGGCGTCGATCCGCTGTTCGCCGCCGCCTCGGCGGGCCTCGGCGCGACGCTTGTCGAGCTCTTCAAGAATGGGTTTCATCGGGCCTGCCGCTGTGCGAATCGAAAGGTCGGCTCTGTCTCAACGCGTCAATCGCGAAAAAGATTTCGCGCCTGATTGAACCAAGCGCCAAGCTTGCCGAAATCTTGGCTAGAAAGGAATGAGACCTATGATCGTCGAGACCCCCGGTTTTGTTAATGGCGCGCCGCGTCTTTTGCTGCGGGCTGAAGGGCTCGCGATCGCGGCCGCCTCCATCGCGGCGTTCCGCGAGAGCGGCGCATCTTGGTGGCTTTTCGCCGCGCTGATCCTCGCGCCAGACCTATCCATGCTCGGCTACCTTGCAGGGCCGCGCGTCGGCGCCGCTGCCTATAACGCCGTGCATACCTATGTCGGCCCGGTCCTTCTCTTTGGCGCGGCGGCGGCGCTCGGCGCGCCGACGGCATTGGCGGCCGCGCTGGTCTGGAGCGCGCATATCGGCGTCGATCGCGCGCTCGGCTATGGTCTCAAATACGCCGACGGCTTCAGCGCCACCCATCTCGGGCGCATCGGCCGTCAGGCAAAAGGCTGACCAAGGCCGAGGCCAGCTTATTGGGCGAGTCCGCGAAGGCTCAGGCCCAAGGCGGCGATCGCGCCGCCGCGCAAGAGGAGATCGATCCCGATGAAGAGGCCGATCGCCCACAAGCCCGTGACGGGCCAGCCGGCGAGGAGAAGCCCGCCGAGGGCCAGACTCACCAACCCGTCAAAGACATAGAGCCATTCGCCATGGACGTGGGACGCGAGGGCGAAGCCGATGGCGACCACGCCAGTCGCGAGAAAATAGAACGCGATGAGAAGGGTGATGGCTTCGGCGCTGACGGTTGGCCTTGTCACAAGGATGAAGCCGATGATCGCGAGCAGAACCGCCCATAGGACATGGATGAAAAATTCGGTCCAATAGCCGGTGAGTGAAAACGCGAAAATGAACACGGCGAGCGCGCCCGCCAGCAGCAGCACGCCAAGAAACACCACATAGACTAGGGTTGCGGTCCGGGCGCGCCAAATCGCCAAAACGCCAAGCACGGCGAGGCCGAAGCCCAGCGCCACAAGCCAGCCCCAATGGATTGTGAGGTCGCTCGGCGCTTGCGCGACAAAAACATCGAATTGGCGTTGCATGGCGAAATCCCTTTGTCCTGATCACATGGATATAAAAAGAACGCTTGGCGCTGACGATAAGCGCCAATGTTTCATGCGCGCTCCCGCGCGCTCAAGCCGCAAGCCGCCACAGAGTCGCCGCCGCCTCCATTTCCAGCCATCTCCGCTCCCGCCGCCGCAGGGCCTCGTCATCGGCGCCCCAGATCCGCATCTGGAAATCCTCGTCGACATGGGCCGCGGCCCAGGCCTCGGCCGGCGCGCGCGCCCCATGGGCGACCGCGAAGGCGATCAAGGCGGAGCCGGTGAGCGTCGTCATGACATTGAGCGCGGCGAGGGCGAAAGGCGCGGCCGGCCCGTCGTGGGCGACGCGCGCGACCGCTTCCCGCAGAGCGCGAAGGGCGGGTTCGGGCTGGGCGACGAAAACAACGCCCTCGGCGCAGATGAAACGGGCGCCGAGCCTCTCCCGCGCGAAGTCGAGAATAGGGTCCCAGGCGGCGGCCTGCGCGCGCGCGAGCGCTTCGGGCTCGCCGGCGCGGTAACATACGAGATCGGAGCCGGCGAATTTGACGATTTCATCGGCGGTGGCGTCGATGGCGCTCGCGACGCCATCGATCGCCGAATTGGCGATTCGCGTCAGCGGCATGGCGGCCGGATCGATCGCCTCCGCCTGGGCCGCCCATTCGGCGGCGACCGCCTCCGCCGCCGCCAAGGTCGGCAAAGCCAATTTGTTGCGCGCCGGCGTCTTCGCGACGCGGCCGTCGAGCAGAAGAACGAAAGCGCCGTCCTGCAATTCGGCGGTCGCCGCCTTGTAGAAACGCCTCGGCAAAGATTTTTGAAGATCGCGCCGCGCCATGGCGACCGGGTCGATCGCCCCGCCGGCTCCCGGCGCCATCCCGTTCAAGCGGTCGTCGCTCATGGTTTTTCCAGCGTTGGGGCGGCTCCTCGTCGGTCAAATGGGCCCGTTTGATCGACAAAGGCGCATCGAGGCGGCCAATCTCACCGCCCGATGTGATGCATCAATTCGCCGAAATCCGCAACGATTCGCTCGGCGCCCGCCGCCTGCAGGTCGGCGCGCGCAGGATAGCCCCAAGCGACGCCGCTCATGACATGGCGATGGCCCGCGCCGCCGGCGTCCGTCCGAGCGGCGTCGGACTGTCCGTGTTGCTCATTGCTCGCCGCGCGTCGAAGCTGACGGCGGATATAGCGCTTTCCGATTGTGGGGCTTGGCCGCCTCACTTTGGCGCGGCGGAGCTGTTTTCTCGCTTTGCATTGCAGATAATGTCGCTAGGCAAGCAGGCGACGCCAGGCGTCGAGCAGGCGGGCTCGGCGTTCTCCCGCCTGCGACAGATCGTGCAGGAGTCGGTCCATTCGAGGCAGTCGGCGTCGCGCTCGCCATAGGCTTGCGCGATGGCTGGCCAATCGCTTGGCGGGGGCGGCGGGCTCTGCGCCTCCGCGCGCGCGGAGGCGCAGATAAAAATGAGCGCGCCAAAGGCGCAGGCGACGGCGGAGAAAGACGCGACGGAAACCATATCGACGAGCATAGATGGCCGGGCTCAGTCCGCAAGCGGGCGCGGGCGAGGGATCAAATTAAAATCGGCGCATCGGACCAATTCGCCGTTGGACTGCGTCGCCCAGAAACCCGAGACTGACGACCGGCGCAACCACGATTTCGCGGGCGGCGGCGGCATCCACGCCCGCGTCGGCCCCCGGCGGGCGGGGCGGCTAGACTTTCACGCGAAGAGCACGGATCTTGGCCGGCACGAGAATCGGCGATCAGGCCTCATCTCGGCTGGTCATGCGAGCCAGCGTTTCGTCTGATGCAAAGCTGCAAGGGGAGTTTTTCATGACTAAAGGCGGGCGCTTCAAGACAGTCATCGTCGCGGCCTTGGCGGCGCTCGTATGGATCGGCGGCGAAGCGCAAGCCGCGCAATGCGGCAGCTCGGGCGCCGGCTTCGAGGCGTGGAAGAAGCAATTCGCCGATGAAGCGAGGGGAAAAGTCAGCGCCGCCGCCGTCGCGGCCCTGATGGGGACCAACTATTCGACGGCGACCATCTCGGCGGATCGCGGCCAGAAAAGCTTTCATTTGTCGCTCGATCAGTTTCTCGCCAAGCGCGGCGGCTCGGTTATCGCCGCGCGCGGGCGCGCCCTCAAGCACTCCGATGCGGCGCTTTTCGCCTCCATCCAGCAACGTTACGGAGTCCCGCCGGGTCCGCTTCTGGCTATTTGGGGAATGGAGACAGGTTTCGGAAGCGTGCATGGGAATCAGAACGCGCTGTCGGCAATAGCCACGCTCGCCTATGATTGCCGTCGGTCGGCCTATTTCACCGACCAGCTCTACGCGGCTCTTGCCCTGATCGATCGCGGGGTCCTCTCGGCGGGCTCGCGCGGCTCCATGCATGGCGAGATCGGCCAGACGCAGTTCCTGCCCAAGAACATCTTGAACTATGGCACCGGTGGAAATCTCGACAATGCGGCCAATGCGCTGTCGTCGACGGCGAATTTCCTGAAGGCCCATGGTTGGAGCGCGGGCGCCGGATACCAGCCTGGCGAAGCCAATTTCGCGGCGATCCAGGCCTGGAACGCGGCTCCGGTCTATCAACGAGCCATTGCGCTCATTGGTCAACAGATCGACGGAAAATAAGCCGCGCGTTCGAGCCGCCGTAGGGCCGGATCAGGGATCCGGCTCGCTGCGCGACGCCGTCCCGCAAACGCGGCGACGCGCGCGCCGCCGCATTGCCGTTCGAGGCGCGGCGTGCTACCCGCGCCTATGCTTGAAGGCCTGCCGCCCAATAACGCCGCGCATGTGATGCGTCTAACTTGCGACGAGGCGACCGCGCGCAGGATCGCCGACATTATCGTCGAGACCTTCGATCCGGCCGAGACCGCCGCCGCCGCTTTCGAGGAAACGCCCAACGCTGCGGATTGGCGCCAGGGACCCTGGATCGTCGAAGCCTATTTCGGCGCGCCGCCGGACGAGGACAATATTCGCGCCCTCGTCGCCGCTGCCGCCGGACGCGCGGCGGCGGAGGCGGCGACCTTCGGCCGCGTGGACGAGCGCGATTGGGTCGCCGCCTCGCTCGAAGGGTTGCGCGCCGTGCGCGCCGGCCGTTTCATCGTCCATGGATCGCATGGCCGCGGCGACGTGCGGATCAATGACATTGCCATCGAGATCGAAGCCGCGCTCGCTTTCGGCACCGGGCATCACGGCTCGACGCGCGGCTGTCTGCTGATGCTCGATCATGTCGCCCGGCGGCGACGGCCGCGCGCCATTCTCGATGTCGGCACGGGTTCCGGAGTGCTGGCGATCGCCGCCGCGAAACTGTTCAAGCGCGAGATTCGCGCCGGCGACATCGATCCGGTTTCGGTGGCCGCGGCGGCCGCCAATGCGAAACGCAATCGCGTCGGCGGGTTCATCCGCGCGGCGCAGGCGCGCGGGGCCGCCCACAGTGCGCTGCGCGACGGCGCGCCCTATGACCTCATCCTCGCCAATATTCTCGCCAGGCCGCTGCGCGATCTGGCGCCGCAAATCGCGCGGCTAACAGCTCGTCGCGCCGACATCATCCTTTCGGGTCTTCTCGCCCGCGATGTTCCCGGCGTCGTCGCCGCCTATCGGGCGCAGGGCCTCGCCTTGGCGCGCCGTCTCGACATCGAGGGGTGGGCCACGCTGCTCCTGCGGCGCGGCGGAAACCGCCTCAAGGCGCCGTCAATCGCGCGGCCTTGAGCCGCAGCCGCGCGAGCGCGAGATCGCGCAGCCCGGCGACATTAAATCCCATGATGAAGATCGCATAGACCGCGACGCCGGTCGTGATTTGCTCGACGAGGGTGACGAACCCCGGCTCGGCGTCGCGCAGCGGCAGAATTGCCGCTGACATGGCGGCGTTGGCGAAGACCGTCGCGGCGAGGTCGCGCAAGCGCGGCCATTGCGGCTTAGCGAAGCTCGCGAAAGCGATGAGCGCGACGAGCGCCGCCAACATGGCTCCGGCCTGGGCGATGGCGAGGCTGGAGGCGTCGGCGTTGCGCGGCAAGGCAAGGATGAGGAGCGGATCGACAGCGCAGGCGACCAAGGCCGCGGCGATTAGCGGCGCGGTCCGTTTCTCGATCTGGAAGATCGGATTGATGGCGTATTGAATGATGGCCATGCAAAACAGCCCGGTCATCATCAGCGGCAGAAGCAGGCTGAAATGGCCGCGAAATTCAAACGGCACGATCAATTGCTCAACCGAAGGAAGGGTGAGCCAAAGCCCGGTGCAGGCCGGCAGCACCATGGCGATGACGATCGTCATGTTGCGGGAGAGCTGCCGCCTGGATTGCGTCGCGCCCTCCAATTCATGCGTGGCCACGGCGATTTGGAACAAGACGATGTCGAGCGCCGAGCCGATCGCTTGAATGGCTTTAGTTCCGAAATCATAGGCGAGCGAGAATTGCCCGGTTTCGGAAAATCCATAAAGGACCGCGACAATGGAGCGATTGGCGAGAGGGATCGAGAGATAGAGCAGATTGGCGCCGACGATCGGAAGGCTATAGGCCATCAGCGCCCGCGCGATCGAAATTTGGGCGAGACGCGGCTCCGAGGCCGGATCATGAAGCGCGGCCCGCGCCGTGATCACCGCGCCGCTGAGGCTGACAATACCGCCGATCAGGGTCATTTTGGCCGAGCCGAACCAGAAGGCGCCGCCGCCCATCAGGGCGAAAGCCAGGATGTTTTTGACCAAAACGAGACGGGCGAAGAGGCGGTCGTGGAAGCGCGCGCGGACCAGCGCCGTATGATAATCAAAGAGCCCGTTCGTGACCGCGACCCCGAGCGCAAGGGCGATCAATCCGTTGGACAAAGTGAAGCTGACGCCGGACAGGATCAGGAGAGACGCGCCTATCGCAAGCCCCACGGCGATGATGGCGAAGCCGAAATCGAGCGTCGCGCGCAAGGCGGGATCTTCGCGCCGGATCCGCTCCGAATAGAAGCGGGTGGCGCCAAGCCGGATCCAATCAAAAAAGCCGGTCTGAACCGCGATCGCGGTCGCATGAGCCAAGGCGAAGCGGCCATATTCCTCCGGCCCAAGAAATTTTGCGACAAGGAGCCCGATCGCAAAATTGAAGGCGATGTTGCAGAAAAAAGCGAGGAAAACCGTCATACAGTGAACGCGCTTGCAAAATTTGCGCGCGCGGCGGCGCGTTTTGACGAGAATTTCAAAAGCAAATGCATGAGCCTATCAGATCGCTCCAGGTTCGGCCGAAGCGGCTCGGAGAGCTTGAATTGGGCTACTCTATCGCAAAACCGGCCTCCCTATCAAAACCGGCGCGGCCTTCGCGCGCGTTCCAGAAAAGTTGATCGGTTTTTTCGTCCAGGACATGCTCTAACTCCTTGAATTTGAGCAATTCCATTACGATCAGATGCGCCCATCTGAACCGGAGGCGCTTGAGTTCGTCAATTCGACGCAACCCAGGCTGGGCCGGCCTTTGGCCTTTCGCCATGCTTTCCCATCAAACCTGGACTGGTTAAAAGCGCGCATGACTCAAGACGTCACCTTCCCCGCCGCCGCGCTCGCAGGCCTTTTGTCCTTCTTGAGCCCCTGCGTGCTGCCACTGGTGCCCCCCTATCTGACTTTTATCGCCGGAACGACGATCGAGGAGGTCGCGACAAGGCGGGAGGGCCGGGCGAGGCGGGATATATTGATCGCCGCGGCGCTTTTCATTTGCGGCTTCTCAACCGTTTTCGTTGGCCTCGGCGCCACGGCCTCGGCGTTCGGCCAGGCCTTGCATGAGCATCTCGCGCATCTCTCGCTGCTGGCCGGAGCGGCGATCATCCTCATGGGATTTCACTTTCTGGGCGTTTTTCGTTTCGCCCTGCTTTATCGCGAGGCGCGCCTCGACGTGCAAAAGCCGGTGGGGACCTGGGGCGCCTATGTCATGGGCCTTGCCTTCGCGTTTGGCTGGACGCCCTGCATAGGGCCTATTCTCGCCGCCATACTCGCCGTGGCGGCGTCGCAGGAGACCGTCGGCAAAGGCGCCGCTCTGCTCGCCGCCTATTCGAGCGGGCTCGGCCTGCCGTTTTTCCTGGCGGCTTTGGCGATCGAGCCCTTTATCCGCCTGATCAAGCGGTTCCGGCTCTATTTCGGCGCGCTCGAGAAGGTCGTCGGCGTCCTCCTGGTCTTAACCGGCGTCGCTTTCCTGACCGGGTCGATCCAGGATCTTTCGTTTTGGCTGCTTCAGACATTTCCCGGTCTCGCCAATTTCGGCTGATCGCTGCGCCTTTTCACCTCCGGGATTGATTGCGGTCCTTTGCGTCAATGATTGAGCTGAGCCTGACATTGCCTTATGTCCCAAGCAAATTCGCACCTGATGAAAATGCTTTGGGACATATCGCCGTCAAGCCTCTGTAATATGCTTGTGGTTCTTTTTCACAGAAGGCTGCTCGTCCGGCTAGAAACGTCGGGATGCGTCGGGGGCGCCGCCTTACGCAGCTGAGGCGCGCCGATGTCCGACAGCCTTGATGTCGCGGGCCAGAGGAGTGCGTCATGAGCGCCATTGATCCGGCAGCGACTGAACCAAGAACGCCCACAACAGTACGGTCGGTTCAGACCTATATTGATGAGACGCCGGTCTGGGCGGATGGCACGGCGCTCCGATCAACGCCAATGACCGCCATGCAATGGCGTATTTGGACCCTCGCCGCCTCGGGCAAGTTCTTCGAGGGCCTCGTGGTCTTCATGACGGGCGTCGCGATGCCGCTCATCGCCGATGAATTCGATATGTCAAAAATGCAGCACGGGATGCTTGGAGCGGCCAGCCTTTTTGGCATCTTGGTCGGCGCCATCGGGCTCGGCGGCCTGTCGGACTATTTCGGCCGCAAGCTTATGTTCATCGTTGAGATGATCATTTTTACGATTTTCTTGTCGCTGCTCGTGGTCAGCTCCAGCTACTTCTGGCTGGTCATTTTTCTGTTTGGTCTGGGGATCGCGCTTGGGTGCGATTATCCGACTGCTCACTTGATCATTTCCGAGAGCATTCCCAGCGGCATGCGCGGGCGCCTCGTGCTGGGCGCATTCGGCTTCCAGGCGTTGGGCGCGCTGACCGGGACAGTCGTGGGCTACCTTGTGCTCAAGAACATTCCCGAGATTGGCGCTTGGCGCTGGATGTACGCGACGGCCATCATTCCAGCTTTGATCGTAATAGTTGGCCGGTTCTCGATCACCGAGAGCGCGCATTGGCTGCTCGTCAAGGGCCGGAGACAGGAAGCGCAGCGGCAGGTGGCGCGACTCCTTGCGCGCAAGCCGATCTATCCAAAAGCTGTCCAATTGGCCGAAAGCTCCGTCGGCGGGCCAAGACAGAACTTCGCGGCCTTGTTCAACAGGACCAACCGCCGGGCCACGATCCTCGCCTCTGTTCCCTGGTTTCTTCAGGACCTTGGGACCTACGGCATCGGCATTTTCACTCCGACCATTCTCGCCGCGTCGATCGGGCACAAGACTTCGCATGTGCGAAGCCTCTCCGACCTCATCAACAACGACGTCATGGCGGCGAAAGGCTCCGGATTGATCGACCTGCTGCTGATCGTCGGCATCATCGCCGCGGTTCTGCTGGTGGACAAAATTGGGAGCATCAAACTGCAAATCTGGGGCTTTATTGGCTGCGCCGCGGGCCTGCTGATCGCCGCCGGCTCCACTTTCTTGACCGGGGGCGGCCAGATCGCGCTGATCTTCGGCGGCTTCATGCTGTTCAACTTCATGACCAACCTTGGCCCGAACGCCCAGACCTATCTGCTCGCCGGAGAGGTTTTTCCAACCCAAATGCGCGGCATGGGCGCCGGCTTCGCCGCCGCGTTCGCGAAGATCGGCGCTGTCTCCACCGCCTTTCTGTTCCCAATCCTCTTGGCCGATATAGGAACCCGGGCTCTTCTGCTGATCCTCGTCGGAACGTCGCTGCTCGGCGCCCTGATCACGGCGCGGTTCCGGATCGAGACCACCGGCGTGAATTTGGAGCGGATCGGAGATTGAGCGGGGAGCGAGTTCCCGCGCAAGAAAAGCGCGTTCGGCCTTGCGCGCTTTTCAGTCAAGCTCGAAATAGCTGATGCGCCCGTCGGGGCCTTTTTTCCAGACATACACAATATAATCGGCGCGGGTGACGTCGCCCTTTTTGTCATAGCTGAGCTCGCCAATCACGGTCTTGAACGTCGCGCCTGAATGAATGAACTTGGCGACCTCGGCCGGATCGGCCGATTTCGCCGCCTCGGCGGCCTGCTTGATGATTTCGACGGCGGCGTAGGAATAAAGCGTATAGGTCTCGGGGTTGAAGTTCTTCGCCTTGAATTTTTGCACCGCCGCAGCCGCCTCCGGCCGATTGCGCGGGTCGGGCGGGAAGGTCATGAACGCGCCTTCGACGCCGGGGCCGCCGACGGCGGCGAATTCATCCGAGGCTATTCCGTCGCCGCCCATGAGCGCGGCGGTCACGCCCTGGTCGCGCATCTGGCGCACGAGCAATCCGGCCTCGGTATGGACGCCGCCCCAATAGACGATGGTCGCGCCCGAGGCCTTGATCTTCGAGACGATCGCCGAATAGTCCTTTTCGCCTTTATTGAGCCCTTCATAGAGCACGTCCTTCACGCCCGCGGCCGCGAGACTCTTGCGGGTTTCGTCGGCGAGCCCTTTCCCGTAAGTGCTCTTGTCATGGATGATGGCGATTTTCGCGCCCGGCCGGCTGGCCAGGAAACGCGCCGCGACCTGGCCCTGCTGATCGTCGCGGCCGCAGGTTCTGAAGATCGTGTCCAGGCCGCGATCGGTGATCTTTGGATTGGTCGAGCCCGGCGTGATCATCAGAATATTATTCTCGGCATAGGTCTCCGAGGCGGGGATCGTGACGCCGGAATTGAAATGGCCGATGACGAAGCTGACTTGATCGCCGACGAATTTATTGGCGACGGAGACGCCCTGCTTGGGATCGGCGGCGTCGTCGCCGACCGAGAGAGCGAGCTTCTGGCCGAGAACGCCGCCCTCGGAATTAATGTCTTCGACGGCCTGCTCGACGCCATTGCGCAGCTGCGCGCCGAAGGTGGCGTCCGGGCCGGTCATTGGGCCGCCGACGCCGATTTTGATCTCCGCCAACGCCGCGCCGGCGAAAAAATAGGCTGCGAGAGCGAAGCCGAAAATAAGGCGCGTCACTCCGTCGGAGTCGAATGGTCGTTGTTCCATTAGAGCCTCATAGCTTATGGCGGAAAAGCCAAAGGACGAGCATCACCAGCGCGGTCATTACGAATGAGAAAATGTCCGCCCATTTCATTTTGGTCGTTCCCTTCGCTTCCGCTCCCGCTCGGCGTCGATCCAGCCGTATTGCCGCTTCATTTGTTTCGCCCTGGCGCGTTTAAAGCCGAGGCAGGCGAAGCTTGAGGCGACTATGAAGTCGAGCGCATAAGCCTGCAACGACAAAAGCGGCTCGTTGAAAAGAGCGAAATGCAGAAAGCGCAGTACGGCCGCGAGCGCCAGGCAATAGGCCGGGGCGAGCCAAATCGGGCGCCAGGTGTTGGCGAGCGCTCGGCCGATGCTCGCGGCCGCCATGCCGCCGAGAATGACGTTGAGCCCTAGAAAAATAAGCAGCGCTTGAGCGTCGAGAGGACTGAGAAAAGCTGGCGTCATAGGCCGCCTTCGAGATAAGCGGCGCGGATCTCGGGCCGGGCGAGGAGATCGCGGCCGCGCCCTGAAAGCGTGATCAGGCCATTGACCATCACATAGGCGCGGTCGGCGAGCTTCAGGGCGTGATAGGCATTCTGCTCGACGAGGAAGACGGTAAGGCCTTCCCGGCGGTTCAGATCGGCGATGACGGCGAAGATCTGCTTGACGACCAGCGGCGCGAGCCCGAGCGAAGGCTCGTCGAGCATGAGGAGGCGGGGGCGGCCCATCAAGGCGCGGGCGATGGCCAGCATTTGCTGCTCGCCGCCCGACAATGTGCCGCCGCTTTGCCCGGCGCGCTCCTTCAAGCGCGGAAATATCGAAAAGACGCGTTCGAGATTGGCGCCGAAGCGACGGGGATCGTCCAACGAAGCGCCGATCTGCAAATTCTCATGGACCGTCATGCGCGGAAAAATGCGGCGGCCCTCCGGCGCTTGGGCGAGCCCGAGCCGCGCGATCCTATGGGTTGGCGTTTGGGTGATGTCGTGGCCATCGAACAGGATGGCGCCTTCGCGCGCCCTCGGATCGCCGAAGATCGTCATCATCAGCGTCGTCTTGCCGGCCCCATTGGCGCCGATGAGAGTCACGATTTCGCCCTCGTGGACATCGAGATCGACTCCCTTCAGGGCGATGACATTGCCGTAGAAGGCCTTGACGCCGCGAACCGACAGCAAGGGCCGGGGCTTTGTCGCCGTCATGCGCGAATCCCGGCCGCGGCGATCTCGATCTCCGCCGCCTCCTCGACCCCGAGATAGGCCTTGATGACTTGCGGATCTTTGCGAATTTCAGCCGGGACTCCGTCTGCGATTTTCACGCCGTAATCCAGGACGATGACATGGTCCGAGATTTCCATCACGACCGACATGTCATGCTCGATCAGCAAAATCGACGCGCCGTGTTCGTCGCGGATGGCGCGCAGCAGCGCATTGAGCTCGGCCGATTCGCGCGGATTCAATCCGGCGGCGGGCTCGTCGAGACAGAGAAAAGTCGGGCCCGTGCACATGGCGCGGGCGATCTCGAGCTTGCGTTGCGCCCCATACGGCAAGGCGCCGGCGGGATCGTCCGCGCGGTCGAGAAGATCGATGCGATCGAGCCAATAGCTGGCGGTCTCGATCGCCTGCTTCTCCCGCGCGCGATAGGAGTTAAGGCCAAGCAGTCCAAATAGGCTATAGCCTGACGCCGTCATCAAGGGATTATGCTGCGCGACGATGAGATTTTCGAGAAGGGTCATGCCGGCGAAGAGGCGAATGTTTTGAAAGGTGCGGGCGATTCCGGCGCGCCGCGCGATCTCGAAATCCGCCATGCGTTCGAGCAGGAAGATCTCGCCCGATTCCGTCTTGGCGAAGCGCTTGCCGGTCCGGGTCAAGGCGAGCAAGTCCTCAGGCGCGGCGGACCCGCCTCGCGTCAAAGTGAGCCGCCCGACGCTCGGCTTGTAGAAGCCGGTCACGCAATTGAAGACCGTCGTCTTGCCGGCGCCGTTTGGGCCGATCAGCGCGGTGATGTCGCCGCGTCCGACCGAAAAACCGACGTCGTCTATGGCGGTGAGGCCGCCAAAACGCATGGTCAAATGTTCGACCGAAAGCAAAGGCGCGTGCCGCCAGCGCATCAAACGCGGCCCTCCTCGACAACGGCGCCTTTCATCGGCCGCGGCTTGACGAGGAAGATCGACGGCGCGCGGATCGCGATCAGGCCGCGCGGCTTCCAATTCATCATCACGATCATCGCGAAGCCGATGATGAGCATGCGATATTGGGTTGGATCGAACCCGTCGCCAAACACGCGCTTGAGGCCGTCGAGCTCGCGCAAGAGCTCCGAGCCGCCGACGATGGCGATGGCGGCGAGGGCGACGCCGAGCTGCGAGCCGCCGCCGCCAAGCACGACAATCGCGAGAATTGTCGCCGATTCCACGAAAGTGAAGCTTGTCGGCGAGACGAAGCTTTGCCGCACCGCGAAGACGGCGCCGGCGAGCCCGCCGACAAGCGCGCCGAGGGCGAAGGCGGCGAGCTTCGTCGTCACCGTGTTTATGCCGAGCGAGCGGCAGGCGATCTCATCCTCGCGCAAAGCCTCCCAGGCGCGCCCGATCGGCAGGCGACGCAGCCGCAAAGTTGTGAAATTGGTCAAAAGCGCCAAGGCGAGAACGAGGTAAAAGAGAAAAATCACCCGATGAATCGGCGAGTAGGCGAGGCCGAAATGCGCCGCGAAACCATTGGGGCCGGAGACGAAAGGCAAACCGAAGAAAGTGATGCGGGGGATCGAGCCGATGCCGGCGTCGCCGTTGGTCAGCTCGGTCCAATTGGTCAGCACGATGCGAATGATCTCGCCGAACGCCAAAGTGACGATGGCGAGATAATCGCCGCGCAGACGCAGCACAGGAAAGCCCAATAAGAGGCCCCAGAACGCCGCAAGCAAGCCGGCGATCGGCAGGCAGATCCAGAAGGACCAGCCGAAGGTGGTCGACAGCAAGGCGTAGGAATAGGCGCCGACAGCATAGAAGGCCACATAGCCGAGATCGAGCAGACCGGCGAGGCCAACCACGATATTGAGGCCCCAGCCCAGCATCACATAGATCAGGATCTGGATGCCGTAGCTATCGATCCATTTGAGCGACGCGGCCGGCCCGAGCAGGGCGAGCAGCGCGATCGGAAAGGCGATAAGGCTCGCGACGCCGGCCGCCGAGGCGAAACGGGCGAGCCCCGCCAGAGCGACCGCGAATTGCGGCCGAGAGGCGCGGGCCGCGGCGTCCTTTGGCGTCCGGCGTGGAAACACGAGGACCATGAAGCGGAGGATGAAAGCGGCGAGCGCGGCGGCGAAAGCCGCCCCCCAGCGGCTTTGCAGGACTAGCACGTTGGAGAAATCCGCCTCGGCGCGATAGGCGAGGATGGGAAAGGAGAGCCCGAGCGTCAAGCCGGCGGCCTTGGCCGCGCCGATCAAGGCGCGGCGCGGAACGACGCGCCGCATCGAGGCTTCGGTCTCAGCCATTCTGGTTGGAGTCCCGCTCACACCTTTTCGACATCGGGTCGCCCGAGCAGGCCGGAGGGCATGAAGACCAGCGTGACCGCGAGGATGGAGAAAGCCGCGACGTCCTTGTAGTCGCTGGAGAAATAGGCCGCCCAAAATGTCTCGACAAGGCCGATCAGGAGGCCGCCAAGAACCGCTCCGGGCAGTGAGCCGATGCCGCCCAGCACAGCGGCGGTGAACGCCTTGACGCCAGGCACAAAGCCGTCGCCCGAGTTCACCACCCCATAATACAGAATATAAAGGACGCCGGCGACGGCGGCGAGCGCCGCTCCGATGACGAATGTGAGGGAGATGGTTTTGTCGACGTCAATGCCGAGCAGCGCGGCCATGCGGATGTCTTGCTCGCAGGCGCGCTGCGCCCGTCCAAGCGGCGTCTTTTGCACCAGATACCAGAAGCCTGCGAGGAGCAGCGCCGTCACGACGACGATCAGGATCTGCTTGATGGAGAGCGTGACGTCATAGCCGCCGCCTTGGGTCACCTTGATGACCTCGTTGAACATGGGCGGCACGGATTTATTGCGCGGGCCTTGCAGCACATAGACCAGGTTCGATAGGAAGATCGACATGCCGATCGCCGAGATCAGCGGCGCCAGGCGAAACGAGCCGCGCAGGCGGCGATAGGCGAGGCGCTCGATCATATAGCTCCAAAGCGAGGTCAGCGCCATGGCCGCGAATAAGACCACGACGAAGCACAACGCCAGGGAGGTGACGCCCAAAATCTGGGTCAGCGCCAGAAAGATGATGAGGGCGATGAAGGTCGCCAGCATGAAAACGTCACCATGGGCGAAATTCACCATGCCGATAATGCCGAAGACCATTGTGTAGCCGATCGCGATCAGCCCATAGATCGAACCAAGCGTGACGCCATTGATCAATTGCTGCAGAAAGATTTCCATCTGGCGCCCTCGAAGGCGCGGCCGCGCCAAGGAATTTCTATCGTAGGCGCTCTTTAGCGCATGTTCCAAATAAGGTGACCGGCGCGCCAAAAGCGCTTCAATTTTCGCCGCCTCGGCGGCGCGTCCCGGTCGCCTCGCAGCACGTTAGAGTTCTACACGGCCACGCCATATCGATCCAACCGCGCCAGCAAATCATCGCGGCCGGCGAATGTGACCGTCTTGATCCCGAGCGCGGAGGCGGCGGCGGTGTTTTCTGCCCGGTCATCGATAAAAACGCACTCTTCCGCCCGGCGGCCTTCGAATTGGAGCACTTTCAGGAATGAGGCCGGCTGGGGTTTCACGAGACCCAGTTCATAGGACAAATAGGCGGCGTGGACATGGTCGAAAACTTGGTAGTTTGCCTTGATATGCGCCACATGCGCGGCATTGGTGTTCGAGAATAGAACCGTGCGATGGCGCCGGGCAAGCGCGCAAACCAGCTGCGCCATGCCGGGCTCGGCGCTGAAATGGCTGCTCCACAGATCGAGAAAATGCGAATAGCCGCCGGCAAATCCGTGCTCGGCCGCGAGGCGCGCATGCAGCGCCTCGACGCTGACGCGGCCGGTTCCTATCGCCTCATCCTCCAAACATGCGGGCATACGCGGCCGCGCCGCCGCCGGATCGGCGCAGCAGGCGGCCAAGCGGTCGTAAAGCAGATCATTGTCATGGCGGATGAGGACGCCGCCAAGGTCGAAGATCAGCGTCTGATGGAGCATTGGCTTCTCGATCGTCTGACGGGCAGCCCTATCTCGGCCCCAGAAACCGGCCAAGCCCACCATTTTCGAGCGCCGATGATTGGGGATAGGGCGGCGAGCGCGCCTCGTATAACGCATTTCGCCTTCAGGCCGAAGCCGCGTCCGAACTGTATGGCGGCGCACGTCGCGGTCATCGGAACACGGGCAAGCTGATCTTCGTGGTTAAGGCGAATCTCGCCCCACATACGGAGGATCAGATTTATGAACGCCACCAAAATTATCCTTTGCGCCATTGGCGCGACGATCATGACGTCGGCGACGGCATTTGACGCTTCGGCGCGAACTGTCGAGGGGAGCGATGGAGCCTCGATCGGCGTCGCCGGATCGGTCCCGGCGAGTCCGGCCCTTGTCGGCGAGCGGGCCTCGACCGACAACCAATCCTCCGCGACGCGCAGCCGAGTCGCGATCAATCCTCAGCCTCTGCCGCCGATCTTTAGGCGATAAGAACCGACGTCACATGGGCCGCTTGCGAGCGGCCCAATCGTCCGCCCTTGGCGGATAGGGGGTCCCTGGCGGCGCCATCGCGCTTGCCGGCGCGCTAAGGGTTCGGCTAAGACTTGAAGGCGGCGGCCGAATTCTTCGAGTCCGACAGACATTCGCGCGCTCAAGTCGCGCCGCGTCCAATTCGATCAAATGAGCCGAATTGATCGAGACGTGCTTCGGGCCGATCGCCATGCGGAAAATCCTGTTGAAGAGCCTGCTCAAGGGGCCGCTTACGGAACCGGCTCCAAGCGCGGATGACGCCGACCTCGCCGCCTTCGCCGCCGAGGTCGAACATAAGGCGCGCGCAAAGCTCGGCCGCAGCCTGTCGATCCGCGAAGTCGACGCCGGCTCCTGCAATGGCTGCGAGCTCGAGATCAACGCTCTCGGCAATGTCTTCTACGACCTTGAGCGTTTCGGCCTGCGCTTCGTGGCCTCGCCCCGCCATGCCGATGTCCTTCTTGTCACAGGCCCGGTGACGAAAAACATGAGCGAAGCGCTGCTGCGGACCTATCAGGCCACGCCGGCGCCGAAATGGGTGGTCGCCGCCGGCGTCTGCGCCTGGGATGGTGGGCTTTTCGCCGGCGGCTACGCCTGCCTCGGAGGGGTCGCGGCCGTGATCCCCGTCGACCTTTATATTGCTGGCTGCCCGCCAACTCCCGCCTCGCTGCTTAAGGGGCTTATCGCGCTCTTGTCCTAGCGTGGCTCCCCGTTGGATTGGCTGTGCGGATCGAGAAAGAAGCGCGTGAATTCAGAGAGTTGATTAAACTCACGAAGCCGTCCGGCAGGCTTTTTCGGCTTGTGGCTATTGTCCGAAATGCGACGCAATGCCTCTTGTTTTGCGCTCCATATTGACATATGTTATGAAGTGTCGTGTTTTTGCCGACGACTTGGCCTCGCATTTTTGCGTCTGCTGACGACCTCCTCCTTAAAACGACGATACACACCGGCGTCCATTTTAATGGCGCCAGCTTTTTTACAATTCTAAGGATAGCCTATATGACTACGGGAACTGTGAAGTGGTTTAATCCGGACAAAGGATACGGCTTCATACAGCCAGACGACGGCGGCAAGGACGTGTTCGTCCACATCAGCGCCGTCGAGCAATCGGGCTTGCGTCATCTGCAGGAAGGTCAGAAGATCAATTACGAAGTGATCGCCGACAAGCGAACCGGCAAATCTTCCGCGGGCAACCTTCGCGCAGCCTGAAGCGCGACTTCCCACGCACATGGGCCCTGGCGATTAAGCCGGGGCTTTTTTATTTTTGCGACGACGCGGGGCGTTCGCGGCATTCCTCGCCGCGAAAAAATATCGTCGCGCCGATGCCCCTGCATGCGGCCCTCTCAAGGAGCGAGGGCTTTGGCCGTCGCCGGGGCAAATGCTTGCGGCAGAAGCTCGCCGAGGGTGAAGCTGGCGCGAAGGCCCTTTGAACCGGCGACATGGATCTTGGCGTCCTCGCGCGCGAATTCGCGGATGCGCTGGCGGCAGGCCCCGCAGGGGGTGACCAGAGCCTCGCCGTCGCCAAGAATGAGAATTTCGGTGATCCGCCTTTCACCGGCTGCGACCATGGCGGCGATGGCGCCCGCTTCCGCGCAGGTGCCAACCGGATAAGAGGCGTTTTCCACATTCGTTCCGGAAAAAACCGCGCCCGAGGGGGTTCGAATCGCCGCCCCGACGGCGAATCTTGAATAGGGAGCATAAGCGTTCTTCCGCGCGGCGGCCGCCGCGGCGATAAGGGTCTCGATCGGATCCATCCGCCGTCTTTCGTCCTGATGCGAGAAACGAGAAAATTTGCGTCACGCCACATTCGCGTCACGCCACATTGGCGTCAATTGACCGGACTCGGCCGACGCGAGCGCCGACCTTGGGGATTCTAATTGGCCGAAGCCGCGCCGCCCGTCTTGACCGCCGCGCGCCCAACTCGTCTCGCAGGAGCTTCGCTCAGACTTTCCTTATCGGCCGAAGCGGCTTCGAGAGTGGGGGCCGCGCTGTCATTCGCCATGCGAATGATGGCCGCCCCAATTTCATGGATTTTCTGGCGCAAAATCGCATTTTCTTCATGTTCGGGCGAAATAGGCGCGGCGTCCCGCCCGGCCGCGAGACGCAATCCCGCCAATTCCTGCGTGAGGCTGTCGCAATTGGCGCGCGCGGCGGCTAACGCCTCGCGCGCGTCGGCTTCCGCGACCCGCAAACGATCGATTTTTTCGATATGCCGGCGCTCGACGGCGCGCGTCGTCTCAATTTGCAGCTTGGCGCGCCGCTGCAGGTCCAACTCGCGTTTTTCAGCGGCCACCAGCGCTTCTTCGCGATCCGCAAGCTTGGCCGCGGTAGCCTTGAGCGTGGCGAGATCGGCTTCATGCTCCAGCCGCGCGGAGATGAGCTCTTGCTGGAGGCGAGCGATTTCAGCGGATTTCGCCGCGAGGGTCTTTTGCCGCTCCGCGATCTCGTTATCGAGCGCCGCCGCCGCCGCGCGCTGGGCTTCGTTCTGGGCCCGAAACGCGGCGAGATCAGCCCGGAGATCGCGCAGCTCCGAGTCTTTGCGCTCGAAGAGTCCGGTCGCGGCATAGAGGGCCGTCTCGATCGCGGCGAATTTGGCGGTGCTCTCCGCCAATGCGCGCTGCAGGGCGGAAAGCTCCGCCCGTTGCTCTGCGTTTTGCCGGCCGAGGGCGGCCAAATCCGCTTGCCGGGCGGCGATCGTCGCCGCTCGCCGCCCGAGTTCGCTTAGATCGCTCGCGCGGGTTCGGTTCAAATTGTCAAATTTCTGCTCCAGCCGTCGCCGCTCGACCGCGAATTCGGCGCGGAGAAGATCGCGTTCGGCGAGAATTTCGCGGGCCGACAGCGGGATCTGCATTTCGATCCGCCGTCGCGATAGCCGGATCGCGCGGCTCCAGAACGCGGGCGCGATCGCAAGGGCGATAAGCCCTGCGATCAAAAATCCGAGCGCGAACACCATCGCTTGTTCGATCACATCGCCACGCTGAACCCGTAACGAGAGCAAGATCCGCAAGGGCGGATGCCGGAAAAGCGGATCAAGATCATGCCAAGACTAAAGACCTCAGAGAGGAGCCGATGCAAGGCGCTCGGATGACGGCCCTGGATTGCGACGATTTTGGACTGAGTCGATCCAAAATCAAAATCGCGGTCTATTCCGAGAGTTTAGCGCGCCTTGCGAGCAAATGGACTTGCCGTCTCGAGGGAAGGCTGCTCCCATTTCTTAAAGGAGCGGGCGCAAGGCGTCTCGGAGCGGCTCGCCTATCGAGATTGAACGAAAATCATGCCATTCCTTGCCATCATAATCAAAAGAAACGGTTTAAGCGTGACAAGATTTTCAGGCGAAATTGGGTTCCGCGCGGCCAGGAGCATTTGTTATGGCGCGACCGGGGGGATCGCGGCGAAGGACGCGTTTTTCGGCGACAGCAGGGCGTCGACGACGTGAATGACGCCGTTTTTCTGATTGACATCCGGAATTATCACGGTCGATCTGTCGCCCTTGGCGTCAATGATGATGAGCTTGCGGCCATCCTGCTCGGCGGTGAGCTCTTCGCCTTCGAGCGTTTTGAACATCGCCTTGCCGCCGCCTTTCTTGATCGCGGCGATGAAGTCGGCCGCGGAATATTTTCCGGCAATGACGTGATAGCTTAGGAGGGTGGTCAAGGTCGCCTGGTTCTCCGGTTTCAAAAGCGAATCGATCGCGCCCTTGGGCAGTTTCTCAAAGGCCTTGTTGACCGGGGCGAAGACCGTGAACGGGCCATCGCCTTCGAAGGTCGCGACGAGATCGGCGGCCCTCATCGCCGCGACCAAGACCGTGAGATCCTTCGAGCTGGCGGCGTTCTCAATGATGTTTCTTGACGGATGCATCGGCGCGCCGCCGACCTCGATCGTCATTTCCGCGACGGCCGGGGAAAACGCCGCGCCGACGAACGCGGCGTGGCTCATGGCGGCGGCGAGCGCCGCGGCGCGAATCGGGTTCATTGACGATTTTCCTGTTAATCGCGGCGCGTTTCGCACAAGCGAAATCTCTGCGTTCGCGCCGCCTTGGTCGGAAGTCTGGCGACGCCGCGATGGCGGCGTCGCCGCGCGACGGATTCGCGCGCATATGGTATGGTAAATGCTATTTCCTCATTGTACTGACCGGGAAGTGAGTTTCTGCCTTTGCAAGGAGCGCGAGCGCGTGCGAGATGGCCAGTGCTTCGATGAAATGACCTTGGCGGACGGCGCGATCCGCCCGGTCTACGGCAAGATCGCCCGTTGGCTCGCGGGAACGCCGGCGGAGCTTTTGGCGTCCCGCCGTTCGCAGGCTGAACTGTTGTTCCGCCGGATCGGAATCACCTTTTCCGTCTATGGTGAAAAAGACGCCGGCGAGCGCTTGATCCCGTTCGACATTATTCCGCGCGTAATGCTGCGGTCGGAATGGGCCCGGCTCGAGGCCGGTCTTCTGCAAAGGGTGAAGGCGCTGAATTTTTTCCTCGCCGACGTCTATTCCGGCCAGGAGATCATCAAGGCGCAGCGGATCCCGGCCGAGCTTGTCTTGCGCAATCCGCAATTCCGGCCTGAAATGGCCGGGCTGCGGGTTCCGCATAATATCTATGTGCATATCGCCGGGATCGATGTCGTTCGCACCGGCGAAGACGATTTCTATGTGCTCGAGGACAATGTCCGCACCCCGTCCGGGGTCTCCTACATGCTGGAGAATCGCGAGGTCATGATGCGCCTCGCGCCGGACCTGTTCGCCGAACATCGCGTCGCCCCGGTCGAGAATTATCCGGACGCTTTGCTCGCCTCCTTGCGTTCGGTCGCGCCGCCCGCCGCCAGCCAAGAGCCGACGATCGCGATTCTAACCCCAGGCCGGTTCAATTCGGCCTATTATGAACATTCGTTTCTCGCCGACAAGCTCGGCGTCGAGCTCGTCGAAGGCCGCGATCTCGTCGTTGTTGACGACATCGTCTATATGCGCACGACAGAGGGACCCAAGCGGGTCGATGTGATTTATCGTCGAATCGATGATGATTTTCTCGATCCGGCGGCGTTCAAACCGGATTCGGTGCTTGGGGCAAGCGGCCTGATGCGCGCCTATCAGGCCGGCAACGTGACCCTCGCCAACGCCGTCGGCACGGGCGTGGCCGACGACAAGGCGATCTATACCTATATGCCGGACATCATTGATTTCTATCTCGGCGAAAAGGCGATCTTGAAGAATGTTCCGACCTGGCGCTGCCGCGAACCCGAGGCCTTGCGCTATGTGCTCGATAATCTCGCCGATCTCGTCGTCAAGGAGGTCAGCGGCTCGGGCGGCTATGGCATGCTCGTCGGGCCGCATGCGACCAAGGCCGAACGTGAAGTTTTCGCGGCTAAGCTCGCGCGCGATCCGGCTCATTTCATCGCCCAGCCGACCCTCGCCCTATCGACTTGCCCGACTTTCTTCGACGCGGGCGTCGCGCCGCGCCATGTCGATTTGCGCCCCTTTGTCCTCACCGGCGCGAACGGCGTGCGCGTCGTGCCGGGCGGGCTTACGCGAGTCGCCTTGATTGAGAATTCGCTCGTCGTCAATTCCAGCCAGGGCGGCGGCACCAAGGACACTTGGATTGTCGAGGACCGAATTTTCGACGACATGGCCCCTTTGCAAAGCCAGGCGCAGACCGCATGATCCGGCTTGCGCTCGCGCCGCCGGCTCAGACCCTGTATATGAGCGCTCGCGGCAGGCGCGAGATCTCGGCGAGAGAGGCCTCTGAAAGAACGGTCGGGCGCGTTGGCTCGAATTTCTTAAGGCGCCTGGACCTTATGCATACGCGGTATTTTCTATTGGCGAATTCTTGCGCAATTTCCCGAAACTGAAAAATAAATAGGCAATGCTGTCTCGCACCGCCGATAATTTATTCTGGCTCGCGCGCTACGTCGAGCGCGCGGATTTCCTCGCCCGCATCGTCGAGGCGACGCAGCGCCTCGCGGCCTTGCCTGTGAGCTATTCCGGGACCGGCACCGAATGGGAGAGCGCGCTCGAATCATCCGGCGCGGCGGATGGCTTTCACGCCACGCGCGGCGCCGTCGAAGAGGCGAGCGTCGTCGAATATCTCACTTTCGCGCAGGATAATCCGTCCTCGATCCGCAATTGCATCGAATTCGCCCGCTCGAACGCGCGCGCGGTGCGCACAGCGCTGACCGGCGAGGTCTGGGAGGCCATCAATGGCGCCTGGATCGAACTTAAGCGATTCGAAAAGAGCCATATCGGCCGCGGCCGCTACGACCGCGAGGATATGTCGCGCTTCCTCGATTTCGTGAAAAAGACCTCGCTCGATTTCGACGGATCGGCCTATCGCACCATGCTGCGCAATGACGCCTATTGGTTCTCGCGCCTAGGCCTCTTCATTGAGCGCGCCGACAACACCGCCCGCATCCTCGATGTGAAATATCATGTTCTCCTGCCCGAGCATGAGGCGGTCGGCGGCTCGCTCGATTATTTTCAGTGGACCGCGATTCTCCGCGCCGTGTCCGCGCTCACCGCCTATCACTGGGTCTATCGTGAAAGCGTGAAGCCTTGGCTCATCGCCGATCTGTTGATCCTCAAGGCGGAAATGCCGCGCTCGCTGATCGCCTGCTATGGCAATATCGTCCGCTTTCTCGACGCGATCGGCCAAGCTTATGGCGCCGCGGGGCTTGCGCAGGCGCAGGCGCATGAGGTGATGAAGCGGCTCGAAAACGCCACGACGAAAGAGATCTTCAGTCAGGGCCTGCATGAATTCATCACGGAATTCGTCGAGGCCAATGATCGTTTGGGCCAGACAATCAACGCCCAATATCTTTTGTGACCGCGCTTCCGCAGGCGGCCGCTCCAGGGTGGCGCTTTATGGTGGCGCTCCGGCGTAAATCGCACGCGTTTTACGCCTTGGCGGCGGTCCGATCGCGACGGACCGCGCGGCTTGTTCGGCGGCTCTGCTTGCGCGCGCCGGCCGATAGCCCTATATAGGGGTCATTCATCCTTCTCATGACGTTTGTCTCGTCGAGACGATCGCATTATGGAGAGTGGGCCCCGCCGGACCCGCTCTTTTTTATTGCCGTCGGAACCTGGCGCAAGATCATTCTTGACGCTGGATCGAAGCGGCGGAGGCTGGGATCGACCGAGCTTGGATAACGACCGCGAGGACTCGATAATAGATATGCAAGATTTGCTCGACGAGCCCCGTTTCGTCGAGGAGACCGGGGTGGCTCAGCGGGTCGCTCAGATCGCCCGGCCGGTCCTCGCCGATCTTGGCTATCGGCTGGTTCGGGTCAAGCTCTCGGCGCAGGCCGGAATGACGGTGCAGATCATGGCGGAGCGGCCGGATGGGTCGATGAACGTCAATGATTGCGAAATCGCGAGCGCGGCTTTGTCGCCGGCGCTCGATGTCGAGGACCCTGTGAAGCAGGCCTATCGGCTCGAGATTTCCTCGCCCGGAATTGATCGGCCTCTGGTGCGGGCCTCCGATTTTCGCCGCGCCTTGGCGCAGGAGGCGCGCGTCGAACTTTCTCGCGGCCTAGATGGGCGCAAGCGTTTTCGCGGCCTTATCGGCGAAGTCGAAGGCGAGGGGCAAGCCGCGGTTGTTCGGTTCGAACGCACCGACGCCAAGCCCGGCGAGGCCGCCGATGTCAAACTTCCGTTGAACGATATCGCCGAGGCGAAGCTTGTCTTGACCGAGGCGTTGATTCGCCGATCGCTGCGCGCGGCCAAGGCGTCTCAGATCGAGGATTCCGAGGCCCAAGGGCTCGCCGGGGATGAGTTCGCCGCGCCGACCAAGCCGCCGCGCGGACCTGGCCGTTTCGCCGGGCCCAAGGAGGCCAAGGCCAAGCCTCTGCTGCCGGCCGGCGTCAGATCCGAATTCAGCCGAGCCAAATTAACCAACGCAAAGCCGGGCGGGGCGCCGGCGTCCGCGCCGCGCGGTCCGCAACGCCCGTCAGCGAAATAGGGGAGAAAAAATGGCAGTCAGCGCCAATCGGCTCGAACTCCTGCAGATCGCCGACGCCGTCGCGCGGGAGAAATCGATCGACCGACAGATCGTCCTGGCGTCGATGGAGGACGCCATTCAGAAGGCGGCCCGCTCTCGCTATGGCCAGGAGACGGAAGTTCGCGCCGAGATCAATCCCAAGACTGGCGAGATCCGGTTTTCGCGCCTTCTTCTCGTCGTCGACCAGATCGACAATGACGCGACCCAGATCACCGTCGCCGAGGCGCGCAAGAAAAACCCGGCGGCGCAAGTCGGCGATTGGATCGCCGAGAGCCTGCCGCCTTTCGACTTCGGCCGGATCGCCGCCCAATCGGCGAAGCAAGTGATCGTCCAGAAGGTCCGCGAAGCGGAGCGCGACCGGCAATATCAAGAATACAAGGACCGGATCGGCGATATCGTCAACGGCGTCGTGAAGCGCGTCGAATATGGCAATGTCATCATCGATCTCGGCCGCGGCGAGGCGACGATCCGGCGCGACGAAATGATCCCGCGCGAGGTTTTCCGGCCGGGCGACCGTGTCCGCGCCTATGTCTATGACGTGCGCCGTGAGCAAAGGGGACCACAGATTTTCCTGTCGCGCACGCATCCGCAATTCATGGCCAAGCTGTTTCGCCAGGAAGTGCCGGAAATTTACGACGGCGTTATCGAGGTGA
This sequence comes from uncultured Alphaproteobacteria bacterium, assembly GCA_963829515.1. Classification (GTDB taxonomy): domain Bacteria; phylum Pseudomonadota; class Alphaproteobacteria; order Rhizobiales; family Beijerinckiaceae; genus Methylocapsa. The sequence goes on from CAWHIP010000011.1 coordinate 76,389, forward strand.
AGTCGGTCGCCCGCGATCCGGGGTCGCGCGCGAAGATCGCGGTCGTGTCGCGCGACACGTCGATCGACCCGGTCGGCGCCTGCGTCGGCATGCGGGGGTCGCGCGTGCAGGCCGTCGTCAATGAGCTGCAAGGGGAGAAGATCGACATCATCCCCTGGTCGCCGGACGCCGCGACCTTCATCGTCAACGCCTTGCAGCCGGCCGAGGTGGTCAAGGTCGTGCTCGACGAGGATTCCGCCCGCATCGAAGTGGTCGTGCCCGACGATCAATTATCCTTGGCGATTGGACGGCGCGGGCAGAATGTCCGGCTGGCGTCCCAGCTCACGGGCTGGGATATCGATATCCTGACCGAGGCCGAGGAGTCGGAGCGCCGCCAGAAAGAATTCGTCGAACGGACCAATGTCTTCATGGCCGCGCTCGACGTCGATGAAGTCGTCGGCCAATTGCTGGCCTCTGAAGGCTTCCGTTCGGTTGAGGAGTTGGCCTTCGTGGACCCGGCGGAGCTTGCGACGATCGAAGGTTTCGACGAGGACACCGCGGCGGAAATTCAAGCGCGCGCGCATGATTATCTCGCCAAGCTCGAGGCCGAGCAGGACGCGCGTCGGCGCGAACTCGGCGTGTCCGACGAGCTCAAGGACGTTTCCGGCGTGACGACCGCCATGCTCGTCAAATTCGGCGAGAACGATATCAAGAGCGTCGAGGATCTCGCCGGCAGCGTCACCGACGATCTGGTCGGCTGGAGCGAGCGCAAGGAGGGCGAGACGATCCGCCACGCCGGCGCTCTCGATGGATTCGAGATCTCGCGCGAGGAGGCCGAGTCCCTCATCATGACCGCGCGCGTCAAGATGGGATGGATCGAAGCCGCGCCAGAGCCGGTCGAGCCCGAACCCGAACCCGAACCCGAACTCACCGCGCATGAGACCGAAGAATAGGAGCCCGCATGTTGGCTGAGGCCGAACGCGCCGACGCGGAAGCTGGGCCGGAGCGAACCTGCATCGTCACGCGGACGAAAGCTTCGCCCGACGACATGATTCGCTTCGTGGTCGGACCCGGCGACGTCGTGGTCCCGGACATCAGGCGCAAATTGCCCGGACGCGGCGTTTGGGTGACGGCGCGGGCCGATCGCGTCGCCGAGGCGGTTAAACGGCATGCTTTCGCGCGCGGGTTCAAAAAGAAGGTCGTCGCGTCAGAGGCCTTGTCGGCCGAGATCGAAGCGCTTTTGGAGCGGGACTGCCTGCAGGCATTGTCGCTCGCCAATAAGGCTGGCCAAGTGGTCGCCGGCTTCGGCAAGGTCGAGGAGGCGATCGCTTCGGGCGCGGTCGCCGGCCTGATTCAGGCGGCGGAATGCGGCGCGGACGGCGCCCGCAAGCTCGGGCAAGGTTTGCGACGGCGGTTTGGATCGGACACCGCAAGGCCGCGCGTCGAACTATTTTCTTCCGCCCAATTGGATTTGGCATTGGGACGCACAAATGTGATACATGCAGCCCTGATTGCAGGGTCGGCGAGCGACGCTTTCCTGGCGCGGTGCCGCAGATTGAGGCTGTACCGATCGGGGCTGCCGCAGACGCGAGCCCCGGATGTCCCATCCGGCTCGGAAGCGGATCCGGAATTGAAGTGAGGGGCTTTTTCGTGTTTCCATGAAAGCGCGAAAAAGCTTCAGTATTTTGAATTGAGCGCATTTTCATCGGCGAACCAGCAAAAGCTTCGTCTGAAAATGCTCTGGAGCCGGCGATCGTGATCCGGCGCAACGGAATTTGAATGGGCGTGAGCCCCGGGGAATGCAGAACTTATGAGTGAGACGAAGAACCCCGCTGATCATACGCTGAGCGTCGCGCCGACCAAAACGCTGTCCTTGAAGCGCCCGGTCGAAGCGGGGATCGTGCGCCAGAGCTTTTCGCATGGTCGCACCAAAGCCGTTGTCGTCGAGAAAGTGAAGCGTCGCGCGGTGACGGTCGGCGAGGCACATCCGCCGCGCGAGCCCGCCGCGCCGGAGCCGCCGCCGCCGCCCCCCGTTTCCGCGCCGCCGCGTCCGCAAGCGAAATCGCCTCGCCCGCAAGCGGCTGCGCCGCGGGCGCCGTCAGGCGTCATCTTGCGGTCCTTGACCGAAGAAGAACGCGAAGCCCGTTCGCGGGCGCTCTCCGGCGCCCATGAGCGCGAAGTGGAGGAGCGCAAGCGCGCCGAGATCGAAGCCAAGGCCCGCGAAGAGAGAGAGGCGCGCGAGCGCGAAGAGCGCGCCGCCGCCGAGGCGCGCAAGCGCGAGGAGGACGCGCGACGCGCCCAAGACGCCGAGACGAAACGTCGTTCGGAGCAGGAGGCCAAGCGGCGCTTGGCCGGCGGCGAGCCGGCTCCCGCTCCGTCGCCAAGCGTCACGCGCAAAGCGCCTCAATCGGCCCCCGGGCCGAGCCCCGTCGCAGCCGGCGCGGTCGCGGCGGCGCGGCCCGTGACGGCGGAGGAGGAGGACGCCAAACGCATTCTGCGCCGGCCGGGCATGCCGACCAAGGTCATCGTGCCGCGTCCGGTCAAGGGCGCGGAGCAAAAAAGCCGCGGTCGCCTGACGGTCGCCAATGTGACTGGCGAAGAAGAGGAGCGTACCCGCTCGGTCGCCGCCTTCCGCCGCCGCGTCCAGCGCCTTAAGGGCCATGTCAACGAAACAAAGGAAAAGCTCGCGCGCGAAGTGATTTTGCCGGAGACGATCACGATCCAAGAGCTCGCCAACCGCATGTCCGAGCGCGGCGTCGACGTCATCAAGCTATTGATGAAGCAAGGTCAGATGGCGAAGATCACCGACGTGATCGACGCCGACACGGCGCAACTCCTCGCCGAGGAGCTCGGCCACACGGTGAAGCGCGTCGCCGAATCGGATGTCGAGGAAGGCCTCTTCGATGCGCGGGACGCGGACGAGCATCTCCTTCCGCGCCCGGCGGTGGTCACGATCATGGGTCATGTCGATCACGGCAAGACCTCCCTGCTCGACGCGATCCGCCACGCCAATGTCGTTTCTGGCGAGGCGGGCGGAATCACCCAGCATATCGGCGCCTATCAGATCGTCGCGCCGAACGGCGCCCTGGTCACCTTCATCGATACGCCGGGCCACGCTGCTTTCACCGCCATGCGCGCGCGAGGCGCCAAGGTGACGGACGTCGTCGTGTTGGTCGTCGCCGCCGACGACGGCGTCATGCCGCAAACCGCCGAAGCGATCGCGCATGCGCGCGCGGCGGGCGTTCCAATCATTGTTGCGATCAACAAGATCGATAAGCCCGACGCCAAGCCGGAGCGCGTGCGCAGCGAATTGCTACAGCATGAAGTTCAAGTCGAAATCTCTTGGCGGAGAGACGCTTGAAGTCGAGGTGTCGGCGACGAAGAACATCAATCTCGACAAATTGCTCGATCTGATCGCCTTGCAGGCGGAGTTGCTCGATCTCAAGGCGAACCCGACGCGTCCGGCCGAGGGCACCGTCATCGAGGCGCGTCTCGACAAGGGCCGCGGCCCGGTGGCGACCGTGCTCGTGCAGCGCGGAACCTTGAAGGTCGGCGACGTGATCGTCGGCGGCTCGCAATGGGGCAGGGTGCGCGCCTTGCTCGACGATAAAGGCGAGACGACCTCGGAGGCTGGCCCGTCGACGCCGGTCGAGGTTTTGGGCTTCTCCGGCTCGCCGGAGGCCGGCGACCGCGTCGCCGTCGTGGAGAGCGAAGCGAGAGCGCGCGAGATCACCGAATATCGCGAGCGCCAGAAGCGCGAGAAGGCCGCCGCCCGCGGCACTTTGGCGCGCGGGTCGCTCGCCGATATGATGAGCCAGCTGAAGACCGCGGGCCGCAAGGAGTTTCCGCTCGTCATCAAGGGCGACGTTCAGGGCTCGGTCGAGGCGATCATCGCAACGCTCGAAAAGCTCAACACGGATGAGGTCGCGGCCCGAGTACATTCACGCTGGCGTCGGCGGCATCACGGAGTCCGACATCACTCTGGCGGAGGCTTCGCACGCGGCGGTCATCGGCTTCAACGTGCGCGCCCACAAGGAAGCTCGCCTCCTGGCCGAGCAGGCGGGCATTGAAATCCGCTACTACAACATCATCTACAATCTCGTCGACGATGTGAAGGCGGCGATGTCGGGGCTGCTCGCGCCGACCTTGCGCGAAGAAATGCTCGGCAATGCGGAGATTTTGGAGGTCTTCAATATTTCCAAGGTCGGCAAGGTCGCGGGCTGCAGGGTCACGGACGGAACGGTCCAGCGCGGCGCGCATGTGCGGCTCATCCGCGACAATGTCGTGGTGCATGAAGGCAAGCTTTCGACCCTCAAGCGCTTCAAGGACGAGGTCAAGGAGGTCGTCGCCGGCCAGGAATGCGGCATGGCCTTCGAGAACTATCAGGACATGCGCCAGGGCGACGTCATCGAATGCTACAATGTGCAGGAGATCAAGCGCTCGCTGTGAGGCGGGCGTCGCAAGTCCTTCTCACGTTTGTTCATACATCCCTTCGCGATCAGGTCGAAACCCGCGCGGAAAAGGCGGCGATCCGGGTTTTTGAGCAATTGCTCGCGTTTCAAGGCGGCGAAAAGCCTGATGATTAGCGCCGGAAGGCGCCGGAGTTTTCCATGTCCAGAGCCCACCACCAAGGCGGCGAGCCTTCGCAGAGAATGTTGCGCGTCGGCGAGCTTGTCCGCCATACAATGTCCGAGCTTTTAACCCGGGCGGCGATCAATGACGCCGTCCTTGAAAGCCAGGTCGTCACCGTGCCGGACGTGCGCATGAGTCCGGATCTGAAGCTCGCCACGATTTATGTCATGCCTCTTGGCGGCAAGAATATCGGCGATGTTCTAGCCGCGCTCGACCGCAACAAGAAAATTTTGCGAAGTGAGATCGCGAGGCGCGTCAATCTCAAATTCGCGCCCGAGATCCGCTTCAAGCCGGACCCAAGCTTTGAATATGGCGCGAAGATCGACGCCTTGCTCGACTCGCCGGAAGTAAGGCGCGATCTCATCGCCAAATCGGACGAGCCGCAATGAACGCGCCTAGATCTTCGCGCAAGGACGTTGACGGTTGGGTCGTGCTCGACAAGCCCGTCGGCATGACCTCGACCCACGCCGTCTCGCGGCTGAAGCGCATCTTCAACGCCAAGAAGGCCGGTCATGCCGGGACGCTCGATCCGCTCGCGTCCGGAATCTTGCCTGTCGCCTTCGGCGAGGCGACGAAAACCGTGCCCTTCGTCCAAGACGGCGAAAAGACCTATCGCTTCACGGTGCGCTGGGGCGCCGAAACAGACACGGACGATTCCGATGGGTCCGTCGTGGCGCAATCGGACCGCCGGCCGAGCCAAGCCGAGATCAGCGCGCTGCTGCCTGGCTTCGTCGGGACGATCGAGCAAAAGCCGCCGGCCTTCTCCGCGATCAAGGTCAATGGCGAGCGCGCCTATGATCTTGCGCGGGACGGCGCGCCGCCCGATCTCGCCTGCCGCCAGGTGACGATCCACAGTCTCGATCTCGTTCATGTGGACGGCGACGCGGCGGTGTTCGAGGCGCGCTGCGGCAAGGGCACTTACGTGCGCGCGATCGCACGCGATCTCGGCCGGGCGCTCGGCTGCCTCGGCCATGTCTCGGCCTTGCGCCGGACGAGAGTCGGCCCCTTCGCCGAAGCGGACGCTGTCTCCTTGGCCGCTTTGACCGACGCCGCGATTGGGCCAGACGCCATGCGCAGGGTCGAGGCAGGCCTGATGGAAATGCCGCGCATCGCCGTCGATCGCGACGCGGCCGCTAAACTTCGCCGCGGCCAGCCCGTGTTGCTGCGCGGCAGCGACGCTCCAGCGGACGGCTCCGCCTATGCCGCCTGCGGCGGCGTGGTCATCGCGGTCGGCGCGGTGGAGAAAGGCGAGCTCGTGCCCGGCCGGGTCTTCAACCTGCCCTTTTAGACGTCGCGTCGCGCGGCTCGATCGGCGTCGCGCATTGTGCTATGATTATAAAAAATGAGGCCGGTCGCCAGTTCGTAGGCCGCTGTCTTCATGGGGCGGAAGTTTTTTCCGCGCTGCTCGACCCAGGGTCGGTCGCGATTCGATCTCTCTGCGAGTGTCGAGCAAGCAAAAGGGCGCGGACATGGCCGCCGCTGATTTCGCGCGATTGGCGGCCGAGCGCCGCGCATGCTTCCTATCCGGCAAGACGCGTCCAATAGAATGGCGCGAAACGCAGCTGAAGGCGTTGAACGCGCTCATGACGGAGCGGGCGCGCGATTTCTACGACGCGCTGTGGAGCGACCTGCGCCGCAATCGCGTCGACGCGGATTTCACCGACGTGAAATTCGTCGCCGACGAGGCGGCCTATGCGTTGCGCCGCCTTCGCGGCTGGATACGGCCGAAGCGTGAGCGGGCGCCCCTCATCATGCAGCCTGGTTATGCCGACGTGCGCTTTGATCCGCTCGGAGTCGGGCTGATCATCGGGGCCTGGAACTATCCGATCATGTTGTGCCTGTCGCCGCTTACGGCGGCGATCGCAGGCGGAAACGCGGCCGTGATCAAGCCCTCGGAAGGCGCGCCCGCCTGCGCCGACGCGATCGCCAGGCTTGCGCCGCTCTATCTCGATCCCGAGGCGATTTCGGTTGTGACTGGGGGCGTTCCCGAGACGACGGCCCTGCTGGAGCAGAGCTGGGACCACATATTCTTCACCGGCGGGCCGCCAATTGGCAAAGTCGTCATGGCCGCCGCGGCCAAGCATCTGACCCCCGTCGTGCTCGAGCTCGGCGGCAAGAACCCGACGATCGTCCACGCCTCGGCCGATTTGCGCGTGGCGGCGCGCCGAATAGCGCAAGGCCGTTGGATGAATGCCGGGCAAACCTGCACGGCTCCAGATCACGTGCTGGTCTTCAAGGATGTCGCCAAGCAATTCCTACTGGAGCTGAAGGCGGCTGCAATCGCCTTTTATGGCGACGATCCGCAGCGGAGCCCCGACTACGGCCGCATCGTGAACGCGCATCATTTCGACAGGCTGACTAACCTCCTCGGCGGCGGCGATATTTATCATGGCGGCCAGCATGAGCGCGACGACTTATTCATCGCGCCGACCATCCTCGTGAATGTCGCGCCGGACGCGCCGATCATGCGCGAAGAGGTCTTTGGCCCGATCCTTCCCGTGCTTGAGATCGCCAGCGTCGAGGAGGCGATCGCCGCGGTCAACGCCCAGCCAAGCCCGCTTGGGCTTTATATATTTTCCGAGGATCGAGAGGTCGCGGAACGGATACTGGCGGCGACCGGGTCGGGAGACGCGGCGGTCAATGATTGCACCATCCAGCCGCTTGTCCGCGAGCTTCCGTTTGGAGGAGTAGGCAATTCCGGTATGGGCAAGTATCACGGCGAATGGGGTTTTCGCGCCTACACGAATGCGCGCGGCGTGCTCTACCGCGGCGCAAAATTCGACCCGGCGGTGCGCTACCCTCCCTATAGCGCGCATCAGCGGCTGCGCAGGCTCGTGGCGCGGTTGACGTTTTGATGGATGCGGCCGGCGAAATGGATAAAGCTTCGTCGTTGGAAGGCGCATGGCCAAATGAACATGAGCCACGTCGCGCGCGCTTTGTTGAACAAGTTCAAGTCAAAGCAGAATGCCGCTTACATAATATAATATAATGGCTTCTCGCCCGTGCCGCCCCAAATAGTAGAAGATGAGTTGAGGCGGCAGCCTCGCCTGGCGCGACGCTGCCGAGCCCTGTCGCCCTGAACACTTACCTGGACATTTTTGCTGAGTTGCCAATGAATGACCCGAAGAGGCTGAAATCGAGCTAGCGACCGCTTGATTTCAGGGTAGCATATAGCAATATTTCTGAATTATGGCAGTGCCCAGCGTCGTGCCGACCCCGGTCAAAAAGTTAACAAAATTGCTTAGCTCGGTGTTTTGGGCCGCTGTGCGTGTCAAAGCGATCTCGATGCCGTATTGTTTAATTTGACTATAGGGGTGCGAAGCGTTGTTGTAAAGATATTCATAATGGTAAGTTCCAGCAACATAATGTTCCGAACCGCTATAATATTGGCAAATTGCTGATTTAGCGACAAATCCATAGGCATATGTTCCAGCTTGGACTGCGCTATAGGTCGCGTTGATATTGGGTCGCGTATAAACGTAACCGCTGGGGATTGTTGTAATGCCCCAAGGCGATGAAGCCAATACTTGAGAGGCGGCTAATCCATACGGCGCCTTGGTCGGATCGGCGATGACCAAATTCGTCGTTAGCGGATAGGGCAGGCCGGCGCTAATATTCACCGTATTCACCGGGCCGGAATAAAGCTCCAAGGATCCGATCGCGTATTCGAAGGGGCTGCCGACAACCAGGCTGCCGTAACTCGTGTATAACGCCTCCGGCGCCGCATAATCCGCGGACAGAAAGAGATCATATGGCCCTGTCGCGCCGCCAGCTATGATGGCGTTTTTCAAATTGGTCGTGGCGTCGACGGTGATCGTGAAAGTGTAGCCCGACCCATTATAGTAGTTTTGGAATGACGATATAATAGCATTCAACGTATTTGAAAAATTCGCCGCCACACCGATCTTGATATTCGTGGTCGCATAGGCAGACGAGCACATGGCCTGTAAGCCTATTGAGGCGCCAATAATGAAGTTTTTCATCTTACTGCCGAACATGAGACTTTCCTTTTCTTTGACGGGTTGATGCGCGATTTGTGAAGTTATGCGCTTCAAGCCATAGGCTGGGCGCGAGAAAGACGGCTGGTGAACCGTTGCCTTTATATTGCGAGCGGCCTGCAGCAAAACATATATATATATATATATTGCTATTACATGCCAAAAGCGCAGCTTGCTGGATTGACAGCGAGTGAGGCAAGGATAACCTAGAGTGACTCCGCCGAAAGCGCGCCCTCAGGGAGTTTTAAAGCAATATTGCTGGATTACGTCTGTCCCGGCGGATGTGCCTGCGCCTGTTAAGAAATTCACAAAGTTGGTCAGCTCGGTTTCTTGGTCCGTCGCGCGGGCGCGGGCGAGCTTGACGCCCGTCAGAATAATCGGACGGTAGGGGTGCTCCCAACTATTGGGTAGATATTCGTGGTGATAGGTTCCATCGACATAATGTTCAGAACCGCCATAGTATTGGCAGATTTCCGATTTGGCGACAAATCCATAAGGGTAGAATCCGCCGTCAACGGCGGCAAAGGTTGTGCCAACGTCGGGCCGAGTCTGGATATATCCATGATTATAAGCGTAACGAGCGCCTGGCGTCGTTTCTAATACTTCGGCGGCCCTGGCGCCATATACGTCTTGGGTCGGGTCAGGGATGACGAAAGCCTGGGTCAAAGAGCTTGGCAAACCGGCGCTGATGTCCACTGAAGTGGAATAAAGCATCAAAAAATCTTTTGCGTACGGAAACGGGCTTCCGACTACGAGGCTATTGTACTTGTCGTATAGAACATGCGGCGTGGATCGACGCGACGATAAAAACAAATCATAGGGAGGTGAGGAGCCGCCACTTACAATATTTGATTCAAGATTCGCATCTGTATCGATGGTCAGAACGACATTATAACTAAGATTGCCATTAACAATATAGTAGTTTTGGAAAGCTCCGATAATGTCGGTTAGTGTATCGGCAAAACTCGGCGCCACGCCAACCGAGATTGTGGTCGTCGCGTCAGCTGTCGAACACATCGTCGTCAACGCCGCCGACGCACATAGAGCCAAGTATTTCATCTTAGTGCTTAACATGATGTTTGTCCTGCTTGTTAAAGCTCGCCGTCGCTTGACGGTCCTGCCGCCAAAATTACCTGCTACAGGCGTGGAACAGGCTAAGCCGTTTGAAGTTCGATACAACAAAAGCGTAACCGTCAATCAACAAAGGACGAGATATCATATGATAAGCGATCATAAAAGATATATTGAGAGATATAGGATAATTTTTTAATGGATCGCGAGCCGAGAATTCGGTCAATGTTTTAGATGATGATCGCGGCGTGACGAAAGTGGCTGATAGGCAGTCAAAATTGGGCGAACGGAATGGCATCATGGAACCGCCGCGACCAAACGATCCATGCCGAAAGGTCTGCCTTGCTGACCTCCGACGGTGGAGGCGCGCAACTTGCGTGCGGCGCAGTTTCCGCGGCGGAGATTGAGATGGCCGCCATCTGCGCGCATGCGCCGCGTCAAAGCTCAACGCGGTTGGTGATGAGGGCGATCAGGCGTGGAGCCTGTAGGCCCATTCCACACATCACATTCGCCGCAGTGTTTCGCTCATCAGATTGTTGCGCCGCACTGATTGATCTGACGCGACAACCTTCGGTCAATGGCGTATAATAATTATAATGTGAAGGTTGTGGTTCTATATGGGCAACCGTCCATATACGGCGTCACCGTGAGATCGCAGCCTTCTGGTGCTCGGTTCAGGAGGAACGCTCATGGCGCATTTTCATGTGTTCGTCGGCCCTGACGCAAGTTCGGACTATCCAATTGTGCGCAAGATTGGGCCAACCGACCTTAAGGACGCCTTGGCCAAGGGCATAGCCGATTTCATGGCGATGCCCTCGCATCTCGTATTCCTCGGGTTGATCTACCCGATCGTCGGCGTTGCTCTCGCTCGCGTGACATCCGATCAAAACGCCCTCCCAATGCTTTACCCGCTCATGTTCGGCTTCGCCATGATTGGTCCCTTCGCGGCGATTGGGCTGTATGAAATGAGCCGCCGGCGCGAGCTTGGCCTCGACACCTCCTGGTCGCACGCTTTTGAAGTGCGTCACTCTCCTTCGGTTCCTTCGATCCTGGCCCTCGGCGTCCTGCTCATGGTGATCTTTCTCATTTGGCTGACGACCGCCAGAGTGCTTTATCAGGGACTCTTCGGCCCCACGGCGCCGCATTCCTACATGCAGTTCCTGCATGAGGTTCTCACCACGCCAAAGGGCTGGGCGCTGATCATATTCGGCAATGCGCTGGGCTTGATCTACGCAGTGATATCGCTGAGCCTTAGCGTCGTCTCGTTCCCGTTGCTGCTCGACCGCGACGTCGGCGTAACCGCCGCCGTCTATACGTCGGTGAGAGCCGTGCTGAAGAACCCCGGCCCAATGGCGCTCTGGGGCCTTATTATCATCGTCTCCGTGGCGGTCGGGTTCTTGCTGCTGTTTGTAGGTCTCGCGGTCGTCATGCCAGTTCTCGCGCATGCGAGCTGGCACCTCTACCGCAGGGTCGTTCAGAACGTGGCGCCACGATAACGGCGGGTTCCATCGCCGCGATGGGCGCAATCATGCGTGCGCATGGTCGGAGTTTGCGAGGCTTGTGGATGTTCATTGACCATGTTTATGCGCATTGAATGAGGGCGCCTTCCGATCACCTGATCGGAAGGCGCCCTAAAGATCACGGTTTTGCCGCCTGCTCGCGGTCGAGTACGGCGACCGCGTTTTGGTAGAGCCGGTCAGCCTCGTCGCGCGAGGGCGCGACGCACACAATTCCGAGCTTGCCAAACTCGGAAAGCGCTCCGATGAGATGGAAGACGACGCCCTGCTGCGTGGCGCCGTTGAAATGAAGGCCGTTCAGCGCCGCGATATCGAGAAGGTCCGCCGGCGCAAGCCCGCGATAGGCTGGCGCCTCAAGATTGTCCGAGGCGTAATAGCATCGGGACGCGCCCGAGGGGATTAGGAACTCCCCGCGCGCGCTATCAAATTGGCCGTCGGTGAGGAATTGAAGCATCATGAACGGGTGGGTCGTTCCGCCTTTGCGCAGATTGATCTCGATGGCGTAATGGCGCCAGCCGCCATCTTCCTCGCGCACCGAGAGGAAGTCGACGCCGAACCGTCCGAGGACGCCGCGGTTGCGCAAGAGGACGGCGGCCTTCAGCCCCTCGCTTTGAATGTCGAGCCGATAGGCCTCGTCAGCGGGAAAGCGGCAACCGAGAAACACTTGATTGGAGCGACCGCCGAGCACTTGATCATGCGTCGAAATCACGTCGACATGGCCAAGCGGATCTATCCGGTATTGGGCCGAAGGCGACCGCTTCACAGGGCCTTCGATGAATTCCTCCGCGACCGCCCCCATCTCGTCGATCTTGGCACTGTAGATCGCCCAGGACATGTCGTGGGCTTCGAAAGCAAGTGCCGATAGCCGCGATCTGATCCAAGGTTCGAGGCTCCCGCGTTCCGGCGCGCCTTCGAAGCTGAATATCGCATTGCCCTCGCCAGAGAAACCTTCATTGAGCTTCACCACGGCGCGTCGCAAGGCTGGGTTGCGCCGTTTAAGCTCGGTGAGGCCCGTGGCGAGATCGGCCTCATTGGCGAGCCCTTCCACGCCATCGGGAATCGACATGCCGGCCTCGCGAAAGATCGCCCGGCCGCCGCTTTTCGATCCAAGCTGGAGCAGAGAAGGATCGCAGCCATAGATCGGGACGCCTAATTGAACCGCCAATGTGCGTTCGAGCGCCGATACGTTGAAGCATGACATATGCGCATTCGCCGAGTTGGGGATCGCGTCGCGCAATCGCGCGAGCAATCTCGGCCGGGCCAGAAATCTTGGCGGCGAGAGGTTGCGGCGTCGAATCAAAACATGAAAGGAGCGTCAAGCGCCGGCGCGCATGAGTCGCCGGGATTCCAGGAAGCAAATGAAGATAATAGTCGATGATCTCTTCGGACAGCGGCTGGCTGGTGACGTAGACGATCCGCGTGCGCGGCATTTTCAGAAGCATCAGCATACACAGCATGCGCTCTTCGTAATGATGGACGCCGATCAGCCGCGCCAACACATCCTGGTCAAGGCTCAGGCTTGGAACGATCACCACCGTGCGAGGCGCGCAGGGATCCGGGAAGACGATGCGAAATAGCTCCGGCAGTCGCGCCTGCAGCGCCTGGAAAATTTTGTGCTCGGCGGCGGAATCGGGCCGCGGCGTCGCAAGGGAAGGGTCGATCTCAAACATGCCGATCGCTCCCGGAAACATTCCGCCACGGCTTTGGGGCGAGACTGGGACAGGCGCTCCGGAACCCAAGCGGCGGCGAAGCCATTTTCACTTAAATATCGCGAACGCACGCTGCGTCCATGGCGGATGAGGCGACGTTTCGTTCCTATCCCCGCTCTCAACTCCTGAAGAGCGATTGAGAGTCGATTGGAACGTCGCCTTTCATTTGTTTCGGTCGCCGTCGGCCATGGCGCAAACCAATTCCGTTTTAATCCCCTCGGAGGGCGCACCGCGTCCGCTGCCGCGCAAGAAGCGAAGGCCCCGGAAAATATTAACTCGAGATTTTGCGGCAACTTTATATACTAAACTTGATGGGCGGCGGTGAATTGGGCTCGCCCGGAATAAGGGGCACCGCCATGTTTCTGAAAGGCGCAGCGCCGAGAGCGCGTTCCGATCGGATGGAATCATTCCATCGATAAGAGCTCACTACAGATCAATAAGTTGGAGCATATCCTTAAAAAAGACGATCAACTTTTTTAAGGATATGCTCTAGGTTGCTTAGGCCTCGAAATTTTCGAAAATGATCTGGTCCGCCCATCGCGCGGCGGTTTCCCGGGCCGTCTGCGAGCGCACCGTCCAGGTGACGACGGGCATCCCGATCCCCGCCCGGCAGAGCTGCGGAACCGCATGCGGCAAATCGCCGACATTCCAGGATAAAAAGTCGGGCCTTATGCGAGGATAATCGCGCAGATCGGCCAAGGCGGCGCGCCTTTCCGGCGCCAGCTTGGCCCAGTCGTCCTCGTCCTCATAATGCGCTTGCGCGACGAGGCCGAGCGGGCAGTCTATTCCCGCGGAGCGGATATGGGCGAGGATCTCCGGATCAAAGCTTTTCAGGCAGATAGGGCCGCCATATGCAGCTGCGGCGGACATCGCGCGGTCGGCTAGGCGCATGTCGCCGTCGAAGCGGCTTTTGATTTCGACGATGAGCGGCGTCCGGCCGCCGATTTTGGCGAGAAAGGCCGGCAAGGCGGCCATCCCCTGCGCGCAATCCTTGAACGCGAAGCCTTCGAGCTCGCGGGCGGCGAAGGCGTCGACGCGGCCCTTCGCCCACGTCAGACGGTCGACCTGAAAATCATGAAAGACCATAGCCTCGCCGTCCTTGGCGCGCTGGAGGTCGCATTCGATCGCATAGCCCTTGGCGATCGCGGCCTCGGCGGCGCCAAGGGTGTTTTCACCGAGTCCCCTCGACCTGCAATGGAGCCCGCGATGCGCGATTGGCCGCGCGGTAAGCCAAGCCGGCGCATGGGGCTCCCGTCGTTTCATCCCGCCGCGATCTCGAACAGCGCTTCGACCTCGACAGCGCTGTCGAGGGGCAATTCGGCTACGCCCACGGTCGAGCGCGCGTGCCGTCCCTTGTCGCCGAGCGCCTCGACGATGAAATCCGAGGCGCCGTTCATAATTGGAGCGATCGCCGAGAAGCCCGGCGCCGCGTTGATGAAGCCGCCGAGCCGAATGCAGCGTGAAATCCTGTCGAGATCGCCCAAGGCGGCTTTCGCCTGGGCGAGGATATTGAGGGCGCAGCGGCGCGCGGCGGCCTGTCCCGCTTCAGGCGCGACATCCGCCCCGACCTTCCCGACATGGGCGGGATCGAGCTTGCCGTCGGGGCCAAAGGCCAGCTGCCCGGAAATGACGAGAAACGCGCCGGTGACGACAAAAGGGACGTAATTGGCGACGGGAGTCGCCGGAACTGGGAGCGATACGCCCAAAGAGGCCAATCGATCTTCAATTTTGCTCATGTGGCCTCGCTCATGAATGAAAACCCCGTAACGTCAAAAATATAATATATACTGCGGCCGGAGAGGATGAAATCTCCGGCCTCGTCCGCAAGCGCTTGGCGTGGGTTGCAAGCCATGCGCTCGGTCTTTAAAACTTTACCCTGCGCAGCTGGGATCTGTTTCCCTGCGTCGCTGAACCATTCGTTCGAGGAACAACGATAATGCTTGCTTCGCACGCCCGCTTCCTAATTTCCGGCGCGTGGGCTCTGGCCGTCACAGCTTTCGGTCTGCTCGCGCCTTCGGCCTTCGCGGCCAATACGGCGCCGACCCATTCCTCGCCGGACAGCCAGGCCAAGACCGATCTTACCGGCGGAATTTCGCTCGCCTCGCATCGGGCGGTCTATGAGCTGACATTGGCGAAATCGATCGGGAGCAAAAGTCCGACCGCGGCGCATGGCCGAATCGCCTTCGATTTCGCCGGCTCCCCCTGTGAGGGCTATGTCCAGAATTTCCGGCAATTGACCGAGCTGCAGCCGGCCGAAGGCCCGACCCGCGTCTCCGACATGCACTCGGCGACTTTCGAGGATTTCGAGGGGAAGACCTTCGACTTCAAGATGCAGACCAGCATTGATAATGGGGCGGCCGAAACGGTCGATGGCAAGGCCTCGAAAGCGGCCAATGGCCCCTTGTCCGTCAATCTCGCCAAGCCGAAGCGGAGCAAATTTGATCTCGCTCCCGACGTGGTTTTCCCGACCGAACATTTAAGACGAATCCTGGCCGCCGCTGAGGCCGGCAAGAACCTCATCGAAGTCAAGGTTTACGATGGATCGGAGACCGGCGAAAAAGTCTATGAAACCACAACCTTCATCGGCCATCCGATCGCCGCGCCTGCGGTCGAGAAGGCGGCTCATATCCCGCAGCTTGAAAAACTGAGGCGCTGGCCGGTTTCGATCAGCTATTTCGAGACGGGCAAGAAAGATGATGGACCGGCCTACACTTTATCCTTCGACCTTTACGAAAATGGCATTTCCCGTGCACTGAAGCTTGACTATGGCGATTTCGTTCTCGCCGGCGAGATGTCGAGCCTCGAGCTGTTGAGCGAACCAACCTGCCCCAAATAGCGCCGGGTCGGGGCCTAGGGAGCTCGATCGTGTCCGCACATGACATGCTCCGAGGCGGTTGTGCGGGAGCCGCTCGATGCGAATATTGATCACCAATGACGATGGCGTTCATGCGCCAGGCCTCGCGGTCCTCGAGCGGATCGCCAGGACCTTGAGCGACGACATTTTTGTCGTCGCGCCGGAATCCGATCAATCCGGCGTGGCTCATTCGCTGTCGCTCAATGATCCCTTGCGCCTGCGCAAGATCTCCGAGCGCCACTTCGCCGTCAAAGGGACGCCGACGGATTGCGTCATCATGGGCGCGCGCCGGATACTTGACGGCGCTAAGCCGGACGTCATTCTGTCGGGCGTCAATTGCGGACAGAATGTCGCTGAAGATGTGATCTATTCCGGCACGATCGCCGGCGCGATGGAAGGCGCCATCCTTGGCGTCCAATCGATCGCGCTGTCGCAGGCCTATAGCCACGCCACCGGGCGGGAAGGCGCCAATTGGGCTTGCGCGGAAACCCTCGCCCCCGCCCTCATCGGCAAGATCCTCGCCGAGGGCGTTCCGCATAACGTTGTCATGAACGTGAATTTTCCGGCTTGCGAGCCTGGCGAGGTTCAGGGCGTCGCCGTGACGAGGCAGGGTCGGCGTGGCTATCTGGTCAATGTCGACGCGCGCGCCGACGGACGCGGCAATCCCTATTATTGGATCTCCTTCGACCGCCATCATGCGACGCCCGGCGAAGGCACGGACCTGGAGGCGATGGCGCGAAATTTCGTCTCCTTGACCCCTTTGCGGCTCGATTTGACCGATGAGGCTTCACTCGCGCGCTACGCGCGGGCCTTGGGCTGAAGGAAGGCGAGGCTCGGATGGAGACGAGGCGGCAGGACCCGGCGCAACCGTCTCGATCCGACGAGGCGCCCGCGTCGGCGCAAGCTAAAGCCGCGTTTCTCCTGACGATGCGCGCGCGGGGCATTCAGGATCTCGGCGTTTTGCGCGCGCTCGAAATGATTCCGCGCGAAATCTTCGTGCCGCATCGCTATTCCGATCTCGCCCGCCGCCAGCTCGCGCTTCCGCTCCGCTGCGGCCAGACGCTGCCGGAGCCCTGGCTCGCCGCCCGCATGATCGAGGCGCTGGCGCCATCGTCGAACCATCGCGTGCTCGAAATCGGGACAGGGTCCGGCTATGCGACGGCCCTTCTCGCAAGGCTCGCGCGGGAGGTGATCTCGGTCGAGCGGTTTCAAAGCCTCGCAATCGAAGCCGGGGCAAGGCTTGAACGCTTGGCGATCGTCAATGCTGGCGTCACATGGGGCGATGGATTGTCTGTCGGGCCGGCCGCCGGCCCCTTCGACCGCATCATTGTGCAAGGCGCGCTGGGCGAAATTCCAGCGACTCTCATCGCCGCGCTCGCCGCGGACGGGGTGCTCGTGACCGCGCGGCCCATCCCTTCAACGCCGGCGCTCCAGCAGGTTGTGCGCCTCGCTCGCGACGACGCGGGCGGCCTCGACGAGACGTTGGTTTGTCCCTGCCGGCTGCAGGCCATCCTGCCCGGTGAAGCGCGCGCGCTTTGACTCCGATTGAACAAAGTCCAATAAGCCCGCCTCGTTTCGTAGCGATTTTCTTGAATATTCGTTCATCTAAACCTCCCCTTAACCCAAGGCCCATCTAATGTGGTCAAAGGTGCTGCGTCAGTGGGTTGCGTCATGGGCCATTTTGTTTCCGTTTTCTGCTCGCGTCTCGCGTTTCGGCTCGCCCTAACGGGCGCCGCCGCGGCCATGCTCGCTGGCTGCTCAAGCTCCGAACGGCTGAGCGACCCGTTCAGCAATCCGTTCCAGACCTCGGAAGGCGGGGCCGATCCGGCCGCCGCCGCCAGCCTTCCGCCCTCGGCCGCCGCGCCGATCTCGCCGGTCCAGTCGCGTCCGCTTGGGGCGCCGGCCGCGAGCGCTCCCGTTCTCGCGCAGCCGAGCTCCAAGGTCGCCGTCGCGTCGCCGTCGCGTCCGCAGCAGACGGTGGCGGGCTGGTCAGTTGAGGGGGGATCGCCCATTGTCATTGCGCAGGGCGAGACCGGGGAGGTCATCGCCAGACGTTACGGCGTTCCGCTCGACGCGCTCGTCCGCGCCAACGGCTTCGCCTCCGCATCCCAGATTCAGCCTGGCGCGCGCATTGTGATCCCCGTCTATAATGCGGCCTTGGCTGCGTCGAGCGGGGCGCGGACCCCGACGGGAGGCGCGACCGGAGCGGCGTCGGCGCCCGCAAAGCAAGGCTCCGCCCGCTATGCCGAAAAAGCCAAGCTTCTGAAAGGAAACGTTGGCGCGACGAAAATGGCCTCCGCCGCGCCTCCGCCGGCCGCCGCCGCGCCGGCCAAAGTCGTGGCCCCGGCCAAGCCAGCGCCGAAGATCGCCGCTGCGCCGCGTCCCGAGCCGACCAAGCCGCAGACGAAAATATTGGCCAGCGCCGCGAAATCCGAGCCGCCTGCGGCCCAGGCGAAGGCGGCGCCGCAGGCGTCAAACAAGCAGGAAGCGACGAAACCCGCGAAGGTGGAGGCGGCTGCGGTCGAAACGAAAAAGCCCGCCCCCGAACCGGCGCAGGCGACCGCCGCCGACAGCGGCAAAGCCGGCGGCGATTCCGCCAATCCGGAATTTCGCTGGCCGGCGCGGGGACGCATCATCCAGGCGTTCAAGCCGGGCGGGAATGACGGCATCAACATAGCTGTGCCGGAAGGCACGTCGGTGAAGGCGGCCGAAAGCGGCGTCGTCGCCTATGCCGGGAATGAATTGAAGGGCTATGGCAACCTGATCCTGATCCGGCATCCAAATGGCTTCGTCTCGGCCTACGCCAATAACGGCGACATAGAAGTCAAGCGCGGCGATACGGTGAAGCGCGGCCAGACGATCGCGAAATCCGGGCAAAGCGGCAATGTCGCTTCGCCGCAGCTTCATTTCGAGTTGCGGAAGGGCGCGACGCCGGTCGATCCGACGCAATATCTCGCCGGACTTTAAGGCGGGGTTGAATTCCAGGCCGGGCTCGGTCCCGGCCGCCGGCCCGCTCAATGCTTCTCCGCCGAGAGACGGTCGGTCAGCGCCAACAGAAGCGCCGAGGCGACGAAAACAATATGGACGCCCGCATACCAGTAAAGCTCGCGGTCGGAGGTGTTCTTTACGTCCATGAAGGCGCGCAGGAGCTGAATCGCCGAGATGGCGACGATCGACGACATGAGCTTCAGCTTCAGGCCGGTGAAATCGATTAGCGCCATCCATTCCGGCCAGGACCCGCTCGCGGCGGCGTTGATCCGCGAAACGAAATTCGCATAGCCCGAGAAGATGACGAGAACGATCAGCGAGCCCGCGAAGGTGAGGTCGACCAGGCCCAGCACTTGAAGAAGTACGTCGGCTTCCTGAGCCTCCCAGAGATGGGGCAGGAGCTCATAGACGAGTTGCCCCATTTTGACGAGAAGGGCGATCAGGCCGAGCACAAGTGTTAAGTAAAAGGGGGCGAGCAGCCAGCAACTCGCAAATAGAACCAATTCCAGGCCACGTTTTATCATCGTAAGCGCTTTCCTGACGATTTCTCAAAATCGGCCCGATCCTTCCGCAAGATCGCAGACGAATTGGCTCGATCATCGTCTGATGAGTTTTCACAGCAGCTACAGCTCGTCAATTCCCGGCGGCGTAGACAAGATAAACGGCAATTTCGGTCAGCTGTTGGGTCGCTCCGGCGACATCGCCCGTCTGGCCGCCGATCTCGCGCCTGGCGAAAGCTGTGAAGGCAAGGGCCGCGCCGAGAACGGCGATCATGGCGAACATGGCGCGTCCGGCTCCGGCGCCGGCCAAAATCGGGGCGAAGCCAAAAAGGCATGCAAGCAAGAAAGCGACGCGCTGCGCCTCCGGCCTTGGCTTTCCGGCGGCGAAACCGGCGCCGCCGCGGCGCGCGGGGGCAAGAAGAATCAAGGGAAGGAGCGCCGCGCCGCGCGACAAAGCCGCCGTCCCTATGAGCACGGCGCTCGCCAGGCCGAGGCTCCGGCTGGCGAGCGTCGCGACTGCCGCGACGCGTAAATAGAGCGCGAGCGCGAGAGCCAGGGCGCCAAAGGCCCCGATCCGGCTGTCGTCCATGATCTCGAGCTTACGCTCGCGCGTCGCGCCGCCGCCGAAACCATCGGCGCAATCGGCCAGGCCGTCTTCGTGCAATGCGCCGCTGAGGAGAATGAGAACGCCGACCGCGATCGGCGCCGACAGGAGCGGGGGAAAGCCGAGAGCGGCTCCGACTGCGAGCGCTCCAGCGGCAAGCGCGCCAATAACGGCGCCGGCCGCCGGGAGCAGCCGCAGCGCGTGGGGAAAGCGGGTCGGCGCATGCGGCGCGGATTCGGCGGCGAGGATCGGAACCGGGAGCCTGGTCGCGAACCGCAGGCAAATCAGAAGGTCGATGAGAAGCGACGTGCTCTGGCGCATCGCTTCTCATCCGTTATTGACGCGGTTTTGTCGAGGCGCGGGCGGGCGCCTCGGCTTGACCCCTGTGTCTCTTAGCGCGCCGAGGCGGCGTCCTCGCGGACGCAAATCCAGCCGCGATAGAGATTTTCCTGGTCGCCCCGGACGCCATTATAGCAATAGACGCGCGGCGCGGCGCCGGTCGACGTCTGCTGCGTGACCGGCGTTGCGGTCGCCTCGCCGAGATGCGGGCTAAGAAGAGGGCCGGCGGCGGCGGCAGGCGAAGAGGCGAGGCCGAGAAGGATCGCCGCAGCGGTGAAAAAAGCCGGATATTTCATGGTCTTGATCTCCAGTCCGTGGTGCAAGCCCTCGGCGGTTTCCTCCAAAGATCGATTTAAAGCGTAGATAGGGGATTCTATGTTGCATTGCAATATCGCAAGTGCAGCAAAAAACATGGCAAGGCGCCGCGCGCGATGGCTTCGCACATCTCCCGACGTGAGACGGTTAGGCCTAGCCATTTGAATATACGCGTAATTTTTCTTCGCAGGTGGATCGCTTCACACTTCCGGCATGACCGGACATGCTCTAAGAGACAGGGTTCCGACGCCGGATTCAGGTCGCCATGTCAGCTCAAGCCTCGCCTTTTGATTCGATCCGCGATCTGATCACGTCCATGCCCCAGGCGTCGGAGGAGGCGCGCGCGGCTGTGCGGGCGCGGCAGGCGCGATTGACGAAGCCCGGCGGCTCGCTCGGGCGGCTGGAGGAGATCATCGAATTCCTGGCGGCTTGGCAGGCGAAGCCGGAGCCGACGATCGATCGCCCGCTGGTCGCGGTCTTCGCCGCCAATCACGGCGTCGTGGCCAAGGGGGTTTCGGCCTATCCGGCCTCTGTCACGCGGGCGATGGTGGAGAATTTCGCCGCGGGAGGCGCCGCTATCAACCAGATCTGCGCCAGCTTTGGGGTCGGCCTAAAAGTCTTTGACTTGGCGCTCGACATGCCGACCAAGGACATAAGCGAGGAGCCGGCCATGGAGGCGAAGGAGGCGGCGGCGACCGTCGCTTATGGCATGGAGGCGATCGCCGGCGGCGTCGATCTTTTATGTCTCGGTGAAATGGGCATCGGCAATACGACCATCGCCGCCGCGATCTACCACGGCCTTTATGGCGGCGCGCCGGCCGATTGGGTCGGCCGCGGCGCCGGCGTGGACGACAGTGGATTGCTGCGCAAAATCGCCGCGGTAGAGACCGCCGTGGCGCGTCATCGCGCGCATCTCGGCGACCCTTTGGAGCTGCTGCGGCGGCTGGGCGGCCGCGAGATCGCGGCGATCGCCGGGGCCATTTTGGCGGCGCGCATCGAACGCGTGCCAGTCATCCTCGACGGCTATGTCGCCTGCGCCGCCGCCGCGATTCTTCAGGCGCTTGACCGCACGGCGCTCGACCATTGCCTCGTCGGCCATGTTTCGGCAGAAGCCGCGCATCGGGAGGCGCTGCGCCGGCTCGGCAAGGCCCCGCTTCTCGATCTTGGCCTTCGGCTCGGCGAAGGCTCGGGCGCGGCCTTGGCGGTTGGGATCGCCCAGGCCGCGCTCGCGTGCCACAAGGGCATGGCGACCTTCGCGGAGGCCAATGTCGCCGACAGACTCGCGCAATGAGCCCGATTGAATATGACCTGGGAAAAGCCTTCGCGCCGCTTTATACAGAGGCCAATTTGGCGGGCGCCCGCCGCGCCGCCTTTGGCTTGAGGGACTTCCGATGACAGTCGCGCAATTGATCGACGCCCTGCGGCAAATGCCGAGCGAAGCCGTGGTGCTCCTCGAAGGCGATGGGGCTTTCGCCCGGGTGGCCGGCGTCAATCTTGAAAAGAGCGAGACGGTCGGCCTTCCGGACGAGGTGATCTTGTTCACCGACGCCGAGGAATAGTCTTTTATTTTCCTTCGATCAGCTTGCGCGCGTCCTCGCGCAAGGCGGCGCGGGATTTGTCCTCGAAATAGAGCATATGGCCGCCGCCATAGACCTTGAGCCGCAGCCGGTCCGGGTCGCCCATCGGCGGGACCTGATCAATCAGCAGCTTCGAGGCGAAATAGGGGGTCACCTGGTCGGTGAGCCCATGCGCGACAAGCACGCGCAAATGCGGGTCGACCGCCATCGCCCGTTTCAGATCGCCGAGAGACTCGGGGCGTCCATGGCCGCCGCCCCAATCCCATTGGCGGTTGACGCTTTCGTTGAGGATCTCGTAGCGGGCCTCGATCGGCCAGCCGAAGCGGTTGGCGGTGAGATCCGCCATGGCGCTTGCGAGCAGGGTCTTGTCGGCGTCGAGAACGGGATCGGAATAATCGCTCGAAGCCGCGTGGGGCGTCGGATCGTAACCGCTCACGCGGGCGTCGTAATAGCTCCCGACCTTGGCGTTCGCGCGGCTTTTTTCACGGGCGAAAGTCGCCATGTCGACGCGTCCGCCGAGCCCGCGCACGAGAGCAAGGTCGAGGCCGGTCAGGCTCGCGACTTTTTCGCTGGCTCTGGCGAGCGCCTGCGGGTCGCGCTCGCCGCGCAAGAGGTCGGCGAGATAGGGGCCTGCCGCGTAGGTTTCGACCTCGGCCAGGCTGGCGCGGCCCTCGACCCCGTCGAGTTCCCCGCGCGGCGGCGGCCTGCGACGGCAGCCGGGTGACGAAGGTTAGCGGATTGTTCACGCCTTCGAACCAAGCGAAGTCGAGCACCGGCGAGATCAGCACAAGGCCCTCGATGCCTATGCCTTCCACGTCCTGCAGGCGGCGGGCGAGCTTTGGCCCGCGAAAGCCGCCATAGCTCTCCCCGACGATGAATTTTGGGCTTTCAAGCCTTTTATTCGCGGCGAGCCATTTGCGGATCACAACCGCGAGCGCCTCGATGTCGCCATTGACGGAATAGAACTGCTTTCGCGCATCGTCGCCTTTGGCGAGGATCCGGCTATAGCCGGCGCCGGGCGGATCAATGAAGACGAGGTCGGTGAAATCGAGCCAGGTGTCGGCGTTTTCGATCGTGATGGGCGGGGCGGAGGGCGATCGCGGGCCGCCATTGAGCGCCAGGCGCCAGGGTCCCAACGCGCCCAGATTGAGCCAGGCCGAGCCGGCGCCGGGGCCGCCATTGACGACGAAAGCCACGGGACGCTTGGCGGGATCGGCCCCCGCGAGCAGGAACGCCAGCGTGGCGATGTCGGCTTCAGGCTCGCCGCTCTTCGCGTCGCTCAGCCGGATGGGGCCGGCGATGGCGGTGAACTTCAGGCTACGACCAGGGAGTTCGATCGAATGGGATGTCGTTGCGGCCGGGGGCAGGGGATTGGGCGGAGTCGTCGCCGGTGCTTGCGCGCGCTCGGCTTGAGCGGCTTTGGGCGCGGCCGTTTCGGTTTGCGCTGGCGGAGCCTGTTCTTCAGCCGCTGAGGGTGCGACAGCGGCTAAGCCAAGCAAAGCCGCCGCGAGCATTGATCTTCGAATGTCGCGTATTTTGGTCATGGATAGGGAAATCACTCCGGCTCGTCTCCGCGTAAGGCTCGGCGCGTCGCTGTCGCGCCCGCGTTTTTGGCCTTTTATCAGCCAACCCGGCAGGGCGCATTGCGCAAAAATTTGATGCGCTGGAGGCGCGGCTCCGCCGCGTTCGGTCCATGTCGCGTAGGGGACGGCATGCCAAGGTGCGCCGGAGCCTCTTCCGAGAGAAAGAGGCTCCGGCGTCGAGCCTCTAAAGCTCGTCGAATCGATGACGACGCGGAAGCGTGCATCCGACGCCGTCATCCGGGGCGCGGTTGATCCGCCTTCCTCAGTAATCCATGCCCATGCCGCCGCCCGGCGGCAGCGCCGGATTTTCCTTCTTCGGATGTTCGGTGATCGTCGCTTCCGTGGTGACGATCAGCCCGGCGATCGACGCGGCGTCCTGGAGAGCCGTGCGCACGACCTTGGTCGGATCGATGATGCCGAGCTTGACGAGATCGCCATATTCGCCGGTCTGGGCGTTGTAGCCGAAATTATAGTCGGCATGCTCGATGAGCTTGCCGACCACCACGGCGCCGTCGCCGCCGGCGTTGTCGACGATCTGCCTCGCCGGCGCCTGAATGGCTCGGCGGACAATGTCGACGCCGGTCTTCTGGTCGGGATTGCCGGTCTCGACCGCGTCGAGGACTTTTATGGCCCGCAGCAGGGCGACGCCGCCGCCCGGCAGCACGCCTTCCTCGACCGCCGCGCGGGTGGCGTTGAGGGCGTCGTCGACGCGGTCCTTCTTCTCCTTCACCTCGACCTCGGTCGCCCCGCCGACGCGGATCACCGCGACGCCGCCGGCGAGCTTGGCCAAGCGCTCCTGCAGCTTTTCTCGGTCGTAATCCGAAGTTGTTTCTTCGATCTGCGCCTTGATCTGGGCGATGCGCGCTTCGATGTCTTTCTTTTCGCCGGCGCCGTCGATGATCGTCGTGCTCTCTTTATCGACGCGGACGCGCTTGGCGCGGCCGAGCATGGGCAGCGTCACATTCTCGAGCTTGACGCCGAGCTCCTCGGAGATCAGCTGGCCGGCGGTGAGAACCGCGATGTCTTCGAGCATGGCCTTGCGGCGATCGCCGAATCCAGGCGCCTTGACGGCGGCGACCTTCAAGCCGCCGCGCAGCTTGTTGACGACGAGCGTGGCGAGCGCCTCGCCCTCGACGTCTTCGGAGATGATGAGCAAGGGCTTGCCGGTCTGAACGACCGCTTCGAGAACCGGCAGCAGGGCCTGCAAGGACGACAGCTTCTTCTCGTGAATGAGGAAGTACGAGTCCTCGAGCTCGGCGACCATCTTCTCGGCATTGGTGACGAAATAGGGCGAGAGATAGCCGCGATCGAACTGCATGCCTTCGACGATTTCGGTTTCCGTGTCGAGGCCCTTCGCCTCTTCGACCGTGATTACGCCCTCATTGCCGACCTTTTGCATCGCCTTGGCGATTTCTTCGCCGATGAACAGATCGCCATTCGCCGATATCGCGCCGACCTGGGCGATCTCGTCGTTCGAGGTGACCTTTTTCGAGTTTTTCTTGAGATCGGCGACAATGGCTTCGACGGCGAGATCGATGCCGCGCTTCAGATCCATCGGATTAAGCCCGGCCGCCACGGCCTTCGCGCCCTCGCGGGCGATGGAGGCCGCGAGCACGGTCGCCGTGGTCGTGCCGTCGCCGGCGGCGTCATGCTGCTTCGAGGCGACTTCACGCACGAGCTGCGCGCCGAGATTCTCGAACTTGTCGGAAAGCTCGATTTCCTTGGCTACGGTCACGCCGTCCTTGGTGATGCGCGGCGCGCCGAAGGATTTTTCGATGACGACATTGCGGCCTTTCGGACCGAGCGTGATTTTCACCGCGTCGTTGAGGATCTCGACGCCGCGCAGGATTCGGTCGCGCGCGTCGGTTGAGAAGCGGACGTCTTTCGCAGCCATTTTCATTCAACTCCTGGAAGGATCTCAAATGAGATGGAGGCCGGCGCGCGTCACGGCAATGCGATACATCAAAAAGGCTGGAAGATTTACCGAGGCCCGGGCCATTCTCCGAAAAGATTGAAGAGAAAGCTGCGCGCCCGGTTAAGCTCGCCAGAGGAATAGGAGGCCGTCCTCTGATCTTGTTCGCCAAAACCTACGCGTTTGGCCGCCGGCTCCTGGCAACCAACGCGCTTCGCTTGGGGGACGAGAAAAAGCTCCTGGGGCCCGTCGCTACTGGGCGCGGCTAAGCTGATCCGGAAGTAGAGCGGGGCCGCGGCTTGTCAAGGCGCTGGCGCGGGAGAGAAGACAAGCGCGGTCGGCGCATCGACCCCCTTCGCGGTCACGCAGCGGAATAGGCTTCACGCCGAGACCCGCGTCTTGCTTTCGCCGATGGGCCGCTCGGCTCGACCGCTGAAGCGGCGTCCATCACCCGGCTTGGCGGAAAGATCACGATGACTTCAGTGCCTTCACGAAGCTTCGATTTCAGCGTGAACGTGCCGCCGTGGAGCTCGACAAGGCCTTTCACGATCGGGAGGCCGAGGCCGGACCCCTCGTCCGCATTTTTCTGGGCGAGCGCGCCGCGGCCGAAGGAGGACATGATGATCGGGATCTCATCTTCGGGGATGCCCGGTCCGCTGTCGCGCACCGAAAAATACTCGCCGCCGCTCGCGGTCCAGCCGATCTTGATCTTGATCGTTCCGCCGGGCGGGGTGAATTTGACGGCGTTCGAGAGGAGGTTCAGGGCGACTTGTCGGACGGCGCGCTCGTCGGCCCAAATCCGCGGCAGGCTGGGCTCCACGGCCTCATCCAGGAGGATGTTGCGCTTCTTCGCGCGCAGGGCCAACAAATGCCGGCAATCCTCCACGATATTAGAGAGCGCGACCGCCTCCTCCTTCAGCTCGAAGCGGCCCGCCTCGATCCGCGACAGATCGAGGATCTCATTGATCAGCATCAGGAGATGCTGGCCGCTTGAATGAATGTCGTTTGAATATTCCTTGTAGGAGGCGACGATGTGGGATCCGAACAACTCGCCTTTCATGACTTCGGAAAAGCCGAGGATCGCGTTGAGCGGCGTGCGCAATTCATGGCTCATCGTCGCGAGAAAGCGGGACTTGGCGAGATTGGCCTCTTCGGCGCGGCGGCGGGCGAGGTCGCTGTTCGTCTTGGCGCGTTCGAGCTCGGCGATTAATTCGTCCTTTTCGGCTTGAAACGAAAGCGCCTCGATCGCCGCGGCATGGAGTTTTTTCGCGAGCAGCATGAAATAGAGTTGCGTGCCAAAGGCCAGGGCGATGAGCGGCAAGGCGCCATCCGAAAAACCTGTCGGGCGCAGGAAAATCGCGATCGTCAAGGCCATTGGCGTCAACGCTCCATAGACCGCGGTCGGAAGCGAGGCGGTGACGGTCGCGTTCACGGCAGCGACGAGCAGGAGCATGACCAGCGCCGAGGTGCGCGCGGCCGGATCTCCAGCCTGGCTGACAAGGCAGACGATGATGGCCCAAATCACGCCTTGGGCGGTCTCCGCGATGATGAAATTGCGCCGCTGTCGATGGACGTCGATATCGGCGCAGGGAATTTCCAGGAACTTGCCGGCGAGGCGATGGACTAGGCTCAAGGCGGCGACATTGGCGCAGAGCCAGGCCAGGACGGCCTCGACAGGCACCCAGGTGGCGGCTATGGCGGCGACGACCCCGCTCAGAGCCGCCATCGCCGGCCCGGACGAGCGCCGTCCCTTCGCGAAAAGACGCAAGAGGGCTATATCGAAATCACGATGGCCGGAACCCGACGACCTCAATTTGGCTCGCGCCTTGCGGAACTCGGCGGCGAGGCGCTTGGGCTCTCCGGCAAGTCTTGCGCCGGCAAGCCCTACGCCGGCGAGCCCTGAACCGCCGCGTTCGGACGCGATCATTTCTGCGGCGAATTCTGTCATCCTAGGGAAGACCCGCTCAATTCGCGCTGCGAAATAAGGTTTAGCGGAAGCTGCCGGAAAAAGATTAATGACAGCCTCATGCGATCGCTCAAAATAATCGCATCCGGAGCCGGATCGAGGCTGGCGATCCGCTTCGATCAGACCGAATTTGCGGCCGGAGCATTTCGCAAAAAAACGTGATTCACTTTTCGGACGCGCCCATCTCGCCGTATTTTCCTTTCATGCGCCTGCGACGCGGGATGCATGTGCGCCAGCGCACACAGCGAAAAATTGAGGCGGTCTATTCGATGCCGTCATGCGGTAGTAGTTCTGCCGTGAGATATAGGCAAACCCGCCACATAAACTTAAAATGAGAGAACCGCTTTGTTTGGCGTCAAGCCATGCCGGGCGCTGAACTTCTTATAAGGCGCGCGTCAGGGCGGCTATATTCTAGATATAAATGGTATTGACTGACAAAAATATGTAATTATTTATCTGATGTTGGATAACATAGGCGTCCAATGAAAATAACCATTGTCGGATGCGGCGACGCCTTTGGAACCGGAGGCCAGGCTCACACGTGTTTCAAGATCGATTCGGGAGGCTCGGCGACAATCGTCGATTTCGGCGCGAGCTCGATTGGCTCCTGGAAAAGACTTGGGCTCAGTTTCGACGACGTCGACGCGATCGTGATTTCGCATCTTCATGGCGATCATTTCGGCGGATTGCCATTCCTCTTGTTCGACTGCCAATTCGTCGCCCGGAGGACGAAGCCTTTGGCGATGATCGGGCCGCCAGGCCTCAAGCAAAGGCTCGAAAGCGCTTTGAACGCCTTTTTCCCCGATGAAAAAGATCTGCGCTGGCGCTTTCCCTGGCGCGTCGAAGAAATTCTTGCCCGGCGAAAGACGAAACTAGGCGGCCTCACCCTCGAAACCTTCGAAGTCATCCACCAATCCGGCGGCCTTTCGACCGGGGTTCGGCTCAGCGACGGCGCGCGCGTCTTCGCCTATTCCGGCGACACCGCTTGGACCGCGACTTTATTCGATCTCGCCGTCGACGCCGACCTCTTTATCGTGGAATGCTATTCCGGCGCGGAGGTGGTGCCGAATCACATGGATTGGCCCACGCTCAAAGCTAATCTCAAGGGATTTTCGGCGAAGCGCATCGTCGCCACGCATTTGAGCGCCTCCGCGATGGAGCGCCGCGCCGAGATGGAGGAAGCCGGCCTCGCGATCGCCCATGACGGACAGGTTTTTGACATCTGAGCTCGCGGCCCTCACCGCTCGGATAAGGGCGTGCCGCCTCTGCGTGGACGCGCCGCGTAAGGCGCAGCTTCCTCATGAGCCGCGCCCGGTCCTGCGGACCTCGTCGACCGCGCGGTTGCTCATTGCAAGCCAGGCGCCTGGCTTGCGCGTTCATGCGACCGGGCTCTCGTTCAACGACGCGTCGGGCGATCGCCTTCGGCAATGGATGGGCGTCTCGCGCGAAACCTTTTATGACGAGGCGAAAGTCGCGATCGTTCCAATGGGATTTTGCTTTCCGGGCCATGCCGCCGACAAGGCTGATCTGCCGCCGCGGCCGGAGTGCAGGGACGCTTGGCACGACGATCTGTTCCGAGTCCTGCCCCCGCTCGAATGCATTCTCGCGATAGGGCGGCATGCACAGGATTATCATTTCGCGCGGGTCGGGCGGCCGCTGCCGAAAGGCTTGCGTCTTGACGACATCGTGCGGCGCGCCGCTGATTTTCGCGGCGAGGAGCCGCGAATCATCGCGCTGCCGCATCCATCCTGGCGCAACAGCGGCTGGATCAAGCGCAATCTCTGGTTCGAGGCTGAAATCCTGCCAATGGTTCGCGCGGAGGTCGCGCGCGTGATCGGCTCGTGATTGGGTGAAGGCCGCTCGCCTGAATAAGGCCAAGCCGAAACATTCAGTCAATGTTCAGCCACAATAGCTTTCTTAAAGGAACCGATTCAATTGGCTTCGCGGTCCGAAGGGTGCACATGAAAAGATCGATGGTCGACTGCCTCGCGATCGCCAGCCTGGCGTTTCTCCTTGCATTTTCGAGCGGAGCTCGGGCGCAAGCCACCGGGCCGCGCCTCGCGCTGGTGGTCGGCAACGCCGATTACCGATCAGGTCCCTTGGCGACGGCCGCCAATGACGCCGGACTCGTCGCCGAGACGCTGCGGGCGGAAGGTTTTGAAGTGGTCGGGGCCGCCAATCTCGACCAGGAGTCGCTACGGCGCGCCTTTCGCGATTTCCTCGCCAAAGCCGCCCAGGCGGGGCCGGACGCGATCGCCTTCGTCTATCTCTCGGGCCGGGGGCTGCAATATGGCGGCGAGAACTATTTCGCTCCGGTCGAAGCCGTCATCGCGCGCGATGCGGATATTCCGATCGAAGCCCTTCGCGTCTCTGATTTCACCCGCGCGCTCGCGGCGCTGCCTTTGCGGGCGCGGATCGTCGTGCTGGACGCCGCGCGGGCCAACGGCTTCGCAAAAAGCGGCCAGCCGCTGGCCGGCGGCCTCGCGCTGGTCGATGCCGAGCCGGGATCGCTTTACGCCTTCAACGCCGCGCCGGGAACGATCGCTCCGGAAGAGCCTGGCCCCTATGGCGCCTACGCCACCGCCTTGGCGGAAATGCTGCGCGAAGGCGGCGTCCCGCTCGACGAGGCCTTTTCCCGCGTCCGCCTCCGGGTCGATCAAGTGACCCGCGGCGCTTTCATGCCATGGGATGTCGCGAAAATCGAGCCGCCGGTTGTCTTGCTCGCCACCGACCCCAAGGCGCCTGCGCCGGTCGCGGCGCAAAGCTACGCGGCCTTGCAGGCCCGGCCGATTCGGGAGTTTCCGGTCGAGGAGGCATATGCCGCCGCGATCGAGCGCGACACGATCGCCGGATATCAGGAGTTCCTCGCCGCCTATCCCGACAGCGGCCTTGCCCGGCGCGTGCGCGCGCTGCTTGCGGCGCGACGCGAAGCTCTGACCTGGCGGCGCGCCGTTGGAGCGAATACGCCGGACGCCTATTGGACCTATATTCGGCGCTATCCGCGCGGGCCGCATATTTGGGACGCCCGACGCCGGCTCGAAATCCTTTCGGCGGCGCTGGAGCCGCCGCCGCGGTTCGAGGCTTACGACTTCGGCGGCTTGCCGCCGCCGCCGCCGGTCGAATATGAGATCATCGATCGGCCGGTCCTTATATTCGACGCCGCGGACTATCCGCCTCCGCCGCCCCCGCCGGTCTATTTCCTGCCGCCGCGGCCTGTTGTCTTCATTGAGCTCGCGCCGCCGCCGCCGCCGAGGCAAGGCTTTCTACCGATCCCAATCCCTATACCGCTGCCTTACGGCCGCCCGGGAGCGCCGCAAGGCGTCGTGATTCAGCAGAATTTTGGTCAGCAAGGACCTGTTGGCGGGGCGGGGCAAGCGCCTGGGCAAGCGCCCTTGCCTGGACGTCCAAATACGCCGCCGGTGACGCCGGGCGCGCAGGCGCCACTCCCCGGAGCCGTGCAACCTAACCATGCGTTGCCGCAAGGCCATGAGCTGCCGCCCAGCGGTGGGGCGATCCCGCATCAGCCGCAAGCTCCCGTGACGCAACCTCCAATCGCCGCGCCGCAGGGCCTCAAGCCCAGCGCGGCGCCGAGTGCGCCAGCCCCAACCCCTGGGGCGGTCCCGCATCAGCCGCAAGCCCCTGTGACGCAACCTCCAATCGCCGCGCCGCAGGGCCTCAAGCCCAGCGCGGCGCCGAGCGCGCCAGCCCCAATTCCAGGAGCGGCGCAACCCAACCATGCGCTGCCGCCAGGCCATGAGCCGCCGCCAGCCGGCGGGGCGATCCCGCATCAGCCGCAAGCCCCCGTGGCGCAACCTCCAATCGCCGCGCCGCAGGGGCCCAAGCCCAGCGCGGCGCCGGGCGCGCCAGCCCCAATTCCAGGAGCGCCGCAACCGGCTCACGCACCGCCGCAACCGTCCGCCCCCAAGCCATCCGCCCCACCTTCTGCCGGCGCGCCGGTCCCGAAGGTAGAACCGAAGGCCGCGCCCAGCCATGCCTCGCCGGCGGGCGAACATTTGACGTCGCCGCCGCATGCCGCCGCGCCGGTTGAAGCACCTGTCGGCAAGCCGGCCGCCCCGCCCGTGGCGAAACCGAGGGCGCCGGAGCCAGAGGCCGTTCATCCAAGCGCTCCCGCAGCGCAGCCAAAGGCGCCAGCGCCGGACATTCATGCGCCGCCGCCACAGGTAAGGGCTCCTCAGCCTCCGCCTCCTCATCCACAGGCGCCGCCTCCGGCGCATGGGCAGCCAACGCAACCCAAAAAACCGGCAGGGGCGGAACCCGCCGAAGAGCGCCGCTGAGAGACATGACCTCGCGCGGGCGGCGCTGCCGGGGCCCGCGCTTGGCGTTTGGCTCGGCCATTGATATGCTCGCGAACGCCGCAGCGGAGTGACGTCCCGCCCAAGGCTTCGGGAGTGCGTGAAGTGGGAGCAGGGGAGAGCACAGGCGCGGCGGCCAGCTCCGCGCTCCCGGCGTCGGCGGCTGGCCTCGCGGGCGAGAGCGGATTCGTCGGCGCCGATCCAGTCTCGATCGCCGCCGGCCGCTTCGTCCGACCGCAGCGCAGGCCTGGGCGCGAACAAATTTACGCCGCGCTCGACCTTGGCACAAATAATTGTCGGCTCTTGATCGCGCGACCGGCATTGGACCAGATCGGACGCTCCGGGTTTCGGGTCATCGATTCCTTCTCTCGCATCGTGAGGCTCGGCGAAGGCCTGTCGCAGAGCGGCCGGCTCAGCGCGGCCGCGATCGCGCGCACGCTTGAGGCGCTGGAGATCTGCCGCGACAAGATGCGTGCGCGGGCCGTCACGCGGGCGCGCCTGATCGCGACGGAAGCCTGCCGCTCGGCGCAAAACGGGGCCGAGTTCCTCGCCCAGGTGCGCAGCCAGATCGGTCTCGATCTCGAGATCGTCGACCGCGAAACCGAAGCGCGTCTCGCCGCGGCCGGCTCGGCTTCGCTCGCGGACGCCGCGGCTGAAGGCGTGCTCTTGTTCGATATTGGCGGCGGATCCTCCGAGATCGTCTGGCTTGGACGCGCCGATGTGCGCGCCGCGGCGGCCGCGCAGCCTGTCGATCTCGCCCTGCGCGAGCGGATCCGTTGCTGGGCATCCTTGAAGCTCGGCGTCGTGACCCTCGCCGAAAAGTTCGGCGGCCATGAAGTGTCCGACGCGGTCTTCGAGGCGATGATCGACCATGTCTCGCGCGAGCTGCGGAGCTTTGTCGTCATGGTCCGCGCGGAGCGGCGTTGCGAAAATTTCCATCTCCTCGGCACCTCCGGCACCGTGACGACGATCGCCGGCGTCTTTCTTGGCCTCGGGCGCTATGATCGGCGCCGCGTCGACGGCCTGTGGATGTCGAGCGAGGAGGTGACTCAAGCCGTCGCGTCATTGCGCAAGATGACTTACGGGGAACGCGCCGCGAATGGCTGCATCGGCCTCGGCCGCGCCGATCTCGTGCTCGCCGGCTGCGCAATCCTCGAGGCGATCCGCCGCGCCTTTCCCGCCGATCGCGTGCGCATCGCCGACCGCGGCCTGCGCGAAGGCATATTGCTTCAGCTCATCGGCGCCGATGGGGCCTGACCCGAACCGCCTGCCCCTCGCTTGAAGCCCCCAGATCCGCCGCCGTCGAAATTGATATGTGAATTGGACATTCGTCAATTGTCTAATCAACAGCGGCGCCTTTATGATCGCGGGCGTCGCGAGGGCGCGCGATGGCTTTGCTTGACGGCTTTGGATGTGTCGCGTTTTCCGCCGGCGAACCGTCTCCGGTTTGGGTCCATGGCGGCTTGAGCTTGGAAGAGGAGTTTCTATGGCGGGAACAATTGACAAAAATGGACGCGAAGCGCCGGCGGCCGCGCGCGGAGCCGGGGTTCGCGGGGCTATCGCGGCGGCGACCATGATCTTCGCGGCGAGCGCCGCCTTCGCCGAGTTGCCGAGCCATACCCTTGCCCCTCCGCCCGCCCCCCGGCCCGCCGCGCCGTCCGCCGCGCCGCCCGCGGCGGCGAAGGCGACGACGCTTCAGACCGCCGCCGCCGAGCGCGCCAAGGCGCTCGCGGCCTATGGCGAGGCGCTGGCCGTCGCCGCCGCCTCATGGGGCTCTCCGCTCGTCACCATGTACAGCCTGCGCTACAATGACGCCGTCGGACCGTACCGCAAGGCCCCTGTGAACGCGATCTGGCGGATGGAGGACATCTCCACCCCCGAACTTTCGCAAGAGGCGGGCTATGTCACGCCGAATGTGAATACGCTTTACGGCTTCGGCTTTCTTGATCTTGCCGCCGAGCCGATTATTCTGACCGTGCCAGACTCGCATGGCCGCTACTACATGGTCGAGATCGTCGATTTCTGGACCAACGCCTTCGCCTACGCCGGCGGCGTCGCGACAGGTTACAAGGGCGGCAAATTCGCCATTGTCAGCCCCGGCTGGAAAGGGAAGCTGCCGCCCAACGTCAAGCGGATTGACGCGCCGACCCGCTGGGTCCTGGTCCAGCCGCGCGTGCATGTGCTGAACCATGACGATCTGCCGGCGGCCAGGGCTGTCCTGGAAGCGATCAAGGTGCAGGGGCTCGCGGCGGCGACCGGCAGGAAGCCGCCGCCGGCGCCGACCTATCACTACGCCGCGCCGGATTTCGCCGACCCGAAGCTGCCGGTCAGCGCCTTGGCCTTCAAGGACCCGCTTCAATTCTGGGAGATTCTCGCCGAGGCGCTGATCGAGAACCCGCCCCCGAGCGATCAGGCGACAGGACTTTTGCCGCTGTTTCGGCCGCTCGGGCTTGTGGCGGGCAAGCCATGGGACCGCTCAAAGGTCGCCCCGACCATTCTGGAGGCGATGGGCAAGGTCGCCAAACGGATCGGGGCGGAATTCGCCTTGCTTCCCAGCGGCAGTTTCCGCAACGGCTGGATCGTGCCGCCGCCGACGACCGGTAATTTTGCAACAGATTTCTACAATCGGGCGGTGATCGCGCGGAACGGCCTGACGGCGAACACGCCGCGCGAAGCCATCTATATCGGCGGGCTCACGGGCAGCGACGGCGCCCACCTCACCGGCGCCAAGCGATACGCCGTGACCTTCAAATCGCTGCCGCCGGTGGTCAAGCCGGGCTTCTGGTCGCTGACCGTGTATGACTTAGCCAATAATTACACGGTGACGAATCCGATCAACCGCTATTCGCTCGGCAGCGACGACAAGACGCTCAAGCTCGATCCGGAGGGGAGCCTGACCATCTATCTGCAGAAGGAGAGCCCCGGACCGGAGAAGGAGTCGAACTGGCTGCCTGCGCCGGCCGGGGACTACTATCTGATCCTGCGCGCCTACGCGCCGGGCGAGGCCCTGATCCGCTCGCAGACCGACCGCGACGCCTTTCCGCTCCCGCCGATTGTGTTGGTGGAGTAAAATATAGCGGAGTGGTCGGCCCGTTGGCGCGACCCAAGCGAAAGGGTGGTCCGAACGCCTGCCCAGACCACCCACACCCCCAATCAGCTTAGAACGGCGCCGCGATGTAGTAGCGAGGAAAATGCAGCTGGAACCGGCCAATCGATCGATAGTCGCCCAGATTGTTGCTGGGCTGTGGCGTGTTATAGCCCGCAAAGACGATCGTCACCGTCTCAGAGTCGGTGTAGAGCGCTTGCGGATCATAAACCCGGCCGCTGAAGAAATTTGAATTGTAGCCGCCGGCCACGGGCGTGAAAGGGGCAACCTGCGCGGCGCTTAGGGCGTCGGCGCCGCTGACATTCACGATCGGCAAATTCAACGGATATGGCCGTGGGCCTGAAGGATTGGTGACCGTGTCGGTTGAAAGGATCGGATTGTCGAGCCCGTTGACCACGCGCCAGCTCAAGAGGTCGCTCGGCTGGGTTACGCGGTTAGTGGTTTCGGCATAGCCGATGAAGTGGAATCCGTCGGAGTCATTGTCGAGGCAATTGCCGGCGCCGAAGAACATTCCATAGCGCCCGTCGGAGAGCCGGATAATGCTGCCGCTGCCGAGATAGCGGATGCCGTTCAACGCCACGGTCGTCGGATCATTGAGACCGCTAGCGGCGCCGATGTCGGTGAAATTGACGCCGTCCGTTGTCGTCGCCACGCGAACGACGGTTACGTCATGGTTCGGCTTGCGCGCCTTTCCGTTGACCAAATTGGTCAGAGCGTAGGCAGGCGTGCTCGGGCAAGCCGGGTAGCCTAAGCCGGTGTCGGCGTTCAACGTCTTTTCCACATAGACGACCGTAGTCACGGTCCCGGTGGCTGCCGCGCCCATGATCGCGTCAGGATTCTGCAGGCCGCTCGTCGAAGTGGCCGTGGCCTCGAGCGTCGGATAACCGCCGGACGCAAGGGGGCTGACATAGCCCAAGGCGGGCAGCGAGGAAAAAGGGCCTGCGGACGATGGAGCGAGCGTGTGAACCACCAGCTGGTCGGAGTCGATGTGGCCATTGGCGCGGTTCAGCTCGTAGATGCGTTGCACCCCGTTCACGGTCAGGACTACCGGATGGCCGAGGCCATTGTCCGCGGCATTGCTGCTCGACGAGCCATATGGCGTCTCGACGCCGCTCACACTCAGATTTAGATTGTCCGGATCGGTTGGATCCCACGGGCAATAGGGGTTGAGCGCAAGGGCTTCGCCTTGGAAGATCCAGGAGGCGCCCCAGTCGTTCGAGATCGCCGCGACCGCGGCTTCCTGCTCGTTGCGCGGGCGATAATCGAAGAACCCTTCGAGAATGCCGCCGCGGCGGCGCACGAAGGGGAAATAATAGGGCTGCATCACGCTATCGCCGTTATTGACCGAGACCGCGCCGACGGCGT
Source organism: uncultured Alphaproteobacteria bacterium (assembly GCA_963829515.1). Classification (GTDB taxonomy): domain Bacteria; phylum Pseudomonadota; class Alphaproteobacteria; order Rhizobiales; family Beijerinckiaceae; genus Methylocapsa. The sequence goes on from CAWHIP010000011.1 coordinate 112,717, forward strand.
TGCAATAGCTTGCATATGGAACGCCCGAGCCCGTATAGGGGGGACCGGAAGTGGTCGGCACGATTCCGGAGGCGTCGTGCGTGAAATGCCCCAATTCATGCAGGGTCCAGGGCCCATGTTTGATGATGGACTGGACCAAGCTGTTCGGAACATAAGAGATCCGCAGGACCTGATCGCCCGCATGCGAATGACTATAATCGGCTTCGCTCGCGCGCGCGGCGAGGCCCGCGGACAGGGCGATGAGGCTTACGCCAAGGCCACATAGTCGTTTTTTGATTTTCATCGTGACTGCTTTCCCCAAAATGGGCGTTGGCTCGATTTGATTCGAGGTCGCGCCATTTACATGGTTCTCGTTGAAGCTTCTGTGACTGGGCGGGATGGCGAGGACTTTTGGGGGCGATTATCGAAGCGCATTATTATGTGCTGGCCTTATCATAAGTACGACGCATCAACAGCGGTCGGCGAACTGCCTCGCCAATAGAAGTTTAAGAGGCTGAGCAGCTCGGTCTCACGCGCTCGACATGGCGCTTATGCGCTGCCCGAGCTCCTCGGACCCGCGGTCCAATCTGATGGGTCGCCGCGCAAGCGGCGTCGCCAAGAGCTCGCCTTCCATTCAAAGGGGAACACTTCAAGGCGACGGAGTCTCGACATGCCTTCGAAGCAATCTCCATTGGTTCGCCTTCCACAGTTCGCGGGACTGGTGATGGCCGACGCCATGGAGAAGACATTGGGTGTTTCGCTTCGCGTCCTTGCCTCATGGAATTAAAGTCTTCATCCGGCGATCGTCCGAAGTTCGGCCGTCGTCGTCCAATGGCGGGAATGCTTGGCTCGAACATGCCTCAACTCTTTGAGCTTGAGCGACTTCTTGTCGATCAAACGCGTCCATCGGATTGGAAGGCGCCCTAAGGCCGATCGTTTTTGAGCAGCGATCATGGTATGTCTCTCGGACGGCCGCCAAATCGAGATGGCGGCGTGGCCGGTCGAGGGAAAGAGGCCTCCATGCGTAATTTCGGTTCAGATCGCCGTTCAATTCTGATCGCCGGAACGACCGGGCTGTTGTGCGCGGCCGGAGCGAGCCCGGCGCCGGCGGCGGAAGACCATGAAGATGAAAAGGAAGTCTCGGCTGTCGAGGACATGATGCGCGAACATGGCGTGTTGCGCCGGGCCCTGCTGGTCTATGGCGAGACCGCCGCGCGGCTGCGCGCCGAGGCCGGGGCGATCGATCCGAAGCCGCTGAACGACGCCGCGATGCTGTTTCGGACCTTTGGCGAGGATTACCATGAGCGCGCCTTGGAGGAGCCTTACGTTTTTCCCGTCGTCCGCAAGGCGGGCGGTTCGGCGGCCGCGCTTCCCGACATATTGGTCGCCCAGCACGACCGGGGACGCGAGGTGACCGATTACATTCTGAGCGTCACCGGGAAGGCGGCGATCGGCGCCGGCGATGTCGAGCCCCTCGCGCGCGCCCTGCAAACGCTGGCCCTGATGTACCAAAACCACGCCGCGCGCGAGGACACGATCGTGTTCCAAGCCTGGAAAGACGCTCTGTCCGCCAAGCAGCTGGACGAAATGGGGGAGACCTTCGAGGAAATCGAGCACAGGCAATTTGGGAAGGACGGTTTCGACGACGCCGTGGGCAAGATCGCCTTGATCAAGGAGGCGCTAGGCTATGCCGACCTCGCCCAATTCACCGCGCCGCCGCCGCCGCGCCCTTGACCGTCGACAGGGAGCTAAGGCCGAGCGCGCGCAGGAGGAGCGTGAAGTTTCGGCCAAATCGGTCGGAGAGCGATCCCGTCTCCAAAACTTCGCGGGACTTGCGCCGCCGGACCCTATAAAGCTGGCGTTCGGCGTTTCAGCTTGGTGTCCCTTTGACAGGATCTAACTCTTCCTCCGGCCGCGAAGGCGGGCGTTCGCTCAAGACGCGGGTCAAGACCGCGCGCAAACGCTCGCTCTCCTCGACGCTCTGGCTTCAGCGTCAGCTCAATGATCCCTATGTGGCGCGGGCCAAGCGGGAGGGCTATCGCTCGCGCGCGGCCTATAAGCTGATCGAGATCGATGAGCGCTATCGGTTCTTGAAGCCCGGCCAGCGGGTCGTCGATCTTGGCGCCGCGCCGGGAGGCTGGTCGCAGGTGGCGGCGCAAAAGGTCGGCGCGGAGCAGGGCAAGGGGCAAGGCAAGGGCAGGGTCATCGGCATCGACCTCCTCGACATGGAGCCGCCGCCGGGCGTCGAATTCAAGGTGATGGATTTTCTTGAACCGGACGCGCCGCGGCTTCTGATGGACTGGCTCGACGGCAAGGCCGATATCGTCCTGTCCGACATGGCCGCCAACGCCACGGGTCACAAGAAAACCGATCAATTGCGCATCATCGGCCTGGTCGAGCTCGCCGCCGATTTCGCCTGCGAGGTTCTCGCCGAGGGCGGAGGGTTTCTCGCCAAGGTGATTCAGGGCGGCACGGAGAATGAGCTGCTCGCCCGCCTGAAGCGCGAATTTTCGACCGTGCGTCATGTGAAGCCGCAGGCGAGCCGCGCCAATTCGGCCGAGCTCTATGTTCTCGCCACGGGATTTCGCGGCCCCATCAAAAGCTGACCCGCCGCCGCGCGATCGCCTCGATTGGCGCGAAAAATCAGGCGACCGCCTTGGTTTCCCGAGGGCCGCCGCGCCTCTTTCCTTTGCGCTTCGTCACATGCGTGCTAAGAGCCGCCGGCAACTCTTGGTCGAAGCGATTTCGCCGGAATCGCTTCCCGCACACGCTCCGGCGGCTTCGCCGCACGAGGCAAACTATGGAGTTGGCATTTGGCTCTCATCAAAAGGCCCCCGCTGGCCGAAGCGCTCACCTTCGACGATGTGCTGCTTCAGCCCGGCCATTCCCTCGTCCTGCCCAGCGCGGTCGAGCTCAAGACGCGGCTCACCTCGACGATCAGCTTGAACATTCCGCTCGTGTCCTCGGCAATGGATACGGTGACCGAGGCGCGGCTCGCCATCGCCATGGCGCAGGCCGGCGGAATCGGGGTCATCCATCGCAATCTCGACCCGTCCGAGCAGGCCGAGGAGGTCCGCAAGGTCAAGCGCTACGAAAGCGGCATGGTCGTCAATCCGATCACGATCTTTCCGGACGAAACGCTCGCCGACGCCCTGGCGCTCATGCGCCAGCATGGCATTTCCGGCATTCCGGTCGTGGAGCGCGGTCCGGGCGGCAAGCCGGCGCGGCTTTGCGGCATCTTGACCAATCGCGACGTCAAATTCGCCGATAATCCGCTGCAGCCGGTCTCGGAGCTGATGACCAAAGCGCTCATCACAGTGCGCGAAGGGGTGAGCCAGGACGAGGCGCGCCGGCTTTTACATCAGCATCGGCTCGAAAAGCTGATCGTCGTCGACGAGGAGTTTCGCTGCGTCGGCCTTGTCACCGTCAAGGACATGGAGAAGGCGACCCTGCATCCGGACGCCTGCAAGGACGCCGAGGGCCGGCTCAGGGTCGCCGCCGCTTCGACGGTCGGCGACCATGGATTCGAGCGCGCGCTCATGCTGATCGACGCCGGCGTCGATTGCATCGTCGTCGACACCGCCCACGGCCATTCGCAATCGGTGCTGGATCAGGTCGGCCGCCTCAAGCGGGCGTCGAACAAGGTGGCGCTCATCGCCGGCAATGTGGCGACCGCCGACGGCGCCAAGGCGCTGATCGACGCCGGCGCGGACGCCATCAAGGTCGGCATCGGGCCGGGCTCGATCTGCACGACGCGGATCGTCGCCGGCGTCGGCGTTCCGCAGCTCACCGCGATCATGGACTGCGCCGAAGCGGCGCGCGCCTCCAATATTCCGGTCATCGCCGACGGCGGCATTAAATATTCCGGCGATCTCGCCAAGGCGATCGCCGCCGGCGCCGACAGCGCCATGATCGGCTCGCTCTTCGCCGGAACCGACGAGAGCCCCGGCGAGGTCTATCTCTATCAGGGCCGCTCGTTCAAATCCTATCGCGGCATGGGCTCAGTCGGCGCGATGGCGCGCGGCTCCGCCGACCGTTATTTCCAGCAGGACATCAAGGATCATTTGAAGCTTGTGCCCGAAGGCGTCGAAGGCCAGGTCCCTTATCGCGGACCGATCGGCGCCATTGTGCACCAATTGGCGGGCGGCTTGCGCGCCGCCATGGGCTATGTCGGAGCCCCGACCGTCGGGGAGTTTCAGGCCCGGGCGAGCTTCGTTCGCATCTCGGCGGCGAGCCTGCGCGAGAGCCATGTGCATGACGTCGCGATCACGCGGGAAAGTCCCAACTACCCGACCGGCGTGTAAGTCCAAGCGCTGTAGAGGTCTACATGAGCATCCAATCCATCCTTCTGCCGGTTTTCGTTCAAGTCTTCTTGACGTTGAGCCTCGTCATTTTGCTCGCCATGCGCCGCACCGAGCTGTTGCGTCGGGGTGAGATTGCTTGGACGGATGTCGATCTGCGCTATAAACACAATGTCTGGCCGCGGCGCGTCGAGCAACTCGCCGATTGCTTCGAGAGCCAGTTTGAGCTTCCGGTGCTTTTCTACCTGCTCGCGGCGCTCGAGATCGTCACAAAACACGCTGATCTCGCTTTCGTCGTCATGGCTTGGGTCTTTGTCCTCGCGCGCATTGGGCACGCCTATGTCTTCGCCACGTCCAACTACATGCCGTCGCGCGGAAAAATTTTCGCCATAGGCGCGCTCGACCTCCTCGCGATGTGGGCCATCTTCGCTTTCCGCGTTCTGGTTGCCGCATGATCCCTGCCGCGCGCGTCGCCGCGGCGATTGAAATTCTGGAGGATATCGAAGCGCGCCACAGGCCGGCCGCCGACGCCCTAAAGGATTGGGGCCTCTCGCATCGCTTCGCCGGCTCCAAGGATCGCGCCGCGATCGCGACGCTCCTCTTCGACGCGCTGCGCCGACGCGCCTCCTCGGCCTATGTCATGGGCGACGAGACGCCGCGGGCGATCATGCTCGGCGCCTTGCGGCTGGCGTGCGGCATGAGCGTCGAGGAGATCGCCGGCCTCTGCACGGGTCAGGCGCATGCGCCTTCGCCGCTGCTCGAAGCGGAATTGGCGCGGCTCTCCGCATCCGATCTCGCCGGCGCGCCCATTCATGTCGCGGGCGATTTTCCGGCATGGCTCGAGCCGTCCTTCCTCGCCGTCTTCGGCGAGGCCGCCGTCGCCGAGACGCGCGCGCTCGCCGCCCGCGCCCCGCTCGATTTGCGCGTCAACACGCTCAAGGCGACGCGCGAAAAAGCGCTGGCGAGCCTTTCTCATTTGCAGCCGCAGCCGACGCCTCTTTCGCCCCTGGGCCTTCGCTTGCCCTTGACGCCGGATGGTCGCGGCGCGGCGCTCGCGGCGGAGCCCGCCTATGTCAAAGGCCTGGTCGAAATTCAGGACGAAGCGTCGCAGCTGGCGGCTCTCCTCGGCGCGGCCAAGCCCGGCGAGCAAGTTCTCGATCTTTGCGCGGGAGCCGGCGGAAAAACCCTGGCGCTGGCCGCGGCGATGCAGAACAAGGGCCAGATCTATGCGAGCGACGCCGACGGGCGCAGGCTCATGCCCATCTACGCGCGGCTCGAGCGCGCCGGAGCGCGCAACGTTCAGGTGCGCCCACAGCGCCAAGGCGCGGATCAACTCGCCGATCTCGAAGGGCGCTGCGATCTCGTCGTCATCGACGCGCCCTGCACCGGGACCGGAACCTGGCGGCGCAATCCCGACGCCAAATGGCGGGTGCGGCCGGGCGCGCTCGAACAGCGGATCGCGGATCAGGATCGCACGCTCGAACAGGCGGCGCGCTTCGCCAAGCCCGGCGGCCGGATGCTTTATGTCACCTGCTCGGTTCTGCGCGAGGAGAACGAAGACAGGCTCGCGGCCTTTCTCGCCGCGCATCCCGAATTCCAGAGCGTCCCCGCTCAAGACATGGCGGCGCGCGCGGAGCTGCCGCGCCTCGCCGACTTCGCCTCGCGGTTCGGCGCTGGCCTGCGCCTCACCCCATTGACGAGCGAGACCGACGGCTTTTTCGTCGCGATGCTCTTGCGGGGCTAGAGCATTTTCAAGCGAAGTGGGGACCGGTTCGCGTGAAGTACGATAAAACAAAGTTCTAGAGATTTCTTTTATAAAAGCTCTAGTCCGATCGCGTCGGATTTCCCGCTTGCATTTTGATCAAGCGCAAGGCTGCCTGCATTCGATTTGCCTAAGCTTGACAAATAACGCTTCGGCGACGCGAAAGACGAACCTGGCCTTATTCCGCGGGCGATCTATATGGTTCTAAGCGTGAGGCCTTGGCTTTCTTTTTTCTCTGCCGGGGCGGCGTCGGATGAAGTTCGCGACAATAAAAAGATCAATATCAAAGAGGCGCCGCGCGAGATCGGATCCCCGTGAGTCGGAGGCCCGACCCAATCCGCGGACGATCGGGAGGGACGAGCCGAATTGCGCCGACGGCGCGGACCGCAAGGCTCCGCGCGCGGTCGGCATTGGCTCCGAGGACGGCGCAACGGGCTCGAACAGACGGAGCGCAGATGGCTTACGCGCAAATCGGAGAAATCGGTATTGCGAAGGATTTGCATGACTTCATCGGCGATGAGGTCCTGCCGGGGACCGGCGTCGGCGCCGATCAATTCTGGACCGGTCTGTCGCGGCTGATCAGGGATTTTGCGCCCCGCATTCGCGACCAGTTGCGGCGTCGCGACGAGCTGCAGCAAAAAATCGACCAGGATCATCGGACCCATGCGACGGAGCCGCATGACGCGGTCGCCTATGAGGCGTTTTTGCGCGAGATTGGCTATCTTGGGCCGGAGCCGAGCGATTTTACGATTTGCACGGAAAATGTCCTGGAGGTCGCCAGGGTCTCCGGCCCACAGCTTGTCGTGCCGGCCTCCAATCCGCGCTACGCCCTCAATGCGGCGAATGCGCGCTGGGGCAGCCTCTATGACGCGCTCTATGGCACGGACGTCATTCCAGAAACAGGCGGCGCAGCGCGCGGCAAAGGCTATAATAAATTGCGCGGCGCGCGCGTGATCGAATGGGTTCGCAGCTTTCTCGACGAAATCGTCCCGCTCGCCGGCGGCCCGCACAAGGCGGTCGTCGATTATAGGGTGGCGAATGGCGAACTCGTCGCCGTGCTCGACAACGGGCTTGAAACAAGGCTGCGCCATCCCGGCCGTTTCGCAGGATACAGGAAAACATCGCCCGATTCCTTCGTGGTGCTGTTGCGCCACCACGGCTTGCACGTCGAGCTCCACATCGATCACGGCAGCATGGTCGGGGCGGAGAGCAAGGCCGGCGTCGCCGATGTCGTGCTCGAAGCCGCGCTCAGCACGATTATCGATCTTGAGGACAGCGTCGCAGCGGTCGACGCCGCCGACAAGGTCGGCGTCTATCGAAACTGGCTTGGTCTGATGAAGGGAGACCTGACCGCGTCTCTCGAAAAGAGGGGGCTGATCGTCGAGCGGCGGCTGGCCGAAGACCATGCCTATATCGATCGAGACGGCGCGCCAATGATTTTGCATGGCCGCAGTCTCTTGTTGGTCCGCAATGTCGGCCATCACATCGACACCGACGCCGTGCGCGACGCCGACAGGCGCCCCGTCCCCGAGACGATCGTCGACGCCGCCGTCACTGCGCTCATTGCGATCCATGATCTGAAGAAGCGTGCTGACGATCGCCTGCGCAACAGCCGAAGCGGCTCGGTTTACATCGTGAAGCCGAAGCTGCACGGCTCTGCGGAGGTCGCGCTCGCCGACGCGCTTTTTGGCCGCGTCGAGGACATGCTGACGCTGCCGCGGCATACGCTGAAAATGGGAATCATGGACGAGGAGCGCCGCACCAGCCTCAATTTAAAGGCCTGCATCCAGGCCGCGGCCGATCGTGTGTTTTTCATCAACACCGGCTTTCTTGATCGCACCGGCGACGAGATTCATACTTCGATGGAAGCTGGCCCGATGATCCGCAAGAACGAGATGAAATCGACTGCCTGGATCGCGGCCTATGAGGACTCGAATGTCGACATCGGCCTCGCCTGCGGCCTGCCGGGGCGGGCGCAGATCGGCAAGGGCATGTGGGCGGCCCCTGACCTGATGGCCGCCATGCTGACGCAAAAGATCGCCCATCCCTTGGCGGGAGCCAACACCGCCTGGGTGCCGTCGCCGACGGCGGCGACGCTTCACGCGGTGCATTATCACAAGGTCGATGTCGCGAGCCGGCAAAAAGAGCTTCGCAAGCGCGCGCCGGCGCGTCTCGCGGATATGCTGATGATCCCGGTCGCCAAGGCCAATTTCGCCCCGGACGAGATTCAGGAGGAGCTCGACAATAATTGTCAGGGCATTCTGGGCTATGTCGTGCGCTGGATCGACCAGGGGATCGGCTGCTCGAAAGTGCCCGATATTCACGACGTCGGCCTGATGGAGGATCGCGCCACTTTGCGCATCTCGAGCCAGCACATCGCCAATTGGCTTCATCATGGCGTCGCGACGCGCGAGCAGGTCGAGGCGACGCTCAAGCGGATGGCCACGGTGGTCGATCGGCAGAACGCCGAAGATCCGCTTTATCGGCCGATGGCGCCGAGCTTCGATGGGCCAGCGTTCACCGCCGCCGCTGATCTCATCTTCAACGGGCGCGATCAGAAAAACGGCTATACCGAATGGATCCTCCACGCCAAGAGGCGCGAGGCAAAGGCTATCGGTTAGTGCTTGCCATAGTCCAAGGCGACGCCTTTGCGTTGCGCCAGAATATAGGCCTCGAGCGCTTTCAGGCGCGGATCGTCGTCGGCGAAGGGCTTGCCGCGAACCGGGTTTTCTATGCACCAGTTGATCATGTCGCGTAGCAGCGCGACGCGGCCCAATTGGACCTGGAATTTCGGATAGGTCTCTGGATGGGTGTTCGATCCGTCCGGATGGCACATGTCGCAAGAGATCGCGTCGGTGCCGCCGAGCGCCTTGGCGTCATGAAAAATGCGCTTGCCCTCCGCCACCAGCTTTTCGGTCGAATCCCGCCAGATTTGGCGGTCGCGTTCGGTATAGGCGCCGTAGGTCTGGAATTGATCCGCGCCGGAAGGCGCGGCCGCGGCGCCAGACGGCCCGCCCGCGCCCTCGGCGGCGGCGACCTGCCATTCGCTGTCGGGATGTTTGCGTCGCCATTCCTGCATCAGCGCGTCGGCGATCTTTTGGGCTTGCTCGCGCGTCATCGGATCACCGGGCTTGACCCCGGCGACCTCGATCGAGGTTTGCCCGTCGCAGAGACCGACCACCAAGTCGCCGTTTTGCGATGGCGGCAGGGCATGGCGCGGCTGTTCGTCGCCGGCGAGGGCGGGGGCGGGGCCGGCCGCTCCAAGGCCGAGCGCGAGCGCGATAGTGCAGGAAAGGCGCATCCCATCGTCTCCCTTGGCGCGCGCCTCGATCGAACGGCTTTATCCGATCGGGGCGCCGCTCAAATGCTAAGCGGAAGCATGTTGTCGAAAGAACAGATCAAATTATTCGAAGGCATGGTCTAGAAACTGGCGAGCGTCGTGGCCGGCGGGCGATCCTTCGCGCCGTTCGAGACCAGATAGCTGGAGCGAACGGCGACCGGGTTGCGATTCCACAGGTTGTAGACTTTATCGACCATGCCCGACGTCAGCACATTGATCTGGCCGTCGCCGCAGCCGTCGAAGGCGCTGAACGGATCGGCGCGGTTCATTTGAACGGTGAGCTTCGGCAATCCTTCGGGCGCGTAGGGCCATGGCCAGGCGGTTGAAAGCAGGCCATAGAAATTAATGTTGCCGATGCGGTTGAGAAGCATTTGATGGGTGTGGCCGTGGATCACGGTCACTGCGTCGAAGCCGGCGAGAATGGCCTGAACGTCCTCGGCGTCGTCGGTCCAGAAATTCCAGTTCTTGTAGTATTTGTAGAGCGGCGAATGCGAGAAGACGACGATCGGCGTCTTCCTGTCGATTTTTGCGAGATCGTTCTTCAGCCATTGCCGGCCTTCCGGGCCGACCTCGAAGCGCGACTGGACGCCATTGTCGAGTCCGGCGACCGTCTGCATGCGCTCGGCCGGCGTCATGCCGCGCGCGGTCCAGAAATCCTTCTCCTGGACGCTCATCAGGGTCACGAAATGCACGCCCTTGTGGTCGAAGGAATATTGCGGCGCGCCGAATAGGCCGCGCCAATGCTCGCCCATGTCGAAGAACCAGTCATGCTCGCCGACCATGATCTTAAGGGGCGCCTTCAGCTCCTTCAGGATCTCGGCGCCGAGATCGAGCTCCTCCTTCTGGCCGAGCTGGGCGAGATCGCCGCCGAAGAGGACGAAATCGGGCTGCGGGTTAAGCGCATTGACGTCCTCCACCGCCTTCACGGCGGAGCGGATGAATCGGTCGTTCACATTGCGCGTGTAGAGATGGGTGTCGGAAACATAGGCGAAGGTGAAGCCGGGCGTTCCAGCCTCCTGGGCTGCCGCGATCTCCACCAGTTGGAAGCTCTGCGGCGTGATCAGCCCTTTGGCGGCGACGATCCCCGCCGAGGCGCCAGCGACGGTCAGAAAGCCGCGCCGAGATAAGGCGCCGAGCCGCGCCAGATCGCCGAAGAAAGACGCACGCTCCTCGTAGTGCTTGGTCTCGATGCTCTTGTGTGCGCCCGCCATGGCTTTTCTCCTAAAAGGCGCCGATCGTCGCCGGATTGCGCAGATCCGGGTTGGTTCCTAAGTCGCCGAGGTCTCCCTTGCGGCCTTCGGCGATATCGGTCTCGCGCTGTGGCCGAGTGGTCTTGAGCGCGGTTTGCCGCGCGATCTCGGCCTTATTGAATTCGGCGAAATGGTCATCGGTGAGCGTGAAGAGGAAGGCGACCAGATCATCAATTTCGGCCTCGCTGAGGCCGAGCCTCTGCATCCCGCCGTCGAGATACGGATTGGGAACGCCGCCTTTGTTGTAATGGTCCATCACATCCCACAGCGACGCGAGCGAGCCGTCATGCATATAAGGAGCGGTGACGCCGATATTGCGCAGCGTCTCGCTCTTGAACGCCCCGATGTCGGCCTCGTTCTTGGTCACGAGAAACCGGCCGAGCTCGGAATAGGAGGTCTGCAAGGCGAGTTCGTCTAGCTGTTTCGTATCGCCCGTCCGCAAGACCGCGGCGGCCTTGCGAGCGAGCTCGGCGAAATTCTGCTTATGCGCGGCAATTCCGATATTGTGGAATTTCTGATCCGAGAAAAGCGGCGAAACGGCGTTGAACGCATGGCATGCGCTGCAGCGCCCTTTGCCCTGGAACAGCTCCCAGCCGCGCTTGGCCAAATCGCTTATGGCCTGCTGATTTCCAGCCAGGAAACGGTCGAACGGGGAATTGCCGGAATATTGCGTCCGCTCGAAGGCGGCGATGGCGGACGCGACTTCGTCGTAAGTAATGTCATTGCCGTAGACGGCGTTGAAGGCCTGCGCATATTCGGGAATCTTGCGCAGCTTCGCGACGACATCGGCCGGATCTTTCTGACCCATCTCGACCGGATTAAGGACCGGAAGCTTGGCTTGATCTTCGAGCGTCGCGGCCCGGCCGTCCCAAAATTGCGTGGCCTGGAACAGCGCATTGAGCACAGTCGGCGCATTGCGCTGCCCATGCTGGCCTCCCACCCCCGCCGAAGTCGCGCTATTCCCGCGATGATCGGTAAATCCCTTGGCCGGATCGTGGCAGGTCTCGCAGGCGACCGAATCGTCGACGGAGAGGCGCTTGTCCTTGAACAATTTCTCGCCGAGGACAATCTGATCCGGGGTTGGTTCTCGGTTGCGGGGCACGGCGATGGCGTAGAGTTGCGGTGACGCGCCGAGCGGCAAGGAGGGCTTTTCCGGCGCCTGACTTTGCGCCGCTTGCAGCGCGGGAGGGCGAGAGACATCGGGAATGTTGATAGTGACCGCAAGTACGCCTATCACGGCCGCCGCCACCGCGAAGGCGGCGATCAACATCCCGCGCGTGTTCAGCATCACCGCCTCCCCAACTTCCTATCCGCCGCCATGCCAGGCTTTTGCGACCGCTAAGCCGGAAACGCTATTTTTTCTTTTTGACTTCAAACCGAGCGCAAACACATCGAAGCATATTGTTGGATCAGGCGCCAGACTTAATCCGAATTGGCGCTGCGCGGATAAGGTCGCATATCCCACCGCTTTGTCCTGATCAACTTAAGAGGATCAAATCCCCGCCGGACGCGCCCTCGGATGCTTCCGCCCCGTTCTCGGCGACATAACTCCGCTCGGTCGAAGATGGTTCCTTGAACCATTCCAAGGAACCATTCCAAGGCGCGGAGCGATCAAGCTGGCTTGAAACTCGACCGACTTGAAATTTGATCGAAGAGAAATGGCTCGCTTTCGACGCGCCGCAGCATAGGCTCAATAAAACAATATAGCGTCGCTCGATGAAGCCGCCATGACGGATGTATCGGATCGCCGCGAGCGGCCGGGCCGTCCGCCTTGCGTAGCGCTCGGGCGAGCATTTCGCGCCGCGCCTGGCCGGAAAGACTTGAATCATGGAGGGCGCGGGCGTTTTCATCGGACGCTCATCTCTCGGACGGCCAGCGCTGTCGCCTCGGCGACACCCAAACGGCGGGCGAGAACGCCTTCTTGTCTTCATGCCCTCGCAACGAATGGACCGTCGACCATGACCAAGGACCGCGCGCATCAAAAATATGACGCCCTGATCTTTCTTTGCCACGGGCTCGCCCCGGTCCGCACCGCCGTCGCCCATCCTTGCGACGAATTTTCGTTGCGGGGCGTATACGAGGCCGCAAAGGCGCATATCATCCAACCGATCCTGGTGGGCCCGAAGGCGAGGATCGATGCGCTCGCGGCGGCGCATGGCTTAGATATTTCCAAGTTTCCGCTGATCGACGCGCCGCATAGCCATGCCGCCGCCGCCAAGGCCGTCGAGCTCGTGCGCGCCGGCGAGGTGGACGCGCTCATGAAAGGCAGCCTGCACACCGACGAATTAATGGCCGAAGTTGTCCGTAAGGAGTCCGGGATCAGGACGGAGCGGCGGATCAGCCATGTGTTCATCATGGATGTTCCAACCTATCACAAGCCTTTGTTCGTGACCGACGCCGCGGTCAATATTTTCCCCACGCTCGACGACAAGGCCGACATCATTCAAAACGCGATCGATCTCGCTATCGCGCTGCGCATCGAAAACCCGAAGGTCGCGATCCTGTCGGCGGCGGAAATGGTCAATTCCAAGGTTCCCTCGACCATCGACGCGGCGGCGCTCTGCAAAATGGCCGACCGCGGCCAGATCACAGGCGGAATTCTCGACGGTCCGCTCGCATTTGACAACGCGATCAGCGCCCTGGCGGCCAAGACCAAGGATATCAAGTCTTTGGTCGCGGGCGACGCCGACATACTCGTTGTCCCCGATCTCGAGGCCGGCAATATGCTCGCCAAGGTTTTGATCTTCCTCGCCAACGCGGATACGGCCGGGATCGTGCTCGGGGCTCGGGTCCCGATCATCCTGACAAGCCGGGCCGATAGCCTGCGCGCGCGCATGGCGAGCTGCGCCGTCGCGGCGCTCTACGCGCACGCCAAGCGGGCCGCCGCCGCGCGCTCGGCGAAGCTCGCCCTAGCTGGGCAGACCGGGTGAAGAACTGCGCGGCCTCCTCAGCCAAGCGAGAGCGTCGCGACAGAAACATCCTGTGAGGAACCGATTTGGAGCCAGACTGTTCTGCTGGGTTAGGGTGTGAAGCATGGCGACGCTTTGCCAAGCCGCTCACCACTTTAATTCAGCCTTTCATCGCTCAGAAGCAGCCTCGCACGCGACGAAAACCAAGCAAGACAATCCTAAGCCTGCAAAGGGAGGCAAATAATGGTCGACAAGATCCTCGCCGACATCGCCCATCAAATCGCCATCCGGCCCCATTACGACAATTTCATTGGCGGCAAATGGGTCCCTGCCGTCAAGGGCCGGACCGTCGACAATATTTCGCCGATCGACGGCAATGTCATTTGCACGGTCGCGCGCTCGAGCGCCGAGGACGTTGAACTCGCCCTCGACGCCGCCCATGCCGCGCGGGCGGCCTGGGGCTGCGCGTCGCCGGCGGAGCGCTCGCTCATCCTGCTGCGCATCGCCGATCGGATGGAGCAGAAGCTCGACACGCTGGCCCTTGTCGAGACGATCGACAATGGCAAGCCCATTCGCGAGACCAAGGCCGCCGACCTTCCTCTGGCGGTGGATCATTTCCGCTATTTCGCCGGCTGCCTGCGCGCGCAGGAGGGAAGCCTCGGCGAGATCGACCATGACACCGTGGCTTATCATTTCCATGAGCCGCTCGGCGTCGTGGCGCAGATCATCCCGTGGAATTTTCCGCTTCTCATGGCGGTGTGGAAACTCGCGCCGGCGCTCGCCGCCGGCAATTGCGTCATCCTGAAGCCGGCCGAACAGACGCCGATGAGCATCATGGTGCTGGTCGATATGATCGGCGACCTGCTGCCGCCGGGCGTGCTCAATGTGATCAACGGGTTCGGCGTCGAAGCTGGCAAGCCGCTGGCGCAGAGCAAGCGGATCGCCAAGGTCGCCTTCACCGGCGAGACGACCACGGGCCGCCTCATCATGCAATACGCCTCCGAGAATATCATCCCGGTGACGCTGGAGCTCGGCGGCAAATCGCCGAACATCTTCTTCGAGGATGTCGCGGCTCAGGACGACGAGTTTTTCGACAAGGCGCTTGAAGGCTTCGCGATGTTCGCGCTGAACCAGGGCGAGGTCTGCACTTGTCCCTCGCGCGCGCTCGTCCATGAGAAAATCTATGACCGTTTCATCGAGCGCGCCGTCGCGCGCGTAAAGGCCATCAAGCAGGGCAATCCGCTGGATCCGACGACAATGATCGGCGCGCAGGCCTCCAACGATCAGCTCGAGAAAATCCTGTCTTATCTGGATATCGGCCGCCAGGAGGGCGCGAAGGTCTTGACCGGCGGCGCGCGGGCCGATCTCGGGCCGGAGCTTTCCGGCGGCTTCTATGTTCAGCCGACAATTCTCGAAGGCCATAACAAGATGAGGATTTTCCAGGAGGAGATATTCGGGCCGGTCCTGTCGGTGACCAAGTTCAAGGACGATGAAGAGGCGCTGGCGATCGCCAATGACACGCTCTACGGGCTCGGCGCCGGCGTCTGGACCCGCGATGGGACGCGCGCCTATCGCTTCGGCCGCGCCATCCAGGCCGGCCGCGTATGGGTCAATTGCTACCATCTCTATCCGGCGCATGCGGCGTTCGGCGGCTACAAGCAATCCGGCATCGGTCGTGAGAACCACAAGATGATGCTCGACCACTATCAGCAGACGAAGAACATGCTGGTGAGCTACAGCCCGAAGGCGCTCGGATTCTTTTGAGCGGCGCGACGAGTCCGCGTGGGAGAACAGGCGTTGGTTGCGCGCGTGATCGCGACGGAGAAAGCCTTGGAGCTCATCGCCCGGCTGGCCGAGGCGCACGGGCCCTTGCTATTTCATCAGTCGGGCGGATGTTGCGACGGCAGCTCGCCAATGTGTTTTCCGCGCGGGGAGTTTCGCACCGGCCCGAGCGATGTTCTGCTTGGCGAAATCGCCGGCTGCCCGGTCTATATCGGCGCGGCGCAATTCGAGCTCTGGTCGCATACGCAGCTCATCATCGACGTCGTTCCTGGGCGCGGCGGCGGCTTCTCGCTCGAAGCCCCCGAAGGCGTGCGGTTTCTGACTCGCAGCCGCGTGTTCAGCGAAACCGAGCTTGCCGGTCTCGGGAGCGTGGGCGCGCCGCGCGGCGCCTGACGGCGAAAGCCTCGCCGGGTAATATCGGCGCTTATCTTGCGTCGCGCTTCGCCTGCGTCACCTTCGTGCGCTGACTGATCGCGCCGAGCTTCGCCGGATCGCGCGGCGGGCGGGCGGGGGCCTTGCCCTTTGCGTGGAAGCCGTCATTGGGCGTGCGGCCCGAGGAGGGGCGGGCGGCGTTTCCTTCGTTCGCGCGGCGAAGTTCGAGCGCGCGCTTGGAGCTGTCGATCAAGGCCTCGCGCGCCGCCTTTGCGTCGCGCCGCGCGGTCTCTTTGTTCAGTCGCCGCACGGCGGCGGCGAGTAAATCTCTCTTCTGTCGCGTGCCGGTATCGTCTGTCGCCGCCTGCGCTCCTCTCGGGGCGGCCTTGCCGCGCATCTCGCGGCGCTGGCGCGCGGCAATTTGCTGGCTGCGGTCGCGCCGTTCGCGCACGAGCTTGCGCAGCTCGGCGAGATCCTTGTCGGATAGGGACCCCAAAGCCGGATGATGGGTGTTTTCGACGAGAGAGGCTTCCTCGGCGCTGAGCACTTGGCGTTCGTGGCGCAGGCTGCGAGCCATGGCGTCGTGACCTTTCGATTGAGTGTCTGAATAGCCCCAACATTTATGTGACGCGTCGCGAGCATGGGCAAGGGGCCGGCCCGAAAATGACGGAGCGCCACTGCGACAGTGTTAGGATTTGGGAAATATTCGCGTGTTAGTAGAGATATTGTCTAGTTCGTCAAAATACGCGCATGTCTCTGTTTCACGTTTGCCTTTCTCGCATCTCCGCCGGCGTCGGGCTTGTCCTCGCCTCGCTCGCCGGGAGCTTCGCCAATTCTGTTCCGGCCATCCATTATGCGCCGGTGGAAATCTCGAACATATCGACGTCGCGCTGATTGATCAGGCGCGAAGCAGCATCGATCTTGCCGCCTATGTCCTGACCGATTGGCCGGTGATGGAGGCGCTCGCGCGCGCCGCCGATCGCGGGGTCAGGGTTCGCATCTACATGGACAGCGGGCGCATCGGCGAGCGCGATCCGACGCCGCCATTCGAGGATCTGATGGCTGATCCTGGGGTCGAGATCCGCTACAAGCGGGCCGGCGCGCCTTTGATGCATTTGAAAAGCTATCAGGTCGATGGACGATTGGTGCGGAGCGGCGCGGCCAATTTTTCCGCCTCCGGCCTGAAGCGGCAGGACAATGATCTCATCATCATCGAAAGCCGCACCGCCGCCGCCGCCTTCGAGCGTCGTTTCGAGGCGATCTACGCGCAAAGCGTCGGCGCGGGTCAGGGCATGGCGAAGCGCGGCCGGTGACCCCATGCGCGCGAACCGGCCGAACGCAATAATAAAGCGCCTTCACGAGTGCGGAGGTGCTTTCTCCCTTGATTGATTGTCCCGAAAAAGCCGCGCGACTTTTTCGGGACATGCGCTACCGCGCCCGATAGGTCTTCTGAGTCTGAATGCGATGCAGCGTGACGACGAGCGCGTCTACATCTTCATAGGTGTTGTAGAGCGCCAGCGATGGACGCACCGTGGTCTCCAGCCCGAAGCGGCGCAGGATCGGCTGGGCGCAATGATGCCCGGCGCGGACTGCAATGCCTTCCCGGTCGAGCGCCGCGCCGACATCCTCGCTGCGGCGGCCGTCGAGCACGAAGGAGATCACCCCGGCCTTTTCCGTCGCGGCGCCGATGATCGTCAGACCCGGCACGCCGAGCAGTCCTTGGGTCGCATAGCCGAGGAGCTCATGCTCATAGGCGGCGATATTTCCCATGCCGATGCGCTCGACGTAATCGATCGCGGCGGGGACCCGCGCTGCTCAGAACTTGCGATTTTCGCAAATCGAAGTGGTTGCAGAAGGACGCAACCATCTGAACTTACGCCAACAAATGGACCGACCGGGCCTAACTATCGATTTACGCGATTTGGCGTCGCATCTTACAAACATTTTTGAGGGCAATGCTCGTCTCAAATTGCTGTTTCGGGCGGCAGCCTAATATGGCTTCTAAACCGGGGCATTACGGTTCGATCCCCGCGTAGGACCGCCATCTAAACCAAAGAATCAAAGCGGTTTGCTATGGCTGTTGGCTGCTTTGGCGACCATTGCGCCCTTTTCTCTCATCAGGGTCCGAGCGAACCGCGCCGAAGCACCGAGTGATCAACGGTGCCCTTGTCCGATAAACCAGTGAATTCTGCGCAGGCGCGTCCGCCTGGAAGCCAAGCTCCGCATCAATGGTCTCTAAATGACTGTAAATCTGAAATATATTGACGAATCCTACTCGAAACTGTCGTTCGCCGGACCGTGGCGTAGCATCCAGTTGTGTCCGTCGCGTCATCCCGACGCCTCCGCATCAGGCTCCCAGACGAAGCGCCCGCTCCAGTTTTTCATCGGGAGCGCTCACAGTTAAAGAGCGGGATTTTCCCGTAGATCTGCGGGCTCCCAGCGGCAAGTGTGCCTGCCAGGTAACACTAGGGCAATATCTTTTGCCTCAAGACTTTAGGTCGTTGACGAAGGTCTCAAACGACTTTTAAGTCAACCTATGGTGAAGCTTCGGACCAAATCACAGAAATTGCTACGCGCGATTGTGGCGGGCGTAGCCGTGAGCATGCTTCTCCTTCAGATGTTGACTTTCGTTTTCACTCAATTCGGCCGCAGCGCGCTAGCAGCGAACGACGCGAACCCGCTCATCGTGGCAGCGGGAGAAATCTGCGGCGCGCAGCCTGATGACGGCGGCAAGACTCCTCCGGGCCAGCATGGATATTGCTACCATTGCATTCTTTGTTCGAGCTCCGGTCAAGATTCGGCCTTGAACGCCACTGCGCTCTTGGCGACTGTCTTCATTCTGCTTGCGCCACAATCGGACGCCGCGCCGGCTTGGCCTCGCTACGAAAAGCTGGATTTATGGCCTTCGGGTTTCGCCAGCTCCTGGGCTTCGCGCGCGCCGCCGCTTTCCTGATCGAACCATTTGCCGCGAATCGAGGTCCACGCCCCGGCCGATAGATAGGCCGTTCCTGCGGATGACGGCCTCATACCTTCGAGCGCGGCAAATGCCCGGTTGGGCTCGGACAATGTGTCGGCCCGACGGCCTCAAGCGACCTTCCAACGACTCCAGTAAACTGCGTCGGGCTTCGAGCGCCGACGGTGGGTGTCGCAATGTCCGACCAGAAATCACATCTGATCCGCGAGCTTTTCATGCTCAACAAGCGTGATCTGCTAAAATATTTCACGCGTCGGGTGGGGCGGGAGGACGCCTCCGACCTGCTGCAGGAGACTTTCGTGCGCGCCCTCCGCCGTAGCAGCAACGCCGGCGCAATCGATGATCCTCCGGCGTTCCTGCAAGTGATCGCAGCCAATCTGACCCGGGATTTCACCCGACGCCGCAAGACAGAGGCCAAATATCTTGAATTTGGCGACCTTCCGGAGGTTCCGTCGAGCGAGGCCCCGCCCGGGGCGCAAATCGAACGAAGCGAGAAATCCCGGCTCCTTCGCGCGGCGGTTGAATCGCTCCCGCCGCGCTCCCGCGAGGTTTTTGTTCTCGTCATGCACGAGAATCTTCCCTTGAAAACGGCGGCTAAGCGGCTCGGCATTTCCGATAGCATGGCGCGGCGGCACCTCCGCCTCGCCTTTCAGCGCTGCCGCGCGGCGCTCGGCTGATTTTTTGCCTCAAACGTTCCGTTTTTCCTTTCCGGCGCGTCGTATTCTATAGGAGCGCAATGACCGGAAGGAAAAAAGGAATGCCTCAACCGATAGGGCGGCCGCTGTCATGAGCGCGGAAGATGATGCGCCGGAAAGCCCCCACGACGCCGCCATTGATTGGGTGGTTCGCAAGAAGGAAGGCCCGCTGTCCCGCAAGGAACAAGCCGCCTTCCGGGCTTGGCTCGCCGCCGACCCCGCGCATGCGGCGGCCTATGACGACATCGAGCAATTGTCCGCCGACCTTTCAGAACTGCGACTGCCCGGTCAGGCGAGGCCCGCGCACGCATCGAGGCGAAAACTCCAACTTGCATCGGCCGCCGCCTGCGCCGCCGCAGCCGCTTGGCTCTACCTCTCCCTAGATGATCTCTCTGCTTTTTTGCTCTCGAATTATACCACGGGCACGGGCGAAACGCAGCGCGTGACGCTCGAAGATGGCTCCCGAGTTGAACTCGCCGCCAAATCGGCCATCAGCGTTCACTTCACGCCTTCTCAGCGGCGTCTTACCCTTTTGCAAGGCGAGGCCTGGTTTGCGGTCGCGCCCAACCCCGATCGGCCCTTCGCGGTCGAAGCCGGCGGCGGTGTGATCACCGCGCTCGGCACGTCCTTCGACATCGCCCTGGGGAAAGGCAAAACGCTCGTGACCGTCACCGAGCATCGCGTCGTGGTTGCGAGCGGCGGGACTGACGTCATCGTCAACGAAGGGCAGCAAAGCGCTTTTAGGCGTGACTCCCCCGCTAGTGCGCCCGCGTCCGCCGATCTCGCCCGGCTGACCGCATGGCGGCGCGGCAAATTGATCGTAGACGACGAGCCGCTCGGCGACTTCCTCGCAATGCTCGGCCGCTATCGTCACGGCTTTGTCTATTGCTTGCGGCCGGCGATTTGCGCGCGGCGGGTGAGCGGCGTTTACGGCATGAATGATCCCATGCGCGCCTTGAGCGAGATCGAAACCTCTCTGGGGCTCTCAGCATTCAGCCTCTCCAATTATCTGATCGTGTTGCACGATTGACTTTGAACTCCCGTTGATGAGCGCGCCTCTAGCTTCAAGACGGGGTCTTCGGTGCGAGGCCCGGTTTTTTTGAAAAATATTTTCGCGACATGGTTCTGTTGTCCAGAGTCGACCGCGTCAAATCATTTGAGGGGCAGTTCCGCGCCCTCGCAGATTCAAAAGGACGCGGCCAATGACGAGGAAATTCGCCCCAAAAGGGACAGGCAACATGAGTTCGGCGATTGCGGCGGCGGCGCTCAGCGCCTTCATGACGGGAGCGGGCGCCTCCAGCTCTCCTGCGCAGGCCTCCATCGCGCCCGAAGAGCGGACCGGCGCGATCAAAACCTACCATATCCCGGCGAGCCCCATGACGGGGGCGCTCAACGCGCTGGCCGATCAAAACGGCCTTCATCTCTCCTACGACGCGCGTCTGACGCGGGGCGTCCGAACGCGCGGACTTTCCGGCGTCTACTCGGTGCGGGACGCGCTGGGAAAACTCTTGGCGGGAAGCGGTCTCACCTACCGTCTTTCTCCCAGCGGCGACGCGGTTCTGATCATGTTGGCGCAAAACGATGCGGGGACGCAGAACGACGCGGGGGCGATCCCTCTGCCGGCGGTTGATGTCGCGGGCGGCCAAGGAAGCGGCGGAGGCGAGGTCGCTCCGCCAGCACCACCAGAGAGCCCAGGAGAAAAAGCAGGCTATAGCGCGCCGCCGGTCGCCCAAAGCACCACCAAGCTTAACGTGCCCACCTTCGATCTCCCGATCGCGGTGAACACGGTGCCGGAGCAGGTGATGCAGGATCAAAACACCATCAACCCTACGGAAGCGCTGCAAAACGTAAGCGGCGTGCAAACCTACACGCCTCTCCAGACAGACCAGGGCGTTAACATTCGCGGTTTTGACAGCACAAATACGTACCGCAATGGCTTGAAAATGGAGCAGCCTGTCATCCCATCTCTTGACAGCTCCAATCTGGAGAGAATCGACGTTTTGAAAGGCCCGGCGTCCACGATCTTCGGCCGCGCCGATCCGGGAGGCATCGTCAATTATGTGACAAAAAATCCCCTCGACACGCCATATTACAGCGTTCAGCAGCAAGTGGGCTCGTTCAACCTTCTTCGCACGGTGTGGGATTTGACAGGCCCTGTTCCAGCGCTCGACAATGGAGCCTTGAGCTACCGGTTCTCGGGCAGTTATACGAAAGACGGGCAGTTTATTGACTTCGTCAACAACAGCCAAACCTTTCTCGCGCCCGCCATCACTTGGAAAATCGACGGCGCGACGACGCTGACAATCAACGGCGAGTTCCAGAGCCGCAACGAGCAACGTTTTGTCGGCATTCCTGCGGTCGGCATGTACCCGGCGAGTCTACCCATCTACCGCTCGTTCGACGAGCCGAACCAGCCGCCGTCGATGTACCGCACCTCACTCATCGCCGAGGAGTTCAAACATCAATTCGACAACAATTGGGCGATCACCAGCCGCTTCCTCGCGGTGCGCTCCTCCCACACACAGATTGATCTCAACGCAAACGATTTTCCCAACCCCCCAATCCTCGATCGACCAATTCTCTATCAGCATCAGACGACGACAAACTACTCCACCAATCTGGATCTCACTGGAAAGTTTGATGTTCTGGGCGTGAAGAACGAGGTTTTGATAGGGGCTGATTATTACTACCTTTACGACTTTACTACTCTTTCGGAGCTCGGCAATTATCCGATAAATATCTACAACCCTATCTATGGCACGGTGCCGAATTCGGCGTGGCAATTAGCCGCTTGGCAGACCTATGCAGGGCAGGCGAGTTTTGCTTTCTTTGAGCCGCATCAAGAGAAGGATCTCGGCGCATACGCGCAGGACGTCATCACGCCTTTCGAGGGCCTGCATATCCTCGCTGGCATACGTTACGATCTGGCGGACGTGCGGGACGGGGAAGTGTCAACAGACTATAGCACCTCCCCTCCGACCCCGCCCACTACTGGCGCAGCCTATACGCTTTTCGGCACGAGCCCTGAACAGCACAGCGCGATCCCAAGCCCGCGGCTGGGCCTCGTCTATCAGCCTGTTCCATGGCTCGGCTTTTACGGCAGCTACACTAGGTCCTTTGGACTGGCCAATGGCCTCGCGGCCTCCAGCATTCCCTTGCCGCCCCAAGTCTCGGTAGGCTGGGAAGGCGGCGTGAAGGCCCAGCTATTGGATAACAGACTGAACGCGACGCTCTCTTTTTACAACATCACCAAGAGCAATGTTCTCACGTCGGCGCCAACTGAGAGCAACCCATTCGCGGTGAATACGGTCGCCGCCCGCAGCCAGGGCGTTGAATTGGATTTGCTCGGCAAACTCACCGATGAGCTCAGCGTCATCGGCAACTATTCCCATATCGACGCCAGAATTATCCAGGACACCAGCGGTTTGCTTTTGGGGAATTCGTTGCATGTCTATGCGCCCGATTCAGGAAGCCTGTCCCTTGCTTATGAATTTGCTCCAAGCAGCGAGCTGCGCGGCTGGCGCGCCGGCGGCGGCGTTTTTGCCGCGAGCAATCGTTGGGGAGACGATCAGAACACGTTTATCCTACCCGCCTACGCCCGCTTCGACGCCTTCGCGAGATACCAAACAGTGATCGGCCCCACCCGCGTGTCGGCGCAGATCAACGTTAACAACATAGCCAACACTAAATATTATACGGGAGTCAGTTTCTTCGGCCCGCAAACCGGAATCAACCCAGGCGCGCCGCGCTCGGTTACTGGATCGCTGCGCGTCGAGTTTTGAGCTTGTTGTCGGAGGAGATGCACATGTCTACATTCAACTCGTCAGCCCCGCAAACCGCGCTTTATCGCGCGGTTTGGCGATGGCATTTTTTCGCCGGACTGTTTGCGTTGCCGTTTCTGCTGGTTTTGGCGGTGACCGGCGGCCTTTATCTGTTCACTCCGGAGATCAACCATATTCTTTATCGCTCGCTCGAAGACGTCCCCGCGCGCGGGGACGCGCCCCTGGCCGCGAGCGCTCTCGTGCAAAAGACGGCGGAGGCCACGCAATCGGAGGTCTTGGAATTGACCCTGGCATCGGGACCAGACAAATCTATGCAAATGAATATCCGGACGCCTACGGGCGAAATCCAGACCGCCTTCTCCGATCCCTACGATGGCACGCTCCTCGGCACGATTCCCTTTGGCGGCGTCATGCAGATTGTGCGTAAAATCCACAGCCTGCAATATTTCGGCTTTTGGGCAAGCTCTCTCGTCGAGATCGCGGCAGGTTGGTCCATTGTGCTTGCGCTTTCGGGACTATTTCTCTGGTGGCCACGCGGCCGTAGCGGCGGCGTCGTAACCGTTCGTGGGACGCCAAAAAACCGGACCTTTTGGCGTGATCTGCATGCCGTAACCGGCCTTTTCGCCATTAGCTTAATCGTGTTTCTCGCGGTAACGGGCATGCCCTGGTCGATGGTCTGGGGCAGCTATGTCCAGGAATGGACAGCAGCGGCGGGCTTCGGCGAGCCAAAGCCTCCCGTTGAAGTTGTGCCGGCCTGGATGCTCGCGAACCGGCATTCCCGACATGAGGGCCATGTTGGCGGCGGCGTGGCGCTGCCGAGAAATCTGCCTTGGGCGCTCGAGAAGGCGGTTCCGCCAGAATCCGCGCCCAACGCGCGGAAAACGGTCACGCTCGATCAAGCGCTGGCCGTTTTCGCCGATATGGGCGTGAGGAAGCCGTTTAGCGTCGCCCTGCCTCAAGGACCAAAAGGCGCCTATACGGCCACCTCGCGCCCGGATCGCGTCGAGGAGACGCGAACCGTCTATCTCGACCAATATAGCGGCAAGGTGCTGGGCGATGTGGGTTTTGCCCAATATGGGCCGGCCGCGAAGACGGTCGAATGGGGAATAGCCGTGCACCAGGGGCAGGAATATGGCGCGCTCAATCGCTACATCATGCTGGCAGGCTGTATCGCGATCGTTTTGCTCACGATCACCGCGCCGATCATGTGGTGGAAGCGGCGGCCAAAGGGGTCGTTTGGCTTGCCGCCCGCCGCCGACAGCCCCCGCGCAGCGCTAGGAGTCCTGGCGGTCATGGCGATAGCCGGACTGATCTATCCATTGGTGGGACTTTCCATGCTCGCCGCGCTTGCGATTGAACGGTTGTTTGAGCTAGCCAGGCGTTCGTTCGAACGGCGCTCTGGCGCACTGCAATGACGACCAGGCCGCGCGGTGATCGCCCCCGTAGATGTTCTTGGCGACTGAAAAACGATCCCGTGAGCGACAAAGAAACAATGCTACGAACGTCCGCTGCTTGACAGTTTGTCGATTGCGCGATGACAACGTGAAGTTCATCGGATCTACCTTCTGAACGCGGTCCGGCGGCACCGAGATGGCAGTTTCGTGGGCGCTCGGATACGCCATTTTCAGCTCGAAATGACGTTGACGCCGACAATGGTGTCACGGAATACAATCGCGTGAGGTCGGGTTATAACACGGTTTCGGCGATGTTGGTTAGGATAGCAAGATTAAAGCAAACTGGCGTTTGCCTCTAATGTGTTGTCTGCACATTGGTTTTCGGCTCAGTTGTGTTAGCGGCAATGTTGGTCGGTCCGCATTTCGTTTCTTATTCAACGCTATGGCAGGAGGTGCGGCGGTTTGGGCTTGCGTTGAGCAAGAGCCAGCGCAACCCTGTCGGCATGAGCCAGGACGACGCCTCCGACTTTCAGCCGCGCCCCGGCCGCATCCGCGATCGCCGCCCCCGCGTAGGGCGGCGCTCGCAATCCTTCTTCGCTCAGGTAATGAAGGCGGCGGCGGCGGCGAATGGCGGTCCGCTGACGCTGGCGCAGATGCGCGGCGGCGGACGGCGCGGTGGGGTTGCGAGCCGGTCCCGCAAAGGGAGGTGTTGCCGCGTCGTCGTCAAGGCCCGGATCGTCCGGCTGAAAAGCGGCGGCAAGGGAGCCGACGCCCATCTGCGCTATTTGCAACGCGGCGGAACGGACCAGGAAGGAGAACGCGGAGGTTTGTATGGGCCGGAATGCGACGCGGCGGACGGGAGGGAGTTCGTGGAGCGCGGGCGGGAGGACCGCCATCAATTCCGCTTCATCGTGGCCCCCGAGGATGGCGACAAGCTCTCCGATCTGCGCGGCTTCACCCGCGAAATGATGCGCCAGATGCAGGATGATCTCGGAGCGCGCCTCGACTGGGTCGCGGTCGATCAATTCAACACGGGCCATCCGCATAGCCATGTCGTGGTCCGCGGCAAGGACGAACTCGCCGACGATCTCATTATCGCCCAGGACTATATCACCGACGGCGTCCGGCTACGCGCCCAAGAGCGGGCGACCCTGGAATTGGGACCCGAGACCGACCTCGAATTGCGCCAGAAGCTCCAAGCCGAAGTCTCGGCCGAGCGCTTCACCCGCATTGACCGCGCCATGATCGAGGAAGCTCCTGATCGCGTGCTCGACCTGCGGCACGAGGCCGGCCAGGTCCAAGCCGATTTGAACCGCCCGCTTCGCATCGGCCGCTTGCAGACCTTGGCGCGTTACGGCCTCGCGGCGGAGACCGAGCCCAGCGTCTGGGTTTTGTCGGACAAATTGGAGCCGACGCTGCGCGACTTGGGCGAACGTGGCGACATCGTCAAGACGATCAACCGCGCGCTCGCTCAGCGCGGCGAAGCGCGGGCGCTCGGCAGCTACGTCCTGCACGGCGAGAACGCGCCGGCGCCGATCGTCGGCCGGGTGATCGGCAAGGGTTTGACGGATGAACTCGGCGAGCGCGTAAGCCTTATCGTCGACGGCGTGGACGGCCGCGTGCATCATGTCGCGGTGGGAGAGGCGGCGAGAGCCGGGGAGGCGAAGATCGGCGCGATTATCGAGATCGGTCCCGCGCCGGCCGGCCCATGTCCGGCCGACCACAACATTGCGGAAATCGCGCGCGCTGCTGGCGACTATCGTCCGAGCGCGCATAAAGCGATGGCGGAGGGCGCCGGCGTCCGCGTGTCCGGCGGCGATTACAAGTCATATGTCCAGAGCCATGTCCGCCGGTTGGAGGCGCTGCGCCGCGCCGGGATCGTCGAGCGGATCGACGCCGACCATTGGCGGATCCCCGCGGATTTCGAGACGCGAGTCGGGCGCTGGAGCGGCGGAAGGATGCTCTCGTTGACCAAGGTCACGCCTGGCGCACGCCCGAGGGCGGCGTCCGCGCGCCAAAGGATCTCATCGAGCGGCTGGAGCAGCGGGAGATCGAGCGCGCCGGGAAGTCGCTCGAAGGCCGGACCCGCTTGCCGTTCCGGCTTGCGAGCGAAGGCGAACGCATTACGGGGGTCTTCACGGGAAAGACGCAGCTGGTCTCGGGCAAATACGCGTTGATCGAGAACGCCCATGAGTTCACCCTCGTCCCGTGGCGGCCGGTCATCGACGCACGGCTCGGGAAGCACATCAGCGGCGTCGTCCGAGATTCCGGAATCTCATGGGATTTCGAGCGGAAACGTACGCTCGGAATTGGGATGTGAGCACGAAGCGCGCGCCAGCGTGAATCTTGAGAATAACTCTTGATCGTCCGGAAGAACCGTCGCAGCGTCCAGGACCGCGAGAAGCCGGAGTGGAAACTGGGCTTTCATGTGTGCGCTGCAATCGATGCGGCGCCTGAGACGGTGACGCGCCCTCTGGAACGCCATGGCGGAGGCTGCGCAACCCCGGACCAGCTTCGCCCCCGCCATGGCTCGCATCGAGCCTCGGAAGGCAATGACAGGCAGATCGAATCAAAACTTCTAGATGACGGATTCTCCTGCACGCGTCACCCGCGCGCCTATCTGCGAAAGCGCCGCCGTTCGCCTGTCTTTGCCGCCATTGGCGCGCCATCCGGCGCAGCGCGGTTTGTCAACGCCGGATTAAAAGTCGGCCATTGGGGCGGACGCGGCTTTCAGGAAGCTGGGATGATCTCGCCAGTTTCCGGATCGGCGGCTTCGCCGGTCTCGTCGGAAGGTCGCGGGTCGCGCCGTCGCCTGGCCTTTGATTGCTTGAGCCGGTAGCTCTCGCCGTTCAATTCCAGGATATGGACGTGGTGCGTGAGGCGATCGAGCCGCGCGCCGGTGAGGCGCTGGCTGCCGAACACGCTCGTCCACTCGTCGAATGGCGGATTGGACGTGACGATGGTCGAGCCGCGCTCATGGCGCTGGCTGAAGATCTCGAAAAGCAGCTCCGCGCCGGTCTGCGAGAGCGGCGCGTAGCCGAGCTCATCGATAATAAGGAGCTTGACGGCGGCGAGCTGGGCTTGGAGCTTGAGCAGACGCCGCTCGTCGCGCGCCTCCATCAATTGATGCACGAGACCGGCGGCGGTGAAGAAGGCGACGGAGAAGCCGCGCTGACAGGCCGCCAAGCCGAGCCCCAGACAGACATGCGTCTTGCCCGCGCCGCTGTTGCCGAGAGCAATCAGATTGTCGCGGGCGACGGCATATTCGCAGCGGGCCAGTTCAAGAACGAGCGGCTTGTTGAGCGAGGGAATCGCGGCGAAGTCGAACGCATCGAAACTCTTCACCGCCGAAAAATGCAAGCAGGCAAGCTTGCGCAGCCTGCGAACACTTGGCTGCGCGCGGATGCGCCGCTCGACCATGCGCCTTTCGCGATCGATGAGTTCGAGCTCGGCGAGGCGAAGAAGGAAGCGGACATGATCGAGACCCTCGCGCGCGGCTTCGGCGGCGACTTTTTCATATTCGCGCAGGAAGGTCGGCCGTTTGAGCTGGCGCAGATGATGCGCAAGCAACACCTGCGGCGGCGCCGGACTGGCGGGAGAAGCGGCCGTCGTCATGCCGCGCTCCCGGAGACAAGAGCCATGTAATCGGCGGCCGAGGTCGTCTTGACGTTGGCGGCGGGCAGATAAGGATAATCGCAAAGATCGAGATTTGCGGGTCTGCGTTCGATCTTGGCGATGACCAGTTGCTTGACGCAGGCAAGTTTACGCAGCCTGCGAACACTTGGCTGCGCGTCGAAGCTGATGGCGCCGAGCCGGATCGCCTCGAGCGCCGCCGCGGCGACGATCGTCTTGGGGAAAACCTCCATCAGCCGCAAGACCTGGATGAACTCGCGCTTGCCGCGATTGCCCATGCGGGCTTCCAGAAGCCGGCGCAGATGCCGGAGCGGCTCCGGCAGTGTCCAGTTCTGCAACGCCGCCGCCTGCGCAGACAAGTTTACGCAGTCTGCGCGAGCTTGACGGCAAGCGCGCCGGGTTTTTGCTCAAGGAGCGCCAGATAGTGCTTCGGGTCGAAGATGAACTCGCCACGGCCATAGACGCGCGGATGGCGGGCGATCTCGTTCGCGCCGCAGAAAATTGCGACTTCGTCGACGAAGCCTTTCACCAGGACGTCGCGAAAGCCATAGGCCGTCGGCGCGGAATAATCGTTCATGCGATAGCGCACGAGCGCCGTGGAGGAGACCTTCGCCGCGCGCTTGTCGCAAGGCTCAAAGGGCGCCTCGGGCAAGGCGCGCAAGACCGCCTGATCCGCGACAAGCCTTTCGCCGATCGTCTGCTCATGGCGGCCCGCGCGTTCTGCTTGCCTGGCGCGGCAGCGCTCTTCGAGCAGCGCGTTCAGCGCCTCGAATGAGGCGGCATGCGGCGCGGGCGTGAGAAAGTTCGCCCGGGAATATTTAACCAGGGCCTCGACCTTGCCTTTGTCGTTCCCCTTTCCCGGCCGGCCGAACCTATCCCGGAACAGGTAATGACTGACAAGCTCGGTGAAGGCTTGGGTGCGCTTGCGTTTGCCGTCGCCGAGGATCTTCGCCACCGCGATCTTCGTATTATCATACAAGATCGAGATCGGAGCGCCGCCGAAAAAGGCGAAGGCCGAGACATGGCCGTCGAGAAAAGCTTCCGTGGTCTCCGCCGGATAGGCTTTGACGAAGCACGCGTCCGACTGCGGCAGGTCGAAACAGAATACATGCAGCTTCATCCGCACGCCGCCGATCACGCCGACGGATTCGCCGAAATCGACCTGCGCGTGGCCAGGCGGATGGGCAAGCGGCACAAAGACCTCGCGCGACCTCGTCTCCGCCAGCCGCACGTAGTCCTTCACGACCGTGTAGCCGCCGAGAAAGCCGTGCTCGATCCGCAGCCGTTCGAAAATCCGCTTCGCCGTATGTCGCTGCTTAGGCGGCGCCGTCTTGTCGGCCTCGATGATCGCGTCAATGACCGGAACCAGCGATCCGAGCTTCGGCTTTTCGGGCTCCTTGGTCCGCACGTAGCCAGGCGGCGCCGAATAGCGGCACATCTTGGCGATCGTCTCCCGGCTCAATCCGAAAAACCGCGCCGCCTCGCGCCGGCTCTTTCCCTCGACAAAAATAAACCGTCGAACCGCTGCGTAAGTCTCCACCGCAAACATCCCCGGCCACCCCTCCGAATCAAAATCCGGAAAAGGTCAGCCCCAAAAGTGGCCGGGTTTTACTCCGCCACGCAGCCGCAATATGCCGCCGCTCCGTGGCCTAATATTCCTCCGCCGCGTACATGTAATCCGTCGTACGGCGTATCAGATGCCTTGATTTCCCAATCAAGATCAGGTTGGCGGATAAGGCTTGGTTGTCCGCCGAAGAGTTGAAGAACGCTGATCCGCCGCTGTGTCTGTAGGGCATCCGAGTGGAATGGAATATAGGAGGCACCGTAATTGCCTGCGTCAGATGAGGGGAAACTCAACGCGCCGTGCGGGGTGCTAAGTTGGCCGGAAAGCAATTGGTCAACCACTTTACGAGGATCGGACTGAAGATCCGCCATTTTATAATGGCCAGCGCGCACATTTTCCGATTGAAAATGGGAGAATGGAGCGCTTGAAGGCTTAGCGTTCAAAAACAGTCTCGCTTGAACAAGTACAAAGGTGTCGTTGGATTTTATTGCTACATAGCTGAATGAACTATGTCGGTATCCTTCTTGCAGCAGCTCAACCGCATGGAAGAATTCATCAACGAACTTTTGATTGTGAGATTGAAGCAACATTGTTCGAGTAACTTTTCATTTGGTGCGGATGGCCGGAGTTCGAACCGGCACATCGGCTCTACGGAGCTTCTAAGCATCTACGGCTTCGCCGCCTCACTTTGCGCGTTCGCTCGGGTCGAGTTTATGGTCTGGACCGTCACTTCGCGGTGGCGCTCATCCGAAAAGGCTAGTACAGCCTTGCCGATCTTCCCAGGAAAATCACCTAGGCCGCGGTAAGCCCCGAAGCTCGGTGCCGTGGTGTGTTTCATCGTCTATGAATGATTTGGGTTGTCGAAATCTGCATTTCGATGAAACCAATGGCGAAATATCAGGGCCAAGCCCTATGAGGCGCGCCGCCAAGCGGCGCGTAAGGCGAGACGCTGAACGTCTCGTAAGAAAGATGGGGCCATCGGCCCCAAAGCGGAAAATCTGGTGGGCTATGGCTGCTAGTGAGCGTCGGTACCATCCGCTGGCCGCCCTTGCTGCCCCCCACGTCGCGTCGGCTTGGTGCGGCGGACGTTGATCGACGCAGCGTCAAGCGTGTTCTTGATATGCGCTGCGTAAAATTTCTCGATCATTTCGACGCTGGTGCGGCAGTTCTTGGCAATCTGGTAGATGTCAGCGCCTTCCATGAGGCGCATGCAAATGTAGGTGTGACGCAAACTGTAGGCGGTGCGCCGGTTCCCGTCGCGGTCACACTTGAGTTTTGTTCGGGTGAGAACCCCATTGAACAATTTGATGTGGTTGCCAGGGAAAACGTGATCGGTTGGTTCAGGCAGTTTTTTTTAAATCGGGACAGGTGCAGGTTCATCGATACCATCGCGGCGGCGGCGCTGCCGTTCCCGCCGACTTTCTGTAGCCGCTGGCTTCGCTCGGTTTAGCAACCGCTCATAGGGGCGCACGGCGCGCGGCATGCTCTTGCAATAGCCGACGCCGCGCTTGCCACGGACCTCGATCTCAAGAATACGTTCGCCCGTCGCCTCGTCTTCGACGATCGCCACGTCGCGTTGCTGGAGGTTCTTGGCTTCCTCCGGACGAAGGCCCGTGTTCGCCATGAACTGCACGAAATCGTGAACCTGTTCGGCATTCCATTTGTAGTGGTCATGGAACGGCTGGTGCGCGTAAGCGCGTGTCGCCTCATAAAGCTGCTTATATTCCGCAGGACTGAACCAAGCGCGATGCACCACTTTGCCCTGCGCCTTATAGGGCGGGGACAGGTCTGGCAGGTGGGCAAGCCACCCATGGCGGATGGCCGTTTTCAAGACCTGCCGCAAAGTCACGATCTCGTCGTGGATCGTGCTGCGTGCGGGCGGTTTATCCCTGACCGGCCAATTCGCTTTTAACTCCGGGTTGGGTTCAAGGCGTGAGGTGATTCGATGGACACGGTATTCCTGCACTTTCCCCGGCGTCACCTGGGATACGCCAAGGTCGCCAAAGAAGGGGAGGAGATGCAGCCGCAGGCGGATGCTGTGTCCCTCAACCCAGCGTGGGCTCCGCTGGCCTTCGGTGACAATTCCGTATTCATTGATGAATTGGTCCGCCGCCTGGCGGAAGGTCTTTTCTGACGTGAGAAGGCCAGCGCGGTCTTTCCTGCGCAGCTCAAGATACCAGTCCTCTGCTACCTGCTTAGCGAGGGCAAGGCTCTCCTCCTTCGTGCTGGTCCGGCGCTGTTTGCCGCCGACCGAGGCCGAGCATTGCCAGAAGCGACTGTTGTCGCGCCGGTAAACCTGGACCTTTCCTCCAACCAGCGAGTGGCTTTCCATAGGCACCCTAAGCGCCAATTTGAAATATATTAAGCTTCAGCCTATCAGGTTTTAGGCTTTTCGTCGAAATGTATTAGCGATGCGTTAGGTAAATTTTGGGATTTTGGAATCAAACAAGGCGTTGGAGTTTTATCCAGCGCCTTGTTTTTACGGAGGTAATTTGGTTGCGGGGACAGGATTTGAACCTGTGACCTTCAGGTTATGAGCCTGACGAGCTACCGGGCTGCTCCACCCCGCGGCAAGGGCGAAACTTAGCTTGTATCAGCGCGGGGCGGCTATTGGAAGCCCGCCCGATCGGCTTGAAGACAAATGCAATTTGAAGATAGGCGCCGGAGAATTTCGACAGGATGAGGACAGTTGATTCAGACGGCGTCGCTCAAATTCGCACAGAGCCGAAGCAAGCGCCAATTGGCGAAACGCGCGCGATTTTTCCGAAACAGGCATTAAGGGGAATGAGCTACCAAGCGCGCGGATGAATTCGGCGCTTCCAGCGCTCGCCGCGTGGAAGAAAGGCGGCCTCATCTCTGTTGCGCTTCAGCAAGCGGCGCCGCTTGCTTTGGCCGCGCGCGCCCTCGCCCTGCGCCGCAGTTGCTGCGGTAACGGAAATCAAGGCTCTCTGCCCAAACCTGGCTTGCGCGGTGGGGACATCGGTTTCAGCCGCTGGACCTTGCTTTCGCGCCGGGCTCGATTGGAGCCCAGCTCTGGATCCCTGTTGCGCCGGCGACTTTTGCCGAGAACCGGATTCGGCTCGAGGGGAGGAGGTTCGAGCCGACGGGGCTTTTTCGTTTTCCTTCCGGCGGCTTGTCCGCGCCTCCTTCGCCTCTTCGCCCACGGCGGCCTTTCGGCTTCGGCCTTTCGGCTCCTCCACCATTTGCGGCGCGACGCCGTAACCCGAGGTCAGGCTCGGCAAGATTTGCCGCGGATCGCGCTCGTCGGACGCTTTACCTTCGGCGGGAGCTTGTCGCTCGAATACCGGCGACGTTGTCTTAGTGGCGAAA
This sequence comes from uncultured Alphaproteobacteria bacterium, assembly GCA_963829515.1. Lineage (GTDB taxonomy): Bacteria > Pseudomonadota > Alphaproteobacteria > Rhizobiales > Beijerinckiaceae > Methylocapsa. The sequence goes on from CAWHIP010000011.1 coordinate 145,784, forward strand.
ACGCTTTCCCGTTCTTTGGCGATCGCTTTCGTGGTCGACCGAATATTCCCTTTGTCCGACTTGAGAAACGCCGGAACGACGAGCTCCGCCTCGGACTCGGCCTTGGCGGTTCTTTTCCTCCTCGACGCGGCTTTATCGGCGTCAATGCGTCCTCCATCGACAAGGCTTGGCGACGAGGATGGCGAAGGAGCGGGAGAGCGGCGCGAGCGTTTGATCTCGACCGAAAATGGCTTGGGCTGCCGTTTCATTGATTTTCCATTAAGATGATTAAGAAGCGCCCAACTTTTGAGCCGAAGAAAAGTGGGGTGGTTTTACCTGAGGGTGCAAGGCGCGCGGCGCCGACTCGGAAAGAGTTGAGAATATTTGCTTGCTCCGCATCTGCGACTTATGAGCTTCCACGGCGGCCAACGCAAGTCGCGTCTCTCGCCGCGCAGTAGCACAATCTTGCAATTGCATGGACACTGTTGAATAGTAGAGTACGTTGCGGCGCCGCTCGCGTTCGCCAGGATGCCAAGCCGCAAATATAGATGATCTTTTCCAACCCCTGTCCAAGTGACGCGATTTTCGAGTGCGCAGCAAGCCTTTCGATTAGATCTATGATCAAGTCAAGATGAGAGGTGCAAACGAACGCGCTCGACCGAGCCAGAATCACTTAAGTTTATGTATATATCCTTTTTCTGGACTAAGCATTGATAAAGCGCAAGGCGTCGACAAACTCGCGACGATCGGCGCCGAAAGTTCGGAAAGCCTCCGCGCGGTCGGCTTGGCCGCAATCAGGACCACAGGCGGCGATGTCCGGGCTGGCGGGCTTGTCCCAATCGAAATGGGATGCTAGAACAAAAACAGAACCATGCGCGCGCCAGTCCTTGCGGCCAAACTCCGCGCGATATCGGGAGCGATTTTTCGTGGACAAAGCCAAGGCGGGGCTCGCGCGGCGATGCTAATGGAGCGGGGATGTGCGAATCATGGCTGGAAATCCGGATTCTTCCATCGCCTTTTATGACCGCTTTTGCGGAATTAGGGAGAGAGTTCATGTCGGGGAGCGTCAATAAAGTCATACTCGTCGGCAATCTCGGCCGCGATCCCGAGACCCGCCGCACCGGCGCCGGAGATCCGGTGGTGAGCTTTAGTCTGGCCACGACCAAGTCCTGGCGCGACAAGGCGTCGGGAGAGCGCAAGGATAGGACGGAGTGGCACAATATTGTGATCTTCAACGAGAATTTGGGAAAGATCGCAGAGCAATATTGCAAGAAAGGCTCGAAGGTCTATCTCGAAGGGCAATTGCAGACGCGCGAATATACGGATCGCGACGGCAATCAACGTAAGACGACGGAAGTGGTTTTGCAGCGGTTTCGCGGTGAATTGACCCTGCTGGACAGTCGCGGCCGCGGCGAGTCTCTTCGACGCCGATCGCGCCGGCGGCGGCGAGGTCTCCACCAACGCGAGTTTTGGCCGCGCGTCGCCGATCGAGCGGCGTCCGGCCGCCGCGGGCGGGGGGCGGATCGCCGATGTCATCGATGACGACATACCGTTTTGACGGCGCGGACCGGCGGTCTCGGATGGGGCTCAGCTACGGCATGTTCCGAAAGAGTTGATCGGCTTTTTCACTTGGCGCATGTTCTTCCGGCGCATGTTCTTCCAGCGCGTGTTCAAATGGCGCATGCTC
>CAWHIP010000012.1:0-12640 GCA_963829515.1 uncultured Alphaproteobacteria bacterium
GATGTATTGCTCCTTGACGACGCGGATGGACCAGCAGGCGGGACCTGGCAGCGGCAGGCCGCGCGCCGAGGGCGGGCGAGGGCTCGCGCGCGAAAAAACCTCGAAACGCGTTTGCGCGCCGGTCGAAAGCCGGTCCGCGCCGCGCGCCATTCCGGCCGCGAGCATCAGCCCCGGCGTTCCGCTTTTTTGCGCCGCCAGCACGAGGCGGCGGGAGGCGGCGAGGCCATAGGCTTTTTCGAGGCTCCATATTTCCGCGATCACGGCCGCCGCGCGGCATTTCAACGCCTCCTCCATGGTCCACAGGCTGTCCTTGGCGTTGAGCGTATGCACGAGAAGGAGGCGGGCGGGATCGACGCCGCTGAGCGCGAGCCCGGGCCCGTAAGGCGCGCCGTTCTCCACGCCGGCGAAATCCTCGATGATCCAGATAATGTCGGATCTGGCCTCGGCGGCCTCGGCGGCGAAGCGGGCCGACAGAGCCAGGGCGAAACCCGAGGCCGCCGCCGCATCGGCGGCATGCGCCGGCGCGATCTCATGCAAGGCGCCGCGGCGAAGGCCGCCCCGCAACATCCGGTCGAGGCTGAAGTTCTCGCCCAAGTTTACGCGGGCGGAACGCGAATGCGCGGCGTCAACCTCGACCCCCGCGGCCTCGATCGCGGCGATCCTTTGGCGCAAAAAATCCACCCGCTCCGACCTGCCGGTTTGCGACATCGGCTCTGCTCCGATCCAATAAGTTCTCTATTTGTTCTCTCATGGATTCCCTTTTCGGAGGCGGGAGTCAAGGCTTTTTCCCGGGGTCGGCTCAGTCGGAATTAAGGCTAAGGGTGGGTTTCAGCCAGTCAGCTCCCGGGCCTGCAATTTGGAAAGCGGCCATTCTGTTTATGGCGTGGCCGGGCCGACTCCGGCCGATGGCTCGAGGTCCGGCGGACGCCGTTTTTGAAACAACTCAGACATTGCGGCTTGACCAGAATGACCGAGCCGGGCGGACCGCCGAAGCTCGCCGGATGGCCAATGGACGGACCGGAGTTGACCAATAACAAATAGCACCCTGTTTGGTCGGCCGCACAGTATTCAGCTAACATGAATTGGACTGATCTGTTATCGCCCGGATTTCCTCCTTCGCAATTTCTGTTTTCTGATCCGGGGGCCGATCGGCGTATTCATCATGCTTCTTTTCCTCCGCTGACGGCAAAGTCTGATTTCCGCTTTCGGGCTTTAAAATCTCAACGCCCTTCGCGCGGATAACGTCGATGACTTCTCGTGCTAAAAGACCTGAAATAATCCCTAGAAGACTTATTATGAAGGGGCTGAGCGATGCTTCGGTCCTTGCGGAAGACAGTAACAGTAACCCGGATTTTGCGAGCACCAAATCCCCCAATAGCGACAACACCACCAATTAAGGGGATATAAAAATATGCGTTAGGGCTTGGGTTGGGGACACCGGCAGCTCCGTAGTCCCGAAGAAGGCGCACCATACCACCGAGCGCGCCCATTAACACGACCAGAAAAAGCACCAATAGGTCATACGGCAGGATTAGAAGTTTACCCCAATATGGAATTGCTTCCATGTCGATTATCGCCAAGAATTCCCCGCGCTCTTTTTTCAAATCCTGGAACAAAGCATCATTGGACTTCTGTTCTGCCTTTAGGCGCTCATATTGTTCTTTATACCAATCCGCCTGACCTCTGAAGTATTCAATATCACCAAGGATAAGCTTATACGATCTCACCAAACACCCAATGTCACCCGGAATCTGTATCCAATTGTCGGCATTGTATTTGTTTTTGGCGTCTTGCATCTCTTTGTCGGTAGCATGAACAAGCGGCTTTCCCAGTTTATCAAACACAATGTCAATACATTTATGTGCAATTACTAAAGATGACTGATAGTTAGATAACTTTTCACGTAATTCAGTTGCTTTTTTATCAAACTCAAGCGCTTCTTTTGCGTTTAATTTATAGTTTATGTTTGATATATAGTTCCGTCGCCATGTATCAAATGCCTCACCGCCGCTTGCGCGAATCTGGACTGTGGCAAGCATGATAATGCTGAGCGAGACGATCAAGAAATAGAAAATCGCGATTGCAAACGCACCCAATTTAGACATCGTCCGAAACTCCTCATTCTCATGTGATCCCGGCGAAAATGGCGCGGCTGTATATTTGCCACAAGTTCGGACAACTGTGGCGCGCCATTCTCGGCCCCGCGCGGAAAGCAGAATCTGCGGAGCGTCCGTCCTGGGTCGACCCCGGTCAATACCGGGCAATCGGGCAGTAGACCGCTACTTGCGCTCTGCAGTCGGCACCCTCACTCCGTGAACGACTGCTTCGGAGAATCGGAAGCTGGTCTTCGAACGACGAGATTGGGTCGAACGCCGATATTCAACCTGAAATACCCTCCTTCCGCCAAGAGTCGGCCAGCATCGCGCAAAACCTGCTCGAACCAGGTGAAACCCGCGCGGTTTTGGCTTACAAAGGCCCGCGCGGCCGTTGGGCAAATTCTTGGAGCGAAAGAAACGCGATGACCTGGCCGCGACAGCTGCAACCGCTCTCGCTGCCGGTCATCGGGCGCGCCGCTTTTTATCATTTCAAATCCCGATCTCGTGATCGCCCAATGCGTGAACGGCGTGATCGGGGCCTTTCCCGCGCTTAACGCCCACCCAATGCGGGCGCTCGACGATTGGCTCGGCCAGATCGCCGCCGAGCTCGCTGCGTTCAAGGCGGCGCATCCGCGAGCCGAAGTCGCGCCCTTCGCGGTCAATCAGATCATTCATCCCTCGAACGACCGGCTCGCGCATGATCTCGATCTTTGCGCCAAGCACAAGGTTCCGATCATCATCACCAGCCTTTCGGCGCCGAGCGAGATCGCGCCGCGCGTCCACGCCTGGGGCGGCCTCGTCTTTCACGACGTCATCAGCGTTCGCCATGCCAAAAAAGCGATCGACGCCGGCGTCGATGGGCTCGTGCTCGTCTGCGCGGGCGCCGGCGGCCATGCCGGAACCCTTTCGCCCTTCGCCTTCGTCGCGGAAATACGCAAGTTCTGGCAAGGCCCGATCGCGCTCGCTGGCGCGATCGCGACAGGGCGCGGGGTGCTCGCCGCGCGCGCGCTTGGCGCCGATTTCGCCTATGTCGGCACGCGCTTCATCGCGACCAAGGAGGCCAACGCCGATTTGCGCTACAAGCGGATGATCGTCGACAGCGACGCCGCGGGGATCATTTATTCGGCCTATTTCACCGGCGTGGCCGGCAATTATCTCCGCCAGAGCGTGATCGACGCCGGGCTCGATCCGGATCATTTGCCGGAGCGCGGCAAGAGCGCGATGAGCTTCGAGCAGGGCAAGGCGGCGGAGGCGGTCAAGGCTTGGCGTGACATATTCGGCGCGGGGCAGGGCGTCGGCGCCATTGACGATATTTCGCCGGCGGCGGAGGTCATCGGCAGGATGCGCGGCGAATATTTGTCCGCCAAGCAGGATCTATCGCGCCTGTGAGGCGCGTCAGTCGAAATCGATCGCCTCGCCCGGCCAATCGACGACAAAGGCGTGGACCGGGGTCGGAATATTCTTCACGGTCTGCTGGCCAAGGTCGCGGAACATGACGGAGACCTTGTTCGCCACCGCTTCATGCACCGCGCGCGAGATGCAAATCCCGCCGGGCGCGGCCAGGCGCTCCAGCCGCGCCGCGAGATTGACGCCGTCGCCGAGAAGCTCGCCCTGGCGCTCGACGACATCGGCGATGGTGATGCCTATGCGAAACTGCAGCCATCGCTCCGGCGGATGCGCGAGATTATGGGTGCGCAAGACTTCCTGGATGTCGATCGCGGCGCGCATCGCCTCGACCGCCGAGTTGAACTCGGACATCACCGAATCGCCGGCGGTGTTGAAGACCCGGCCGCCATAGCGTTCGACAAAATCGTCGAAAATATCGCGATAGGCTGAAAGGAGACGCAAGGTCTCCTCCTCATTGTCGGCGACAAGGCGCGAGAAGAACGCGACATCGGCGGCCATGATGGCGGCGATCTTGCGCGTTATCTTGGCTGGCGTTCGAAGCGCCTCGCGTTGGCTCGCGGCGACGCGATTGGGCCGCCGAAGCACGGTATGGACTTCTGATGGTTCCAACATTGCCGCGCTCTTGCAGCTGGCGGGCGAGCGCCACGGCCGTGTCGTCGGGCGCGGCGCAATCGAGCACAAGCAGATCTCGCGCCGTTTCAGCGGCGCCGGGCGGCGTCCCCGCGCCGCTCTCGGCGCTCGCCACTGTGAACCCGTGCAGCGTTAGATATTTTTCGATGATCTCGCCAATCCCCGGTTCGTCATCGACGATGAGGATATGCACTTGGTCCGCCATTCCGGTCAGCCGCCCCCCAAAAATCGTCCGCCATGCGTTAGATAGGAACTACCGACAATATTTTAATCATGAATCCCATAATTCGAACGGATTTTTTCTATGTTTACGCGTATTTTGCTCAGAGTTTAGGCGCATTCGGACCAGATGGGCGGCGTCAGACGCCGCCCGCGCACAATGAGAAAACCGATGGAATGGGCGCGTCCTTGGCTCGAACCGAACATGCGCCATTCGGTCGCGCCCATCGAATCATGACGATCGCAGCACGAAACGGCGATCGAGTTCTCTGCGCCGGCCGGGCGTTCGAGGGATAAAGCTTGGCGAAAGCGGCGACATCGCCTTCGGCGACCTCGATCGGCTCGCGGAGCAGGAACCAGTCGACGGTCTCGCTGCAGGGCGGCGTGGTGAGCGAACCGAAGTAGCGGTAATAGCCGCGCTCCGCCGGCAATAACCCGTTCGGATCGATTTCGGGGTCCGCCTTGACCGGCTGGCCTTCGCTCCGCGGCATGGTCTCGATGATTTCGGCGAAAACCGGATTGGGTTTTCCGGTCGTGATCAGAACCCCGATCACGCCGAGTGAGCCGGCGGCGTTGCGATGAACGAAATGGGCCTCCATCGGATAGCTCTTTTCGTTGATGAGATGCTCGCTTGGATGATGGAAATGGAATTGGACCAAGGTGAACCGTTCGGCGCCGACGGTCAGCGCGCCGCCTTCGTCGAAATTGAGCTGAATCGTGTGGCCGTTGTTGACGATCGTATCGGGCTGGCGCGCCCAAGCGAATTGGAGCGGCGCGAGTTGCGCGTCGATCGAGCCGTCGATGGCGATTGGCGATTGTTGGGTTCCGAGCGAGCAGACCCGGCTCGCCGGGTCGATATCGCCCCAATGGCTTGGGCCATGCGCGCCTTCATAGCTCCAATGCGCGTCCTCCGCGGCAAATCCAACATTCGCGCACAGCGGGCATAGCGCGATCCCGGCAAAGGCTTTCAAAAGTCCACGGCGATTTATAATTGGCTCCCCTGAGGTATTGGACCACTTTCCGAAGCGCCGACCTTCGATGCGCTTCAGGAAAACTATGCCCGCCTCTCCGCGCCCTTGCTCCGGTTTCGCAGCCAAGCCGTCGCGGAGACGAGAACCGCGCCGGCCGGCGCGGCCCAGAAGGCAAGGCTCGGCGCGCGCGCGCGCAGCCATTCCGCGAGCGCCGGATCTGCGGCGATGAGGTCTCCGGCGATCCAGCCGAGCAAGGCCGTCCCCGCCCAGACAAGGGCCGGAAAACGGTTGAGCAGCGAAAGCAGAAGGGTCGAGCCGAAGACGATGAGCGGGATCGACAGGACGAGGCCGAAAAATATGAGCAGGCTCGATCCTTTCGCGGCGGCCGCGATCGCCATGACATTGTCGAGCGACATCACGGCGTCGGCGACGACGATGAGGCGGATCGACGCCCAAATGGTGTTGGCCGGCTCGATCTCTTGTTCCGTTTCATGTTGCACGAGCCGGACCGCGATCCACAGTAGAAGCGCCCCGCCGCCAATCTTGACGAAAGGCAAGGCCAGCAATTCGACGACAAGAAAAGTGAAGACGACGCGCAAAAGCACGGCGGCGCCGGACCCAAGCGCGATGCCCAATCTGCGTTGATGGGCCGGCAGGGAGCGGCAGGCGAGCGCGATGACCACGGCGTTGTCACCGGAGAGAAGGATGTTTATCCAAATGATCTCGAAAAGAGGGATCAGCAAAGTCGTCGCGTCGGAGGCCATCGCTTGCAGCTAGGCCAGGAACAGCGCGCGGTCAAGCGCTCGCTTGGCCGATGGCGGGGGGCTCCTTCGCTTCGTCGCGAACATGAAAAAGTTTCGCATTTTTTGTTGCATTGTTGTGGCGCATCGGCTCATCGGCCTCATGCGATGGCGGTTGGATTCGAAACGCCGAGCGGCGATCCGCGTTGAGCTTCGTCGCCATGACGCGGATGGCGGCAAGGGCCGCGCGCATCGCGTCGTCAAGCGTCAACCTTGGCTCCCTCGCAGCCGAATTGCGGCCGCCCGCGCGCTGATGGCGACGGGCGAGCCGCGGCAAATGGATGAAGCCGATGGAGCGCGCATGGGTCGCAGCGAGCGACAGATAGAATGTCTGGTTGCAGATATAATCGCCGGCGTCGATCGACAATCGCCCTTTGACGCCGGCGCGGCGCAAGGCGGCCAGGATCTGGCGCGAGGGATATGTCGCTTTCGCGGCAAAGATCCCGCGGGGAACAAGTGATTGGCGTTCGGCCATCGCGCCTGCGGCGTCGGGATGAAGAAGGCTTGCCCGGTTCAGGGCGCGCGTTTCGACGCATAGGATCTTCCGGCTCGCCGCGAGGCCGAAATGCAAGATGGCGTCCGGCGCGAAACCTTCAGCGAGCTCCCGCAACCGCGGAGCAATGGCGGCATGGACCACTGGGAGCGCTTGGAGTTCGACCACGACGCCGATCCGCGCCAGCCTCGATTTATGCTTGCCAAGCGCGCGGATCAGGAGCGCCGTCGGATTTGTCCTCGCGCCTGGAAAGCCGCCGAAGCCGGTGACGAGAATGCGAACGGGCGCGCCGCTTGCCTGCATGTGGTCCTCATCGCGAACATATGGTCCTTATCGCGAAAGCAGGAGCCTTGACAGAAGCCGCCGCCCAATCCGACGCGCGCGCTGCTTCTTAGCGGCGCCGGCGGGCGGATTTCCAGATGACAGATTTCAATTTCGTGAGAGCTTCCACAAGAGATGCTTGAAGCAAGGCTTGGGCGCGCCTATTCGCCCCGAGGGGCGGCGCAGTTAAAGCCAGTCAATTGATCGGAATTGACTTTCATTGGAAGTCCGCCGTCGCCGGATGCGCCTAAGCGCGTCGCATTGCCGACATTTTTCGAGGTCATTCCGGTCGGATATTGGGCCGGGAGCTTCGTTAAGCATTCCGTAACCGCCGATGGGATCTTACAAAGCCTTGATCGCTGAGCCAACCGCCATTCGACGACTTGTCGAAGTTTATAAGAAAGAAATTGGAACCATGCCGCTCGCCCCTGCGCGCGCGTCGGCGCGGCGCGGAGCTTTCGCGAATCGCCTTGCGCCGGTGATTTTGGCTTGCGCGCTCATGCTCATGTCCGGTTGCGCGTCGAGCGATCTTTACGAGGTGCCCGACGCGGCGGCGCGCTCAATGTCGATCTTCGTCGTTTCGACCCGCAAGGGCGAGCGCCCTCCGGCCAGCGAAGCCGCCGTTGAGGGCGGGCCTCGGCTGTCCTTGCAGCTGATCAGCGTGCCGCCGGAGCATGAGGCGGGGAAGATCGAGCGGCCGAGCTTTGGCGCGGAAGACCCGCAAAAGCATTTTGTCGCGGCGAGCCGGCGCGGGCTCGACGAGACTGCGTTCCTCTCGGAGCTCGCGGCCCATATTTCCGGCCGCGTCGGTTCGAACCGCGACATTCTCCTCTATGTTCATGGCTTCAACACGAGCTACGACAATTCCCGCTTCCGGCTCGCCCAAGTCGCCGACGATGGCCGTTTCGGCGGCGTCCCGGTCTTGTTCACTTGGCCGTCGGCTGGCAGCCTGCTCGACTATGGCGCGGCGAAGGAAAGCGCGACCGCCTCGCGCGACGTCTTGGCGAAGCTCATCCGGGAGCTCGCGGAGGCGCCCGGCGTGGGCCGCGTGCATATTCTCGCGCATTCCATGGGCGCTTGGCTCACCATGGAGGCCTTACGGGAAAACGCCATCGCCGGCAGCCCCGATCTCAATGGCAAGCTCGGCGACGTGATGCTTGCCGCCCCAGACATCGATCTCAATGTTTTTCGCCAGCAGGTGGCGCGGATCGATTCTTCGCATGTTTTCGTGCTGGTCTCCGCGAATGACCGGGCGCTGTCCATTTCACGCACGCTCGCCGGCGACCGTCCGCGTCTGGGCGCGCTCGATCCAAACAGCTCGAGTGATCGCGCCGCGCTCGAAGCGCTTGGCGTAAAAGTCTATGATCTGTCGAAAGAATCAGCTGGCCTCGTCGGCCATGGCGCCTATGGGGACGCGCCCCAGGTCGTGCGCACGATCGGCGCTCAGATCGCCGAGCCGCGGCCGCAGGACGCTAATGTCCAGGCCGTGCTCGGCGAAAAGCCGGTCGATGCGAGAATCATCAGCACGCCGCTGGCGCCTGCCGCCGCCGCGCCGCAACAATAGGCCGGTTCGAGGCGCCGATTGTTTTGTCGTTTTCGCCTGGGAACTTTTTTAAGCGAAGAGAGTTCAATTTGCTTAAGGCCGCGCTCGACGCGAAAAATGGGCGTGTGCTTGGCTTTTCCTTATTTTTTAAGATTTGGCCCTTCCGACAGAAGGGGCGAGAAGCTCAAGTCTGCATAAATTTAGGCTTTAGCCAAGACTAGGTTTGTTTATTAAATTTGCTGTGATCTAGCAGATTTTGAGCGTAGTTGAGACAGTCTCAATGTCAGCTCGAAAATTTGATTGATGTTTTGCTGCGTAGCAACATGAATTATCCGTATTGACGTCATAATACTATCGGCATTAACGTTTAAGATATACTGATTGCTGCGTTTTCGCTTTCCTTGAGCGGCGAGACTGGACGCTCAATGTCGCATCCGTGTATCAATACGCGCGTGAGGTGATAGTATCATGTGCTTGATCGCAGAAATCGTGCATTCCTGTTCGAACGAAAAGGTCGCCCAAGCTGCGGTTGCGTCGATCGGATCGGATTTCGCGGGTAAAGTCAGCGCCACGGCAAGCGCTTATGGAATGTCGATCGGCGCCTTTACGGCGCATGCCGTCCTGCAATTCGACCGGAGCGTGGGAGAGGACGAAAAAGCCGTCCTTCGCCAGGCGATGAGAGGATCGGATCAGCCGATTCTGTTCGGGCTCCATCGCATTCTCCAACCTGTCGTCGAAACGGTCGATTGAAGAGCGCTGCTCGTCTGGCGTTGGATTAACCTGCAGCGGTGCGGCGGGATGCGGCGATCGCAGGTGGAGTTGTCCCAAAAGTTTGATCGGCTTTGCGATACTGAGACATCGGATTGATCCGATGTCTCACAGGTTCCAGTATCTCACAAGGACTGCGCCAATATCTTGAATTTGAGCTGCATTCTGGCCGTTCAAATGAGCCCGTCCGATTGGGCCGCGCTCAAGCGCTCTGGCGGAAGGGCTCGCCTTCGAGATGTTCGTGGGTCTCGATCTCCTCGATAATCTTGGCGACGAAAGCGTCGAGATCCGCCGGCGCGCGGCTCGTGATCATGCCGTCGTCGACGACGACCGCTCTATCGACCCAATGGCCGCCGGCGTTTTCAACATCAGTCTTGATCGACCGCCAGGATGTAACCTCGCGGCCCTCTACGGCCTTCGCCTCGATCAGCAGGGAAGGCGCATGGCAAATCGCGGCGACGATCTTCCCCATGCTCAAAAAATCGAGGATGAGCTTGATCGCGGCTTCGTTCGTCCGCAAGGCGTCGGGGTTCATCTGCCCGCCGGGCAAGATCAGGCAATGATAATCGGCGGCGTCGAGGCCATAAAGGTCAAGATCCGCGGCGACCGTCTCGCCCCAATCCTTTTCCTTCCATCCCCTGATCTGACGGCCATTCGGCGCGGCGATAAGCACCGAGGCTCCGGCTTCCTTCAACCTGTTCAGCGGCGTCAAGAGTTCGGACTGCTCGAACCCGTCGGTCGCCATGATGAGAATTTTCGCGTCGCGAATTGTGGGCATGGCGTCCCTCCATGGAATGCATGAGAGGAAAACCAGCTGATGGAGGCAAGGTTCCGCGATGTTTCCCGGCGCCTCAAATGGCCGCGCGGCGCGCCCAGGGCCGCGACGGCTCCGCGGCTTCGCCGTCGCCGAGGCCCGGCTGGTAAAAGAGGCCGAGTCCTGGCCGGCGGCCCAACTCAAGAAGCCGGATCGTTGCTTTGTCGGTGATCTCGAAGGCGTCGAAGCCGCAGCGGAGGAAATGCTGCAGCTGATCAAATAAAATATCGCCAACCGCGCGCAATTCGCCGGCGAAGCCGCCTGCGCGGCGGATCTGGCGCGCCATCGAGAAGCCGCGCCCATCGCTGAACTTGGGGACGTCGATGGCGACTACCGCGAAGCGGGGAAGCTCCGCCGCGACCTCTTGCACGGGCGCGCCCGCTTCGAGGCGAAGGCCGATCGGGATATTAGTGGCTTGCAGCTGCTCGCCGCTTGCGCGCCATTGCGGCAGGGTCAGGATGACCTTGCCTTCGAGCGGCAAATCCTCGCCTTGCGCCAAGGCGCGCCATTCGTCCGCCGCGAAGGCGTTATTCTTGAAGAAAGCCATTGTTCAAGCGTCCGAAACGGCGCCGAGCGCCTGCGTGTGAAGGCCGCATTCGACCTTGCCGCGATCGCGCCAGCGCCCGGCGCGCGGGTCTTCGCCGGGCTTCACCGGGGTGGTGCAGGGAATGCAGCCGATCGAAAGATAGCCCTTGGCCACGAGAGGATGGCGCGGCAGGGCGTGGGCGGCGAGATAAGCGTCGATCGCGTCCGCCGACCAGCCGGCGAGGGGATTGACCTTGATGCGGCCGGCTTCGGTCTCGAACAAGGCGAGCTCCGCCCGCGTTCGCGCCTGAAACCGCTTGCGGCCGCTGATCCACGCCGCATAGCCATCGAGCGCCTTCGCCAGCGGAATGACTTTGCGAATTTCGCAGCAGCGATCCGGATTGCCGGCCCAGAGAAAGGTTTCGGGGTCTTCCGCCGCGACATCGGCCTCGTCGGGCTTGATAGTGATCAGGTTGCTCAGGCCGAGTTGCCCGACAATCTCGTCGCGATAGGCGAGGGTCTCCGGGAAGAGAACTCCGGTGTCGATGAACAGCACCGGCGCCGCCTTGTCGATTGCAGCGACCATGTGGAGCAGCACGGCGGAATCGGCGCCGAAGCTCGAAACAAGGGCGATCTGGCCAGGAAAAAGGTCCTCGATCACCAGGCGGAGAAATTTGCCTGCGTCCAACGCGGCGAATTTGGCGGCGAGGCGCGCCGCGGTCTCGGAATCGTTGAAAAGAGACAGGTCAGGCGAGCCCATAAAGAGCCTCCTTGAACGGCTGCATCCCAACCCGCCGGTAGGCTTTGAGAAAGTCTTCGCTCTTGTCTGTCCGGATCTGCAAGTAAGTGTCGACGATGGTCTCGATCGCGTCGACGATCTCTTCGGAGGAAAAGCTGCGGCCGGCGATCTCTCCGACTTCGCAGGTCGCGTCGGCCGAGCCCCCGAGCGTGATCTGATAGGCTTCGGTCTCCGCTTTTCTCGAGGCCGAGAATGCCGATATGGCCGACATGATGATGGCCGCAGGCGTTGATGCAGCCGGAAATATTGATTTTCAGCTCGCCGATCTCGTCGGCGCGGGCGCCTTCGCCGAACCGTTCGGAGATGCGCTGCGCGATCGGAATGGAGCGCGCCGTAGCAAGCGCGCAATAGTCGAGGCCGGGGCAGGCGATGATGTCGGTCACGAGACCCGTGTTGGCGGTGGCGAGACCCAGGGCCGCGAACCGGTCGAACAGCAGCGGCAAATCGTCGAGCGCGACATGCGGCAAGACCAGGTTTTGCTCATGCGCGACCCGGATCTCGTCCTGCGAATAGGCTTCGGCGAGATCGGCGATGGCCTCCATCTATTCGGCGCTGGCGTCGCCGGGAACGCCGCCAATGGGCTTGAGGGAAATCGTCACGATTCCATAGCCCGGCGCCTTATGCGCCGCGACGATTATGGGCGACGAAGCGGGCGAAGGCGGGATCCTTAGCCTTGCGCGCTTCGACGACAGGCCGAGACATGCGCCCGTTTGGGCAAAGCCGGCGGCGCGAAATAGGCGCGGATGCGGTCGATCTCGGCCTGCGGCAAGGTCAGCGCTTCGTCTCTGTGATTGGCGAATTCCGCCTCCACCTCGGCGCGAATGGCGTCGGCGCCTTTCTCATGCACCAGGATCTTGATGCGCGCCCGATATTTATTGTCGCGGCGGCCTTCGAGATTATAGATCCGCAAAATCGCGTTGGTATAGGCGAGGAGATCGGCCTTCGGCAGGAAGTCGCGGATCTTATGCGCGACCAAGGGGGTGCGCCCGAGGCCGCCGCCAATATAGACGAAAAGCCGGTCTCGCCGTTCTCCCCCCTGACGATCTGGTAGCCGACGTCATGCACCTGGATCGCGGCGCGATCCTTCGCTGCGCCGTTCACTGCGATTTTGAACTTGCGCGGCAGGAACGAATATTCCGGATGCAGCGAGGACCATTGCCGCAAGATCTCGGCGTAGGGACGGGGGTCTTCGATCTCGTCGGCGGCGGCGCCTGCGAATTGGTCGGCGGTGACGTTGCGGATGCAATTGCCCGA